>JANJXX010000009.1 GCA_024720975.1 Candidatus Panguiarchaeum symbiosum | reverse complement strand
CAGCTCTCTGCACTTATTCAGGTCCACATCGAGCTCAGCAATTTGATGCACGCCTATGCATACGTATGGTCTGCTAGGCCAGCATATATGCAAAGTATTGGGAGCCTCACCACTAGCGACACTCTTAGCAATAGCCTCATATGATGCATGCACAGCAAGAGGTTCTAAGGCTCCACTCTTAACCAGTCTCCACTTCTCAACCATATTCATCACCAGAGGAATCCCATCCATAACAATATGTTTGGACTACTTGAGGGTCGAACTGTACTAACTATCTTGTTTTAGATACTTTAGATTTAGAAAACTTACAAGGGGTATAAAAATAGGTTTGAGCAAGATCTGGATTCAGCTAGATCTATTCCCTAGGAATGCTTTCCGGTATCGCTTCAGGGATAGTCACTAGTTCAAGTACATATACCTCTCTGAGTGGTGGTATTGCTTTCCTTAGAAATAGGTATAGCAATGTTACGCCGCCTGCAAATAGTGCTCTTTCAATTATAACAAGGGGTATAGCCATATTCCAGTAAATTGCGGGTATGTTGAAAGCATATAAGAACATTACAGAACCAACACAATGATCTATGAAGGTTGCTCCTAACGAGTACAAATAGATCTTAGGTATATCATGTAATCGATAGTCTATTGTACCTGATACTACAGCAACAACAATAGGGATCAACCAATAAAGCGAGAAGTACCAAACTTGGGCACCAATTGGATGCAGTACGAATAAAGCAATGCATATGACTGGCGTTACTATTAGGTACTTGAATGGATCTTCGGACCTTTTAACTAATCGACCAAAATAGCAGCTAGCGAATAGTATTGGTATATACATAAGCCACGAAATTATACTTGTTGACTTTGTGATTCCAGTTAATATTTGCAAGGCTCTTGCGCCTAGAATGGTAAATATAGTTGCCGGCGTTGGAAGAAAAGCATCAACAACAGGACCAAATATTGCTAGTAGTGAGAAGTTTATATCTAGGCCAAATATCTTGTGGAATTTAATCTTAGAGCTCACTATGATACCAAACATAAAAAACAGCATTAGAAATACCCTTTGAAGATTTATGCGTCTATTCAATTCACACACCCAGTAGCATATTTAGCCAGCTGATTAATAGTTCAACAAAACTTTACAAAGTTCCTTACTTATGAGAAGGTAGCGCATCGAAAGCGAGGGAAATAATCGACTCATAATCATTAAGTTATACCTCACCTTCTCTAATTAAGCGGAGTATTGCCGATCCTATGTCCTTGGATGAAATCTTCGTGTGGATTCTAGCTACAAGTGAGGATAACTTCTCAAGCCTAGCCCTGCCTTGGGGCAAAACAAAAGCTTTAAGTTCCTCGGCTGCGGTTCTGATGGCATCTCTTATCTCTAGAGCGTCTGCTGTGAGTTCTTTTCTGACAATATCAGCAGCCTTCAAGAATCTTGATTCAAAAGTTCGCAATTCTTTTTCTAGACTCTCACATTGATTTTCAAGCGCTACTAATCTATCCTTAAGGTCTTTGTTTTCGCGTTTCAATCTTTCATTATCTTCCATGAACTCCGCAAGTTTACCAGCCATCTTGTTATTTTCTTCTTCAAGTTCTCTAACTTTAAGTTTGAGCTCTTCGATATTATTGCTGAGCTTTGATTCAATCTCCCTAAGCTCCTTAAGTTTTTTCTTTGCACCTAGATACCTCCGCTTAACTCTTTTAAGCTCATTCAATAAATTTTCAACTTGCGATATGAGATTCTCTTTTTCTTTAGTTAAATTCGATATCTGCTGCTGTAGGAACTTATTATTCTCTTCGAGATACCGAATTTTAGAAATAGAATCACTTATGCTTTCCTTGATTTCATTTTCTATGACTTCAAGTTTGGTAGCAATATGCCTTAAGTCCTCCTCAGAGATTTTACTTCCGATGACTCCAGTCAAATAAGTCATGAAATTTAGCATCTTTTCAGCTATGATATCCTCTATTGAGCTGCTCACCAAAGGCACCCCATTTTGCAGAGGATGAAGTTGGCGCGGGTACAATGTGCCTGTGGTACCTGTAATAAAGTATATTTAGAAAGCAGCTTAAAAATGCCTCTTTGCGTATGATAATATTGTCTTCGCTAAATTCCTAGTTTTCCTGTCAATAATTAACGCAAAACACATGTAAAGAATAAGCAAAATCGCAGCCGGAGGAATCAATAGTCTTAACATTTCGTATATCTTCTCGCTTATTTCTACCTCCATGAATCTGCCGGCAATGCATACTATCAGGCCTACCAAGGAGAATTTTGCTATGTCAACTAAACTTCGTGAACTTATGAGATATAATCCAAATCTGCGACGCGAAAATGCTATAGCTAGCATGGTACTTAGGATATACCTAGTAAGCATTAATACACCCCACCAGAGCAGAATGACGTATGTGTCCGTAAGAAGCGTAACTGTGACTGCCAACAGAGCGAGATAAGATGACACTTGAATGATATCGATTATAAGTAAGTCAAAGAAGATTGTTTTGGCAAATCTGATTCCTTCGTATATATTTTCATCACTACTCTCCCAAGCTAACATGGAATTCCTTAGAGTGACATAAAATACATTTAAACCCGTAGCTATCACGAATGGCCATATATAACTACTCATAGGCAGATACTTTGTTCCTAGCACGGCTATAATTGGTTCTGGGATACCTAGCAAAACAGCAATTGCTGGCGTTGCCATTAGTAATAGAAACCATATACCCTCCTCTATTATTCTCGGATCGCGCATAGCGAGTACTTTAGCGTAGATTGATGGTATCGCTTCTGCTATGGACGCAATAACGGGTACTAGCAGACGTATTACACCGAAGTATGCGATCAAAAGCTCATTATGGGTGATTATTCCAACGATTAGGACATCAAAGTATGATATTGCATCAAGTAGATAAAGATTTAAGGGATACCATGAATACTTAATCCACTTGAGCGCAATGGCTTGATCATAAATTGCTCCAGTGATAAGACTCTTGTTAAGCAAGAATAGCACTAGCGCTACCACAACTTTCGATAGAAGAAGAGCCGCTAAAGCTCCTGTAATGCCATACCTAAGCATCACGATCATAAAGTAGGCGAGCCCTGTTCTTGCCACAGCAAAAACCACATTGTATATACCTATGTGTTGAGGAGCGTATCCTTGAGATATAGAGAACAGAGATTTGATTACATAGTCTGCTAAGACGACTAAAGACACCAATAGAATTAGATCTGCATAGACCCCAAATTCTCCACTCAGGAAGATCATAAATGGTACGCTTAGAACAGCAAGAACCCCACCAATGAGTGCGCCAAGTCTCAGTACAACTTTTGAAACATTCCAGCCACGGCTTATAGCCCGACTTGCCCAGAAGGTATAAATTGTCGAGAAGACACCGATGTAGACGAGATAGTTTGAGAGTATAGTCCACCAACTCATCTCTCTAATTGTTAATTTCCTAGTGACTATCAGAGCAAATATGAAATCCACTACAATGTTTATTATTCGACTAACGTAAATTATTCCCATGGAGAATTTCAATCTGATTGCTGCTCCATATGGTAGGCTCTTTTCTATAACCAACCATGACACCAAAGTCCTTAAGTGCATTATCATCAAAATTATCCATTACGTGATCTACGGTCGTCAGGAACCTAAAAATTCATCTTCATTTAATCTCAGCATAGATCTAAGTCACACTGAGGTTTTGCACTTTAAAGAGTATGCGTATATAAAAAGATCTACTAACACTCTCATAAATTAAGCCTAAATCGCGTACTCAATGCTGAGATGTCTTAGAGCCGAATGCAGAGACCTTAGAAATAACGCAGCTAACATTTATTTCATATTATTGCCTCTCGTTGAAAGCATTGTGAACTATTGATCCTACATTAATCATACAATAAATATTCTTGATTCTAGAGCAGGGATTGAATATAGTGATCACAATGAGTAAGCTCGTTAGGGAGTGGCTAGCTCGACTGAACCTCCTGGAGATGACAACCCATGAAGATAGACTGGAAATCGATAAAGAAATTGAAAAGAGGACTGGACTATATTGCGATGATGCAATATCAATGGGTTTGATAAGTGAGGAAGAATTTATAGGGATAGTGAGAAAAGTTCTACACCGACGGAAGAAAAAACTTGCTGTAAGTTACTAGAAACACGTCTAATACGCACACAACTGGTGCAAAGACTTGCCATTTAGGATCTTGCAAGATGAATTCTCCACTGATTCTATTAAAAGAATTGCTGATGACGTTTATGTAATAGATCGCTTCTGGAGACCTAATAGAGAGTTTTACTTTATTGTTGAGTTCGACTTCGAACCCACATATTGGATCATTCCTGGGGTGATCTATGACGGAAACAGAATCGGAACCGGAACATTTTTAAGACCTTCCCTGAATTCCCCATACTTTGTCAGAGAAGACCGCTGCTGCATACCTTCTGCAGGCATCGTTGAAGACGATAATGAGGTCCTAGCGGTTTTTACAGAACCTAGAAATGAGGCAGAGATGACAGCTGTAAGTGTTTTAAAAGACAAGATAGTAATCCGCATACCATGGGCCGAAACTCCGGTAAGCTATACTGCTAAAGGCAGGCTTTCGAGACCTTGTAAGAAGTATTTTTCTAGGGCTAGGGAGTACTCCAGGAGATTCTACATCATTAACTGCAAATATCGCAATAGAGGCTATCAGAGAGGATATCACCTGGTTCTTGACAAGGCATTCGAGATTCTGGTAGGAAAACCTGAGGAAATAACTATCGAGGACTTGAAGGGGTACGTTCAGAGTCGCATTAGTTATGCACTAAATGTTCATTACTGTAGGTTTTTCTCTCGGAAAAGATTTGTTCAGTTCGTCCTGTGCGGGACACCAATTTGTGGATCCTCAACCTCAGGGGGCTTCGTGGGGAGAGAATTAGACCTAGCTTTAGCGCTATATAGAGTTTACCTAACCAGTAGAGACGAGGAACTTAAGGAGATAGCATTCGATATAGCTAATAGTTACTGCAATGCGTTGACAGAAGATGGAATGATATACACTGACTACTTTCTCTCAAATGGAAGAAAGCTTGGATATGCAATCTGTCACAAAGAACATATGAGTACCAGAGCTATCGGTGAAACCTTATACTCCCTATTGAGACTGTATGAATACTCCCAAAAAGCCAATGAGAGCAACAAGAAGTGGCTTCTAGTTCCGATGAGAGTTTGTTTATCCTTGATCGAGAAGCAGCTTGAAACAGGAGATTATGGTACATGGCTAGTTAATGGTAAGCCCATGGGGGATAGTACGAACGGGGCTTATGTTGTGTGGCCTATGGTTAAGCTATATACACTAGCAGGAGAAAAGCTTTTTCTTAAATCAGCGGAAAAAGCCATGCGATATTACTCAGAGAAATTCGTGAAGAGTGACATCTACTACCGCGACACACTTGATTCTGATTCTATAGATAAGGAGGGAGCTCATGCAATACTACGCGCTGCGATATTGCTTTATGATGCTACTAGAAACCACCAGTATGTTGAGATAGCAGAGAGAGCTGCGTACTTCCTGTCAACATGGACATTTCTGTGGGATGTTCCATTTGGAAAAGACTCTTTTCTAGGTGAGCTAAATTTTAGAACGCGTGGCTGGACTGTCGTCTCAGTTGAGAATCAGCACTTGGATCCCTATGGATTAATTATTGCACCAGATTTTTTGAGGCTGTACCAAATTACTAGAAAAACTATTTGGAGAGATTTGGCCATGCTAATGGCAAAGTCGGTACTCAACTTTGTCTTTCCTTTGAAGTCTAGGGGAATAAATAGAATATTCTACGGCTATCAACCCGAACAGATAAACCATACTAATTGGAGCTATATACCTCTCCTTGGAACCCTCCATACACTAATCCTATTCGGAAAGCTACAGCTAAAAAAGAAGGGTCTTATTGCAAACTCCGTCTTATGGACAGCATCTGCAACAGTTAACTCGGCCCTTGACATCGCAGAGATACTTGGTGCTGACCTAGGTGAGTTTAATCTTAAGAGAATCAAAGGCTGGCATTTTAACGTATTCAAATTCCTCCAAAAATTTTTTATCGCTTTGAACGTCTTTATTTAGTAACACTCTCGTTTGGTCATTCTTATGCTAAAATCATTGAATGACACTCAATTGAAACTATTAAGTATAGATGCTTGACCTGTATTATATTTCCCTACACAATTTATCCTTAAGCATAATTGCTTCATAAGCGGCTCGTCTTAGTGGATGATTTGATGGAGAGCTTGTTACCAATGGGTGTGTAGCGTACTGCAAGTTTATTATCTGATATGCTGTTAGTTCAAGTTGGATTACATGCGCTATCGAATTCATTATTTCTACTACTGACTCAGGTCCAGCAATTTGTGCGCCTATTAATCTTAGAGTCGTCTTCTCAAATATTGCTTTAAATAACATTTTCCTTGCGTCAGGAAGTTTTGGTGGATGTCTATTCTCCACCTCAAAGATCACTGGAATTATCTCCATTCCAACGCTATTGGCCACTTTTTCTATGATGCCTGCCGATGCTAACGTTATATTTCCTATCTTTGTTGCAAAAACTGGAAGAACTTCCACATTTTTATAGGTCCTTCCCGGAGAGAAAATATTCATTGCTGCAATGAACCCATCTCTTATCGCTAAGTGAGCAAAGTAAGCTTTAGTTGGCTTATTAAACATAAAGTCCTTTCTCTGTGCAACATCACCCACTGCTAATATGTCTGGATCGGTAGTTCTCATGTAATCGTCGACGATTATATGTCCATAATCATCAACAGCTAGCCCCATCTTAGCAGCTAGCTCAGAATTAGGTTTCACACCAATGGAAATCAATACTGCATCTGCCTTCAGTTCTGTACCATCACTTAGAATAACCTTCTCGACCCTTCCGCTACCAACAATTTTGGAGATTGATCTTCCTAGGTAAAATCTCACTCCCTTCCTCTCGAGCTCATTCCTCGCCAATATGCCGAACTCATTATCAAATGACAAAGGAAGAACCTCGTCAAGTATTTCTACTACACTAATTTTTCTATCGTCAGCTAAATCATCAGCAAATTCAAGTCCAACGAATCCAGCGCCGATTATGACGATCTCCTTAGATTTTGAGAGCACATCGTAAGCCTCCTTCAAAGCATCATATTCCTTTGAGACGAACACTACATTTTTGAGATCTATCCCATCTATTGGGATTTTAATTGGACTTGTTCCCGTAGCAATGACCAGCTTTTTATATCTGATCTCGTGCCCATCTCTTGTTTTGACAATCTTCCTATTACGATCAACATCTATGACCTCATCCACGACTAACTCTACCGAAAGTTGAGAGTAGATACTATCATCTACAACAATGTTGTCAATACCTTTCAAACCGCCAATAATGTACGGAATTGCGCAGGGGATTATTGCTCTTCTTGACTTTCTGATAACTAGAACTTTCTTCTCAGGATATAGCTCCCTAAGAGCTTTTATAAAGGAAAGAGCGGAGGGGCCACAACCAATAACTACCACATCATAATCCATTTAGAAAGCACCACGCAACAGCCAATACAAGCGATTAAGAATTATCCAATCAAAAAAGGTAAGGTATAGTACTACTTCCTCTTAGCTATAATTATAGCTAGGCAAGCTATAGCTAACAGAACCAGCACACCAATGCCAATGATGAATGCTCTTACATTTGGACCTACAGCCTCAACGAATACAGTGCTAGTACTTCTGTTAAGGTTTCTGTCGTATGCTTTTATTATGATTTCATAAGAACCATACTGTGCGAGAGTTATGTTAAATGATACAGTTACATTGTTCTGTCCTGGTAGAGCCGTATAATTTTCATAGAGTGTGCCATTTAAGAAAACTTCAATATGTGATACTTCTGAATCATCTTCCACAACTAATTGCAAGATGAAACTCAACTTCCTGATGGCGCTATTATTTTTAGGATTTAGAATTTTCAATATCGGGGGCTTAACGTCAATAGTTTTAACAAATATTGTGCTAGTAGCTGTGTTTTGGCCCCTATCATAAACAATTATTGTAATTTTATAAAGTCCATACTTTGGAACAGTTATGCTGAATTGTATGGATACATTGGTCTGCCCGGGCAAGAACGTATAGTTTTTGTAAAGGGAGTTATTTACGTAGATTTCTACATGAGATAACCCTGCGTTGTCTTCCAGAGTTAATTTTAGGGTAAAACTTAAACCCCCAACTTCACTGTTATTTGAGGGGCTTAAAATCTTTATTACCGGAGGTTTTGTATCTTGCACTAGAGGCACATCTATTATGTCTCTATCGCAATAGTAGTAAAATTGGTTCTTAAGTTGCGAGGAGCTCCAAACCTCAATTCTGAATGAATATTCTCCACCTAAGGTCACTGATATACTGATGTTTCTTGCATCAACCGACGTCGCACCACTGACGGTAAATGACTCCGATTGCCCTACGAGTACTTCAGATTCACCACAATAGCCATATATTTTTACATATACGCTTTCTGAGGTAGATGAATCTAAATCAATTTCTATCTTCAGGTTTGAATCATAGTAACCGTCGGAATCCGTGTCTTCACCGAAGAATTTGATGTCGTAGAACCATATGTTGGGAGCATACCCTAAGAGCTTCGATGCAAATTCATCCCATTGATGATGCACAGAACTATCCAAATTTGTATAGCCGTACTGAATAAGATCGTAGGTGTAGTCTATGTATGCTGATAGTCCGTAAGCATTTGGGTGATAGTCCAGGTTGCCATATGCAATAACCGAACAATTAATTGTCCCTATGGCATCATTTAACAGAGACTTAAATGTTGTATCTGGTGTGCGATCTCGAAGGATAATGAGGAAGTGCTTAAGATCTTTTTGAAAAGTGTAATAAAACTTTTCTGCGTTGTCAACAGCATATTGTATATCCGAGCTAAGACTATTGTAGTACCTCAGCATGTATCCTACTACTCTGTTTAGAGCGGCGAATGCAAATCTAGTTACATGCGTCACGTTAATTGCCGATAACGTGGCATTCAAATCTCTATAGAGAGGTGAACTATAGAAGCTTATGTAATAACTTACTATCCTTCTAGCAAGATCTGCCGGCGAGGCAGACGGGTTTGAGGTTAGGTAACTCAAGATGCTGTCATATGGCCAACCGTCGCCTGGTTCATATTCCTGGGAAAAGACTGCGATGTCTGCGAGATCCCTAAGCGCATATATAATTTCAATACATCCCATGAGACATGCATCGAAGCCGAGTATACTGAATTTTATCCCCAACTGCTGGCGTGCTTCCATTAGTGCTTGACGAATTTCGCTTACTGTCAGACGATCGTTTCCATTATCTTCGTCCCAGCATGCACCGAAGTATCCACCACCATGATCCCATAGTATCAGTGCATACTTCTTTGCAGGATAGTTTTTCACTGTGTAATTGATGAATCTAAATAGAGTATCTGGACTTCCCATGTTCACTTCTCCCCAAATTTCATCAGCATTGCTACTGTATGGTAGCTCATTTTTGTCTACCTTGAATATACATGCATATGTCCAGTTGTCGTATGAGGTATCATATTTAGAGCAACGATCAAACAAAACTAAAATTATTACATTGCTAGTTGATCCCACGCTTGACATTTCTAGAAAATCATCGATTCCACAATCTTCTAAATTATTGTCAGCATCCAAATATACCGCAAAAACCCACTCGTATAATTGCTCTTGATTAATTGTTGGTGAACCTATTATTGTACTTTCAATAGGTTTCGTCGAAATCACTGTGTTGGCTAGACACTCAGGCTTCAGTAATAATAACGCTGCTATGATGATTGAGATTATAAGGTTTCTTCTTACCATGTCTCTTCACCAGCTGTTATTTCACACGACTAAGAGGAAAACTCGCGGTACTATATACTGTAAAAACATTGTAAAAAATTAGATGCTCATCTGATAAATCAGACCTAAAAAATGATTTAAATTACGATCCTACTTCGCAGTAATGCCACTCCGCGCAGTATGACTGAGCTAATGTGATTTTTTAGTGCTTATCAATTTTCTATGACAGACTATGGTGACAAAGATGCTTAGAGAACTTATATTGTGTTCGCAGGGTAAGATACCAGCTGATATTGTTATTAAAAATGTTAGGATTATAAATGTCTTCTCAAAGACTATCTTCGACGGTGACATAGCTATTAAAGGGAAGTATATTGCGAGAGTGGGAAATTGCGATGACATCATTGGTGATCTAACTAAAGTCTTCGATGGAAAAAGCATGTATGCTGCTCCCGGATTTATCGATGCTCATGTTCATGTTGAAAGTAGTTTGCTTTGTCCAACCCAATTTGCTAGAGCAATTATACCTCATGGAACAGCTGCAATAATAACTGACTTCCATGAGCTTGGAAATGTTTTAGGCGTTAGGGGTCTGCATTTAATGCTAGATGAAGCCAGAAAACTACCGGTGAAAATATTCGTTATGGCTCCTAGTTGTGTTCCCGCAGCACCCAATATCGACACATCAGGAGCAGAGATAAGACCTGAGGATATTGCTGAATTACTTAAGGACGATATGGTCCTGGGTTTGGGCGAGCTAATGAATTTTCCGGGAGTGCTTGATGTCAATGAAAATGTCTTACAGAAGATAGCACTTGCTGAAAAAGCCAAGAAAATAATTGACGGTCATGCACCATTACTCTCTGGAAGTACTCTTCAAGCCTACATATCTGCCGGAATTTTGACTGATCATGAAAGCACGACTGAGCATGAAGCTGTTGAAAAGCTACACTTGGGAATGTACTTGCTAGTAAGGCAGGGAACTGTGGCGCGAGATATTGGCGTACTTAAGAGAGTCATCTCTGAAAAACTTCCGTTAGATAGATGCATTCTTGTAACAGATGACAAACACGTGGATGATATACTCGAAAATGGTCACTTAGAGCCAGTTTTAAGAACAGCAATAGAACTTGGCGTTGACCCAATAGAAGCCATAAGGATGGTTACGCTAAATGTTTCTACTGCATATGGGCTTCGCAGACTCGGTGCCTTGTCTCCTGGTTACTATGCTGATGTAGTGCTATTTGAAAACCTTGAAGATGTGCATGTCAAAGCTGTTTTCTTAAATGGCGAGCTTGTCGCAAGGGATGGTAAACTTCTGATAAATCTCGAGCAATATAAGTACCCAGATTGGGCCCTTAAAACCATGCGCCTAGCCAAAGAAGTCTCTGAGGATGAACTTACAATAAGAGCCTGTGCAGATAAGGTTAAGATAAGGCTAATCGTGGCTAGAGAGGGTTCTGTTGTTACTGATTGCCATATAGAAGAGGTCGAAACAAAGAACTGTATCATAGAGCCAGATCCTGAGCGTGATATATTAGAGATAGTAGTTGCTGAAAGACATAAAGCCACAGGTAACATTGGTAAAGGATTTGTAAGGGGTTTCGGACTTAAACGCGGCGCTATTGGATCATCTGTAGCGCATGATTCGCACAATATTATAGCTGTAGGAGCAAACAGAAGAGATCTTGCAGAGGCAATAAATGCTGTAGCTAAAATACAAGGCGGCTTGGTTGTCGTCGATAACGGTAAAGTTAGAGCTAAGCTGGAATTACCACTGGCGGGACTTATGAGCTTAGAAGAACCACATAGGGTATCTGAAAGACTTAAAAAAGTCATACAAGCTGCTAAAGACCTTGGGGCGGAGCTCGAAAATCCATTCATGGTGCTCTCATTTATGGCTCTCCCAGTAATACCTAAGTTAAAAATCACAGACAAGGGCCTCTTCGATGTCGACCGCTTTAGTTACGTACCACTTATTGTTTGATAGTGCAAGCCAACCATTTTTAAAAATCGACTCTGACTCCTTACGGCATAAACCATTACGTCTAAAATTATAGATTACTCATAAACGAATGCTGCTTCTACTTTATGGTCATCCTTACATAATTGAAAAGACTTTTAAAATGCCATTTGTTAATTCCTTCTAAAAATGCCTCGGTGCAATTCTTTATGTGGGAGAAGGTTAAGAGTGCTCCTGTGGCAATATCCTTTGAGGACATCATTGTTCTGCCCGGCTTCTCTGAAGTCGAACCGTTTGATATTGATACTACGACTAGATTCTCTAGGAATATAAAGCTCAGTATACCTTTAGTAAGTGCTCCAATGGATTTTGTATCCAATGATAAAGTTGCGAGCATCCTCGCCGCCATGGGGGGTATTGGTGTTATTCATAGAAACTGTAGTATTGATGAGCAATTGAAAATTGTCAGAAGAGTTAAGGAGTGTGACGTATACAAGGATATTCCAAGCATCAAACCTGATTACACTCTTAGAGATACTATTAGCTACTTGAAGAAGTTAGAAGAGAAAGTCGCCCTAATAATTGATGACAATAACACAATTGGAATAGTCAAATTATGCACGCTCAGCGGCTCAGTAAGGGTAAGTGAATTAACCACTATCTCCGAGGTTCTAGACGAGGTCAGAAAAGAGCAAACAGTAAGTAAGTTAATTAATATCAATGAGGACAACATCCTCATCGAAATGTACTCTAACACAGTGGGATTAAAACCAAGTTTAGATTCTGATGAAAAACTTATGGTAGCTGCAGCTTGCTCTCCATTCGATTATAGCAGACTTAAAGTCCTTAATGACGCCGCTGATGCTATTGTTATTGATGTCGCTCACTTCCATACAAAGGCGTGTATGGAGGCAGTAAAGCGCATTGAGAGCGAAATAACAGCAGATCTCATCATTGGCAACATAGGAACATATAATGC
Organism: Candidatus Panguiarchaeum symbiosum; assembly: GCA_024720975.1. GTDB lineage: Archaea > Asgardarchaeota > Njordarchaeia > Njordarchaeales > Panguiarchaeaceae > Panguiarchaeum > Panguiarchaeum symbiosum. Next base: position 23,233 of record JANJXX010000009.1, on the reverse strand, counting down.
TGTTAAGGATGCTCTTTCAAAGTTAGAGAAGGTCGATGGATTTCGCGTAGGTATTGGGTCAGGAAGTATCTGCAAAACCGGCGAAGAAACTGGCGTATCGGCTCCTACGCTATTCGCCATAATTGAAGCTAAAAATGCACTCAGAGAACTATCCATGGATATTCCCCTGGTAGCAGATGGTGGTGTTACATCCGTAGCTAGTGCACTTAAGGCATTAGTGTTAGGAGCTGATTCCATAATGTGCGGCAGGTATTTAGCAGGCTGTCTTGAATGCCCTGGTCCGCTGCTAGAAATCGAGGGAAGAAAATATAAATTATATCGGGGAATGGGCTCACTAACCGCTAGGTTAGAAAGATTGCTTGACAGATACAGTAGAACGACAAAATTAATTTCAGAGGGTGTAGAGGCATTAGTACCCTACCAGGGATCTGTAATTGAGGTTATCCATAAGTTCGTAGGTAGTTTGAAAGTTGCAATGGGATACGCCGGAGCAAAGAACATTTCTGAAGTCCGAAACGCTAGGATAGCGCTACTGACTCCCAACACTAGGAAGGAAATAGCACCTCACAGTGTAATAAAGATCGACTCAGAGATGTTTTGGGAACTACTTAAGAAACAATAAAAATCCTCCTCCTTGGTGAATTTATTGAATAAATCCCCTCTAGAAAATGCTATGACGATCATTTCGAGCCTCCTAACTGATCCCTCATTTATAGGTAGGGTCATATAAACAAACTATAAAGCTATTAAGAGTGAATATCCTGAAGCAAATCCGGAGATTATTTCTGCAGGATTTCCCGTAGATGAATTAATTAATAGTCAGGAGGAATGGAAGCGTGTTATAGCAGCCCTCATATATGCAAACATTGCCTGGGGGCAATGCAGTTATACAAGAGGGAACTTCAAGATGAGGACTCTTATCTTCTTGCTACAATTTATTCTTGGTCAATGTTCGTGGAAATTTTATCAACTACAAGTAGTAAAGGACTGCACTTAATACCACAACTGTTGGTTAATATAGATAACACATACGAAAATGCAAAATCCCTCATAACTCCTTTTGTAATAGGTGCGTTCTCCTAACCCCACTAGTACTGAGACCGCTAGCAGCATCACATAATTCTGACTCAAAATAAGAGGACTTATAGTGCTTTTAGTTTAATATATTTTTGCAGCTCCAAGCAATTCAAACACACACAACATGCAAGTATAAATGAATAAAAACATCCTAATTTAGTGTTTTTACTAGTTCGACTTTGCTAAAGTTACTCCAAATTTGGTGAAAGGGGCTAGACTGATGCTTACGGAAAGACTGATGTGCATCGTTCTTGGAGTTGGATCAATCATAGGAGATATAATATGCTTATGGACAATACTCCGCATTTTCTTCCTAATTTCAGGTCTAGACGTCCCAAAAAGAACGAAAATCCAAATGGGTATGTTCTTTTTCTCGTGCGGGATTATTCTCGAAGTTTTCATACTTACGAGCTATGTAACAATAATCGTGGAAGAGGGTTATGCATCGATATTCTTTCCGAAGTATCGTGATTTCTGGTTTTTAACATTCCTGTTTTATGTTCTATCCGCATTAGCACTAATAGTGCACATATCAGGCATTAGGATGATAATACCTATTATCATCCTGGAAGTCTTACCCGTTGTTTCAGGAATTCTCTTCCTAATTGTTGCAATAGAAAGCATAAGGAATAAAATAAGAAAAATCCGAGCTTGGAGCTTGGCTTGCACTATTCAGAGCCTCCTCTTCGAGTCAGGACTTGTGCTCTGGAGTGGAATTATATGGAATGAAATTATTGTCCTCCTAGCAATAATCCTGAGGAACCTCATAGTAATAGCGAATATGCACTATTAGAGTGAAGATGACTTGTCTAGCACGCATCGATCTCGAATTGGAATCCTCCTGAACATACTTGAGGCAATAAACAAGCGTGACTATGCTATTATAACAGAGATAATTAGGGAAGCAAACATACCTCATGAGAGATTATTACCGATTTTAGAGAGACTTATTGAACGCGGATATATCAGATATATTAAAAGAGACAATCGCAGGTACTATATGCTAACACCTGATGGGTACAGACTCATGCAAGAACTTAGAAGACTTAAGCACCTTATTGAGGACCTGGGTCTAAGTTTATAAGTGCGAATGAACAACTTGTTCATAAGATATAAAAAGGCAGCCTAGGGTATTGTTCCTTAGTGGTGATAGTAAATGAAGAGAAAAATTGGCACCGCCCTAGTTGCACTATTCCTAATCTTCAACATCACTGGTGCAGTTGACCTCTACTCAAAACCACCCATGTGGCACGGGAATGCTAGTACTGTCGAAGGCGATGGTATAGTCGTACAGTTTCTCGAAAACAAGCCATGGTACATGATTTGGATGCCCGGGAAGAATAATACAGCAGTCTACATTGTAAAGTTCAATAGGCTGATAGAGTTCCTCGACCTAGATAACGACAACAAGTTCAATATGTCCATCGATCACATGCTATCACATGCCTTACTCTACAGCGCGATGTGGGATGTATCTGCTGAAACAATAAACATCTCTGGAACAATAGAAATTCGAATAACACTTAATGCGATAATTCTAGTACAAGCTATTGAGGGCGTAGGAGGTGGAGCTACAGTAGGAAGTTTCAATGCCACCTTCGTGAATCATATTTATAGCACCAATGTTGAAGTAGATGCAATACCAATAGCAGGAGGAAAAGAGCTTAAAATAGACGTAATAATAAGTGGCTGGCCTTGGATTAACAATGAATCCAAATTAGCCCTCGAAATAGTATTTGCTGGAATGTTCAGAGGACGCCAAGGAATTCCTAAGTGTGTCCATGAGAGATACCAAGCCAAAAACAAGCATATGAGCCGGGTGCGCTTGGCTGGAGAGGATGCCGGATACTATGCTGAATTTAGATACCAAGAGGAAGCTAAGATTCAGCAAGCTGCACACACAGAGCCTAATATGGCTAATGTTAGTTCAACAAACTGCTTCAGCAAAGATTCTGCTGTAACATGGTTGGTATATCCTCACTTTGACGGAACGCTAATCCATGATCCTAGTATTTATGTCGGTTCAGAAGGTATATTAGAAATGCTCTTGAAGACCCCAGTCATAGGCATAATAGTTGTAGCGGCAATTCTAATAATAGCAGCAATCTTAATTAAGCGAAGGAAATGATTTATCTTTCATTCTTTTTTTAGCTAAGGAAATAATTCATCTTTCATTCCTTTTTAGCTAGTGTTGGAATTTCAAATGCGGAGGCAAGCTTTTAGTTATCTCCTAATTATTTTGATAATCAGCACGCTGATGACTTCTCCTGTCTGCAGTACTGAGTTCTTTAGTATTGATACGATTGAGGGAACTTTTAAAACACACTCTATAACAATAAAACTGCTTAATCGACGGCCCTCTGTTTTAGCTTTTCACAATCAAGATCCTTCTTCCGTATTTCTAATCACGGTTAGGCAACTAGGTACTTTCATCGATGCTAACAACAATGGACGCTATGATAAGGGTGAAGAAATAAATATCGTCGATGTTGATAGGATTCGATGGAGTCTGAATTACTCCATTATCGAGAAAGAAAACCTCAAATTATTACTTATTGACTTGGTCTCAGAAAATATAACGTGTTGGCCGGGGCGACCGCATAACCAAGATAACCAAGGGCCAGAACATAGTCAAAGAAACCTTACAATGCGCATACGCTTACTAATATCAAGCGGAAAGATCGATATCGATGGCTTTACACTAAATGGTCCAGGGGAAGTTTTAGCTAATGTATCATTCTTGGGAGGTAATCGAAATGCTAAATCATTTCTGGATATCCAGCACAGAATTTACAGAGGAACTAACAGATTACAGTATTCAAAAAGAATAGGAGATAAATTGCATATGGAAATATTCTCCGGAGCAACCAAGATGAACATATACTTTAGTATGAGAGGAGAGTTCGATGGGAAGTATTTGAACATAAGTGTAGATACTAGCGATGTCTCTACGAGACTTACCCTGCCAGAATATGAGGATTATGGCGAAATTCTATTCACATTTGGGTTGTCCATAATAGCGGCGGGAATGGCGTTCTCCCCGGTTGAAATCAATTATACTATCCTCTCCGCGATAATTATTACAGGAGCTAGCCTACTATCTTTGTATACATCTAAGAGAAAACTAAGAGAAATTTCCAGATTGTAGATGCCAGTATTAAGAATTCGTTAGATTAGAGATTTTTATAGCACTCATAGCAAGTTCTGTACGCAAGATCCGGTATCGCCTCTATGCGATTTTCTGACACTTGTCGCATGTTGAATTCTATCACTTCTATAATATTCATAATCCTCCCGGGCACAGAAACATCTACGCTATATAGATTCAAGTAGCCAAGCGCTGAAGCTAGTGCTACTGTTGCTATATTACTCATCAGTCTCGTTACCATAGATCTTGCTAAGTAACTTATGTGCCACTCAAATAAACTATTGATAATGCCCATCGATAATGACTCGAGAGATCTTAGTGCATTAAAGGAGAGGATTTTGCTTTCTATGTTCCTATATACACCCTTTCTGAGAAATCTTGAGATGACAAAGTCTTCAAATTTAAAATAAATCACGTAGTATACCCTGCTATCAATATCCATCGGCTTTATCCCCATCATATTTATCTGATGATGGCCGTACTCGTGCATAAAAACGTAAAAGAGAACATCAATAGGATCTACGCTCGCGCAGCTATAATAAAGCAGGAGATCCTTGGCCAGCAGTACCGAATTTACGAATATTGTTGACGATCGCCTATCGTAGTATATGGGCAGATCCTTTAATCTAGGCTTATCAAGGAACTTTATTTTAATGGCACCAATCATATCTGAGAAACGGGTGCCGATATCTTCCAAAAGATGTTTTATAGCACATCTTACAACATCGCCAGAGTCGCTATTGAGATTTTCTAGTAATATTATAATCAAATTTCTGGGAACATCTCTCTTGAGTGCTAATAACAACTCTTCTTCTCTTGCACTCATCTTAATCTCTATAAAGTGTTGAAAAACAGACTTTTAATGCCTTAGCTTAGGACATCGAGAATTCTTCGTGTTATCTCTTCTATCGCCCCTACACCATCAACTTTTCTGAGGACGCCCATACTTTCATAGTATCTCAGTAGAGGAACTGTCTTTTCTTCATACTCCTTCCAACGAACCTCAAAACTTTCTTGATCCGCGCGTGTAGGTTGCTCTTGAGCACGCTTTACTATTCTATCGAAACAAACCTCTCTAGGAACGTCCAGAAAGATAACTTTTAACTCGCGAATTCCAACAGCTTCTAGCACAGGATAAAGCATCTTCGCCTGTTCCACTGTTCTTGGGACTCCATCAAGCAATATACCCTTTGATACTTTATTCGTTATTTGAGTAAGAGCTGCCTTCAGAAAAGTCATTATGAATTCATCCGGGAGAAGTTTTCCTGAATCATGCATTTTATGGATTTCATCTATCGTCAGCTCACCCCAAGACAATCCCCTAGCCTTGAGTTCCTCTATAGCTTTCTTTGCAGCTGATGCTATTATCTCCTTATAGCCGTCACCAAAGGCGATGCGTAATCCTTGTGCATCAAAGTCCGTCTCCCTGTTAAAGAGCGTTCTTATTAAAGCTCCCATGGATATCAGAGGAAACCCTAGAGCTTCGCCTACCCTAATCGCTTGGGTTCCCTTACCAGCGCCAGGTGGACCCATAATGATTATGCACATTGACCTCTTCAAACAGATCACCAGAGCTAAATCGCCTGAGCCAATTTAGCTAATAAAATGAGAATATTTTGATTATCACTTCTGAGGATTTAAGAACCTTTCTGAGACACTTCAGCACAATTATTTTATCTCTTAGCAAATGGTCAGAATTAGGCGTAATTAGAACTATTAATAATGTGTGCAAAAGGTGGGGCGGAAGGGAGTTTGAATGCGCATATGTAGAATCCTGGCGGATTTCTGAATGATCTTATCTGGGAGTTTTAAAATTAATCTAGCCACCAATGAGCTTTTTTAAAACGCTTTTGATAGTCAGTCTTATTCTTTCAACACACTTATCCAGTCTTAGAACTTTTGCTTTAACACTCAACGAATTTTCCTGATATTTGCTAGGTTTCAAAATTTCCGCAACTCTAAAAATAATTAACTTTGCTAGGCATTTGCCACTGCGTTTTCTAGCTACCGAATTATAATTCATCTGTGAAAAGCTCATCTAGTTCTTCTGCAATTTCAGACAAAACAGATGCATCATACTCTTCATACGCCGTCATCTTTTTAGGGGGTGATTTCTTTTTGTTTTTCCATATAATAATTACAGCTCCAAGCGCAATAGTTGCCAGGAATAAGAAAGCTATGCCAACTTCACCAAACAACGCTAATGAGTTCACTTCTTTATTTTGATTAGTATTAAAACGCACTAGTATTTCATCATACGCACTGTTACCAGCTAAATCGTAGACTATAATTCTTACAATCACAGACGCGTTTATTAGTATTGTATAGCTGCGCACATCCCCATGAAGCACAGCAACTAGTGTATTGTTTACCCATACTTCAATTCGTTCAACACCAACATTATCAACAGTATACCATTTAATCGTTATCTCGGATTTATTAGTTTGTGTGTTGTTCTCAGGTTCTATTATTCTTACTGTTGGGTTTGTTAAATCTACCGTTAGTCTTAATACCTTCTCGTTATAATTTCCAGCTCGATCATAAACTCTTATTGCGATAATGTAATCGCCCTCTTTAAGATTTAGATCTATGCTGTTCGTTGGAGATAATTCGAATACAGTATCGTTCACTAATAACATCATCCTCACGACTTCAAAATTATCAGAGTAAATGACTTCTATCTTTACATAGGTTTTGTTTGTGTACGAGCAATTTGCAGGTTTGAGTATTTCAAGCTCTGGTGGTGTTTTATCTATATAAAATATGACTGAGACACTTAGTATTTCTCCTTCTGTGGTCTCAACGACTACTGTCAGATTATACATACCATCAGCAAGATTTTCAAGAGTAACACTCGTCCCCGAGACGCTTAGTTCCTTGCCATTCAAATAAACTTTTTGTTCCTTCAATTGACCATTGAATACACTCCATGAAAATGATACTGTGCTATTTGCTATGTAAGAGTTATTCTCTGGCCCATACACAAGTAACAATGGTGGCGCAGAAACACTAAAGACTGCTGTTGTGTATCCGTAATTTCCTGCTCTATCGCGCGTTGTCAAAGTTATTCTATATTGACCATTCTTTAACATAAGGTCTATTGAACCGCTAGCGCTATATATTCCTTGAAGTACGCCATTTAGATAAATTGATACATTAGACACCCCACTGAGGTTGTCTGTTGTATTCCAACTTATTGAGATGTATACGGTCTGGAATGTCGTTCCATTAGTTATCGATAGTAGCACTATTGGTGGTGTTAGATCAATAATTGCAATGCGCCACGAGGCTTGTCTATTACCAGCGAAATCAATTGCAACTACGGTAATGTTCCATATGCCTTCTGAGAGAGTTATCCATACACTATTTGATTTACCATTCCAATACTTAGAACCATTAACATATAACTCAAACTCCTTTATATCTGAACCAGTGTCATACCCACTCCATGAAACTCTTAGCTTGCTTGTATTTGAATACTCTGGAAGATTAATCACTATTGAGGGAGGGGTCCAGTCAGCTCTGATGCGAATGCTTGCATTTATACAAGGCTGAGTAGAGTCTGTCACGGTGATTATCCATTGTCCCTCGTTCGGCAATTCCAAAGCTATTTGCTGATTAACATTAAAAGTGGCGATGTATGATCCATTAATATACACCTTTACATCGTATACATAAACAGCGTGAACGATTAAGCTAATAACTTTAAGCGAGACATTTGCATTATTTTCTGGACTGATTATCTGCAAATATGCAACAAACACATAAACATTTATGCACCTATTGTTGCCTGCCCCATCTATAGCCTCAACTGTGATTATATAGAAGCCGCCAGTTAGACTCAGAGTCTTACTTCCAGAGCTGGATGCAAATTCGCTAAACAAAGAACCATTTACGAAAATCCTTACCCTCGAGATGCCACTGAGTGCATCACTGGCCGACCACGCTACATCTACATTACTTGGATATCTACTATAATTTTCTGGACTTATCACCACCAACGTAGGAGGAGTAAAGTCAGCTGTTACCATTACAAGAGAACGCGCACTATTTCCAGCATAATCAAAGACGATTAGGGTCAAATTATATAATCCTTCAGAGGTTAGTTCCACGGTTATTGAGCTTCCCTGAGGGTAGTATATTACATTGTTCACATGCACCTCAGTTCTTACAATTCCACAAGCATCTGTTGCGTACCATGATATTGTGATTAGTCTTTGTGAAATGTAACTACCATTTACAGGTGAGACTATCCTAACGTACGGAGGATTTATATCAACAAATATTGTTATCTTGGCTTCACCAATGTTTCCAGCCACGTCAACTATGCGAACCAGTATCACGTGCATTCCTTCACTTAAAGCAAGGGTAATGTTATCTTTATATACTGGAATGTAATTGCTATCAACAACTACGTACCTGGATGATATCCCATAATCCTCTTGAACGTTCCAGCTAATAAAGACTATATCAGTTCTGAATACGGTACCATTCTCAGTTTGAATAGTAACAATGGGCGGGAAAATGTCACAATAGACAGTAATAACCTTTTCCGAATATAGACCAACTACGTCGTATGCTACAATTTTTACAGTATGGAGCCCGCCACTGTCTAATTCTATCTCGTAGGTTGAAATCGTGGGAGCGAGTTCAGCGTAGGGAATATCATCAAGCAAGAGCCTTATTATTGATAATCCCATATTATCATTTGCATGCCACGTAATGTTAAATCTCATCGGTACTAGAGAATCATTTTGTGGTGACAAAATATCAAGACTGGGAGGAGTTCTATCTACTCTTACTGTTATCTCCCGTGAGGCTACATGCCCAACGCGATCATACGCGACTATCTTTATTACATGTGTACCTTCAGGTACATTATTTATTGTGAATTCTCTCGTCGAATTATTTAGCAATGCAAGCAACTGATTGTTGATATATATTTCATGCTTGTCTAAGTAAACAGAATCATAAGACCACCAACGTATGGTAACTGAGTTATTCGAAGTAATCGTATTGTTCTCGGGGCTGATTATTGACAACATAGGTTGGCTATAGTCCACACGAACGATATAATTTACTTGATTTAAATTTGAGGCTAAGTCATAGACTTTTAAGGTGATTGTATGTAGACCTTCATTGTTAAAGGTTATATTCTCATAACCACTGCTAGCGTATCTATCAACAACTTTTATATTATCTAATAGTACGGTTACTTTATTTATCCCAAAATTATCTGCAGCATACCAATAAAAGTCAAGACTTGAACCTGCTACCCAACTTCCATTATTTATCGTTGTTTCTATACTGGGTGCAGCTGTGTCAATGAAAAATTTAAAGCTTATATTGCGATAGTTTCCCCAGATGTCCATGGCCATTATGCTAGCAAGATAAACACCATCTGAGGGTGCATTGTATATAAATGAATGGATTCCTTTTGACCTGCTGGTGTATATTACAGATCCGTTTATGGTAATAGTCAGTAAGTATATGTCAAAGGCATCATCTACAGAGACGCTAATCGATATCTCATTAGTATTGTAATATTTATCTGGAATCGGTGAGTTCAAAGTTATTGTTGGAGCATCCCACTCCGGATCATCCTCGATTAAATATGGATTGTAAACATAATTCAAAGAGAAACTATAAGGAATGCTTAGATGCGTTTGGATCGTATATGCAGGATCAAAAAACCAATCACCCATATAAACTGGACCATCATTTGAATCATCCATCCCCCATGGAGGATTTGCGGCATCGGGCGTATAAGTATCTCCATCAAATGCACCTCCAATGGCCCGTTGGAAGCTGTACCTAGCACCAGAATATATGAATGGTTTATCATATGTAAGTCCATCCCCAATGCTATATCTCCTCGGCCAAAGTGTTCTTATTATTGGTACAAGGGCATATTCTACATCACGATCATTGCCACTTGTGGGATAATCAGTCTGGTTGTTATAGTAGCGATAAATTACACCATCTCCCCCTGGAAATTCTGAACCATCCCACGCGTAAACTCCATGACCTTTTGCCTCTATGAATACCGTTGGCCTGCCATTTTGAAATATTACACCCCCATCAACATTATCTGACCCTGACCCAATATTGGGATCATTAGTATATTGATAGAAATCAAAATGAGCCCGTGACTCCATCAAGAGAAATGACCCATAGCCTTGACCTTTGGTGATAACTATTAATACTCCCTCCATATCGTTTTCATGTTGCAGTATGGAGAGAGGAATGTCATCCCAGTCTCTAGGATGAAAGAACATGTAGAAAATGAAATAGTGAGTTTCCGTTTCAATTACAGCGTAATATACGTATGCATATATTTGATTATAATACTCCAAATTCTCCCAGTTGTTGTTTCCAATCCAATCTCCATCAAAATCAAAGCGAGTAATATAGTCTCCCTTATAGTATGAGTCGTCAGTGTCCTGATAAATTACTGGGGCCCAATATGCTGCTAGATCAAAGTATGGATCCTTCCAACCAACCTCAGAGGATATTCCCATAATCTGCAGATGACTTCCAAATCTCGTGTCTTGCGAACGAATGAATTTTGCATCCTTCGTTGTCTGCGCAAGCACTTTCATATCTCGTGAGTTACCTTCGTACTCGACTGTTGAGGCAGCAAACGTCGCGGAATATTGAGCACTTATAACTAGTGCTAGTATGAGTAGACAAATCATTTGATCTTTATTCATCTAGTTGCCTTTATTATCCTATCAACAAAGACCAGAAAGAGCTTAAAATTCGCAAGCATCTAACATAGCCAGAATTAAAATTCTATTTATAAAGTTTATCTATTAGATATTTTGCCAATGGCAATCGAATTTTGTCAAGATTCCTCGCTTTAATATTGTTGCAAACGATCCCTGGCTTCCAATTGTTTAGCTACCACATTTTCGAAGATACTCTTAGAGATCACGTATCCAATGCACCCACCGAAAATAACGTCTGAAAGAAAATGAACCCCACAATAGACTCTAGAAAAACTTATGAGGGTAGCAAATAGTACTAGCGTGAACTTAACCTTGTGAGAATTTATAACCATCATAAATGGTAATGCTAAGGCCCATGCCGCGCTTGAATGCCCTGAGGGGAAGCTAAATCCATCGCTTTTGACTAATGGTTCTATTGAATTGAAAAGAACGTAGGGTCGCGGTCTTCGGACTATGTTTTTTAATGATTCGACTATTCTGTCTGCAATAAACCAGCCAGCATATGAGTTAAGAACAAGATATAAAATGTCTCTGTAATTACGTTTTCTGGAAAATATGAGGATGAGTCCTTCGATGAGAGCAAATATATAGTTACCATATGTTGTATAGTATATCATGAACCAGTTAACCAGAGGCGTGCGTAAAGATACTACGGCTTGTATTATCTCCACATCGAGTGGAATCAATGCCAGTGATAACAGCATGATCATAAGAATTGTTATAGTCTCCCTCTTGTCCAGTTTTGCTCACTTAATCAAAGTGTTGGAATCTAATGCTTAGTAGCCAGTTACAAAAGGTCATTTTTGGGCAATGCTATCGCTTACTTTTTGATAATAAAACACTGTCTACGATTATCTTAGCAAGTTTGCTTGAATATGAAGACAGTACGTATTCCTTACCCATCTCTAGAGCTAAAAGTTTAGCTATTCTTGTCTCTACCTCGTGGCGTCGTTCTATGTCGTTGATGACTAATCTCAGTAGCTCTCTGTATCTAATAGGATCGACCATTGGATAATCTATGTAGGTTTGTATATAACCTTGAATAGCATCCTCAACGACTCTAGGATTAGATTTACTTATGTCTATCCTGAATTCATCTCTCAGGTATGGAATCCATATTGAAGCTTCCCTTTTGGCACTTTCAGTAGAGTCAGATGCATGTGCTATATTAACACCTGCCATTATTCCATATCGCGCTCTGATTGAATTTGGTGCTTCTATTTCTGCTTTTTCTGGAAAAGTCGGTCCCAGGATCTCCCTTATCTTAGAAACCCCCTCATTTGTTGTCCTAATTATTGAGACTAAAATTGGACCGGATGCTATGTAATCTACTAACCAATCGAAGAAGAACTTTCCCTTATGTTCAACGTAATGTTGATCGGCCAGAAAATCCTTACAAGCTCTTATTTCTTCAAAGCATAGAAACTCTATGTCACTAGCGTTATCCATAAGCATTTTCAGTGATCGCGCTCCAGCATACCTTCTAGCTACAGCGTCTGGCTTGAGGAAAAATACCAATGAAACCTCCATAGGCAGGACCAGCAAATGCATAATTTGAAACGCTTGTTATATTGTTTGATAACTGCTATTAGTACTAGACATATTTACCTGTATATAAGCCTGGTGTACATTTTGTTAACACGCGAAGAAGCGCTTAAAGGACTTACTAGTATCGACCTTGATTTAACTAGACTCCTCATTGTACGCTTCATTAGGGAATATTTCACACACTCTGGAGCCAGAGCTGCAATTGTAGGTCTGAGTGGCGGTCTGGATTCGTCCGTGACTGCAGCTCTGCTAACTGAAGCCCTTGGAAAAGAAAACGTTCGTGCTTTAATACTACCATATGAGGGCGTCTCTCTAAAGTCTGATATCGAGGACGCCATCTCGCTCTGTGAAAGCCTTGGAGTTAAGTATGAAATCATCGATATTAGGTCCATCGTAGATACTGTCAGAAGATCTCTTGAGGGAAGCCTAGGTACTCTAGGAAAAATTACCCTCGGAAACATTATGGCTAGGACACGCATGATTTTGCTTTATGCTTATGCTAATTGCTTAAATGGTCTCGTCGTTGGAACCTCAGATAAGAGCGAGATACTATTGGGATACTTTACAAAATATGGCGATGGAGCGGCTGACATAATGCCCATAGGAGACTTGTATAAGACACAAGTCAGGCTATTAGCAATGAAACTTGGAATACCAGAGAGAATAGTATCGAAAGCTAGTAGCCCAGGCTTCTGGACTGGACATCTAGCAGAGGATGAACTTGGGGCTCGCTATGAGGACATAGATTGCGTACTTTATGCCTTAATAGAGCTTGGTTTAAGTCCGCCAGAAGTAACAAACGCTATTGGCATAAAAGAAGAAACACTTGAAATCGTTCTAAAACGATTAACAAAGTATAAGCATAAGAGGAGGCCTCCCGTTATACCCAGAATACAAAGACTTATAATGCGCTATTAGTGAAAATCACCGGGAGGATTATCTTACAATCCTCACTAGCATATTCTCTGTATCGACCTATAGTGAATGCATACCCTGTTACTGCACAGATAAAAGCATCAAATTCATCCTTTGTGAGTTTACTAGCGTTAACAATGCTTCTAAGGCTAAAAAGTGTTCTTATTCTCTCAAAATAGCGTTTTCGCTCCTTGAGACTCTTAGGCTTTCTAAAGCCTAACATACGGAGGGCCCCGGCTGGAAATGTTTCGATATATTTAGCATTGATATCCTCCAGAACGTTTATAATCTTCAATGCTCTCTCAATAAGTTGTCTCATTCCGGGCATGTTAAGTGGAAGAGGATTTAGAGCATTTTTCTTTAGTAGTAAATCACATTTCCTATAGGGTCCCTCTGATGGGTAGTTCAGCGGAGAATCTATCGCAACGAGCTCAGGCTTTAGTAGATATATGTATTCTATAAGATAACTAAGCGTTTTGAATTCTCCTATCGCAATTATCTCAAAGTCATAGATCAGGCAAAAACCAGATGACTTTCCGTCTCTGCCAGATGGATCTAAACCTAAGATTCTTTTGATCATTGAATCACTTCTTCAAGAGTTCATTAACCCTTGAAACTAGGGCTGAGAGAACTCTACTGGCGGGTCCCTTAAAAAACACGTCAGCTATTTCCGTTATGGCCGACTCAGATATATTCACTTCAATGACTTTTCCTCCAGCATTTTTTACAACAAAGGGAATTAAGCATGCAGGATACACAACACCTGAGGTGCCTACAACTAAAATAACATCTGCTTTCCTCGCAGCCTCAGTTGCAGCTTTGAGTTCCTTCGTTGGAAGGGGTTCTCCGAACCATACTACATCAGGTCTTAATAGGCCTCCACAAACGGGGCATCTTGGGGGTATATTCCTTGGAGATTCTGACAGACGCTCTTTGTAATTGCATGATATACACCTTGCAATTAGGATATCACCGTGAAGCTTGATGAGGTTCTTCGTTCCGGCGCGTTCGTGTAAATCATCAACATTTTGCGTTATCACAACTTTTAGAATGCCAGCATTTTCGAGCCTAGCGATGGCTTCATGTGCAAGATTAGGTTTTGCGTTAAGAACCAGATTTATTCTCCAACTATACCACTCCCATACGACTTTTGGATTGTTAATAAATGCTTCGAAAGTGGCTAGTTCGGCAGGGTTATACTTATTCCAAAGTCCATCTTTTCCTCTAAATGTAGGTATCCCGGACTCAGCGCTAATTCCAGATCCCGTGAATGCAATCAAATTTTTGGATCCAGCAATTATTCTAGCTGCCTCCTCAAGGGTGTCGTTCAATATTATCCACCATGCCATATGGGCACTAACTTCACTGTAGCATCATCCCCCACAGGCTTATCTAGAAGTCCGAGGGAATTCCAATCTGAGCCATTAACTATTATTAGCAGTTCCCCCCGAACTCTACCTTCTCTAAAAATCAAGTCCTTTGCATTAAACCTCTCGCTTATCTCTGTTAGAATTTCTATGAGCGGTCTATTGCCGCGTATTTCTACCTTTTCTGTGCCAGCTCTTTGCTTGATATCGCCATAAAATATTACTGTAACCATCGGCAATCACTTAACAGAAATAATACCCCTTTCAAAAGAGGACAGTTTGAATAGATTTAATATTAAACATTCCCCTCAAAAAAGAACGCAGAATCTCTCGGTGCACTAATTATGTAAGAATGAAAATAACGACAAGAAACAACAGGAAAGTATTTTAAGATTTGCCTTGGAAGATTTGATTACACTCACAGAGAAATTGTTGTTGCAAAAGGCCTTTGCAAAACTAATGTACCTCTGTTGCCGTAGTCCATACATACGTAAGAAATCCCTGTATCATGTTCACCCAGCCTTCATCCGAGGTTCCAATACCATAAATATCGCCACTTGGAGATACAACTGCAAAAATGGCTTCTTTGCCGTCAATTGTACAACCAATTATATTTGCCTCCCCATAATTTCTCACATGAACGCCTCTTCGAGCTTTAAGTATGTTTAGTATTCTCATATGAGATGAGCTTGATAGATTGACCCTCGCTGCTATTTGCACCCTAACTAAGCCTTTAAGCTCTGCTATCCTGTCCATGGGGACTTGATCAAGAGAGGGTAACACAAGTATTACAAAACTATTGGCTCTTCGTATCATCTCCTTTATGTGAGCGGTAACTCCGCTGATTCCTCTAACTAGCCAGAGCGTCCGCTTTTCAGGAACTAATCTCCTAACGGTCTCTTCATATAGTTTAAGCATAGTAGTTAAGGATTCTTCGAAACCCACTAGTGCTTTTCTTGTCTCTTTGAATATTGCTTCTGAGAAAGCCTTATTTATCCTGTCACTAATCTTTCTAGATTCTTCCTCGATATTTCTCGATATTGTTGATACCACCCCAGCGATACTGGCCTTTGTGGAGCTGATTACCGTCTCATTAAGTTCAGAGATGTTTCTGTTAGTATTCTCAGTCATATTTTTAAGGGATATTTCATAGCTTGTTCTCAACTCTTCAAGAGCCTTGCCTATATTTTCTACTTGCTGAGACATGCTCGAGATCATATTTTGACTGATCTCTTTAACTCCATTTGCGAAATTGTTAGTGGATTGCTTTAATGCCTCAGAGAATGATTTTAGTACATCGTTTATCATTACATTAAGCTCGCTCGTTTTCTTAGAGATCCTATCCGTCGTTTCTGTTTTGACTTTTTCGAATTTGGATGTTAACTCAACAACTTTCGATGAAAGCACTGATGAAAACTCATCTAAAGTGCTTTTTGTCGACTGTTTGAGTTTCGATAACATGTCGTTAAGTTGAGCTTTAAAATCAGCACTCATCGCTTCAAAGTTCTTCTTCAACTCACTGGAAACCTTGTCGAATTCATTCTTAACGCTATTACTTAGATCCCTCAGACCGATTGAGGTACTTTGAGCTGTTGCTTGAATTTGCTCGTTCGCTGATGAAAGTGCCTCTTGCAGAATTCTCTGTATTCTTGTGAATGTATTCTGTATGTTTTCAACCTGGTTTGCAATTTTTTGCGAGAAATCGTTCAACGTCGCTGCTATTGCTTCAACGGATCTTGAGACGTTTTGACCCACGATCTCTATAGTCCTTGAAATCGCATCAATAGCACTCACAGCGAACTTTGAGACGCTTTCTTCCGTCATCTTGAGGGTCTTATTTAAGCTTTCAGTTGTTACCCTTGAGAATACTTCCAAGCTTTCTGATGTTGATAAAACAACATCTCCTAGCTCCCTAGAAACAAACGTTGTTAGTAGTTTAAGTTCGTTGTCAAGTCTTCCTAGAGCTAATGATAGTTCCTTAGATATGTTGGAACTAAACTCAGAAACTAAATTGCTCGTGCTTAAAACCACGCCACTTAATTGCGTTTCTAAATTTTTTCTTAGCTCTTCTAGTTGCATTAGAAAACCCCCTGAGAGATTTGACACTGCTTCATTAATAGACTTAACTGTACCTCCGACCTGGTCCCTTATAGTATTAGACACTCCGTTAAGCATTTCCTTGAGACTATCGGAGACTCTTACAAGATTCGTATCTATGATACTCACTATTGACTTGTTGAGCTCAGAAACACTATCATAAAGAGTCTTACTACTACTTTCGATCGCAGCAAGGATCTCTTTCTCTGACTCCTCAAATCTTGCCTTAAGCGCTACAAGCTGGTCTATGAACAATTTATACGGTGGTATGACTTCATACCGTGGAGGAATTCCCTCTATGACTCTTGCAAGGCCTTCTCTGACCAGAATGTTAATAGCACTCTCAACAGCTTCTATGGGTGTACTTAGTGCTATGCTTAGCTCAGCCACAGACATTGGTCCAAGACCCAAGCAATTCATATAGAGTTCTACGGCATCCGTAGGAATCTTTCTTGATTTTAGAAGTTCTTCCAGTATGCTAGACATATAGAAGCACCTAATATAGAAATCACGATGAAATGTAGGATAAAAGCAATAAATTGGAAATCATTCTCAACCAAGTTTTTATCTCAGAAAAGTTACTGTATTCTTAGAATGATGAGTTGTGGCGCCCTGAGCAGTGATGAAGAAGAGCCGCTCTGACTATCTTAACCTTTGCATTATGTTGTTTACCTAAACATATCAGATTATGCATACAGGTAGGTCGGGATTTTCGATAATAACTTTACCATCGCACTCCATGTACATTGATATTGCTCTCAGTTCCACACCTGAGTCCTTGGCTTTTCTGATCAAATTTGTGATTACGGGGTCCTCGTTTGAAGGTTTGAAGCATCTTGGTCTGTACAAAGCTGCGATGAAGACAATCATTACTTTGTATCCACTCAGGGATAACTTTATCAGATCAAATATATGTCTTCGACCTCTAATAGAAACAGTATCGGGATACATAGCCTCCCCCGCTGGTCCTCTCATAACCGCACTCTTAGTCTCTACAATTAAACTCTCGCTATTACGTTTGAAGTAGAAATCGAAGATAGAAGACAGCATTTTAATGTTTCTCTTCACTAGATGATAACCCATTAGATATGGTATCAAATGCGCTTCAACTGAACTAACAAACGCGTTATTTTGCGTAATTGTATCAATAATACAAAATTTCCCATAAAGGTCCTCAACAGCAATTAGTCTATACTTTAATTTTCCCGATTTTGTTTTTGCTATTAATGCACTTCTCCCGGGAACTATGACATCCACAAGTTTGCCAGTGTTCGCCAAGTGAGCCCTTAACACTTCATTTTTTGTGGCGACTTCTACTGTAAATCGATTTACCTTTCTTATGATTATACATTCCCTGACATCCAACTTGAGGACTTCTTTACTCACTAGCAAGTTGAGCCCTGGCGAAATATAATCTCCTACACTTACTATTACTAAAAAGTTGAAGTATGGAAAGAGAATGCGATCAACATTCAGATGAACAACTAGCTGTTGATTCATTTGCGACATATCTTTTGTCTGGAAGATTTAGAGAAATCTATTAGCGCATTCAAAAGTCTGTCTATATCACCTGCATTATTATAGAAGTGTGGGGATACTCTAAGCGCTCCTAGACGCACTGATACGTATATGTTCCTCTCGAGTAAATACTCAAGCAAGCTTTTGGTGTCTATTCCCTCAAGTTTGAATGTTAATATTGGTGAAAGAGTACCTTCGGGAGTCATAAAAATCACCCTGTCAAGTTCGGCAAGTCTCTTACGAAGATAACTAATAAGCTCTAGATCCCTCTTTTCGATATTTTCAATCCCAATGCCTGCAATAAATCTTAGGGATTCCCTTGCAACAAGTGCATCTGCAAATGATGGTGAACCTAATTCAAAGCGCTTAGCACCGGAGGCAGGTTCATATTCACGGAAGTCAAATGCGTAGGGATCTTTATCTGAAAGCCATCCTGCAAATGGTACTTTCAAATCGCCGAGCACATTCTCATCTATATATAGGAATCCGCTACCAATCCCGAGTAACCATTTCTGGAAACCGCAAACGAGAATATCAACACCCATGGCTTTAACGTCGATTTTTAGGGCTCCTACTCCTTGTATTCCGTCGACGACCAGTAGAGCACCATTCTCATGCGCCAGTTTACTGAGAAACCTTAAGTCATTTACAAAACCGTTACCAAACTCAACCCAAGAGACGGCAATAGTTTTTGTTCTCTCATCAACAACCTTTTCAAAATCCTCTTTTCTAAGCATGCCATTAACGTTTCGAACGCATCGAAGTTCTAGGTTATATCTCTTAGCAACAACCTGCCACGGAAATACGTTTGTAGGGAATTCCAAGTCATTAATTACAATGTTATCTCCGCTCTGCCAGTTGATCGAATTCGCTATCAAGTTCAAACCCATTGAGGTGTTTTGCACGAAGGCAATTTCCTCATAGTTGGCATTTATTAACCTGGAAACATGCGTGCGAATATCATCTAGAGCAGAATACCACTCCAACCAAAATATGTTTCCGAAGCATCTTTGTCTAATAAAGTTTTCCAGCGCAGAAATAGAGACATCCGGTATAAGGCCGATTGATGCTGTGTTTAGATAAGTACCACAGGAGATCCCGGGAAAATGCGCTCGTATGGTAGGCCAATTGACCATAATAATCCCCCATAAGGAAGCTTATTCAGGTCAAGACTTAGATTATGCCGATAGAAAATGAGCTAATCAATTAATTAACGATTCTAAGACAAAAAAGAGAAATAGTATTTATTGCTAAAAATGAATCTACTCTTCTTCAAAGATTCTCCTGAACTCCTCTTCAATTTCGCTAGTGTCCTCTCTAGCGGTTTTTCCTTCCCTGATGGCTTCTCTGATAGTATCCTCGGAGAGCATTTCTGTCGCTAATGACTTCTTTCTCTTCTTCATAGCGACAGCTACTCCTCCGAGAACAATAGCAGCTAGAAGACCGTAGAGGATCTCCTGTGGGATACTTAGCTTGGACCTTACGGTAACGTTCACTATAATCTCTTTTTCAATCATAGCATAATGCTGACTGTTCGCGCCAGCAACTATTCTTATTGTGAATTGACCCTCCCTTGATGGAACCCAAGGAATTGTGAGCTTGCCATTTACTGCAATATCTCTATCATATTCTATATCATTTATGTATATCGTTACATCAACACTATCCACAAGCTCACCATCGTCATCAACCACTGTTATTTGGATTTCTATAGCTTCTGCTACGAATATCCTATCTGGGACCTTTATGTCTATACTTATAACTTCCTTATCGACGCTGAATTTTTCAGAGGATGAGACGCCTCCCATGTAATAGTAGTTTTCCTCAACGGTAACCTTTATCGTTAGAGTTGTTGGTGCTTTGGACGTTCCAACCACTTTCCAGCTGAACTCAGCAGAACCATTCACTACCTTGACCTTGAATCTATCTATAGGCCTGTTACCCTCCAGCACCTCTACGACTACAATACCTTCTACTACCGGCTCACCTTCATCATCAACAACATACAATACGACATTTATTGTGTCTGTGTATTGAATGACATTGGGGGATATGCTTAATTGTACACTGCTCACGCATTCCTTGGTGACAATCAATGACTTTGTGGACTTCGTTTGAGAGTACTCACTGTTTCCAAGCCACTTAGCAATTAGGATATATTGTCCAGGCTGTATGTATATCTTTTTCGTGTATATCACAGCATATCCACTACTGTTGGTCACTCCGGAGCCTAGGAATATCTCTTCGCTTCCAACACGTATGTATAGATATATAGTCTCATTCTTTATCGGCATTTCTGTTTTCCAGTCATATAGCAGCAACACAACTGATAGGTTATCGCTATACGCAACACTTAATGACTCAGACGCGCCAAGGAATACTATTGTAGCTTCACTTTCGACAATCTCTATGTAGCACTGCGTCGATGAGCTGTAGTAGTATCTACTGCCCTCAAACACGGCCCTTAGCACATACACTCCGAGCTCGAGGTCGACTGTCCAGGTAAGTGTTGCATACCCGCTGGCATTTGTGATTGCCCTGCCTATAACGATCCAGTTATTGCCACTTCCAATGTAGAACACGATAGTCTCATTTGCTATGGGACTATTATCCTCAGCTTGAAGGTATGCAACTATTTTTATCGTCTCTCCCTGCACAGCTTTTGGATACTTCAAATATATTTCAGTACTTGACTTCTGATAAACATATAGCTTGGTTTCCTGGAGCGTCTTTGCGAAATGTTTATCGTCACCAACAGTCACAGATATCTTCCACTCACCAGCACTAAAGTATACAGGTACCTGCATTACCACGTCCACACAAAGCCTAAGTTCTAGTGTTGTATTAAAGACTACGATTCCGTTATCGTTGTGAATGGTGACCGTCATTAATGTTGATGAAATTTCAAACACGCCATCATCGTCGTAAACCTTAATGTATAGAACTAGAGTATCACTATAGTTTTTCTCAGCATTAACAGGCGATATTTCTATTATTAAGTTCTCTAGATGGACATCAAGCTTGAAATATTCAACGGTAATTGCAGAATCAAACTCTCCTCTATCAGTATCGTTATCTAAAGCATAAATTCTTATTTTCAGCTCACCTGCTGGAACAGGTCCAAGCAATGCTGAGATGAATGTATCCTGACCCTCCCTAGTTATATTAGAACCAAGTAGAAGCTTATACATTACGTATTCATTGACACAAACAACTAACTCTAGGGATCTTATTCCACTTTCATCATAAGCCACAACTACGATCCTAAATCTCTCATCGGCCTCAAGAACCCCGTCGTTATTTGAATCGATTACATACACAGAGATAATCATTGGTCCCATTGCATCGTCATCAGTAACAACAGGGCCAGGATGAACGTCACTTTCAACAATTAGTTGGTCATTGGGCCTATCGAGATCGGCATCATAAGCTACTATGCGGTAATATACTACGAGGTTTCTTCCATCCCAATATGGTGTTGAAGCCCAGATAGAGCGACTAATAGCAATGTAGTACACACCAGTGGAGTAATCATACGATGCGGCAAGATAGTACCATTCACTACTGTTACCAAATCTGTAGTAAATTATTACCCTATCTATACCACTAGCATCAGTTATAGTAGCATTAATGTATAAGTCACCCATATAATCATCGGTAACAAGCGATGTAAAGCTTACGGATAATATCATCGGTGGATCATCGTCATCGTCTATTATTATTGGGCCTAACTGGACTCCAGTATCCGTCTCCAGCTGATCATTAGGTCTATCCCTATCATTATCCTTGGCAATTATCCTATAGTAGATCGTGAGATTGCCCTGATACCAATAAGGAGACTGAGACCAAACACTATAAGGAATAACGATGTAGTAGACATCGCCAACGCAATTTGCGCTCCAATAGTTCCAATCACCATCATTGAAACGCCAAGCAATAATCACAGTATCAAGACCACTAGCATCCACAATAGTAGCATTGATATATATGTCCGCACCAAAGTTGTCATAAAGTGTAAGACCCTCACCAGAAAATCTTACTTCGAGAATACCCGGTGGATCATCGTCATCATCTACTATTATTGGACCTAACTGGACTCCAGTATCCGTCTCCAGCTGATCATTAGGTCTATCTTTATCGCTATCCCTAGCAATTATCCTATAGTACACCGTGAGGTTGCCCTGGTACCAATAAGGAGACTGAGACCAAACACTATAAGGAATAACGATGTAGTAGATATCGCCAATGCAATTTGCACTCCAATAATTCCAATCACCATCATTGAAACGCCAAGCAATGATTACAGTATCAAGACCACTAGCATCCACAATAGTAGCATTAATATATATGTCCGCACTAAAGTTGTCATAAAGTGTAAGACCCTCACCGGAAAATCTCACCTCAAGAATACTCGGTGGATCATCGTCATCGTCTATTATTATTGGGCCTGGCTGCACTCCAGTATCCGTCTCGAGCTGATCATTAGGTCTATCCCTATCGTTATCCTTGGCAATTATCCTATAGTAGATCGTGAGGTTGCCCTGGTACCAATAAGGAGACTGAGACCAAACACTATAAGGAATAACGATATAGTAGACATTACCGACGCAACTTGCACTCCAATAATTCCAATCACCATCATTGAAACGCCAAGCAATGATTACAGTATCAAGACCACTAGCATCCACAATAGTAGCATTAATGTATACATCCGCACCAAAGTTATCATAAAGTGTAAGACCTTGACCGGAAAATCTCACCTCAAGAATACTCGGTGGATCATCGTCATCATCCATTATTATTGGACCTGGCTGCACTCCAGTATCCGTCTC
>JANJXX010000008.1 GCA_024720975.1 Candidatus Panguiarchaeum symbiosum | reverse complement strand
ATTTGCCATTAGGTTGGCTATTGGAGAGCTTATAACGCAGATATTCTCAATAACTAGAAGGCCCAAATTTTTAATAATCGATGAAGGTTTTGGAATGCTAGATGAAGAGAATAGAGAGCTTGTCGCTAATGCTATAGTAAGACTGCAGGAGGAGGGAATTTATGAACAAATAATAGTTATTTCCCACCAGCAGGATCTTAGAGAACACCCAGCATTCCGAACAATAATAGAAATTTCAAAAGACTCACAAAATGTGAGTAGAATAAGTAGGATACACCCTGGGGAATAGTTAAAAACCGAAGAATTGCGCTAGATCAGTTTGACTTCCAGCTCTAAGTAATCCCCTTAGGGCTTCTCTTAGCCTCTCACGTACTCTGTGAACTGAGAAATCGCGTTCTTCAACTAAGAACTCCATCAACCCGTCTTCGTCAGGAACTTGAACTCTATTCTATAGTTTTCTGTAATAGGTGGATTCAAAAAGACTTCTCTTATCTCATTCGGATCTACATCTCAACGCCATCGAATCTTACCGAGCTTTATTAGATTATCTATAGATTTGTATGTTCTTATTAGCTTATACGCAGCAAGAGGACCTATTCCCTTAAAACCGCCGGGATTAAAGTCTGTTCCTAGTAGTATTGCTAGATCGACCAGCTGCCCTCTGGAAAGCTTAAGTTTGTCAAGAAATTCATCCATAGTATAGAGCTTTGTGGGTAAATATGGGTCATCAGTCACTCTCCAATGTATTATTATCCTTGGAGAACCATAGACTAGAGCATCCCAATCTCGCGTGGAAATTGCATAGGCGTGGTCGCCCGTGTTGATTATTTAGGTTTGTTAGACATTTTGGATAACATGGATACTATCAACACGGGCTTCCCCCTCAGCACCCGTTCACTTATCGCGGGATCATCAGGAGCTACATCACGGGCACCACTAAGCCCGCCTCGAGAGCCTAATCTGTATCTTACTGCTCAACTATACAACGAATTCAAAAATTTTCCGAAAATCTGTAGAATACTTTGTTTCATATTATGACTATTATCAACCTGAGGCCTATGTGCCTGCCACAGATACTTATATTGAAAAGGATGCCTCTATTAATGACTTTATAGATAGACTGTGCCTTCTGTAAAAGTTTTTAAGCTGTTTTAGCTACTATAGGTATTCGGAATCAAGAGGGGTACTAGGCTGTGTCCGAGAAGCTCTATAGAGCTAGTGAGGTTGCTGAGGTACTGAACATTAGTGTTTCTACTGTTAAGAAGTGAATAAAGCAGGGGAGACTAGCCCAGCAATCACTAAAGCCCGATGCCTCGCCATGTTTACCAATATAAAGCTATATTATTACCTAACAAGAAAATTTAGGAGACTACTTTAAAAATCTGGCATTTAGAGAAAGAGAGGTTGGCTATGGAAAAGGCAACCTTTAGAGTAGAGGGTATGACCTGTGTAAATTGTGCTAGGGCTATGGAAATAACCTTAAAAAGACTTAAGGGTATCAAAAAAGTAGAGGTTTCCTTTCCACTTGGTAAAGTCTATGTGGAATTTGAGGAGGAATTTTTAGGTCCAGAAGAAATTATAAAGGTCATAGAAGAGTCTGGCTACAGAGTGGTAGAAATTGAGAAAAAGAGAACTCATGAAAGGAAAATACTCTTTCTTTCTTTTATGGTGAGTATAGCAATCATGGTCCTTATGTTTTTTCACCATTCCTACAGTCTCTATATCCAAGCCTCTCTTAGTATCCTTATTCAAATTGTGGGAGGCTTAAAGTTCTATAAAGGAGCTTATATAGGATTAAAATCCAGAATAGGGAACCTCGACCTCCTTGTGGCCCTAGGGACCACCTCTGCCCTTTTTTATAGTCTACTTGCTCTTTTCCAGGTGCTACCTGGAGATCCCTTTTTTGAAACTAATGCTTTTCTTCTTTCTTTTGTTAGATTAGGAAAGTATATAGAAGAAAAGACCAAGGGGAGAGCCCTTGCCCTTCTTAAAGAGCTCTTTGCTTTACAGACAGCTAAGGTCAGGGTGCTTACCTCTAAAGGAGAAAGAGAGGTTCCAGTATCTGAGGTCTTCCCAGGAGATATCATTCTCCTAAAACCAGGAGACCTTGTTCCGTTGGACGGTGAAGTGGAAGAAGGGGCTTTAGAAGTAGAAGAGTCTATGGTCACAGGAGAAAGCTCCCCTATCTTTAAGAAAAAGGGAGACTCCCTTATCTCAGGAAGTTTAGTATTAAATGGTTTTGCTAAGATGCGCGTTAAGACTCTGCTGGAAGGAAGTTATATTTCTATGATCCTTAATATGATTGAAGAGGCTATAAAGCATAAACCAAGACTTCAGCGCCTCGCTGATAGGGTCTCTCATTATCTTGTGCAGATTATTGTGCTTTTATCTATTCTTGTTTTCTTTTTTTGGTATTTTATCAAAGGCTCTGACCTCTCTCTCAGTTTTCATTTTGCTTTAGCAGTCTTGGTTGTCTCCTGCCCCTGTGCCTTTGGTTTAGCAGTGCCTTTAGCGATATCTGTAGGTCTGGTAAGGGCTTATAAAAAGGGGCTTTTAATCAAAGATCCCTCTACCTTTGAAAAGGTAAAGGATCTGGACATCCTCATTTTGGACAAAACAGGGACCCTTACTAAAGGAAAACCAAAGGTAACAGAATTCATATCTTTTGAGGATTCAGCTTTAAGGATAGCATATTCCTTGGCCCTAATTTCCCAACATCCATACTCTAAAGCTATCGTAGAGTATGCTAAGGCTTTAGATATAGATCCTTTCACTGTAGGGGAATGTAGAGAAGTGGTAGGGGTAGGGATCTTTTGTGGAGAATATTTCTTGGGGAGAGACCCTTCTGGGAAAGGACTTATTTTAAAAAGGGGAGATAAGGTTTTAGCAGAAATTAGGGTAGAAGATGAGCTGAGAGAAGAGGCAGAAGAAATAATTGCTTTTTTGCAGAAAAGGGGGATTAAAGTGGTTTTATCCACAGGGGATACTAAGGAAAGGGCTGAAGAATTAGCGAAAAGACTTGGTTTAGAGTGCTTCTATGCGGAGGTGAAACCAGAGGATAAATTGAGGCTTGTTGAGGAGTTTCAAAGGCAGGGCTTTAAAGTAGGTATGGTGGGTGATGGATTAAATGATGCCCCTGCTTTGACTAAGGCTGATCTTTCCTTTGTTATGGCTGAAGGAGTAGAGCTTTCTAAAAGAGTTGGAGATGTGGTTTTACTATCAGGGTTAAAAGGAATTAAAGTCTTTATGGAAATATCTACTACCGTAAGAAAGAGGATATGGGAAAATCTTTTTTGGGCCTTTATTTATAATCTTATTGGTATCCCCATAGCAGGAGGCCTTTTCTATAGCCAGGGCATAATTTTAAAACCAGAAATAGCAGGTCTAATGATGGCCCTTTCCTCCATAAGTGTTGTGCTGAACTCCTTGCGAAAATAACTTGTCCTTAAGTGCCGGGGATCCAAAAGTGTATATACACATACCATTGTTTGCAAAGTTTGAAAAATTTATTAAATAATTTATAAAGCAAAAAGGGGAGGAAAATCTTATGTCTAAGATATGTGAAATTTGTGGGAAGAGACCCTCATGTGGTCATAAGGTAAGTCATTCTGGTAAAAGATCCAGTAAATGGTGGTATCCTAATATTCAGAGGGTAAGGGTCAAGTTAGCTAATGGAGAAGTAAAGAGGATGAAAGTTTGCGTTCGCTGCCTTAAGTCAGGAAAGGTGCAAAAGGCTGTTCGCTAAAAAAGCCTCCTTTCCACCTTAAGAACCCCTTCTACCTTTAAAATATTAGCAATAATTCTATCCAAATGGGATTTATCTGTAACCTCCACATAGATTTTAAAATAGGCCTTTTTATCAGGAGTGGTATGAACCTCTGCCTTTAAAATATTTCCTTCTGCACTGACAATAGCTGAGGAGACACCAGCAAGAAGCCCCTTACGATCAAGCGATACTACATAGAGATGCACAGGATACACCTTCCCATCAGGTTTTTCCCACTTCACCTCAAGTATCCTCTCTAAATCCAAGCCCTTTAAATTAGGACAGTCAGCTCGATGCACAGAAGGTGCGACGTTATTCTCCCCTGCGAGTCAACTAAGAAATACCCATCTGGTCCTCTAATTGTTGCTAGCATTTGATATATTGTTACAAGAGCGTCAACAGCTACTACTTTCCCCACGAGTTTCTCCGGGGAGATAAGTTGTCCCAGGTTGAATCTTTTTGCGAGTGCTCCTAAGCGGACCCCCACGCAATTCACTTAATGCAAAGTTTATATAGAGTTTCACCTATCGATGCTAAGGTTGTTGCCTTGCTGTATTCACTGTCAATGAGATCCGTTATTCTGAGTAGTATATCTAGGGTTCTCTTTAAGTCGCCTACTCCTCTAAGTATCTGGGCCTCAAGTATTCTTTGGAGTAAATATGCCAACCAAACGGGGTTTTTAATTGCTGCTATTTCCTTATGAGATTGGGATATCAACTCCCTCGCTTTTTCAGCATCTGCAACTTTCATTGCATAACTACACAAAGCTTCAATTCTGTATCGTGGCTCCGTAAATTTTTTGATAGTCTCCTCTAGAAATGCATAAACTCCCAGGTTGAGTAAATCTTCTACGAGCTCCTTGAAGAAGGCATCCCTCTGGAAAACTTCCTCTATTTTATCGGCGGTCTCTATCGCCATCTTTATAAGTTCATGTGCTTTAGCGTTATCCTTCCTGCTGAGATAGTAAATACTCACATCCTTGAGTACTTGCGATACTACTAAGGGATTTTCAAGATCTCTTATTTCGCTTAATATCATATCAATTATCGGCGAAATGTCGACTGGGTTCTCGGAGAAGGCCACGTTTCGTACTAAAGCTCTCAATGTATCTATGCGATCTTCTGGGTCTTGTATCTCAACTACCGATTTAATTATCAAATCCAGTATCCTACTGGATTCATTGGAACCAGCTTTAACTAGGGCAAAGTATAAATTTTCCAACTCTATAAGTTTCTTGTTAACAATCTCCATGACCCTAAGAAAGGTTTGTCCCTCTCTTATTGATATCGTATCCCTTATGAGTTCTATATCAGAGAGTGTCTTTGCCCATAGCGATGCATCCAGCTCGCTACCAAACTTTGCTAGGAATGCAATATATTTGTTGCGAGCAGAGGCACGATATATAGGATCATCTATCGACTCTATTATCCTACTGACTTGATCAAGATTGGCATTCTCTATCATTTTTTCTGCAGTAAACTTTAGCAGTTCATTTTTGAATTCACTCATCTTAACGAATTCGACAATTCTTAATGCCTCATTGATGCGACCCCTGGGAATTAGGTAAGATATAGCAGCTTTTAAGGCGTCTATATAGGACTCCTCATATGGAATTTGCTTGATTATTTGCAAGGCATCATGAATATACCCTCGCGAAGCAAAATACACGGCGATGTTTCTATAAGCTTGTATCTTTAATTCCTCGTCAGATATGTTGTCTAGTAGTTCCTTAGCTTTTTCAAACTGATTCATAGCGACAGCCTTTGATGCAACAGCGGCCAAGGCCCCATCTCTTAATGCTCTGTCTTGTATATTAAGCGCCGTTCTATAAGCCTTGTCGATTAGTTCAGATGCGGTGGGTAAAAACTCTTCACAACTCACTGCTTTCACCGAAACTTTAAATTCGAAGCACCAAACCACAAAAATATTCTACATTAATATTCTAAACTTAATCTTAGATAGCAGTCACTCTTTTGCGCATTCTCAACTTATAGATTCCAAGCATGTCATGCAGACCACATCAGAGGACGATTGAGACTGCCGGCTTCAATGGAAAGTTGTTGGTAATGTATAAGTGTTCTTCAAGCAATTATGAGAACTGGTAGACTGACGATACACTATTCCTCAATGCCGTAGAGTGTGAGTTAATATGCATTCTAAAAATCAACAGATCTCAGATTTAGGGATAATTTTAAGGTTTCCTATCGAGTGCTACAATATCTGCGAGTGCCTCTAATGAATTATTAGGGTTGCCTAAAAGCCCCATTGAAGAGGTCACCTCTCGCTAGAGGGTGTATCTCTAGTATTAATCCTCAACCTCATATGCTGATATTTTCTCCAGTCTTGAACTCTTCCATTCTTATCCCTAATGACCACGTGTATCAACTCTCCACAATTTGGACAGATAGGCTGTTCTATTAGAACCTGAGCTTTTAATCCTATCCGCTTTATTAGCAAGTTTCCACAGTTAGGGCAGTATGTGTTCTCATAAGGATGAGTTGGCCATACATTACCCACGTAAACGTAGAGGAGCCCTTCTTCTTTTCCAATCTGATATGCTTTTTCGACAGTTTCTACCGGCGTTTCTGGTGGCAACCCTCGCTCGTATGCTTTGTACGCAGCAAAGTATCTGGTTACGTGCCATGGAGTATCAGGGCCAAGCTCTTTCTTCACTCTCTCTGCTATGCTTCTAAGGCATTCTTCATCATCATTAACAGTGGGTATTACTAGGGTTGTTATCTCTATATGCACTCCCCTTTGCTTCAGGATTTTAGCATTCCTCCAAACAATATTAACATCGGCTCCTTGCCACTTTTCTATAACTCCTGAACATCCTTTGATGTCTATATTTGCGGCATCTAGTCCATGTGCAACAAGCATATCTATAGCCTCTAGTGTCATGTATCCATTAGTAACGTACGTGTTAAACCAACCATTTGCTCTTGCGAGTGGCATTACATCAAGGGAATACTCGAATAATGTCACTGAAGGTTCATTGAAGGAGAAGCTCGTCCCGGTGCTACCAACCTGTTGCATGATTTTGATAAATTTTGATGGAGAGATATACTGACAACTCCTAGCCCAAACCTTGGATATTTCAAAGTTCTGACACCAGGGGCAAACAAAGTTGCAGCCCCAACTCCCCACAGTGAGGGCATATTCATTAGGGAAGTAATTGAAGAACGGCTTTTTGCTCATGGGGTTGTTTGAGATCGATGAAATATTACCGTAAGTTAGAACAAACAACTCTCCATCTTTGTTGTATCTTGCGCCGCACATCCCCCTCCTGTTTGGTGGTATGATACAGTGTCTCTCGCAGACATTACACTTTACAAGCTTATCCCCCATAGGCTTCCATAACTCGGCTCTTCTAGCACATGGACTATTAAGCAATGCGTTTATATGTTTATCTACTTCCACAATAAATACACCTATCTTCTTAGACTACAATCCTTTTTGATTGCTTAAGAGTTGAACCATATCCGGCGAATGGATTGGTTAGCAGAGATTAAGATGCAAAAAAAGGCAAGAGTTCTCACGTTACAGCTGGGAGCCTCATCCCTTAATGCAGGAGGAGGTCAGTATAAGTCAGAATTTCGGAGCATGGAATAATCACATATTTCCAATCAGTAGAAAAAAATGAATTGAGTTTATATATCTTTTTTCATATTTTTCTGTTATGGTGAAAATTTTGAATAATATTCAGAAAGTGCTTAAAGTTCTGCAGGAATTCACTATTGGTCTCAGACTGAAGCATTTGTCCGAGAAAACAAATATTCCAGTGGCAACATTATATAGAACTCTAAAGTGGCTGATTCAAATTGGTATTGTCGACCTTGTTGGAAATCGCTATAAGTTGTCCCCTTTAACCACTAGTCTCCTAAACGCACTCTCAAACAGATTCGATTTGAACTACTTGCTAAGCCCAAAATATTTGAATATACTTGTAGAACTCCGTGAACCAAAAACGGTCTATGACCTTCTTCAAGTGCTAGACATTTCAGAAAAAACTCTAAAAAAGAGACTTTCCGAACTCATGGCAAAGAATATCATCCAGAGACATTCCGCCGAAAAATATTGCCTGGTTAATGACAGCGCACTTCTCGTTCTGGCTAATCTAGTGGACTCTGTGAGAGCTAAAATCCCTCCTCGAGCCAGAATTATTTTGTCTAAGGGTGAAGAAAAAGTGTTCTCACTACCAAAGGGGGATACAACAATTGGCATAAAAACTGCCTTCTCCCGCTTCAGTGAGTTTGGCATTCAAGTAGAGTCCCCATATGAGTATTACTATTATCCAGAGAGGGAGTTGAGCATTGAGGATATAATAATTCATAGCATTGCTGCAGCCGAAAACGATCCATATAAGCTAGCTCTAGTTGCTGTACTAATCATGAAAAATTATGAAGCCATAGACCATGACAAATTGAAACAACTGGCAGTGAAATATGGAGTTTACGACGAATTAATAAAGCTAGACCTGTACATTCATGGAGAAGAGCCAGCGGAAGCTGATCTACTACCGATTAGCGAACTTGGGGAGATAGCCAAAAAATATGGTGTGAATCATGAAAAATTCCTCGTAAAAACATTCTCAGAGCAAATGTTATGGGAGATAGGTAAGAACATAGACAAACGCGTGAGAATATTTATATTCGGCGGGGCAGCAATGGCATTAAAAGGATACAAGGAGAGAACAAAGGATGTAGACATCCTTGTCCCTGAAAGAGATTCTTTGGAAATACTTGTAGCAGCTGCAGAAAAGCTAGGTTACAGATCTTATAGAAACCAGGATGTAGCAATACTAGAGCATTCAAGCAGACCAAGAATCGATATATACTGCAAACACATTCTAAATAAAGTTTACCTGACAGACACGATGATTACACGAGCCAAAAGTATAGAATATGGTAACTTAGAAGTACTTGTTGCAGACGACACTGACATTGCTCTTACAAAGTCAGTAGCGGGTAGGATGAGAGATGTTAATGACATCATACTGCTAATAAGACAAGGGAAAGTTCGCTGGAGAGAAATGCTAGATGAAATCCTAGAGCAGGAGAAATTATCGAAAAAGCACCTATGCATACGCGTGCTAAATGTTATAGAGTTAATCCAGGATAAGCTAAGAATAGAAATACCGATATACAGAAAACTATATAGGATTGCAGCAGAACACATGGTAGAGTACGCATACAAAGAGCTAGGTCTAAGGACAGTGAAAGAGATACAAAGATATTTTGGATTCCCCGAGCAAGCTATAAGGAGGGCATTAAAGAAGCTTACTCAAGGCTCTTAAAGACTCAGCAATAGCCTGTGGTCCAGCGGGGCTAACATTTCATATGATTCCTTTGATTGAAAATGATGGTGAGGTTTAATGATGGCCTTGAAAACGTCTCTGTGATCATAAGAAGGGTAAAATAATCAATTCGGTCTTACTCAAATTAATCGCAAAAATCTCTCACTAGGTCTAAATGGCACAGGGAAGACTACACTATTTTATATGATCCTGAATATGACCAAGTATCATAGCAGAGTGACAAGCATTTAGTTATAATTAATCTACAAGAGACACATAAACTGTTGCCTCTCACATATTACGATTTAGCGGGTTTATACATGTCCCAGTTCGATGTAAAAAAATGCAGTTGCTAGCGCATCTGATTTCATCGTATACACTTGACATTTAACATTTCAAGATAGAATTTGAAGGAATTTCACAATTCGCTGCATATCGCATAATTCAGCACAAGCTAGTTCATGGACTCGTACATAGGAGGACTCATCAGTGGTCAATTTAGTCATAGTATTGGGTTACTTCAGGCTCTTCAGACAGTATTTTTAATCAGTTCTATTTTGAGACTACTGACAGTAGTCTCCTACCCCCTCCTGAAAGAAACTCCAAGATAAACCGACTCACATCCTTCTTGTGAATACGGACTCTCCCGATAATTAGTCAGTTCAAATGCAAATATATTCCTCTGTAGACTGATTGCTAAGCAGATTGTGATATATAAAATGGTACTCATCTAAACAAAATTGATGTTGATTCGAATTCTTGCTAAAGTCAAGTATTTGTCTAATTAGTAGAACTACTTTAGGAGACTTGAGTTTTCTATGAGCTCTAGAATCCATTTAAACTCATCATCGCTTATTTTAGGATACCTGCTCAACAGTTGAGCAACCTTTATGATCAAATCTATCATCCGCTTAGCGAGAGCTCCCTGTTTTTCGTCAAGGTTTCTCATAACTATTGACAGGACCGCCCTATCTGAAAGTGAACTCCAAAATTCAGGGTATTTTGATTGCAGATTATAACTGTTTTTAATAAAATTGTAGAGCACTTTTAGGTATTCACGTAGAAATTGTAAATATCCATTTTCACTTGCCAATCTTAAAACCTGCTAGGAATACTTCTGGGAATATGCCTTGCTCATATAACTTCTGACAGATTGGATAGGGGCTATCCATGCTTCCTAGAATATCATAGGCTGCTATTCTACAGGCCCCACAGCAAAGTTCCTTAAATGCACATAGGTCGCAGACGCCTTTGTATCTTGCTGTAGTATAAATTGTCCTCATGCTTTTTATAAAACTCTCTTGAAGTAGGCTATTGAGGTCTGCCTCCAATAGAGTTTTCTTAGTTGCAAGATTCACAGAACGATAGCAGAGCGTTAATCTTAAATCCGGGAGAATTCCAATAGCATAGAGACCTAAATTACATGAAATTCTTGCTCTCATTCTAGGCGGCACGACTGCCGGCGGGAGATAGTAAGCTATTTTATGATGACCAAATTTCTTATGCAGATACTCTATTTTCTTGATGAAAGAGACTTTATCAGTGATGCTTTCACCGATCTCCTTTCCACCACCTAATTCCTCTACGAGGAGAAATCTAACACCATCAACACCAACGTCTTTAATTAAGAATGCTGCGAATTCATCAATAGAGCCTACATTAAATTTGTTAATAGTTGTAATCACATACACATAGGGAGCCCCCAGATCTATAGCAGTTTTTACCGTATTTATTGCTTTATGGAAGTATTCCTTTCTTCCTCTTATCTTCTCATATGCGTCTGGAAAACCATCGACGCTAACGTATAGATAATTTATGCCACTACTAATAACACTTTCAAGCATTTCCCTTGTGGCTGCGATGCCGTTTGTTTCAATCGTTACATTTTCTACTGATTTTTCCTCCTTTAGAAACTTAACTATTTCAGCCAGGTCTATTCTTAAAAAAGGTTCTCCTCCTGATAGTATAAATGCTGTTCCTTCGAGTGGTATCTTATCGAAGGCTTTCCTTATATGATTTAGCCCTGCTTCACCTGGATACTTATTAAGTATCTCACGCAGCGAACAATGAGCACATTTTAGATTACACCTCAGCGTTACGAGAAAATACCATGTGGATGGAATGCCTCTTTTGGGAATCCTTATAGGAGGCACTCTCAAGATTGAGCACCCAGGCCGACAATAGACATAACAGCAAAGTTTGGATAGTCTACATTTAGGGATTGATTAATGAAATCATCTACAAATGCCGAAGTACTCGCTGTTCTAAGTCCAACGGCAGTCGCCACTAGACGAATATTTTGTAAGACTTCCCCTACTTCGATAAGTAAATACCTTAAACCCCTGCTTCCAAAGTAACTTATTGCATCATTAATGTTTGCTATTATAAAGATTAGAACCGATGCTAAATATATCCATGAATTCACTCCTAATGACCTCGCAAATAGATTGCTCATTGGCCTCTCACCAACTTTGCATATCGCATGAAGCGAGTGTTCTTTGTCGTTATACTTGTACAACATCATAGGAAGATCTCTTACTCTCCTAGGATATATCCAGAGAGTGAGATTATGAAATCTTGTGGGTGGTTCATAGGATTTTTTAAATATTATGCCTTCATCGAGCTTTTTAACAGATAAAACTGCGAAGCTGTAAAAGAGCACTGTTGAAAGAACTTTTAGATCAATTAAGGATCTATCATCAATTGCATCAGTGGGAGATTCCTTAAATCTTTCAACGATTTCGGCTGACTTTAGTACAACCTTTCCAAAGCTCCCCAGACGCTCGGGTTCCAATGGCTTGGGAAGATCAATTCTTGGAAGCATTTTGTCCAAATCGAACCCATTATAGCTCACCATTGGAGAACTAACAATGAAAGAATGCTTGTCTATGTCCATTTCCCTCAATTTTGTGCTTTCAAGAAAGAGATACTCTATTCCTTCAGCGCGACTTGTTGGATAGCGCGTTCTTACACTATCAGAGGTATGCAAGTGATGGTCACCCTTTACATAATTTGTCTTCGTTCTAAATTAGTATATCAGAATTTTATAGCAATGCCAATGGGTGCAAGCATATTTATCATCTTTTTAATGTTCAAGATGTCCTCAATTGCATCAATGTCATCAAGTAGAGCAATCTGAATGTCTTGTCCTAATTGTGCTTGAAGCGTCATCATCGAGCTAATAACCTTATTTATGAATGTACCCAACTGCATAAGTGCATAGATGAAAGCTCTGTTGGGCGAAACTAGAGCAATTCTTAATACGTTAATTACTGGTAATGCGATTATTTTAAAATCTGTGGCTCCCTTCATCAATTGTATCACGTTCTTGATATCAACAGATTTCAGATATATTAAGCTATTCTCAGCTAGGATGTAACGGTACATATCATATTCATTTCCGTTTTTTATTAGATAGACTAAGTCAAAGAAAGCAGCAAATTCTTTAGAATCATAAATCTTCGCTAGTTCTATGAGTACCCTTCTAGTCATGTCACCTAATTGAAAGTTGGCACCGTCCTGAAGCTTGTATATGAGTGGATCATTTTCATCTTCCATCGACTTAAATGTCAGGTAAATGGATGTGTTTTTTAGATATGCATATACATCATCAATTTTTAGTATATTCATTGGTCTTCCTTTTGCATTTGCTAATAACAGTAATAGTGGATCACTTCGATCAAATATTAGCATTCTTATTATGTGTTCTATGCCCTCATGAAAATCAACTAGTACTGGTTCTTTCATATACTGCGAAAGTAAATAAATACGTAAGGCCTGTTCAAGCCCTCTAAGCTCGATTTTGCTCCTAGTTTCTTTTTGGCCCATTAAGATCCCCAACTAAAATCATGGGAATGGAAGTGGGAGTGTGTTATATTCATCAAATTTTAATTGTCGCTCTTCACCCCTCAGGATTTTGGGTGCAATTTGATATCTTCTATGACCGAAGAATGGCATACTTGAGCTGTAATGAAAAACTAGTTCAGGGATTATAATACGTAGTACATACGCTTTTTCAGAGACTTCTTTTGGTGTTTGATTGATAACTATCGGATCAATGTTATTCGTTCGTAGAATATCCAGCAATTTTGCTAACTTTGTTTTTATCGTAGCGTGCTCAGAAACAAGGCTTTCCTCTTCAAGATCCTCAATTTTAATGCTCTTTTCACTAGCAAGGAATGTGGAGCATAGTTTCGATAAATTCTCAGGGTAACCCCAATAAAACATCGACTGGAATATGTTTGTTATCTGCCTACTTGATGCATCTTTTTCGACATAATAATAAGTTGAGTGCCTTCCAAAAACCTTTAGAACAGTGTGAATAAAGTACACCAGAACCTGTGCTTGAAAAGCCTCCAGCATAGCTCCTTTAATAGCCTCAATTAACGAAATATCGGCACAAATTCCAGATACATACTTGAAGTACTTGAACTTCTTTGAAATAATCACAGCCATTACCGTATGAATTCCTGGGATGTCACCCATGAAATAATATAATTTGAGCTCAAAGCCTCTGTTATTTAGTAAGTAGTCAAAGTCATCTAATAAGCCTAGTAAGAGGTCTTTTGATGCATTTACAACAATCGGTGGTGTCATCGAGACCCAATGAAGTAACGCTATATCGCGTTCAATAGTTTCTAGGATCCCCTTATAGATTGATTGATGAAAATCCGGGCTTGCGGCTAATCCTGATGATGTAGAGTATGCGATGGGTTTTTCATCGAATATTCCACGATATCCTAAGCAGGCGTATTGAGCTGGAAAGTAAACTTCCTCACCTCTAAGCAATCTATAACCTCTTACCCAGCTGATTTTCGTATCATCCGTAAATTGTTCATATGGCATGTATGGATCTTCAAATTGTTTTGGGTGAAAGAATTGGATTTCATCGGGGCCGATAAGATTATACTCTTTGGAAAGCTCCTTGTATGCTCCAAATATTATGTCACCACTTTTTAATCCGTATACTCTTAATCTCTGACTATGAAGGACAGCTAGAGCCCTCTCTAAGGCTTCGCCCATCGCACCAAATATCGCCAGCGATAGGCTAACATTCTTTCCCCCGGGGGCCAGACCTACTGCCTCTGATGTTAGAATTTTCTCAATTTCTATGGGCATATTAAGATTAGATGCGTAAAATGGTAAGAAAAGAGCATTACAATATGGTATAGTGATCCCGCGGGCTAGTTGTCCTTGAAGTCCTATGTTATCAAACGTTTCCAATACGAAATTAACTACATTTGTGGTTAAGGAAGGTGTCTCAATGAGACCTTTAAGATCCTGCCTATATAGTATACTCAAATCCAAGATGACATCACCTAGAACTCCAAATTAATGTAAAGCTTGTTATGGAAACAAGTCGGTAATGAATAAACGCGCGTCGCATCGATGTATATACTGGAGAAATCTACAGCTATACATCTATTCAACAGAACTTCTAAGTTTCCAGAAGCCAATTGTGCTACTGTTAATGCTGCAAGGGATCCGAAGAAGTTATCCAGTGCCTTGGGATACAGAAAAGTCTTTATAGCATTGATGACAATACCCGATTGCTTTGATTCCGGTTGAGTTTCCGCCAAATAGCTCCGTATGAAACTGAACGAAGACAACAGACCCCAACTGGCAAGCGTTTGCTGTTCAAAGCATTCATAGCACGCTGTACCTTTACTTATATATGGGCCTATGATACCAATCTCCATCATCTTATATATAGGAACGAATGAGTATCCCATTTCTAAGAGCTTCCTATTCAAAACTTTCAAGATATAAGGACTCCAATAATCTAGAGAGATGAGCAATATACTACTCAGTGAGTCTATCTCCTTTAGCTTTCCATCCAAGCCTTCTAGGTTAGACGGTATTTTAATATTAGTGATGCTTAGACCAAGATCATTCAGGTAGTCAGAAATCATCATGGCAGTTTTTTCCCCATTATTTTCGACGTATAGTCCAACTAAGCTAAACTTCTGGAATATTGCTTTTCTATAGACTAAACTGACTTTTTTAGCATTTTCAGGAATAAGTAAACCCACATCTTTTAGCCTAAGGAGCTCCAACGTGTCAATACCGTTTTCTTTACAAAGTGTTTCTATTTCATCTAGAGTTTTTGGAGATTTCAATTGCACCAATATATTTTCTAAAGAATCGCACTCCTTTACGCTCTTGCACACGATGCTTAATACTGTTGCCTTTAGAATGCCATACGTGAATATTATTTCATGGGGCGAAACTCTAGCTATAAACACATTTGGATTTAGAAAGTACTTCTCCTCGCTCCGAAATTTAAATCCAACAGAATTGGAATTATTAACCATTGTTGTTTCACCACTAGCAGGACCTTTTTCATTGAATCGCCGGTTTGTTGTACTAGATTTTGTATTATAATTTTCTTTAAAAGATGAATTTTAGAGCTCATGAATCACATAGTGAATCAAAATGCAATTTAAATACGCAGAACTGATCCAGAATAGAGCAATCGAATTTTCCAGAATAATGAAAACAATAGAGGAAGTTCTTGTCGGCGACTATAGTCTGGTTAGGATTATTAGATGCGGCTCGCTAGGGAATATAATGGCACCGCTTAAATATGCTGTTGTTAGAGCTGCAGACGGTATAATAGACTACATCAAAGATGAGTTATCGCAAGTAGATCTCATAGATAAGCAAGCTTTAAATGAGAAATATCCAAGGCTCATGAATAAGGGCTACCTGATAAATCTTGGTGTAGGACTGACCTATGATGAGGCGGTTTTTAGAGCCATCGAAGGACTACTTAAGAGATTTTACCCTTTGCTCTATGAGGCACACGTTCTAAAATCTGGAAAGTACATCTTCGCGTCAGAAAAAGAGCTGAAAAAATCTGGCTATGACTTTGTATCAGTTAAAGATTTTATTTACTACACTCCATCACAAAAAAGGCAGCTGTCACTCTTCAAAGGTTATGAAGAGTTCAACCCAGACAAGAGAATTCTCTGGATTCACGCAGAGAATTTAATCAATGGAAAAGATTATCTAGTCCCTGCTCAATGTATAATAAGTAGCTATATGAAATGCGTGGACGAACCAGTGTATAGGTTCGCATCAAACCATGGTATATCTCTTGATATTGAGGAAGAGAAAGCAATAACGCGAGCTCTTATGGATGA
The DNA here is from genome assembly GCA_024720975.1 of Candidatus Panguiarchaeum symbiosum. Taxonomy (GTDB): domain Archaea; phylum Asgardarchaeota; class Njordarchaeia; order Njordarchaeales; family Panguiarchaeaceae; genus Panguiarchaeum; species Panguiarchaeum symbiosum. The sequence continues at coordinate 23,232 of JANJXX010000008.1, read as the reverse complement.
CCTTACTAAGGACAGTTTTTTTGTGTTTTGGTACAGCCCCGCGAAACTAGCTGCTAATTTATCCGGCCATGAGAAGGTCATTCTGAGGGAGCTTATAGGTAAGTTCCTACCAAATACACTAACATTTTATATTAATTGCTATAAGCTATTAAACGAGTACGGCCTTAAAATGTACTTTAGCTACTTTATGAGCGATGAAAATCAACTTGTAGCAGCAATTAGCTGTGGGATATCTATTTTTGACGCGATACTTGATTGTTTGCTTAATTTAGTACGAAACATAATGCTAGCCACATATCTGGAGAGCCTAAACATACCGCTTAGCAACGAAGACTTAAATGATAGTATTGAGCACTTAATTTACTACGTCAGAAACACGGAGATGGCTCTTGAAGCTTCACATAAGATAAAAGAAAAAGTCCAAGAAGAACATATAACGACTGAGCTTGATATAAAATTCGACCTAAGGGAACTATTGAAAGTGCTTAGCGATAAAGAATATGTCCTCAAGATAAGGTTTCCAATATTAACAGAGAAATTACATATGATAAAAATATATGTTCCCAAGCTATGCGAGCCATTTATAGGTGTAGATCAACCATTTCTGTGCTCGAATAATGTTAATGCCTTCCCGGAAGAGAAGCAGAATACGGGATCCATAGAGAACTACTCCAAGGAGGCACTTCCACACCCACTTTACTTCTTCTAGATCCGCGCTTACCAATGCCAAAAATGGATATCATTAACATAAACTGAGAGAATATTTCTGCTCGAAAGTTGAGAGTACCGAATTAAAGAGCGAGTTTTTAGGTTTAGGACATATGTTGGAGACCAATAACCATAAGTGTAGCAGTATTATACACTAGATGCACTATTATAGGAAGTAGGATGTTCTGTGAAAAATGTAGCAGCATGTAGTTAATAACAGATAGAACTACTATATTTAGCATTAGCAGGGCTCTTATAATGCTAATTGAAGGCTTTTTGAGATGAAGCTTATAAACATGTGCCATTAAGAATGAAATTGTAGACAGACCTATACCATTCAATGTAAACCCGAATATGTGATAGAATACCAATCTATATATGATTTCCTCAAATATCGGCAAACTGAATATGATAAACAACTGCTCTCGATGCGAGGCTAGAGAGGACCAACGATCGGTTTTAACTCTAAATGCATAGTAGTGAGTAATCGTCTTGTAATTGATGAAGACTAGAATTCCTATTAGTATTAAGTAGAATGGTAGGTACGTTAGTACACTTAACTTAATCGAGATAAAATACCTCGCGCAGTTCTCAATAGATACTAACTCTAGAATTGATACCGACGCTATAGTATAAGTCAATGACATTACTATAAATGCTATCTTGCTAATTCTTAGGACAAGCTTCCTCGAGGAATTTCTTGCACGCTTTACGTGTAGTTTTATGGTAATAATAATATAAATACCAACCGCCACAGGAGCTACTGCGGGAATGATAATAACCAGAAGAACGAAATACGGATAGTCAATCAATCCGAAAAGCCGAAGAGCTAGCAATATAGACGATAAAGTGTATGGTATTGTTAAATCATAACGGCCGAGGAAAAACCATTTACCCGTTTTATTAATTAAAATGTCAAACAGAATAGCACATGTAGAGATAAAGTAAATACTGAAGAAGAGCGTTTCTGAGAGCATAACTTATTCCTTATAACCAACTGCTACCGCCCCTACAGGTATCTTCCAGTACTCGAGTCCTAATGCCACCCTGGCAGCTTTCTTATCGAGGCCCCCAATTAAACACGAACACAAATCCATTGCAGTAGCAACTAAGTGAATTTGCTCCATCAGCACCCCAGCATCTAACAGCCCCAATCGATAGTATTCAGTTTTATATTTCCAAACACCCCTAACCAGGTTTAATATCAGTAAGATCCAAAGAGGCGCACTTTCTACAAAAGATTGATCTCTAAATAGTTTCAATATAGTAACCGTTGGATCACCTTTATAAAGTACCTTCAGCTCATGATTCACAAAATCATAGTAAAAGAAACCATTTGGAAGAGCATCACCATTAAACCTATTTATTAAATATAGGTCAATACCATTAAGACCGCCTGATGTCGGCGTCGAGCGGAGAGGGTACCTTCTTAGACTATACCCCCCGATAAGCCAACCCGTGCAACCCATGGATAAATACAACAGGGTAGAAACTACCCCTACTGGAAGCGGTTTAGGAGCGAAATTTCGACAGGATCTTCTACTAATAATAGTCTCGTATAAATCCTTTTTAATAAGCTCTCTCATTGGAGGAGGAAGCTTAATACAAGGGCTTTCACCATAAGACTCCACTATACTAACATAATTGGGTAGCACTAGCTCCTTAACATCGCCATATACCGGCTCCGCATCAATTTTTTGATCAATTTCAGTGCAGAATTTGATTAGCTTCTTTATTTCGTCCGGTAGTTCAAACAAAGTATCTCGCCAAGGCTAAGTTTTTAAAAATAGCATATAAGAAAAAAGATAAAGGAATCCTACGAAGACATAAATCATGTGTCTAGACGCCTACTGATGGACTCCCGCCTCCATTTGAGCACGTTATACAGATGCAGCAACAGCAGCAGCAACAACAGCAAGATGCTGCTGCGAGTGCTATCTCAGTAGTTTCGCTGTATATTTCGATCTCCATCTAGCTCACCCGAGTGGCATTCTGTATAATCCGAGGCACTAAAACTAGCTTATTATGCGCTTGATATATACAAAAATTATCTATAATTTTTATACAATTTTTGATGCAATTTCCTCGGAAAGTGTTTGTGATCGCGTGATGTAATTTATTCTGCAATATTCATGCCATACTTTTATGAGTAGCTGCTGAGTTATCTATGCCTATTTTTAACTCAGACAGCGATAAAGTTAACTATCCGACTATGGAATAATCACTTCACATGAAGACATAGTAAAATAATGAAGCTTTAAGTCAGAAATTTGTATAAACTATTAGTATTTCCAGAACTTATTGTTATATATATGAACATATATAAGCATAGAAGTATATTGTAATTTGATCTTCCAGGTATTCTAAGATGCGATTTTTACCGAAAAATAATTATGCTGTCACCATATATATCAAACGCATAATAAGCTAGTTTTAGTGCCTCGGATTATACAGAATGCCACTCGGGTGAGCTAGATGGAGATCGAAATATACAGCGAAACTACTGAGATAGCACTCGCAGCAGTATCTTGCTGTTGTTGCTGCTGCTGTTGCTGCATCTGTATACAATCATGCTCAAATGGAGGCGGGAGTCCATCAGTAAACATAGGTGGATAAACTAGGTAGATATGCCTGCTTACATACTTTTAGACTCCATTCCTTTTTTCTCTGAGTGTTCATCTTTAAATTTGCTAGCCTTATACGTTCCTGTAAATAGACGTTTGATACTAGTAACTTCATAAGGCTACTAGACACGTTTGTTTTCTCTATGTGTTATCCTCTTATATTCTTATTTACTATTTTTAACGTGCATAAGTAAGTTTCATCAAAAATCGATGGTGAAGTTTAATGATAGTCCTCGAGGATGTCTCTGTGATCATCGGGGGGGACAAAATAATTGATTCGATCTCACTCAAATTTGATCGCAAAACTTTCTTACTGGGTCCAAATGGTGCTGGGAAGACCACTCTGTTTCGCACGATTCTGGGCATGACCAAGTACCGTGGCAGAATAACAATCGAGGGAAAGGACTTGGATGCCATCTATGGCGACAAGCATCTGGTTACAACCAATCTACAAGAGGTATACCAACTATTGCCCCTTACTTGCTACGATTTGGCAAGTTTATACATGGATCTCTTTGATGGCTCACTTGATGATGCTCTTCAAATGCTGTCTCAGTTCGATCTGACTAAAGACTTTCTTAAAAAGCGGGAGCTTTATCAGCTATCTGCTGGCCAGCAGAAGATATTCACAACGGTACTTGCATTAGCTATTCCTGCTAAAAATAAATTGTTAGATGAACCGTTCGAGCAGCTGGATCCTGCAAAAAAGAAGATACTTGTCGACCTTATTCAGAAAGACCCAGCTACTGTTATTCTCTCAACGCATGAGCTTTGGTCTATAAAAGAATTCAACCCTAATGACTGGGACATAACATTCATGTTTGAGGGCAAGATATCTGGTAAAGTTGCTATGAGCGAGATTACTGGCTCATACTTTTACTTTGGTGAGCACCCCAACGCCAAGGTCACCATAAAGACTAAAGCTGGAACTATTTCTATAGTTAAAGAACCAACAAATTATCCATTAGAAAATGTATTGTCCCTAGATCTAATTTATAAAATGCTGTAGGTGATTTGAATGGCTAGGTATGCGCCAACAAAACTAGTCAGACTAACCCTTAAAACGTATTTTACCTCATTCACGTTCATATTTTGGACAATACTCTTCATTGAGTTCTGGATAATTATGTGGGTATATGTCTTCTCTAGAGGAATGCAAGAAGCTTTTCTAGACTACTTTATAGCTTTAGCATATGGATATTTGATAATAATTTGCTTAGGCGGTGCAGCAACTGGAATGACTAATATTATCTACAACGCTTCTTTCTCTATAAGATACGCTACTAAATTCGGAAGGATTAATGAAAAGAGATTTCTCGTTGAATATTTCATAGCACATTTGATAATGCTTCTGGTGTTGTGTGCTATCTTCAATGCTATGCTCATAGCAACAGCATATGCTAAGTTCGGAAAGATATTCTATCCTAAGAAACCTCTAGAATTACTTGCAGACCTAATTATATCACTGTCTATTCTATACATGTTTGCATTTGATTTAGCATACATTAATGTCCTATTTAGAGGGAATATTGCTAACATTATTAGAACTTTCTTGCCATTAATGCTATCATTCGTAGCATATGGCGGTATTTGGGTTGACTATAAATACGTATTTTACCTGGTGCCTCAACTTGCCATCAGTGGAATTTTGTTCGCAGGGTATAGTGGCGAGAAGCCCGTTACTGGAAACTTCAGCGAGAACTTTGCAAAGCAGAATTTTGCTGACATAAACCTGACTTATCTAAGTCTAATTTCCTGGTTGATAGTCTTAATACTCGGTGGTGTAGTGCTACTGAGAAAGTCCCGTGGTGTAAGAGTGGAGGAACTTAGAAGGTATGAATAAGATTCGTGAGAACCTTGACCAGGTATATCTTAAAGCCTAATGTTTCCATTTTTTACTTAGATGACGAAACCGCCATCATTAAAAGTGCTGAGGGCATAACAATTAGAATCAAGCAGAGTGACGTAAGGTCGTTTTTGGAAAACTTCTTCAAAAACTTGCGAGAAGTAGGTGTTGAGGGTATCAAGCACGATAAGGATTTGGAAAAACTCTTTGATGTGCTGTTTAAACATAAGATCATCATTGGCGAGGATATGTTAGGGGAGTATCATGAAGAAACCTCGCCGATTACGAGATTCTTTCTTGCATATACATCTCTTGGTGGGGCTGCTCATAAGGTTTTAGAGGATGTATCAGTTGGTATAATAAATCTGGGCATTGTTGGATCAACACTCCTTAAGATGCTGGTAGATGATTCAGTTAAAAAGTTTTATATACTTGATGTGGAAAAAGTATCATGTGATGACTTGCTGAGCCCGGTTTATTCTGAGAAAGATATTGGAATTGAACGCTCTCATATAATAAAGGAAAGGTTTAAGGATAGAGCTAAAATTGTAGATGCAAGCGATGTAGCATCGTACTTGAATTACATAGATGGTGTTGTTGATATAACTGTTGTTACCTCCGATACTAGCGATTATATCTTACTCCAGGAGTTGAACTCAAAATTAGCTCCTCGAGCTGCTGGACCAATAGTATACACCTGGCTTGACTGTGCGAGATTATTTATAGGACCAATATTTGTTGATGGCGAATCTGCCTGTTTTGAGGATTTTGTTAGATCATCTCTCATAAATGCCAGTAGGTACAATGACTCCAAGAGAATATTCAGAGAAGCAGAATTTTACCAGTATGCTAGGCCAGCGATAACTGAGTCTGGACTAAATTTCGCAGTCGGTTTACTTAGCGAGCTCGTAATAAACCTGGCACTAGATATAATACCAGTGGATCAGCTGGTAAATAAAATCTTCATAGCTGATCCAATAACACTCTCGATTAAAAGTGTTCCAGTTTGGCATGATCCCCTATGTGAGATTTGCATAAAACATTACAAAAAGTACATTTGATCACTATAAACCTTGATTTTTTAAAAAAATTAATCTCCTAGAAGGCAAAATCAACTCCTTCAAAAGTCTAACACCTTCTTGTGAAAGCATTCTAACCAAATTAAACCTAGCGGATACGATAATCGTACATGTAATAGAGGAGAGTATATTAATCTAGAAGCATTTATTGCGAAGGCATTTGATATTGTAATTGCTAAGGCAGCTAAGAAGTTCTCAAAGAGCAGCCAGATGAGGGTTCTAGATTAGTATAATCTTCCACACTTTTGTGCTTTGATAATGAAAAGATTACTAGAAGAACAAAACCAGAACAGTCTGAGAATGGTAGCTGGTAAATGCGATCTATAATTAAGTACCGGGCAAACTTAGCCAGATTATCACTTGCATTATATAGATTGCTAAAGCGAAGATTATGATATTCAACTTTCGTATAGTCTCCTTAGAACGTTTAATCTCATTCAACACCTTTCGTTGAAATCCAATAGCCTCTTGTTGAAGTTTCCCAATGAGCTCCTTTGGAATGGATTCTGCCGGCACTTCTTTTAGGGCTCCCCATGCATCCAGTTTATATGCACGTAGATATATAAGTGGACCACGAACCTCAACTTTTCTCCGTTTTTATCCAGAATTACTAATAGAGCAAAGAGAATAGTCGTGTAGATGGAAGATATAACCAGCGCTCTAAGCAATTCCATATGCATTCCTAATAATGTAATACGTTCTTAAGCATTAAAGACACAACCAAAGCGGCCCGCATAGCCATGAGCCGCATACATGTATGCTATGAATATCCCAAAGGCTAGCACCCAGTATAGCACATTATTGCAAACATTCTCGAGTAAATAGGAGGAGCAAAAAGACTTATCCAAAGCTCTCAGAGCCTAGTAATTTGTTGGCGGGCCCTCCACTGCAAGCCTGTCGTACAGTGCTATGTGAATGGGAATTATAGTATCTGGGTGATATTTTAAAGCTGTCTCGTAAGCATTTTTGCTGAGCTCATCATAGAGTTTATCGTCTTTAAATATCGTGGTTATGTATTTGCGAGCCTCCTCATAATTTTTGAATCTGAATCCATTATAACCATGTTTTATGAACTCACTATAGCCTCCCTCTATATATGCGATCACGGGAACTCTATGGGCCATGGCTTCGAGTGCAGCAAGTGAAAACGTTTCAAACGGACTGGCAATAATGAAACATCTAGCTGAAAATAGAAGCACCTTTAGAGCTTCATCATCAACAAATCCGGTGAAGATAACATTCCTTGGTGCTGCTTTTTTGAGGGTATTCAATAAGGGGCCTGTTCCAACAACCACCAGCTTGTATGGTAAGCCAGCGAATATTTTCAATATGTAAGGGAGATTCTTCTCATGACTTACTCGTCCAACCCATATGGCATATTGCTTGTCCTCTATAAAATCAAATAATTCACTTGCCGTCTTCCTCGGAACAATATACTCCCATCTTGGAAGTGGATTTGGGATAATTAAAGTCCTCTTAGCAACGCGCTTTGCTCTCTCTGGAAGGTATTCAATTAACTCCTCAAATGCATACCTAGAGGGCACAATAACAACTCTCGACTTCAACAGAGATCTTGCTAAGAAGAACCTTTCAATACGCATAAAAGGTCCGTAAAGTATGCCAAAGCGGACCTTTGAGTAAACATTAACCAGGGTATGGTAAGTCAACACTATTGGGGGTCTCCATTTAAGTGGTCTCAATGAAACCCTTATGTGCTCCGTTGCGACATATGGCGTGTGAGCATGTATCACATACCTCGAAGGCTCTAAAATTCTCCTAATATTCAACCTCAATGGTATTAGCGGATCAAAAAACCTTGGTGCATTGATATCCGGATATATATACTTTATAGAGAAGGAGCCTAACAAAACCTTTTTAGTATGACCATCCTGAATGAAACGCATTGACGCCCTCTGAGGATATGGTGCAATAAGTATCGTCCTCACACCATACCTCGGCAGTTCCTCCAGGAAAATATCGATTACTCTTGTAACACCTGACATGAACGGGTGATATGCATCTGTTGTTATAATGACTGTTAGATCCTTGGACAAAATTACCCCTCGGTAGATTCTTACAAAGACGAAAAGGTGAGCAAATGCTATGTGACTTATCGAGGAACCTAAAAGTCTCCCTAAGACTAGGTATCAGCTCATTTTTATGTAGAAAAAACCTAATTTGAATTTAAAAGTCGATGGTATAGATGAATTGTGGGCGGATTGCTATGGGAGAAATCGAAGAGAAAAAGGAACAGGCAGAAACTAAGGAAGAAATAACGCCACAGAGAAGAGTCATCATAAGGACGTACCCTAGGATATCAGTGATGCTTTACATTCTTGGACTCGTATGCTTGATATTTGGAATTACAGAACTAATATTGCCCTTCACTGGCTTATACCGAGCACTTGGATTAATATTCATAACAATATATCTCGTTCTTGGACTGACTATGGCCTATGAATTCACTGAAGTTAGACTACTACTACTGCTAGCACTCTTTATCGCTGCAGCAATATTGTTAATAGCATTAGGACACTACGGAGTCTTACCAGCTATAAACCTGCAAGAAATTTATGAAAAACTAGACCTGGCTATAGGACCACACGCATACCTTGGAATAGCGCTAACATCGTTTCTTATCCTAGCATTGATTTGGATTTCCGCAAGACTCAATTATTGGATTATAGAGCCCAATCAAATCATCCGAAAAGCTGGCATTCTAAGGAAGACGGAGAAGTTTACGACGCAGGGCGTGAAATTCACCGCATCTATTACAGACATGTTTGCATACCTCACATTCTTCAGGAGCGGAACCATAATATTGGACATACCAACTGAGAAGAGGACAATTATATTAACTCTAGTACCAAACATTAAGAGCGTAGAAGAGCAAATTAAGAAAACTTTGAGTCCATAAGAACTAGCATATCCATCATATACTTTAATATTTTTTTCCAGACTTTTTCTAGTGATAACTAAAAACTTTCAATGAAGTGTTTTACTATGCCTGAGTGGGCTTGGTTTAAATTGAATGAGGACGCTATTGAGAACTTCGCTAATGATTATAAAAAGTTTCTGTGCGAAGCGAAGACCGAAAGAGAGACAGTAAAGTATCTAATCAAAGAAGCCAAAAGGTATGATTTCAAGCCTATCGATGAGCTGGAGAAGCTTTCAGTAGGCGATAAAGTCTACGCTACATTTCGAAATAAACTCGTAGCTATGGCTGTTATAGGCAAAAATCCCGTGACTAAAGGATTTCGAATAATTGGCTCTCATACTGACACTCCCAGAATAGATCTAAAGCCTGCTCCTTTGTATGAAAACTCCGGAATCGCAATGCTCAAAACTCACTACTATGGAGGAGTTAAGAAATATCAATGGGTTGCCATTCCGCTAGCACTTCATGGCACTATAGCATTTAAAGACGGTACAGTCAAAGACATCGTCATTGGGGAGGACGATTCTGATCCCATATTCGTGATACCAGACGTTGCTCCCCATATTGGAGGAAAGAAACAAGAGTCGCGAAAAGGAACCGAAGTTATTGAGGGTGAGGAGCTCCATACTATTGCAGGAAATAAACCAATTCGCTCAGAGAAACAAGATGAAAAAGATAGTGTTAAGAAGATGGTATTAAAAATTCTCGAGGAGAAGTATGGAATAAAGGAGGAAGACCTCATTTCCGCAGACTTAGCATTAGTTCCAGCATTCAAGCCGAGAGATGCAGGTTTCGATAGATCCATGATAGCAGCATATGGACAAGATGATAGAGTCTGCGTCTATACATCATTTAGAGCACTCATCGAGCAGGAGAAACCTGAATTCACTGCGATTGGCTTGTTCGTGGATAGGGAAGAAATTGGAAGCGCAGGTGATACAAGCATAAACTCTATGTTCTTCGAATACTTCATAACCGAAATCATGAGAAAGAGCGCTGCTGGCACCAATATAGATGTCCTGATAAAAGCTTTTACAAACTCCCGCGCAATATCAGCAGACGTTAATACCGTTGTAGATCCACTCCATGGAGACCTCTATGACTTATCAAATGCAGGTTTCCTAGGAAAAGGTGTTATTCTCACTAAATACACAGGACGAGGAGGAAAGTACTCGACAAGCGAGGCACACGCTGAATATATCGCATGGATTAGAAACATACTCGACAAGAGAAACATACCCTGGCAGTCGGGTCTCATGGGAAAAGTTGACGTAGGAGGAGGCGGCACAATAGCAATGTTTATTGCACAAAGAGGAATAATCACAGCAGACATTGGACCTGGTGTCCTGGCTCTCCATGCACCCTACGAAATTACGAGCAAAGCTGACGTCTATTCTGCATATCTAGCCTATAAAGCCTTTTATGAAGAAGGAGAATAAAAAGATATTAACCCCATCAAAAGAGATTAGGATGTCTTTTTCTTTACCTTTTTCCAAGTGAGCGTGACTCCGATAGCGACTACTACAATCACAGTGGCAATAGCTACGTATAGTGCTGGGGTTTCAGCGGCTTCAAATCTTAGGAAAACTACCTTAGATGTCTCTGGATAATTGCTGGCTGAAAGCACAAAACGAACATAGAAATCACCAGCGGTATCTGCTTTGAATGCGAGGCGCAATGACCAGGATTCTCCTGGCTCTAGCTTTTCTTTTAAGTATACTTGTGTCTGATTTAGGTATTTGAGTCCTGTTTGGGCTGTTACCTTAAGACTAATGTTTATTATGTCTATCACGCCTCTGTTTATTATCTCTACGATTACATGATTCGTCTCTCCTACGCGCACGAATGGTTTTGAATTTATTATGAAGTCTAGTCTTTGCGTGGCAAGGAGCCAGCTGAATATATTCTCTATAAAGGCGCTATTATCGCTAAAGTAATAATAATCGCTGAATAAGTATGATGAACCACATGCGAAGACTCTGCCGGATTTATTGATTATGGCTGCGATAGCCATTATAACGTTTGGTCCATCAAATACATGAGGTTCTGTAGCTTCACCCAAGGTAGCAAATGTATCGTTATCACCTAGTAGTATGGGATAGATGTCTACAGATATAGCCCCTTGCGGATTGGTTATATTCAAAGCTGTGCCGGAGAATCTAACGGATTCTATGTTTAAGGTCATTAAGCGTGCTACTGAGTTGTTACCGAAGTTTGTAACTCGAATGTCGTATATCCTCCCGTAGTTGGAGGTATTATCGTACACATCTCCATCAATCCAATAGATGCCATACTTGCCAGTTATAGCATCGAAACCATTTTGCTTAGCCTTTGGCCAGAAGTATCTATAGTAGTTGCCCATTAGCAGTAGGGCTCCTCCATTCTCTAGGAAATATCTTAAGATGATGATTTCATCATCTGTAAATATTTTTGTTGTTTCATCAGCGGGATCGCCTGTAGATGGCTGTGGATTGGGTATTATTATCAGAGATGTTGTTGCTGGATCTGCCAATTCCGGTACAAATTTTCCGCGGTTAATTAGAACCGGACCAAATTTGCTGGCAATATTGATGACTCCCTTCATATACCCGGAGGCAAACCTATAGTATTGATAGTGTCCCTCATCGAAGATTATTAGCTTCTGTGTTGTTGTGATTAACAGGACTCTTACAGAAACTTCTCCTGGAAATGATGTTGTCTTATTTGTGTTCTCTAAGTATGCCAATTTCGCCATGGCGTAGACTGATATCTCAAAAACTCCTACCTTACTCACCCAAACTTTGAAGGATTTATTAACTGTTGGTCCAGTGTTGTTTAACTCGCTGATAATTTCATAATCTGGTTCAATTTTGATTTCTGGTGCGGCGGATACTTGTAGAGTTATGTTTTTCACATGGCATATATCTATGCTTGTGGGGAAAATATTTTTGACGTAAACGTCAAGCATTGTAAAATTCTTGGATGTTATATTGAGAACACGATCCATCAAACTGGCCTCTATAATAAACATTGGAAACATTGAGATCTCTATATTCCATGAAACTAGCTTATTGCTTCCCATATACAGCGCTGCAACTAATAATCCTGACTCCTTCTTGCCATACACACCCTCCAATGGGATGTATACTTTTAGTGTATCTCCTGGTGACACATTTCCAACAGGATTTATGGTCACATATTCGAAAGAGGAATTGAAGACGCCACTTGCATTTTCCAGAATCATGTATTCATAAGCCACTAGGAAGTATGGCACATTTAAGCTTATGCCAAACACCCCGGCGCTTTCCGTACCATTGTTGAATATTGTGATTGTCAGATTTCTCATAATCGTTGGAAGGAATGTTGTATTTTCCAGGTATATACTGATGATGATGTTACCTATTTTTGTCTGATTGAAGTAAGTTGTGCCAAATAGTGGCTCTGTCGAATCATCAAATGACGCGTATAGAATGGGGTAGCTTCCAGAGTTTGTACCAGCATCTATTCTAAGGTATTCATCATGCAGTCTATACTCAAATGCAGATAGCTTAGAGTTTCCTGCAATTGAGACAATTAACAGGGCTACTATTAAGATCATTCCAATGTTCTTAGTCACTCCTTCATCACCTCCTCAGGCTTTATTCCAAGGCGTTTAGTTATTCCCAGTTCAAGATACCTGTCAAGCCACTCTAGGAGCGCTATGAGCAAGAAGCCTGTGCAAATCCAGAACGCTCCCGTAAAGAAATACCTAATGAATGCATTCAGCTCGGCTGGTATAGTTTCGCCCTTAATCTTCATCACATCACCCCAACCTGGTATTGCTGTCCCGACAATTACTTGGCCAAAGAGAGTGACTTGTATTGTCGCAATGAATGCAAAAAGAAGTGATGCAATCATTGACAGGTAGCTGAAAGCGCGATAATCGACTTTGCCATTTCTTCGTAATATTATTCCAGAGATAACTCCTGCAACTATTGGGAATACATCAATAATCCCTATTGGTTCTATTTTGTAAGGAGCCGTAATCCTTTGCTCAGTAAGCCACCAAATTATATTGAAGAAAAGCTTTTCATTATCTTCAGTTTTTATGTATGGCACTGACCTTCCATAGACATAGCTATCGCTGAATATAACACTTGAGCCACAAACAACTATTTTACCTTCGCCGAGTTCAGTAGCTGCAAGCCAAGGAACATTCCCATAGGTGTGAATTTTTCCGGAGGCACTTTGAGCATATGAGGTTTGTGGTGATGTTGCCACCAAAACCGAAGGATCAAGGACTATCAGTGAGGACGATGTTATTACAACCTTGTTGATTTCGTAGGAAATCAAGTGCGGGGAGAAACAATCACTGGTTACAACGACTTGCCAATAATAGCCATAGTTTTGAGTGTAGTCCTTTATTTCGTCACCATCATCATTCGTTCCCCAGAAACGCACTTTATTACCAATACCTATATAGTCAAGCAAAGCATTCAAATAATCTGGCTTTCCATATCGTCTGGTGTCGTACTGTACGTCACCCATTATAATGAGCTTACCACCAGCTTCGACAAAATTCTTAAGAAAACTTAACTCAAGGCTGCCGAATTCATTGGGTGGATTAGGAATGACAATCACTGTTTTCTTTGGATCACCAAAGTAATTAGGAGGTACCTCCGCTCCCTTAAATAACTCGCTTGCATTGTAACTTGACGGCGATATGCCGCGATCTTTGAGATCACTGGCGAGGATGGAGTATCTGCTGTAAGTGTAGTATTGACCTACATCCTCACGCCAAATTACATTAATACTACTACTTGTATAGACAGATTTAGAAACTAGCAACAGAGTCGAGAACATCACAAATGCCATTAAAATTAACAACATTCTCCTAATCACTTTACCCCACCATATTTATACCTATACTTACGATGCGGGGTAGGTGAAGCATATCGGGACAACCTTCTGATAATTCTCATGCCAATGATCGCGCCTCTTACTGTAAAAGACAGCAAAAACATCACTACCATGAAGCCACATAGGTACAATACTGTATCTACATATGCCCCTCTTAAACTATTTGAGTACTCCTCGAGGACTAAAGATTCAACGCTGGAGATTCCTTTTAAATTCTCTAGAACATCCGGCTTAAATAGCTTATACAAGACGACTCCAGTAGATTCTTTGGGCTTTCTAATGCCTAGTATAAAAGCAACTGTCGGAGCAATATCAATTAATCTTCCCCCATTTATTACTGCTCCAGGTAGTACTGGTCCACCCCATACCCAGAATGGTACCTCATCAACCAGTGGAGGATACCTGTTAAAGTGTGCATTACCAATTCCACCATGATCAGCAGTTACTATGACGACGGAATCATTAGCCCACCCTTTAGCTGTTATGTTATTTATTAGCATTCCAACAAGGTTCGCCTCCATTGCAATGGCGCTCTTATACTCCTTGCTGTCAGATGAGAAGTCATGTAGATACTCGTCGCTATCAATTAGGTGAATACACATAAGAAGACCCCTAGCTTCAATTTCACTTTTGTGTTCATTAATGAATCTGATAGCTTTCTCCATATTTGAACGCGCATCTCCCCCATCTAAATGTGTTGTGTTCGAGTCTCCGATAAGACTGCCAATTGAATAAGATGCCATAACCGTTACTGTTAGTATGCCATAGTTATCTGCTACCTCAAAGATATCCTCAGCCCTTGGTGTTCTATAATCTCGAAGTATAAGATAGTTCCGCTCCTTTACATACCTTGGACTTAATTCACAGCCATGAATCTGCGGCCAAGTACCAGTTACGATAGAGACTATGTTGGGATATGTTACTGTCGGATAAGTGCATATAAATCTTCTTGCCCAGGCGCCCTCATCTCTATGTGAAGTTATCCAGTGACTGGTACCCCAGAATACATCTGCACGTGTACCGTCTAAGATCACTATAATGACTATTTTTGCGAGTGGAGTCTGCTGTGCCTGATTCTGAGCGGTACTAATTGGGAACGCAAAAGTTGCGCATGTAGACAAAACAATCATTGCCAGAATAAGTGTAGCCTTTTTCTTGGTAGTAGTCCTTTTGATAATAGTCGCTCTCCTTCTTAGCGCAAGACTAAATAGTTCGAGCAGTATTGCTAATACTACAACTGGAACAAAAGTGTTGTCAAAGAGCCATAATGCGCTATTTCGAAATTCCTCTGATGAAGCCAATGCTGCCTCGGCATCATTAGAAGTTGCTGGGAACAAGAGTGGCATCGGCAAAATTATTGCTATTGCTATCAATGCAATAAAAGTGATTAGAAGCTTGTTCTTAAGCAAGTTCTTAAGCATATTTCCCACCTATTAAACGTTTCCTCAACATAATGGGCAAGATCATAATTACTACGCCAAGTGTTATCGAAATTGCTAGTGCATAGTAGACTACCACTGGCGTTCCAAGCTCTTTAATTACCAGGAATTTAGCCACTGACCGTCCTAATGGGTTCCCATCGGAGAAAACTATTGCCTCAACGAGATATTCACCCTCAATTCCAATGGCTATGTCAATAGTTTCAGTTTTATTAGGTGCTTCAATCGCCATTTCCTTGGACACAACCTCCTCATTCGTTTTCATATTCAATACACGAACTTTGAGCGTTGCTGTCTCAAATTGGAGCATTGAGTATGTTATATTAACCGTAATCTGCTGATTTGGCTTAGCTATTGTTGGCTTAACACTAACCTTCACATCAGCGAAATTCTTGTATATTCTAAGATTTCGCCCCTCACTAGAGCTAGGTCTTCTGACATTCAGAAAACCTGCTAACGTTGGACACAAGTCTAGTATTCCGATGTCTCCTGGCAGATCTGAATCTTTGTACATTCCACCACTGAATATTATTGGTATTGTTAGAGTGTTCGTGCCACCGTGATCACCTTTCGTTGACCCTATCCTGGCGTAATATGGTTCCTTCAAATCCACTACAATGTCGCCAGCATATGTGATATTTAGATTTATATCTGAGAGTGTGCCATTGGTCCCTTCAACCGGCTTTCTCGTCCAGATGCCTGAGATCCAATCCAACTTCTTTAAATATTCAACTGCAATATTTAGATGCTCCTCGTGCTTTAGGTAGATGTAGACAAGAGTGCCTATTGGTATTACGCGATGCTCTACAGGCAGGCCCACAAGGTGCTTTCCATCAGCAGTTAGGACATTATATTCTGGAGTTGTTTGAATCATCGAATGATCTGTGGTAACTATAAGTAGCGTCTTATTCCAGAGTTGGCTTGTGCGAAGATAATCTACAAGCTTGCCTAATCCCGAATCTATCGCCTTTATGACGTCCTTATAATAGCTGCTTGTTGGTCCATGTGTATGTCCAGAAGCATCTGGTTCTGGAAGATCTACTGTAACTAATGCACGTCCTCCATCTTTGATTATTTGAGAGAATGCATCTATGATATTTATGGACTTATTAATCAGTTCTTCAATGTAATATCTCCTAAAGATAACCGGTAGGCTTGGGTCGTAAGCATTATAGCTAGGAGGATAGTAAGTTACTACTGAAGCTTTACCACTTTTGCCAAGTGCTATAAGCACCTTGGATTCTGAGTATAAGAAACCACACTTAACACCCTCGCTTAGTAAAACCTCAGCAAGGCTCTCTGCTCGAACCATTTCCGAGTAATAGATTGTTCTTGGCTCGACATCAAGCGGAAGCAGATGGTATTCTGTAGAATTCATAGCATTGGTATTGACAACGCCATTAACTCCGGGTGGAGCTCCCGTGAACAGAGCTGCCCAACAAGCAGTCGTAGCTGCTGGATATATCGTTTTCCCCAGAACCAGCCTACCGTTTTCTATGAGGTTTTGAAAGTTAGGAAGCATATTTGCATCTAAAAGTTCCTTGAAGACAGTGTAGTTGAGAGCATCGAGTACAACAAGTATTGCCAGCCTTCCATATACAGTATTGTCTTCTCCTCCTATCACGATGAAATTTTCTTGATGAGTACTGAAACCCGGTGCTGGATAAAGTAGCATTACTAATAATACTAGAGCCAAAGCATTTTTCAAAATCAACACCCAAAGCCCCAAAAATACCAAGGAAACACCCTTTATATAGTAAACATCAATATATGGAATCTATCGTAAATTCCAATGCAAGTCTACCGCAGAACTACTCATAGTCTGAAGTTTCGCAAATCCTGTTACAACAAACAATGTAGAAAATCTCAATCACCAAAATACACACTCGAGATTCTTTAGCGATAATTACGACTTCGTGTGAGTTTCTATTTAAAACGATTTATGGGTATTTAGTTGACTAGGAGATAGAACATGAAAAACAACGTAATCGTTGAGGATCTGTGGTTTAGGTACGAGATAGCTAAGGACTTCACTTTGCGTGACGTAGATTTCGTAGCAAAGCCCGGCGAGTTTATATTACTCATAGGACCGTCAGGTTGTGGTAAGACTACATTGATTAATACAATAAATGGAATAATTCCACACGTTCTCAAAGGAATTCTTAAGGGAGAAGTTATAGTAAGCGATGGAGAAAAGGAATATGTTGTTAAGGAAACACCAATGAAGACATTATCTACAGTGGTTGGAACAGTTTTCCAGGACCCAGAAACTCAGTTCTTCACTCTATCAGTTCTAACAGAATTAGCCTTCGGTCCTGAAAATCTCATGCTTAGCCATGATGAGATAATCAGGAGAATAAATTTTGCCGCTAAAGCTACTGGAATAGAGAACTTAACTCACAAAAACGTTTTTGACTTAAGCGGTGGACAGAAACAAAGGGTAGCTATAGCGTCTGCGCTAGCGATGATGCCCAAGATACTCATACTTGATGAACCAACGGCGAATCTAGATCCAAGGGGGGCTAAGGAAGTTTTAAGTGTTATTGATCGGTTAGTAAGAGAGCTCAATATAACGGTCCTTTTAATAGAACATAGACTTGAAGAAGTTACTAAATACGCTGACAAAGTCGTTGTTATGAATAAGGGAGAAATACTTGCTGAGGGAAGCCCGAAGAAGGTTTTTGGGGACCCACAGATAATTGACCTTCTTTACAATATTGGCATTAGACCACCGTGGCATATAGAGATACTTCATAAAGTGGCCCAAAGAAGGAATGTAAGAATTGACGAAATTCCGCTTACCATAGAAAGAGCTGCTGAGATCCTCTCAAAGATCCTACCCAACTGCAACAATGTGAAGTTAGAGAGATTTCAAGAACTTGAAACTAACTACAGGAATTTGCATAGAGGGAGGAAAGTCATAGAGATCCGAAACCTATGGTATGTGTATCCAGATGGTACAGTAGCTCTCAAGGGAATAAATCTAGACATCTATGAGGGCGAGTTCGTTGGTATAATTGGCCAGAATGGCTCTGGAAAATCAACCCTCTGCTTAACGATCTTAGGTCTCTATAAACCAAGCCATGGATATGTCAAGGTCCTCGGTAAGGACATATCTAAAATGAGCTTAGCTGAGGCATCCAGAAGTGTTGGTATGATATTCCAAAACCCAGACTTAATGCTCTTTCAAAATACTGTATGGGACGAGATCGCCTTTGGACCGAGAAACATAGGACTGTCAGCCAAGGAAGTTTCTGATAGAGTCAATGAAGCTCTAAGAATGATGGGACTAACAGAATACAAAAATTGGATTCCTAGAGCCCTTAGTAGAGGACAGAGACACAGAGTAGCAGTTGCCTCAATACTTTCCATGAGACCAAAAATATTAATAGCGGATGAACCAACGACTGGGCAAGATTATGGAAGCTGTAAGGAATATCTTGAGCTATTAAAACAACTAAATGAGAACCAGAAGATGACGATAATCATTGTCTCTCATAGCATGGATATAATTGGTAAATATGCCAAAAGGATCATAGTTTTGAAGGATGGTAGAATCATAGCAGACGGTCCAACTCACAAAATATTTGAGAACAAAAAAGTCCTCATGGAAACAGACTTAGAGCAGCCAAGAATAACGCAGATCGTAGAGGAACTTAGAAAGTATGGCTTTCAATATCCACTCGCGCTAACCGCCGAGGAATTTCTAAGCATAATCGATACCTCTGGGTGATCCCAGTGGGTTCGGGCTCAGATTACCTAAAAGCACTGTTTATAGGCTTTGTCTTCACACCAGTATTCTTCGTAATAATAAACATTGTTGCCTACGAAAGTCATGTCTTCCTACAATTCAAAGGCATGCCACTATCAATACATAGTATTGCTGAGTGGTTGTTACTAATACCTGAAGAATCCAGGCGGCCAATAAGCATATTAGCGGCTACTCTAGCTTGGATTGCTGGATGGCTTCTCGCGTGGAGCCGATCACGGAATGCAAACATAACCGCACTAGCCGTGATAACAAGTTACTTCTTATACATTATCTACTTGATCTCGTTCTGGAGGATCCCAATAGTAATTTATATACCAGAAGGTATAACACCGATACTAGCATCTTTATCAGCTATCTATACATTTGAGCTAGTGAACAAGTATAAGCCCAAGAAGACAATATTTGATAGACTAAGGCGCATCGGGATAATCTTCCCAGAAAGTTGGAAAAAACCTTACAATCTTCCTCTAAGTTGCCCAGTTTGCGGGGCTACAATCTACTCAAATCCAAAATATTGCTGGAACTGCCACTCTGAATTAGAATCCCCTGGGTGAGAAGTCATGAGTATTAGCATAGACCTAAGCTGGTTACTTAATATAATACCAGCAATGCCCCCCGAAATTAGAAGTGGCCTAGGAGCGCTTTTAATATTCGTCGTGCTAGTTATGTTGATTCCCGGAATTATAGCATACCTGGTTTTTGTAATTATAGGCATATCAGGTTTCAGAAGACTCTTTAGTTACGAGAGGAGAGAATCTTATATTCATCGAGTGCATCCATTACCAAAGATAATATATGTCTTCTTCATAAGCCTACTAGTCACTCTCGTAGATAGGCCAGAAACACTCCTAGTAATATTCATAGCCACTCTGATACCATGGACTCTCGCAAATCCCAGCAAGGACAAGACGAGACTCGTTACAATAATGTTATTATTACAACTAATAATGACTGCATGGTCACAAAGCTTCCTAAACCCATACTATACAACTCCTGCATACACGAGAATTTACATAATGCCACAAGCACTTCACTGGATGAGTAGAGCAATTTCACTAGAGGGTGCTTATTATGGTATTATTCAGAGTCTTAGAGTAATGTCAGCAATGTCTGCAGCCCTAATACTAGTATCAACAACACACCCAAGTGACATCGTCTATGGACTCAGAAGACTTAAGTTTCCATACGAGCTAGTATTTATGATATCAATAGCAATAAAAGCCATACCCTCCTTACTAGAAAAAATGTTTCTAGTTATTGCAGCTGAAAGAGCAAGGGCATTATCATTCACCCCAAGAATCTCTAAAAACCCCATAACAACACTTGGTGCATTGAAAAGAGCAATGGCCGCTATATTACTAGCGTTTATACCAGCAATAGTTGAAGCCATACGCGAAGCGAGGAGAATGGCAATTGCTGCAACAGTTAAAGCTTTCAGAGCATATCCAAAAAGAACTGAGTACATTTTGATACCACTGAGCAAATCAGACATAGCATTTACACTCGGTATGATACTCACGCTCTTGCTCATATTGATGAACCAGATACTCTGGCTATTCCCATTATGAGACCGAAAACAATAATAGACCCCGATCTTAAAGTCTACAAATCATAAAGGATTAGCTGTATGGAGAATGAAGCCTATATCTTTGATTTAGATGGAACTCTCGTAAATAATCAAGCATTTAAAAAAACGATTCTCGAGCTGCCCGAAATATTAAACATTAATATCAATCCTGAGAAATTCTACAACGAATTCCTAAAAACATACTACTTGACCGTCGCCAAGCGAGACTTAATAAGAGCTTTTGACTGGGAGTACATCTTAAAGCAGACATGTACAAGAATTGGATCAAGCTATACACCTGGGGTTTTCACACAGAGATTTATTAAGAATATTGATGACGGCTTTGTCCAATTAATTCCAGAAGCATTAAAGACATTGGAAAACTTGAAAAATCGTTCTGCTAAGATCGCCATACTAACAAATGGTAAGAGGATATTCCAAGAGAGAGTCATCAAAAGAACTAATCTAATAAACTTTGTGGACATCCTAATAACTTCAGACGAGCTGCCAAAACCCAAGCCATATCCAGAGGCATTTGATTATGTATGTAAAATGCTCCAGGGAATGACTATAACATTCGTTGGTGATCATCCGTTCTACGACATTTATCCAGCTGCCAATTATTGCATTCCAAACATTTACTGGCTAACTGATGAATTCCCACAGGGCGATTATCAATTAAGCCAGCTAATAAGTTACATATCGAACATAACCTGGACAAAATACCGCTGGAAAATAAGCCCAACGCAAACGGCTCTTAAGAAAAAGATACACGTAATAAACAAATTACCCTCTCTATGCAATCGAAACTCTTAGATCCTACCTCTCTCCATCCTGAAGGAGTGGGGCTTTTGGTTGTAAGATGGGCTGAGGGAAGAAAATTCTCACCTATTATTAAACCTAAATCGTATACTTTGAAGTTTAGACTATTGAGTTTTCTAATAAGCTTTATAGGACGATCAGTAAGCATAGGAAAAAATCCGAGGATATTCCTAACTCCGATAAAGCCGTCATAGATTTGATCAGGAGGGAGTAAGGGATGAAGACTCTAAGGTGAGTGATCTTTAATGACTTGGCATAAGATAATTTTCGGAGACTGTAGGAACATGAGCGAAGTACCTAACGAGTCAATTCACCTAGTAGTTACCTCGCCACCATACTACAACGCTCCATTCGATTACCCCTATCTCTTTAAGAGCTACGATGATTATTTAGATTTGATACGCTCCGTTGCAAAGGAGTTAAAGCGTGTTCTAGCTCCAGGCAGGATTGCGTGCTTCGTCACACAGGATGTTAGGATCGAAGGAAAGCTTTACCCAATATGCTCCGATATCATTAGGATAATGATTGAGAGCGGCTTCAAATATAGAGATAGAATCATCTGGAAGAAGCCCGAGGGATACATACGGATAAGCAGGAGGAGCGGAGTTATAATCCAGCATCCATACCCAATGTACTATTATCCGGACAACATATACGAGGAGATAATAATCTTCCAAAAAGGAGAATTCGACTACTCATATCTCAAGAGCCTCGACAGCAAAATCCTTGAAGAATCTAAGGTAGATATTGAGGTTTTCAACAAGGAGAAGTGGTACTTGAGTGTTTGGGAAATTACGAACGTGCTTCCATTGAAGGGTAGACCTGAGGAGGGAATAGCCGCTTTTCCGGAGGAGATACCTAGGCGCCTAATCAAGCTCTTCTCATTTAAGGGCGAAACTGTGCTTGATCCATTCTTAGGCTCCGGGACAACCACTAAGGTGGCCAAGGAGCTCGGCAGGAACAGCTATGGGTATGAGATAGACCTAGAGCTCAAGAACGTGATCTTGGAAAAGGTTGGATATTGGCAAGCTACTCTAACTGGAGATATTATTAAATATAAAATTCGAGAAGATACAAAAAGGCTTAGAACATTTCTCCAAGAAAGAGTTAGAATGCAGAGAAGCGTTACAAACAACAAAGAAAATAGCAGAGACTCTTAAATCACATGAAAAGAGGAAGAGCTCCAGGATGTTTAAGGCTTTGCGAAGATCATGCTTGCGAGAATTGAGGAAAAATGACTCAATCCATGTTTACACTTGCCTCCTATCCAAAGGAAAAGCAATAAGAGGCATCTCAAAGGATGCGATTCGCGGGAAGGCTAGAGGGATGCTGAGACTGCTCACATAAGGATAAAATACAAGCGTTTAGCTTCGATACTTTCTCAAAGCAAACGTTAGAAATGGGGTAAGAACGCTAGTGGCAGGTATAAAACCTTATTCTAAGGAGAAGCTTCTAGGAAAGCACGCAATAGTGTTAGCTAATCTAGAGACTAAGGCTATTAGGGAGTAACTAGCCAGGGAACATTTCAGCCTTGACAATGAACGTAGCTGATTTATTTT
>JANJXX010000007.1:447-58117 GCA_024720975.1 Candidatus Panguiarchaeum symbiosum | reverse complement strand
CTATAGTTTAGATCCTAAAAGGATATTCAATCTCATAGAAAAGATGCTAATCCTTGCCAAACACGAGAAATTGTGGGTTATCAAGCAACAGGATATTTATAACAAGCTTAGGCGCCAGATGAAATTGCTATCAGCTGTTTCCACGTACAGTACTGGCTTGCTGATAGGACTTGCAAACTTAGGTTATAAGTTACAGGTCTTCACGGGTTTTCAAACTGGCTTATTTCAAATGAGCTTAGCGTTCATATTTGTTTTTTCATCAATTTTAGCTGGAATAAAGGTATCAATTCACCTGCTACTGAGCAATCCTACACTTGCCAAAGATTTCCACTCATTAATGAAGGAGGTTCTTGTAGTATTAATTGTATTTATGATACTAGGTCTTACCTTATCAGTTCTACTTGTCCACTGAGGCCATCCGGACTAAGTATCCGCAGCTATTCGTGGGTTGAGTACTATGAGCAATCTTGGGGAGAAGTCCATCCTTAAGAACACTGAAAAAGAAAAGCGTCTTGTAGTCGAAATTTCTGCAATAGAAACTCCACGAGGACTTGTTCCCACAGTTGAAAGCCTCAAAAACTTCGTTGACATGTTAAATAAAGTTATTGCTAGAATTGAAGACGTGATCTCTGCTATTCTCGATAATTTGACTAGAGTTGCTGAGCGTTTAGAAAGCACCGAGAGGATGCTAAATAATGTCGCTATGAGAGTTGATCTTGTCCTAGCAAAACTCTCTGAGCTTAAAGTTAGAATTGAGTCTCATTCAAAAATTGAGGCGAACTTAGAAGCTAAGAATAATGAACTAAGAAAGGAGAATTTAAGAAAGGAATTAATGTCATTCTTTGAAAAATGATCTACTTAGAATCAGCGAAATGATACGTCGCAGGAGTTACGCTAGCATAACGCTACTAAACTGTTAAGAACTAATAACCACAGAAACTGCAGTCCTTTCGTCTATTGAGTTTGTCATAAACTATGATCTGAGGTTCTTCCTCTAAGTTAACGAGGATTAAGGGAACAACACCCTGCCTGTTAAGCAGTACCTTTAGACATTGATCTACTTGAAGACTAGCAATTAATGCCATCGTTGTTGGAAGACTAACATTGCAAGTTACGTCATCAAATAAGCCTTCTTCAACCATGCTATCATTCGAGTAATAGCAATTAAGACATGGCCATTCAAAAGGCTTTACCACAGTAACACGACCGCGTAGACCGTTAGTAGAAGCGCCGCTATCTATCAGAATCTTCCTGTGTTTAACTGCATACAGATTCACCTCTAGGCGTGCATCAACACAATCAAGAGCCGATACCACGCAGTCAGATTCACTTATCACTCTTTCAATGTCTTCAAAGTCAAATATGTTTGTGAGATATGTTTCAATGGTAACAGCATACTTAGGACCTCTAAGCTCTGATATTCGTCTCAGTCGATTTCCTATGACGTCTACTTTGGGGCTTCCAAGGTCTTCAGGATAGAATCCTAATCTGTTCATATTTTCCTCTTCTACGACATCTTTGTCAACTAATATCAGCTTACCAACGCCAACTCTGGCAAGCATCTCTGCTACTAAGGTCCCTATACCACCGATGCCGAAAATCGTAACCGCTTTACTTTTCAAAATATCAGGGTTTATATCGCTGAGGTACATTCTCCTGAAGATTTTCGGAAGATTTACCCTTTGATTCATTTGTTCTTACCCTACTATGTTTATAGACTATTCTTGAGAATTGAATAGGGTGATTTATGGTGGAAATTTTGAGGTTTGGATTCTTAATTATACTAGCTAGTAGCCGTGCGCAAGCTTTTCTAGGTTCTCGTGAAATAATCTCTTCATGAATCTTGTCTAGCTCCGACGATGAAATAGCTGGGTTCATGCCCCTGATAAGTTCCTTCAGTTCGGTGAAGTTTGTTTTAACGAACGGGCAGAAATACCTGGTAATTATTGTCTCACACTTTGGGGGTCTGTAATCCTTGCGCGAGCCTTCAAGTCCATATAGATGTCTTATGTAGTAGCCACCCTTCTTTAAGAATTGTTCCCAGGTCAATCCGACGTTGTCCACTGCGCGATACCAAAGTTTAAGTTGTTCCTCTAGAGGCATTCCCAAAGCCTTTAACAGTAGGCCTAGTTGAAGTCTCTCAATGTGCGGTAGGTAACCAGTTGATATGAACCGATCGTATAGGATCCTTAAGCATGGTGGAAACGTGTCTATTCGCTCCCATAGCCTATCCTCTGTAGTGACCAGATCACGCCTAACCACAGGTTTCTGCACGATCATTTTTTTACGCCAATAGCTAATTAATTCTTCTCCGAAGGCCTTATAGCTCTGAAATTCTGGATCCTTCTTAATCTTCTCGCTTAGCATTTGAATTTTTTCGCTTAACATATCCTGGTAATGGCTTTTGGAAAGGCGGAAGAACTCCTCTAAGGGTGCTATAACCCAACCTCTTACCGCAATTGCTCTGCTAGATTTAATTAATCTATATGCCCTTGAAAACCTTGCGGCTGCCAGGAACCTGCTCATAGGTATTAGGAAATCCATTGCCTGTCTTTTTTCCGTTAGTTTTGGAAGAATTGATTGTATTTCTGGTAACAGACTTTCGGTGCTCATTCCCAGTTTTTGGGAGACAACCTCTATGCCGACTAATAACTCGCCGAGGATATACCTTAGAACTGCTACTTTCTTACCAAGATCTAATTTATTAAACAACGCTGTAAATAAATCACCTTCTATTTCCAACAACCAACTAATGAAGTACATATCATTCGTTGCTGAGGCTGCTAGAATTAGTGCCACTAAACCTACAAGATTGTTAAATTTTCCTGACATGCTGTTGAGCGCCTCCAAGGTCCTTCTTTGCGAGAATTCTAAAAGCATGTCAATTCTTTCTTTTCCATATAGTAGTAACGCATCTAGCGAATATTCACCAAGTCTCTTTCCAAATAGAAACCAACTAGGTAAGTCTATTTCGGTAGCTAATCCTTCTCCGCTCATCAACTAATCACTTCAATTAGCATTGATTCTAAATCTTCTCTTTCAGGCAGAATAGCTAAAGCCTTCGAAGTAAGTTCTATGAGTTTTTTCTCATGGTCAACCTTTACAAGCTTTGATTTCTCCAATTTTCTAAGAGTCCTGTCAAAAATTTCTTTCGCTCTACTCCTATCTTTAACTATCTGCTCCAGTGCCTCTACTATGTTTTCAACATTTATTGGCTGCGTTTCAGCCTTGATGTATATTAGGGCAAGAACTGCGCAGGTGATTCTATCAAGCATTCCCGCTGAGATCTTAAGTTCAGGATCAATTACTACGAAAACTTCGGCCTCATCGCTCGTACTTTGACTCTTCCTGACGGTCCTTAGTTTTAGTCCGACGGATTCAAATCTCCGATTTAGTTCCGAGATTAATTCTTCGGCACTTATACCTAATTTCCTGGCGCAAGATAGGATGTACTTCAAGGGTTGTCCCTTGTCCAGTGTAGATTTCATAATGATTGAAGCCGCAATTGTCCTTATTTCCAATTCCATTGACTTGTTAGAGTTCATTGGCATATCGACCCTCTTTACTCTCATAGTCTATATAGGCCAAGAGCCTCAATATTAACTCCCTTCTAGAAGTACTGTTTAACATTCCTACGGCCTCGAGAGATTCCCAATTTTTATTAAACAAAGCCTGCAATCTTTTATGCTGAGCTCTTAATTTCTCCTTCTCTAGCTCAATGAGTGACAACAATTCGCGAATCTTAAAAATTTCACGCTGGACGCTCGATTTAAGAATCCTTGTTTCCTCAGTCATCTCAGCGATTCTTCTTAGGCGTCTAAATGCACCTTTAATGTAGTTCTTCGTCATTCCAGGCACTTTTGCTAAGGACGATACTCTTACCTTACCTTCGTAGAAAGCATCAAAGGCGGCTTTCAATATAATCAGTGGTACAGCGTAATGGATTAAGAATTTGCTAAGTCTTATGTCTAGTCTACACAGGCGCGCAGATATGTATTTCTTAAGCTTCTTAAAAACTCTAATGCCAATATCGGCATTCTCTATAAGCAATTTTGATGCAGATTCAAGTCTACCTAGCTCCTTGAGGATTTCTGTGATTTCTTCCGGTACTGCTGTCCTACCTCCTTTAGATAAGTAAAAGTCTATATGCCTCAGCAATTTTCTGATGCTGCTTAGGATTTCACTCGTCTCACTTTTGTTAGATTTCGATCCCTCCACGTGAGTTACCCGGATACACTAACATTATATCTGCCCTTAACTATGCCCTCCAGAAATCTTTTGTCGATTTCATGAACACATGATGTCTTCCTTTTGTCGTCGTACATGAGCCGCAAAATTTTATCGGCTATTTCGATCAGAGACAATCTGTGAGTTGTTGTTATAATTGCTTGAATTGACTTCATATCTTTTATCGCTTCCCTTAGGAGTCTAGAAACTTTTTTAGCTGTAGCCTCATCAAGATAAACATCAAATTCATCAAGCATTAGTATCGGCGCAGGGGCTGTAAGGAATAACGCCATTAGAAAGGCGAAAATAGCTAATGTCTTTTCACCAGATGAAAACGCTCCCTGGCTTATTTCTACGGGTTGTCGGCGGTGAAGATCAATTGTTATCGATAAACTTAAGTTATCTAGTGCTCTCCCTTCGATCTTTATATCACCCGAAGCTCCTATCTTTGATAGGATATAACGATAGTTCTTGTTGAGCAAATCTACCTTCTCGTGTAGCTCATCTACAAGCTTACGAAGAGATTCTTCTGCTAATTTTCTTGCAGATTCGATCTCGGATTCTATTCTTTGGAGCTCTTTTTGATAGATTTCTAATTGCTTTAATGATTCCTCAAGTAAGCGGACCTTTTCCTCTCTTGATAAAATGTCAAAGCGCAGCCTAGAGATATCCTGTTCACTATACCTTGATAGCAACTCCTCAATCTGATGAATGTCGAGACTTTCTATTAAGCTTATCGCTGGGTCTATTATTTCATCCCTTAATATTTCTTCCAAATTCTTCCCTACGTCACTATAAAATGATGCCCAGACTATTGATAAGAAGGCTTTCATTTCTTTCTTGAGCCTTTCGATTTCAGAAATTATTGAATTCTTTCTCTCTCTTAATAATCCCAAACGCACTTCAATTTCTGTGAGTTTGTGTTTTAAGTCATCATTTTCAAGTTCAAGTCTGCTCTTCTCCTTGATCAAAAATTCTTTCTTGTGTTCAATTTCAACTACCTCAAAATCAATATTTTGAAGCTCCTTTTCAAGTTCGTGTTTTTCATCAACTACACGTCTTAGATTCTCATCGACCTCCTCAAGTTGTTTTTCTATTTTTTGAATTTGGTCTGGGAGGGACTCTCGTTCTTTTCGAATTTTCTCTAGAAATTTTGTATCATTCTCAAGCTCTTCTATGTTCTCCATGAGGCGAATGCGTTCCTCGAGCATATTTTTCAATCTTTTTGGAGCGTTTATTTTGAGGTTTTCTAATTCTTTCTCTAGTGTATTTATTTCATCCTTAATGCGTTGGATTGCTTCTAAAAGCTCTTGTTTCTTGTCTCGAATATTCTTTATGCTAAGCTGAATGACCTTATCAACTACCGGACTATACCTGTCCTTTATGGGAGGTAACACTTGGAATATTGCATAGTCTCCACATCTTAACTTTCTTACGAAATCACCCTCTACTGTCAGTATTCCATCTAAATCCAGCTCTCTTAGGAGTTCTAAGCCAGTCTCAAGGCGACCAACAAGTGCTACTTTTCCAAGAAAGTATCTTATCAAGGCAAGTACGGGTCTAGGCGCTGACAATATATCTGGCACTAAAGTTAGAAATGAGCTTCGATACTCCGGAATACTTCCAAGTTTTCTTGTGATCTCTTTTTTAAAGCGATCGTAGGCTTCATTAATCCATTCAATAGATCGTCGGAGAAAGAAAACAAACGATTCATCTGTATAAATCACCGAATGCGCGTGACCGAAAAAGAATATATTTGGAGGGCTTAAGATCTTCCTGTCTTTTATGAACTCCAGTATGTTCTTAAGACTCCGCAAGCTAGTCGTAACGAAGCTTTTCATGATATCTTCTCTTAGAATTCTTTCGAGGGCTTTGGAATAGTCTATAAGCTTATCCTGGGGCACGAGGAAGTCTAGTTCCAATATTATCGGTCCAAAGCATTCATTAGTTAGATTTGACCTTTGAATGAAATTATACAATCTTAAAACCTCTCCGGATGGATCTATTTCCTTGAGCATCTCCTCCAGTTTCACCGCATATTCTCTCTCTAAAGACTCCACCTCTTGAAGTTCCTTTCTCTTTCGCTGAATCATTTTCTCTAGTTCTTTAATTTGGCGGCCCTCCTCAAGCTGATCTATAGCCTTTTCAAGATCTTCTAGTCTCATCTTTTTATCTTCCAGCAGTGATTTGATATCCTCAATTGACGCTGCCCTCCACTTATTGAGGATATCCCAGAAAGATTTCATCATTTCATCTCTTCTTATACTTAGACTGGAAAGTTTGTTTGTCAATGCCTTTATTTCATCATTAAGCCTGCGTTCTTCTTCTTCTAATTCCGAAATCCTCTTAGTTATCTCGACTCTTCTGTTCCTTAAATTTTCGGCTTCCAAGTCTAGTTTTTCAAGATTTTTAGGAACATTTTCAATAAAAGCTGTATTGTCTCTTATTCTTGCTTCTATTTCATCCATCGCTTGCTTGAGTTTTTTCTCATCTTCCTCAGTCATATTAAGCTTCTTAAAGAGTTGAGATACTTTCAGCCTGTAGAAGTTTTTGAGAGTCTTTAGTGATTCCTCAGTCGATTTGAGAGTCTTTTTGTAACCCTCAATTTTCTCTTTTAACTCACCAACTTTGCTTTCCAGCTCCTTTTTCTTTTCAATGTGTTCTCTTAATTTTAACCGAAGCTTTTCTATTGAGTCTTTTAAGTCATAAAGCCCCAGACTTGTTAGAAGGCTATCTAAGCGTTCTTCTGGCTTCAAATCAACTAGCTTGGTTATCTTTTCCTGCGGAATAAAATAGAACGTATTCTTAGACGAAATGTTAACCTTCAGTAAAAGCTCAGTTAGTTTCTCGCGCGTTGTTTTTTTACCATTCAACTTATAACTACTATCTTCATGCGTGATAATGCGCTCGATTACTATGTCCGAATTCAGAGGCGCATCGTTGTCGAGGACTACGAGCCCACGCCCAGGAAGTGGAATTGCATTTGATATCCTTGCGCGAATTATTGCATATTCTCGACCGTGCTTTATGAAATTCCTAAGCAGGTCTTGACGCTCGCGCGCGAGACCACCAAATATTAGATTAATTGCAGACAGCAGTGCCGATTTTCCCGAACCATTCTGACCGTATATGACTGTGATATGCTCGTCTAATGTGATCTTCAGGTGATCATAACACATAAAGTTTATTAGCTCTAGTTCCTTTAGGAACATCTTTACCCCATATTGGATTAGACCTCTTTCTAAAGACCCAAAACTGTAAGTACAATAAGACCTGTTTCCTTAGTTAAAGCGGGTGCATTTAATTGAGCCGTCCACAAAAAGCTATTAGTAATCAACTTAAACTGGGTAGATAATTTGTTATCAATCCGTAGCCTATTTAGAAGTAAATTCTAATGCATATTATGCCATCTTAAAAGAATATTCTGGAGCTTATTTTAATGTAGTATTTAGGAGCCAGTCATTGATCCAAAAAATCACTCTCACTAGGTTCTGCACCTTGACGGAGGAATATTCTATTTCGGTATTGAGAAAACTTAATATACCAGAATCATTGATACATGCACTAGAAACAGAGGGACTAGTCACTCTTAGACCTTTTCAGTACGAGGCCATTGAGAAAGGGTTACGGGGAAACTCGCTGGTAGTTGTAGCACCTACTGGGAGTGGAAAAACTCTGATTGCTGAAATTGTAAGTGTCACTAGAATCTTGCGCGAAGGAATAAAAGTCTTCTACTTAACACCATATAAAGCCCTAACCGAGGAAATTGCCCAAACATTTAGACGCCGGTACAACATAAAAGTTGGTGTGGCTACAGGGGACTATAGAGACCAACCAATTTCACTGTTAGGTATGTATGATTTACTAGTCCTGACGTATGAAAAGGCAGATCACATAATAAGAGAGAGCCCAAAATGGCTCGAAGATGTTAAGCTTGTAGTCGTCGATGAGATACATTTTATTGGTGATAGGACACGTGGACCTATACTTGACTTTGTCCTCACAAATCTGAAGAATATGAACGTACAGATAATCGGATTATCTGCAACCATAAGCAATCCGGAAGACATTAGTGACTGGCTGAACTCAGTTCTAATTACCAGCAATTTTCGTCCAGTTAAGCTCTTAGAGTGCGTGTACTATCTACCAGCAAATAGAGTAATAATATATGATCCTGACTCCAAAACCTCTGAGGTATACGTTATAACACAGACGAAAGCTGCCAGAATAGCAAGAACTTCAAGTGAGGCTGGGACTCTAGATAAACTCATTGAAGCGAACAAGGGGTCCTATGAGGCAGGCCAATTAACTACAATATCAAAGCTGAGGGAGCTACTAGGCTCTAATCTAGAGATTGTCTCCGTAAGGGAGGGCTTTGGACGAGTAGTAGAAAGAAAATTCACTAAGGATAGTTTTTGCAGAAGCTTAGAGGCTAAATATAAAGATAAGCTCCTTGGAGGTGCCTTTTTTACAAGAGAACTTCACCTGCAGAAAACTAAGTCGAGCCGGAAGAGCTTTATGGATGCACTCCTGGCAATCATTGAAGACACGTTCAATGAAATGCTGCTTTACGATCAAAAGTGGCAGATACTAGCATTTCGTAGCTCTAGATTACTTTCGCAACGGACTGCAGAAAGAGTTGCAGAATTCATGAAAGCAAGCCAATATTACAGTCTATTCAAGGGCAATTTGGTATCTCAAAAGCTGGAGGAAGCTGTGGATGAAAAAACAAGCTTAACTAGACAGCTAATAGAACTCTGCAAATGGGGAGTAGCTTTTCACCACTCTGGGCTGTCAAAAATAGAACGAGAAATCATAGAAGATGCCTTTAGAAAGGGACTTATAGGCGTCCTGATAGCTACCCCAACCCTTGCTGCCGGGGTCAATTTGCCAGCAAGGAGAGTCGTTATTGAGGAAGAATACTTTGATCCAGAGGTTGGATACAGAATAGAACTCTCAACATCAGAATATAAACAGAGAGGCGGACGCGCTGGACGTCCAGGATATGACATCGTAGGAGAGACATTTCTCATAGCTAGAGATAAGAATAGTTTAGAGAAGTTCATAGAGAAGTACGTACTGGGCGATGTTGAGGAAGTAAAGCCAGTATCAGGATATGTTATTCCAACCATCTACTCACAAGTATTAGCTTTGGTAGTCTCCAAGAGTAAGATTGATAGAGAGTCCATACTTAATTTCTTCGACAAGACTTTCTTCGCTCATTATGCTCGTACACATGGAGATTTTTACGGTTTGTACCAAGCCAGAACAAATGTATTAGAGGCTATCGATTATCTTCGCAACATGAACTTGGTGCAAGAAGTCATCTGTAGTGATAACTCTCCCTGTTATAAACCAACAAAGCTTGGGAGTAGGATAGCACATCTATATCTCAAACCTACGTCAGCTAAGGCAATTCTCGACTTATTTGAGTACTGGAAAGCCGAAGCGAAGCACAAATTTGAATGGAATACAGAGAGAGAAATTGAGACCTTATTTGCCATCTCGATCTCACCAGAGTGCATTGTTATACTTAGACGACTCTTAGGGAGGTTTGACGCTTTGATTGAGGCTATATTATCCAATACTGACATAATTAACAAACTTAATCAACTCCTGCCAGCAGATTTTTCTCAGATGCTTGAGGATAGTAGGCATTTAAGCACTGTCGAAGAGGAGGAATTACTAGCTGCCTTAGGTGGAGTGGTGATCTTATATAACTGGATCCAAGGTGAATCCCTACCAAGCATTCTAAATGGATTTCTACCGAACTTTGGGCCGGGAGACTTAAATGAGCTTGTTCGCGTTTCTAGTTGGTTAGCCTACTGTGCAACAGAATTAGCTGCTATGTACTTTCCACCCAATTTTGTCGAACAATTAAAAAAGCTTTCTAAAAGAATCCAATATGGTGTTCCAGGGGACTTACTGCTACTTGTAGAGAACGTTGAGGGTGTAGGAAGAATGCGCGCATTATCGCTCAAAAAAGCTGGTCTTCATACTATCGAAAAAATAGCGCGAGCAAGCTTAGAATCTTTAAAGCAAGTTGAAGGAATCGGAGATGTTTTAGCGGAGAGATTAAAGGCATTTGCGAAAGCTTATTTAAGTAAAAAACATCGTTCTGATAATTACATAAGATAGAGACTCCTATTTTGCTACTATCACTTCTCCGCCCATAGATTCTACTTTAGCCTTCGCTTTTTCACTAATCACTGATGATTCATGAATAACCAATTTTATCGGTTTCTCGACACGACCACGCCCAAGAACTTTAAGGTATCGTTTACTTGACAGGTCAATGACTAATTTATCGCCTTCGACGTAGTACCGTATTTTACCGTCGAGAGCTTTTTCGAGTATTTCACCTATGTTTACTGTCTCGTAACTAAGTTTTGTCCCATGGCGAGTGAATCCATATTTACCTAGTTCATATCCTTGCTTCATTAGCATTAGCTTCATGTGGTCTTTTACTCCTGCCATGCCTCTGCCACCGGGGTGGTGTCTATGTCTACCAACCTGGCCATAGCCTCTATATTTTTCACCATACTTTTTATGTGACTTTCTCTGCTTCTTCTTATATCTAATTTTCATATGATCCCCACCTTCACATTGTACTACTTTTTGACAGTGTAACCACAACGACCGCAACTTAGGCGATCTTTATGCTCTGCTAGAAATACCCCTGGTCCACACACTGGACAGAATTTTCTTAACCTCTTGATTTTATCCCCCTCTAATTTATAATACTTATATATGGGCCTTTTGAGGTCTTTCCTGTCTGCTTTTTTCTTGGCTGCCTTAGACAACCTAGTCACCCTATTGCAAATCAGCCGGAATTTTATTACTCGCTAATTATCTCATCTCTCTTAAGTATATGTTTGGGCTCGATCGATAGCAAATCATCTTTGCTTTCATATATATGAACTGTTGCGTATGATGTATTTGTACCAAATTCCGTTTTAAGCTTTCTTACAACAATTAGATCCCTGGAAATTCCCAGAAGCTTCGATAGCTCTTCTCTTATTCGCACTCTCGACGGTGTCGGTTCTCCATCATGAATTATCGCGAATAAGTATTCCTTGCGTCGGAGCAGGGGGTTACTGAATTCTTTTATCTTCTTTATTGCAAAACTCATATCACTCCCCGGTCTTAGTAAGTTTATCAAGGAGTTCGATTACTTGAAGCATTGACGTTCTTGCAAACAATGGAATTTGGGGTTCATCGAGCACACTTGTAATTTTTTCAATAGCATTGGCCGCCCGTAGCGCGATGATTAATCCCTCTTGCTTCAACTCTGTGAAAGCCTCTCTGGCTATGCGCCGAATGTTTCTTGGAATGTTGGGATTGTTAGCTATTGACTTCAATATTTCGAGTGCGCGTTCAAGTATTTCTTGTTCACTACTCATTTAAATCACCAGCCAGTTATAATGATAAGATTGGTAAGCAGAGGAGGAAATAACGTCAGAGATTATAGACCTGTTAATTGAATAAAAATAGTCAAGTTTTTAACTACAATCCCCAGCTAAAGCCATAAACTTTTCGCTTTATTTCTAGCAATTCTCGGAAGGTTTCTAAGACGCCAGGGGGAAGCATCTTCTTTAGGTTTTGATCCCTATTTATCTTCCTGGCGACTTCCTCAGGTAAATCAACATAGAGCACATCCCCAGCATCAAAGTCTCTTCCCACAACAGCGTCTGTGATAGATATCGCTACTTCCATTCCAGCGGTGGCTTCTTCTAAGGATTTCCCCTCTGACTGTATTGATTTAATATGACCAAGCACTTTACCATCAGCATTTATTATCTGTAGATTTGGACGTATCACTCCTGATAGCACTCTAACACCGACAATCGCCGGCTTGGAGCGTCTGAATATAAATCCTGACAGGACTTCTATCTTAGCCGGTAAAATTAACTCCTTAAGTATCTTTTCCCGCTGCGCTCTATCATACTCATCAACATACGCGTTAATTTTTTCGAAGAGCCTGAATATTAAATTGTCCTCTATAAGTGGTATCTTCTCTTTTTCCAATAGCTGCCGGGCTTCTTCCAATACATCAACATTAAAAGCAATTACTATCGCCCATTTGGGATCAATTTCTCTTACAGCAAGAGCATGTAGAACTCCCTCTTTATCAACGGAACCTATGTACGTTCTTGAAATGGGAATTTCGTAATCCTTAAGTTTTACCACTATTGTCTCTAGAGTTCCTAGAGTATCACTAAACACAACTACTCCAACTTTATTCGTCTTGAACAATACTTGGGATATGTCTTCCTGGATTTCCTTCTCGTACGACTTGATTTTCTCTTCTAAGGCCGGGTCATCTGCCGAAACCACACGAAGCGGAGAACCCGCTAGGGCATCATCTAAGTTTGGTGCAATAACTCTTACTCCAGCAGCCGCCGTAATTTCATCAACGACATCAAATCTATCACGGGGATCCCTTATTTCATCAAGAGGTTTTGGAATGAACAATGAGCGTATTGTGGTCCTGATCACACCATTTTTTCCTCCAACTATTAACCAATCACCAGCACGGATTTTACCATCAACGAGGATAACATCTATTACGGTTCCAGCTCCCGGAATTTTTCTAACCTCTAGCACATTTCCACGGGGTTCTCCCAGTCGTAGCTTTAGTCTATCTCTTAAAAACTTTCCAGCCAGACCAGCCAGCAGTAGTAATAGATCTGCTATGCCCTCACCATTAATGGCGCATACAGGCACTATTGCAACTGTTGTTCTGAAATCCTTTATGCGATCATATCGATCAGAATTAAATCCATGTTTGTATAAATCTTTAATCATCTCATCTAAAGCGAATTCTAGATTATTTATCGCTGTCAAGGTTTGTTTTTTAATTGATATTACAAACGGTGTCTCAGGTTGTGTCTTCCAGCCCGGAAGACGATCGATCTTATTAGCAGCAATAATAAAGGGTACTTTGTATCTCTTTAGCAATTCAAGAGACTCAAAAGTTTGCGCCTGAAATCCCGCACGCACATCAACAACTAATATTGCAAGGTCTGCTAGAGAAGCACCTCTACTACGCAGGTTAACGAAAACTTCATGACCCGGCGTATCGATAAATAGCAGCCCCGGAATGTCTATTTCTTCTCTTCTGATTTTTATTATGCCCTGCTCAATCGCAGGCTTGGCTATTTCAAAGATTGTATCCGTCGGGACAAATGACGCTCCAATGTGTTGAGTTTTTCCATGAACCTCTTTCGCTTGCACGCTAGTTTTACGAATCCAGTCTAGTAGGGAAGTTTTTCCGTGATCTACGTGCCCTAGTACTACAATTATTGGTGATCTAAGTTCCATGCTAACCACCTAGCCTTAAATGTGTTTTTTTGAAAACACTTAATAGTGAATAATTTTGCTCTACGAGTAGCACATAACAAGTATAGTTGGTGAGCTAATTGAGTTGGGAAACAATTGAATTTATGCTGGAGATATTGGCTGTACTAGGTGCTTTGTTCATCGTGCTAAGCCATTATTTCAAGGAGAAAATGAAAGCTGAGGAGGAGTGAATAAGTTCAAGTTCATATACAAAGGGGCTCCTGTTTTTGCGGGTCGGGTTCTAATTAATCTACTCTCCTTGCCACCTCAAGTCATAACGTTAGACAGTTCCTTAGGTGCTAGAGTTAAATTTACTCGCGTGAATGTGACTAGAGATGCCGTTATATTCCAAACTGGTGAAAGATACGTAGAAATACCAAAAAGCGAAATTAAGCAGGCATGCAAAAATCCACGGCGTGTATACGCATTAAGTCAAAGCGAACTTATTCCTCTTTCTATTGCAGGTTCGAATGGCAAGTATTACCAACTCACGCTCTTTGAGAATTGCATAACACCCACGATAGAAATTTCCGGAATTCATATGCACCGAGTCGTTGTAGATCCATTGTATGTTGATGCAAAGTCGAAAATTCAAGCCTTAAATCCCAATCCTAGAAGTTCTGTTTTGGAAGTATGCACTGGCTTGGGATATACTACATACTGGCTGTTAAGGTCTCAATGTAAGGTAGTAACTATCGAGAAAAGTAAAGAGGTCCTTGAATTAGCTTCTTGGAATCCTTGGAGTCGCCATTTAGAGGGTGTAGAATTAATATTGGGAGATGCTTCAGAGGTTCTTCAACATTTACCAGATAATGAATTTGACTTTGTAGTTCATGACCCTCCACGCATAGCTCTTTCACCAGAGCTATATACAGAAGATTTTTATAAAG
This sequence comes from Candidatus Panguiarchaeum symbiosum, assembly GCA_024720975.1. Classification (GTDB taxonomy): domain Archaea; phylum Asgardarchaeota; class Njordarchaeia; order Njordarchaeales; family Panguiarchaeaceae; genus Panguiarchaeum; species Panguiarchaeum symbiosum. The sequence continues at coordinate 43,658 of JANJXX010000007.1, read as the reverse complement.
AGCTCCATCGAGTGATGAAACGAGCAGGAAGACTTCTTCACTATGTAGGAGAACCCAAGCGAAAAAAGGGAAAACATTATCATCATATTCGAAGTATTTCAAATCTGCTTAGAAATTCGGGTTTTAGCATTATCAGATATGATCCCTTCTCTCAGAGTATCCTAGCTGTATGTATCAAGAGATAAATAAACATATGAAAATATCCATGTTTATTTCGCTAAATGCGATTGGTGATAGATGTTGTCAAACAAATTTAAGCCACCAGCACGCGCGAGTGAAATACGATATGTTATTAGGGAAATCACACTAGAGGCCGAAAAGTATGAAAAAACAAGGGGAGAGAAAACAATCAGTCTCAATATAGGCGATCCATGCAAATATGATTTTTCTCCACCTCAACACATCGTTGATGCATATATAGAAGCTTTAAGGAGCGGAAAGCATTACTATAGCGATTCTAGAGGCGAATATGAATTAAGAGAAGCTGTAGTTGAATATGAAAGAAGAAAAAACGGCTTGAGTCTCTCTCCCGATGATGTTCTAATTACTCAAGGCGCCGCAGAGGCTGTAAACGTGATATTAGCCGCGGCATTTGAGCCAGGGGATAAGCTACTAGTTCCCTCACCGACCTATCCACCATATATAACTGCAGCACGCTTCTTTGGTGTCGAAGCCGCTGAGTATATGTGCTTAGAAAATGAAGATTGGATACCGGATATCGACCATATGAGAAGATTGATAGATTCCAAAACAAAAGCTATACTTGTAATAAATCCAAATAATCCAACTGGTGCAGTTTATACTCCGAAAATTATACGAAATATAATTGACCTTGCAGGCGAATACAACTTATATGTCATTAGCGATGAGATATATGATTTAATAGTCTTTGATGGACAAAGAAAAGCGCCAAATACGGCATCCCTTGCGAAAGACGTACCAGTGATAACAATATACTCATTATCGAAGGCCTATTTAGCGACGGGGTGGCGCGTTGGATATATGTACAAATATGATCCAAATAACCTACTTGACGATCTTTGGGCTGTTTTCACTAGATTTTTAATGACAAGATTATCAGCTAATACTCCCGCACAATACGCAGCAAAAGCAGCTCTTTTAGGACCCCAAGATAATATCAAAATTGTCGTTGACAAACTTGAGAGGCGTCGTGATCTGGTGTATAGAAGATTTAATGAAATTGATGAAATAGAAGCAAGGAAGCCAAAAGGAGCTTTCTACATATTTCCAAAAATAAACTTAAACATTGATGACAACGAATTTTGTAAGAAACTACTCTGGAACACAGGCATTGTAGTACCACCAGGAAGCGGTTTTGGAAGCTTTGGAAAACAACATTTTAGAGTAGTCTTCTTACCGCCTGAGCACATACTTAATGAAGCACTTGATCGAATAGAAAGGTTCATGAAGGAAATTGCTAAATAGACAAACTTATCACACTGATCTAATCTACTATCAATAAACTTTATTTTTTCCCGAGGCTACTATTTTGGCAGCATGCTTTCTTGGGTGAAGAATTAATTAATTGCAAGTGAATCGCAGCATGCGGAAATACTTCCACAGAGCGAATACGAATGAGAATTTGATCATGACAAGATATACATCGCGTGCTTTAAGCTTCTATTTTTAGATGCTAAAGGCGAACACCCAACTGGATAAACTTCAGATAGTTCACATTTAAAAACCTTTAAGGCCTCTTTTGGAATTAATACCTGCAAATTATACAGTAGGTCATTAATCTTCAGCAGACCGTTTGATATACCTAAGCGCAAAAAACTTGCTATTTCTATTCCCTCTCTTTCCTCATTTTCACCAAAAAATTTAATCTTTTCGACAGGATCAATAGATAATTCCTTCATTTCTAGAGGGGCAAATCCAGGCTTTTGCTGAAACTTTATTCCTCGATCTATATCTTTAAGCAGCGTTTTAATTAATGCCTGTAAATTGATAATTCTTCTTGGAAGCATTTTGGGAAGCCTAAATTTATTCAATATCATTGCAACAGTCTTCCTAAAAAGCGCAACAGATAGAAATTTTATCTCCAGATGCCTAAGATTAGAGGACACTATTAGGATCGCACTCAATATCTTACTTGCAACTTCTGGGCTAATACTGGCTATGATGCCCAAACCCCACAGATTGCCCCTAATAGGCACAATAACAAAAGTATCTTCACATATGGCATACAAATTTCTTACGAACTCAACTAATAAGACACAATCATTATCATCACTATCGTTAGCTTTAATCTTAAACTTCCTTTTGAAATCTACCAGACACATCATTAAAAGCTTTTTATCCTCAAATTGGCCAAAGGTCTTAGTTAATAAGGCACTTCTGTTTGTATATTTAGAAAACTCTACTTTTGACAGTTTATTCAATTCAAAGAGAACGTTGACGTCACCCAATGGTAGTACATTCCCTCCACTAGTGTCCTTTTGAAGGATCAAGTATCTCATGGGCTCAGAATGCTTCCTGTAGAATACTAAAAGCCTATCCACCGACCGCGACTCATCGAATTCTGCTATTTGTCGGGTCTCTAGGTTGTAGTCCAAAATTACGCCACCATGGGGATGATACCAGAAAATTTATTTCACTGAGCCCTTAAGAATGCATAGATTAGAAACTATAAGCACAGCATAGAGAGCAAAAATGATAGTAGGCCCGGCCGGATTCGAACCGGCGTCAGGGGCTTTCCTCATGCTCCAAAGGCCCCCATGCTTGACCACTACACCACGGGCCTACCTTCGAATACTAAAATTTTAGCAACACCTAGCGGGGCACACTTTGGACGGTAACACTGCCTTCACGGCTCTTCAATGGGGGGTGTGGGATTCGAACCCACGACCACTGGCGCCCCAGGCCAGCATCCTACCTGGCTAGACTAACCCCCCGCCAGAGCCCGGGGCGGGAATCGAACCCGCGACCTCTCCCTTACCAGGGGAGCGCGCATACCTCTGCGCTACCCGGGCTTTTTCACTATAATATAGATATTAATCTTAGACTATTGAACTTTAAAAATTAACTTCAAGTGTGTCTTGATAACTATTGAATGAATATTTCAGGTCTTACTTGCAGACGTGTTTAGGTTCTATAGATTTAAAAATGCAGTCCAAGACCTAGCAACACGCACTGATCAGTAGAATGGTTAAAAGCAAATGCACAATGTGTGATCGCGGGTAAAATAGTTTGGTTAATTATACCCTTCTCTCAATTATAAAACGCTTTGGAATCCGACGTAAGTACTTTCCTCTTAATGTTATGAAGCTAACGTAACTAACCATTATAATCACCATCGGAAGCATCCAGGGATCTACAACGAATGGTTTCTCACGCAAAAAGAACTTCGTAGAGAAGTTAAACAATGATAAGTTGTCTGTACTTCGATATATTATTCCTTCAACATTAGATGTGAACTCTGCGTAGAGCGATAAACAATAGGTTGTGTTCGTGTACACGACTGGAGCAGTAACTGTCCTATTCCTACTACCCGTTTTTAATGTTATATTTGCTAGCATGCTCACATTTTTCAGAATTTCGCCCGTCTCACTGCATATAAGCCTGAAAGTTGCAAAGAAGTATTCTCCAACATGCGTTTTACTAGGCATAGACCAGTCTATTACTTCGGGCCTACCGAGTATGTATACGCTCTTGGTTAAATTTTTGTATGATGAGTTAAACTCTAGGTATACCCGTATAGTTAAATTATGAAGTAATTCCGGTAGGTTTGGATCGGCATATAGTGTGTACTGGTAACTCTTTAAGCTACTATTATATCTCGCGTCTGATTTGCTCCAGCTTTTATTGAGGTAACTTATGTAGGCTGTTATCGACGCATTCTCTATAAGTACTTCATATGAAGTGTTGAAGATATGCACAAGCTGCATATGAATGTCATAACTTCCTCCTATGTATAACTTGCTCTCGCTTATTGGTGTCAGCGAATTATTAAGAAGGACGGTCATATTGATTATATCAAGCTCTTCGAGGATAAGTGAAGCGTTAAACAATTTTACAGTCTCAACGCCCGTTGGGCTCTTATCCCATTCTAGCATTAGATACAAAGATACATTAAGATCCTTAGGTATTATCGGCGACAGAGATGCATTTATCTGCACTATGGTTTGATTTTCATTTTCATCGTAGAAGATGGAACCATTAAGCTTACTGTAGATCATACCTGAGCCTCGGTAGCGAACTTCTAGTGATACAGTTGGATCTGTTGGTATTGGTACCTTTGTTGAATTATACGTTAAATTCCTCACCTCTATCAGAATTCTGCCGCCAACATAGTACTTATCGGTCTTGCCCACGATCTCTCCATAAATTACATCATCATCGATTTGTATTACCTCCCTAGCAAATGTATGATTGAAGCCATATGTATCGTTTACCACAACTGAGATTGCGTACTCCCCCAGGCTAGCATTTATGGGTGACTTACAGCTTATGGTGACTTTGTCAGTACCGTTAATTTCAAAGAATTTTTGCATGTAGATACTGCCATCAACTGTCCTGAGCAAACTAAGAATGAATGTACTTCCATTAACAGGCGTACCATTGTAAAATTTAGCACTTACTGTTACGTTAAAATCCTCACCCGGGCAAATGATAGTTTTAGATAAGCTGAGACTCAAATTGTAGCCTATTCGAAAATATAGTGATGAATTAACACTTAACGCTGACAAGCTTACGTTTTTCCAGAGGTAGATCGTAGTATTGTAATTGCCAAAAGTGTAGTTCATTACTTGCGTTGGTATTATTAAATACTTAGTCCCCTCCTGCTTTGCACTAATGTTGTATGTCTCTTTTGTGATACTATTATATATCATGGCAAAGCCAACGAGTAGAGGAAGGTATTTCTTGAAGTATTTGGCAGTAATCTCAATGATTATTGAACCATTGTAATCTATTGGTATTTGAATTGATGGTTTGACTGTAATTGATAACTCAAGATAACTTTTGAGTCTATCCTTTGCGAGGTAAGCTAGAAGCGCTCCAAATATCTGAAACACATCCACTTTACTTGATGCTGGATTCCTGGCTATACCTCCCGTCTTAAGCTGACTGTTGTTTATGAATGCAAAGACTTCAGACCAAAACGTCTCATTCTTTATTATTTCTCTAACAGGAGCATTAGAATCCACTTTTTCCGAGATGTAAAACAATATGTCCGTGGAGAGTCCAGTTTCGAAAACTGTCGGCTCCTTATAACCAAATCCACCTTGAAGTTTTTTATCAGTTAAATTGTATCTACAATAAAGCACTCCATATGCAATACTTTCAGCAAGTTGGGGGTCTATTGTCGACGAGTTATACCAGGCCATTGCCTCGAGTACAAGGTGCGTTTGCACCAACGGACTTAACGAGACTCTACTGTCCTTAAAAAGTCCAATGGACTCATCGTAAAAGTCTAGAATGTATTGAGGAAGATCTCTGAGAAAGGTTTCTACCACAGTTAGGTTTTCGTTTGAGATTACTTCGCGATACCTAGATGCAATATTAAGTAGAAGTGCTGCATCTATTAGATCTAATTCCTCGATAGAAGTGTTTGAAAGGGTGGTATTAACGAACCTTAGAGATGATAACAAATTAAAATCCTTGGAACTAATGTTCAGGGAACTGTAAATTAATATTCCCCACAAAGTAGCTTGTAAAGTTGGCTCCCCTCCGAATGACTCACGAAAGCCGCCTGTCTTCTCATCATGGAAATAGTCCAGTGCCCTTCTAACTTTATCATCTTTCAAGAATTCGTACTCACCAAGCAAGTACAATGCCATATAGCCGTAGTAGGTGGCATTTATGAATTCATCTCCACTTTGTCCAAGAGGAAAAGCACCATACTCTGTAACGAAATTCTTAATGAAACTTCTGAGTTTCTCAAAATCAAGCATTCTTTCTTCTGTTTTACTCTTCAGAGAATACGCATCTGATAGCTCATCACAACTTATAAATTCTCCTGATGGGTTAGACCTCGTTCTAGTTATTGGACAATTATTAAAGATTAGTACCCCCGCTGATGCTGCCAGTATTAGCATTAACCCAAAGGTTATTGGAACTGCTCTACGAAGCTTCAATGCCGACATTCTGCTCACCGGTACTAGTTGCCCTTAAAATTTTTCAAAATCACGTCTTATTAACGTAGGGGTTAGAAATCTATAAATAATAATGTTAATCAGTCTTAGTGAAGTGCGATGTCCGAAAAGAAACATGTCAAGCTGTTAGTGCTTGACTCTCTAGCTAGGGATGTGGCTAGGTGGCGCATTAGGACTTCAAAGATAGTTATGAACGAGCTTGGCGTGTCAACAGGAGAGGTAGTAATAATAAAAGGTCCGCGAGGAACAGCGGCTGCTTACGTGTGGCCAGACAGAGAAATTCCCGAGGGAAATCCCTATTATGTTAAGATGGATCAATATTTAAGAGAGAACGTTGGCGTTAAGATTGGTGGCTATGTTCTTGTGTCAAGAATTCCAAATTATCCTCCACCAAGCGCAATTCGGATTGAGCTAGCTCCAAAAACTACTGGTATGGTATTGAAGTATGTCAGTATTAACCCAGACGAAGTGAAGATGATGCTAAACGATGCGCCCCTACTCGAAGGCAATCTTGTTTACTTAGAGATTCTCGGCAAAAAAGTTCCCTTTGCGGTAACAAATACGGAACCAAAGGGTGTTGTAATTATAACAGAGAACACTCAAATTGAGATTATTAGCGAAGCTCCATCACAGATGCGATTAAAACTGGTTAGATACGAGGATATCGGAGGCCTAGACTATGCCATCGAAAAAGTGAGAGAACTTATAGAGCTTCCTCTAAAACACCCAGAGCTATTTGAGCGATTAAATCTCGATCCTCCGAAAGGTATATTGTTCCATGGACCTCCTGGCACTGGAAAAACACTTCTGGCTAGAGCAATTGCAAATGAAACTGACGCATATTTTATATCAATCTCTGGCCCAGCTATAGTTTCTAAGTTTTATGGAGAGTCCGAAGAGAGACTAAGGCGTATTTTCGATGAAGCTAGAAAGAATGCCCCTGCAATAATATTCATCGATGAGATAGATGCAATAGCACCAAGAAGAAGTGAAGTAATAGGAGAAGTAGAAAAAAGAATTGTCTCTCAACTACTTGCGCTCATGGATGGATTGCAACCGCGAGAAAACGTAATAGTGATTGCAGCCACTAATCGAATAGATGCAATTGATCCAGCATTAAGACGGCCAGGTCGCTTCGATAGAGAGATAGAGTTCAGAGTCCCTGATGAGCAGGGTCGATATGAGATATTAAAAATACATACCAGAGGCACACCATTAGCTGACGACGTTGATTTAAAGAAAGTGGCACACGAAACTTATGGTTTTGTGGGGGCTGACCTCGCTGCATTGGTTAGAGAAGCGGCAATGCATTCCTTAAGAAGGTTCATTAGAGAACATAACATAGATATAAAATCTCCCGAACCAATCCCTCAAGAGCTTCTTAAAAAGTTAGAGATAAAAATAGAGGACTTTAGAAACGCAATGAAGGAAGTTAGGCCGTCTGCCCTACGTGAAGTGCTTGTAGAGATACCAAGCATTAAATGGAATGATATAGGCGGTTTAGATCATGTTAAGCAAGCTTTGAAGGAAATGGTAGAATGGCCTCTAAAATATCCAGACGTCTTTGAAAGAATGGGGATCGACCCACCAAAAGGTATACTATTATACGGTCCACCGGGGTGTGGAAAAACTCTTCTAGCGAAAGCTGTTGCAACAGAAAGCAGAGCTAACTTCATTGGAATCAGAGGCCCAGAATTACTCAGCAAATGGTACGGAGAAAGCGAAAGAAGAATCAGAGAAGTATTCACAAAGGCTAGGCAGGTAGCACCGGCAGTAATATTCTTCGATGAAATCGATTCAATAGCACCCCGCCGGGGTCTATATACTGGAGACTCCGGAGCGACGGAACGCGTTATTGCACAGCTTCTAACAGAAATGGATGGATTAATTGGTCGTAGAGAGGTTTTTATAATAGCGGCGACGAACAGACCTGATCTACTTGACCCCGCTCTCCTTAGACCCGGACGCATTGATCGCTTGCTTTACGTGCCACCTCCAGATTTTAATGCAAGACTAGATATATTTAAGGTACATACTAGGGGAATGCCCTTAGCGGATGACGTCGATCTAGTTGAGCTCGCCAAAAAAACAAAGGGATTCTCAGGAGCTGACATTGAAGCTCTCTGTAGAGAAGCTGCTATGACGGCACTGAGGCGTTCAAACCTAGAAGTGACGAAAGTAACAAAGAGCGATTTTGAGATTGCCCTGGCGAGGAGTAGACCCTCCATAACGCCGGAGTTGATCAATTATTACACTGAGTTTGAGAGAACTATGCGAAAACAAGCAGTGCAAGTTATTGGAGGAACCGAATCATATGAGCTCACGTAAGGAGGTTATTTAAGTGGATTATGTAAGATGCCCAAGATGTAAAAATGACGTCCCTGTTACCTACTTATTCTGTCCCTATTGCGGATTAGACTTTCGATTTATTGTCCGGGAGAAGCTATTAGCAACTCTGACTGTTAAGGATAGATTAAACAGAATTCATTACCTGCTTAGGCATCCTATCATAGCGGTGAAACACATCGCGGCAGCACCTGATTCGCTAGGACCACTATTAGTACTTGCCCTATGCTCTGCGGCTTTATTCCTTAAAAACCTGGTAATCTATATGATTCATCTAAAGGCAAGTAGTTTGTCTATAGGAGTAATGCTAACTATCTTCTTAATGTCACTAGTTCTTCAAAGTGTTATTTGGATCTCGGTAGCCATTCTATTTCACATTACCATTTTGATTATTGGTGGAAGAGGAACCTTCGGAACCACATTTAGTATACTTGGATATACGATGATATTTATTGGCTTTGGACATCTGTTTAGTTTACTCCTCACATTAGCAGCCGGAGTATCTAGCCCTCTAAATCCACTGCCGGCGTACTCATATGCACCCTTCTTGATAATAACAGCATTCTTGTCTGGATATGGATACTCGTATACTCATTTACTGAGAAAAGTAACTAGCATTTCAGCTGTATTGACTGCCACTGCGGTTTTCATAATGTTTTTATACATCTTATAGGAATTCTGGTGAAAAGCACATGGATGCAAAATCTATAATACTAAATAACGTAGCAAAGCCGCTTGAGGAGTTTGTATTAACAATGGAAGATCTTGAGAGATTGTTACAGGAAAAAGAGAAGATCATAGCATATTGCGGTTACGAACCGAGTGGACCTATCCATATAGGATACTTCCCAACGATTCTAAAGATTATAGAAATATCTAAAATTGGGAAAGCTAAAGTTCTTTTAGCAGACTATCATGCATATTTAAATGATAAGGGGCCTCTAGAACTACTCCAAGACGTTTCTGTAAACTACTGGATACCTGTACTAAGAGCTCTGGGTGTGAATTCTGAATACATCCTAGGTTCTGAGTTTCAGGGATCGCAAGATTACATATACGACTTATTCACACTGGCTCGCTTTGTCACGGTTCACCGAGCTATAAGAGCAGTAAAGATGATCCTACGCCATACTGAGTCTATCTCCGTAGCAGCATCTTTATACCCAATTATGCAAGTGCTAGACATAGTGCATCTAGAGGTTAATTTGGCCATCGGAGGAACAGATCAACGAAAAATTCATGCGCTTGCACGCGACATTTTGCATGGTGAGGTTTCCTCGATACTAAGGCAAAAAGTAAAGAAGACAATTTGCATACATCTGCCGATGGTTCTAGGTCTAAAAGCCGGTGAGAAAATGTCATCCTCAAAACCCGAGACCCATATCGCTGTTCACGACAAGCCAGAAACGATAAATAAAAAACTCCAAAAAGCCTACTGCCCACCAACAACATCTAATCCTGATGAAAATCCTATATTCTCGATTCTTGCCTACATAATATTCCCATACAACGAATGCTTGAGAATAGATAGACCAGAAAAATATGGCGGGCCAGTCGAGTACAGAAGCTTAGATGCACTTGGGAAGGATTTTCTTGAAGGTAAGATTCACCCACTGGATCTTAAAAATGCCATTGCTGAACTACTAATACAAAAACTTGAACCCGTGAGGAGATTATTGGAAAAAGATCCAGAAATTCTACGCCCGCTGTATAGACTCCAGAAATGGAACTTCGAAAAAGGGTATATTAATAAAGAATCATGGGAAGATCTTAAACGCAGCTACCAACAATGGCTCGAAAACGTCTAGAGCGAAATTAGACTTCGCTTGGGGTTTTTATACCTGCCTCCTGAGTCAGTCTAATGCGTATATCGTTTACGATTTCACGCAACTTCTGAACATCTATTGTTTTTAGGACATTCTCTTGAGAGTACATTAACTCACCGTTTATCCAAACTGAATCTATATATCGCGAGTCTAATGCGTAGACTATCATTGAATATACATCATGGAATGGCACGCTTTCCAAGGCTCGTTCTAAGTTAACTACTACAAAGTCAGCATACTTTCCCACTTCTAAGGAGCCTATTTTCCTCTCTAATCCTAATGCATATGCACCATTTATTGTTGCCATTTGCAATGCAGTTCTTGCCGAGATTACCTCCGGGTCCCTGGATATACCCTTATGAATCAGAGCTGCTAAAGAAATTTCCTTCCACATGTCAAGTCTATTGTTAGATGCCGGTCCATCTGTAGCTAGTGCTACATTTATTCCCTTCTCAAGAAACTTGGGGACAGGAGCAACCCCAGAGGCTAGTTTAAGGTTTGAAGTTGGATTGTGAAGTACATGAACCCCTCTATGTTTGAGTATTTCTATATCCCCATCCGTCGGCCAAACGACATGAGCTGCCATTACATCACTTTTGAGAAATCCTACTGATTCAAGATATTCAATTGGAGTCATATTCGAGGTTCTAACGGAATTCTCGACTTCTGATTTGGTCTCAGACAAGTGAATATGAATTCTGAAATTATCCCTATCTGCTGCTTCCCTTACGATTTGAAGCAATTCTTTTGTACACCCATAGGGTGAGTGCGGCCCGTAGGCGAAGAATAGAAAATCATCTAGTCCCCTAGAGGACACTAGTGCTGATAAGTCATCCTTGAATTTTTCGGCTTTCTTAAATTCCTCCTCTGGAAGTGTATTAAAGAATACATCTGCTAATCCATATGTCAGAACACTACGTATTTTTGCATCCGCGGCAGCTTTAGCTACTTCAATCTCATGATAGTACATATCCATAAATGTTGTCGTTCCGCTCTTTATCATTTCTGCTATTCCATAAAGAGCACCATAGTATACGTCCTTAGGTTTGAGAAGTTTCTCTACGGGTAGTATATACTCCATTAACCATCTTTGAAGATTAACATCATCCTTAAGACCTCTTAGAATTGTCATTGCCACGTGTGTGTGAGTATTTATAAATCCAGGAAGAAGAACTCTTTTAGGAAGTCTTATGATTTCTTCGTATTCTTGAGGTTTCTCTTTAGATACATATACGATCTTACCCTCCTCTATTCCAATGAATCCATCCTTTATTATTCGGCACTCCCTATCCATTGTGACAATAAAAGATGGATTCAGAACTAACATTTGCATCACCCAATAACTATAATTTGAGAAATTTATGAAGTTAGTAGGTCCCAATTGGGGCGAGCTAGTTACGGATGCTAATTAGAAATACAGTGATGAGCCAATAAACAGAACCAAAAATAGTAATTGTGGGCAGGACTATCTATTATTCATTAGGTACGATCTAATTATTAGGTGAAATTTCCGGTGCTCTATTCAGCATCGGGAGGAAGGATGCTCTGGATTACGCCCACGGCTACTAGCTGACCCATATCTCTAATAGCAAAGCGTCCTAATTGCGGGATATCAGCTGCTTTCTCCAGAACACATTTCTTTATTGGCTCTATGATAACATCTGCTGTGTCGCCACTCTTTATGAAGGCGGGGTCGTCTTCTATTTTCGCGCCGCTGGCGTCATATTTTGCTTTGAGCTTAACAAATCTTACAGCCATTTGCAGGGTGTGAGCATGGAGGACTGGAGTATAACCAGCAGCTATCGATGTTGGATGCCACACAATGGAGATCCTAGCTAGGGCCCTAGCGATTCCTGGTCCTACTACTGTAGGTGGATTTGTTTCGTGTCCTATGACGTCACCTCTCTTTATATCTGTAACAGCAACACCCTTTAGATTGATGCCAATGTTGTCGCCTGGATAAGCCGCCTCTAGTTTTTCATGATGCATTTCGATTGAGGATGCTATTGTCTTTATCTCGGGCGGATTAATCACTATTTTATCTCCGGGCTTTAAGACTCCCGTGGCAACTCTCCCTGTTGCAACTGTGCCTACTCCGGTAATCTTGACGACTTTTCCTATAGGTATTCGTAAAGGTTTATCAATGGGTTGAGGCGGTGGTTCAACATATATGTCCAGGGCTTCTTTTAACGACGGACCGGTATACCAAGGCATGTTGTTGGATCGCACAGTTAGATTATCACCTTTTAGACCACTTACTGGAACGAATGGGATTTTATCTACGTTAAATCCTATCTGCTTAAGGAATTTACTAAGCTCGCTCTTGATGTAATCATAAGCCTCTTTCTTGTAATCTACGGCATCCATCTTGTTCACGCATACTATCATGTTCCTTATACCCAGAATCCTCGCGAGAATGGCATGCTCGCGAGTTTGTCCACCTCTGCTAAATCCCGCTTCAAATTCATTAGGCTTTGCAGAAACTACAAGTATTGCAGCGTCCGCTTGAGATGTACCGGATATCATATTCTTGATGAAGTCTCTATGACCAGGACAGTCAATTAGCGTGAAGTAATATTTATCTGTTTCGAATTTTGTATATGTTGGATCTATTGTTAAACCTCTCTCACGTTCTTCCTTTAGCGTATCAAGGATCCATGCGTATGCCCAGGATTCTCTGCCTAATTCCGCGGCTTCCTTGCGATATTTTTCAATCACTCTTTCATCAACAACTCCCATCAGATATAGAAAGTGACCCATCATTGTTGATTTTCCGTGGTCGACATGACCTATTACCACTAGATTTATGTGTGGCTTCTTTTGCGCTCTTGACACTTTCAGTCACCCATTTGCTTACCGACTAGATAACATTACAGAATAATACTTTTTAAATACACAAATTCGTCATATTGACGCACAGTGAGTGTTAGTTACAAACTTCGAGAATTCTAGTTATCTCCTCTATCCACTGCTGAATAACTTGAATAGTTTCCTGCATGAGAAAATCTGAACTACCCATAGCGATTGGCCTTAAAAATTCTGCAAAGTTGTTTAATTTAGTAGCTACTTCTTTGAAAGTTTGCGGCAGTATCTTATCTAAGTTCATATCTATGGACAGTTCTAAATCATGAGATTTTGTCCTTAAAATATTGGCTATAAATCTCACGAAATCCGCATGACACTCAATTGCATCTTTTACTTGAGTGAATCTTATCCTTATGATGTGCAAGTTTTTAATTCTCAGTGGAGAAAAATCAACTATGCTTTGCATTTTCTCTAGGACCGATTCAGCTACATTGCCTAAGCCAGAATTGTTATATGGTATATATATAGCGTCTATTAGCCTAGTGATTCTATCTTCGCGCAGTACACGCCTTAAATGTACGATCAAATCAATTAATTGAAACCAGGATTGCGGAAACCTATAAATTGAAAACCATCGCTCGAGGAGGCTCTCTATGCTCCTTGCATGTGTAGTAGCAATGGTCCTTAAACCTGATGCCATTGCATGAAACATTGCTTTAGTATCGTCTTTATCATGCACTTCACTTATAAAACACAGATCAGGCGTTCTGTGTAACATCTCAAGTATGGCAATGTCTTTTCTCAACCCATCAACTCCTGAAGCTTTTTCTTCTAAAGAGAGAGCTTTCACTCTTATAGCATGCTTATTTTGTAATATTTGGGGTTGTATTTCTGATATGTCCTCTATTAGTGCTATCCTCCAATACCTGGGAGCTACATGGATCAATAGGCTAGCAAGTGTTGTTTTTCCCGAACCTGTTTCGCCGAAAATAACAATGTTAGGTCTCATAATTAGTAAGGTCGATAGCAAAGCAATGTAATATCGAGAGACGGCGTCATGAATGAAGGAAATATATGGAGGAACAGCAATAAGCTTTCTAATATTTACTGCAAGATCATCCTCTACTTTTTGAGGCATGACGCTTATTCTCAATCTTTGTTTAAAGAAGCTGATGTCAAATCTGACCGGATTGACTGAGAAGTCTAAAACTAGATTGGATCTTAGTTTAACATACAGTAAAAAATTCTTTATTTGCTCCTTTGATAATATTATTTCTGACTTGAGACGCCCTAAAACAGCGTGATCTAAGTATATTGCTTTGAACGCTCCATCTATGTAAATTTCATTTACATATGGATCAAGGAGCATATGAAAAAGTTCCTCAACGCCGAGAAGCTTAAGAATTACGTGAAGAGCTACATATTCTTCAGCCTCCGCAGGTTCTATTGGTAGTCCTTTAGTAAAGTGTTCCTTGTACCGAGTAATAAATGACCTGAGAGCTCTTATTACGGTATCTTCATTCAGTAATAACCTGCATCTGTCGTCGGTTAATTTACCAAGTAATGGAGTATAAATCAAGCTGAATTTTTTGTAATAGCTATCGTCGAATGTACACGTGTACTTATTTCCCTCGATCCTATAACGAGAGAAGAGAAAGTTATACTCATACGAGTTTATGTTTTCTGGCATCTTAGCCTGGCTTTACTATTCTAAGGAACATACTTCGTTTATGAAAATACCCTTCGCTAATACGCTAAGGATCTGTTTATAACGCCTCAGAATCGTGAATCTATTTATTCCTGTGAGACTCTCAATAACGCTTGATGACATAGTTATGGGCATAACTTTGCGGCAGAGCCTGCTTGTTAGATATAGTATAGCTCCAGCCAAAACTTTTGGAGAACCCTCTACTTCTCCTACTTCGAATAATCTATCAAGAATTCTAAGTACTATTGAAATCAAGTTATCCCTCACTTTTGCTGTATTTATCCCTTGTGACTCCAACTTAAGATTCCGTTGCTCAAAGTATCTATTTACTATCTGCTTCACATAGAATTGGACTCTCTCATTAAAATTCATGATATCATTGCGGGATTCCTTCAAGAAGGCTAATACTCTGAGAACCTTTCCATGAGTCACTTTATGTTTTAGCTTAATTTTTGCTATTTTTATTAGCTTGTGGATAGAAATCTCCATGATACCGTAGCTCGTTAATCTATCCCAAAAAGCTGCTAGGGCTAGATCATACAGCGAGGCACCCAAATCGATCTTCCTGGGGATGAAATTTAGAACCATCTGCACTGAGTCATTGATGGCATCGTATAATATAGACGTCGGAATATTAAAAGATTTTGCTACCTCCAGTAAGAACTTCTTAGTACGGTGTATCCACAACCTTACTTGTGGCGGATTGAGTGATATAATCTCACTATTAAAATGCAACAAATCAATATCCATAGATTACGCCTTTTACTTTTCTCTGACTATTCGTTTTAATAAAATATTTAAGGAACCATATTCCTTAGGTTGGATTCATTAGAATCTTCCGCTAGTTTCTAAATTAACTCGCACATGAAGGTTAGAATCAATCACAGGAATTTAAATAAATCCTAGGTCTGTCAGGCGCATTGCGCTTGTTTGCATGAATTAAGTCGATCCGTTTGGGGTACAACAACGGACAATTATCTCGCATTTGTGAAGTTCATCTCGACTAGGCTGAACGTACGAACGGATAAAGAGTGTGTTAACATACATAACTATAATCTAGTATATGTCCTGTAGAAGCCTGTAGTCATTAATCCTCTTCAAAGCGCGACCATATTTACTTCCTCTACAGATCATTTGAATAACATCCTTAGCGATATTGACATCAGTATGCTTACCCAGTATCGCTACATACTTGTCTCTGATGGATATTTTCACACTTAGTTCGTCTTCTATTAGGGTTTTAATTTTACCGCCTTGACCGATAAGACGGGCTTTGATTCTTATCATGTCACTTTTATTACGAGCGTACTCACTTATGTCTAAGACTTCAAGAACATAGTCTGGATTATCAATAAGTTTTTTTGCATGATCAAAGGAAATCCCATGAGCAATAGCTTCTACGATCATTTTCGCTCTTAAACCGTTCTCTATGTTGTTTCTCTCGGTTATTATTAGTACCTTACCCTTTTGTGTATCAATCTTTATATCGACATTTAGCTTGTTTTCAATATATTTTTCAACTCTCCCTTTTGACCCTATTACAGCACCCAACCTATCTTCATCTACTAGTGTAACTATGGCTATTCTATCGTCCTCTGAATTACCCACTATCATCCTTACCGCCAAATCTTTGGTTAGTTAAATCTCTTCCTTAAACCTTTTGGATATACTTTTTAGTAGCAATAATAATATTCTTCTTAACTTTAACTTTAATTCGTCTGTAATCTCGGTTTTCTGTTCTAGAATTAGCAATACCCTTTTTATGGATGCTAAATATGGTTCCAAAGCCTGATCCTGCAACCTTTCAAGAAACTCGCGAATGTCGTTTAAATTACGCAAAAGCTCTTCTTTAATACCTGAACTGGCGCTTCTTCTAGCGCTCAAAATTAGAGCCTTTAGATTCTTTATTTCCTCTTTGTTGATTCCGTGTTTGCCGATATCCTTAGTAGTAGTTAAATCACGCACAATATCAATAAATTCATTGACTGACGGAAAGTTATTAGCAAAGACACAAGATATTAAAACGTCTCCATATGTTGCCAAGTAAACTTTAAGATTCATCATTGAGAAGTTTAGCAGATAGAAATCAACCTCACCAAAATCTAATCGGATACCACGCCGTGTAAGCTCGCTTATATATTCTTTGGATATCCTACTTTTTGTTTGTAAGGTGAACGATAACATTGTTTGGAGAATGTGCTTATAACTTTCATTTCCTATAAAGAGGACTTCAGAGTCACCCTTGTTTAGTAAAATACTAATAGCTCCTCGATCAAGAAGAGGTTTAAGTTTTAACACATAGACCTCAGTAGGGGTAGTCATATCTTTACCGTCACATAGATCAACCAGTAACAATTCAAAAAGAATTCTAAAGGAGTCAAACTCGCATCGAGATTTCCGAGTTCGGAATGGGATCGGGCGTTTCCCGCGCCCTATGGCCGTCCGCTCCTCTAGGAACGGACAGCACCGCCCTTTCGCGTGGGGTCTCCCCCACACTACTCAGGTCGGCGTGGCGCGGCTTAGCTTTCGGTCCCGATGCGAGTTTTCTAGCGCCGTTGGCCTGCTATACAGCTAACTCTTGTTAAATTATCAGAGTATATAAACACAATGAAATTTGACTGAGTGCGCCGGGCGGGGTTCGAACCCGCGTCACCGGCTTGGGAGGCCGGCATCCTACCACTAGACTACCGGCGCTTTTGATTGATGGGCCGGGCGGGATTTGAACCCGCGACCATCCGGTTAAGAGCCGGACGCTTTCGGATGAGGACTACCGGGCTGAGCTACCGGCCCTATCTTTATTTTATGCAAGTTTTGCTTACTTAAACTTCAGCAAGACATGCTATCATCATTTCTCAGCCGGTTGAACCATCATCATTATCATTATGCCGGGGGCGGGATTTGAACCCGCGAGGCGCTAGCGCCATCGGCTATCAGCCTTTTGGTTAGCAGGCCGACGCCGTACCGCTCGGCAACCCCGGCCGTCCACTATATCGTAACTCTGTAACCTAATTAATCTATAAATCTATAATTTTAAGGGCTATCTTTAGTGCCAGAATTATTAAAACTAAACTAATGGAATTATCTTACGAAGAATACTCAATTTAGCTTCAATTATGGCAGGTCTAAGTTTACTGCGCCTAGCTTTCAGGTTCCTCACGTAGGCTTCCGGAGAGAAATTTCTCCTTCTAGCTGCTTTATCCAAAATCCTCTTGAGTTCAAATGCAACATCAGGACTGACTGGAAGTCGTATCACGTCTCTTGATTTCGTGCGGATCTCGCAGCCCCGGAATATAAGAGATCTTTTATAGGACACGGTATCTAGATCATTTATAGAAATCAATTGAAGCGCATTCATTTGACTATCACACAGGATAATATTCCTGCTTGCGATGATAATAAGAATATTGCCATATCTCCTAATGTCAAGTATCGCATCATCACTCTCAAGACGGTTTATTATGTTCAGTTGTACCAACGTACTTTTAATATCATCAAGTGCCTTTATACGCTCTTTTAGCATGTGTATTCTTGCGCCGAGAGCTTTTAGAATCATGCTAAAATCACTTTCAAGCGTCGAAGCCATGTTAGAATTTGCCAAGAATGTGAATTCTCCGAAGGATATATTCTCAACTTTCTTCTGACCAGACAAATCTTTGATTAAGCTTTGCAGTGCTAATCCTACCGCTGCATATGTTCTTAGCAATGTTTTGTCTATATCTCTTTTTACGAATATTTTTTGCTGCCGTACTTCTAGGAGCTTGTTGAAGATTGTGTCTAGCTCTGCTACCACGTTTTCAAGTATATAGAGGTAGCTTATAGTTGACATAATGTTCTGCATAAAATCCCCTATCTGGGATTAATACGTGAATTATAAAGATCCGACATGATTTAGATAATACACAGGAACTACGACTGAAACATATGCTTACGTGAGAAACCACCTAAAACTCTGAACACTGCTCATATCTCATTTGTATCCAGCTAATTAAATCCATACAATAGATAAAATGCAAGCCCCATTGATATTCCATTTTAATTCGTCATCTTTTGTACTGCTCATCTATATTTACCTGGAGAAACTCTAAGTTCAAAAGCAATTTCACGCGTCGAATTTGGTGATATACACAATGCCCCTTGAGTACACATGGACATACGTGCAAGTATTCAAAATGCCAATAATCAGCGAAAAATACAGAACCATCTGGGAAAAAATAAGAACAGATACTATACGACTTGACCAGCTATTCGCTGTTCACAGGGGACTGTGGACAGGTGTCCCTTATCTGTATGTAGTACAACAAAGCCTCGTCGACGAATACTCACTAGAAAAGGAGCCCCTCAAACCAATTATTCGGGGACGCGATATCAGACCTTTCGGCTTTACTTGGAAGGGATTCTATATCATATACGCCTCTGAAAAGCATTTTCCAGATCTGCCGAACAAATACGTAAATATAATG
The DNA here is from genome assembly GCA_024720975.1 of Candidatus Panguiarchaeum symbiosum. GTDB lineage: Archaea > Asgardarchaeota > Njordarchaeia > Njordarchaeales > Panguiarchaeaceae > Panguiarchaeum > Panguiarchaeum symbiosum. The sequence continues at coordinate 24,397 of JANJXX010000007.1, read as the reverse complement.
AAGTGGCTTGAGAGTGGCAAACTAGTTCTCGAACGAAGAGCTGCTGTCTTTACGTGGAATAAGAAGTGGTGGGAACTTGAGGATCCGCTTGATCCAAAGGTTTTTGAGCAGAAGAAAATCATAAGCCCTCTCTTTTCAAGACAGCAAAGTTTTGCGATCGATGAACAAGGTCTATACTATGTGCTTGACTCAACAATACTCTTACGAAAATGGCTTAGTTATGAAGAGCAAAAAATGTACGCAGAAAATTGGAAGAAAGTAAATGAAGCAACCTTGAATGTAGAGAACTTTATTGAAGCTGGAAGAGAGGCTAGAAAAATTCTTGGAAATGACGACGATGCACTTTGGTACACGCTCGGGATTCTTAATTCCGAGACACTGGAGTTTTTCTTTAAGCAATACTCACCTAGACTGATGAAGAGAACTAAAAGACCCAAGAAAGGCAGATGGTATTCGTATATGCCACCCTACGTCAACATATTACCAGTAAAGGTGGCGGAAGAGAATACTCGAAAAGAAGTAATTAAGTACTCCAAGGAAATCTCTGAAAAAACTAGAACCTATTTATCTATTCAGCAGGAGTCTGAACGACCAGAGAGAAAAGAATTAGAAAGCGAGATTGGATTCCTTATGCATGAGCTCAATGAGATTGTATTCGATATATATGAGTTGAAGGAAGAAGAACGAATAGTGATCCAGAATTACGTATACAAAAAACGTTAGAGAATTCTCAAGAAGGCTATTGAGTACTCCTTGAAGATACTGATAAAGTCACTAAGGAACTTAGCTAGAGAATTTTCATCTGCGAAAACAACTCCCGCAGCCTTCGCATGCCCTCCACCACCATATAGGCTTGCAAATTTACCGGCATCAAATTCTGTATCATCAACTCGTATGGAAACCTTTATGTTTCCTACATCATCAAAATATATACTAACAGCAGCTTTTCCCCCGATTCTACAAAAAACTGTAGGGGCTATCCTACCAAGAGCTGGATCTAGACTGCGACAATCAAAAATGCAAGCTTTGATGCCCTTTTCAAGTATGCTGTTCACGAGTTTTATTATCTCGTCCTTCTTAAGTATTAAGTGTCTTAGTTTAAATGCTTCCATTCTGAACTCGGGATCATCAAATATTTTTCGTCCATTCTGAGCTAGTTTTTTAGCTATCCAGTGTAGTTTTGCTGGATCATTTGAATTATGTTTTATCAGCAAATCAAGAGTGGTTAAATCTTCATCAAAATACCCAGAATCCGCCTTATCTGCCATTTCAACAAGCTCTCTAGAAATCTCATCATTTAGATTAAAATACTTGGCAACTAACCTTGCAGCTGAACTCGCATTAGGATCCACTAAATCTTTTTCCGAAAGTTTATTGCTTTCCAATAATTGCTGATAATTAGACATATGATGATCTATGCATACATCACAAAACTTTGGTTTTGGTAAATCGCACACGATATCAAACTTCGCTTTCATTCTTGTTATATCATTTGGTTTTGCAAAAATTATTACCGCATCAGGAAAAATCCTAAGAATAAGTGCTGCCGAGACAATACCATCAATATCCTCTTTATGGCATGCTATAATTGGGCTTTTTTTATTCAAAAACCTATCACCACGGAATTCGCAAAGCCTGCAACTTTTTCTTGTAAGTGTTTTTTAAGGTATTATTTTCCATTGTACAATCTGTCGCTAGTTCAGTAATTAGGTGAAAGACGATAGATATTAAAGACCAATTCTGCGTAAAAGTACACCAGACACCATACGGACTTTTAGTGGCTATATGCGATCTAGAACTGATTGATAAGAAGCTTTCATATGAGGGAATTGAAATTATAGTTTCTAGGGACTTTTACTGCGAAAGTATTGTAGATATTATTAGAGTTCGAGAACTCATGCAGAGAGCTGTGAGTCTGAACTTGTTGGGCAACAACATCGTGAAGCTTGCTTTGTCAATGGGATTTATTCATGAAGACGCCATAATCTTCTTGAACGATGAAAAGAATGAGAAGATCGCCCATGCGCTCGTACATCTATTTGCGTTTTAGTCTTAATCCACTTTGAAATATAGCATACAAAATTCTAAGGTAGCTCTCTTATCATTGTAGCCAATATTTCAACAAACTTCTCCTTGGCATCATCTCGTATCGCCACCAAGGGAAACGAAGGTATGCCGCAGGTCTCCTCTATAACAGAGGGCGGCAGTGCGTTAGGTAAATCTTGCTTATTTGCTATTATGATAAATCGTGAATAAGGAGTTATCTTCATTAAGTACGGAATGATTTCTTTTTGAAGCCTTTCTACATCCTCGTAAGTTGAGTCTGTAACTAACATCACGAAATCTGATCCTTCTGTAGTGAGCATCCAAGTACGCCAGTATTGGGGCTGTCCAGCTACGGTAAATAATGTCACCTTGTAGGGATCTATACCCTCGATCTTTATCTCTTCAACATCCGCTAGAATTGTGGGTATATGTTTAGTAAGTCTTTCTCCTCGGGCTACCAGACGCACAATAGTAGTTTTCCCTACTCCACCATAGCCAGTTAGAGTGCACTTTACTGGTAACATAGCAATAGCTTCATAGGTCTTTTCGCGGAATTTTTCTATCTGGTCTTCTTGGGTTTTAGCACTTCCACTAAAAATCTCTCTCGCAGATTCATGTAAGAATCGCACAACTTTTTCGAGCTCCTGGTCGCCATTAACTCTATCAGCTAAAATGAGTAGTACTAAGTCTGACGAGATGGTTAATGCGATTTTGTACTGGCCCATATTAACTGTGTCGTATTCTTTTGGTAAATGCTCTCGCATTCCAAGTAATATCCTGGATAGGAGTTGAAAATTAGGAGTAAATGATGCGTAAGCCTCGTAGAAGAGCTCGTTTCCAAATGAATCAAAAGCTGCTATTGCCCTTATTACCATCTGAACTCCCGAATCGCACTACTCTTATCATGATAAAGTAGGAAACAGATTAAATAAGCCAAAAATTCCCAGACATAATTAGGACGGTAGCAACTAACTGACGAAAAATCCCGAATGCACTACTGATGAAATCTTGGAAAATGGCTCCTAAAACTAGAAGGCACGAACATGTAGAAGATGATCTTTATAAACTTGTGCTGCGAGATTAAGAGTACACATATGGGCCGGGGCGGACTCGAACCGCCGACCTTCCCGTTTCTCAGGAACCTCGTAAGCGGGACGCCATAACCTCTAGGCAACCGGCCCTTTGTTCTATATCACTTTCATCTTTACTTTTTTATAAATTAAAATACAATGGCTAAAACTAAGAGGATTATTAACTAGTTAGTCTAGTCCATCCGTTTGGTGATGGCTTTGGAATGTCACTAAAAGTCAGATTATATGATACCTTATCTGGGAAGTATGTCACTCTTGATTCCGACACCGTTAGAGCCTACTTCTGTGGTCCCACAGTCTATGACCATCCGCACTTAGGACACGCTCGTGCTTACGTGGTCTTTGATGTACTAGTACGCCTTCTAGCGTACCTTGGATATAAAGTCATCTACGCACGCAATGTTACAGACATAGATGACAAAATAATCAACAAAGCAAAAGAAGAAAACGTTTCTCCATTCGAGGTTGCCGACAAATACTACCGCGAGTTTTATGATTACACAAAGGCACTCAAAATTCTTGCACCTAACATAGAGCCCAGAGCCACAGCTCATATTCCTGAGATCATAGAGTTCATAAAGAAGTTGATTGAAAAAGGCTATGCTTACGATGCTCAGGATGGAGTTTACTTTAGGGTGCGTAGATTTAAGGATTACGGAAAATTATCGAAGAGAAATATAGATGAAATGCGTGCTGGAGCACGAGTGGAGCCCAGTGAATTTAAGGAAGATCCTCTCGACTTCGCCCTGTGGAAAAAAGCAAAGCCAAACGAACCAAGCTGGCCAAGCCCGTGGGGACCTGGTCGCCCCGGCTGGCACATAGAGTGCAGTGCTATGGCTCTTAAGCATTTAGGAGAGACTATCGAGATTCATGGAGGCGGGGAGGATCTTATTTTCCCTCATCATGAGAATGAAATAGCCCAATCTGAAGCACTTAATGAAAAACCACTGGCTAAGATATGGTTTCATGTTGGACTACTGATATTCAGAGGCGAAAAAATGGCAAAAAGTCTGAAAAATTTTGTAACGATAAAAGAAGCTCTCGAAAAGTTTGATAACGAAACCATACGTCTCTTCCTATTAAATGCAAACTATCGAAAGCAACTTGAGTTTTCATGGGAGAAGATGGAAGAAGCAGAAGATATTCTGGATGAATTATACCGAGCAATCTTCCTAGCTGAGTACAAAGCTGAGCACGCTAAGGAGCAGCAAAGTGGGAATAATGTAGATGATTTCGCGAAGCAAATGAAGCAACAATTTCTGGAAGCATTGTGCGATAATCTCAACTTCGTAGAGGCTATAAAAATCTTGAGAGAAATAGCTAAATACCTAATCCAGAAAACCGATGCGCTGTCAAAGAATGAATTACTCACCCTGACTAAACTGCTCAGAGAGCTCGGTGGAATTCTGGGCATACTACAACAATCCTTAGACGAAAGAATTAATGAAAAAAATATCAGGAAAAAACCTATCAACAAGATAGTCCCACCCGGTTACATAACTAAAAGCTCAGAGCTCACTGAGAAGCTCATTCGATTGATTATAGAGATTAGGAAAGAACTTCGAAAGAGGAAGATTTATGATCTATCAGATACGATAAGAGAAGAATTAAAGAGACTAGGAATTATGCTGGAGGACTTGGGCCTGGAGTCTAAGTTCTTCTTCTCTGAATATTGACTCACTAAGTTTTTGAATCAGTCTGGCTACTATCCTTAAACTTTCCTTTCCAGAAGGGGGGATAAATCCCTCGAGGCATAATTACTCGCATTTTTCTAGTCACCTGTCCTGAGCGCATTTTAAGCAGGTCCTCTCCAGAAACTTCAACTTCTGCTATAGCAACTAATTCTCCCTTACATGTAAATAGAGCTACAGCATCTCCAGCCTTAATATCGTAGTCAAAAGCCACCACGCCTGGTGCATAAAGCTGTGCACCATACGTTATCGCACCTACGGTATTATCGCTTATAATTATCCTCTTCATATGTAGAGCTCCTACTTCTATGGGTAGAATAACCCTCCTTAATTCCGAATCATCTCCAGTTTCTTTCCACAATATGTAGGCATCCATTATCTCTTGCATCATTACTGAGTATTCCTCAGAGAACACTCCCGATCTTATACGTCTAAGATCTATCATATGCGCCCCAACGCCTAACGCATCTCCGATGTCAACACAAAGCTTACGTATATAGGTTCCAGCTTGGCACTTTATTCTAAGCAGGACATCGCGATTATCCCTCTCCAAAAACTCAATATCATATATCTTCCGTATTCGAGTTCTACGTTTGACAGCACTCCTAATAGGGGGTCTTTGATAAATTTCTCCAGTGAACTCCCTGAGAATTCTAAGTATATCTTCCTCTGGAACTTCTCTATGCAATCGCATGACACAAATATACTCCTTGTCAGACTTTAACCAGTAAGTGGCTAAAGGCGTTGCCTTACCGAGAGCTAGAGGGAGCACACCAGATACTTTTGGATCAAGCGTTCCACCATGACCGACAGGCTCTACTCCAAGTATTTTAGATACCCAAGCTGCGGCTTCATGACTTGTTATATTGGGGGGTTTATCCAAAATGATTAGACCGAAGTAAAGCAGGTCTTGAATCTTTCGCTTCCTGGGATCGCAGCCCCAGTCAGGATTCGTTTCAACCTTAAGAACCTTTCTGACGAGAGTTTCTTTTTCCCATGGATACTCGCTTGGTAATAGCTTGTCAAGCGCTGTTGGCATCCCCTTTCACCAATTGCGCCTATTTCTGTATTCTGATTCTATAAACAACGTGATTCTTTGATGGAGAGTAACTTTTAACAACTTGCTGTTCTATCAGTAATGGTCTATAACCCAGACCCAAAATTCGCTCGATTATTTTGCCTGATTTTATTTGTTCTTCACCTTTGGTTACAAGCGTGTGATAATGAATCAATCCTCCATCTTTAACAGCATTGAGTGCAACAAGCAATTGCTCGGGTGTTTGATCCGGAAGAAATCCCATAAATACGTGATCGCCTATATCCCTCATCATGAATTTTGTGTTATTACCGAAGATAGCAACCACTTTGTTTTGCACATTATTGAGCACTACATTTTCAACCAGGAAACGAAAAGCGTACGGATTTATTTCCACTGCATACAACCTCTTTATATCAATGTTGACTGCAATCGGAAGCGATAAATTACCAGCACAGGCAAATAGATCAACAACGACCTCAGAAGGTCTTACAATCTTAAGTAATCTTTTTCGTTCCTCCCTATTCCCCGGCGAAAATGTAAGCCTCTCTATATCGACTTTGAATATTGTATTTAGCTCTTTGTGAAACACTACTGGATTCCTATCTCCCGCTAGAAATCGAACCCTTGGCTGCCTTAGTATACCCTTAGTTGTTTCGATTGCCCAAACACTTTTTACGTTTGGTAGCAACTTCAGAATAGTATTGCCTATCTCTTCACCGTATTTCATTAGTTGTTCCTTAAGTCGCAGGATTAAAGCATTGCCTATTATCGGATACCTAGAGGGAATACCATCGAGAAGTTTCTCCGGAATTCTTCCTTGAAGTTCCTGGAGGATTTTTTCCTTAAGCCTCATTTTCTAACTAGATGTAACAATTTTTTGAGTAGAGAAATTTTCTCCTTTCTGTCCACGTCATTTTGTTTTTTGAGCCACTCTGCATAAAATGTTATAACCCTTGCTCGATAGACTCTTTTCTCAACGATGTTTCGAGTTTTTAGATAATCAGATAGCGCTTTAATAGCTCTCTTTTGAAGGGTTTGATCTCCTATACTGCTCACAATTTGTGTCAATTTTTGCCTCGCGTCATCGGCTCTCATTTCGTATCAGCGATACCAGCCATCATCCCGCAGTTCAGAGTGAGTTCGTCTCATCAGCCGCTAAAAACAAGAAGTATGTTTGATAATATGTAAAGACACAAAAAATCTTTTACTTCGTCAGCTTCCGCTGGTTTTCTGTTCTTCCGACTTTAACTTCTCGGCCTCTTTCTCAATCTCTTTTTCCAGCTCTTCTACATTTACTTCTTCTAGGGGTGGGGTTTTTATTAGAGAAACCCCAACCCAGCCGAGGATGAGTCCAACTAACACTACAGCAACCCATATAGGAAGATACAAGAGCCATATAAGAGGCGGTACCTGTATAATCCAGATTTTGGTTCCACTAAATAGCAGCTCTTCTAGGCTGATTTTATAGAACCAGGCAGCGACTAATCCTATAAGTCCTACTGTCCAAACGCAGCTGATTAAGATTGCAACCAGAATAAACGTGGTTCCCCAAAATTTTTCGCCGGGCAAAGTAGCGCACCTTTGACCTTCGAGGTTATATGAAATAACAACAAAATCTCTTAATTTTAAAAACTGAGGTTTAAGTTGCTTGGGTTATATAACATTCAATACGCTCCAATGCTTTTTGTAGCAAATCTCTTGGAACTGAAATTGTTATTCTTGCATACTTGTGTCCATTTTTTGGAGTGAGCTCGAATGCCGTACCAGGTACTAGAGCAACCTTGGCACGTTCGATCAGGTTATAGACAAATTTTTCTGAGTCTTCTAGGGTTCTTATGAAGACATACAGTGTACCTTGTCCAGGCGATATTGAATGCAAGCCCAATTTTTCCAGAGTCTTTCTAGTGATTTCGAAATTCTCCCTTAACTTTTGATTGAGCTCTTTTACGGCTCTCTCTATCTCAACGAAGTTCTCGGGGTTACCAACGACATTCCAAATTTCACATGCTATTACGTTTGGAGATACGATAGAGTATTGCTGAATCTTAGCAGCCGCTTCGAAGAGTTCTTTGTCCCGGGTAATCATAGCCCCAACTCGACATCCCATTAGTGAGAAAGGTTTACTGAGGGCATCACAATCAAAGATATTCCTTCCTTCACTACTCATAATCGAGGTAAGGGGCATTTCAAACTTATCAAAGCGTATCAGATGATATACGATGTCATTCACGAGTACAACATTTTTGGAGTCATCCACAAACTCAACAATTTTCTTCAGTTCATTTCTCGGTCTGAAGGCACCTTGCGGATTGAAGCCAAGTTGGGTATAATAGATAATCATTTTATCTGAATTCCTTTGTGAAAGAGAACCCAGAGATTCTATTACAGTATCGGCTGATGGAACAAAATGTAAGTCCTCACTTGAATTCAATACCTCAACCCTAAATTTTCGACCGAAAACTCTGAGTGTATCAAGCGGGTAAGTAAATGTAAATGGGTCGATAACTACAATGTCACCATCATTTACGACAGAACACAAGGCATTTCTGAGCGCACCCATACCTCCGTCTGTTATCATTATCCAGTCTGTCTCTAACTTTACCTTAAACCATAGATCATAAAAATTGCTCGCGGATTCCCTCGCGGAAATTGTTCCTAGTGATGGCGCATAGGTAAAAGGCGGCACTTTAGTGTCTCTCAGGAATGCTATTTTCCTAAAGATGCATGTCGGATCACCTATCATATTCTGGCCCATCGTTAAATCAATTACCTGTTGTTCCGGGGGTAATGATTTATTAATTGCAGCCACTTTCTCTGATATACTTCTTATTATAGAGTATCTGATCTGTGGAAGGACAGAATAAACACGCACGTTCATCCCCTGAATAAATATGACTAACCTGGATTTAACAAGTGAATATAGATACATCATCAGCAACGAATATGTGATCGAATTGAGACGAATAATAGAAAGCGTCGTGAGATTTAACTACAAGAACTTCTTGAATAGGAAAAATTATATGCTTGCAAAACTTAATGACGCCATCAAGAAAGGTGAAGTTGACAAGTACATTATACCTCATCTAAACTTACTTAACAGCATGTACTTTTGCTTTACTACAAGCTCCTGCTCGGGCAGGATACTCTTGATAGATGCACCCCTGATTGGTCCAAAGTACGAAAGCAAGAAAGTCCGCATTTGGCATCAATTAGCGGACTATGAGGAGGTTAAAGCCTCGATAGAAAACTACGAACCAAAGAACATACTCTGGCTCAAATTTGACTCGTTTATAATTGCTTTTTCTGTAGCATCAATGGAGTGGGCGGAATTCTTCTTAAAAGCTGCACGCCTCCTAAATTTGAAAGATTCGGGAATAAGATCAATAAATCCAAGAGCAGGATTTATTAATATGGATCTTACTAGTACCGAGAAAATGCATTTGCCAGTTCGTACAAGGAATGGCATCTTAGTAGACGATAATTACCTGAGGAACGTTGTAATCATCGCTAACTTCATGATGCAGAAAAATCTTCTCAAGCTCGATATGCTCAGACACACTCTCGAGATTCTACACAGCTGGCTAGGAAATAATAATTCACCACCACCGTTGGATATCCTGAAGCCAGCGATATCTGAGTACCGTACAGCACTAACAGAACTGGAAAGAAGACAAGAGGATCTTCTGCGAACTTTGCAATCCTATAGAGGTTAGCTCTGACGAGCAATAGCTCCTATACTATCTGGCTCTATTATTCCAAATTCTGTTATGAAACCGGTTATGAGACGCGCAGGTGTAATGTCAAATATGGGATTCTTGGCTCTAACATCCATTGGAGTTATTCTAACTCGTGCCAGCATTCCATTTTCTAGCTCGCCAAACACAAAGTGTATTTCATCCTCTGAGCGCTCCTCGACAACTACTTCTCTACCTGAACTTGCAGTTGGATCTATTGTTGACGATGGTGCAGCCACATAGAAAGGTATTCCATTGTCATGCGCAGCTAGGGCTATTTTATATGTACCAATTTTGTTTATGGTGTCTCCATTCTTGCAGATTCTATCAGCGCCAACGATTACTACATCAATCTCACCGGTTTGCATTAAATATCCAACAGCGTTGTCCGAGATTACATAAACCTCTATGCCAGCCTGAGACAGCTCCCATGCAGTTAATCGTGCGCCTTGAAGCCAAGGGCGGGTTTCGCTGACGTATACGGTAATCTTCTTTCCTCTTCTATGCGCATAATATATCGGTGCAGTGGCTGTTCCTATGTCTACCGCAGCTAATGCACCAGCGTTACAATGCGTTAGGACCTTAAATTCATTTTCTATAACCTTCTCCCCAATCTCTCCGATTTTTTTGTTTTTTTCTATAATCTCGTTTTCCACGTAGTTGATTGCAAATTCCCTGGCTGATTTTACCACATCCCTTATAGAAACTCCGGCTTCTACCAGACCTGAAACATAAGAGCACACAGAATTCAACGCATGAAAAAGATTATACGCCGTCGGGCGAGTGTTTTTGAGGAGTTCCAAGCGATTGATAAACTCACTCAAAAATTGTGTAGAGTTTCTTGACGCCTCGAGCACTGCCTGATATGCACCAAATGCAGCGGCAGCACCAATTGTGAGCGCCCCTCTTACTATGAAGTTTCTTATCGCATAGGATGTTTCCTCGACTGACGCACTATCGTAGAAAACAAGTCTCCATGGGAGAAATCTTTGATCTATCATTCGCACTATTCCATTTATGGGATCCTCTAAGAAAATTGCTCTAGTTTCTATTTCCTTGTCATCAACTCTGACTTTCAAAAATTGCACCTAGGTTTGAATATAGACGTTTTCAATCCTGGGAAAATACTTCGATATGAAGTATCGTGCCCGATGCAGCTTATATGAGCGCTTGCCTAGTGCGATGCCTCTTTGCCAGAAGTCTACATGAACTATTAAAATTCTCCCTTTCTTAGATTTTCTGAGTTCTATCTTGTTAACTTTTGCGGGATGAAATAAGTAGCTACAAAAGCGATTCAGATCATTGGAGAATAAAATTATGTCGACGTCTTTGTGGGCAATTTTGCGGAGATATGTTAATGCACTTTTCATTTTTGGTAGGCTATCTGAATATTCTTCATCAAGAAGAATTGATAGGCGATCCTCAGTTTCGAAGAAATCACGGGGTATAACACCTAGCGTGCCGAGGAAAGTCGTTATTTGGATTAGTCTTGGATCGTTTACTTCTAATTCCATTGAGATTTCCCCCAGCTCTTGGAACATATAAAACTAGGGGTCTACCCAGATTACTATAGACTGATCTCTTTTGAATATTCTAATAGTTTTGAAACACCTAAGTCAAGCACGGCAATTGCTGCAATTATATGAGGTCTCTTTGCTGCTGTTCCTAACTCAGCACTTGTTCCAGGGAACTCTATAATTGGTACTCCCATTAGAGCTGCGTAGTATTTTATGAGGTTTTTCATGTCGATAGGAATTTTCTCAGCAACGACGATAGCTTTGGCTTCGCCCCTTTGTAGGGCTCTTATGACGTTCCGCAGTCCGTATCTTAGCTTGCCCGTCTTTTGAACAATAGATATCTGCCGCTCGATTTCATCTTTGAGCTCTTTTATCTCTCGTTCTTTGGTTATTGACATTTTCTGCGCACCTACTGGCTGTGTCACTTAGTGTACAGACCTAAATCTATGCCATATAATCACAAACAGCCAAATTGCCAAATAAAAATTTGAGTACATTTCACCATATCATGGAGTCATCATATTCTTTCCTAGCTTCCTCCAAGCGGCTGAATTCCTCGGCAGTTCTTTCTTGCAGCCTTGGATATATGTTTAGAGGCGCCCTCAAGACACATGCTAACATGTATATGAACCAGTTTGGATCGCTTGCTATACTTGTAATGTGAATTTTAAGACCAACATTTAGAAAGCACATCTTCTTGTCTCCACTTCCTATTGGTAATTGCTCAACTTCAAAGATCATTACATTGCGTATGAGCATCAATGCTTCCGGAAGAAATTCACAGGGTACGGGTATGCGTAATGAGACTACAGCATAGGATGCCTTGTTGCGGTCATATGGATCTGATTCTATTGATACAAGAGCGGGTGGGAAATAGAACTCAACGGACAGTATAAAATATAGGCCAGGCTTTACTTTTATGACGAAGAGTTTGTATTTATCTTGAAGAAATTTTCTGAGCGCACCTTCAATTATTTGATCAGCTTCCTCGAGAGAGAATCGATTGCTTTTTGTCATGTTAAATCACAACTAATTTTTAGCAACTAGACTACTGCTTCCATGGGCTGGTAGATACTCTAATCACAAGCGATTTTGTGCTGCAACATTATTACTGCTAAATAAGTCACTTATTTATAAATTTTAGGTTATAATATCGATCCACGTGAATTCAATGCGAAGACTCGATGATGTTTTTCCCTATCCGTCTTATAGACCTTATCAAAAACAGCTTATTGAATTCATCTTCGATGTATTTGACAAGGAGAAAGTGGGTTTAGCTTATGCAGCTACTGGCCTCGGAAAGTCGATAGCTGTTCTTGCTGGACATCTGCTTAATCCTCGATCTAAATTATTCATATGCACGCGCACGAAAAGCCAGGCTAAAATCTACGCTAAGGAACTTTTGGCTCTAAGAAAAAGATTACCTGATGTGACATACACCTTCATCAGATCTAAACAGGAGCTTTGTGCAGTCGTTAGCGAATCTAGAAAATTACAAGCAGTCCCTTATGGCGTATTTATTAAGATTTGCGAAGCGCTTAAACGCACAGGCAAATGCCCATACTTTGAGACAAGCTTCCGCGGAAGTGCATATACCCCCCAGCATACTAACGTAGCATTAAGATTACTGGAACGTGGTGCTACTGCAATAAGAATATTCAAAGCTGGAGTGAGAAACCAGCTGTGCCCATATGAACTGGCACGCTACCTATGTCGAATCTCCAATATAATAGTAGGAACTTACTCATATATCTTTGATGATGCGGTCAGGGAAAATTTTCTTCTCAGCATAGACACGACTACTTCTGATCTAAGGGTTGTTATTGACGAAGCCCATAATTTGCCCGATTTTATCATAAGCACCCACACTAAGAAATTAAGCACACGGACTCTTGGGTTCATATATGAAAAGCTTGAGAGGATAAACGTTACTTCAAAAGGAGAAGTTTCGTCTGAAGTTTTTGAAACAGCTCTAGATATTACACGTACGTTACTTGAAGAGCTAGAACGAAAAGGCTCAGAAATAGCTCCACGCAATGCAGTCGAAGTCGACATCTCCGATATTATTTCCTCAATGGACTTTAGAGGTATCGAAAGCCTAGTTGAGGCCTCGTATGTATTACTTAGAGAAGTTCCAGATTTAGCATCACAATTATTACGAGTGTACGATTTTATTGATTATTACGCCAGGAACTACACCGATGAGTCACACATTACTACAATTGAACCACTGAACGCAAAGGGGAAACAACATTATCTGTATCGGTTAATTCTTCTGGATCCTTCAAAGCCTGCGAAAGATATAATCCAGCAAATAAAGAGTGTTGTGCTGCTATCTGGAAGCTTACATCCTGTTGAATACTACCGCATCTCCTTAGGACTTAATACGGAGCCCCTCTACAACCGCACAGAGACAATAGTTCTTCCCAGTCCATTTCCACCGAACAATCTGAGAGTGTACGTAGATACGGAACTTAGTACAAAGTATTCTGAGCGTACACCACTGATGCTGCAAATGTATGCTGAGAGGATAAGAACAATTATAAGTGAAATCCCTCACGTAGGAATCCTAGTACTATTTCCTAGCTACACAATCATGAACTCGATTCATCAGTTACTGGGTCCCATTCAAAGGACAATAATTACTGAGAAAAAGAAGACGAAGCTATCTACTCTAGTACAGTTGTTATTAGAAACTAACGCAGTAATCTTCGCTGTGGCGGGAGGAAAATTTGCTGAAGGCATTGACTATACGCATCGAGGAAAAACCTTAATTAGGGTCGTAATAATCGCAGGTTTGCCATTTCCAGAATACAACGTTTATCTGATCAAGAGGCGAGAGTATTACGAACGAATTCTTCAGAATCATAATTTAGCAGTATTCATCACTATAATTTCGCCCATGCTTCGTAGGGTTCTACAAGCTACAGGAAGATTAATTAGAAGCGAGAAAGACCGCGGAGTAGTATTTATCCTCGATCGCCGATATGGGAAGTACTCTAGATTTTTCTATCCAAAAGTTCCGTGGCAAGTATATGAGCCATATAAAGGTAATAGGCAGCTGAGGGAGATTTTAACAAACGCCAGACAATTTTTAGAGCATTAATCGATAACACACAAAGAGTTGTAACCGTACTCTTTAAAAATGTTAGTAATGATATAGTTTTAAACTACTGGTGGAGCGTTGAAGCCCCGGTGGTGTAGTCGGCCAAGCATTCCGGCCTCTCAAGCCGGAGATCGCGGGTTCAAATCCCGCCCGGGGCATCTAATTCGTGATGAGAAGGCGCTTCTGATTCATGATGACAAGTCTGGAGCGCTGATCCTCTCTAGAGATACTCTACTCCACCCATATGTCTGAGTACAACATTCGGTAACTTCTCTCGTACTTTTAAGGCAATTTCCTGCAGCTTGCTGTGATCTAGTATATTTCCCTTTCTAAATTTTGGATCGGGTGCGTTCTGATTAGGAACATATTGCTGAATTACGTAAAAGTGCCTCTTTTTAGAGAGATATGAGGCAAGCGTGTCTGCTACCTCGATGAGATCGCTCTCACAAACAAGTCCTGGTACGTACGTTGTCCTCACCTCTATAAAGTCCATCTTGCTTGCGATTTCAAGCGTTTTCACGATTCTTTCTATGTAAGCCTTTGATATCTCGATGGGCAATCCTATTGCCTTGGCATATTTTTCTGGATTCAAGCTTGTTTTTATGTCCATTGCTAAATGATCCAAAAGTTGGCTTCTGATAAGATCATTAATTGCAATGGGATTCGAGCCGTTAGTGTTTAGTGATGTTTTTAAATTTTCTGATCTTACGCGCTGGAAGAGAATCTTTATTGAGTCTGCCTGGAGTGTGGGTTCTCCTCCGCTCGCCTGCACATAAGAGATAAATTTTTTGAAACCCTCAATTTCTTTTATTATTACATCTACGTGCTTAACACTGCATATTCTATTCGCTTGCTCGATGATTGGCCAGTTTTGGCAGTAAGGACATCTAAAATTGCACCCACAGAAGAATATAACAAAACTTACTTCACCTACGACGTCGTTTAGGGATATCGGAACTATACTATCAATGAGCAGGCTCGCAGACTTCTCGAATCCACTGCTCAACCTTGTCTTCCCCTTCTTTTCGTAGTATAAACGCTAGGAATGCCTTAAAATACCCCTCTATATTACCGACATCAAACCACTTTCGATAATCCAAATCGATCGCGATGATTTTTTTACCATCAACGAGTTGCATTTTAAAAGCCTTCGTTTCATCGATCTCTCCTTTTTCCTCTGGTACCTGTCGGAGATAATCAAAGATCTCGGGCGTGAGCACATAACGCCCAACGATAGCAAAGTTACTAGGAGCACTTTCCGGTGGTGGCTTTTCAATCAGATCCTCAATACAATAAACTCTTACATTATCAATCGTCTCAATTTTGCTAAATTTTATCACGCCAAATCTGGAAACGTCTTTCCAGTCAATTTTTGCAGTTGATAATACTGTAGAAGCCTTTGTCGACTTCTGCACTTTAAGCATTTCTTCAATTAGACTCCCTTTTTCGACTTCAATTATTACATTGTCAGCTAACATAACCACAAAAATGTCTTCGATGTACCTCTCCGCTAGCAATATCGCACCTCCTAGGCCATTGAGTTTTGGTTGATGCAAGAAAATCAGATTTAACTTCGGTAGACAATTCACTAGTTTTTCAACGAGATCATTGCGACCTCTCTGCTTAAGCCATTGGATTAATTCCCCAGAATCATCTTGAAATATCTCCTCCACGATTTTCTCTCTCCAGTGTGTTATCAAAATCACATCTTGTATCCCTGCTCGATAGGCCTCCCATAAGATGTCTACTATGATCGGCATTGTTCCCAGAGGTAAAACAGCTTTAGGAAGGAAACGCGTCACAGGTAATAGTCTAGTTCCATACCCAGCAGCTGGGATGACACATGTAGTCATCTTTCTCAGCACCTACTAACAAACAAAAAATACTGATATAAAGTAGCAATTCAGAGGCGAACTATCTGATAAGCTTCAGCAGCAAAATGCGCCCAAAAAAAGTTCAGAGTCACTCTTCTATAGAATGTCGTATGCTCACTCGTAAAGTAGTATGTCATTCACTTTCATTTTTAGCAAACTTACCCTTCGCTGAGAGTCGGGATCCGTTTTTTTGATGAGCTCAAAGAGCTCTGATAGAATTCCATCAAGCTCTGCTCTTACGTTTGGGTCACTAATTCTTCTCCAAAATTTATCTATCTTCGCTAATCGCCGCGGGATGTCGGCATCAAAAAGATCTGGTAGGACCCTAAAGAATAATACTACCCTATTTGCAAGAATTCTGCTTTTACTTGGATCTAACAAGAATGTTGGTAGTTCTGGAAAGAAGTCTGTGAAATATATCGCAAACAGATACTTCGGGTCTATGTCAATTTTTGGTGCCATGTAGATTCTAACTTCCAGCTCGCCATCAGCTTCCTCGATCACTGCTTCAAGTTTATAAATGTCTCTATCAATTACTTTAGACCTACGTTTTTCATAATGTTTAATTATCCTCTCGAGTCTATCTATCAGTGCGTTTATTTCTTCTATTCTTTTCCTTATGTAACCGAGCCATTCATCAATACTGGTTTCGTCCAATGACAAAGCTACTCTCCACTTGGTGCTAATTTTGATATTGCCGGGAATACCCGCAGTTCAGCCTTGAACCCTATGGGTCTTTGTTCAGCGTCGCGAATTACTTCCTCAACTTTTGCCAGAATGCGAAGCCTTAGCTTCTTAGGTGGATTTTCTGCTCCTCTTGACCATATTACCTCATTTATTTCAGGACTAAGCCAAACCCTGTGTTCCAAGATTCTTAGTTTCATCCGTCTTTTAATGCCGCCTTCGCTCTCGATCGTGCCCTCTATGTGTTTAACGTACTTTATGACAAATTCACGTACATACTTAGCTACTCTTTGAGCACGCCTCCATCTAGGAGCTTTTTTGAGTAGATCTGGAGAGAAATGAAGTGTAATAAAGCGCTCGTCGTCATAGTCCTTGTATTTGTCCGTGATTATGTCTGACATTTTTCCCGGGCCCCTCTTGCGGATCCCTCTCTTTTGCATCCGTTTTCGAGAGATTTCCTCAACAGATTCTTTCTTCTTCTCAATTTCAGATTCTTCTTCGATTCTTGAATCTTGAGCCGCCATGTACTAACACCTCATGGCTTAATCTTTACTCTTCTCCAATTGCGTTGTGCTGGTGATCTTATGACTCTAAAGTTGGTCTTAATTCTAACGAATAGAGGGGGCATTCTATTCGACTTTGAAGCACTTGCTAATCTAATTTTTTTGGCTAATGGCTTGACCCTTGCCATTTACTTCCGCCTTATTTCGACCCTACCACTACCTGCCGAGAAATGCTTTAAAAGTTGCTTTAAAATCTCTTTTAATTGATCATCCGTTATTATCGATTGAATACGTCCAGCTTGGGCAAGTGCGATAAGATGATCCTCAACAACTCGCGCAAACTGAGGGCGGACCATCTTAAGACGTGTTAACCTCTCTCTAGCCTCGCTTGATAATATTTGTCTTAGAATGCTTTCCCGTTGTAGCTCAGCTTGCACACGTCTTTCTTCAGCGGCTTTTCGTCTCATTTCCTGCTCTAATTGCTGTCTCCTTCGCAACATTAGTGATTCTAGTTCTTCGTCTTCAGCAAGCATTATAATGTGCACCTGTTTTTATTAGAACATAACAAGCATCAATATTTTCAGTACTTTGTGAAGATATTAAAATCCATTGAATTATTAATGGAGTTAGTAAGCATTTGCTGGGGGATTTTGATGCTAATTCCCAAAAGTTTAAGAACATACTGTCCCCACTGCAACAAACATACGAACCACTCAGTTTCGATTTACAAAACAGCACCTAAGAGGAGAGCACTATCACAAGGTCAAAGAAGAGCTGAGAGACGACGCAGAGGACATGGAAATAAGGGTCGATATTCAAAGAAACCTATAACACAAATCAAAACACACGCGAAAACCACCAAAAAAGGTGTGTTGACTCTCAAGTGCTCAGAATGCGGTAAAACCCATCACCGATCCCTCGGGCAGAGAATTAAGAAGCTTGAACTTAAGAGGTGAACTATATGGCTACACCTTATGATATCCCTCCAAGCGTATTCATTGAAAAGCTTAAAGATGAACTCAAAAACATAAAGGATATAACTCCTCCTGAATGGGCTAAATTTGTTAAAACTGGTGCCCACAGGGAGAGATCTCCAGACCAGCCTGACTGGTGGTATTATCGGGCAGCATCGATACTATACCAAATTTACAAGCGAAGAATAACTGGCGTTGGAGAGTTAAGATATCACTATGGAGGTTGTAAAGATAGAGGACATAGACCAAAAATAAAAACCCCAGCCGGGGCTAAAATCATCCGGACGATAATGCAACAGCTTGAGAAATCTGGGCTCGTTGAAAAAGTTTACCAGTCCCATCCAAAACTTCAGCAGATTTGTATCGGACGCCGACTAACCCGCGCGGGACGCTCCCTCCTTGATCGCATAGCTACACGCATAGCTCGTGAATCGGGGATTCTAAAATAGAGGATAAAATCCGGATAGCCTTGAGTTCTTTTGAAAACCTCTTGAATATTTTATGCGAATATCCAAAAGTAGATTCTAAGGAGATTTACTCAAGTTTTCTCAATATCCTTGACATTAGCAAATATCTCGCTTCAGCCATTCTTACGCCCAACGTAAAGACATGCGAAAAGAGGGCCATCTTAAGGGAGATCACTAGACACTACGAGAAAATAGAAAGGACTATAATGCACCTCATAACGAGCACGCTAAGCTTCGAGCTTGGGCTTGAGTTTTTGAAAAATGTTTGTTTAGTTGGATTTGATATCCAATTTAATAGACTCGGAGAAAAGATCATAGACACACTTAAGATGAATCCTGATTTACTTGCGGGTCTTACTGATGTCCTCATCGAAACTGGGTACTTAAATTTGGCTTACAATGCCCTCCGAATTCTCCTCAATAACAGATACAACATAATGAGTGTGCTTCTAAATCTTGCTATTGTAAGCTACTTGCTTGGTTATCCGCGCGTCGCTATGATGTATATAAGGGTTTATGAAAAACTTGCTAAAACTAAATCAAAGCTGCGAATTCCACTCTCAATTGCGTTAGGGGAGTATCGTTAAGTAACTCTCTCCAGTCAGGGTGGTCTGTCTACGTATTCCAGTGGCTTCACTCTAAGGATAGTGTTCATAAGTGTCTTCTTGTGAATTATCCATTCTGGTTTTATTAGGGAAGCCAAAAATACATCCCTTACAACTTCAACATTTACAATCCACTGAGGATTTTGAAGAGATACCTTACCCCAGCTTATAGTGTGGGCGATTTGTTCAATCAGTTTCTTTGACGAGATTTTTGAGGCTCTTTTTGAAATGGAGATCCTCCAGTGATCATCCTCTTTTATCCTAAGCCTAGCTTTATCATGAATGAATGTTAACAATGCATCAATAGAATTGGTTACAAATTCTACTGGAATTATCTTGTGCGTGTATCTAAGTATCCAGGGCTTTTTGAGTAAGTAATTCCGCATTTTTTCAATAGCTTCAATAGGGTCGCCATTAAAGACAATCGCAATAAGTCCTGCTATTGCTCTATCGTACTTTCTTATAAAGTGTACCTCTATATCTTCACCATAACCAGAAACATAGAGACAATGCCAAACTTCTGAAGCAGCATCCAGTTCATAGCGTTGTTGACAAGTAACTAAAAACCTTGTGTTAAAAGGAACAATAATATGAGACATTGCAAATTTACCGCTTTCAAAGAGCTTGACACCAGAATTAGGTGAATTTTACCTTTGTTGGGTGCTTCTTTCTTGCCTGTCTCTTTAACCTAGCTCTACGCGATGGACGGACTTTTTCAGCACCAAAGCCCTTATTTCTCAGACCACGAGCTTTTTTGCCTGCCGATGTTAAACCACGAAAGACACGCCCGCGATGCTTATTGCTGGCAATCCAGTTTATGTTTTTGTCGGCTAGTATTACTGGGTTGCTTGATTCAACAAGAATAACTTCATACCAAACATATTGTCCATCCTCGCCTACCCAATATGAATTTAGAACTTCACAGTTGGGATATTTTCGAGCCGCCCTTTCTTCAGCAATCCATTGAAGCGATTTTCCAACAGTATGACCTTTAATTCCTAACCTTTTACTTTTTCTACCAGCTCTGGGTCTCTGTTTTCTCTGTCCACCTTTCCTGACGCGAACCCTAACTAGTATAAACCCCTGCTTTGGCTTCCACCCTAACCTACGTGCTCTTGTTATGTTGGTTGGTCGTTCTATTCTGACGACCGCAGCTTCTTTCCTCCATTGTATCAACCGATCCCTCATTATTTTCGTAAATTCCTCCGATGATTTGTCAGCCCAGAACGCTTGTATGTATTTGTACGCACCCATTTGAGTTACCTCTACCCCTCATTCTCCGGGTATTCTTAGCGTCTATCACTATCATACCTGCCGTTTTACCATTATAAAGCAGTAGGTTATGCATTAATTAAAAAGTCTTGTAGAGACCGCTGTTTCTTTGCATCATTCTTGAATTGTTCGGCAGATTTTCTAGCATAGTCTCTTAATCGCGAAGCTATCCTATGAGGGAGCCTGATTATAAGTGGTTCCGATTCGTTGTTCGGCCAATCGAGTCTAGTGACAAACTCTAAGGCATCCTCTGGAGAGAACTTGTGACCAGGAGAAACTATGATTTTATTCCTACCTTGAACTACAAGGAATCCTGCTATTTTGTCTGCATGAATTATCGGCGTATACCTTATTTTACCCTTGTGTATCCATGTGTCTAGTATTTTTCCAACTAGCAGACTCTTCGCTACTCCAATTGAAGGTATGTTCGTTAGTACGCCCACATGGGACGCTATACCAAAACCCCTCGGGTGAAGTATTCCCTGACCATCGAGGATTAGAGCATCAATTCTAGGAATGTGTTTCTTTATTGCAGATAGACATACAAGAACCGCCGGAAGTTCTCTGAAAGCTAGATATGTTGGTATATAAGGAATAAATGTTGGCACAAAGCTTATTCCTACTCCTAGTAGTTTCTTGTCAGTGAGATCGAAGGCACATCCAACCCCTATTCCTATGTCTGGAGGACCGTCTAGGAATGATAAATCAAATGTTACGACGAAACGTATATCTCTTCTCTCCGTAGTTAAGGAAACCTTATTTGCTAAGAGTTCTTGCACCCCCTTCATAGAAGACAGAACTGGTGGAATCTGAAGTTCTGAAGGATCAACTAGATACTTTCCAACGTTGGTTATCCTCTGATGTCTGACTTCTATACCCTCCATCTCGAGGAGGCTCAATTTTTTCTCTATGCCTAGGCTATATCCTTTGAGACTACCATCTGAACCTAAGACTTTGTAGCATGGATATCTGTCCGGGAGGGGATTAGTCTTCATTATATAACCAACCGCTCTTGATGCAATGCCATCCCCTAATGCAGTACTGATATCTTTGTAAGTAGTAACCTTTCCAGGTGGGATCTTACATAAGGCCTCTAAAACTATAAGTTGTAAGTAAGGGATCTCGAATATTATACCTAAATCTTTGAAAGTATATTGTACAAGTGCGTAGCTAGTCAATGTTATCCCTCAGTTGGTCTGAATGTATAGTCAGAGTACATTAACAAATTATGCTGAAAATGTTTACTTCGTCCTCGTAGAAACAAAATACCCCGGGAATATAGGTTTATCAGCGCGGGCAATTAAAAATTTCGGTTTTAAAAAATTAGTCCTTATTAAGCCCCTCACTGAGATAGGAGAACAAGCCATTAGAAGAGCCATGCGTGCAAGAGATGTTTTGATTGGGGCTAAGATCTATGAAACCCTAGACGAATTCATAAACAGCGAGAAAATAGACTTCCTGCTCGGAACAACTGCTAAAGTTGGGAGTGAAAAAAATCCACTACGAATTGCGATACCCATTGATAGCTTAAGAGGAGCAATACTCCCTCAGAATTCCAGGATAGCGATTCTATTCGGAAACGAGGAGCGAGGGATGAGTAATAGAGATTTAGAGAAATGCGATTTAGTAATTACTGTGCCCACAAGTCCAGCTTATCCTTCATTGAACTTATCACATGCTGTAGCTATATGTGCCTATGAGCTTTCCTTGCTAGCAAAGACTTTCAGAGAATTGCCGTATAGGCCTGCAACACACCTGGAGAGGGAGATACTTATCAGGAATGTGCTTTTGCTTTTGGACATGGTCTCTGAAAAACTCCCAGAACCGAAGAAGGAGATATATAGACGCATACTAATAAATTTCGCACGGCGAGCATTTCTAACAGGGAGGGAGGCACACAGTCTGATTGGATTTACTAAAATGATCATCAAAAAACTGCAGAAATCATCATCTTGCTCTCAATATTGAGATAAACCTTGTTAATCTGGAGTGAACTCTCATTGAGAACATAAGTTCATAGTCGAACCCTATCTCAGCTGCAAGTTTCCCAATGGGAACTGATTGCGTATGGCATATAACTAGGCGAGAATTGCTCCTCAAGATTCTATATGCTTCAAGTAAGAAGTCTCTGTATAGATCAATTAGTACTGCGCCAAATGTTGATGAACTTATGCCATACGGAGGGTCTGTTGCAATTCCATCAATTGAATCGTCCTCCAATTGCAAGTGTCTGGCATCTCCAACACGGAGATTCACCTCCTTGAAACCATAGTATTCATGCAAAAGCATTTCAGCTGCCTCTATAGCTTTGAGATTAATATCGATGCATATTACCTTCAATCCCATATCTGCCGCCTCTAGTGCCAGAGAGCCTGTTCCACAAAAGGGGTCAAGGAATGTTTGTCCAGGGGAGAGACCCGTCAAGTTCACTAGCAACCTTGAAAGCAAACTGCTCATTGTCGCTGGAGGTGCATATGGCCTATACTTAGGATCCCTGCTAAGTGCGACGTCCCTTCCAACAGGAACTCTTACTCCAAGTCCTTCTGGCAATAAATCTAACTCCAATTGTGGTGCATTTAATGAAACTCTAACTAGTGGGGACATTTGGATTATTTCCCTGAGGATTTTCCTAGCTTCGCAAACATTTTCATGAAATCTTAGAAATCGTATAGTGTAGGGAATGTAATGCCCAATTCTTGAACAGAAACCGCTCAAAAGTAACTCATGAATACGAGCAATGTCATCGATTAGGAGGAAAGCTTTGCTTGCTGATGCCAAGCGAAGAATAGACCTAGATATATCTTCATTTGATTCAACAAAAAGCTTTTCATTATTTATCTTTTTTGGCTCAAGCATAACTTTAGCATTCATGATAACAGACCTTATCTCTTCCATAAAAAATGGATACAGCTCTCTGTCTGGGTATATAACGTACTTGAAGCGCATTAAGCACCAACTACAGCAAATCATAACTGCTTGATTGATCGGAGTTCCAAGTATGCTGAGTTTTTGGCTCTAAGCTCATTGAAATTACTTTACCAATGAAAGAAAGGCTTCTCAAATTCTAGTATATAGTCAACACATCGGGTATTATTCCTAGTAATCAAACCACCACACTAATTGAATTAAAAAAAGTTAAATGCGGGGGTGCGCCCCGAACCCCTAGTTCTGGTGCCGTTGTCGGATAGTTAACTTTTTATAACTATCCGTTCCACCTCTTTAAATTCATCGGTGGCTTTCGGGGGCAACGGAGACTCCCCACATCTTGGGTTTCTTTTTAAGAGGTTTAAACATGCTATTATGTCTCTATCGTTTTCATATCCACAACTGTTACATTTCAGAAGCCT
>JANJXX010000007.1:0-439 GCA_024720975.1 Candidatus Panguiarchaeum symbiosum | reverse complement strand
CCCCGAACCCCTAGTTCTGGTGCCGTTGTCGGATAGTTAACTTTTTATAACTATCCGTTCCACCTCTTTAAATTCATCGGTGGCTTTCGGGGGCAACGGTAAAGCACCCCACATCTTGGGTTTACTTCGCCACATATTGGGCATAAAGCCCATTCGGCGCTCCACTCATCAAATACCCAGAAATGTCATATAAAGTTAACTATTCAAGAACTGCTGCTTGACCCCTAACCTCTTACAGGCTTCGCTGAGCGTCAGCAACTTCTCAATCATCATGTAAATAAGTGTTAAGAAATGTCATATAAAGTTAACTATTCAAGAACTGCTGCTTAACCCCTAGGCACTTCTTAGCGCATGTGTTGCCCTCTTACCTGAGAGATCGCTGCACTCACTAAAGTATTTTACAAGCCCATCACTTAGGATTCGGTTACTGCTATTCCCG
>JANJXX010000006.1 GCA_024720975.1 Candidatus Panguiarchaeum symbiosum | reverse complement strand
GTGGACTTTGGATAGGAATATTGTGACTGAGAATGTTCCAATGAAGCCTATGTTTGTCGTTGGTATAAATAGCAGGTATGTTCCGTTTCCAAGGTCTAGCAAGCTACCACTTGAGGAGTAGTCAACGTCCACGCCTAGCATATCATACGAGGCCTCGGCTTCAGTCACTAGTTCACCAGACTCTATATCCTTGTAGTAGAATCTGATAGAGATATCTTGCCCATAGATTAGAGATAGCTTAGTAGTCTCCGCGGATAGTTGTGTAGCTCGGGCCCTTATCGCGAGGTAAATACTCACGGTTCTGCTTTGGTAGTTGCTTTTACTCGCCTGAATGTTTACCATATATGTGCCCTCCGATAATAGAGCTATGTTAAGTGTCACAGAGTACTTGCCCTGAGAATAAATCATTTGGCCCTGTAAGATTACGTTTCCAGCTAAGTCAGTCAGATAATATGTGACATTCGCATCAGGTATCGGGCGGTTGGTTCTAGAATCTATGTACTCTGCAATTAGACTATAACTACTTTGCCATTGTATTTCTATGTACTGTGGTGCATTAAGATCGGTCGGTCTTTCATCTACATACACAGCAAATGACTTCTCCACTCGTGCATAGTTGTCCTTGTGAGCAACTATCATTACGTTATACAGCCCGGCACTCCAGTAGAAGTTTCCTATATGTAGCCTGTACACGCCGCCAGACACTTCCACTAATGTAAAGTCGCCTACACCAACTATAGTAGCTTTCACGGATGCGCCGCCTACAATTGAGCCATCAAAGGCGTCTGTCAATCTAACAGTTATTGTTAGCGATTCGTTCCAGAATATTACCGTTGCAGGATCTACTGTAACTTCTGATATTGCTATTCTTTCCCTTACTGTAAGATCCCTCAGAACAGGTACTGGATCCAAGAATATAATGCCTGGTGGAGGAGTTTCTGTTATGCTGGCCTCTATTCGAATCGTATATGTAACACCGGCTGGTAGTGTTGATGTGTTGTATACAATGTATACATAGTTTCGATTGGATATAACTGAGCCACTATCTAATATGGTACCATCAGGAGCAATTATCCACCAGTTTATAGTACCATTAATTAACTCATCTGTATCTGATCTCTTGAGACCAATCGTGATTGTAAATGTATCCTTCCAATAAATAACTAAAGGCGACGGCGTTGTTACTACTTCAAGCTTCCCAGCAACTGTTGTTACTCCTAATTGCGGGAAGTCCCAGTCTCTCAAATAGTATATAACTCCAGTATTAATATCTAGTGTATGAATGATCCCAACTGGTGTGATATTGTTTTGTAGGCTTTCATCTACGTACAGAATAGTGTGATCCCAGTTGCCTGTTCTGTTGAATCTTAGCGACCAACTTCCATAAGGAATGTATGCATGGAAATATCCATAAGCATCAGTATACCCGGCTACCACCATGTCCATATTTTTAGCGTTCTTCTCTGCGCTACTATTTAGGTAGATGTAACCTCCTGAAAGTATATTAGGTGGGGTTTCGTTTGTAAATGCCCTTATAACAAACTTGACTAGTTCACTAAAGTGTATTGATTCTGAAGTACTATGAACAGTGTAGCCATATTCTGCTGAGTTATTATAGTAGGCTTGAATGAAACTCTTATAAGTATATCCACCACTTGCAAATTCTGCTGTTATATTCCAGAATACCCTCTCGACATCAAAAATTGCTCTGCCATCCGCACCCGTCAGTCTTGAGTATCTTTTTATGCCAGAAGAGTCATAGAACGATATGTTAACATTTTGTATGCCTGCTTCATCTTTATCTAGCGCCTCAACCGCTACCAGTATCTTGTATCTTTCAACACTACCAAGGCTGCGTTGAAGAGGATTCTCAACCATTTTAACTAATCTGGAGAAATCAGCAAATCTTTCACTATCTGTAGTTCCAGCAGGGGACCAAAGTATAATAGCGTATCTGATCCTTAGGGAACTACCTAAAGATACTTGCAATCCTGTGTATCTGCGCGCCCAGAAAATATAATCCTCCTCGGAATCATCTCCCTCATTATACCATATTGTGCTCACGGATCCCGGAGTTCCCGGAAGTTCTTCACTAAGTATATCTATGCCTATACCTCTAGGTTCGGTTGAGTGGAAGAAGGCTAGGTTTCTCCCCGTTGCAGTACCAGAAACATCTTCATATTCTGGACCTGCTTTGACAAGTATATCCACTGTGTATGCTACTGAAGTGGAAGTCCCACTGTATCGACTAACTAGTATCGTATAGTGGCCGGCACTAGGCGGCGTAAATATAACTCTTTCCCCTATAGTAGTTCCTATTGAGAGCCCTGATATGTTTCCATCGGGATTGCAGATGTATAAGTCCAGGTTATCACTTGTACTCCATGATAAATCAACAGTATATTCCTTACCCACAGCTTCACTAGTTACGGGTAAGTCGCGGACCGAAATTGCACTATAGGGTATTGTTCCATAGTTGTTCGCGGCATAAACCCAGGATACCGTGTATACAACACCATCGATAGATAGAGTATAATCCATTATACCATTTAAGGGAGCATCCTCATCATAACAATAGACTGCAACGAAATAGTATCCCGCCGTAGTAACACTCACGGTTACTGAAACAGAATTTTCAACTCCGGATCTACTGGTTACATAGGCACCATTTGGGTCATATACGATCAGCCCGGGATCATCTGGCGTGCCGGTCACCGCTATTGTATGAGAGCCTGCTGTGAGATACACTCTGTGAACTCTCAACCAAGGGCCTGATGTATTACCAAGAATCTTACCAAAAGTACCTGCGATGGATCCAGTCAGTCTTGGATACTCAATCACTGGAGGGAGTCTAGAAATATCAGTGTCACTTCCGACTCTATCGAACGTTGAGGCTGGTCCGGCTCCATTATTTTGGTCGAATACCCAGCCTCCAACGAAGTAGGTTGCATCGTCGCTTGTTTGCCACACTACTTTCTCCTCTACAATTATGCCCCATGGATAAAACCTATATGTGAAGTTTACTTTAGCTATCTCACCTAGGTTCTGATCAATTAGTGCCAAGTTTGTGACTTTGTATGTCACAAAAACTATGCCAGCGTAGATGTTGGTTAAAGGATCCTGATATTCGTCTATACCACGCCACATGTAGGATCCGCTATCTGTATTGCCAGTTCCAAGGTATCCTTCATACGTCAGTGTGGGGTTTCTTGATATTCCGAAGTGTAAGTGAGTGTGGCCTATGGTATCACCAGAGGCTAAAGTCAAGTTGCTGACTTTCCCTCCTAAAGTCGGGGGGATTTTCACGGACCACCCTTGTGAGGACGATACTGTATATTGAGTTCCTTCTGGCGATGATGCTGTAGTGACTGATACTCGTTTTGGATAGCTCGGCGGATCTTTTTCTAGTGTGCTCCAATATATTTGAAATTGCTTGCTTCCTCCGTAAGCTATCGATGTTAGGAAAGTTATTGTTGCTGATGATATGTGTGTTGAGTTATACATTGTTATGTTCCATAGTTGATAGGGTACCTCTTGAAAATATGGTTCGCTACTTAGTACTTCAATAAGTCTCACGGAGTATTTTTGAGCTGGTGGATTGAATGATAAATAGGCGTCTACAGGCCAGTCGGTTCGATCTATGACGTTAGGTTCTGTGATTGTCAAATTGACTCTATACTCCCAGCTTTCGTTCCACCAGAGACTATGTGTAGAGCCAGCTTGTTCTGCTTTTAGGAGCTTTTTGTCTATTTTAACTGTTATGATTTCATTTGGGAGTCTCTTAATTATGTAGATACTGTCTCCAACCTCTTTTATTGTAGTTTCTGGTTTTTTGTGGGCGTTGGAATAATATCCCATTATTTCGTTGATTAATGCTATGGGTTGAATGATAAGGGCTGCTAGGATTAAGACGGATAGGGCTCTTCTATACAACATAAAGCACACCGACTTACTGTTTGTTGTATATAAATCAATTGGCTAAGAAAAGGTCTTGTGATAACATTTGATAACAATCTAGTTTATCTCTAGGTGTGATATATTGAATAAAACAATTGAATTTATACCACAGATCCAGGCTTAACTGGATATTCGAAGCCTAAATGAGCCGGATATCTAAAAAAGAGTTAAATTGTGGTTGGACCTCCTCCCACCTCGAAGGGCGAGACTTTCAGTTATAAATTGCTGGGGCTTTGCTTCAGGCCTTTTCAGTTTCTTTTAGGTGCTCTTCTATGACTTTCAAGAGGCTCGTTAGCGCATTTTTTAGAGTTTGAAGTACCTCCTTTTGTGTTTCATCGGGCAACATTTTTATTACAGCCAGGCCCAGTGGGCTAAGGAGAGGCACCAGTTTGAGCACTGCAAATGGGCTTTTCTTACTCTTTTCAGTTAAGAGGAGTATAGCTTCATCGATTTCTCCTAGCATTTCTTCTAGAATTTCTTTTCCTTTCTCAGTTAGAGAGTATGTAAAGAGCGTCTTCTTGCCCCTTTCAGAAACTTCCCGCTTAATCAGTCCATGGTGAAGCATTCTCCTTAATAGTGGGTAAATTCTAGAGAAAGACACGTCCCAGAAACCGCCTGCGATCTCATCTAACTTTTTCTTGATTTCATAGCCGTGCATCGGAGCCTCAGATAGCATTTTCAGTATAAGTACTTCAAGGACTCTAAGAGGTATTGGGATATGTCGCCATAAAGGTCCGCGAAAATGTGATCCATGTCCCCATCCGCATCCACATTTAATATGCATCATTACCACCACATGTGAAGGCAAAGTATACTACACTATGATATATCATTTTGATATATTTAAATAAATAGATAAACATTCAAAATGTTTGGATAGTGGTGATTGTTGTGGGACCAGCAATAAAGACCTTCAATTTGACTAAGAGGTTTGGTAATCTTGTGGCAGTTGATCACATAAATATAGAGATAGCACAGGGTGAAATCTTTGGTTTGCTTGGTCCTAATGGTGCTGGCAAAACCACTACAATACATATGTTAGCTACTATTCTAAAGCCTACTGAGGGGACAGCTCTCGTGGGAGGATATGATGTAATAAGGGAGTCAAAGGCTGTCAGAGAGAAAATTGGCATCGTTTTTCAAGATGTCACAGTGGATAGAAATTTGACTGGGTACGAGAATCTCTGGGTTTATGGAAAGCTATATGGACTGGCAGGTGGTGTTCTTAAGGAGAGGATTTTTGATGCATTGAAATTCATGGGACTTGAGAAGTGGAAAGATGTTCCTGTGAGGAAATACAGCGGTGGAATGATTAGAAGACTAGAGATAGCTAGGAGTTTGCTTAATGAGCCAGAAATACTCTTCCTAGATGAGCCAACACTCGGTCTTGATCCCCACACCAGGGCTTATACGTGGGAGTTTATACGCAGGATAAAAAAGGAAAAGGATGTAACGATTCTTCTCACGACTCACTATTTGGAGGAGGCCGATGCTCTGTGCGATAGAATAGCGATTATTGACTTCGGCAAAATAATTGCTATTGGCACACCCGATGAGTTAAAGTGGTTGCCCGTGTTGCTTATTTGGGTTTGTTCAGGTGTTTTTGATTATCTTGGGTATTGTCAACACGGGCTTCTCCCTCGTCACCTGCTCACCTATCGCAGGGTCATCGGGAGCTACATCGACGGGCACCACTGAGCCCGCCTCGAGGTATGCATATATTCTCCCGCCTCTGATGGCTACCACGCCGTCATTGAGGCGGGAGAAGAGGTTTAGGCAAGCTACATAGTGTGAGTTAAACTCGAATCCGCATTTCTTGCACTTGAATCTGTCGTCGCTTCTGTTCTCCTTGTCCACGTACCAGCAGGATGGGCACGTTATAGAGGTTTTCTTAGCATCAACTTCAACGACGTTAAAGCCTCTCTCGTACGCTTTGTACTCTAGGTTGAATATCATCTTTCTATATGGAAGTGTTTGAAGCCTGTAGTTTAGCTTTCTACTACTTTTCCTACTGTTCATCTTCATGTTCTCCAGGTTCTCTCTAACAATATCCGCTTTGTGCATTCTAGCGATTTCAGCTATAACAGTTGTAACCTTCTTCACTATATCCTCAACTCTGTTCCTCTCTCTAGCACCGTACTTCTCCAGCAACTTGTTCCTCTCGTAGATGTTGTCCACTTTTCTCTGAATAGATCTTCGAATCCTCCTGTAGTTCATTCGTAACCTGCTTATCTTGTAGCTTATCGTGAAGAGCACAGCTCTACTTTTCTCATAGTCTACGAGGAGGCATGCTACGCTATCCTCGTTGATATCAATCACCAGCTTATTCCTGTGCTCAAACACCTCA
The DNA here is from genome assembly GCA_024720975.1 of Candidatus Panguiarchaeum symbiosum. Classification (GTDB taxonomy): domain Archaea; phylum Asgardarchaeota; class Njordarchaeia; order Njordarchaeales; family Panguiarchaeaceae; genus Panguiarchaeum; species Panguiarchaeum symbiosum. The sequence continues at coordinate 52,698 of JANJXX010000006.1, read as the reverse complement.
ACATTCTTTCTAATGGTTAGGAGAAGGTATAGGGCATCTCTATCTACGATGATCTTCGAGTTAGAGACTTTAGCATTACTGAGCTCTCTCAACGCATGGTCGTAAACCAGCATGATAAACTTAGCATACTCGCCACCACCAATGGACAACCTGAGGATTTTGAAGATGTTTTCTTCCTCGATTCTGAACGTATCGATGTGTAGATCAACCACTCTGTTCACATCAACGCTTGGTGGTGAAGGCGGGTTCCCTCGCTTGTGCTTCATCCACTTTCTGAGAAGCCTCCTGTAGCTTCTGTATACTGAGAGAGCCCTCTTGTATGCTTCTTCAACGTATTTGTTGTGGAGATGCGGATACCTTTCTCTGAGATACCTATAGCAGAACTCGTGAGCCTTCTTCCTGCTCCTCACATCGTTTTTAACTACTATGTTCAAAGCATCCGTGAGAAGGTTTGTGTAATCGCTTAGCAGGCAATGTACAAGAACCTTATCTCTCTTGGAGACTGGTACAAGCTTAATCTTCAGCGTCTTCTGAATAGTTTTGGTGACCGTTCCCAACAACCCCTTCTATGGTGTTCTCCTGACTTCGCTCTCCGGGATCATCCACAGCTTCCCGACTCTGAGAGCGTGCAGTCTACCCTGCTTTATCCACTTTTTAACAGTAGAAACACTAATGCTCAGTAACTCGGCAACCTCACTAGTTCTATAGAGCTTCTCGGACACCACCTAGTACCTCTCTTGATTCCAAGTATCTATAGTAGCTAAAACAGCTTAAAAACTTTTACGGAAGACACAGTCCACTAACTTATGGTGTAGATCTTGTTAGGGGTCTTGCGCTTGGTATGTCAGTAATGGGTGTCCTAGTGGACCTAATAGCGCTTATAATGTTGATGATTTTGTTTGTGAGTATGGCTCTTATTGTATTTGAAAGGGCAACTCTATAGCTCAGTCTTTTTTCTTTGTGACTTTGACACTTTTGGTAATCAGAGCTTCTGTATTTAAAGTCTATTTTTATTCTTCTTGCTAGCATATTGGTGATTTTCTATGAAGCTGCTATATCATGGACATGCTTGCTTCGAAATTCAGGGAACAGAGGAGCCCAAGTCTATAATTTTTGACCCATATGGAAGTGGCACAGGTGAAATTGAGCTCAAAGTTCATGCCGACCTAGCTTTATGCTCTCATGATCACTTTGACCATAACAATTGTAGTGTGGCAAAGAGCTGTCTTATAGGTGCAAAGGGTGAAAGAACTATTGGATCCGCGGTAATTAAAGGCGTAGAAGTGGCCCACGATCCAAGAGGTGGTAGTTTAAGAGGAAAGAATGTAATTTATGTCGTAAAATATGGCGGCAAAGTATTTGTACACCTTGGGGATTTGGGTCACGTTCTCACAGAGGGGCAGGCTAAAGAGATCTTAAGTTTTGGTCGCCCAGACTTCCTATTTATACCAGTGGGTGGTGTGTACACAATTAATCCCAAGGAAGCACTGAATGTAATTGCACAACTTAATCCAAGGATTGCTGTCCCAATGCACTATAAACACAGAAAATTAAATCCGGGAGTTTTCGGCAAGCTAAGTACGATTGATGAATTCATAAAATTATGGAAGGGCGAGATCATAAGAGCAGGAAGCAATACTTGGGATATACCCGATAAATTACCAGAGGAGACAAAGATTCTAGTCCTAGAATTCCCCTGAAGCTTGGGATTACAACCGAAAGCCCCGCACTTTAGGACGGGGAGGAGGTCAGTCCTTAACATCATTTTTCTTGTTTTCTGTAGCATATTGAAGGAGTTGCTTTGTTATCGTTCTTGTTTCATGATACTTCAAGTGTGGCATTAGTCTTTCGATAATACGAGTTGCTACTTTGGGATTAGTTTCAGCTATTGAACTTATCAATTTCTGGAACTTCTTTAAACCAACTCGTTCATCGATTTTTATAAGAGTTTCAATGATAATCTCGATAACATCTGCTTTTTTCTCCCAGTCATATCCCTCCACAAGTTCCTCAGCATACAAGAGAAGCTGCTTACTCCAGGTTGGCTGACCTTTATGTATTGCTGATGCTATCTTCGCTACCTCAAGGGCTCGTATCAGTGGATTAGAGACTTTCTCTATGCTCCTCAACAGGTTTTTAATTAAGTCTACCACACTACTTGTGTTTAATAATGATAGACTTGGAAGTAGTTGAATTATCTGGCTTCTATTGAGCTTCTTAAGGGAAGGGAGTATGATAAAGTCATACTGTTCTCGAGTCTTCATAGGAAAGTATTGTTGCAGCTCGGCGCATAGCTCTATGGCTTCTGAGTGTCTATTCTCGGCAATTAGCTCGCGCATTAACGTTGAAGATAGTTCGTAAGCTGTGGAGATATTGAGTCTAGTTAGGCTCTTTATTATATCAACTGAAGCTTCAACGCTCTGAGTAGAAACTCCAGCAACAGGACTATGATTTGAAGTAATTATGGCAGATGCATAGAATGGGTCCAAGTAAACAATAACACCTCTTGTTGCTGCTATAAGCCTGTAATAATCCGCCTTAGATATTCGTTTCTCTGTGTAAATGCGGTGAACCCAATTTTCAATCCTAAGAATTCTTTCAACACTATCAATGACTAGATCACAATTCTCTAGAAATTGCCTACAGTGTTCAACCCAATTTCTTCTGGAGATTACTGAATAGAGCAGGGAATCAAGCAATTTGGATCCAAGAGTCAGATCCACTGAGAATATATAAGGTAGAGCTAAGGACAGGTACTTTACGTGATCTATAGCTGAACCGTTCTTGATCTCTAGACTTTCCCTTAGGCATTCAGTGGCAATCCTTTTTCCTTCTGCGTCATTAAGTGTCTTTGATATATGATGTGCAAGCTTAACCAGGAGAACTGCCTTGCTAAGGTCTTCTCTGATTTGATTAATTTTCGCTTTAATTAGCATAAACGCATTGTCCGATTCATCAAAATCCTTCACTGCTATAGCTCTAGCAACATACATATAGCGCTCTAAGGAAGAAATGTCATTAACATTTTTGGTTAGCGAGCGAGAGAGATTATCACCGATGCGGGTTAATCCACACGAATACAGACCTTTAATTACTGTCATGTAAGCATAATTCTGTGCGTTAAGACTCGGTATTCTAGCAGCCTCATTAAATGCTCTAATGAGAATTTGTTTGCTGTCGCTAACAATATTAGCGACGCATGCATCATTTAAGCCCTTATCTATAGTATATGGAACGAAGAATGCAAAATCCCAACTCTTACTTCCTGACAGTACATTGAAGAATTTCCTCAGAGCTGAAGCTAAAGTTTGATCACTGCTAATAGTACTTAGACTATCCACCAGTTTTATGGCAGTGGCGTCACTGATCTTTCCATAGATTGATGTTTCCCTCTCTATGTGTTCTAGGTAGCTTCTGATCTCTGGACTCTGGTACAGAGTAAGACACCTAGCCCTTCTTACGTATAACATAATGTTAAACATTGTTTAACATACATACTAACATACTTTGCATATAATATTGAATTTAATATTTTCGGTCTGTATTATGCTATTTTATCTGTAGATTAGCATATTATTTGATATAGTTAGCATTGATGCAGTTTTGATAAGTAGGTTGACGTAGAATGTCTCATTTGACAACTAGAGTTGTTGCTGAAATTCTTCGTGAGCTATTAAACAGGGATTATAATGAGTTAAACGAGGAGTTTTACATCCAATTAACCCAGGACGATAGGCACACCATAGTAATTAGTGAGACCAATGAGCATATACTTGTGAAGAATTTTATTCCAGAAATCTCCAAAGCCTACCTAGAATATCTGACTGCTATCCTGGCCGAATATCCCGAGATTCGTGGAGATTTTGCAGATGACATACCAATACTGGCAGTTAGCAAAAGTTGCAGTCCTGATCGTCTTAGAGGTGCGCTAAGGTCAATATATGAAACATATGCATATGATAGACCTACCGAAGCCTTCAGGCTGCTCGGCGGATTTGTCGTTAGATTTCTTGATATGAAATTTCAGGTGATTTCAGACGTGAAGAAAGTTGGAAGACTATTCTCTGATGCTTATATTTCGCTTCCAGATGAAAATGGATGGTTTCAATCGAATGTAGGTTTAAACAATATTTACCTCCCAATACTGAGTTGGAAGGCTAATGGTTCTGTGCTAACTTATGTACCTGATAGTGATGGTTCTCTTAGAGTGTTTAATGTAACGGAGTTCCTGGGGAAGATTCAAAAGTTGTTTGAAAGCGTCAGAATAAGCTTTAGGGTGAACAGTGAGGTTGAGTTATTTCAGCGGTTACATGAAGTCGAGGGGAGCATAGAGTTAGCTAAGACAATTATTCAGGGCGGGGCAATACCATTCATACCTCCAACCTTAGAGTCTAAACCCGAATTAGTCAATATTCTCAAAGATATTGAGGCTGACCTTAGGCAGCTCAAAAAGGCAATAATTCTATCTGAGTTTATCGAACGAAGAGTTATATTAAGAGGCGTCGTGAAGTTGGCCTCTAAGGTACTCAAGGGTGAGAGCGGGGTTTTGTCTGCATCAGTAAGAAAAGTATCAAAGCTTGGAGCTGGATATGCAATCTACATAAGTAAAGAAGAGGCAAAAGTTTTGAAATTAACTGATAGTGTTGTCGTAAAAGTAGTTGCAGAGGAAGGTCAAAAACCAAAAATTGTGATTCAATGAATTACTATCTGTTTTAGAGTTGATTAAATGTAGATTTGCGCATCAAACTTATCTTTAGTCTTATAGGCATATAGTAGCATTCTTGTATTCTTATAGAATCCCACTCTCCCAAATTTATCGAGAACTATAACACCACATGAACCATTGGTTCTTTTCTCCATGTATTCTATTCCCATCCTCGCTGCGGTTTGAGGATCATATCCCATCTCTAGCAGATCAACGATTTTCTTAGAGAGCAAAACACGCATAGCAGCCTCACCAAGTCCAGTGGCACATGCACCGCCAATATTGCTATCAGCATACCCACCAGCACCAATTATTGGTGTATCGCCAACGCGCCCTGGAAGTTTCATAAATAACCCACCTGTAGAAACAGCTACAGCTATATTCCCTTCGAAGTCCAGAGCTACAGCCCCGACAGTATCAATGGACGCACCACTAGTCATCTTGGCTTTCTCCCATTTCTCCCTTTGATAAGGCACAATAAGCTCCTCAGGGTCAACAAGCTTCATTCCCTGTGATTGGGCAAACTTCTCAGCGCCCTCTCCAACCAATAAAATGTGATTTGTTCTCTCCATCACTAAACGCGCAAGCAAAATTGGATTTCTGATTCTTCTCACTGCAGCAACAGCGCCAGCCTTCAGGGTAGTGCCATCCATAACAAGAGCATCCATCTCCACATATCCATCTGCATTTAAGCTTGAGCCACGCCCTGCGTTAAGCCATGGATTATCCTCCATTATACGAACGGCCTCGACAACAGCATTTAAAGCAGAGTCCCCACTAATGAGTAGATCCCATGCATAAGAGACTGCCTCAATGACACCATCAAGGCGCTTTTTAGCGAGATCTAGTGGAACATCACCCGCCCCACCATGAGCTATAATGGCTGGCTTCATCATATCCAAACACCTCAAACTCCTAATGACAGAGGCAGCAGTGAATACATCATAAGCAATGAGACTTAAAAAAGAAGCGATTGTTTAAATCCTATAGATCGTACATATTCAAAGTTCTGAATGGCGAGATCTTTTGACCTCCTTCTTAATCTGAAGAGCAAGGATCTGAAAGGTTTGAGCTAAATTCCTGGCTCCTGCTGGTTCAGCCCCGGCCAGTCTCAGGCGTATTACCTTATCCCGCATAATGTAGGGCTCAGGGATATGGCTCGAATTAACAGGATATACCAAAGGATACAGGATTTAAAACCTTGCTATATCATCATTTCCGCCCTGAAGAGCGGAGCTTTCAGTTGTTGTAATTGTTTATAAAGAATATAGTCTCAACCTTGCGGGTTCCATTTAAAATTTGGTTTAGATAGACTTTTGACCTGGAATTGTTTGTCTTGCAGATAGTGCTCAATGTATGTTATTAGCTTGTAGAGATATGAGTTAGCACTATTGCTAACAAATATAACATCCTTCTTTGCAGCTGGTATCGGCGGGTGTGCACTTTTTATAAATTTCTTATTTTGGGGTACTATCAACAGTAGTAGCTTATCGGGAACGAGTTTAATGAGCTCGCAATCGCTATCTGATCCCTGAATGGCATTTATAATGATATCTGTTACAAAGTCATAGAGTCTCTTGACTGTGCATCTATTGAGCCCTAGCCACTTATACTTATCCTTCAATATGTAGACAATGTCCTGAAAGGAGAATTGCTCCTTCTCCCTCAATTTGAAAATCTCAAGCACTACATCAGCTCCATATCTGAACCGTGGGAAGACCCTCTCATCGTACTCAACTACAAGAGGCCCAAGGATTTCACACAGACCTTTGCCAACACTATATACGTGCAACTTTACTCGTTTGATGCCATTGAATGTGATTATAGTTTTTCGGTAGGTATGTCTAGCAGTTAGTTTATGCTTAATATTATGTGTCAGACTTTTAGGTAAGAAGAAGAGCAAGTCCACTACGGTAACACCTTATTGGAGGAAGCAAGATCATTTATTTTGAAAAAGAAGAATAAAAGAAATATGAGAACTTAAAAAGAGTTGTATTTATTTGCTATCTATGCAGGTGGCTTTTTCTCCTCTTTCTTCTTCTCCTCTTTCTTCTTCTTTTCTGCCACTTCATATCACCGGGTACATTCTAAAAGAGAATACTACTGCAAATTGTACTTCTTAATAGATTATGTAAAATTCTAGTGCATTCATTCTGTGGTTTATATACCACGTAACAAAGGATTTGTAGAAGTCTCTAATGCCTAATGCTATAGACCTGCTTTTGATGCATCGATAATGAATTATCTCGCATATTTATCCTGTTCTCTAATCGCATCATAATACGCTTAATTGCAGTAATAGCAGTTCTTCCGATTATTTATATCGCGTTCATGAAACTATTATGCAATAGAGTAATACTACGCATATATATTAATAGGATTATTCATTAATGTATTATATTGGTATAGAGGCATTATAGAAAGGTAGGGGTAAGCAAAAGGGAACGCTCCCCCCAGTTTTGGTGTCTTAGATGGGAGATAGTGGGTACATATCAGACCACGAAAAAGAAAGGTTGTCTAAGTTCTATAACTCTATGGATGAGGAGCTGATAACTTCAGAGTCAGACTTTACTTTTGATATGTGGAGTCTAATACTTGGACTTTTAAACGAGAATGGCAAGGAAGGCAAGCGACGTCTCATTGATGTTGGAGGAGGAACTGGTCGTTTATCTAGGGCTGCATTCCGTTATGGTTTTGAAGTATACCTTACTGATATACTCCCAGAGCTTCTAAATATAGCAACGGCAAAGTATTCTGAATTTGAAGGGAGAACGTATCTATTGGATATCTTCGATCCCAAGAGTGTTGATGATTTCATCGATGCTCACGGTTACTTTGACGTTGTTCTATGTCTTGGATTTGTGATTAATCACACTGACTCTTTAGAGAGGACGGAAACGGCTTTCTTTAATCTAGTAAAGCTCATGAATGATAAGGCGGTATTGGTCCTTGATGCTCTCATTCGTGAATTATACATGGGATACCCACTCGTTATATGGGACAGGCTCACAAATACATTAATACCAATCTCAACGATGCTTAAGTACTTCAAGAAATATGGTCTCATTCTCAAACATCTCCACAGCCTCGAATACAGCTATTCAAAACCGAACTACCATTATATGGACAGGGGGATAAGATTCTTCCTTGTGAAGGCCTGGTAAAAAATTACTTGAAAGCCTACTAAAACCTCTTTCTGATTTTTTTTATCGGCATTGCTTTTATGGAATAAATCTGATAAATGAGTGAAAGCTCTACAAGACTAGTAGAATTGAAAAACTCCTTAACTGAGTGTTTTGACTGCCAAGAAATGAGTTAAGCAAGACAGCGCTAAACATGTTACGCCATGACGTTTGTAACTATCAAGACGGAAGTGCGTATCTCCTAGGATAGTTTCAGTAGTGTCAATTGTCCTCGGGCTACAACTAAGTCTTCCAGGGAGGCATTATCCCGAAGAATTGAAAAGCAACCCAGCCATAGCTCAGGCGATTATAACCGTAAAGCTTAGGATTCATTGCTCCGCTGTGTATTAATGCAATGGTTGAGATATATATTTAATACTTAAATGCTGAAATGATTCTTTGACACCTCAATCGGAAAGCTTAGTCCAGTGATCACCAGTGGAGCAGAATCCTGAATTTGAGGGAGAGCGTGGAATAAGCCTAAGATCAATTCTCATTGCTTGTTTAATCTCTATGCTTGTCGGAGTATCCTCGGCTTACGTTGCGATATTTCTCTCTGCTTTGCCATGGCCAGTGATACTGTCTGTAGTTGTCTCATATGTTTCTCTCATTGCATTGGATGTAGTATCTAATAGACGTCACAGCATGCATGAGGCTAATGTTGCTCAAGCAGGGGGCAGTGTTGGTGGGCTAATAGCTGCGGGAGTGGCATTCACGATACCGGCTTACATAGTCATCTCCCAAAACTACAATTACAACCTTCCTTTGCCTCCAATGAGTACTATTATTGCTATAAGCATTGTTGGTGCTCTTCTCGGTGTTGCTCTCTCCCTCCCCGTCAGGAGGATTACCATAGATCGTGAGGATCTACCGTTTCCGGAGGGACGAGCGGGAGCTGAAGTCCTCATAGCAATCGAGAAAGGTGGTCATGAAGCGAAAATCCTATTCATTTTTGGCCTCCTAGCTGCAGCATTCACTATTGCTAGATGGATGCTAAAGATCAATATACTATCATGGGAGATTCACGTTCTGTCAGTTGTTATAATTATTCAGGTACTTCCACTCCTCATGGCAGCTGGTGCTGGGTACATAATGGGGCCTGTACCTTCATTCTCATGGTTCGCAGGAGCCATTGCTGGCTGGGTAATATTGATGCCTATATTTCAAGTGATTGGGTATGGAGACTTTATGACCCCAGTCCGCAATTTTGGTATGGGCATTGTTCTTGGCGCAGGCATAGGATTTCTTTGCTTCAAAGCTTTTCCAAGATCTGGAGAAGTGTATAAAGCCTTCTTTACGCTAAAGTCTGTTCCATTAATTCTAAGACTTCCTCTGATTCTCTCTATAGTTAGCTACTTCCTACTAGTAATCATTGGGATAAATCCACTTGGAGCCCTCCTGGGTGTTATAGGAGCATGGATCATGAGCACAATAGCTGGAAAAACTACTGGAGAGACTAACATAGACCCACTCGAACAATTTGGATTACTCGTAGGTATATTCACAATGCAATTCCTAGGCTTTCTTGGTGTAACTATGGACCTTAATCAAGCAATCTTGTTAACTGCATTCGTATCTATAGCATCAGCACTGGCTGGAGACATAGGTCATGACTTCAAGAGTGCCAAGATCATAGGAACTAGACCAGCTGATATAGCCTACGGCGACATGATAGCCTCAATAGTAGGTGGAATAGCAGCTTCCCTGGCATTAATAGTCATCCTTAAGGCGCATCCCGAAGTATTATCTCTCCAATACCCAACGGCTGCGCAATCGAAACTTGTCGCATCAGTACTCGTAGGAAAAGTTTCACCAGAATTCTTCATAGGGGGAATACTAGCAGGATTCTTACTTGAGGGTCTCATGAGTACATTTGAAAAACAAGGCAGAAAAATTCCACTAAGTGTTATAGCATTTGGCGTCGGCATATTCCTAGGCTTCTCATTAGCTATACTGGCAGCTATAGGAGGCACGATAAGATTACTACTTGCCCAGAGAGGCAACAAGACGGAAAAAGAGGGAATAATCGCAGCATCTGGAATACTAGGTGGCGAAGGAATAGTAGGTTTTATCCTAGCTCTACTCACCGTACTCGGCGTGCATCTTTGAAGCTAAATAGTATAAGCATATAATTCCTACTCTTTTTTATAAACATAGAATTGTGTGACTCTAACTTAATTGTGTGGACTTTAGGAAAGAAAAGTTAAAAATGGAAGACTAAAAAATAGAAGTAGGAAGACTATGCTCCTCTCCCACGAATAGCCATCGCTGCAATCTTAGCTACCGGGACCCTTCTGCGAATTATGACTATTATAGCAGCCACCACTATTGCTAAGGCTAAGGCGACGAGTACACCCGATGTAGGTACTCCAGGTAGACCGCCTCCAGGACCTTCTCCTCCTTCCTCTTCGGGAGGAGGCTGTGGAGGAGGCTGTGGGCCTTCTTCTCCTTCTTCAGATGGAAGCCACATAGGCTCATTAAGAGGCTTCGTGAAGGTGTCATCGGTGAAATCACCCCAAACCTCTTCGGGATCAAATGGCTCGCCGGACTCCTTGAGCTCAGGTGCTGCTCCATTTACGCCCCACCAGTTGTAAGATGCATTGATGACAATTGCAGCCTCTGAATAGATGCCATGTTGCATGTTTGTGTATATGCTGCAGTAATGCACCTCAGTTGTGTTCGTGTCTTTCCCCACCGATATTCCAAGAGCATTCATATAGATTACTGAATTCATAACCTCTAATTTACCGACATTTATTATAATACCAATCCCGCTTTCAACAATTTGAGTCCTGTTAACGAATATTGTCGCGTTCTTAGCGAAAATACCATATTCCTGTATGTATTTCATGTAAGCATTATTGATAGATACATTCGATCCTTCTGCCCATATACCCGCAAGAGCGTCTTTTATCTTGCCGTCTTTAATCATGACATCTGAACCGAATATGTACATCCCATACACGACATTTTTTATCAGTGGATTTTCTGTAGTCACATGTTTCGAGAATACTATCTCCATTGCTAAAGTCACGTCAGATATATTTTGCTTGCCTATGACTACGTTATCGACACCTACTAGGATTATCGCTCCATATTCTTCAGTTATTACCTCGTTTGTCGCATTCACTAAGTATAATAGGTTTTTCCCATTAACTTTATTACCCTCTATCTTATGCGTTGAGAAATGGTAAAACCTAGAACCGTAAAATACTGGTGATAGGCCTATCATAGTGTTATTTATCAGCGCTACATTCTCTGTATCAGTGAAGTAGAGTGGAAAATACATTGGTGAATATTCTCCTGCTGCCTTTTCAATTTGGCAGCCAATAATACTCACACCCACTGAGTATGCGACGCTAATGGCATTAAATTTGCAGTTCTCGATGGAGATCCCCACGCCGACGACGATTTCAATATCTAACAAGTTATTCTTAAAAATACAGTTTCTTACCACAGCGCTTGTGTAGTTTTCCATAAATAGAGCAAGATAAGTTCCATTTACATTAACACCTGTTAGTGTACTGACTACTCCATTTAAGTGAAGGCCAGTAGTGAATTCATGGCCACTCTTTCCACAAATGTTTAAGTTTTCGACTGTTGCAGTTGCTCCTTCCAATGTTATTGCATCGTATCCTCCGCCAACCTCCGCTAAAGCTTCAACATAATTGATGGTCACATCGGAGTACATTGCATAGAGTGGTGTATCAATGAGCTTAGAGTTCTTAATTGTTAGGGTTGCTTTTACTCCTATATCCGCATAGTTGTGACCAATAGAGAATTCAGTACAGCCGACTATTTCTCCCCCTTCTACAGTGATTGTAGTGTTAGCTTCTGCATCTATAGTGTATATTGAAGTTTGATAGCATTCCGTTTTAGAGTCGACTATCTTGACAATGCTTCCATTCTTTGCAATTATTCCACTAGTCCCATTGAATATTACATTTGCATCAACTATTGTCAGGTTGCCATATACCTCGAATCCAGTATCAGTGTATGTCTGATTACCAGTAATTATTGTTGTGTTACCTGCAGGAATCACGATGATGTTTTGGAATTTCGGTTCTATTAGTAAGCGTTTGATTGGAGTGTGCTTAATCTCAACATCAAGATTTCTTAATCTCGCGGAGGGCATTTCTCTTGTTGCGTCCATATTATTAATCGGTTCGTGTGTGCTTATTGGGATTGCTTTCTCTAAGATATTGTAGGTTGTTGCGACTGTTTGTAAGGGCATCATTACTAGGGCTACAAGCATCGATAGTACTAGGATGCGTGCCCTATTATTCATATCAAATACCTCAGCCCGAACTTATATGAATTTGTAAAATGAAATATAATAATAGTAATGCAATAATAAAGACGCGGTATATACCTTGTGTCTGTCTTTCGTTGACTAGTTTAGGTCAATTGCGTGAATTATGTTACCCCGATTGATATCGACAAGCGTTATATATTTTCTCATGGATTTTCTCTTTTGGTTGTAGTATACTTATATGTTTTGTTTTTATATAACTTATTTTAATTGTCTTCTTTTAAATTGCTTAGGTTGTATAAATTGACTCGGCAATGGGTAGTTACTCTTGAGGGGAAAGAGCCTCGTTCTGGGGAGGCTATGGATATAGGAATGAATTTTTCTGATGTAGTGGATATTTTTGGTGGTGTACCAATCTTAAAGAGATCATTTCTAGAGAAAATAGTTGAGATGATAGGGAGGGGAGAGAACTATTATGCATGGAATAATATAAAAGATGTGAAGCCCCCAGAGGAAGTTGATGTGAATCTTGATCAGTATTTTATAATCTTAGCTGCGGATAAAGGGAATAGAAAGTATGGTTTCTTGATGATATTAATTAAGGCGGGAGTAGCTCTCTGTGGTATCTGGCCTGAAGCATTAGCCAATGCGGTGAGGAAGAATAAAGAAATACTAGATAGAATCCTGTTTAGCATCGCTGAGAGGCCCGATACTTGGGAAGAGGTAATCCTTGTCTGCTCTAAGAATATAGGAAAAGAAAAAGATAACTCCTAATTCTCATATTTTTTAGAATTTTATTACTCCGAGCCTGAGTAGAAGATTTGCTATCTTCATTTGAATTCTGTAGCTCAGAGGTGCCTTAACAGCGGATGCATCAATTCCACTAGTTCGCACATATGGTGCCTCTACGGCCCCCATGCCGGAGAGTTCTCTTTCCTTGCTTATAACATCAACATTTTTGAGGACGTCACCAATGGTTCCGCTTAGCATGACGTTCCTAATCGGATGCTTGAGTTCTCCATTTTCTATATATACCGCGAGTGCTGGCACAGAGAACTTGCCACTAACGGGGTCTGCTTGGTGTGCCCCCATGACTTGCTCTACTAAGAATCCTCTATCTACCTCGCTTATGATGTCGTTGAGGCTTTTTTCTTTGCCCTCAAATGTGATAAACCATGGAGATATCGCCGGTTCCACTTGTACTGGATCAAAGATGTTGGGAGCAAACCTTATAGTATTAGCTGATAATTCTAAATCGAATAACTTAGCATGGTAGAAGTCATTAAGTATTGTTGTGAGTCTTCCGGATTTAACTAAAGGTTTTCGTCTTGTTGGAATGCCTTCGAAATCTACATCTGCTATAAATTTTGATTTCTCACTATAAGGGTCATCTATTATATCAACGTTTTTGCTTGCAACTTCTTGACCCAAGCTCTCCTTTGTGAATGGGCTCATTCCGGCCTTTATTCGAGATGCCATTATTTGCTCTATGAAAATCCATAGCAGTGGCTCAAGTGCACTAGGTGCCAGTATGACTTCAGGTTTGCCAGAGTAGTTTACCTCTTTACAACCCAGAACTCTCTCAGCTTTTCCTAGAAGCCTTTCTACAATTTCCTCAACTTTTATGGCTCTCTTCCTCTCGACCAAGAACTCAGCAACTACGTTCGGTGGTATCTCTTGCGTCAAAGCAAATAGCGCTATGATTATAGCATTTCCTTTTAATGTACTATCAACACCCTCTGTGTTGAGGATTCTGTAATGTCCTTCAAAGTAAATTGAACTTCCTGCTATCAGTGTGACTTTCTTATTTCCCTTTAGCAATGACCATGAATCATTGTATATCTTTCCGAGATCCTCCAGGCTAGTGTCTCTTATATCCTCCCTAATGTAGTTAGATGTAATACTTTTCGCGGCTGGGAGACCTACATAATTTGGATCTCTGCCCTTGAGTTCTGCACTCCTTATTGCTGCTTTTATCGTTTTTCTTATATGATCTTCGCTTAAGTGAAGCGTATATGAGAAACCTATGTTTCCATTCTTAGCCACTCTAAAAGCCAAGCCCTCTGTTTCGAGGTATCTTGGTTTTAGTATATCTTTCTCAACCCAGATAATCTTTACTAACGTCTTTCCATGGAATATTTCAGTAGCATCTGCTCCAAGCTCCTTAGCGATTTCTAGCGATTTTTTAGCCACATCCATTCTAACCACCAACATGAATATTTTTGATGAGTAACCATACACCACAAGCGCCGACAGGAACCATTTGCATTGCCTTTCCGCAAAATCCAGCCCCGATTTCCGGTCTATCATAATCCTTTCCAATGGCAGTTATGTTCTTTAGAGTTGTTAGTATATTTCCAGAAATGCTTGTACTTGCCATTTGTTCCTTAATTTCACCATTCTCAATGAGATAAACCTCTTGAACGCCGAAAGTGAATACCCCAGCCATGGGATTAACTTCTCCGCCTCGGCCAAACCTTAAGAGCAAACCATTTCTAAGCTCCTCTATAAGCTCATCATTACTCATGGCAAGCTTCACATCTGCTGGTTCTATTAGGGTGTTAGTCATTCTAACAACGGCGGGGTTCATCCAATCCTGAGCTCGTCCATTACCTGTCGGCGTGAGTTTAAATTCAAAGGCCGTTTCTCTGTTAGAGAGAAAGCTATTAAGAATTCCTTCTTTAATTATATAAGTTTTGCCACCGCTTACTCCTTCGTCGTCATACGGTATCCAACCAAATCCTCTAATTCCATTCACCTCGAATTTCTTGTCATCAACTAAATTTATCAGAGAACTTGCCACCTTCTTGCCTCTTCTGCCTTTTAGAATGGATCCTGTTCGCAGTTCATCTGCCTCAGATGCATGTCCAAATGCTTCATGGGCTAGCAGATGATTTAGATCGCCGTCAACAATTGCATTATACACTCCGGGCTTGACTGATCTTGCTTGAGAACTGATTTTTACTTTCTCTGACGCATCCCTGAAGATATCCCTAACCATATCAGTATTCATTAGTTCCCATCCTCCAATTATACCCCAGGATCTCCTAATACTTGCAATTTTATCTTGGTATTTGTAACTGGCCGTCATAAGAATATGTGCATATGGAATTCTCATGCGTACGTCCGTACCGTCTGAACTTTTAATATGCTTCTCAACAATAATTTCTCTGTATCGTATGTCTCGATTTTCAATACCGGCCTCAACGAGGATTTGGTCAAGCTCTCTAAGCAGAGAAACTTTCTCATCAACATCAATATGCTCCAGTGGCTTTGAAGCTATTACATTGACGTTATCCTTGACGGCAGGTACTGGCGCTAGGTCGATCGGCTTTGTCCATGGGTACCTTAGCTTAAATGCAATCTGTGGTTCAATTTCTTCTCCAGTTGTAGATATATGCATTACATTGCCATCTTCAAGGATCCTAATTGCGTAGCCGGCTGATCTCATCTCATGCAGTTTTTCAATGCTTCCTCTTACTAATTTTATAGTCAGGATAGATGCAATCTCATAGCGGATATCAAAGCGCTTGTATCGTGCTTCAATTTGTGAGAATAAATCATCAATCATAACGTTTTCACCGAAGGATCAGGGAAAACCAGAATTTATATAAATACCTATTGTAGTCATAGGCATGTAATATATTAATGTATATTACCAGGGGAATCTTAAAGGATAAAGTTTTTGGAGAGATGCGTAATACTGGTGTCTAACGAGACAGGTGAGAGCTCTTGGAGAGTTTGTTGGACATAACGCTAAGGTCTATAGCGATTTCTTTTTCAGCTGTGCTTCTAGCGGTTCTGTGGTCGATTCCTCTATCGCTAGCAATTTCTAGGAGTAGGACTAAGGTCTCAGCAGTAATTGTAAGCATTTTCACGAGCTTAGTTGGGATTCCAACTGTACTTATTGGTCTAGTTCTGAGTACACTTCTAAGCAGCACAGGTTTACTTGGATTTCTCAATCTTCTCTATACACCATATGCTATAATAATAGGTCAGGCGCTGTTAATAACTCCTTGGCTTGTTTCACTAAGTTATGATGTATTCTTCAATGCAAGAAACACTTACTGGGAGTTGGTAATTTCGATAGGAGCTGATTATAGAACCGCTGATTTAATAATGCTGCGTGAAACATTACCTGAAATTCTTGTAATCCTCTTATTAGTCTTTTCAAGAGCTATCGGTGAACTTGGTATAGCTCTAATTGTTGGGGGAGATATTGAGGGTCGAACTCGCGTCTTAACAACAGCTATAGCGGCAGCTATTTCGAAGGGAGATTTTACATCAGCTTTCTATCTCGGTGGCATACTGGTGCTAGTGCTAGTTTCAATATCATTAATGGTAAGGTTATTGAAGGTGTACAAAGAGTGATTAGGCTTGAGGATGTCTGGTACTTTCATGGAAAAAGCCCCATAATTAAAGGAATAAGCTTAACATTGAGTGATAGTGTAACCTATGTCATTGGTCAAAATGCTTCAGGAAAAACGACACTCTTAAAGTTAATGTCGCTAATAATTCCTCCGACAAAGGGAGAAGTACTATATAATGGAGAAAACCCCTGGCGAAGTGGAAAGCTACTAAAGTTACGTAAGAGTATAGCGTATGTTCATGAAAAGCCAATCCTCCTAAGGGGCACAGTAGTGGATAACGTGGCTCTTCCTCTAATCCTCCGAGGTATTCCCAAAAATGAGGCTGCAGAGCGGGCTAGAGATATACTGAGAGAGTTTGGACTGGAGAATATAGAGAATAAGAGGCGAAAAGATATATCTTCAGGTCAGGCTCAGCTTGTTTCCCTCTGTAGGGTTTTTGTGCTCGATGATCTTGAGTATATCTTCCTCGATGAGCCTACTAGCATGCTTGATATAGAAAATAGAAGGCGCGTCATAGATTTTATCCGAAGAAAGCACACTAAGAAAGTCATTGCAACACGTGATTTGGCCCTCCCCCTGCAGTTACCAGGGAGAGTAATGCTAATCGATGCTGGTGAATTAAGGGGTAACATTACCTTAGAAGAATATAGAACAAGATTCTTAAGCTATATTTACTGATCTTCCGTCCTGGGAAACAAGCGTTCTGAGGAGAGGTTCAGGCTACGTCTCCAGCTCCTGTTAGTTCAGCATGAGTTCGATCCCTCAGGTGAATTACTCTGCCTCGCATAGTACGGGCTTGGAGCTATTATTTTTGCTTTGAATCGCATGCTAGCTCTAGGAACGTACCAAGAGATACAGAACTTATAAGTCTTACTATATTACTCCTGCCCTAAATGGCAAGGCTTTCAGTCATAACATATACCTCAGATCTTGGTTCTGTAGATGGTTCCGAAGAAGCACGCAACTAGTTTCTATAAACCACGAAAGTACACCAAAGGGACAAATACGCAGCCTTTCCGCTTAAGCTATTGGTAGATATAGAAAAATCAAATTCAGGAGGTCCACGAGCTAAAAGAAGCACTATTGTATGTAAGATGCAGAGGATGCCTATGCAAATGTTCCATCTACCAGATAGTTTGTAGATACCCCAGAGACATTAAAGGAAGTGATTGAAATGTCTTTAATGAAATGTAGTCATCTTTTTTTTAAAAAATTTTCATCTGTGATATAGCAAACTCTATTCTCTGGTGTGAGGCATGTTAGCTGCAGTGCAAAGAAGAAAAATTGTAGTTGGAATAATAGTAGCGATTATAATCATTGGCGGTATAGCTGCATACCTATTGCTCCGACCAGCGCCGCCCAAACCTAAAATAAGGGTATTCTACAACGCAGGTAACGTGGAGAGAGAAAGAATAGCAACAGCACTTGCAGCTGAGTGGGGTAAATTAGGGTTTGAAGTTGTAGTGCAAAGCATGGAATGGCCGGTATACTTGGATACAATCATGGATCCAAATGCATTTGATGTGTATATAATCGGTTGGGCCCCAGACTACATTGATCCAGACGACTACGCTGCACCCATGGCTTACGGAGGAACTCGCTTCACTACGCTGAAAACAATTGAAGTTACAACAGCGGCTGATGTTGCGAATTATTTATCTAGTGCTAAGGTATTTGAAGTCGAAAATTCATGGTATGTAGTTGTCGGACCTAAGGGTACAGGTGCGACTGTTGACATCCCCACTGGAGCAAAGATACTTGTAGTCCAATATGAAGTTGATGAAGTACACACGCTTCCAATAGAAAATTCCACGCCTTGGATTACTATAGCCCCTTCAATGTATAGAAATGTCACCTTGGACGCGTTAATCCAAGCCGGAGTGATAGATGGAGATCCAACGCACAGAAATGCAATATACCAAGCTATTCAGCAAATAACAAATCACGAGGTTCCAATAATCTGGCTAAGTCAACACATGTTGGTGCGCAATCACTGGACCTGGGTTAATGGATGGTACTATCATCCAGTGATGCCTATTAGATATGACCTCCTTTGGGAGCAACCTGATACGCCTCAGGTTGAGATTGGAACGCTTGGTGGAGGCGCTGCGGGAACTCCCACAGTAAAATACTACAATAATAAGTCTGTAATTGTCATTGCTACCATTGGTTGGCCAGAGAGTTTCGATGGTGCCTTTACGTATGAGACTTTCGGTTGGGAAATTCTCTGGGAGACTGGAGATCAACTAGTAACCTATTGGAGAACTGAGACTATATATCCAGACAAAGACTTAGCCATTGCCTGGGCTAGAACTGAAGACGCATCAACCTACTACTTTGTGATAAGAGGAGATATCAAGGCATACAATAGATGGGTAGACAAGATCAGCGCAGATCCCGAGTTCGGCGGAACAACGCAGGAACTATATAATATCTCAGCTTTGGACGTGCTATTTAGCATTTGGAGAGTCGGTTGGCTTGAGGCTGACCCATCCTGGATGGTCACAGCATACATTGACTATAATGAATCAAAGGTACTAACCGAGGATGAATTTAACAGCTTACTCAATACAACGCCCCTAATCGCTGAATATAAAGGACAAACGGCACAAGTTAGTAACTTGAGTCAGCTTCTTGAGTTCTTTGGCTCTACTAATATCTCGACAGCTAATGTAGTGGAACTCAAGCTAACGATGCCCTACCCAGCAATCCTAGCAATTCTAGCTGATGCATTCCTATCCGTTGTGCCAATGAAGTATGTGTTTGATGCTATTGGATGGAACTACACACAAGCACTCCTGGATATTGAGAATGGAAAGAAAATATACAACCTCGCAAAGTACATAAACAAAACTGCCTTCGAGGAGGAGAAATCTCACAGACTGTTACACAAATATCCAATAGCGACTGGACCATTCTACGTCTACGACTATAAAGATAATACATTCATCATCTTGAAGAAGAACCCATACTACTGGAACGCTACATTATACATAGAGAATCCTAATTATGGAACGATAGATTACGTTATTTTTGTGATCTATGACGAAACTGCTCCAAGATTGTCACTATATAAGGCAGGTGCTGCTGACTTCTGCTACGTGCCGCGTGCAAATATACCTGAAGTAAATGGTACTACATATCCAGACACGCCCTACAAGATAAATATTGTGGCCAGTCCAGAATTACTAACATTTGACATCGATTTTATAGTCCTGAACACATATAGGTATCCACTTAACATATCGCTCGTACGTCAAGCGTTAACATGGGCTGTGCCATTCGAAAAGATATATAAGGAGATCTATGAGGGACTAGTAGCGCAGCTTTATGGTGTCATTCCAAAGGGAATGCTTGGATACACAGAGAAGAACATTATAAAGTACACGTATAATCTGACCAAGGCTAAAGAACTAATTAAAGCGAGCGGAATATTCAAGACAAGTGCCGCAATAGAATCAGTCATACCTGCCGTACCAATAGTGGTCCTGCCTCTCATTGTGAGAAAGAAAGAAGAATAAGTATAATTTTGCACTTTCACTCTTTTTTTAATTTCTTAGCAATTTTTTGTCTTCATATAGCTCTATTTTTCTTCTATTGTCTCAGGAGTGAAGCATGTATAACGTCGCTACGGTTCTTCACGATATAGCATACGAGCTGGGAGCTATCTATTTCTTTCCCTACGTGCGGCTAATCTACAAGGCAAATGAGAAAAAAGATATTCTGTTCAGTTGTTTTACTAGTACCCTTACTAAAGACCCCTTAACTACCATACTTCTCGCCAGGGAAGCCAGCCTCATTAAGATGCAGCGGGTGGAGGAGATCACAAATGCAATCACAGACTTCTCATGTAATTCCAATGCCATATTTGAAGATATCGAGAGCGTTTACTTATCTGCAAAAGCGTTAGTTGAAGGACACAGAAGTGATTTCCTAGATGAAATGAATCTCAATATAAGCTGGTCTAGATATAGAGCCATTTTTGTTCCATCAGCAAAACTCCTTGATCGTACCAGATCCATATTTCGTTATTTGTTAGGCAATTTTAGTGCTTCCAAGTTCTCTGTCGCAAGCTTTGTAAAGTTTTTAATAGAAAAAGGATTAGGAATCACTGAAGACGTTCTTAATGAGCGCATTGGCATTGTTCAAGAAGAGATTGTTTGGTATCCAGTGCTTATTGGAAAAAATGGTCATATCTATGAACCAGCATGGAAGCTCGAAGAGAGCGTAATATTTGAGTGGTTGGTTCAAAATAATGAGTTTTTTAAGTTCCTCGTCGGTGAATTCAAACGAAGAGAAAGATAGAAATCTTGAGGGACAATCTCTCTGAATTATCTAAGGCGGCATTGCTGCTTGGACTTAGCTATGTGCTTTATATAGCCCTGGTAATAGCTGGAGAAATGCATTTCGAAGATACATACAACGAATTTCTGCACGGAGAGCAGACGAGCTCAAGTGTCATAAATAGTTTCCTCGTTCTAACTTTCCTGCTATTGCTTGGACTACTAGCCTTGTTGTTAGCATTTTCTCTCTTTTTAAGACGCACAGAAACGACTTTCGACATACTCAGCTGGAGGGGATCCAGAAACATCCTACGGGCGTTACGTATCTTTTACGTCGTTGATACCTTAGCAACAATTGCGGTGGTAGCAATCTTAGTGCCAGAAAACATAAAAGCCCTAGAGAAGGCTCTGGTTGAGGGTTTGGAGATAACGAGTTTTAGTTCAATATTAACAGGATTCTTCATGTACTTCAACGGGGTACTATTTGGAGTTACCTCTCTTGTAGTTTCGATTATAATGTTAGAACTTCAGGACAAAATTGGCTTCTTTAAATTTCTAGGGAAAGCCTATTGGTTATATTTTATTGCGAGTGCAATCTATCTCATTGAGAAATTTGTGCCTACAATGCTTTCAATAATTCTTTATCCGCTCTCCTGCCTGATAATTAGAATACGAATGAGCAAATTAGCTACTGCTTTAACGCGACAAATATAACGCAATATCAAATATATGGGTAGCATTTTATAGGTTTTTATACGTTTATTGATCTTTTTTGTAGGTGATTCAGCTGGCTGGTTTAGGACGCTATCTTGTCAGGAGAGCGATAACATTCATCCCTACGATTATAGGAATAACTCTTTTAACTTTTACGATAGCTTTCTATACACCGGCCGATCCTGCGAGGGCTTGGGCTGGTGGTCAGAAAGCTCGCCCTGAGGTTGTGGAGCAAGTTCGAAAGATGTATCACTTAGATGAACCCTTTTGGACTCAATACTACTTCTTTATGCGTCATATTCTCTCTGGTTCGATATACTCACCAGTCACGCACAATAATATAATCGTGGAGTGGATGCAAGGTTTCATTGTAACGGCCAATATTGCCGTGTTGGCGACGTTTTTCACAATAATTTTGGGTATACCACTGGGTATAATAGCAGCTCTCAGAAAAGATACGGCTATAGATAACGCTGTTCGTCTGCTTGCACTTATAGGATATTCAACTCCGAGCTTTTGGATAGCTTACATTTTTGTGTGGATATTTTACGATGTACTCCGCTGGATAACGTTGGTTGGAGTTCCAATTCCCTCGCGGATAATAACTGGGCTCTTTGTAATTGATGCAATAATACTGGGAGAGTTTAATATATTGGATGCGATAGTCTCACGACTTCTACTGCCATCATTTATATTAGCCTTTATATCATTTGGTGGCCTCGCTAGATACGTGAGGAATACTATGTTGGATGTATTGTCATCGGATTATATATTGTATGCGCATGCTAGGGGGTTGCCTCCCTTCCGTGTTTGGAAGCATGCTCTTAAAAACTCTTTGATACCAGTGGTGACAGTAATACTATTTATGTTCGCTGGTTTACTCTCTGGAGCCATAATAACGGAAACAGTCTTTCAGCTCCCAGGTATTGGATACAAATATGTACTTGCCATAAACAACTTCGATATTCCATCAATAATACTATATACACTTATGACTGGTCTATTCATAGTCATAACAAGCCTGCTTGTAGACATACTTTATGCGATAATAGATCCACGAATACGCCTCTAGGGTTTGAAAAGTGGGCGTCATTTGGATTAAGATCGCTAAACGCCTTGACAAGTTTACTGACAAAATCATTGATATTTATGCTGCACTCAGAGAATTCATTTCTCCAGGTTGGAAAACCAAAAACAGGTCCAAAGTGAGCGAACTTAAGCTCATGCTAAGGGCATTTAATAGGTCTCCTCTAGCCTGGACCGGGCTAACATTAGTGTTATTATTCATAATTATTGGAATCATAGGACCGTACGTTGCTCCTGAACCATACTGGGAAGTCTACGTATATCCCAAAAACATGCCCCCAGGCTGGGTTGACTCGAATGGCGTAGTCCACCTGTTTGGAACGGATTACTATGGTCGTGATCTCCTCTCAATGATACTTTGGGGAGCAAGAATATCACTAGTCATAGGTCTGGCTGTTATAGCATTAGGTGTTCCACTGGGGATCATACTTGGGCTGGTCGCGGCCTATTATGGCGGGAAAGTTGACGAAGTAATCATGAGAATTGTAGACGTATTTTATTCTTTCCCAGCATTAGTTCTAGCTATAGCTCTTTCAGCCACGCTGCCTTCGAGGATAGATATTCTGCTCAGGGAAGTGCCAATATTGAAGGACTTTTTAGTATTGCTATTTGGAATAAGGCCTGAACACGGGGGCTATTTGGCTACTACAGTTTCGATAATAGTTGCTATGGCTGTAGTCTGGTGGCCCGTTTACACTAGATTACTGAGAGCTGTAGCGCTGTCTGAGCGCGAAAAAGTTTATGTGGAAGCTGCGAAAGCGCTCGGACTCTCTGATAGGACAATAATGTTTAAACATATCCTCCCAAACACTTCATCAGTATTGCTAGTGACAATTACAATAGACTTAGGTTCGATAATAATCCTCGAAGCCGCTCTCTCGTTCCTTGGACTCGGACCCCAGCCCCCACTTCCTGAGATTGGTAGACTCATAAGTGATGGGAGAGCCTACTGGCCGGAAAAGTGGTGGTTGATAATAATTCCAGGAGCATTCCTGTTTATAGTTGGCCTCGGCTGGAACCTTCTCGGCGACGGTTTGAGAGATATCTTTGACCCAAAGACTAGGAGGAGTATTGAATTTGGCATAAAGGAGCGGCCAATAATGGTGCATGATATCATTGGGCTCCTTGGAGACATAGCTATTATTGCCGGTTTTCTCACCGCAGGCATAGTCTACCGCGATGCGCCAGGAATGGTTATATTATTTGCACCTTTGGTACTGCTATATGTCGTCTGGAAGGGACTAAATACTGTCAGGTTCTTGAGCAGGCATTACGTTGGCTATGCGCTTGGTTTGATAGCTTATCTATGGCTAATAACAGCTCTAGCAAAATTCCTACCATCAACTTACCCCAGCGGATTGATAGTTTTATGTGGTGTCGTTCTTAAGATGTCCTCTGAGGAGATAGGTAAGAGGAGGGGCGTTAAGTGAGTGATCCCATACTTAAAGTAGAGGATTTGAGGGTTTACTTCTACACATATGCTGGTGTAGTTAAAGCTGTAGATGGAGTCTCATTTGAAGTATACAATAAAGAGGTATTTGGACTCATTGGTGAGACTGGCTGCGGAAAGACTGTCACTAGCCGAGCTATAACGCGACTAATACCCGATCCTGGAAGAATTGAAAGTGGAAGAGCATTGTTTAGAATAAATTCAAGATGGGTTGATTTGTTGAAGTTACCAGAGGATGAGCTTAGAAAAATCAGGGGGAGCATGATAACATATGTGTTTCAAGATCCTACAAGTGCTCTAGATCCGCTCTACACTGCTGGATATCAGATTGTGGAGACGATCCTCGCACATAATAAAACGCACCCTAGAGAAGCATGGTCCAAAGCAATAGAGACTCTAAGACGTGTACTAATTCCGGAACCTGAGATTCGCGCAAGAAGTTATCCACATGAGTTGTCTGGAGGTATGAAGCAGCGTGTTGTTGCAGGCGCTTCTATAGTGAACGAACCAAGACTTTTAGTTGCGGACGAACCGACTACAAATGTTGATGTTACCATACAGGCTCAAATGATAGAGCTTTTAAGTCAGCTTAAGAATCTGAAGGGGATGTCAATTATACTCGTAACACATAACATGGGACTGATAGCTGAAATGGCTGATAGAGTTGCTGTTATGTATGCAGGCAAAATTGTAGAAATTGCCGATGTAAATACAATATTTGAGGAGCCCCTTCACCCATACACGCAGGGATTGATTAATTGTGTTCCAGATCCAACGAAGGAATTAAAAGAATTGTATCCAATAGCTGGTACAGTTCCAGACCTAATAAATCCGCCAAGTGGATGTAGATTCTGGCCAAGATGCTCGCGAGCAATGGATATATGCAAAAGAGAAGCTCCCCCAGGAATTAATGTTTCCGAAGGGCATCGTGTCGAATGTTGGTTATATGCAGGTAGTGGATTATGAGCGAGCCCTTATTATCAATCAGAAATCTAAAGAAGTATTTCCCGGTTAGACGTTTTTTACTGGCTAAGGATTACGTAAAAGCAGTTGATGGTGTTTCCTTTGATATCTATGAAGGGGAAATGTTTGGCGTAGTAGGCGAATCTGGATGTGGAAAAACGACACTTGGAAGGACTGTGTTACTTCTAACCCCTCCCACGGCTGGTGAGATCTATTATCGCGGGGAGGATGTTCTAAAGTATGATAATAAAAAGATGATTGAGTTCAGAAGGAAGACACAAATAGTCTTTCAGGATCCGTACTCCTCATTGGATCCAAGGCAGACAATATTTGACGTGATAATTGAGGGACCACGTTATCATGGTATTGATGTTGGAGACCCAGAAGAATTCGTAATTTCACTACTCAGGAAAGTAGGTCTGGAGGAATATCATCTATACAGGTACCCCCATGAATTCTCGGGAGGACAAAAACAGAGGATAGCGATAGCGAGAGCTCTTGCCATGAATCCTGAATTTGTAGTTTTTGATGAGCCAACAAGTGCCCTCGACGTTAGTGTTCAGGCTAGTATACTAAATATGATTAAACAATTACAGAAAGAGCTTGGCCTCACTGGAATGTTTATTTCTCATGACCTTGCAGTAGTGAAGTTTATGAGTCAGAGGATAGGAGTTATGTACGTCGGTAAGATTGTTGAAATTGGAGATTCTGATGAACTTTTCAAGGAGCAACTTCATCCATATACAAGGGCCCTATTCTCATCAATACCCATACCAAACCCACAGAAAACAAGATTAAGAAAGAAAATCATCATAAGAGGTGAACCTCCATCACCAATACATCTTCCCAAGGGTTGTAGATTCTATCCAAGATGTCCATACGCCATGCCGATATGCAAGGTGGAAGAGCCTGACCTCATCGAAATTAATGCTAACAGGCACGTGGCATGCTGGCTCTATAGGTGAAGACCTTGAATAAGGATATATGTGACGCTGTCCCCACGCGTGTATTAATCACAACAGTAGCATTTAGTACATTGCTCTTGGTTATATCGACAATATCCTACATCTTCACTAAAACGTCCAATTTGCTAGCAGTCATAGCGGTTTCACTTATATCGTACTTCAATGTATTCATTGCAATACTTGCAGCGCATGAAAAGTTAAGAGAAAAACGCTTGCCTCGTATAATTTTGCCAATTATATTCGCATTATTCGTTGGACTAGTCTTATGGAAGATATACCATCTAATGTCGAAGGGCTTCCCAGTTGAGATAAATGAACCCGGCTACGCACTACTTATACTGATCCTACTCATTACACTTGGCTACATCTTTAACCTCACTGTAGAGAAAATCACTCCTAGTCTATACTGGAGAATTGGCAGATTTCTTGGTGAAGATTTCATTACAGTTACCTATATCTCGGCATTCGCAGCTATAGGACCAGCAATAGCATTCTTTGGAGTTGTCTCTTTAGATTCGCCTCTCAGCCTGGTGACGCTACTGTTAGCATTAATGCCAGCTCCAGCGAAGTTAAGGAGCTTACAGATGCTGATAAAGAGCAGGGAAAATAAAGTTGCGATAGAAAACGCTATAAGGAGTTTGCTAGCAAAAATACCCGCAATAAAGGGTATCTCAGAGATGAGAATATATGCTCTAGGCCCCCTTGCATCCGTTGATTTAAGTCTAATTGTATCCGAATTAGTCAGAAATAGGTTAGATGTATTAGGAAATGCGATAAAAGTACCGATAGTAGATACATTAGGGAATATTGTTAGGATCCATATCTCAATAGCCACAACTAGGGATGCAGAGATACTTGCCGGAATACCTATAGAAGATTCTAAGGTTAGTGACAGGATTAATGGAAGGTACTTTGTGATGAGGATTAATTTAAGAACACTGGAGGTTCTCGACTCGAGAATAGAGACTTCGGACTTTAAGGAGGACTATGAAGTTTTAGAGGGTATTGTATCACGGAAGTTTGATGTTGTCTGTTTGAAGAATATTGACAAAAAGATTAAGAATTTTCTTGACGGCTGGTTTATTATACCACTGCAGCTCAAAAGCGAAGTACTTGATGTAGCTACAAAAGAGCTCATGGAGAGTCTTGAGAAAGTTTTGATTTCTTCATAACATTCTCTTTCACTAATTTAAAAGCTGCTCGAAAGGAGTGAAGAGAGCTTACGCTAATATTATCGAAATTCCTCGAGAAGTTTAGCAAGACTTCTCTTTACGACTCTAACTGGTTTGAGTTCTATCTTGTATTGTGGTATTCTATCAATAAGAGTCGGCTTCTCTACTCTGTAGAATATACCTATGGGAACTTTGCCATTCCACTCAATGGCTTTTCTTATTGCTGAGAGTAGGTCCTTTGGGTCATGGCCCGTATTCTCGAGTTTGTATACTCTTTCTCTCCAATATTCAAATGTATGAATGGGATCCCAAGTCTTACATGGTTGAATAACATCAATGAGAGCAAAGCCTCTATGCTTTATTGCCTCCTCAATAAGCCATGTTAAGTGTTGCACATCTCCTGCAAAGCCTCTTGCTACGAAAGTTGCGCCACTGCTTAAAGCTAGTAGGATTGGATTAATTGGTTCCTCTGGATTCCCATAAGGTGTTGATCTAGTTTTTTCGCCAAGTTCTGTTGTTGGAGTTACTTGACCCGCGGTTAGACCAAATCTATAGTTATTGTGCACTATATAAACGACTGGAATATTTCTCTTTGCTGTGTGTATTAAATGTGCTATCCCTATAGCATAAGCGTCTCCATCCCCAGCATGACCTATGACTATCAAATCTGGATTTGCTAACTTTATTCCGGTTGCTACTGGCAGGACTCTTCCGTGTATTGTATGTACAGAGTTTAATTCCAAATAGTTCGTCAATTTGCCATGACAACCTATACCGCTTATCAGTACAAATTGCTCGAGCTTATAGAGCCCTTGGTTCACCAGGTTTACGATGGCCCTCTTCAAGGATGATAGTATTCCAAAATTCCCGCAGCCCACACACCAGGATGGCACTATTCTCGTTGTTATGTCCTTCTCACTAATCATTTTCTCATCACCTTCATAACGGCCTCATATACATCGATAGGAGTAAAGGGTCTGCCATCATACTTGTTTACCCTATATGAAACACTAACACCAACAAACTCTCTCAAGACACTAACTAGTTGTGAGGTCGCATTATTCTCCACGCTAATTATCATCTCTGCTCCTTTAAGGCTGTCTAGAACCTCAGAATCTGGAAATGGCGAGAAGAAGAGAATCTGAACCAGTCTACACGATATACCATCACGTTCAAGGAGTCTGTAAGCATCCAGCACTGGGCCTTTTACACTGCCCCAGAATATAATGGCGTTTTTAGATTCCTTGTCTCCATAAACCTTAACGGGTGTATATTTCTTTATCTCTTCCCTCATGAACTTTAGTTTTCGCAGTCTCTTATCGCTCATAGATACAGCAACTTTTGGATCCTCTGAAGAGATTCCTTCCTCGTCGTGCTCATGAGAGTTTATTCTGACGACAGCATTTGGTGTTCCTGGAAATGCTAGAGGAGACACGCCATCGTCCGTGATTTCATATCTTTTGTATTTTCCCTTAACCTCCTCTACAATTTTACCCCTGTCAATATCGACTTCTAAACCATCTATGTCATCAAATGTGAAGTAGCTCTCAGCTAAACACCTATCAATTAATATGATGCCTGGAACCTGGAATTTTTCGGTCAAATTGAGGAGGACCTGAGTATAGTATATTGTCTCTCTAACATCACCAGGTGCAACAATGAATCTTGGGAACTCCCCCTGAGATGCGTGCATTGCAAAGCGAAGATCTCCCTGTCCAGTATGCGTGGGAAGTCCTGTGCTTGGTCCATATCTTTGAGCAAGAACAATCACAATCGGTATTTCTGCCATACCCGCGAAGCCCAAACTCTCGGCCATCAGACTAAAGCCAGGGCCGGAGGTTCCAACAAGGACTCTAGCCCCGGCATATGATGCTCCTAAACCAGTCAGTATCGCTGCTATCTCGCTTTCAAGCTGGTATGCTAATAATCCATGTTCTTGCTTAGTTACAAGGTAATGCAGGAGTGGCGATATCGGCGTTATTGGATATGCTACGTACACTGTCAAGCCTGCAGCCATAGCCCCAACAGCCACAGCCTCGTTGCCGGATATAAAGTATTTGGGATCGCCATTCGCCTTCAGGATTTCAATTGGGGTATTTATCTTTAGACCCGGATAAACTTCTCTCATGAGCTCTAGCCCAACTTCTAGAGCCTTGAGATTCATTTCTACGACTTCTTTTTTACCGAACGCCTTTGATATTGCCACCTTCAGGGGTTGTACGTCCATACCAAGTGAGTATAAAGTAGCTCCTAAGGCCATAGTATTTCTGGTTATCTCGTCAAAGCCGCGTTCTCTCGCCACTCTCGTAAAGGGTAGACCCGCGAACCTATCGCCCTTGAGCTCCTTCTTAACTATTGATGAGTCATAAATTAAGATACCATCATCCTCTAATCTACCTATATGCCTATCTACAGCCAAGTCATCTAGTGCTACAACTACGTCAGATTTTGGCTGTTTTGACCCTACAGGATCCTTTGATATGCATACATCAACATAGTTATGACCACCTTCTATCCGCGATGGATATTCACTTATAGCGGCTACGTTTAAACCGATCAAGGAGAAAGCTTTTCCCAGAAGCCAACCAGATCTAAGAATTCCAAAGCCCGCTGGGCCTCCAATTGTTATCTGTAATAGGTTTTTACTCATTAATAACACCTATAAAAACTCTGCCAAGTTACACTTTTTTATCGCAGGGTAAATATAGAAAGGATCTCGAAAAAGCTGATGGAGTAGTGGGTTAGCCTCTCCTAGAAGCTTTTGCCAACCCAAGATACGCCACTGAGACAAGGACTGTACATATACCTATAAGAATTATTCCATAGGCTTCTAGAACAGCCGCACTCGGCCAACCCCACAGTAGATCTATGACTATCGCTAGTGGTACTGCAATAGCAGCAATTACTGTCGTTTCTTTACCAAACTTCAGACCCCTATTTTGCATTCCTAAACCAAGAATAATCAGCGCTAGATACATTTGCAGGAAGAACCATACTGAAACAAATCCATGGGGTTCAGTTCCCGTCGGGAATATTCCTATGAGCGCCAAGAATACGCCAGCTAGTGCCATATAAGCACAACCAAGGATTTCCATTTTGTTTTTTGCTAGTGAATAAATGGCTAGGCTATAGATAATCACTAGTAGCCCGGTTACTATTAATCCGTAATTATACAACTCTGGACAACTAGATTGTGGTCCTCCGAAGTCACTAAATGCGTTTTTCGTGAAAACAAACCAGGGATTCAGAGCCCATGATACTCCTATTATGATTCCCGCAATGATTACTGCGATTATACCAAAATACAACGGCAACCTTGTCCATGGGAGCCTAGCTGGCAGCGTGATCCGCATTTGAATCACCAAATTACAGGGATCTAAATTGATATAAAACATAAATTCAGGGGGTCACGTACAAAGCTAGATCCTAATCCCAATAGCAAAGAGTTTGCTAAGGAGAACTTCAACGGCTCTTCAGACTCGAAAGCACAGATAGAATCTCCAGCAGCATTAGCTACTTATTATTTGAATATGAGCCGGATGAAAACTCCAAGAGCTTAACAAAAATCAGAGATTACATGGACCCATAGCGTGGAACACTCTGTATGCATATATTTCTACTCTTATATTCGATTTTTCAAATACTAGAGAGAACGCGTTCTTAGCAAAAGGTAGGTGTCTTGATTGTATATTACAAAACATGGTCGAGATTTTGCATTTCCGGACTACAAGCCGGAGTATCCTCCATCGCCTCCATATGAAATTAAGCATTTGTCATTAGCTCTGAAGGTCTTCATTGAGGATAAGAAAATTGAGGGGCACGCAGAAATATCTGTTGTGAAGAAGAGAGGCGGGGTCATCGAGCTTGATGCTGTTGATATGGAAATACTCGACGTTAGAGTGAATGGTTCAAGTACAAAGTATACTTACAATGGCAAGAAGTTAGCAATAAATACTGAAGCGATAGAGCCTGGAACTTCATTCAAAATTGATATAATGTACTCTGCCTATCCGAAAAAAGGGCTTTATTTTGTCAAGCCTAAAGGGAAGGGTGGGTATCTCCAGGTTTGGTCTCAGGGCGAGCCTGAGGATAATCGATACTGGATTCCCATCTATGACTATCCAAACATGAAATTCACCTGCGATCTCAAAATATATGCTCCAAAAATGCTTACGGTTTTTGCAAATGGAGAATTAAAGGAGGTTCGAGAAGAAGGCGAATGGAAGGTATGGCATTGGGTCATGGATCAACCAATAGCATCTTACTTGATAGCGATAGCGATCGGAGAATTCGATGTAAAGGAGACTATGTACAAAGACATAAAGCTCACGTATGCAGTACCAAAAGGTAGAGGCGAGGATATAGATAGGAGTTTTTCGAATACGCCTGATATGCTTAAATTCTTTGAAGAATTTCTAATGTACAAATATCCATGGAAGAACTATAAACAAGTTTGTGTAAGCGAGTTTATTGTTGGAGGAATGGAAAACACAACTCTAACAATGTTAACAGAGTTAACGCTTCACGATGAAAAAGCTCACGCTGAGTTTGAGAGTGAACCTCTAGTATCTCATGAACTCGCACATCAATGGTTTGGAGATCTTATAACAACGAAAGACTGGGGAAATATATGGCTAAACGAGTCGTTTGCGACATATCTTGAGGCTCTGTATATGGGCCATTTGAAAGGGGAAGATCGGTTTATTTGTGAACTCATAAGCTTTCTGGATTCATACCTCCGTGAATATTCAACTAGGTATTCCAGACCAATAATGACAAGAGTTTATAAGTATCCAGAAGAGGTTTTTGACGCACACTCTTATCCAAAAGGAGCGTTAGTGTTACATACACTACGCACGATTGTTGGGGATGATAAATTCAGGGAAATCCTTAGAAAATTCCTAGAGAAACATGCATTCTCAAGCGTTGATACCGAGGATTTCAGAAAAGTTTCTGAAGAAGTTACCGGCGAGGACCTGGAATGGTTCTTCGATCAATATATTTACAATGCAGGACACCCTGAGCTCACTGTCAGGTACTCATATGATGCTGAGCGAAAAGTTCTAAGGGTATCGATAACACAGACTCAAAAAGAGGACTGTTGGGATGTGTATAAGATGCCTATAGAAATACTTATTAAGACCGAGAAAGAAACAAAGTTAGAAAAATTCTGGCTAAGTGAGAAAGAACAAACACTCTACATCCCGCTAGATGAACCGCCAGAGTATATTTGTGTAGATCCAAAATTCAAAGTGTTTGCAGTAATAACAGAGGAGGAAGAATTAGAGCAGCTCATAAAGAAGTTAAAATGCACAAGCATCTACTGCAGGATAAGAGCAATAAGAAACCTATCAAAAAAGATTAGTGATAGGGCCGTGGAGGCTCTTAAGGAAAAACTTCTTGATGAAAGTGAATATTGGATGGCCAGATCCGAAGCCGCAAAGGCGCTAGGTTCCATAGGTACAGAAAAGGCTAAAAGAGTGCTCATAGAAGCTCTCGAAAAAGTAGCAAATCCAAGAGTCAGAAGGGGCATTGCAGAAGCACTAGGAAACTTTAGAGATCATGAAGTTGCCGAAGCTTTGGCGAAAATCCTGAAGAATAAGGAGGAAGGATACTATGTAAGGGCTGCAGCTGCAGAGAGCCTAGGCAAAACTAAATGGGAAGAAGCTATAAAAATCCTCAAGAAAGTAAAAGATGAACCATCTCACAATAACGTGATAACTATCGGAGCAATCAGGGGTCTCGCAGCATTGGGGTCTGATGAAGCGTTTGAAATAATCCTAGAATACACAAAGGAGGATAAACCAACCCTCGTTAGAATGGAGGCGGTAAGATCCATGTCTAAGTTCAATGAGAAAGCAAGTGCAAGGGAAATAATAATAAACGCCTGCAAAGATGAGAACATGAGAATAAGATCAGCCGCTATAACTGCAATTCGTGAAACATTAGATCCACGATACATACCAATACTAGATAGCTTGATAGGAAGGGAACTTCACAGCGGTTTAATAAGAGCCGCAAGGGAGACTATCAGAAGCATTCAGAGATTTACTGAAAAAGGAGTAGAATATAGAGCACTGAGAGAAGAAATCGAAAAAATCAGAGAAGAGCATAGAAGGCTTTTAGACCAGGTAAGTAGATTAGAAATGAAATTAAGATGATGTAACTTAAGCTAATAACTTAAGTCAAATGAGACTGAAAACAACACGATGTCCAATTGATTTTTTAAATCCCAAGAGATATATATTCTCGCTTAAATTTAGGAATATAGATACTTGAAATAGAAAGTTCGATATTTTCTACCTTTCCAGTCGCTTTAATCTCCGACCAAAACTAGGCGAAAATCTTGTCCAAAGAGGAAGTCGGGATAAAAGATATATCTAGATATCTCGGCGGTTTTGCCGCATTGATTGCAGCCCTAGCGTATATATCTGTCGCGAGAGCTACGGATTTAGTCTACGGCTATGACATTGCCAAGATTCTCTATTACCTAGGATTTATCGGTCTAATACTAGCAATTATAACATATACCATAAAAGAGGAAAAGACAGCAAAGATATTGTTTGGAGGGTCGATATTCATAACAGCGCTCTCTCTACTACTAGTAGATGCCGCCAAATTTAACCTAGACACAAGCATGTACTTCGGAGCAGCAGCCTTATATCTACTCCTTGGAATAATATTAGTGTACTATTTCATAAGCGAAGAAAAACTGGCTGAAGCAGCAAAGAAAACCTTTGAGTTCATTATAGGAATCTTCTACCTGATAGCAATATTCCTGTGGGTTAAAGCCCTCAAATTCGAAGCATCGGTTGGAAATCTACTGTTCTACAACTATCTCATTCCGCAAACTCTACTGCTCGGAGGAGTCTTTGGTTTATTCCTAGCAATACTCCTGATACTTGATGCTATCATTGGATTCATAAAGAAAGAGGGTTCACAGACCAAACTAGTCGCGCAAACCGGAAGAGCAATAAAGCTGCTCCTAGTGTTTACATGGATCTTAGGATTTGTCTGGGAAACACTGCTGAGGACCTACACGTCGACAATTATTGCTCCAGGAAGCATAAGTCTCCTTGATGTGCTCACAGCATTCAATTACTTGATTCTACAAGTTATTACTGGTCCTACATTGTTCTTCAGTGTACTGCTAATCTTCCTAGTATATCATGTAGTAACAGAATACGCTCTATAGGCACTATCTCCTCTTTTTTGTCCTAAATATTACTCAACCACAAAACATATATTTTTTATTTCAATTATATCTTGTTCTTGGGTATAACCCGGTCTTATTAAAAAAGAAAGAATTACTGAGGAGGAAAAGTGTCTCCAAGATATGTCTATGGCCCCGTCCTATTTAAATACATTGCCGGGAGCACTATAGGCATAAATAACGTGCCCGTCAATGTTTGCCCATATGCATGTGTTTACTGTCGATTCGGTGGACCTAAAAGAATTAGCATAGAGAGAAGACCTTACAGCGATCCTAAGAAAGTTCTTGAGGAGGCTAAAAGGATCTTGCCTGCTAGTGAGGCCGATAAAATCATCTTCTTTGCTAGTGGCGAACCGGTACTTGATTCGAACATAAGACACCTAGCTGAAGCTCTTAGGGCAGTATTTGGAAAGCCTGTTGGTGCTGTGATTAATCCCTCCCTTCTGTGGAGACGGGACGTTATTAATGACCTTCTAGCTCTCGATTTTCTCATCCTAAGAGTCGATACGGTTGTTGAGGACACCTGGAAGCTAATCAATAGACCTTGCAAAGATTTGCTCTTTGATGCCGTTCTCCAGGGCATAAGGGACTTTTCGAAATCATTTGGTGGAACTATTATGGTAGAAACCGTGCTAATTAAGAATGTTAATACATCAGAGGATGAATTACATGCGCTCGGGAGTTTTCTAAAATCGCTGAATCCCTCTGCTGTGTTCATTTCGCCTCCATATACCTTTGAGAAGTGGGTCCAAAAACCAACTCGTAGTGATTTTGAACTATCACAAAGCATATTGCTCTCAGAACTTAAAGGAAGTAACATAATTGTGTCAGATAAACCAGATATAATAGAGAGTTTCGCTGTGCTAGGGGGAAATGCTATCGACATACTCCTTTCATTGCTAAGCGTTCACCCGCTCAGGCGCGAGCAATGCGAGGTATTATTAAGGACAGAGTATGATAAACCACATGAAGTGCTTCGATCGCTGCTCAATAGAGGACAAATTAGAGCAATACGTTATGATGGGGAGACGCTATTCCTTATCTGACCTTCTCTTCCTAAAGGACGAGCTTTCAGTTATAAATTTGCGTCTATTATTAAAAATTCATGCTAACAAAGTTCTATTCTTGGTAATCCTGACTAGCCACCTCCCGCGGGTGGGATTGGTGATAGATAAAATTGCCAACGAGATTACTAAGCACTCTGGGATAAAGTGCGATACAAGAAGTGTACTCAAAATCCTTAGCGCCATAAGAAAGTCCAATAATATCTGGATGATTTCCACACTGTCACGCGAACCTCTTGTATTAGTCTCCAAAGCTATTCCTATCCTGGCTAACTGGGGCTTAATTGAATATACTGATGGCGATATAAAACCCTGCGACCTTGGGCTTAAAATTCTTAAGGATGAGGGATATGAAGAAAATGATCATACATGCAAAGTTTGCAGTGGCAGAGGCATTATTACAAGCCATATGCCTCCAGATGCGATAAGGGAATATACTAAGATAGCAGCAAGTAGACCTAGACCCCTACAGAAGTACGACCAAGCATTCGTTACATGCGAGACAGCATTCGCAAGAGTGGCAATAATGGATCATTACGGTGACATAAAAGGGAGAAGAATTCTGCTCATAGGGGACGATGACCTAATATCAATAGCTATCGGATTACTCGGAAAAGCAAAAAAGATAACTGTTATCGAAGTTGACGAGCGCCTAGCTAAATACATTTCTAAAGTTTCCAGAGAGTATGGACTCGACATAGACGTTGATATTAGAGATATAACAGATCCACTACCTGAAAACATGCTGCATAGCTACGACACCTTCCACGCAGATCCACCAGAACCAATTGAAGCGATAAGGTTATTCGTCGGAAGAGGCATAGCTGCCCTAACTACCAGAGGTGCAGGTTACGTATCTCTCTCGCTCATAGACTCCTCGATATATAAGTGGCAGGAAGTCCAAAGAATTCTAACGGTGGAGTTTCAGGTGGTAATAACAGACATAATAAGGGACTTCAACGTATATCAGAACTGGGAATATCTAGAAAGCATGAAAATATGGAATATGCTACCCACTAGGCAGAAGCCTCCAGAGGGTTGGTATAGAACAGCTCTCATGAGAATAGAAACTCTAGAAGGATCTCGAGGAACTAATGAGAAGATTAGCGCTGAGATATACTCTGATGTGGAGAATATATCACAGTAGCATGTCCATACTTCTAATTAAAAGCTAAATATACATTTCTTTTAAATACATTATTTGGTTATGATACTTAGATATTACCATGAATCTTATATAATAGCTGAAAGTTATACTTGGTGATCTACATGAATGATTTTATGGCGCTACTGTATTCTAAGCTCCCGGAGGAATATAAAGTCCTCGCCGAGCGTTTTGATTCAGAGTCATTCGCTGAGCTTATGAGAAGAGTTATGTCACTAAAATTCAAAATGCGCCCCTTACCCAAGAGGATGTGGGTGAAGAACAATGGCAGAGCTATACTCGCTGGCTCAAAAATACTTAAGACTGCAGACGATCTTGCTGAACGCATTTTAGCATGTATAAAGGAGTATGGTGTTCAACCGGAACTAATTATCGAAAAACTAGTCAAAATACAGTCTCAGTAGCGTAGCCTTAATTTTTTCTAGTGCCTTCTCGGACAATAACCTCTCTACACGTTAATAGTGGCTCGGTAGCTTGTCTGGCTAGGCAAAGCTTTAAGGAATCAATCTAATACTCTCCACTTCTGTGCAAAACATAGTTGAAGTCATATGAACAAACTGTGATGTATTGGATTTGGCAACAATCGCAACGCTATAATCCTTCACGCTGCCACTGTCCTTTATAAATGTCTTGTTCTTCTGCTTTGATGAATATTAGCTGTCCTATGCGTGATCCTCTCTTCAATTTTATTCCATTAGGATTAAACACAACCAACAGTCCTATACCTCTACCTTCATAACCTGAGTCCCACACAGCTGTGAATAATGTGCACCCCACTCGTAATAATGATGACCTAGGCAGAACGAGACCTATTGCCCCCCTAGGAACCCTAATAACTTCTCCATACCTGACCATGTATGCCCCAGGATTCAGATCCCAAAAATCTTTGTCATCTGGGGTTATCTCCTCTACTGGCAACGCCTCAATTTTTCCAGAGAACTCTACCTTTGACTTAAAGACGTATACTTCTTTTACAGTCAGATCCACACCATTGGGTTGTATCTGCTCATCTTTGCACGGCTCAACAAACTTAGCAACAAACTTGCCGCTAAATATCAAGTTCGATCACCTTGGCATCAGTCTCCACTTCTATATATTGATTTAATAACTTATTCTCAGGGGGAGGTATTATGGTTGTTAGGAAGATAGCTGAAAATGTTTATTATGTAGGTCTAGATGACAACATAACCGAGTTCTTTGAGGGAATATGGCCTCTACCATATGGTGTAAGCTACAACACTTATCTAATAGAGGACAATGAAGTAGCACTTATAGAACCAGGTGTTAAGAAAGAGCTCGCGGCAAAATACCTTGATGAGCTTGAGACTGCTGTTTCCCTTCCAGAGATAGATTATATCATAGTTAATCATAATGAACCTGATCACTCCGGCACTCTCCCCCTTCTCTATCGCCTCACAAAAGCAAAAATTATAGCATCAAAATTTGGTGTAAATCTGATAAGGAGCTTCTATAACATTAGCGAAAGAGTCACAAGTGTAGGATCTGGAGATTCTTTAAAGCTGGGAAAAACTGAGTTGAAATTCATTACGATTCCGGGGGTTCATTGGCCGGATAGTATGATCACCTACGAAACTAATAACAAGATTCTGTTTAGCAGCGATGTATTTGGTACATTTGGTTCTCTGCGTGGATGCGTGTTTGATAGCGAGTTAGATTTGGCATTTTATATAGAAGAGGCTAAAAGATACTTTGTAAATATCATCGGTAAGTATGCAGAGAGCGCTGCAAGGGCTCTGGAGGGCTTAAAGAACATTAAGATAGAAATTATTGCACCAGCGCATGGACCCGTATGGAAAGAATACATTGACTCAATAATGAATTTGTATAGGAATTTGGCTAGCAGAGTTTCAAGAGACAAAATCACCATAATATATGGAACAATGTACGGTTTTACCGAAGAGTTAGCCATGTACATAGCAAGCAGGCTTGCTGAAAAAGGTTTCGAAGTTGAAGTTTTTAATGGAGTCACAGAACATCCAAGCTTTACAATATCCTCGATTTGGGACTCTAAAGTTGTTATTATCGGCAGTCCGACATATGATAATGATGCATTTCTTCCGATACTAACACATGTGATCTATATAAGGAGCAAGCTGATAAAGGATAAAAAGTATGCCATCTTTGGATCTTTTGGCTGGTCTGGTAAAGGATACAAGAAAATCCAGGAAATCCTGGCCGAACTCGGGTGGAAATTGATAGAACCAATAGTTGAGTTTCAAGGTAGAACTACAGCTGAGGTTAAAGGAAAGGCTGATGAATTGGTAAACAATATAATTAGAGAAGTTGGAGAAGTATGAGCGCAATTATAAAAGAAGATCTTAAGATGCTAAAAATATTCTGGGAAGGTGAAGTAGTCGCTAGTGAAGTATACTCAGCGCTTTCAAAGACAGCAAAAGGTGAGAGGAAAAAGCACTTCTTAGTGATATCCAATATGGAGAAAAGTCATGCAAAGATTTTGGAGGGCATAGCAGAAAGTTTTGGGATGAAATTTAGAATACCCCTACGGCTACGGTTGAAGATATTGTTTCGAAAAATTTTAGCTAGGATAATGCCTCTAACGTTCGTGATGAATTACCTCGAGGAACGAAGTGCAATTATAGCATATTCTAAGGCTCTCGAAAAATTCAAGGATTTTCCAGAGCTATACTCCAAGGTCAAGCAAATAATCTATGACGAAATAGAGCACGAATTCGATCTAGCCAATTTGCTAACCGCTAAGAGCAGTTACGTTGCTACAATAAAGGATGCAATATATGGAATGACTGATTCCCTAGTCGAAATATTAGCGTTGGTAATAGGTAGTGCTGGTATAATCGCAGATCCCATTGTCGTTGGCCTTATTGGGCTGATAGCATCCATTGGTGGCTCGTTTTCCATGACAGCAGGAGCATATCTATCCGCTAAAAGTGAACGGGATGTCCTCAAATGGAAGCTAATGGAGGTAAACATAAAGAAGAATCTAATGCCAGAAACTCTTAGCACGCATCTTAAAAGCACCTTATTAGAGCGCGGAATAGAGGAAGAGTCTGCTAAAGTAGTTGTAGATAGCATCGGAAATAATGTGGAAGCTCTGAGCAAATTCGCAGAGGCTATAATAACCGAGGAAAGTCCTCCGAACCCAGTTAGTGTGGCAAAAATCACCGGAATATATTATATTCTGGGAGCTCTACCAGCAATAATACCGTTCTTCATAGGCGGAATATTCAATATATCTGTGCCTATAATTACAATCATTGCCATAGGCATATCCAGCATAATTACATTCATAGCTGGAATATTCACAGCAATCCTAAGCGGAGAGAAAATACTAAGAAAAGCGACATTGAACGTTTTAATAGTGATAGGAGCAGCAATGGCAGCATATGGAGTGGCGACTCTAGCTAGAATACTATTGGGAATAGAGATCTTGTAAGCCACATATTTTTATCGGTATCTTTCTTCTTTCTGTTTTTTCAAGCTATCTTCTTAGTAAAATTTTTTCGACTACCTCAACTACCAAAACGTAGAAGTTGGAGCGATACTCAACATCCAGGACATCTCCACGGAACACCAATTATCAAACTCTTAACACGTAAGTCTAATGGGAAAAATCTTATGATTACTAGAGGCACTAAGGAAGAAACCACGTCTGGGAAAACAATAGTAGCTAAATGGCCACGATGGCTAATTTATAAGGCAAAACAAGTTTTTCATGATGCAATCTTTCACACTTTTTACAGTGGATATAAAGTAGTTCTATCCTAAAAAGAGTTTGAAAAATTTACAATCTGATACGTGTATTAACAGACGCAAAACCTTAATAAAATATCAGTTAAGATTCATGTTTGGTCCAAATCAGTGTGGGCTGGATGCTGTATATACAATTTATTAATATACCTGTCGAGTTCTACTAATGACTTCAAAAGAAGATTCAAGACGCACTATATTTGGTGGTAGTAAACGCTATCCTTTTAAAACAATAAACAAAAGCAAGCTTCTCAAATAATTGAATTCTGTAAATCGGTTGCTTATCCACAGTCTTACGATAGTCCTGGATTGAATAGGGCTGAAGTTCTTAATCGTAATATTAGAAGAATTGGTGTCCTTATGGAGGAGAAATCTCGCTTCCTCATATCTATCATCATAGTAGCCATATTATCAGCCGCTGCTGGAGCTGCAGCTATGTATTTTGCGCTTGGTGGAGGACCTGCAGGGGCAGCGCCTACGAAGCTTAAGGCTGCATGGATCTATGTTGGTCCCATAGGAGACATTGGTTGGACATACGCCCACAATTATGGGAGATTGTACGTGGCTGGAAAATTCTCTAGCTGGCTCGATACAACATATGTTGAGAGCGTTACCGCAGCAGATTTCTCTGCCTGCGTCAATCTACTCATAGAAAAGGGATATACAATAATCTTTGCCACTAGTTTTGAGTTCTTAGAACCATCCTATACAGCTGCTTTACAGAATCCTAACGTCCTCTTCTTCCATTGCTCTGGATGGGATATTTACCTTCCCGGTGCTCAGCCAACAAACCTTGGCTTTTACTTCGCTGAATTCTATCAGCTGTATTATCTGAACGGACTTATGGCTGGTGCTCTTACAACCAGTGGTAAAATAGGATATGTAGCAGCGCACTACATTCCTGAGGTAGTTAGACATATCAACGCATTTGCTTTAGGTGCTCTTGAGGCAGCAAAGTATCTGAATAAGAGTATAACGATTTATGTCACGAAGATAGGTTCATGGTATAACCCGGACGTCGCTAGAAGTCTAGCCAGCCAGTTGGTATCAAACTATGGCGTCGATGTTATTGCTTTCACAGAGGACTCATATGCAATAGTTCAATTCTGTCAAGAGCAGTTTGATGCTGGAAATCCTGTATATACATTTAGCCACTACTCCCCGATGTATACCTACGGACCAAACGTTACTGTGAGTGGCCAGCTAGTCCACTGGGAGGTGATATATGAGGATATTATTTCAAAGGTTTACACTGGCACCTACAATAAGGATAACTTAAAAGATAAAGTAGACTACTGGTGGATGTTAAGAGAAGGTGCTGTTGAACTTGGTGCCGACTTTGGCATGCCAATAAATCCAAACTTCATCAAGAAGCTCAATACCACGCTCTTTGAGATCGATGAAAAGCTCGAGGCTGAATTCAAAGCCTTTGGAATGGAGAAGGCTATAATAGTCCAAGATGGAAAGAAGTATGCAAGCATCTATAATCTAGTAATGCTCCGCCTAAAGGAAATGAGGGAGGAAAGCACAGTGTTTGACCCATTCACTGGCCCTATTTATGATAATGCAGGAAATCTGAGAGTACTACCGGGCCTTAGACTAAACAGATATGAATTATGGACAATGGATTGGTTTGTGAGCAACATAATTAATCTAGCCTCATAAAACATCTTTCTTCCTCTTTTTTCTTAGGTGTCATTATTATGAATAATCTTGCAATTAAGGCTGTTGGAATAACAAAAAGATTCCCTGGTGTAACCGCAAATGATAATGTTAGCTTTGAGCTCAGAGTTGGAGAAATTCATGTTCTTCTTGGAGAAAATGGCGCGGGTAAGACAACTTTAATGAATATACTTGCGGGTCTTTACAGTAAAGACTCCGGCGAAATTTATGTTTGGGGTCAAAAAGTAGAAATAAAATCACCTCAAGATGCTCTTAAGCTGGGGATTTATCTGGTTCCCCAAACGCCAAAGCTCGTCAGGTCAATGACAGTTCTCGAAAATGTTGTTATTGGACTTAAAAAAGCTGGCATAATTCTTCCCACGCGCAAAGTTAGGGACCTCGTCGAGGGTTTAACTAAGAGCTACCACATTATTGTTGATATTGACGCACCAGTGTATAGACTTTCAGCATCTGAGCAGAAAAGAATTGAACTCCTCAAAGCGCTGATTAGACATGCGAGGATATTGATTTTCGATGAGTTAACAACCTCCCTTTCTCCTAGTGAGAAAGCCGATCTACTTAAGTTTATGAGGAAGTTTGCTAGGAGTGGTGGTGCTATTATTTTTGTCACTCATAAAATGCATGAGGTATTCGAGGTAGGTGATAGAGTAACCGTCATGAGAAACGGTAGAGTTGTTGGAACATTCGATGTCTCAGAGGTTACTCCAGACAAGCTTACTGAACTCATGTTCGGGAAGAGTATTAAGCCAGAAAGCATACCTAGACTAACAAAACCAGGGGACGTTATGTTTAGAATTGACAACCTTTGGGTTGATCTAGATGGGTATAAATGCGTGCGTGGAGTTTCGCTTGACTTACATAGCGGTGAAATCCTCGGATTAGCAGGTGTTGCTGGAAATGGTCAGAAAGAGCTCGTCGAGACTATTATTGGCATTAGACAACCATCAAAAGGTAAAATATACGCGAAGCTAAATGGCAAATTCGTTGATATAACGGATAAACCAACAATTTGGAGGCTTAAAAGTGGAATCTCCTATATTCCAGAAGATAGGATAAGACAAGGCATCATACCAGACATGACCGTTATGGAAAATGTGATTCTTGGGTTTAGGTTTTCAGAGGATGCGATAAGTGGTCTTCTTATAAACTGGAGTAAAATCAAGGCTCAGGTTAGTGAAATAATCAAAAAGTATGAAATCGCGACGCCAAGTGCAGATGTCCTTGCTAAATATCTGTCTGGCGGTAATATACAGAAGCTCATCATTGCAAGAGAGTTTGAGAGTAAGCCGACAATATTGATTGCATTCAACCCAACTCTAGGTTTGGACGCGAGTTCAACCAGGTACATCTGGGAGATGCTTATAGAGATGAGGAATAAAGGAGCTGCAATATTACTAATATCAGAGGACTTAGATGAAATTCTAAGCTTAAGCGATAGAATTGCCGTCATCTCTGAGGGCGAAATCAGGGGGATTTTCAGTAGAGAAGAAGCTAGATTAGATGACATTGGTAGGCTTATGGTAAGGGCAAAATAAATGATTAGAATTATAATCAAAAAGCGTGAGAAAGAGCTACCTTATGCATACTCGTCAACGATAGTTATCCTTGTCTCAATATTCCTAAGTTTAGTCGTCCTTTCATTCTTTGGAATAAATCCAATGATAGCTCTGTGGGAGGCATTCGTACTCCCAATATTAACAGTATATGGTTGGGCTAACATTCTCTATAACGGCTTGATACTCCTCCTTTGTGGAGTTGGTCTAGTGATAGCCTTCAAAGCAGGTGTATGGAACATAGGAGCTGAAGGCCAAATGCTTATGGGTGCCATAGCAGCAACCTGGGTTTCCCTCTACTTAATACCTAAAGCCCCATCAATAGTAATGATACCGTCGATGTTTATTGTTGGCTTTCTATTCGGAGCTCTTTGGGGATTTATAGCAGGTGTCCTTAAAGCAAAGCTTGGTGTAAATGAAGTTTTAACTACTATGATGCTCAATTACATAGCATACCAAATTGTCTACTACTTAGTAATGGGTCCTTGGGCCAACCCGGCCACAAGCTATCCAGTCTCCAAGCCATTTCCTGAGCAAGCCTGG
The DNA here is from genome assembly GCA_024720975.1 of Candidatus Panguiarchaeum symbiosum. Taxonomy (GTDB): domain Archaea; phylum Asgardarchaeota; class Njordarchaeia; order Njordarchaeales; family Panguiarchaeaceae; genus Panguiarchaeum; species Panguiarchaeum symbiosum. The sequence goes on along the minus strand of JANJXX010000006.1, from coordinate 8,588 downwards.
CTTCTCTCAGTCTCAAGACCACTACCAGTTTCAGTACCTACGCTAATATTAGCGCTTACAATCGCTCCTTTAGTTCATCTTATGCTCTTCCGCACTAAACTTGGTTATGAGATTCGTGCAATAGGCTCAAATCCCATTGCTGCTAGGACTTACGGTATATCATATGCAAAGGCTGTCATAATCTCTATGCTCCTAAGCGGTGGTCTTGCCGGTCTAGCGGGAGTGCATGCTGTTGCTGGTAGTATTTTAACTCCACAACTCAGGAGGCCAGAGCAAGTCTCACGAGGCTTTGGATTTGTGGCAATTTTAGTAGCCTGGTTGTCAGGTATAAAGCCTTTACCAGTGATATTTACGTCAATACTAATGGGATTGGTATTTCTGGCTGGATTTGCTATACAAATCTCATTTGCAAGAGGAATAGGCTCAACGCACTTATTCACAGGAGTTATGTTGCTTATACTCTCAATTATGGAGACCTACAGGAGATACGAAATTAGTGTTAGAATACATGCGTTAAGAAGAATACTTAGGTGGTTCTGATGGATATACTAACTATAACACTATTCCTGGCACTCGCCGTTCGCATGGGAACTCCTCTACTACTAGCATGCTTGGGAGAGATCTACGCCGAGCGCTCTGGCATTTTGAATCTAGGCATAGAAGGTACAATGATGTTAGGGGCTGCTATGGGGTTCATCGCAGCTTATGAGACACAAAATCTTCTCGTGGGATTTATTGCAGCAGCTTTAGTGGGCTCATTGTTAGGTCTTTTGCATGCTATTATTGTGATTTTCCTCAGAGGAAACCAAACGATTTCTGGCTTAGCAATAACATTCGCAGGCATTGGACTATCCATGCTTATCGCTCATGAGTACGTTGGTAAAGTAGTCAGAGGATCATTACCAATAGTGCCTCTATTTAGTGATGTCCCAATGCTTTCCGCATTCTTTAATCAAAACATCATGGTTTACTTCGCTTATGTGGCATCTATAGTTATGTGGTTTGTGTTATTCCACACGCGCATTGGTATAGAGATAAGAGCTACTGGAGAAAGTCCGATAGTCGCAGAATCTGCTGGTGTAAACGTTGAGAGAGTAAGGCTTATATGTGCTATCCTAAGCGGCACATTTGCAGGTTTGGGAGGAGCATACATATCGTTAATAGATATGCGATCATGGACAGACTTACTGACATTAAGTAAAGGCTGGATAGCATTAGCATTAGTATTAGTCTCTTTGTGGAATCCTCTCTTAGCGTTGTTTACGTCGTACTTATTCGGAGCTCTATATGCATTTCAAGTCTTCCTAAGGATAGATATAAACCTAGCAAAAATGGTCCCATATGCAGCAACGATACCCGTACTAGCAATAGCCTCAAGGCTATCAAAACGTGTAGGAGTACCTATATTGGGAAAGCCATACATAAGGGAGGAAGAAGCATTACATGGAGTTTAGGATGTACTATTTTGCTTTGAAATAATCTAGATTGAAGAAGTCATACTTCCCAGTTACAACTGAAAACCTCGCTCTTTAAGGCGGGGTGATTAGCTATCTATCATTCTTCTCACTATTAGAAAGATGTTTATTAGTTTTGCCCTCTTAGTATGTGCTCCAAGATTGTGTCTATAGGATCTTCCATTGACCTCAAGAGCTCCTCTGAGTGCCGCTTAATCTCGGCTATAAAGTCGCAATCTTTAAGCATCTTATCAATAAGTGACAACATCTCATCCATAGAAGTTGGTCGGAATACAGCCCCCTTCTCGATTAGATATTCGAGCACGTAAAGGCCACTCTTAGGAAATACCGAGATCGTTGGTATACCTAGTAATGCTGCCTCTCCCGTCATTGTTCCACCACCACCTATAAACACTTTAGAGAAGTAGATTAAGTTTGCACCGTCAACTACTGTGTCTAAAACCAATACTCTATCATTCTTGTACTTATTCCTAATGTAGTCTATTTGGCTCTCATATCGAGGCGATATAACAAATATAGCATCTTGGAACCTATTTATAAGGTGCGGGAGTAAGCCATCAGTCGTGGGAGCTGAACTCTCCACAGAACCTAATAGATAAGATGCAAACACTTCAGACTCCCTAATTAGTATTGTATCCCTGTCCATCGGAATTCCCAGCTGTCTCAGATAGTTTGCATCGGGCTTAAAATCCCTTATCCAGGCAACTTGATCTATTCCTCGGTACGGTATTATTTTCTCTAGTGAGATGCCAAATTGAGTCCAGACATCCTTTGGAATGACCCAAGGGCAGAACAACTTCTCAGATAGCGGCAGCGTCAATTTTGCTACATGTATTGCGTGTGGTGAATCGTTTACACTATAATGAGGTATTCCAAGTCCAAAGGACACCCTAGCTGCTTCAGGAGATGAGTAGGATATAGCTAAGTCTGGATCAAAATCAGACACTATTGGAACAAGTTCACGCATTCGCTCAACACTTGCGATAAGCTTATCCTTTATTGTATGACCATATCCTCCAACAACTATCGCGTCGATGTTTTTTAGCTTCATCAAGCCTAGGACTTCCCTATGAGCTCGTGTCGTCATTAGTACCTTATGACCCATTGTTTTAAGCCTCTCAGCTAGCTTAGTTAGAAATAGTAGGTGTTTTGGTGTCAGAAAGTCAATCCAAATTCTCATCACTATCAACTGCTAGACTTTTCCTTCATAATACTCCAGAACTATATACTTCTTAACAAGCTCTTGAAGCTTTGAGACCTCCTCTCTGATTGAAGGATCTTTAATTTCATCAGCTCTTTTTGCATTTGACTCAAGAATGGCCTCAAGGAATTTCGACTTATAGACCCTATATAAAATTTCCGTGTTTGGTATCAGGCAATGCCCTCCAATTACACCAGGGAACATAGGTGGCTTATCCTTAAGCTTTTCATGAATTTCGCCTATAAACTCAGCTATCGCCAAGATATCAGCATTAAAGTGCCTTGCTATCCTATGCATCTCCTGCCACCAAGCAATAAGTAAGGCCCTATAAGTGGTCTCAAAAATCTTAGCTAACTCCAATGTTTCAGGCTCTCCATAATAGCCCTTTGCATTCAACTTAACACTCTTAAGATGCTCAACAAAAACCTCAGTATATTCCCTTGGAAGCGCACAAACCCACTTAGGCCAAAATAACATGTGCGACTTCAGGAATGGATGCTTTCCACGCACTGGGGAAAATGCCACCGGCACACCTTTAGCCTTATAAATCTCTCGAGTAGTTCCAGGTGCGACTGTTGAGTGAATTATTACAAAGTCAGGCAGGTAGCGATCAATATACTGCCCAACAACCTTTACAAAATGCTCAGTATCCTTAAAAGGTACACATATGTGAATATAATCCACCCTCCCTGGAATATCCTCAAGCTTATTCACCGTTCTCCTAGGGTCTATATCATACCCATATAATTCGTAGCGGTTTGAATCTTTTATGATTTCATACAACGCAGAGCCAACCTCGCCAAGCCCAGCAACTAGCACTTTCTCTCTCATAGCACTCAACCACACCCAACTTAGAATATTGAAACTCTTACCCAATTGCTAATATTGCTAGAAATACGGAAAATAAATAGAATTAGAAATTGCACCTATTGTCAAGCTTCTCCAGGATTATTACCGTTATCGGTTAGTTAGCATTTCGTAACCATTCGTTCTGCCTCAACTTTAAAGGCTTCACATACAGCTTTCGCTGTGACGGTAAAGGACAGCACAATTGAGAGTTTATCGGCAGGTTTTAATTGCCTCTACGTCGATGGAGTCTGTGAGTCTTCGTACTTTTGTTTCTCCATTGATTTTACTCACTAATATGATGTTTTTGGGCTCAACGTAGTCTAATAGATGTGGGGAGTGTGTTGTCATTATTACTATTCTGCCAAACTTCTTGATTATGTACATAATTGTGTCATATACGCATCGGTCAATGAAGCTCTCTATATCATCGTATGCGACGATGATGTTCTCCCCCATGAGGGAGGCCAGAATTGCCAACATTTTGAGATATCCACCCGAAGCGAACTCGAAATCTATAAGCTTATCAGAGTTCTTCTCTTTTAGAAATAGCGAGATAATATCTCCTTTTGATATGGGAACGATCTCCTCGACATCTGGAGCTAGCATAGTAAATGTTTCCACGATATTCCTGAAGAGGAATTTGTCCGCAAGATAATAGTGAAAGAGGAGGCGTGCTAAATTATTCCCTTTCTTTCCGAGTTCGAGTTTCGTTGCTGCATGCGATCTTGTCTTTATAAACTCTGGGTCAAAGGAATATACACCTATTGAGGCTAATATACTAATGGCACTTTCCAGGTTGTGGCAGTTGTTTTGTTTGGAGAATTGATAGGTTGGGATTGAAATTTGTCCTGCAATGGATCTAGAAGCATTTGAGTTGACAATAGATTTCCAAGAACCACTAGGATCTAGATAAGATATCTGCTCCTTATTAATCGAGGAGGCTCTCTTAAATATTAAGTTGCTACCATGGTATACTTCCTCCAGGAGGGAGCCCGGCTCCATTTTTAGTACGTAGTTAACATCACGAAACTTGAGTTCAAATGCTATTTGACCTCCTCCTCCATGGAATGTAACATCGGAGAAATCACGGTCGCCAAATAGGGTGTCTATGGCAACCTTTCCGCTCTTTATGAACTTAGAGACGAATTCTAGCGCTCTAATAATGTTACTTTTTCCACTGGCGTTAGGACCTACCAATACATTTAGATAATCAAATGTGATTGATACATCACGCAAGCTTAGGAAGTTTCTAACATTTAGGACTAAACTCAATAGATCCACCCAGATATGCTAATAGCGAAAATAATGCAAATTTTACTAATGCATGCGAGTTATTTATTAAAATTACTAAGAAAGCTTGAAAGTTGTGTTTCCTCAAAATGTGCTCTTCGAGGCTATTGTCTTCCAAAATATAATAAATATATGAAACTTATAAGCCTTACTATATATTTTCGCCCTAACGGATGAAGCTTTCAGCTTCAAGTGAAATTGGTTTTAAAAAATTACTACTTCTTTACAGTAGTTCTTTGGACAACTCAGCATGTATTTAAACACCCATGATTTCTATAGACTGCACCATGGCTGATAGCACACTGCTTAAAGATTGCTCATTTGCTTTTATAGAGTGCAGGGGCATAAGTATTCATGGCAAGAGAGGCTAAGAAGTCATTTTGTATTGGTGCTATGATAAATACACCAGCTATATATTCTTGTATGTGTTATGTTTTATGTTGGTGCTTTGTATATGTCAAGCGAGATTCATGGGTTGCCACTAAGAGCCGCCTTGAAGTACGTGTTGATAGTTACACTTGCATGGCTTTTCGATGCGATGGATCTTGTATTGCTCGTGGTACTTGTGCGTTCGATGGCGCATCCATCACAACTCAATTTTGATATTCAAAGCATTGGATCTCTGCTTATTTCTGTAGCGTTTCTGACTTCTGGCATAGGCGGTATGCTCTTGGGATACTTAGCTGATAGATATGGTAGAAAGCGCATATTATCCTTTGCGATTCTACTTTACGGACTTCCGACGCTTCTAGTAGGATTCACTAGATCCTGGATAGAGGTATTGATACTTCGCTTCATAGCAGGCTTTGGTGTTGGTGGGGCATGGGCTGCTGGTGTAACTTTAGTTGCTGAGTTGATTGATCCATCGGAAAGAGGAAGGGCTATTGGCATTGTACAGTGTGGTTACCCAATAGGTTTTCTGATGGCTGTTAGCTTATCTTATCTGGTGGCTTATACCCCTGGAGAGGTCATGTTTGGAAATTGGAGATTAGCATTTATTGCTGGAGCAGTCCCATCTATAATACTATCCGGAGTGGTTTCGTTATTTGTTCCAGAGTCAAAAATATGGAAGTTAAAGTTGTTCGATAAGGATAGAAAAGGATTGAGAGAGGCTTTAGCGAATAAAATGTATTTAAAAGGCTTCAGCGTGGGGCTGCTCCTGGACTTTATTGGAATGTTTGGTTATTGGGTTTATTGGTCTTGGTTACCCTCATACTTAGAGCATGCATATAATGTAGGATACATTAGTTCGCTAAGAAACTTCTTATGGTTAGCTGTCACGCAAATAAGTGCTCTGCTAGGCTATATAACATATGGGTTTATCCAGGATATTCTTGGACGTAGGCCAGCACTGACAATATTTACAACGCTTGAGGGTATATCGATTTTGGCTTCAATTAAATTAATCATGGATATGCTCGCAGGGAATCTAAATATGCCACTGTTCATAATTACTGGCATTTGCGTTGGTTACTTCATGGGATACTGGGCGGCCTTTGGTGCAGTACTATCTGAGATTTTCCCCACTAGTGTGAGAACCACACTTTCTGGGTTTATATTCAACACTGGCAGATCAATAAACTTCATTACTCCGATAATCTCAGCCTATCTGGCTGGTACCTACGGGATTGCATTAGCATTATCGCTCTCTACGATCGCAAATTTTGCACTTGCAGGTCTTATTTGGTTGATTCCAGAGACCAAAGGTAAGGTAATCACATTCTGAAGTTCACTTTTTTCATCAAACAAAAATTAGTCTTCGATAAGCTTTAAAGGCGGATGCATTAAACTTCAATTTTCAATGAAGAATTAGCGAGGTGTGATTTCTTGAAAGTAACCATTCTTGGTAGCGGTCTGGTTGGTCAAGCTATAGCTTACAGATTAGCTATGAGCGAATTGTTTGACACAATAGTAGTTACTGATATAAGTGCTGAGAATCTAAGAAAGGTCAAAAATCTGCTCGGAGAATCTATCAAGACCATCCAAGCAAATGTTCTGGAAAAATTAGAAGAGATTGTTCAAGGAAGCGACTGTGTCAGTTGCGCACTTCCTGGCAGCATAAGTTTTGATGCATGTAAGCGTGTGCTTAATCTTGGAATCCCGGTCATTGATTCATCATACATGCCACAGGATCCATTTGAGCTGGACGCCATAGCGAAGGATAAAGGCGTTGTCTATATTCCAGATGCTGGTTTCGCACCTGGTATATCAAATATCGTTGTTGGATACTTTGCTAAGAATCTAAGAACCTTGGAAAACGTGAAAATTTATGTAGCTGGCCTACCTATAGAACTGAGAGGACCTCTCAGGCACATGGTCAACTGGTCATTATCTGACTTTATTGATGAATATCTAAGACCAGCTAGGATTGTAAAAGATGGAAAAATTCTAAGTGTTGATCCATTGAGCGATCTTGAGACAGTGGAAATTAGGGGTGTGAAGTATGAGGCATTTTACACAGATGGACTAAGGACACTTCTAAGGACTATAAAGGCTAGAAATATGTTCGAAAAAACACTCCGTTACCCAGGGCACCTCGAGCGTATGCGCTTTCTTAAAGAAATTGGACTATTGAGTGATGCGGAGTTCGAGTTAGCTAATATAAAAATCCCTGCAGTAAAAGTGCTTGAAGCAATATTCATGAAGCACATTTACGACCCAAATATGAGAGATTTGGCAATAATGTACATTACTGCCGATGACAGAAAACACACTTCTGAGGCATTTCTCAGGCAATCATATAATGAATCTCTTGGACTAAGTGCAATGGCAATAACCACAGGATTTACTAACGCAGTACTATGCGAGGCCGTAGTCGAGAAAGTCAGAGAAACCGGAACACTTCCACCAGAACTCTTCGGAATGAGATATATCGAATATTTCAAGTCAAGAATTGAGCCTCACGTGAAGTTGGAGATTAGAAAGAAAGAACAATAGCACCACACTAAGACCATTTAGAACATAGTTCTAGACAGTTTAGATTCAATTAAAGCAAGTTTAATAAATGCTTTTGCAAGTGATAAAAAGCACAACCCTTTGGAAATTTTTCCTGCAAAGTTTGGCGATTTATCACATAGTTAATCGTACAACAGAGTTAGTCAGATAGGACCAAATTCCCTGCTCGTGCATACCTAGATAATTCCTGTGAACGGTCTGAGTAGCATGAAGCTTGCCGCGAAATCTCAGTAACAAGCGCTTCCTCGCAAGATAAAATAACAAAAACTAATGGGAGGCGACAGTCCTTATGTTTTTCCATTGCAAGATATACTAATTTAGTGCAGGTACTCTTCTACTGGAATTTCAACGAGGAGAATAATGATTTTAACAACGTGCTCTAGAACTTCGATAGCCAAGAATTAGAGAAAGATATATAATGAAAGAAATTTAGCAAGGATTATTTCTCACTCTCAAATGCTTCCCTAAAATCTTCTCCCAAGGCCCTTAATTCCTTCTTTGCCTTAGATCTCGCTTCCGGATAGAGCCTAATTACGATCCAGGATTTTACATCAATGAGTTCTTCTGCGATACCAGACCACTCTGCAAGAGTAGGACCGTGTACTTTCTCCATTTCTCTATGGAGTTTGCTAAGCTGCTTAATTACCCTGGGATACTCCCTCCTGAGGAAAACCCACATTAGAGTATACTTACCCTTATCAATAAGAATCGGTACTACTCCAGACAGAACAATTCTATCTAGAGCTCTCCGAGATAGTTCGCCAGCCATTGTGAATATTCCAGTAATACCAGAACTTATTAGTGATATGTCAATTTCC
>JANJXX010000005.1 GCA_024720975.1 Candidatus Panguiarchaeum symbiosum | reverse complement strand
TGTTAAAACTTCTTGTTGCGGGATGTCAATAGTTTGAATTCGGAGGTCGAATCTTTGAATTCTATCTAAAATGGGATCTCTAATAACCACTCCGGGGCCTAGCATCCCCTTGTATCTGCCCAAGCGAAGGACCGCTGCTCTCTCATATTCAGGCAGAATCGCCAGCCCAGATAGCAGCAGTGGCAATCCAACTACTAACATGAGAAGTAAGAATGTGAAAAGAAATGTTGTTATTGGGTCAGCGCCAAATGGTGCCGAAAGCACTGTCACAATCATTGCAAGAATCAACGGCACTAGAAACGGCGAAATCGGGAAGAATGCCCTTCTCTGGACTAAGCCTTCGTATACGCTCACCACTATCACCGGTGTTAAAATCAATTAATTATTCAACAATACCATAATAGAAGATAGAATCTTAGATTGTATTTAAATGCTTACCTTAAAAGTAAAGCCAACAAAAAACTAGTCATTATCTGCTGTAGTATTATATACTTTGCTGGGGTCAATTCCTATTGTTAGCAGCCTATCTACACCATCTTGAGATATGTAAATCACGTTGCCTCTGCTTTTGGTCAGTCTAAGTACACGCAAAATCCTAAGTGCAGCTAGGATTTCTCTCCTATTTGGTGAATTCTTTATTTCATCTCTTGATATAAGACCTCTCCTTAGTAGATTGACTATTATATCCTTCCTAACGGCTCTTATTCTAGATTTTCGTCCTAGTGTGATCAGTTCTATTCGATCATAGAAAACTACAGCTAGCATTCGGTATCCAATGTTTAATATCTTACTTCTTCGTATGACCTCAAGGCCTGTGTTCGTTATGTAGTATACACCGAGATCTTTTTTAATTAGTTTTCGTCTTTGACAATGCCAAAGATATTTTCGGAGCACAAGTTTGGATATTCCAGTCGCCTTATGTATTTCGTCTAGCGATGCTTTTCCACCAATTTTATCTAGAATATATGCTATTGCTAATTCAATACCTTGTGGCAAGGTCATTCACTGGTTAGAACTTGTTTTAGTAGGTCTAAATCTGGGATCTTTCTTAACTTAATGAATCTCTCGATTATTTCGAGTGTATATAAAGTAGTGTCTATACTATTGAAGGGCATAATGATATCGGCAGCATCCCTAAGTTTTTTTGGGCTTTCAATAGATGTTATTGCTAAATCAGCTTTTTCAAAAAGTGGTATGTCATTTTCTCCGTCACCAAGGACTATAATCGGACCATTTGTTTTGATGCACTCGAGTAGAGTTCTAAGTCCCCAACCTTTGTTAACTCCTCGAGGGAAAATGTGTATCGCGAAGCCTGAATATGTATAGTCTAGGTCAAACTCTTTAACAATTTTGTCCAACAATATTAAGGCATCGTCTATAGTCATATTCTTCGGCGGATATACTGCTATATCTCCCAACCTGAAGCTATTCGACTCCGTAGGAGTGAAGTTATGCTTGATTAAACTCTCTAGGACAACCTCTCTGTTTTTTATATGTCTAACGAATAGTGGTTTCCAAGGAGAACCTCCGCAAACTCCCGTCTCTGCAATAATATAGTTTATTCCCAAGTAATCCGCAAGAGTGCTAACAGCGGGAAATGCATGACTAGATACTAGAATTACGACGACTTTCATTTCCTGAAGCTTTCTTAGGAGTCTAGCTGCTTTTAAACTTAATCTTCTATTTTTGTCGGTGATGGTACCATCAACATCTGTGGCTAATATTAGAGGCAAAAGAACTACACCAAAAATATAGAGAATATCCTAGCGCAGATGTATTTTTATTTCATGAAGCGCTCCTCCCACTCCTTTAGATGCTTAACTGACTCTTCTATGCTTGCAAATCTTTCTCTGACTGCTTCTACATCTTCAGGAGTTACCGTGTCTCGACCGTTTAATTTTGCTCTCTCCCAAGCTGGAGCCATAAGTTGAATTGCATATCTAAGACTTACAGCCTCACCATGTTTTGTAAGAAGCTCTAGTGCCTCAGCGGATAGGTTTATTCTCTCTTCTTTTGCTCTTATTTTTAGGATTTCTTTGATTTCATCTGCTTTGTAAGGCTCTGTCGGAATTATAAGTACTCTATCAAGTAAGTCAAGAGGCATTCCATGCGGCGAAACTATGTCCGTCCCGCGAATTCGAGCGAAGCCTCTATTTGATGCCATGATTACTATGGGCGCAAGTTCTGACTCGAGAGCACGATTCAGGAAAGAGAAGCTTTCTATATCAAGCATGTGAATTTCATCAATGAATAGGACTCCAGGTATTATTTCAGCTCTGCCCTCTTCAATGGCTTCCTTGACAAACTTATCAACCTGCATGCGAGTTTCTGGATCTATCTCCTTTCTCTCTTCTCTACCTCCAAATAATAGGCTAAAGAAGCCGCCCCCAGAATATCTCTTGTGAAATAGCTCATCTAATTCATCGAGTGTGGTTATGTAGATGAATTCTCTATCCTTCTCAACGGGTCCATCTGGAACGTCAACTTCTGGTATTTTACCAACATCATATCTAGGAACAGAGGCTTCTTTGCTTATTCCAAGTACACTTACATGTCCACCCTCCTTGTCTATGATTATTACCATACCCTCCTCTACACCCCTAGCAATCAATTCTTGTGCTACTGATGGACCAACTGTTAGCGTCACGCGTTCTTTCTTAGTTCTTAATGTTAACTTTGCCTCTTTCACTATTCGTTGGTAGGGGTTGTATGGGTGAGGAGCAAAGTGAGGTTCAAATTTAACTACCTCACCTTCAAATACACGCCTATATTCTCTAAACCTTACACCTATGGCTTTTCTGAGAGCTCTTAGGAGGACCTCTGTCTTAGATACCTCAGCTGAGTATATCTGTGATCCAGAGAGCTGAACGAATGGAACATCCTCTCCAAGTTCTCGAGCAACAGCTATAGCTAAGGCTGTCTTGCCAGTACCTGGGGGCCCAGCTAATAGAATGGCCCTCCCAGCCATTTTTCCTTCGCGTATCAGTTTGACTACTAAGCCAGCTGCTTCGCGAGCTTTCAACTGTCCTACTAAACCATCTCCTTCAAACTTTGCGTTGCCTTTTTCATCTAGACCTAACCCTCTTATGTGCGAGTGGGCCCCAACTCTTATAAACCTCTCCAAGCTCGACATTATAACCACCTGCAGACGCTCATTTAGCAGAGTCCGATTGAAAATCGCGGATTATTTAGGATAATCCCGCTGCATTAAGGCCAGTTCTTGCTTGATAGACTGTTTCCTTAGTAGAAGTTTTTAAGTTATTTTAACTGTTAAAGATACTTGAGCTAAAGTATTTGCTCCATGCTTGAGGGGCTCAATGATGCATTAAGACACAAAAGAATTTAACACATACATCCCCGGTGGTTGAGAAGTTGGACGGTAAAGCCTCACGCCATCATATCTGATAAGTTACGAGCATGTTCTACTCAGTAACAAAACAATATTGCACTTCCCAGGACTGTGTGAGTTGCGCCATTGGTGCAATCTCTAATGATTTGCTATTAGCGCCAGTGTCAGAATAAGAGAGCCCGTTCGGGAAATTTATTATGGTTAAAGTAACTGGAAATAGCTAATTCAACTAACACTGACAATGGCCTGTTAGGATACTACCCGACTCAAAGCCTAGAATTGATAGAGTTAATAACCTAAAATTCGTAAGGGAATGCTCATGTGACCTTCTATTTCATTTTCAATAGTAAAGTTTGCACTAATTCAACAATCTCTAGTTCCCTTGTTCGCTTAAACTCCTCGGAATCCCAGTCTACCACCTCAATTTCAGCGCCTAATATCCTGAAAACCTCTTCAAGAAATTCTGGGAATATCGTATGTAGCCTATCTTTACTAACTACGAGAATTTTCCGTATCTTACCAGCTTTTGCCAGTTCCAAAAGCTTTACAAGACTTTTCTCATTAGACAGGCCAACATCCTTCACCACCTCCACTATATTATAGCCCATTTTCCTAGCATAGTTCTTGAGAAACGCTACTTGCTCCTCTAATAATCTCCGCCTTACTGCTTCCTCATCGATAATACGCGCATAGATAGCAACATCATTCGAGTTTTTGATCTTAGGTTTAAATTTAACAAGCTCTGAAAGTGGAAAGTGAATTCGCCCTGTTGGTGTTCTAATGCACTGGATCTTTCCGCTTCTCGCCCAGCGATATAGAGTCATGCGGTGAACACCTAGTAGCTTTGCAGCTTTTTGGGTTGATAAATAAACCTCGCCTACCTCACTCAAAGGTGACCCCTAGGGCTTTTGCAAGAGAACTGAACGCGCGGATTTTTCTGTTCACACTAAGAACATGATGCAAGCGTTGTCTATGCCTTTTAAATATTATTATGAGAGGAGTTTATCTAACGCCCCCACTAATTCCTTAACGTTAGTTGAGGAAAGATGTGAGACTTCACTTTGAAGCTTTTTGACGATGTTAGTCAATTTTTTGATGTGGTGAATTGTCGATTCTAGAACTAGCAATCCTTGATCCGCTAGCTTGATAAAACCTACAGTTGTAAAACCATCGACAAGAAGTGTCCCTATTGAATGTTTTGCTATTATAGAAAGTTCTGCTATTCTAGTGGGATCTTCTACATATTTCACGATTTTGCCAGCACCAAAGATAAATCCTGAAGGAATGTATCCCACTGTGCTATCGAATTTTAGTAGAGTTATCTCATTAATGTAATTTCTTGCTAGCTTATTTTTAATAGAATCTGAAACACTTATTATTCTAGGATGAGGTGTTTCTCTCGACCTAGCACGCTCTTCTACAAATAATTTGGCGTATTCTGGTGAGATTACTTCAGTAGGTTGCATTATCTTGAAATATTTACTCTCAGTTGCTTTAAACTCTTCATCAAGTTCAATAAAATACTGTTTTTTACTGAAATTCCACAAGAATGACAAGTGCGTAGCTGTACCAAATAGTTCACGCACTGCGGTCTCATCATCTATGTCAAAAACACGTATTATTGATTCATGCGGCAGCCTAAGCGCTTCTATGAGATCCTTTGGTTCCATATCAACAATAGTCGTGCGCTTTGAGATGTTAATAGCGTAAATTAAGGGAAAGTGCTCGGCCTCTGGGCCGAGCTTTGCGAACAGGGTATGCTTCAATTCACTGATTAGAGAATATGTCTTGTCTAGATACGCCTTGGATGCTGGCGCTACGAATATGATAGCACTGGCTCTCTTAGCTAGTTTTTCCCTTAGAACCTTTAACGCAGATTCGCTTGGGGGTACATAAAACTCATATATAATGTCTCCAATTTGAAATTCGCAGTAGTTAATGCCTTCAATGCCACCCCCACCAAGGTGTCTTATATCATGCATAGCCACTCCTCTGTATAGTTCATGAATTTTTTGCATCAGGAGAAAATTGCTAGATTTTTCTGGACCATAAATTACGATTCCTATCCTTGATGACATTGGAAGTCACACCATCTCGCTGTAAACTCTCTCATAATCTAGTGATTTTTATCTTGAAATTAAATTATCACTTTTATACGGAGGGTTTAAATTGTCAGGCTACGTTGAATCAATAAAAAATCTCCTAAAGTATGCGAAAATTTCGGAGGATGCTATGATAGTTTATACGGCACTAATAGGTCTGAGGCCACGGTCCCTGGGAGATATTTCAAATTTGACTGGACTAGATCCGTTAACTCTTGAGAAGGCTTTGAAGGAGCTTATTGTCGCCAAACTTGCGAGGGAATTCCCCGGAAATCCTCCAATGTACGAGGCTCTACCACCATACTCTCTCATAAAGCTTCAGATAGATGAACTAACAACTGCTGTGACGGAGTTCGAAAGAGGCTTGACTGCTGATGTTCGAGAGAGTACGAATGCGATATCTGAGAGCATTAAAGAAATGATTAATAATATGTCAAAAAGTCTTGAGAACCTGGTTATAAGTATAGCTAGCGCAATAGAAACATCACTCATGAATGTTCTATATGAGAGCGTTCTTAAGACTCTTGGAAGCGTCTTCAACAAAGTATTGGAAGACTTCAAGACAATCGTATCTAAGGAACTGCACACTCTTAAGAGCTCAACAGTTTCTAATCTTGGAAGTTCCATTGGTACATATAGCAGAGATTTAGCGACACATATGGAATTACTAGCACAAGAACTAGCAACCAAGACTAGGGAGTTGCTGGAAAAGAGAGTCAAACAAAAAATCGAGGAAATCCTTGATCTGTTTAACCTTACTAAGGCAAGTATCGATGCCCTGATCATTAAGGGCTTCGAGAAAGAGTTCCGGCCTGAGTACGATGTCAGGATTGCCAAGGGATTGGATATTATTAAGGGACATGTAGGTGATTTAATAAAGAGAGCAGAGAACTTTATAGTTCTCGCGGCTCCCACATACGACTACGTTCCAGTTGAGCTTATACAAAAGATTTCTCCTAAGGTGCGTATTCAGATAGTTGCAGAAGCTTTTCCAGCCCATCAACGAATAATAGAGGAACTAAAATCAAGGGGTCCAACCGTACAATTAAGGACTATGAAAAATGTCAGGGTTTTTGGAGTTGTGATGGACTTGAAGGAGGCTGTTTTAGCCGCTATTCCTGAGACTATAGTAGATCCCCATAGTATTATAGGCATTGTGACCAACGATGAAACTTGGGTTGCCTTTATTCAAAGTGAACTCCTGCATTTATTTGCTGGAGCATCTAAAGTTTAGTCCGGGGCGCAAGTCATGATTATTTTTAATAAAGAGAGATACTCAAGACAACTCCCAATAATAGGAGAAGAGGGTCAAAAAAGACTCGAATCTGCTCGAGTTCTTATAGCTGGCGTTGGAGGGCTTGGCTCTATTGTAAGCATATATTTGGCAGCAAGCGGCATTGGGAAACTTATTCTTGTCGATCCTGATATAATTAAGCTGTCAGATTTGAACAGACAGATACTATACACAAGTAAAGATTTAGGAAAAAAGAAAGTTGCTGTAGCTAAAGAGAGACTTCAATCGCTCAATCCAGAGGTTAATATAGATACTTTAGATGAACATATAGCTGAAGATAATGCTTTCGATCTTGTTAAGAGTGCGGACATCATCGTTGATTGCCTAGACAACTGGAAAACGAGATTTATACTCGATGAAGCAATCTGTAAGAGTAAGAAGATCCTCATACATGGAGGTATAGAAGGTCTCTATGGTCAAGTTACTGACATAGTTCCCCATGAGACGCTGTGCCTTCGTCGCTTGATAAGCGAACCCAGAGACAAGGAATTTGTTCCTGTCTTGGGCACGACTCCAGGAATAATCGGACTAATACAAGCTACGGAAACGATAAAACTCTTAGCAGGCATTGGAAGACCTCTAATAAACAAGATGCTTGTTTATGACGGCTACATAACGGAGTTCAATATTATCGAGCTGAAACCCACCCAAGAAAACCTGTACTTCTGCTGGGGAGAATGTCATGAATAGAATCATTGCATTGATAACAGATTTTGGCGTTCAGGATCCATTTGTCGGCATTATGAAGGGAGTCATCTATAGGATTAACCCAAATGCTAAAATCGTTGATTTGTCGCATGGCATACCTAACTTTAATGTCAAATATGCGGCATTCATACTCAAGGTCTCTTATAAGTACTTTCCTAAAGAGACAATTTTTTGTTGTGTTGTTGACCCTGGCGTTGGAACTACCAGGCGCGGAATAGCGATAAAGACGAGAAATTTCTTTTTTGTAGGTCCTGATAATGGCTGTCTTTCCATGGCTGCTCTGGAAGACGGAATCATAACGTGCGTCGAACTCAAGAATAGAGAATTCATGCTTCCAGAGATAAGCACTACATTTCATGGAAGGGATATTTTTGCTCCCGTCTCAGCATACTTATCAATAGGAGTTCCCATAACGAATCTGGGCCCGGTAGTAGATCCCCAAGAATTGGTTAGAATTGAACTTCCAAAGCCTACAATCGAAAATGGCTTCTACGAGGCTGAAGTATTAGCAATAGATAGCTTTGGAAACATTTTCCTGAATGTACCCTGCGATTTATTCAGTGAACTAATTTGGACAAAAGTTATCATAGAAACACAAGATAAGAAATTAGAGGCTACTGTTGGACGCACATTCGGTGACGTTCCCTTAGGTAGGCTCGTTCTCCTTAAAGAAACTTCACATGGCTACTTAGAAATAGCAGCAAATCAAGCATCTGCCAAAGATCTGCTGAATGTTAAGTTAGGAGATAAAATCACTATTAGGAGGACACAATAATTTGAAATTCATATCTCAGACTGTACGTCCTAAATCGTATGGAATTCAAGCCTTACGAGTTCTATCAGAGCCTTTATTTGCTTGTGCTAACTCCTTCTCTATTGCGGGCAAAAGCTCTCTGGCATAGTACTTACTCAAATCATTCAGGAGCCCTGCTAACGAATCATGAACCTCCCTTAGAATTTTCTGGTAGTCCTCTTTACCCTGCTCGACGAGGTCCATTTTTTTCTCTAGATCCCTTGTACCATCAACGCTAATAAACCTCTTTAAACCTTCTGCAAGTTTTACATCTTTTTTCTTGAGGTCTTTTACGTATGAGTTTATGCTATTTACTAGTAACCGGTATATGGAAATGCCTTTTTTCAGCGGAAAAATCTTTCTTCTGTACAGACTTGCCTTTATGTAGCCTCTCTTGAAAAGCGTGTCAAGAACTATTGCATACGTTGACGGTCGACCGATTCCCTCACTCCGCATTCTATCAATGACATCACTTTCTGAGTAGAGGGGCTTTTTGATGATCTTCACACTCTTAACCTGTTCAATTTCCACGCCTTCAAATCTTGGGAGAGTGTTGTATGGGTATATTGTCATAAATCCAGGCTCAAGAATGTCCGTTATACCCTCAAGTCTATGCTTAATTGCACCATCAATCATAAGATCAATCGTACTAATTCTAACCCTAGCTGGCTTCATTTGACTGGCCATAAATCTCTTAAATATCTGTTGATAGACAGCAAAGTGTTTTTTCGTAAACTTCACTGGTAGTACTATTTCTTCTGTCTGCAGCATTCTTATGAGAGCGCTAGCCGTTATTGGCATCGTTGGTCGGATGCATTCATGAGCTCCCTCTTTCTCATCTCCCCATGTTCTGGGTTGGAACAGATTAAGATCACCAAGCTCACTTTTTATGTACTCTTTTGCAACGTTTATTCCCTCTGGACTTACTCTAGTCGAATCTGTCCTGTGATACGTTATTAATCCGGATTCGAAAAGCTCTTGTAGAATTCTCATGATTTCGCTACTTCCCATTTTGAGTTGGTTTGATAGGTCCTTTAGTAATTCTGCAGTGGTGTATGGAGGTGGAGGGTTTATTGTCTCCTCGCGCGTGCTAGAAATGTTTACTTCTATACTTTTTCCAATGAGTGATGATAAAACCTCCTTTGGTATAATGTCCCCCTCGATGTTTATCGAATATCCGTTAGAGAGTCTTATTGTGTATCCTTTAACTTTACTCTTTTTGTATTCATCAAATCTCTCTATAATCCATCCAAGAACTGGTGTCTGGACTCTACCTGCTGAGTAAGAGAAGAATTTCTTTCTAACGCGCTTGAGTTTCCACAATAGGTGACTGAAAACGAAACCAACCCACCTGTCAGTAATTCTCCTAACAAGTTGTGCTTTAACCATATCTAGATTTATACTACGTGGATTCTCAAGGGCTTTTTTAAATTCATATGGCGTGATGGCGTGGTATTCTATTCTACTTATTTTTTCTGAATATGGCGCCACCATAAGAGCAACATCGAAACCTATTTTTTCTCCCTCAGAGTCAGGATCCGTTGCTATTATGACCTCATCAGATTCGCTAGCGATTTCATAAAGCACTTCTAGCACATCCTGCTGCGATACTATATCGTCGCTTCCGCACCTCGGACATCTTTCGTATAAGCCCGTAAACCTCTTACCACAATTCCTGCAAATCCCTAGAACATGATATTCTGGAACATAGTTAATTTTATCACCATCGCTTTCGATTCTTACGCCATACAGGTTACTGCTTATATCAAAGAAGCTTTTTATGGCAGCAATATCTGATACCTCTATATCCTCTAATACTAGGTCAAATATGTGCCCCCTTGTTGCCATTATGTTTAGCACATGCTTACCGGTAGAGGCCTCATAAACAATGAGATTCTTCATTATCCTTTTGGCAGGCTTTCCGAAGAAACTTGCTATGGTTTTCGCCTTGGTTGGAGACTCTACAACTACCAATGCTGAGTGCATTAATTCTTTAGGTTCTGGGACTCTACTTCCGCTGATAATTTCTTTGAGTTTTTCTCTGTCTTTATTGATATCCTCTAGGATACTATCTATGTCTAGCTTTTCAAAATCATACCACTCAGTAATGGCGTAGGGCCTAGTTCGATATTGAAGACTTTCGAGCAGTTTTCTTCGACGCGTGACAATAACGGCAAGCCCCTTTGTTATTCCTCCCGCATATAAACGAGAGGTTCTTCCTGAGCATTGCACGTATGTTTTTGCGTCTGGAATGTATAGATATAACCTTCCATTATCTTCTCTTACCTCTACGAAGGGACTTTTATTTAACTTGCTTATGATATCTTTATCAGACAATAATTCTTTAGCAACCTTTAGAATATTTATACACAATTCTTTTATTGCCTCTAGTTGCTTAGAGGGAAGGGGTTTTTTCTCCAAAATAGAATCTAGAATTTGCTGTCTAGTAGCGTGTCTTAACCTCATGAATTTTCTTCTGAAGCTGCTCACAAGCCTTAAAAGTTCTGTTTGCTTCTTTCTGTCTTCTATAAGCCCCACAAGTTCACTAAGTATAACATATCCCCTGTATGGATGCGTTTTTTCAGTTATTTCCAGCGGAAATCTAAAGTGAGGAACACCAATGAATACAGCATATCTTATTGCTTGCGGAATGTCTAGACCACGGACTAACTTTCCATAGTATGCAGCTGCTCCAATAAGTATATCTAGTTCACCATTGGAGAAGGCTTTGATCATCTTATCTATGTTTACTTGCTTGGTCGCATCCCCAACTTTGAAACCTAATTTCTCTAGGTCGTTTACAACCTTGCTAATGATTTTTCTGTTAACTCTGCTTAGAAATATAACCCCACCAGTCCCAAGTTTTTGGATGATATTTGCGATCACATTCTTCTCTCCAGGTTTGATTACATAGAAGGAGTCGACTATATTTCTGAAGCCACCTCGAGTAGATCCTATTGTGAAATCTAAGAGCTCGCGGAGGATTTTTACTCTCAGTCCGCGGGTGGTTCCAGTTGCTGACGAGACTATTATTTGTCCTACCCCATTTTTGCTTTTATACTCAGCAATGAGTTCTTTGAACTTCCTTGTAGCTTCTAAAAGCTTCCTTCTGGATTTTGTTCTAAGCCTTGCAAAGTTTTGTTTTCTCATAACTAAGTTTAGTGCCTCATCGATATGCTCCTTTCTAAAGCCAGCTAGATAGAGAACATTGTCTATATTCTTCGAAGATTTTAGAAGTGCATCCACATCATCGACAAATATTAAGTCAAATTTATGCCCCTCGAGTAATTTGAAATAACTAATTAGAAACTTTGATGTTATTACAATTATGTCAAAAGCTCCTTCTTTTACGCTATTCACGAATTTTTCTTTTTCACTTGCTGATAATCTGGCATGATAACCGATCACGGTGATACTTCTGTTACCTATACTGGCTAGAGCTTGATGGAATTTGTCTAAAACCTGCATTACTAATGCTGCTGTTGGAACAACAAATAGGGTTTTCTTGCCTTTCATAGCATAGTATATTGCTGCTACGATTCCAAAGTATGTCTTACCGAGGCCCGTTGCTGCCGTTATTGAGAAACTCAAGCCCTTCAGTAATCGCCTGACCCAAGTTCTTTGAATTGGGTGGAGTTTATTTCCACAAATTGCTTCAGATAATTTGTCTAAATTCCTGACTTCAAGCTCTAAGTCTACGTATCTTTTGAACTTGCTCCCTTCGCGCAGCCTAGTGTTAGAAGCTATAAACTCAAGGAATGTGTAAAAGTCCATGTTTTCCTTAGCTTGCTTTATTTCCTCCGTACTCAAAGGAAGACAGAGCTCACAAGGAATGCCGAGGAATAATCTCCTCGCGTCTATATTCCCTCCGCAGTTGGGACACGCATTTCTGAATAGTATTTCTGGCAGAGCCTTTAGAGTATCCGCGTTACACATTTTGTGCAAGTTACCAACCTCAAAGTGCTTCCTACTTTAGAATTTTTTAGTATTAAATCTCCTAGTCCTTTATTTAAACTATTCTAATTTGCCGTAGACCATAGATAACATATCTATCAAACTTCGAATCCTTTGGCATTCCATGACTAGTCGAGACTTTTAAAAATTTACGCCACTACTAAGTCTTTCACTTATACTACGTGCTTGAGAACGCTTTCTAATAACTTTCAGATCATGAGGAAACTGATAATTTAATATAAGTGCTTATCATTGTGCTTTTGAGCATTTGGAATAATTAATATTTATAAAATGTCTTTAGAAGAGTCTTAATCCCCCTCACTTACATTAAATATCAATCAACTAAATGATTAGAAAACGTGCAGGTGTGATATGCATGAATAAACTTCCGGATAGGAATGAGAAGTTTAGCGAGTGGTACGACATTGTCACGGAAGATGCAGAAGTGATTGATAAACGATATCCACTTAAAGGAATGCTCGTTTGGAAACCGTACGGCTTCAAAGTTCTAAAATTGACTATGCGAATTCTGGAGGAACTTCTAGAGGCCTATGGTCATGAAGAAGCCTACTTCCCAATGCTGGTTCCAGAAAAAATTTTTGCAAAGGAAAAGGATTTCCTTGAAGGTTTCTCAGGCGAAACCTTCGTCGTTGAGCGTACAATATCGAAAAAGCTTGAGCAGAGACTTCTACTAAGACCAACCTCTGAGACTGTAATGTACTACATGTTCAACATTTGGATAACATCTTATAGGGATCTTCCATTAAAAATCTATCAAACAGTCAACGTGTTTAGATATGAAACAGAGCAAACTAAACCAATAATCAGGGTAAGAGAGATAGTAAGATTTAACGAGGCTCATACAGTACATAGGACTTACGAGGAAGCTGAGCAGCAAATCAAAGAGGCAATAACTATATACAGTACTTTCTTTAACTCACTGCTAATCCCGCATATCATCCTTAAAACTCCTCCCTGGGATACTTTTGCTGGAGCTGAATACAACTTCGACTTCTTTACAGTAATGCCTGATAGAAAGGCAATAGAAATAGGCTCCGTTATAAACTTAGGTCAAAAATTCGCACGCGCGTTTGACATAAAGTTCCAAGACGTTGATGGAGCATGGAAATATGTTTACCAAACATGTTATGGAGTATCAGAGCGCGTTGTTGGAGTCCTGCTTTCAATACATGGAGATTCAAGGGGACTTATTTTACCGCCGAACGTGGCCCCTATACAATTAGTAATAGTACCAATCCCTCACGAGAAAATGCAAGATGAAATATTAAAGTATGCTAAAGCGATAGCGGAGAGATTAAAGCAGTATGGTTATCGGGTTAAGTTGGATGATAGACCTGAACTCACGCCGGGCAGTAAATTCTATTGGTGGGAACTTCGAGGAGTTCCACTTAGAATAGAGATTGGCGAGAAAGAGACCAAAGAAAACAAAGTAACTTTGTGTAGAAGGGATCTTTTAAGGAGGCTCACAGTTGCTGAGGCCGAACTAAAGGATACCATCGACAAGCTGTTTAAGGAGATTTCCGAGGAGCTCTACCGCCGAGCGAAGAATTGGTTAGAATCTAACATAATTTTGTGCAAATCGATAGAGGAAGCTGCTAAAAAGTATAGTGAACTTGGAGGTGGAATACTAAAGCTACCCTGGTGTGGAGATGATTCATGCGGGCTCTCCATCGAAGAGAAATTGGGACTCAATGGACTTGGTCATAATCCCGAGGAGAAAGCTGAGGGGAACTGTGTTATATGTGGGAAAGAGGCGAGGCACTATTTTTACCTGGGAAAGAGATATTGAAACTCAATTTTCAAACGTAATCTTTAGCTTTGTAATAGATCAAGATGAAACAAAAATAGGTTTATACGAAAGCGCATTACGCAGTCTGAAGATAAAATCAAGATTGATTCAAGCTCTCTTATCGGCGTCAGCTATATTTTTACTACTAGCATCAACGTATGCAATAGAAAAACTGGAATCACCACTTCTTAGTTCTATGCTACTGATTATCACAATGTATTTATTTCTAGTTGTAGTAAGTCTAGCTCTCTTCAGGCCCCTATTAGCTATTCCTATATCACACCAGATATTAATACATGCTCACCCTAAAGGATTCCCGAATCTTGTCATCATTACAAAGTACTTACCTAAGGGTCAAAGTTTCTTTGCCATTCCAGTAGAAGCTGTGGGCAGCGTGGGTATAGCTAAAAGATCTCTGACTATTCCACCTAGAAAACTCGAGATTGAAACATTAGAAATAGTTTTATCAAGCCCAGAAGAAAAAATCATTGCTAAATTTGGCGGGCTTTGTAAGGAGAGCGATATCAGAGCTGCTGCCATCGAATTATGGAAAAAAATCCTTGAAATCAGGGAAAAACCTTAGGTTAGCTAATAAGTAAGTTGACTTATACTTGTACACCAACTATTCTAAATAGAAGCCAGAAGATACGGGTTCACCAACTATTCCCGATACATGCCATAAGTCGTCTATTATCTTCAGTACATCATCTACATCTTCGCGCCATACAAGAGCGAATATAGCATCACCAATCATAGACTGTGCAGCTCCTATCGCAAACTTACTTAACTCAACTATAATATACTCTATAGTCTTCGTCATTAGTCCTACATTCTCTGCGAACCATCGGGCGAGTTTAAAGAAATTTTCGATGGTAGGCTTTTGGAGAAGCTCATCCACTGCGACTTTTCCAAGCTTCATGGCCTTATTAACTAAGTCCCTATCCCTTAACGCTTCAGCTGTTTCTATGCGTCCCTTCGAAGCTACTACCAACCTAACGTCAGGGGAAGGCAAGGGAATTCTATCAACTAAGCACACAGATGGCGCGCCCGGATGCACCACTATAACAATGTCACCTATGTTGACTAGACCCGAAACCGTACCAAGTCCGGATTTAGCACGGATTTCAGCTAAGTGCGCTATATCGCCAGCTTGTACTACTGATAATGGCACATTGAGCTCTTTCGACAAAGCCAGAACTATTCCTAATGCTGAGGCCGCACTTGTGCCAAATCCTGATCCCATTGGGATTGAGATTTTTTGATTGATAATAACTTTGTATTCTGGCTCTATACCCAACATACCGAAGAATGTTTTGACGGCAATTTCACCGATTCCTCCTCTAACTAACTGTCCATTGATTGAGTTCTCTATTATTAGTTTCTCCGAGGGAAAAATCTTTAATTCAACTTCAACAGCATCCTTAAAGCCTATACCAGCACCCCTTGCTCCTGATGCTATCGGATCATTATGAATGCAGGGTTCAAATATCGCTGATATTCCACCCGGAACGGTGACTCTAACCAGAGTAGACACCTACCATAATTGTTGGCATGGTTTCCGTGAAAATGTACCATTTATTACTTAGAAGTGTATGGAATCAGTTTATCGGAAATGCGTCCTCCAGAATAATCTCCAGCGACTCTAGATCAGAACTTCCGAGCGTCTTCATCAATCTGACGGTGGCGTTTTCATCATATGTGATCAAAAATAATAGGAAAAACAAGTCCCACTTATAAATACTTAGGAAAAACCTGCGCAATCAAGCGTGAATTATTATAATAATCCCACTCGGCATTTTTTGTAAAACAGAAAACTTGAGTACAAAAAAGGAGGAAGAACTACCAAGCTTCTGTAAATCTCGCTTTGTCAACAAGTAGATACGTTGATACTACTGGTGTATGCATTTCTAGCCACCAGTGATAGAGCTGCACCTGGTCTTTACCTACGCCTCTTATATTGTCTAACCATCTAAGTATATTATCACTGAGTCTTAGTCCAATTACTCCGTGCATGGGTTCGCCATTCTTTACGAGAATAACGCCATCTCTGATCACACCAGAGAATTCTCCCTTAACGTAGTCTTGAAATCTAATGTATGTTACATTGCCAACGATGAGTCCATTTCCTAGCTCTGATATCATCTCTTCGAATTTCATGTCTCCCCTGCCAACTACTAAATTCCAAGGATTTGGAAATACCCAACCGGCATTTCCCGTGTGCTCTGCGTTGAGAAGTTTCGCCGTTATCCTGTTATGAAGATACGCCTTGAGAATACCATTTTCTATTATTACATTGTTCCTTGTTGGGACACCCTCCATGTCAAATATTAGCGGGTTAAAGCTATCGGTTACTAATGGATTGTCGCTAAGAGTGAATTTCTCTGATGCAACTTTTTGTCCCAGCTTCTGTGAGAAAGCACTATATCCAGCAATAACAGCGAATGCTGACGCCATCAATCCAGCAAAGTTTAGTATTGACGCAACAGCATCTGGTGAGAATACAGCGGAATACTCTCCGGCTTTAAATTTTTTGGGATTTCTAGCTAAGTTTGCATAATAGGCAGCTGTTTCACCAACTTTCCAGGGATCTATGTTTCTGAGTCTTCTTGAAGCCATTGATGCATGTCCTGTCTCCAGTGGTCCGTGAAAAACTCTGACATCAAGGTAATTGTTTGTGAAACTATGTGTCATCTCAAATCCAGCGGTGGTTTTTAGGCCTATCCAATAAGCATTAGAGTATACGGCCCCAGCTACTTTTTTAACTCCCTCTCTTAATGCTGAGTCTATGGCTTCATTGGCTATTTTTATGAGACGGCTTGGGTCTTTCAAGGTCTCTTCATCAAAAGCATCTGGTATTGATGGATATTTCTCGGAAGGCTCAGGAAGCGGTGCTTCATAGGGTTTGGGTGGTGATAGTTTTAGTGCCGCCTCTACTTTTTTAAGAATATCATCAAGCTGCTCAAGTCCTTGAAAGCTTATGCTAAATATTTGTGTCTTCCTATCTTTTTCTACAAGAACATTGAGCTCATACTCATGCCATTCGCTTGAAACATCGATTTTATTGACGCTGAACCGCACTTGCCTACTAAGTTTTTTACTAGCAAATACCGCCACGTTTTCTCCTATCTTAGCGGCTTTACTGAATACTTTATCTAAGATCTCTATTATTTCACTCATGAATTTCACCCCCTAAAGCTTATTCTAACATTTCTTAGTCTTACATTCGGCCCCCCAGTGAACACTGGAACACCCTGACTTGGGTCGCCCTTACCACACGTGGCAGGTTGGAAAGCAAGATTTTTGTCGACAGCATCTATACTTGCATAATATCTTGGCGTAGTTATTTCAAGAACTGGCCGCCAGACAGGCTCTTTTATCTCCCCGTTTTCAATTATGTATGCCTCTTGGCCGACGTAGATTTGGTTGTATCTGCGATCGTCTATATTCCACTCACCGAATGTCTTTATGTATATGCCTCTTTTTACGTCCTCGATAAGTTCGTCAAATGTACATTCACCGGGAGATATATATGTGTTTGCCATTCTTATTATGGGCTCTCTGTTGTAGTAAGAAGCTCTTGCAGCGCCGTTGCTTTTAAGTCCAAGTTTAGCTGCGTATTCTCTGTTCATGAGAAATTCATTTACAACGCCTTTATGAATCAAATATCTAGGTCTTGCTCTTACACCCTCTTCGTCATAAAGGTAGAATCCATAAGAGCCTGGTATTGTTGGGTCGTCAATTATCGTTACACAATTTTTAGCAATTCTTTTTCCTAATAGATCGACGGATGCATATGACTCTCCTGCTTGTGCTCCTTCTCGACCCATTATTCGGTCTAGTTCAAATGGGTGCCCACAGGATTCGTGCGTCGCTAGCCCACTTACTTCAGGTCCTATGATTACGTCATATTTACCTGCCTTGGGAAGAACAGCGTTGGTTATTACTTTTTTCAACGCTGCTGCGTCATCCGTGAATACTTTTATTGGATCCCAAATGGAGACTTTTTCCCATCCAACAGCCTCACCTAAAGCTGTGTGTCTTGTTATTGTTCTATCTTTAAATGCCAGGACAAAGTACGCGCTTACGTACAATCTGGGGATGAAACTCCTGACATTTGTTCCCTCGGAGTTTGCGTAAAACTTATTTGTATGCCTTATTAGGAGTTCTATATTGCGGAAGGGTATTTTAACGTCATCCTGAAGGGCTTGCAGACTTTTGTCAATATCCGCTAGTAATTTTATTTTTTCTTCTAGAGGGATCTCAAATGCATTTTTACATGGAATCAAATCGTACCTTACACTAAAATTCGGCTCTTCAGACAATGAACTAGTACCCTTTTCTTGAACTTCAGCCAATTTTACAGCAGCATCAACAGCTTTCTTAATGGATTCTGCCGACATATCGTCGGTGGAAGCAAAACCAAAGGCTCCATTCTTTAAAACTCTTATAGACAATCCACCAACAGTTGCTACAGCGTATGCTTCAATGATGCCATTTCTCATATATATAGACTCCTCCTCATCTACCTGAATTCGAGCCTCAACGTAATCGACTCCCCTCTCACATGCAAGCTCTATAGCCTTTATAGCAGCGTCCTCATCTATCATAAAATGCACCAACACACCAAAATACTTTCAACTAAACGCCAGAGAAAAATCTATATAAACGAGAACTACTTAGCAAGAGATTTTTAAGCGATTCTTCTGGGAATTATTGAATCGTCTCCTGGACTACAAAAACTTTAGTAGACAAAATTCTCAACACTCATCATGGGAATGTTTTTAGCAGAGATAAACTGCTTAAACTTCTCCAGCAATTTTCTGGTGGCTAACGTTAAATTTAAGTTCAGAGCCTCATCCACTGATACCCATATAGCTTCAAGGGCATCGGTAGCTGGTTTTGTTTCTAAACCCTTTGGCCTTATTAGAAAGTCTATAATTATGTAGTGCCACTTTATCCTTCCGGAGTCATCTTTTACTACGATATTAGATATTCCTATAACCCCTAAGATTTCGCAGTCTATATTCGTTTCTTCTTTAACCTCCCTCTTTACAGCGTTAACTAGATCCTCTCCAAGTTCCACAACACCTCCTGGAATACTAAATTTTCCTTCACCAGGAGGGTTAGCCCGCCTTATTAGAAGTATTTTGTTGCTAGCTTCATCATATATTAGAGCGCCAACAGCGACGATTGGCATCTTAGGATATATTCTGTCCTCTTCATCCAAAAATGTCCACCTCAAGGAGATCAGTATTCCTAGCCAGCAACATCATGGCTTGACTTCTCAGGATATTGTCGGTCTCAAAAATACCTCTGTAGACGATAGAGGTAATTACGCTTGGATTCTTTACACCCCTCATAATCATACACATGTGCTTAGCTCTACTCATTACGAGAACACCTTTTGGTTTATACTCGCTGTTGAATATTTCATCTGCAATTTCCGTCGTCATTTTTTCTTGTACCTGGAGCCTCCTCGCATACTTTTGAACAATCCTGACTATTTTGGAGACCCCTATAACCGCATTATTTGGCACATAGACAATGTCAACACTACCGTAGAATGGCAATATGTGATGCTCGCACAATGAATAAAATCTCACGTTTCTAAGTATGACCATATTGGCAAAATGCTCGAAACCCACTAATTCATCCTGATCTGTGTACCCTGAGAGTATTTCCTCGTATATGTCAGCTACGCGCTGAGGTGTCTCGCGTAAGCCGGGGCGCTCAGGATCCTCTCCTATCGCTTCCAGTATGAGCCTAACAGCTTTCTTTATTTTCTCCTTGTCGATCAAAACTGTCACCAGATAGATTGATTGGTGACTTTTTGAAGTCAAAAAGGAGGTATATAAAATTATTATTGCTCAGATTGCTCTTCAAAGTTCTCTAAAATAACTTCTACGGCACACTTCCTAGAGCACCTAAATGCAATTTCTATTAGTAGAGTATGCCTAGTGATATATAAAAGTTACCCGCATTCTTTGTCTCCCGACATTTAACATGACAAAAAATCGCAAGGAGTATGCACTCAACTTAAAAAAAGCCTTTAGAAGAGAGTGTTGAAATATCGGCTTTTTCTAGTAGAACAGAAACCTTTAGCTGCTAAGAGATCTCTGGATCTTTTATGGGTAACACTTTTACCAATGTGAGTTCTTTGTTTTCTGCTAACACGGGCTCCGTTAAATATGCTCGAATTTTTCCTAGGAGCTTCTGGAATCTAAAATAAACTCTCTCATTTGGCATTGTTAGATGCCTATATGCCCTGGGTGATGGTAGGTACCTCTTATGTATTCTCAGTTCAGAGCGAGGGTATTTTATTTCGATTTTAAATGATCCAGGAATTCTGAGACCACATTTTTTACAGTACATCTCATTTTTTGATTTCTTCTTAAGCCTGCTACAACAACGTGGACAGCGTGGATTTCTCTTTATTAGCTCAGGCTTTAGTTTCAATGGTATTATCTCTTCTATATTTCCTCTGATTATGTTTTCCCTTTTATCCATAATTGCTATAATAAGCCTAATTACATCATCTTGCCTTAGCTTGAGTAGGTTAGACTGCAACTGTCTTTGTAGCTTGTATGCGAAACCCTCTATAAGAATTCCTCCAGCCCGTGCTTTTAGGATAATTTTATCATTCTTTCTACTGGCAGTAACTACCTTGCAATCTATGGTTACGGTTTCATAGGGATGCGCATCCTCTATATTACTACCTAAGCTACGTATGTGAGAGCTCGTAGCTTGATTTGTTCTGAATATTGTCCATAAATCTATATCCTCATGCTTTATTATTTTGAAGGCTTCGTAAACCACTTCAGGTGCTTCTCCGCGTATTCCAAATAACACGGGGTCTGGCCCTCTGGGTACTATTAAAACTCTTTTGCCGTCGATGTTTCCAAAAACTAGTGGGAATAATTTGCTGTTCATCTCGATTACTGAATTCTCATCTACTTGCCTCTTCATCCATATGTTTTCCCTTTTTCTATAAGCAATAAGCTCAAATGTGTAATCATCGAACGCAGCACCAATTGCCGCGATTGCACCTACGATGCCCCGCGGAGTTTGTAGTCTGGGGCTAAATACCATCAGCTGCCCTATCTTTATTTCACTCAGCTTTTTGAGCAGAATCTTAGGGGGAAGGACTGACTTGACAGATTGCATGTAAGCCCAATTTAACACTTTATCTATAGCATACTTATCTGTCAAATATACCACTAGAGCTGGCTGCGTCTTCTTGAAAAACTTATGAGAAATGTTTCCTACGAACTTGCATACATTCTCCACGAGGTCGCATACATCTGCTTTATGTATCCTAAATCTAGCAGCTACACTCGCGTTTCCCCTGGTTTTTAAAGGTATGTTTGGATTGAGTCTTACCAACAAGGGGAAGTCAAGGAGCTCTATACTGAACCTTTCCTTTAATGCTTGAAGCAGTTTTGCCATGACATATGTGGTACACAATCCGTAGGGAGAATCAAAATCATCGAGACCTATGTGTACATGCAAGTGTTCGCTACTCGGTGGAACTCCAAACTCCATCACTTTTGTGAACTCTTCACTTGCGTAGGAGGTAACTTCTCTTGCCCTCGAGAATACCAGCTTTAAAAAATAATTATAGTCGATGAGCTTGGGGTTGTTTTCTAAACACTGAATGCAAACCCTTGCAAATCCGACGAACTTAAAGTCATCAGTACAAACGAGCCTACCGCAAATTGCACAGTAGCCTCTTGATAATCTGGCCCCGCAAATTTCACAAACGAACGGTTCACAATATTCACATATCCCATTTCTGTCCTCCGTTTCCCTGCCACAAAATTTACACTTCATTTGATATTCCATCGCTCTATAATTTTGCAACGACGCGCCTTATCAAATCTGCAAGTACTTCTGAGCGCCTCTTAAATATTTCTAAGACCTCTTCATGCGAGACTTTCTTTTGCATTCCTGCAGCGTAGTTCGTAACAACGCATATTAGAGCGTAACATATGTTAAGTTCCTTAAAGAGGAAGACTTCCGGTGAGTTTGTCATACCAACTATGTCTCCACCAATCTTTCTAAAAAACTTTATTTCTGCTGGAGTTTCAAATCTGGGCCCCTCAGTACACACGTAAGTTCCCCCAAAATGTATTTTAAGACCCATTTCCTTGCCAACCTGATAGATTATTTTCCTTAGTTCTCTGCAGTAAGGTTCAGTTGCGTCAACATGATAAACTCCTGCTCTCAACTCTCCACTTTTAAGTTGAATTGCAAAATCCCCGTCGAAGAATGTATACCTTCTGCTTTTGGTGAAATCTATTATCTGGTCAGGCAGGACGAAGTCGCCTGGTTTGAGATCTTTCCTCATAGAACCGACAGCACTCGTTGCAATTACCTTTTCAACTTGTAGCTTGTACATAGCATAGGCATTTGCGTGATAATTTATCTTGTGTGGTGGAATCGTGTGATCTTCTCCATGTCTGGGTATGAATATCACTTCCTTATTACTTAGGTACCCTCTAGTAGCTATTACCTCCCCAAAGGGTGTATCTATATGTACTTTTTGGGGACCTTCTATTCCTACAAGTTTATAGAATCCGCTCCCACCAATAATTCCTATTGGCGACATATCCTAGTCTCACCAATTAGTGCTCATAAACAAAATAATTCACACTTTAATTAGGTGAGTGCTTAAGCTGAATTGAAAATGTGGAAGGTTCCAAAAGTTAAAATAACAAAATATACCTTAGAAAACAAGCTCAAGGTAATTCTACATAAGCGTAAGCATCTTACAGTTCACTATAGACTGCTGATGCCCCATGGATTTAGGAATGAAACATTTCCGGAGTCGGTGCATTTACTAGAGCATATGCTGTTCAAACCCGAGCATAAAGTCTTTCCAACGTTTCAACGAATTGGAGGAGAAGTCAACGGTTACGTCTCCATGGATGAATTTGGCATATACTGGATAGTACCGACAATTTTCCAAAAAGAGGCAATAGATTGCATAGGGAAGATACTACTTGAGAACTTTAAATCCTGGACAGATGACATGCTGAAAAGAGAGAAGGCTATTATAATCAGAGAGCTCGAAGAAAATTTCAGTGACCCTACAAGGTATATTGACATATTTCTCAGGAGAAAACTTTTCGGCGAGGACACACCTGGTACACACTCACCAGATACCGTTGAGAAAGCCTTCAGAGATGTTAGCCTGGCCGATGTTCGATCGGAATTAGAAAACATGTCACCTAATGGCTCTGTTCTAGCGGCTGTTGGCAACGTGGAAATGGGTAAGCTAGAACCCTTAGAGATTTGGAGGAGTGCTTTGGAAAGTAAGAAAAGTTGGAAACAGTTGAAAACCGAGACTGATCTGGGATATCACTTTGAATATAGGGACCTCCCAATAAACTATCTGGCGCTGGGTTGGATATCAGCACCAAAAGGTGAGTACCACTCCGAAATTCTGAATCTACTTAGTGCAATACTGACTGCATTCCCGACAAGTCGGCTTTATAGAAGATTGCGAGTAGAAGAGGGTCTCGTTTATCATGTAGAGGCATTTAATGTTGCTTTCATTGACACTGGATTCTTTGCAATTGCTACAAGTACCCCGCCGCATCACGTGAACAGAGCAATTAACATTATACTAGAGGAGATCGATGACATAATTACTAACGGACCCACCGAGGAGGAGGTGCAGGATATGAAGAATATGTTTTTTGGGGCGCTATACAGCCTAACTGACTCTAAATCTGGGCTGGCAAGTGTCTTGGCATATGATGAGCTATTCCTCAACGACGCTCTAAGGTTATACAAAGAAATCGCAAAAACAGTCCAAAATCTCAAACCAGAAGCTGTTCAGAGTACTGCTAGAAGATACCTTAGATTGGATAGATGTACCATTTGCATTCTGGGAAGAGAGTATAAATAGCTACTCTTGAATTAATTACTATTTCCAAGAGCCAAATCCTGGTTAAAAAATCAATCAGTAAGGAGTACTTAGCATGGGTTTGTATTACTAATCTAGTTAAAACAATAATTTCAAGACTAATGTCGCGACTCCGCTTAGCATAGAACCGCTTCCCAAAATCTTCCTAAAGAACCCTGCTAGATCTCTCTTAACTATGATACTAAGTTGCCTAGAAGTAATTATAGTTCCTTTATCCTCGACAAGCACAGTTATTGTTTTAAGACCATAACTGGAGGGTTTAAGCCGGAGCCGTATGCTATCTCCTATTTGGAGGATCTCAGCAAGCTTTCCTACGATATCTTCACCCTCTTTAGAGTAGGGTTCTAGTCTATCACTTACAATTTGGAAATCGCCCTTTGGGTCTAGTTTGACATCTAGACTTATCCTGTCAGGTTCAAAGCCTGGAGCGATTATATGAACTTTCACGGGCCTTGCCTTTTCTCTATACTCATCAGAGTTATTGAATAGAAATACGAGTATATTTATTCCGTCAAGACCTCTCGTGCTTTCTGGTGCGATGACATCAAAGTAAAGCTCTGAGGTTTTGAACTCTGTTAGATTGTCTCTCAACGTAAGGAAAATTCTTTCAATTGCTAGCGACACCTCCGGAGCTAAGGAGACAAATCTCCTCATGAACCTCTCAATGTCGGCCGGGCTGTATAGACCAGGAATTGAAGGTCTTTTCAATTTTTCAATGTCGTGGGGATTAGAAAGCGTTTCTGCTATTTCAGAATATAGAACGTCCTTCGTTATTTTTTCTGGAAATTCTACATGGAGGAGATACATAAGGAATATCTTTTCTACGGCCCTCTCAAGAATGGTTTGTTTATCTATTCCTGGCGGAACTCTTAGATAGTTACTAACATAATCAATCCAATCATCAAACTTAAGGTATGATAGTGGATCCAGTATTGATGACAAAGTGTCTTGGAACATGTTATCTATATAGACTTTAAACTCGACGGGTGTATAGAAATCTAGGAGACCGCCAATCTCAATTACTGGGACTTTTGGTCTTCGTATAAGTAGAATTATACCAAATACTGTTAAAGCCAAGCCAATAGCAACAAATAATAGTGGTATCAAATCGTATAGTATTGAACCCAGATACGAGACGAATGCTATGCTTATTAGTATCAAGGAGACCAGAATCGAGTAGGAATTTTTCATGACATTTCTTCTTACGACATCTACTCCTCTCATGGACCTTATAGGAATTAACTTTCGTTTCGCAAGATTGGCTAGCTCTCGCTCAAAGAGTATCTTACCAGTCAACAAACTTAAAAACTCCAGAGCAATTATCAAGAGTAGGAGAATCCATACCCATGTTGTTACTGGTACTAGAGGGTGCTTGATATTAAAGTTAGTATACGCTAGCAAACCCAAGATCACAAATGGTAACACTAAAGATGTATAATAGCAGAAGGTGCTGCTCAGAGTATTGAGAAATCTAGCGAATTCTCTTACGCTCAATAAAGGCACCAACGTTAGTATATACCACTATGAACATTTCATTTTTCATTTAAAAATCTCGTGAGTTCAAAAATAATTAGCCCATGCAACCTAAAGTTGAGATAACTGTAAAGCAAATTATTAATGTTGCTTGCCTGATTTTCGGACGCCATTATCAAATACTTTGTGCTGGATTCACTTGCTTTGAGCAAATGCTATTAGATCCTAAACGAAATTCTGAAAGGATTCTGAAATTCAAATGCTATTAGATTTAAACTCACAAAATTATATTGTTCTACTCGGTGATTAGCGTGGCAGGTCCTCCATTAGACATAAGGATGGAAGAATTTTGGAACCAAGTGAAACAAGTAAGACCAAATGTATGGGAAATTCCCAAAAATTTTAGACCGTACATGCAAACGCCGGCTAGACTATATATGTCTAAGAAGTTGCTTTCAAACATGGAGCCAGAGGCAATCCAGCAGCTTATCAATCTAACTACACTTCCGGGGATTGTAAAGTGGGCTATTGCTCTTCCTGACGCTCATACAGGCTATGGCTTCCCTATAGGGGGCGTCGCTGCATTCGACATCGAAAGTGGAATTATTAGTCCAGGTGGGGTAGGATTCGACATAAATTGTGGAGTCAGAATGCTCGTTACAGACCTAACTGTTGATGAAGTCAAACCAAAACTCAATCGATTACTGGACGAAGTGGCGAGAACCGTTCCTGCTGGTGTGGGAAGATCAGGCGTTATTAAACTGACCCTTCAGGAATTGGATGAAGTTCTTGAGGAGGGTTCTTATTGGGCTGTTGAGAAGGGTTTCGGTACTAAAAAAGACCTAGAACACATTGAAGATAATGGGAGATTAGAGGGGGCAAGGGCCGAATTTGTATCGCGAAGAGCAAAGGAGAGGGGAGCTCCACAGCTCGGAACTTTAGGAGCTGGTAATCATTACATGGAGGTTGAGGTCGTAGATCAGATATTCGATGAGGAAATCGCAAAGAAGTTAGGAATCAAAGAAGTTGGTCAGATCGTTGTAATGATTCACACGGGATCTAGAGGTCTCGGTCACCAAATAGCCTCCGACTACATTGAGGTTATGGAGAGCGCTGCTAGAAAATACAACATCAAATTACGAGATAAGCAATTAGCATGTGCACCATTTAAGAGTCCAGAGGGAGAGAGATATTTCGCAGCTATGAAGTGTGGAGCGAATTACGCATTCGCTAATAGGCAAATGATAATGCACTGGGTTAGAGAATCTTTCTGGAAAATCTTTGGTGAAGGAGTTAAACTCGACCTACTATACGACGTTGCGCATAACATTGCTAAGGTAGAGAGGCATATTATAGACGGTTCGAGTGTAGATGTTATTGTACATAGAAAGGGAGCTACGAGAGGTTTTGCACCTGGTAGACCAGAACTCCCCGCCGATTATAGGGATATCGGCCAGCCGATACTAGTTGGTGGAAATATGTTGCAGGGAAGCTACGTCCTAGTAGGCACAGAGACCGCTATGAAGGAGGTTTTTGGTTCAACTGTCCATGGTGCTGGGCGCCAGATGTCAAGAACTGGTGCTACGAGGAGGTTTAGTGGAAAGCAAGTAATCCAATGGCTAGCTAGCAAAGGGATTCTAGTTAAGGCCACATCTTTGGAGGTTGTTGCCGAGGAGGCACCTCAGTCATACAAGGATTTACATGAAGTTATTGAAAGCGCACATACAGCACAGATTGCCAAGAAAGTATTTTACGCCGCACCAATAGCTGTATGGAAAGGCTAAGCCCCCTAAATTTTTTGAAGAAAAACTCATAATTAATTCAAAACTTTCTCAAGAACTTGCATCAATTTATTTAGATCTCTACATAGGATCACTATCATGGGTTCTTTTCCGACATCTCCTCTGTGATATATAACATCCGGTACTTGACCACCAAGAGCCTCTATTGCTTGCTTTGTTCCCCATGGTATTGTTGCTCCTTCTATAGCTTTTATCTCTGGAGGCTCCTTCATGCGATCATAAGATGATATTTTGAGTCCCAGCTTACGAAGTTTTTCAATTGTTTCCTCACTGAACTTAATGTTTATTGCTGCTCTTATCGACTGATCATAATCCCTAGAAACCAAGATGTACGATGCTAGGTGCTGAGATGCCCCAAAGTCGGGAGGAGCGCACGCTTTTGGACCTCGTGGTGTCGCTCTGATTCTGCCGGGTAAGGCTATAATGTCGTTCTTGTCCACAGCGTGGTTGAGTGCATATGCAACATTCATTCCAACTTCAGGAATTAGCTTATTCATCTCCTTCAGCGACTCTAATTTTTCTACAAACTCTCTAACCGCTACTAAAGCTGTATATCGCTCGGCCTCTCTATATATCCACGCCATGTGATTAACCGGCCCCCTTCCACGGCCGAGTGCTAGACCGTACTTTATGGCAATGTACATGAACTCTTTTGCTGTTTTTACAGCGTCTGGTAATTTTTTTCCTTTTGCTAACTCAGCGGTTATTGCTGCGGAAAACGTGCATCCACTTCCGTGCGTATTCTTAGTCTTCAATCGAGGAGTTTTGAAGTAGTGGTATTCACCGTTGTAATAGAGAACGTCTATTGCTTCTGCCTCTTCAAGATGCCCCCCTTTTACAATCACGGCCTCTGGGTTATACTTCTCACATATAAGCTTCGCCGCTTTTTCTGCATCTCGAATTGATCTTATCTCCATTCCAGACAAAGCCTCGGCCTCATATCTGTTTGGAGTTACAACTAATGCTAGTGGGAGAAGTTCCTTCACAAGAACTTCTTTGGCATCAGGTTCCATAAGTGGAGCTCCAGTTTGTGCTACCATAACTGGATCAACAACAAGTGGAACATCGACCTCAGAGAGCTCTCTGGCTACTGTTCTTATTATCTCACTGGTCTTTAACATACCAGTTTTAGCCGCATCCAAGCCTATATCCCCTATTATTGCTCGTATCTGAGCGCTAATAATCTCAGGAGATATGTCCTGAATAGCATACACTCCAGTCGTATTTTGCGCTGTAACACTTGTAACGACTGCCATTCCCCAAACATTAAGCGCTGAGAATGTCTTTATGTCGGCAATTATGCCTGCTCCTCCTCCAGAGTCAACACCGGCAATTGTAAGTGCTTTCTTCATAAATATTCACCAGAGGTTAGGATCATCAACCTGACAGCAACATCATCTGCTTACATAAAGTTAAATTTGTACTACATTATAGAGGAGAACTATTTAGAGCATTCAGCTATGGTATTCTTCATGGGAAAATCCAGCGATGTACTATGTGTCATCTGTAAAGGCTCTAGAAGGCTCTGCGGAGCAAGAGTATGTCCCATGCTTATGAAAAAGATACTAAAACGGGAGGTACAGTCTCTCTCTAAGCGCCGACTTGGAGGATACTCTGAGTGGTTTCTCGTTGGAGAATTCGGATATCCCAAAGTCAGTCTTGGACCTATTTCTGCTATTAATTCTATTCCATGGGAACCTGAGAAGTGGGCTGAGGAGAAACTTGATTTCTCCCAGATACTAGATCTAAGGATACGATCTCTCTATCCATTTCAGCAAAGAATTGTAAAGAGGCCGCCCTCCATAGAGGAGCCCTTAGGTGAAACCATAATTAGTTTGGACCCCGTAGAGGTTGAGATTATACTTAAGAAGGAGCCTAAAATACAACTAAGACTTGATTTCGACATACCACCTTTTGGCGGGTCAGCACCCCTTGAGAGACTAGAGCTTGCGACGAACTCCAGAATTCCACGAAAAGTTGAGAGTATAATAACTGATCGTGTTTGTGCCTCCTACGCCGTGAGTTATCTTAGGGAGCACGGAATATCTGTATACTATCTTCAGAAGATATTTTCAGCAGGGTTTTTAGGAATTGCCGAGAGGAGAAGATTAGTCCCGACAAGATGGGCGATAACTGCAGTTGATTCTATAATCGGTAACTCAGCTTTATCACGAATCAGGCACTCACCCTCTTTTCCAAAAATCCATTTGTTTCACTGGGAGTATCTTGGCAACAAATACTACATTTTCATAATTCCAAACGACTACTGGGCCATGGAAATGTTTGAGATTTGGCTCCCTAGTTCTATTTGGTTAAAAGGCATTGGTAGACCTGTGACGTTCCATATTTATGAAAGCTATGATGGCAAACCAACACGAATGGATGGCGGCTATTACGCGATTAGAACTTCTGTTTTGGAATGGTTAAAGAAACAAAATCGTATCGCTGCTGTTTTAGCTATAAGAATAATTACTCCTCAATATATTGCCCCCGTTGGTAACTGGCAAATACGAGAGTCCATTAGATTAGCACTAGATTCGGGACCCTTGTTCTTAGGCGATCTTAGTGAATGCGTTGACTTTGTTGTTTCAAGGGAACCAATCCTTACAGAGATCAACATTAAAGGAAAATCTTGGCTTCTAAAGCAACTTAATACTCCATCATTAAAAAAGTGGCTAAGCTGAGTTTTTGGAGAGCTCAGGGCTCTGACAGTATTCTCCTACTGCCGGACCGAATAGGTTAATATACTTCCTTCTGCTCGGTGGAGGATACTTAAATTTTGGAGGACTAAGAATATGATCGAGAGCTACTCCTTGGAGTACGTATCCTACACTTGCTAGCAGTGTAAATATTGCTCCTGGTAGGGTTCTAATGAATTCTAGGAAGAAGACGTAAAAGAATGTTGATGAGCTGAAAAATAACACTAGGATTCCACCGTAGCCGCCTAGTTCTCCGCTTCTTGTTTCAAAAAAGAAGAACGTAGACATAAAACCATAAAAGAAGAGGGACGTTCTTATTATCGTCGTTGCGATTCCTAAACCCAGCTGGCTAGCTTCGTTGG
The DNA here is from genome assembly GCA_024720975.1 of Candidatus Panguiarchaeum symbiosum. Lineage (GTDB taxonomy): Archaea > Asgardarchaeota > Njordarchaeia > Njordarchaeales > Panguiarchaeaceae > Panguiarchaeum > Panguiarchaeum symbiosum. The sequence continues at coordinate 66,185 of JANJXX010000005.1, read as the reverse complement.
GATTTGTCATATAGGCCATTGTCCAATATCCCGAAAGCACATATCCAAAACCAACGATTGCTATTAAAATTGCACAAGTGAGACCGAGAGCGCTGCCAAGTCTGCGTCCATGGGAATAGAAGCTTATAGAGGAGAGAATCAATAAAAGCCCCATGATACAAATGACTATAACATAAATCAACGCCAGGAAGTATATGAGTTCTGTCACGAAGAATTTTAGAATACCTACAATAGGTAACATCATAAGAGCGAGTCCCGCTCCGACTAAACATTTGTTAGCCACATAAACTAAAGCTTTCAAAATCAACGCCTTACTGTAGCAATGAATATGGCTGGATAATCCCAGTCCTGTAATCAATATAAAACAACTAGACTAAAAAGGTGTCCTTATTTTCAAGTACTGGAACCCATATGAAATATCCTAGACGATTTCTATAATGCTAATAACTGCTCAGGGTGAGCTCTAATGATTGTAAAAAATACTGATCATAGGAAATAGAATAGTTGCAGCACTAAAAGTAGCCGGTTATTTTTGGGCTTTTACTCTACCTTCGAAGATTTGTATGAGATTATCTAGAAGTTCTGCGATAGATAGAATCCTATCAGCTGTTTCGGGGTCTAATTCATCTATGACATCTTCTAGCATGTCCGCAACTCTTCCACGAATTTCACTCCAGGTCTCTGAAACCCTCATTAATGTCAAAATTATTGCAAGAAATGCGTTTATATCTGGATTTTTACTTTTCATCAAGTCTCCCATTTACGCTCTTCAAGAATAAAGTAACAGGACAGTATATAAGATAGCAAATTGCTAAGGATTGATGATTAGACGGAACCTAAAGAAACCTCAAAAAACGCTTGATGTCTCTTATTAGACATGAGGTCACAGATCCAAATATGGACCCCAAAACTCTATCGGGGATAATTCAAGAAATTCATCAGCTTTCACACATGCTACTTGTCGATCATCCACTTTCTTCAACTTTGGTAGCATCTCAAGGCAATTTTCATCAGACCTAGGACAACGATTAGCGAATGGACAGAAATCATACCTTATCGTTCTAGGTAGGGGCTCGCCTGGCACATATACAAGCTTCTTTTCAGGATTCCTTATATCAGGTAGCGCACCTATTAAGCCTTTTGTATATGGGTGTACAGGCTTTGAGAACACCTTATCTAGAGGTCCCTTCTCAACTATTATCCCATGATAAATTACAGCGATTTCATCGGCTATTTCAACCATTAGTGGAAGATCATGAGTAAGTATTAGCATAGTTACCTTAAGTTTTTCCTTAAGTTCTCTTAGAGTGCTGACAAGTTGCATTGCCATGTATGGATCAATACCCTTAAACGGCTCATCGCAAATGAGTAATCTAGGGTTTTTTGCTAGCGCTATTGCAATAGCGACTCGCCGAACTTCGCCACCACTAAGTTTTTCAGGATATGAAAGTAGAGTTCTACTATCCAGCTTGACGGTTTTTATAGCATCAATAAAAAGCCTTGATGCCTCATCTAAATCCTTAGCTGCTACGAGCGACGACTCAAATATTTGAAATGCGCCTTCCATTAGTGGATTTAGGTACGTATAACTGCCTTGTCCAATGTAGCCAAACTCTTTTGCTCTCTTAAGCCGCATTTTTTCTTCGTCGAGTTTGAATAGGCTCTCTCCGCCAAAGATTATATCACCCGAGGTTTCAGCATTTTCTGGGAGTATTCTTAGTATTGCTAATGCCAAAGTGGATTTTCCTGAACCAGACTCACCTATTACAGCAACAACCTTACCTTCATCTACGTCCAAATTTACTCCATTAAGTGCGTATATGCTCATTATTCCGGTCTTTTTAAATTTCTCTAGTTCCTTGCGTAAAAGAAGTTCCACTTTTTCTTTAAACTTTCTGTTAATGAATGTTATGTGCACACTCTCTTTTTCCATTTGAAGAAAATGTCTCGAGAGTTCAGCCATCGCCACTGAGTCTTTTATATGAGCTATTGAGTATCTTGTAGCTTTGTATCTAACGGTCAGATCTTTTATAGCGAGAATCATCACCAAACACACTCTAGCGAATTTTTAACATGTGTTTCAAAAGTCCGACCTTTTTCTCCGTAGCAGGACTATCGCTGCAATTAGCAACAACAGTATTATAACAAAACTAAGCATATTAGATAAAAACGTCTCTGCGCCCGGTGTGGTGTAGATATAGAGAAGTTTCTCTGCTTCATTACCAGCAGCATCACGCGCAACAATAGTTATTAAGTTTAAGCCGTAGTCTAAATGAATTTGTATATCCACAGTGATGTTTGTTTGTATCGACTTCTTGTAAACTTGAGTGCTATTTAAATATATTGTGAGCGTTACCGATGTATCGTCTATTACAATGAGTCTTATGTACACGTTTCTGTTCTTTACACTAGTATTGTTCTGCGGGGATAGTATCTCCAGAGCTGGAGGCTGAGAGTCTACGTAGATAATTACCCTCGATGGGAATACTTTAACGGGTATTGTAACTTTTGGTATAACTTCTACCATTGACCAAGCCCTATCATTAAGTTCAATAGTTGCATTTGTTTTATCAGGATCTAGTCGCTGAACTTCTGTTCCATTAACGCAGATTAATACTTCAGACACATGATGCCTATTTTTGAGCGACCATTTTATGACAATACTCTTACTTGGTACAACACTTACGTTGGTATAGTTTTCTATTGTTGCGGTTACTGCATCCGAAGTTTTAGGATCTGTGCCATATTTAAACACTTCATCATAATCAGTTAGACCATCGGAGTCACTATCAACTTCGTAGGGATTTAAACCATTATCGCGTTCATAACAATTTGGAAGCCCATCAGAGTCTGTGTCAAATGGCTCACTAGAGCTTTTGTTCCAATCCCACTCAAAAACTTTCTTAAAGTATAGAGCTGCCTCAGTACCATCTATTAATGCAGCGAACTCAATATTTTTGAGTAATGCTGAGCCCGACCAGTTAATTGATCCCACTAACGCGTACCTGTCATCAATTAGTATTCCCTTATTATGCAAAAATAACTTGGGTTCGTAGTAGAACGCTGGAACTACATGAAACCCCCGTTGGATTAGACTTTGCGCGGTGCTGTTATAATTTCCAGGCGGGTTGTCCTCTAGAATTATTTGCACTGTCGTACCTTCGTCGACTTTTTGGTCGAGTATATTTATTAAATCTGATACACTTTGATCGCTTTCAATAATGTACATCTGCTCGATAAGAACCATATTTTTAGCGAGATTAAGGGCTTCCTTCATCAAAGTTATAGAATTCGATGGAGACAAAACAAATTTAACATTATTCACATGAACTTCCTTGGCCTCAAAAACAGGAGAAAACGACATATACCCGGTTATGGTAGGTTTCTCTCCTGCTCCCATACTTGGATCATAGTAAATTGACTCATTAACATACAAATTATCAAATACTTTTTTGCACTCTGCAGCGAAGTTTGCGTCGAAAATTACGACGCCCCAACCCCTAGAGACAGTGCGATATGGTTGCAAAGCTATATTCGTAAGATTCGGAGGAAATGCTGTTGGTAGAAAATTTTCGCTGGTAATTAGTACTACTGAGCTATCCACAATAAGAGCTTTAGCGTGAAGATACCTAGTTGCATTGTTTTCTAGTTTCACTTCAATTGGAAGTCCCTCTAGCTTCAGCTTATACAGCATTGCAGACATATTCAAATTCCATTCGCTTCCTCCATACGGATCTTTTTCGAGTAGAACCCTAACTTCTACACCTCGCCGGGCTGATTTATTTATCAAGTCTAGTATGTTCTCGCTCCACATTTCATACGCTATGATATCTACTGAGGTATTCGCCATCTCGAAGAGCCTCTTAAGAACTTCATAAGATGAATCCGGTGCTACAAAAAGTGTGATTTTAATCATATTCTTTGTTTGATTTTCATTGGAATGGAGGATTGTACTTATAGGACTACAACATTGGTTGCTAAATTCTGCTTCATGCACCGTTGCAAAAATTACCATGTAAAGAGTAAGTAGAGGTATTAGAAATGTGTAGAGCTTTTTATTCATCTATAGACACCAAGTGTTTTTATATCATTTTTCATTTATATCAGCGGTGTTTTTAGCGATTTTCGGAGCTTTTAGAACTTTAACACCATAGTGTCGATTCTGGTTCGTTGAAAATGGGCGTTACCATTAGAAAAGGCGGTATGAAATTTTTCTTTACAATACCTAACATATTCACGCTATCTAATGTTGTCTCAGGTTTTATAGCGATATACTTTGCATCCGTCGGTGACTACCTAACTAGCTTTTTATTCATTACATTGGCTATCATATTCGATGGCGCAGACGGATTCATCGCAAGAAAACTTGGCGCTGCTAGTGACTTTGGTAGGGAACTGGATTCACTTTGCGATGAGGTGTCCTTCGGCGTCGCACCAGCATTTCTACTAGTACGAATTACCGTTGACAAAAATCCTCAGTTGACCCCATATGCAATAGTAATAGGAGCTATTTTTGCTTCATTTGGTGCACTTAGACTAGCGAGGTTTAATTTATTCGGCTCTAAGGAATATTTTGAAGGATTGGCAATAACTGGAGCTGCATTATTCGGAGGACTCATAATTAATTGCATATATCCCTTAAGTCCCGCAGTAGCACTAGCACTGATGCTGGCGGCTGCATTCTTAATGATATCAAGCATAAGCTTTCCTAGTACTAAAACGCGCGCTGGAATTAAATCAGTTTTGGTGTCTGTTATTATTGGAATCCTCTGCTTCGGAGTTTATCCCATGATCTCACTATCGCTTGATCCATTGCAGAACATTCTCTGGTTGTTGTTATCTGCGATTCTAGGGTACATAGTCGTGTCTCCTATTGTGTTCAAGAAAATGCTTGGAAACTAAAAAATGATTTAAGAGAAGAGCTAACTCCTTCGCGGGGTCTCAGTACTTGTTATCTTCCCATATTCAATGTGTATCGTTCTTGCTCCAGAGCGCCGCAATTTATTTGCTACCGTTTCTGAGGCCGTCGCGAGGATTACTGTAGTACCAGCTCGGTTTATTTCTATTAGGTCATTAAGTACTTTTTCGGTCATTTCCTCATCTAACTGTGCAGTAGGCTCATCACAAAAGAGAACTTCAGGCTTAGTTATCATAGCCCTAGCGATGGCAACTCTCTGTTGTTCACCCGCTGAAAGCTCTTTTGGAAATCTATATTTCTTTGATAATAGTTTCATTCCTGCTAGGAGCTCCTCAGCTCTTGCACTTATTTCGCGTATTGGTAAGTCAGAGGGCAAAGCCGGTGCAATGACATTCTCAACTACTGTTAGTGAATCTATAAGGTTAAAGAACTGAAATATGAAACCAAACTTCTCCCTCCTTAATTTAGCGAGTTCTTCTTCGTCCAGATCGCCATAATCTCTCCCAGAGAATATAACTCGCCCCTTTGTCGGCCTGTCCATACCAGCCATTATATTTAGCAAAGTTGTCTTTCCTGCACCACTTGGACCAACAATAACGACAAACTCTCCGCGTTTAATCTCAAGATTTATGTCCTCTAGAGCTTTTACACGACCTTTTTTACCGCTAAATTCCTTCGTTACATTCTCCAACTTTATCAAATAATCGCTAGACATGGATGATCACCAGTCTAAAAAGGATAATATGCAGCTGCAATTACATTTTAATAACTCGCTACATCAAATTGCTCAAAAGTTAGGATCAAAAAACGCTTTTAATAATGCTAAAGCGGCATCTAGCGTGATGCTATCCCTCAGATGGTTTTGAAAAAGCTTCTGGACCTGCTTTGAGTTTTTCTTCACATTCCTTGCAAATTGCTCTTCCCATGGGTTTTGGCTTACCACAGATTGGACACGGTTCGGTAGGACCTGTTGGAGTCGGCTCCCTCACTTCAGGGACTTTAGGGGCTGCCTCGGCTTTTTCCTCTCTGACTTTTTTCTTTGGCGCTTTCTCCATGCTAACTGTTGGAGCCACTCCTAATTTCTGCAGCGAACTAAACGAAGATACCATGAGGGCAAATACTGCTAACAGAATCACAAATGGAGAAATACTACCCACTGGACTAAGTAAACTACTGAAGATATAATCGATTATCTGTTTTGGATCTAGTAGCATATTGTGGAAGTGACTTGGGTCTGTCATTGCCTTTTGTATGAGCAAGCCTATTATTATTGCTAAAAATACAGCGAGAGTTGCTTTAGATGCCTCTTTTAAGGCAGACAACTTATTGCACCAAGAGGAATAAGAACAAAAAAAGTTAAAAAATACAAAAGCTGAAAAGACTTTAGGAAACTAGGCAATCATCTGCGGGATTTGCAGACCTTTTCTGGCCAGTGTTTCATTAAAGATCTTTCTCACATCTTCTGGTAACCTTGACGGGAGATACATGCCTCGGATAGCGAACTCTATATCGAGACCATACTCGTACATTATTGTCTTAAATGCAACAGAGACCGCAGATGTGGCAAATGCTATGGGTATTGGAGTCAATAGTAGGAATGCAACTCCAGTGATTATTCCGACCCGAATTGTTTCCTCAGTTAGCCCAAGTAGCGGAGTAAATATCGCGACACCAATTATCCAGCCTATTCCGCCCATTAGTAGAGCTGCTATGAAGGCACACATAGCAAGAGTGAAGCCAAATCCGTACATCCCTATTAAGGTCTCTATAAAGAGACCCCTTAACTTGTCAATAGAATCCTTAAGGGATTTTTTAAAACCTGCTCTTCTGATAACCGCGGCTGGTATTAAGTAGAATCCCAAGAATTCAAGCATTGCGACAGAGATTCCAGCTGCTAAAGCTACTGACTTTGCTGCAAAACCAATTTTTCTATCTTGTGCTTCCCTTCGAGCCCTACGAACAACAAAGTACAGTATTGCCATTAGAAGAGAATATTTCGCGATGGTTCCCGAAACCTCCCAGGCTTTTGATAATCCTTTTGAGAAACTAGCGACGTCCAACTCTGGTGATCTATACCAATCATGTATAATCCTAACTATCACCGCTGAGAAGAATACATCTATAAATGTTATTGCCCACGAATAAAAAATCGCTGTTATGTTCGCAATCGCGACTACTATGTAGGACCCATATTCATATCCCTGAAACACTTCGATTGCAAAAAATACTGTGAGCACTTCCGTTATAATGAATGCTATCGATGTTAAGAATATCAATAATGATTTGACTAACACCGCCAATATTGTACCTTTCTCATCATAAACTGCCCTTCCTGAAACTTCAATTAATCTTCCAACGAGAATTATGCGTCTCCTTTGCATAATGGAAGATATTAGTGCTAGCACACCCAACCCTATATATAATGCGCCAATAACCCACACTTCTGCGTACGGTGCTGCAAAGCACATGAGCCCAAGGATTAATATAAACATGCTGCCCATAATGTGTACTGCCATTAGGAATTCCTTAGCAAACTTCGCTATGAGCTTGAGGAAAATAATTGCTGCAGCAAACATTAACAGGAATACGATAGCAATTGCAGTAACGATTATGGGCATGTACCCTGCTAGCCCACCGAGGATACTTGATAACAAACTCAGTAAGTAGCTTAGTCCCGGTTGGTAAAGCATTATTGGCAAACCAAAGCCTACTGCCCAAAAGTATCCGATGGCCACTAGCACTACGTACGCTAGCTTTTTGGAGGTTTTTTCTTGGAGAGAAAGCACTTCATCAACTTCTTCTATACTCATCATTTTCTTGATAGACATGGTAGATCTCCAGATAGTCAACCGGAGAGAAAATAGAAAAATATGTGATATAAAGGATCTCACCATGTAAATAACTTTTATACGCTATCCTATAAAAAGCTCCTTCAAAGCTAAAAAAATGAGCAGCTTGCAAAGCAAATTTTTGACTAGCAATTAGTACCCTCTTGCCCTTAGTGATTGTTCCAGGTATTCCCCGCGTAGGAGGGAGACAAAGATCATTGGTATATACAGGGCTACTAATTGCCTGAGCCTGATGAAGGGATTCTTAGACAGTTGGAGTCCCCTTGCTGCTTGGTGCATTAGCACCTGCCGGGCCTCGTTGTACATTGCTGGTATAAGGTTGTAAGCTATGATTGTTGCTATTATCCATCGCTTGGGTAGTTTGATTTTGGAAAGAAGTATCTCAAGTTGTTCTACACTCGTTGTTGATAGAATAAATGCTAACGAGTATGCGATATAGAGCAGTGTGATAAACCAAAATTTTCTCTCTGCAAAGAAGCTTATAATGCTCTTGCCTCTTAAGCTGTATACTATGCCCCCAAGGACAAAGAGGAGAGCGAATGCAGCAAATATGTCAAGAGGATATCTAGGTGCCTTAAGCCCCAACGCTATAGAAACTTCAAGCGACAGTATAAGAGTTAGATATATCACATATGAGAGCGGTGGTTCAATGCGAAGTAAAGAAACCAATATTGGCGGGGCAAGTATCAATGATATCTTCACTTGAATCGATATCTTATGAAGTGGCGTCTCTTTCTGCTGAAGCTCAATAAACTTCAGCAAGTTCAACTTAGCCACCATTGAATGGGTACTATTCCCACTTTTACGAGAGAGTTGTTGCTTAGAAGATCTTCTGGCTTTATGCTATTGATTATCTCTCCGTTGTAAATTATGAATATTCGCTCTGTAGTGTCTCTCATTTTATATGATAGGAGTGCGTTATGGGTTGCGATTATTATGAGTTTTCTCTTGCTTTCAGATTTAACAAAATCAATGAGTTTTTCAAGACCTTGATAATCAAGTTCACCTTCGGGTTCGTCTAGGAGATATACTTGCTGGTCCGCGACTAGGACGCTACACATGCATACTCTTTTTGCTTCACCACCTGAAAGGGAAAATGGCGATCTCTTGAGAAAATTTCCAACTCCAAAATGCTTGATTACTTCCTCGAATCTGTTCGTTTGCTCCAAATCTAAATTCCTAAGTATAAATTTTATCTCCCGCTCTACTGTTGATTCGAAGAACCCATAGAGAGGATTCTGCCAGACGTATCCTATTGCTTTTGATAGCTCTTTTCTGCTATATTTTCTGATATCTATACCATTCAATAACACTTCGCCTTCGAAGGGTATCAAACCAGCTAAGCTTCTAAGAAGTGTCGATTTTCCAGAACCATTTTGTCCGAGCACAAAATATAATCCTGGCCCTTGAAACCCCAAATTTATGTCCCTCAATACTGCGCGTCCGTTAAGCGTTACAGTCAAGTTTCTGGCTTCTAGAGAAATCAATTACAGCACCAAAAAAGGAAAATTCAGTAATTTATATCGAACTTGCAGCCTGAGTACTTGGTGGCAATGCCCGCTCTAAAGCACTCAACAATATTAGACCACCAACCGCAAGTGCAATTAGCTCGCCTATGAAAATTAACAGGGATATACTCATCCATGACACTGTATCGATTATTTGTAGTTCTACTAAAACTATCATAAACCCAACAACTAACGCAATTATAGTGGACCCTATTATTGTTCCAAGGCATGCAAGTGTTAACCTAGTTCTTCCGTTTATCTTAAACCTCTTGTTAGCATGGTATCCCAGTGTATACATTATCCAACCTACCACTAAGTTGAGCGCGAAGCCCGTGATTAAGTCCCAAGGCAAATATGGTGAGGCTATGTTTCCCAAAAATCCTCCTGCAGCAAGGCCCAAGACTGCCGACTTCCCGAACTTCCTGTGGAAGGGCAAGACAAGCATTGCGTCTGAGATTCTAACCTGTATGGGTCCGTATGCAAAGGGCGCTATGGCAATGGTTATCGCTGCATATAGTGCCGCAGTTATGCCGACCAATATTGGTGAGATTTTCTCATAGTTGTCCATGGACTCCACCATACGTATTTGTACGTATGAAGCCGTTTTTTAGAGTAGTCATTAGGCGTATATAAATACTAAGCAAAATGTTTATCAGTTACATTATAGTGTAGTAGGTAGAGAGCAGCGTATTGCCAGTTTGTGAAGGAGTCACTTATATGGCAAAGAGAAAATTAACTGTTACTATATCTGATGAAATACTCAAAAGCGCGAAAGAAAAGGCCGCAAGTCTAGGTTTGTCCCTGTCTAAAATAATCGAAAATGCTCTCAGCTACTTCATTAAGCCTAAATTCTTCTGTTTTGTGTGCGGCACAAAATTTGATGGTACAGAGAGTAATCTTTGTCCCAAATGCGGTTGGTACAAATGTTCCAATTGCAGTGCCTGTGCCTGTTCTTTGAGTGAAGAATCTGCAAAAGTGGCATTCTATATGCGTAAAACACTGATTGATATGTTTTCTAATCCAGAGGTGTGAAGTGGTTCTATTGGGCACTGTATTAACCTCTTTTGATCCTTGGCGAAGCCCATTATGTACATGTCCTCGTAAGTATACTATAAATCCTTACACGGGCTGCTCGCACCGTTGTCTCTACTGCTATACTACTGCCTACATTAGATCTAGAGAGAGCAAACCGAAACAATATCTCAATCATAGACTCCGGAGAGATCTTAAGTATATTGATCCTAGATTTCCTGTAGATATGAGTCTTAGCTCTGATCCATATCCACCGGAGGAAAGGATTCTAGGCATAACCAGAGCTGTTCTTGAGCTCTTACTTCCAGCGGGCCTGCGTGTTCAGATAACGACGAAAAGTGATGCGCTTTTGAGGGACATTGATTTGCTTTCTCGATATAACGTTGCTGTAAGTGTTACTATTACTACACTGGATGATAGTTTGGCAAGAAGACTAGAGCCGAACGCACCCCCGCCTAGTAATCGCTTAAAGGCGCTGGAGATCCTTAAGGATCATAATGTCCCATTTTCTGTGAGGGTGGATCCAGTAATACCGTACCTAAATGACGATGAAAATAGTTTGAGAGAGCTTGTGAGGGAAGTGGCAAGCATTGGAGCAAAGCATGTAGTAACATCAACATATAAAGCACGACCAGATAACTTTGCTAGAATGGTAAATGCCTTTCCAGAGCTGAAAGCCAAATGGATGAAACTTTATTATCCGGGAGGGAAGATAAAGTTGGGTTATGCTTATGCTCCCATTCAATTAAGGAGGAGAATTTTATGGCCCGTTGTGGATGAAGCAAACAAACTTAAACTTACATATGCAACCTGCCGAGAGAATTTAACCACACCGAAGTACTTTAGAGCACCATCGTGTGATGGAACACACTTAATTCCAAGCAGGATAGAATTGAGGAGCAGGACGGCTGAAAGAATACGTCTAGAGAATTTCTTTTCTAATTCGCGTGTTTAGGATCATAATGCCTCCAGTCATTAAGCTCGCTAATCTTAGAATTACAAAGTTAAGTAGTTAAGTATTATCATTTAAGTCAAATATGCCCGCTATGCATAAAGGAGGTAATCAAAAATGCCTATCTTGAACCATGTAACCCTTTTTGGTTTGCCCGCTGCAAAAAACCTAGACATAGCAGTGCTTGGCATACCATTTGATAGTACCCAATCTGCTTTCGTTGGAAGTCGACATGGCCCCCTACTCATAAGGTTAGCATCTAAAACGCTAAATGAATTTAGTTTGTTTTTCAAGAGGAGCGTCAGCGAGTTTCCAATATCAGACTGGGGAGATGTTGAGGTGATTCATGGCGGATTTTTAGAAACAATGCAAAAGGTTCGTGAAGCACTTGGAACGATAGGTGCAAAGAAATACCTATTTCTTGGAGGAGATCACTCTATAACAATTATGACACTCCAGCACTTGCACAATCAAGTTAAAATGTATGTGCATATTGATGCTGATCCAGATTTTGAAGATACATATCAAGAACTGAAGTATTCGCACGGATGCACATTAAGGCGAGCTGGTGAGCTCCTTGGTTATGACAGAGTAGTGCTCTTAGGTTACAGGACTGGTATCCCCGAAGAGTTAAAAGCACTGGAGGAATTTGGTGTTGAGGCATACTCGACATATGACATACTTGAAAATGAAGCAGTACTTAAGGACATTTTCAAAAAAGCTGATTACATCTCCCTAGACCTGGACGTTTTCGACCCCGCTTATGCCCCAGATGTTGGTACACCGGAGCCCTTCGGTCTGCCTCCTAACTTGCTGCTACGATACTTAAAATACTTAAGGCCTAAGTTCGCCGATATTGTAGAGCTGACAGGAGGGGAACTCAGAAGTACAACAGCGACCCTAGCAGCAGCCATTGCTCGCGAGCTGCTAATTGCCATGAGTACCTGACATATACTCCAGTAATCCTTCTTCAATATGCTATTAGGAAGCTCCAACTACTGCGCTTTTATGTCATCAAATCTCTTGGACTGTTTTCTCTGTAAAGTTTTTAAGCTATTTTAACTACCATAGGTACTTGGAATCAAAAAGTGTCCCGCCTCAATGACGGTAGAGTAGCCACCAGGGGGAGCAGAAGGATATGTCTATCCCCCGAGGCGGGCTCGTTGGTGCCCGTCGATGTACCTCTATGACCCGCGATAGGTAAGCAGGTACTGGGGAAGAAGCCCGTGTTAATAGTATTCATGTTATCCAAAACACCTAGGCAAACCTGAACAAAAAAACACGGGCAACCACTGATGGTGTTAGCTGGTTTTACTAAATGCTTAAGGATTATAAATTAGCTAGGAGCATACTAAGACAATTGGAAAACGAGCCAATATTGCCTGAGATCGGATATGAATCTAGAATTATTTGGTTTGCTGTTGCTAAATTCTACAGGGAGTTACTCTATCTTTCTAACACCCTTGAGTCTATGCTACAATATGGTCGTTTAGCGATAGTATCTTTTCTTAAGGCTTCGATGCAACAAGCGGCACTTACAATTTTTGAGTACCTTATCAAGAGAATTGTTCCTAGTGGGAAGTATCTAGAGAAACTCGGGGAACTATTATCTCTATTCGATGCTAGCGCTTTTGATCAAGCCAAAGTTATATATTTTAGAGAGCTATTTCTCGTCAATCCGAATGCTACCGAAGTTTTTGACCTACTGCTATCGCGGGGATTCTCAGATTTTGAGGATAGACTATTATCGAGAAATCTAATCCGAGTGCTACTTAAAAGAGGAAACAATGCACTTTGCTTCGACTTCATCAATAAGATAAGAGTTATTGATCCTAGACTGTATTTTAGTTTACTAGGAATTGCTCTTTCGTACCTACCGAATGAGGAAACTAACAAGAAATTTCTTGATTTAGTCAATAATGATCTCAGTAACTTCTTAATTACTCTCTGGGAGTATATAAACGAAGTTGAATGCATTCCTGGATTTTTTCCAGAATTGATTGCGAAGGCGCTGGGTAAAGTCGAAACCAAGGATCAAGCTGACATGCTTGCTAAAATATTAGCCGTTGCACTCGAGAAGTGTGATATCGAATCCATAGGAATCATGAATTTGATCATCAGCAAGTTATATAACCTAGGCGCAAGAAATGGATTAATAGAGCTTGCACTAAAATACGCAATAAACTTGCTTAGCAAAGATGCATCAAGTAGCCAAGCATACCTAGACTTGGCCATAAACATTTGCTATGAGGTTGAAGATCAACCATGTACGCTAAGAGTTTTTAAAGCATATGCCGCGGCTGCCTTGCGACTTGGGCTTAAGACTTTACTGGTAAATGCTATCAGAACGTTCAATAAAGAGAACAAAATAAGCGGCCTTCAGCACCTAGAGATTTGGAATGAGCTCTTTCAAGTAGCAACTAGCAATGAGAAGTTTCGTGAGCTCACTGAAATTTTCAGTAGCACTTCAGAGTTGATTAATGAAGCCAGACACAAGATTGGATTAGAATCACTCATTACAATCATAGTCTCAGACAGCGAGAACGACATCTCTAAAGCTATAGAAAGACTGATCGGTTTAAGTGATCCACTTTACCTAATTATTGCTGTCAAATATCTTTCGAAGAAAAAATTTACTGACGGCATTCGGTACATATTGAACAATCTAGAGCATGCAAAACTTCGAGCAAATGAACTTGGTGAGATACTATTCGCAGTAGCTTTAGGATCTGTTCAAAATCACCAGGAATACCTACTTCTAGAAACCGTAAAGACTGCTGAAAAACTTTTACTCCCCAGAAGCGCTCCCGTTTACGCATCATTTCTCAACGAAATCTCCAACAAAATCATTGACGAGAGGGAAAAACTAGCGATTAAACTGCTTAAGAAAGCAGCAAAGCTCTTCGAAGAATCTGGGATGTATTGGATGAGCCTTAATGCACATGCAATAATAAGCGCGCGTCGGGCTTATAGTAAATGGCGCTTCAAATCCGTTGGCTAAGTCGTTTTTATTTCCCTAAGCATTAATCTCCCGTCTTGCTCGCTAATTACGATGCCATTAGAGATAGCAGTCATTTTCTTCGGACCAGGACTACTATAATGCTCACTTAGTTTCTTCAATAATGTCATTAACTTTAGTTAATGATATATAGTAATGAATAAATCTTAATGATTACTTAAGGTGACTATTTTGAATGCATTTTCGTGTACTGAATCTCAAATGAGTACTACTACGGATGCAAAAAAAGTTATTATGAATTTAAAGCGACTAGCCGAGTCGCGGCTTTCAGAGCTAGCGCTGTCATTCTTACTCCGAAAGAGCGGTAAAAAGAGAACTTATATTGAATACCTTCTCGCTATGTATTGTGGTGAGGATGTTAGAGAATCTTTAGTGGCTTATGTTGTTTACCCATTTTTCAGGTACTACATGGACAGGTTGATTAAAGAATTTGATGTCGATAAGAATGAATTTCTCAACATGCTCAAGTTGCCTTATGCAAGAAAAATCATAGCTAGCCTACTTAAGGGTTTCAAAATATTTGGCGTGCGCGTTCCTTTTTCCTCTGGTGCTCCATTACTGATAGTCTGGGATTTCACTTTCCGATGTAACTTAAAATGCAAGCATTGTTATGCATCAGCAGGCATAGAATTACCAGAAATGAGCGTCGAGGAAAAATTGAGAGCTCTTGACACGCTTGCAGATTCTGGCGTAGCTATGCTTGCTCTTTCAGGTGGCGAACCTATACTTGGCTCAGGTTTCTGGGAAGTTCTAAAAAGAGCCCATGATTATGACATGTATCTGGCCATGGCTACGAATGCTACTTTAATAACAGATGAAATCGCTGAGAAGCTCGCTAAAAGTGGTTTAATCTTTGCTCAAGTTAGTCTAGATTCGCCTAGTAGTCAATTCCATGATGAATTTAGAGGCGTACCTGGAGCCTGGGAAAAAGCTGTTAGGGGCATAAAAAACCTCAAGAAGCATAACATTATTGTCGAAGTCTCCATGACGATTACAAAGAGGAACCACAAAGAAATCCAGCGTATGCTTGAATTTGCCAAGAATGAGCTCAAAGTTGACATGTTCATGGCATACAACTACGTCCCAGTCGGTAGGGGGCGAGATATTGTAGAATGGGATCTGAGTCCCGAGGAACGCTGGGAGGTCTTGAAAATACTAGCTAACGCTCTTTATAATGGTTTCTCTGCCGCTTCAACAGCCCCACAATATGCCGCGGTCGCCTATGAGATAGGATTGGAATTCTCAGAAAAACCGTTTATAGCCGGCCACTTCTACACAATTAGGGAACAATCTAAGCGTTTTGGTAGCATGCTAGAATTAATAGGAGGTTGCGGTGCGGGGCGTGTCTATTTGGCACTAGAACCCAATGGTGATATCTATCCCTGCGTTTTCCTTAGAAAGAAAATCGGCAATATCCTCGAGGATGATTTCGAAAAGCTCTGGAGAGAAAATAAGGTTCTGGAGTCGCTTCGCAATCGAGATTTACTTAAGGGTGAATGCGGACAATGCCAATATAAATACGTGTGTGGAGGATGCCGTGCTAGAGCTTACAACTATTTTGGAGATTTCTTGGCACCGGATCCTGGATGTATTTATGCAAGATCTAGCTGGGAGAAATTGTTTTGTCATGCTGATGCTAACTCTTTATCATAATATATGTTTTCCTCCGAAGATATGGTCTCGAATAATCCCCGCGAGCCTCGAAGAGTCTCGATTCTGAAGAGCGTTGAAACATACCAGCCATCTCTTGGTATTTGCCTTAGGGATTCTGGAAGGATTTTCCATGCTTGCATTTCCTCGAAATACAAATTCCAGTTCACGTATTCTGAGAAGTCAGGTATTATATCAGTGATGACTACATTGAACTCTGTCAACAAAAGCCTTTGAATTTCTCTCCATTTGTCTATCGAAGCATCAACTAATGTGAGATAAAAGTAGCCAGCGCATCTTTCCCCTCTAAGTGCAGCGATTCCACGGCCTACAAAAACTTTAAATCCATTCAAGCTTTCTAGCGGATCTGTCTGAAATACATCAAACTTTCGGCAGAGATCCTCGGGTAGCGGGCGTCTCAAATCCTCTGTATAAACCTCTATGCGAAGTCCATATTCGTTAGACACTCTTTGTATGAATTCAGTTAACCTTTTATCTATGTCTATTACAACGATCCTATTCGCTAAATTTGTGAGCCCCACAGCTATCGAAAGTAAGTCATCATCTCCTAGTATTATTATGTCTCTATTTCTTAAGTCCCCTCTGTAGTACATGTACGCTACTCTTGCAAGGGTTGTCTCTGAAGTAACAAAACCCTGATCAAATTCCTGGATTGCTGGGGGTCTATTTTCTTGTATCTTAATAAATTCTCTCACAACGTCTTTATCCAAGATCTCGTCAAACAGTATAGTTCGTCCTTTGCAATGGTCACAGATTCTAAACTTGATCTCGTACCCAACATCTTGTAGAAGCTTCTTCCCCTCTTCTGTAAGTTCAACACCAGCCTGCAGATTTACCAGGTTTCTTTTTTCTAATTCCTTGAGAATTTCGATAAGAAGATTGAAGGCTTCCCGAGAGTATCTAGCCACCCAAAAGACATTGTTAGAAAGTGCTGCTGCTGACATAACATTTAAAACTGAGCGAGGATATGCGGGAATACCTGTTTTTTTCTCTGCATTTTTAGCGATCTCAAGCAACAAATCATAGGCTTTTTCCCTAGTCATTGTGCATTACCTCAGTAATTCTTTTTTTCCTAGGTTAAACAACAGAAGATTCTTTAAGCAATATAGAAACAATTATTGTGTTGCATGAATTTCGAGACGAGTAACGCAATTACACTTTTTTAAGTTAAATATATCTCTAATAACTCTAAGCATATATCCACCGGCGGTGGAAGATGCTGGGAAAACACATAATTATAGAACTACATGGGGTAGATCCGAAGTTATTAAATGACAAAGAGTTTCTGGAAGAGTTATTTTTAAGGGCCAGTAAAGAGGCTGGCGGTACTGTGCTTGCATATCACTTTCACAAGTTTAATCCGCAAGGCGTAACGGGCATAGTGGCTATAGCTGAGTCGCATCTCTCAATACATACATGGCCTGAATTCTGTTATGCTGCAGTTGACGTCTTTACTTGTCGGGGTATAGACCCGCACAAAGCCTCTCAGCTAATCATCGAATCGCTAAAGCCTGAAAAATATTTCAGTATTACTCTTATGCGGGGGGAGCCCCACACAGAAAAGCAACGTGCTTGATGGCCCCGAGGAGGCAACTACAATCCTCCTCGGGGTCATTGAAGCCACACCACTTGGCATCTAAAATAATACTCTCCCACTTTTTTGGAACTCTTACCACTGATTTCTTAATCATGACGAGAATTATTCTAAGTAACTAAGAAGGTGGTTAGTAATAATTCACGAGTTCAAGTCCTAATAGTTCTGCCGCGTATTTAAGTTCGGTTGTATGATCCCCATATATCATTATCAAATGGTGCGCAAACTCTCCGGAAAGTATTCTTAGTGGCTCTTTCTCGAAGCCTACTACAACTTGATTCCTACAAAATTCGTTGGAAAATCGCTTTCCGACGAGAATTTGTCCTCTGATCAAAAGGAGTTTTGAAAACCCGGGATCTACTTTCAAAAGCGTTATTGTTGAGTTCTCTCTAAAACTTCCCTCCACAGCATATCCTTTCTTTGATTCGAAATGTTCGGATAACTTCGCATCCGATGAAAAAAGCTTTGTTGCGGCCGTACAATGAGCCAAAGTTAGTCTACCAGTTTTTTCTAGAGTTATCGGATTTGCTACAAATGGTATCTCCCCGGTTATGTACTTAGCTAGAAGCATTGATATTATAGCCGCTAAATCTGCTTCACATCCGAAAATTTTTCCTTCATCAAGAAAATCAGAGACAACAAAGCAGGGAGTTACTCCAACTTTTGAAATTATTGGAAAACATCTGATTCCCCCAGCAATGGATCCCTTCATTAACAGTTTGCTAACGGCGTGAATTTTAGCTATCTTCTCGCAGATATCATCCGTCTTCGTTTTTTCTAGAATTTTTAACATCTTTGATATAGCGCCTTCATCGGGTTCAGCTTTCGTTAACTGCTTAAGAAACTTCCTAAGAGACACCGTTTTTACGGACAAGCCAAATTTATCTTTTAATGAATGTAGGTTATATTTTTCCTCCTCTAGAAAGTTGCTAGAAACGCCGATAAGTACTATATTTCTTGCCGGGTTTGATAATAGTCCATTTATTCCTGAGATAACTTTTCTTACCGAATTCCACGGTACCGTCTTCAGGTCGCCTTGTATGTGTAGAATTTTTTTGTTGTGATCTCTAAGGATATAGAGTGCATGCAAAGATGATGAAAGTGCATTTTGTTTGTCATTTGATACTAGAATCATAGGCTTCCTTAGCTTTCCCAGGTTGACTATCAGCTTTTTAGTTCCACCAGTGAGCACAACTGATATTATAATGTTGTGATTCTTTAGTCTCGTGATGAGTTTTCGTAGTGAAGCTTCATTCGTTAAAATACCAAAGTCTTCATCATATGAGTCTGCTAAGTTCTGCTTGATGTATTCGTATTGGTTCTCAACAGAATCTATCTGAAGACGTGTTGCTAAGCCGATTATCGCAACCAATTTTAACAGCTTCCAATTATTCTCCAAAGTTCATCTGTGGGTGGCGATGAAATGCGCAGTCTTTCACCAGCCTTCTTAACTAATATCCTGTCGCTCTCCCTTATATACCCTATTACTGATGAATCTATGCCTTCCTTTTTAAGCACTTTTATGGCATCCTCTGCATAGTCCTTATCGACGGTAGCTAGAAGCGTGCCAGATGATATCAACTTAAGGGGGTCTATGCCCAGAATCTCAGACAGTATTTGAGTCTCTTCTCTAACAATAATGCTCTCCTCATAAATTTCGAAGCCTACCCTGGACGCCTCCGATACTTCATATATGGCTCCTAGGACCCCTCCCTCAGTGGCGTCGTGCATCGCATGAATATTATTTATACCTATTCTAAGGAGAGCTTGAACGTCCTTTCTGATACTTACCATTTTCTTAAGTTCTGGTATTTTACTCAGGATTCTTGCGGGTAGTTCTAGTTCGCTACCCCTTTCTTCCAGTAGAATCCATGTACCCTCTATTCCAGCACCTTTGGTCATTATTATCGCATCCCCCACTTTCGCACTCCTATTTGAAATATACTTGCCCGGAATAAATGGACTTCCTATCATTGTTCCTACAACAATGGCTTCGGTAACTCTGTTAGTAAGCTCTGTATGCCCAGCGACAAGCGATGCGCCTGTTTCTTCTAAACCTTCTCTTATGCCCCGCATGATTGCTACTATTTGCTCCTCTGTTGAGTCTTTGGGAAAAAGGAGAGTTGCTACGTACCACCTAGGTTTTCCGGCACTCGCGTATATGTCGTTTGCGTTTACATGGACCGATAGCCAGCCAATTTCTTTTGATGCACCTGTTATTGGATCACAGGCAGCTATAATATAATCGTCTTCTGATCTCATGATCGCCGCATCTATTCCAATACCTGGTCCTACGATCACATCTTCGCTTAGTGGCGCTAGTTCTAGTAGCCTTTTAAGAACATCTATAGGCACTTTCCCTAGAGGTAATTTGCGTGGAATCACTCCGTTCCCCCTATAGCTTTGAACCATTTCTTTTCTGTGAGAAGCTCTATTACTTTATTCGTTGGCGTAGATGAGTCAACATAGATTAGCCTGTTTAATTCTAAATGCATTAACTCAGCATTTATCTCATGTTCTGAGATGGATGTATACATTTCCTTAAGTTTATCCGTGAGTTCCTTCTCCGTTATTCTACCCCCCTTTCTCTCCAGAATTTCCAAAATAGCAATTCTAAGTGGGCGCTCCCATATTCTTGCCTTTTTACCTCTTGACATAGTAGTCAACCGCTTTCACGAGAGACATGCTCTAATCAGGGAGTTGCACAATTCTTCTATTCGCTTAAGATTTTCGCGGAGGAAATTGAGAAGATCCCCTACGGATTCGCCACTATTCACAAATAAGAGCTTATTCCTTAAATCTACCAATTTTATTGCAAGCTTCTCGTATTCCTTATCAACAATATCATTCTGAATCAGGTACAAGATCATATCACTGTAGTTCAGTGGATGATACTCTTTAATCGCGGATAGATAGTTCGCAAGATCTAAAAAACCTTGAACAAGAGACAATGCCGAGCCCTTAAGCGCATAAGTTTCAAGCTCTGATGAAAGCACCTCGCTATCACTCTTTCCTAGAACTTTTTTAAGAGTTTCAAGAGCACAATCAATGATCTTGCATGCTCTCTTTAGCGGGTCGCTCGATAAACTCTCTAACATCCTATTCACCGCGTGAGGTTAGAGCTTCAGCTATTTTTCTCCTCAGTATTAGGCTCATTCCCTCGTTTGCAAGGTATTGAAAGTCGAGACTCAGAGTAAGTATTCCAGCTAGTATTGAGTCACTCAAGTTTTTGTCACGAACGAAAATTATTTCTGACCCCTCGACCATTTGTTTAAGATGCTGAGGAGGAAGATCTGAGACAAAAAGTACAGTGCATTTAGTAGGTTCAAATAAGCTGATTAAACTTTTTTCGATCTCTTTCTTTTTCTCATAGTTTAGCTCATCGTAAGTCAATACATAGAGCAAGACTTCCCCGTCTTTTTCCATTCTGTAGAGTGATATTATATCGTATGAGTTGGCAATTTCGTGCAGCTTATCGTGAATATCACTACTCAAAGCTCTCCTCCTGTGGAAGATTAAGTAGACTATACCTATAAGCTAGAGTTGAGGAAGATAATCGGATATCATATTCAATTAGCACGATATAGTAGATTTACTCATTCTCACTTTTTAAAGACTTCTAACGATATCTGACTTACTTAACGGCTAGTCATTATTAGTACGTTTTTAATACTCATTCGCTTGCCCTAGCTTAAAGTCGTTTACCTTTTAGAGAGAAGCTAAGTTAAGCTACCCGCAATTTCAAATTAAGTGACGACTAATAATCAAAAATAGTGATTTATACGCCTCCTAGGACCTTACAAAAATTCATTCTCATGATCAAAGTAGACCTAAGGTGTTATCCGATGGCTAGAGAACTCTTTATTGAGAGATTTTTAGAAATTGCAAAACAATACATTCAGAACTCATACGCCCCCTACTCTAGAATAAGAGTTTCCGCTGTGCTTGAAACAGACAAAGGCTACTTTGTTGGAGTCAATATAGAAAATGCATCATATGGACTGACCGTATGTGCTGAAAGGGTAGCATTTTTTAAAGCCATCTCAGAGGGGGCAAAGAAATTCTACCGAATTCTCATATATTCACCTGACATCAACCCATCCCCATGCGGTGCCTGTAGACAGGTCATGAGTGAGTTCGTTGACGACAATTTTGAGGTGATTATTTGCTCAGAGGAAGGAGAACCTGTAATACTAGAACTCTCTAGATTACTACCATACAAATTCTCCACACAGCATAGGCGATAAATTAAACCCGGACGACAAGTCTCTTGTAAAGGACTGATCCACTTATATTGAAGACCCAAGGTACTTCATTATAGCCTTTCTCCAAATGCAATTAAGTCTTGAAATATTTTTGCAAATCTTCCGATTCTCATGATATAAGTCTGCGCTAAGTCAATTAACAGTAATGAGTGATTGAGAAACTTCTAAACCCGAGAAGGCAGCCTTGTAAGTGCACTCCTGATACAAACTTAATCAGAGGGGAGAAAGGACTAGAAAAAGGAATGTAGGAAAGGATCAAATACTATTTGAGGTAGAATGGACTGTTGGGGTTTCCATCGAATTGCTGTGGTGCGTCGCCTCCACTGTATGGGTATGCACTTTTAGCGTATGCGTATACATCTTCTAGAGCTACGTCTGGGGATCCTCCATATTTTCCTATCCATGAGTACTCTAGGAAGTAATATGTCCATGCACCGTTTTTGTGATTTGGATCATCATATCCATATCCTTTTTCAGTACATGTTGTCGTCAGGTATACTCTAGCACTATTGGGCATGCTCATTAAGTCGTTTCCAAATCCACCGGAGTAGCAATGGTCCAGGAATACGAATATTTTAGCGGCAATTGCATTCTTGAGTATTGCTGCTAGCTCGTAATCCCAGAGATTTCCATCTTGACCGTTCTCGCCAGCTCCACTGTCCCACATGCAGAGGTATGAGTTTCCTTTACCGTCTCCACTTCCGTGTCCGGATGATATGAATGCGATTATATCATCGGCATCAGCCGTTGTTACGAGCCAGTTCAATGCCTGCTTGACGTTATACTCCGTCGCCTTACCATCATACTTTGGATAATAACTGCTACTACTGCCATCTCCATAAACTTTGATGTTCGAGGAGGGCCAGCCGAGTTTTCCTGTTAAGAAGTTATACCAATCCGTTGCATCCTCATCACAGTATGACAAGTCTGAGATTGCCTTATAGTCAGATATACCAACTATCACAGCCCACTTTCTAACTACACCATCGCCACTTCCACTGCTACCTCCATTACTGCCTCCACTACTTCCACCACCGTTGCTAGTAGACAGAGTGACCACGGCTGTTATTGTGTATGTTCCAGAACCTGAGTATGCATAGCAACTGGTCTTCCAAGTACCAACTGACGTGGAGTCTATAGGGCTTACGGTAATCTTCTCGGGATTCGCTGAGTATCCTGAGTACTGCGCGTTTGGAATTTGATTTTTCACAGACTTATCCGTCGAAGTCCAGCCTCCAGTACGCCTGTTTTGAGCATCCCAAACTGATAGGTCAAAGTCAGTACCACTTGGCATATTAAGGGTTACTTCAACTTTGGTCGCTGTAGATGGAACACTAAATGAGTGTTGCGTGCTATCCTTGCCACTGCTAACTGAGCCCGAGAATATGTACTTATACTGGCTTGTTGACGTGACGTACAGTTTTACTGTGATCTTGAAGTTGCCAGAACCTGAGTACGCATAACAACTAGTCTTCCAAGTACCTGTACTTGCAGGAGGACTTACAGTGACCCACTCAGGATTCGCTGAGTCTCCTGAATATTTCGAATTTGGAATCTGAGTTTTTACAGACTTATCCGTCGAAGTCCAGCCTCCAGTACGCCTGCCTTGGGGATCCCAGACGGACAAGTCAAAGTCAGTACCACTTGGCATATTGAGGGTTACTTCTATTTTAGTAACTGTAGAGTCGACGGAGAAGCTGTATTGGGGAGTTTCCTTGCCAGCACTGAGGGATCCTACAAATTCGTAAATTATAGCAGCCACGTCTCTAGACTCTAGGAAATCAGAGAAATCGGGAAGCGTTTTATTATAGCTTTTTGCGTAGACTGTGCTTACACTTATTGCAGTAAGGGCGGCTACTAGAAGGAAACTTAGGATTGCTATTGCCTTCGCTTTCATGGAATCGCCTTGGGGAAGTTATCAGGAATAATATTCTGATACAGTATAGTTGAAAAAGCTTTTTTAAAAGAAATTTTTGAAATTTTTAAGAAATTTTGCTAAGAATTTTGAAATTTTAAGTTAGACTTGTAGACTTAGCGGTTGCCGAGAAACTTGATTATTGAGTGAGCTAGAGTAGGGTATCTTCTTCTGACTTACTTCAATGCAGGAAAGGTATCTTAGGTAACCACGACTTTAAAGTTCTTTAAACTAAGCCATCTACTTGAGCTCTATAGCTGATAGGTCATATTCAAACCAGGTGAAGCAATGACTTACCTTAAAAAGCCTGAAATGATAGTGTACTACCTAGCAAGCATGTATAAGAATGAGGAAGGAGAAATGGTAACGAAATCACCAAGGGGAGAGTTTGCAGTAAGGATACTGAGGAAAAAGAGGAGTAAAGCACGATGGGCTGACCTCGATTATAAGAGGAGAGTCCTAAGATTCAAGAAGAAGTTTGATCCACTTGAGGGAGCTCCGCAGGCGTTAGGGATTGTCCTCAAAAAAGTTGGAGTCGAGGCACGAAAACCAACAGGCGCTCTTAGAAAGTGTGTGAAGGTAAAATTAAAGAAAAATGGGAAAATTGTAACTGCCTTTGTACCTTATGACGGTGGACTTTTAATGATTGATGAGCATGATGAGGTTCTAATTCAACCCATAGGAGGAGTTCGTGGACGCTCGTTTGGCGATATTCCCGGTGTAAAATACCGTGTAATTAAGGTTAATGGAATATCCCTATATGAGCTTGTATCTGGCCGCAAGAAGAAAGAGAAGAGATAGAGTGGTTGCCCGTGTCGCTTATTTGGGTTTGTTCAGGTGTTTTGATTATCTTGGGTATTATCGACACGGGCTTCTCCCTCGCCACCTGCTCATCTATCGCAGGGTCATCGGGAGCTACATCGACGGGCACCACTAAGCCCGCCTCGAGGTATGCATATATCCTCCCGCCTCTGATGGCTACCACGCCGTCATTGAGGCGAGAGAAGAGGTTTAGGCAAGCTACGTAGTGTGAGTTAAACTCGAATCCGCATTTCTTGCACTTGAATCTGATTCCAAGTACCTATAGTAGCTAAAACAGCTTAAAAACTTTTACGGAAGACACAGTCTTGTTACTTTTTATCTTAAGTTATAGGCATATATACCTTGCTTTAACCCAAAGGCTGGAGATTTTTCAAGGGTACTACGCTCTCTGGAAGGCTATGATTATAAAAGCTTATGGCACGGCCTGGTAAAGTTTCTTTGCGCTGGCTGGGTTCCTATTAGGATATGAACTGTAGGATATCATCCGGAATAACGACCAATAGCCGGAGAAGTGGAGTATACCCACATTAGAGAGTGGTTAATCTAAAGTTAAGGGTTCTAGACGTATTACTATTGTTAGATTACTAGGATTGGGTCGTCATCCTAGTTCGATAGATGAAGGCAGCAGAAATTAATATAATAGTCTGATAAATGAGGAATGAAAAAAGAGTGGCTGACTGCACAGAAGCTAGTTTTTATCTTCTAGAAATTCCTATTTCGCCGGTTCTTCTTAGGGTGATTTCTATTGTTGAGACTCTGTTAACTCTACCGGGTTGGTTGGGATCTTGAAGTTCTTCTGTACCAGTTTTTATCGCATCTATATCAACTATCCCAGGCAAATAGCGTGTTTTGAGCATTTCTGCTACATCGACAGCCTTGCTTATCATGCGCCCGCGTGCACTAATGCGGAGCTTTTCGGGCTTTTCATTCAATAGGATTGAAATCGCGGCCATTAGATACCTAACGATGGGCTTCTTTCCAACATATATTGTGGGAGCTTCTGTTCCGGCCATTGTTTTTCACCGTTCAATGGTATATTTGCTAGGTTGTTAAGTCCAAATAACCTTTTTAAAATACGAGCAATTAAGTGCTGAATTCTGTTCTCAGTTGAAAGAAACTCTACTGGATCTTATTTTGAGACTAACTATTCTGCAATTAGTGCTAGGGATTTTATATGCATGAATGGGGATTCTGTAGTTGGGACGAAATCAAGAATGCTATTCCCAGATTAAGAGCCGCTATCTTACCCATCGGAAGCACGGAACAACACGCATATCATTTGCCCTTAATAACTGATACAATAAGTGCATACAAATTCTCCCTGGAAGTAGCCAAGAATTTTGGTGGTTCTATACTTGTTCTTCCTCCGGTGTATTATGGTGTCTCTGAGCATCACATGGATTTTCCAGGAACAATAACAATTTCCTCTGAGACTCTTATCAGACTCGTTTGTGAAATTGCAAATAGTTTAGCAAAGCATGGCGTTCGAGCCATAATAATTATAAATGGACATGGGGGTAATACTAATGCACTTTCAGAAGCTGTTAGGAAATTGAAATTTGAATATAAGATCAATGCTCTCCTTATTAATCCTTGGGAACTAATTAACGACACAGTAAAAGAAATTCTTGAGAGCGATGTATGGGGACATGCTTGTGAATTTGAAACATCCATAATGCTATTCGAAGAACCTAATCTAGTACGTCTTAACAAGGTTATCGATCCAAAGCTCCGTCATTTGGGTAAACATCTCGATTTTCGAAGCAAGAGCAGAGCTATATATCCCTGGAGAACAATAGAATTTACCGATACTGGTGCGCTGGGCTATCCTAGTAGAGCATCAAGGGAAAAGGGGGAAAGACTATTCTCAGCTATGCTTAAGCAAACGATAGAAGCAATAGAAGAATTTTTGAAAACTGTGGAATAGTATCATCTGGCGGCTTCTGCTATCCTTTCTAATTCTATCTTTTTGCTTACGGCTATTGAGTTTACATTATCTGGACCCTTTGCTGCTTCAATTATCTCCTCTGCAAGGGCTTCGGCTATACTAATTGGTGATCTCCATGCACGTTGCCTAGCACCTAATACTATGAATTTAAGAGCTAAATCTACCCTTCTCTGCGGACTTATATCAACTGCAAATTTCTTGATAATTCCTGCAACTCTGAAAGATGTATAGTCCTCTCTCGGAGCAACATTTTCCACTGCTCTCACGAATACCTGTATAGGATTCTCCTTTGTCAATTTTTCTATTATTTCAAATGCTGCCTCTACAATTTTCATGGCATGAAGTTTTTTACCAGTAAACCTGCCGGTCTTAGGTTGACCCTTTTCTCTGCCCGGTGTCATTAATCTATTTATCAATCTCTCAACTATATTAACTTTCGCCTTCGCAAAACGCGTTTTTTCGTGCCTACCAAAGCTATGAGGAACATACATAGGTTTTAAAGATATATACGTTACAAGACCCGGATCCCTTACAACTATGTTTTTCCAACTCCATCTATCAAAAAGCTTAATCTCGCCAGCTTCAAGTTCTTTGAGGATCTTCTCAGCTTCCGCCTCGACTTGCGATTCTTCTGACATTTTGGATTCTTCCCCTTTCTGTTCGCTCATTAATTTCACCACGGGACTCAGTCGATACTCTATTCCAACAATAATACATTAGGAAATCAACTATGATATTGCAGTAGCTTAAGACAAATATAAAATCATCATTAAGTGGTTGTCCGTGTCGCTTATTTGGGTTTGTTTAGGTATTTTAAATATCATAGATATACTCGACACGGGCTTCTCCCTCAGCACCTGCTCATTTGTCGCAGGGTCATCGGGAGCTACATCGACGGGCACCACTAAGCCCGCCTCGAGAGACAGGTGTATCCTCCCGCCTCTGATGACCACCACGCCGTCATTGAGGCGAGAGCCTAATATCAGTTCATATAGAATTAAGGTATAAAAATCTTTATGCTCACTGGTTTCTCTTTTGTTTCTATGTATCTGTAGTAGCTAAAATAGCTTAAAAAGTTCACAAAGAAAACAGTCCAACATGTTACCTACTTAGACAAAAGCGCAAAGAATCTATATATGGCTATGGGGAACCCGCGATAGAAGTCTCAACCATTTGGAAATTACCGGCTCATCGAATCACTTTGAATCGAGATCTATCTAGATAAATGCTACTTGTGTCTAAAAAAGCTTTATTACTGTGTACTTAAGGATATTTGACGAATTTTTGTCAATTTTATGGTTTGGGTTTTTCAAGCTTTTCGAACCATTGAGAGGCGTAGTTTGATTAGCTAGGTGTCATAACTGATAAGGTATCTGCGTAAATTGTTGATAATCTTGTGCTTTGTTTTGATGAATTCAATACTTGGCCTGGTAGGTGAAAGTTTCGGTTACACTGTTCTAGATAAGGTAGGCATAGTTTTCGCAGCTAGCCTTGTCCCAATTCTTGATACAGCGATAATTGCAACTTTAACGCCTCTTGTGATGGCTACACTTCTTCATGATCCCTTATTGGCGTGGAAGGTGCCATCATACATAATATACTCACTTTTCCTTGGAGTCGCCTTCAGCCTCATTCAAGGTAGATTAGAAAAACTTGGTCCCCGACACATACTTATCCCAGTATTATTCCTGAGCTCGGGCGTTTTTCTATTGTCTTCACCGGAATTGGGGATAAAAATTGCCGGCATTTCGTTAACTGGATTTGGATTGTTTCTTCTAGCAATAAGTTTTCTGCCGGTTTTCACTCAGGTCAGAATACCACCACAAACCTTGGGTGCAATTATGCTATTAGTAGCTCCTCCGGCATTGGTTATCATAGATCTAACGCTATATTCTACATTGTTTGTAGATGTCTTCTCTGGAACTATGCTGGAGCTTGTGAAAACAACAATATACCTGATGATAATAGATAGCGCCGGACCGCTAATTCTATACGGCATAGTATGGCTCGCGCTAGATCTCGAAACTGTGCTTTCTTCTGTGAAGGGAAAGATTAACTATAAGAGACAAGCATTCGGGCTGGCTCTTCTACTGATAATCGTTGCGCCAATTGCGCTTGTTGGAGGATTTTACATGTTGTCTCCCGAGAGAAAAGTTCATGAATGTATCAAGAACTTCCTGCCGGGCGACTGGAGCATACATGAAATGCGCATGTCTTACGTATGGTCGCCACTAGGCGTTTCCGGGACAGTTTTCATAACATATCCTACTCAACATATATATGAGGACAGTTATTGGTACCAAGCAGGCATCAACTTATATCTAATCCGCAGTGCGAAGAAAATAATAGATTTAAAGACAGGCGATTGTGATCTGACTCTTCTACAGGAGATAATAAGTCTGCAATTTCTAGCATGGCTAATAATGCAGGGTATCAGACACTTCGAACCCACTGTGACCCTATATAAGGTAGGAAAGTATCAAGCTTCACAAACTGCGAGAATGTATCTTAATTTAAACTCAACTATGAGGACGATTTCAGACTTCGGTCCCCGTGTGGAACTTAAATTACTGTGCTATGTGTTTGTCACGAATATAGAGGAATACGACTTAACCGGAATGATTGTTTTGTACGGCGTTGAGGAGAACTTTAAGTATATAGAGAGCGATCTAATGAACTTTGTTAACAACTTTAATTGGACTGAAACATATATCCTCTGATTTTCATTTGCAAAAGAGCCTAAGAGCCCGTAGTATGCTTTCCATTGCTATGAAAATGTCAAATTAGGATCCGTTTCAGCGTTTGTCTAATTATTTTAGAATCTGCTAGAAATTGAGTTGAAAACGCTGTTTAACGACTTTCAAAGGTATGTTGATACTCAAACTTATTTCGGTTTCGAGATGCATCAAAGAAATAGATGTGAGCTGTTTATTAACTTGATTTACTTATCTTTATTAACTAACTTTGATGTCTTTCTTCCCCTCCTCATGCAAACTTTCAATATTTGACGCTCTTCGGGGGTTAGGTATTTAAGAATTATAGGCAGTACATCCCTTATTGTTATTGGTGTCGTCTGGAATACTTCAGTAATGTCAAATTGCCTTATGCGAACTCTCTTTTCCGGTGGCAATACCAGCAAGGCCGCAACATACGTTAGCGACGTTATTATACTCTTTGGAATTTTATTTAGTTTCATTAGGTCGTTTTTTGCCTTGTTCCATAGATCATAAACTTTCTGAGTTATGGCCTCAACGTGCTCGCTTAAAATAGGTACACTTTTGAACCTCTCCCTATATATTTCAAGAAGCTTAAGAGGCTGATCTAAGTCTTCTACGAGCGACGTTCTCAACTTTAGCACATTAGTTATTTCACGTCTCTTAGATCTTATTTGCTTAGCAAGCTTTTTTATCTCTTGAGGATCATTCTTTCCAAGGACTGTAAGCAGGGTCTCCTCAGTGATCGCATATCCCAAATCTCTAGCTGTAGCTAATAACGCAGCATATGCCGTTATTTCCAAACTGTCACTTCTAGTTTTTTGCATCTTAGTATATTTAGCAAAAGATTCTTGAGCAGTCCTAACAATTGCACTACTAGCCGACAAGCCTAGCATTTCAGCTGCTTTACGAAGAATGTCACTAGCTTCCTTTAAGTGTTTTCTTCGAATCTCACTTTCTATTGAATATCTATCGGCCAAACTTATCTTTCTGTGCATCTGAGAGACTTCTTCTTCCCCTTCCGTTCTTGGAAATTCAAGCTCAGCATAAGGTTCTATGAAGCTATCATAAACGCGTCCACACTCCGGGCAACGAACTTCATCCCTTTCATTATCATATTCCAGAGGCACATTACAGTATTGACAGACGCCGTATTTTGGCATAAAATTGCTTTCAAGGGCATCCATATCCATGTCACTCATTGTCACTAGGTGCATAGTATTTTTCTCTGTATTCTTTTTTGCATGCTGCAGCGCCATATCCACCAGACCTGAATTAACTTTATTCCATATAAATATATACCCTGTATTTACCTTAAAAAGTTTTGCACTTGCTAAACTCCATCTATAACCTTTAGTATTCACATCATATTGACTTTTGTGGCTGTTATTTGTTCGTGTTAATCGTTATGCACATAGCAAGAAATTGCCAATACACAATAAATCGCTGAGTATATACTCCATATCATGCCGAACTTATAAATTCAACCACAGCATCTCTTTCTAAAGTCTCCTCGAGTGGTAATGAGTACAAGATCTCAATTAACCTAGTTGCAAACCTATCGTCGGTTTTTAAAGCTGGTCTGCGAGGTAAAAGGAGACAGCTGCCCACATCAATACTTACAATATTGTACAGACCAATTTTTTGAGCTATGCTATCAATCTCTGACTTATCCATAAATATCAAGGGCCGCAATATCGGGTAACTCGTCACAAGGTTTATAATTTTGATGTTTTGTGGTGTTTGCGAGGCTACTTGTGACAGGCTTTCTCCAGTTATGATCGCATGAGCAGATTCTTTTTTAGCTACCAACTCTGCTAGCTTTACTAGCAGCATTTTACAGAAGACACACCTAAACTCGTCTGAGGGCAACTTTACCCTTTCATGTAGTTTTGCTACACGAACTATATATGCTTTTAATTTACCTGATGGCACCCAGTCAGCCAGCCACTTTAATACAGCCCTAGCTCTGTTTCTCGCACGATCAGAGTAATACTCCCCCATATCAGCATGAAGTGCGATTATCTTCATGCCTCTCTTCATCGCCAACCAGGCAGCTACTGATGAGTCGATGCCACCTGATATTAGTGCTATGCCTCTTCCTGAAACACTATACGGCAAACCGCCGGGCCCC
Organism: Candidatus Panguiarchaeum symbiosum; assembly: GCA_024720975.1. Lineage (GTDB taxonomy): Archaea > Asgardarchaeota > Njordarchaeia > Njordarchaeales > Panguiarchaeaceae > Panguiarchaeum > Panguiarchaeum symbiosum. The sequence goes on along the minus strand of JANJXX010000005.1, from coordinate 34,844 downwards.
TCTTTTTTCTTTCTATAAACATATGCGCCATCTTTCCGTATTTCTATCCTCAGTTCCAAATCTGGATTTTTGAGGTCTACCTTAAGATTTTTATTCTCTCTCACCAAGACCTCGCCAATAATTTTGTTGAGCTCAATGCTTGTTACAGGAAATCCTTTGTAGGCTCTGTGTGTCCTGACAGCGAATGTCCCAGAGAAATTCGACACAACTTCTCTTGATGCGCTAATTATATCATCAATGTTTAAGGGTACTTTCTTAGCAATGATTACTTCTTTTATACCGAAAGTCTTTGCAACACTATCGGCTATTAGTTCAATATTAGAATCTTCTTTTGGCTCTACAATTACACGCAATTCTAGAATTTGAATGCTTGCTTTTAGGTTCTTTCTCTGGAGTCTTCTTTCTATTTGCTTGACAAGAAGGTTAAGCCAACTCCTTATTACTCCACGAGATTTGAGGGTCACTTCACCGGAGAGCCTTCCTAGGATAATCTCACTCATGCAATTTTCCTACCTCTCTGCTCTCTTGCTTCATGATTAGGGAGGTAATTATAGTATTCGCCAATAGTTCAAATGCTTTTTCAATATTAATTCCATTCCTTGCTGAAGTTTCAACATAAGTTATCGGCATCCCAGCTACTCTAGAGAGCTCCTTAGCATAATTAGCTCCGTATTCATAGGGGATGCAATTCGTTGTCTCTCTAAGATCTATTTTGTTACCGATGATTATAAAAGGATTCATGCCACCACTATACTTCCAAAATTCTTTTATCCATCTTGGAATGGATTTGAATGTCTCTGGTTGTGAAACATCGAAAACCACAATTGCTGCTTTGGCACCCCTATAGTATTGTTGTCTAATAAACTCAAATATCTGCCGTCCCGACATGTCAACTATAATCCACATAATGTCACATCGCCCGAAAGGTTCAACATTGTATGAAGTACGCTTCAAGTATAGGTCTGCAGCTAAAGTTGGCTTATAATCAGTGAATGGCTCTCCAAGATATCTACGCGTAATTGCGGTCTTACCTACGGCTTCATCTCCAATCACAGCTATCTTTATTTCAATACAACTCTGAAGTACCTTCATGATAATTCCCCGTGGTTTGCGTTCCTGAACCTGCACTTGGGCGGGTAACTACCACTACCTGCATAAAACTTTGTATATGAGAAATTTATATCCTTCAGATAAGTGTTTTCGTCATTACAGTCGGATGACCCTCTTTTCATCACTAGTGATTTTTCCTAGAGTACATAGTTAATTTTTGAATTAAATCGAATTGAAAATCATAATCAAAACTCACAGTAATTACGCTTGGAAGCAACGATAGTAGGAAGTTCAACTTCGTTTGAGGATTGCCAAGATATAGGATTTTGCGGATCATTGACATTAACAAAACATGAGAACCGAACAGTTTTTCCCAGAGCCTCTCATAGGCGGACATGTTTACATATCCGCTAATATTTAATTCTATCACTTTTGCAAGGAGACATGCCGAAATTCCACTCCATACAATTCCGCCAGCTGTCGTTGGTTTTGTCTGGCCCGCCGCGTCACCTACAAGCGCGACTTTGCCAAAGACGAATTTATCCAATGGTCCACCGGTATTTACGAGACCACCAAAAATGTTGATTACCTTGAATGAACCTAGTTTGACCTTCGCCAGATCGCTTAGGAATTTGTATTTATCATTGATCCATCTACTGGCAACGCCTAGTCTAAAGACGTTATCCCCGATGGGTATAATCCACGAGAAAAAATCAGGAGTATTAAAGTAAATATCTATAATACCATCTGTCTTTTTATTAGATCGAGCACTTACATCTATCTGAAGGGCTGGTATTGTCTCTGTAAGTCTAGATACAAATCCACGTGCGAGTTTTTTTGCAGCTCCCTCTGCATCAACGACAATTTTAGATCTGTAGTGCTTTGTGCGAATTTTAATGCAGCCATCCTTTTCTATCGCGCTTACCTTTTCTCCCAAGTAATACTCTGCCCCGCGATTCACTGCTTTTTCGAATAGGAGTCTGTCGAGAGAGGGTCTATCAATAACAAAAAGCTCATCACCGCTGAGCTGAATTATCCTAGACTTATTATAAGCTCGAATTCGCAGACATCTATGCGCTGATAATACCATACCTCTGCTTAATATTTCCTGAAGTATCCCTAATCTACTTAGACCTTTTCTACTAACTAATCCACTGCAGTGGGATGGATACCCTATAGTTCTATGCTCCTCAAAAACTTTCACGCTAATGCCTTTATCTGCTAGCTTATACGCCAAGAAGTTTCCGGCGAAGCCTCCGCCCACAATTATAACGTCAGACAATCAACACACTTGGAGGTGAGATGCAATATAAAATAAGGGGAGACTTATCTAAAATCTTCTATCCTTCTCTTGATTTTATCTTCGGGAAGCATTTTAGGAGTATACGTTTTGAAACCTCTAACAGTTTTAAGCATGTCTCCAAGAAGCTCCCTAAGTTTTTCCTTAAGTTCTGTTACTGTCCCGTGCGGAATATTGTCAGGAAAAACTTCTGGAACTGATAATAATGCTGATAACCGCGAAAACGTGCGACTCATTTCTTCCATCATTGGATTAAGTTTCTCTATAATGCTCACTTTAATATCGAACCAAAGCTCTCCGTCTACGGCTATTACATCCATGAATTCAAGATCAAAGAACAGAGCTCTATACTTAAAATCTAGGAGTCTTACAATGCTCTCTACAACGGTTAAGTCGACTGGATGAATCATTGCTTTTCCTAGGATAAGTGTTGCGTTCTCTAATAGCGACTCCATTTCACTCAGTCTTTCCCTTAGCTTAGATAAAACTTTTTGACGTAGGTTTATGTAATAATCTAAACTTTCGACCATTCAAAAAACCTGCTTTAGCAATTAGCGGGACAATATTATTTGCTAATTCCCCTAATAAAAGTTAAATAAGGGTAAATATAAGAGAAAGCTGATACATATGAAATATTCGGGGTATTAATTCATGTTGATGCTTCCATAAGTCAAACACATCGTAACTTCTTACTCTAGCGTGCAAAACACCAAAAGAGACGTAATGCGTGCTTACTCGTAATACCAAGCGAAAGGATAGAAAGACATAACTGCCTCAAAGCAAAGGATCGTGTGCGAACGGAACTATAACATCACAACGATAGTGTTTATTTTCTGATTCACAGAAAAACCTCCAATGGCCCATCCTTAAAGTTCTAAGAAAACTCCAAGTGGAACTGTGTTGTTAAACGCACGAGGTGGATCAATAATCAAACGAATATATTCCGGATAGCTTTGATGTCATTTGTTTCCCTATAAACCTTAGCCGCAGATTTTATTTCTTCTAACTTGATAATTTGAGAGAGCTTTCTATACAATTTCGGGTTCTTGGAGAGTTTAATTATCAAGCCGAGTAATTGTGTGACTATTGGTTTTTTCCTAAACAATGCTCTCTCTAGGTCAATTATGTATGGCTTGTCCCTGTTGACTACGACATTTTTTGATAGTGATGTAAACTCTGGTATGTATATCCCAAGATTTTCTATCATGTGAATCTGTTCTATTAAGCTTGTTAATACTTTCCTCAAAGATTCTGCGTCAAGTTTATCTAGTGCCTCATGAAACGCCATTCCTTCTACGTATTCTCTAATCAATATTGAGCAATTTGAGGCATTCATTAATTTCATCGGACGCGGAACACATAAGCCATGGTTATGCAGAATCTGGAGGACTTTGAATTCCCTAATTGCGCGGTGGTGGAGTCTTGGAAGATATATTTTCAAGTTTATCTGCTTTGCTTTGAATACTAGATTCATTGAATGATGACCGAACTCGATAGTCATTCGTTCCATAGTTCTTTTCGCCTCGCTTCGAGAAGATTGGGGTTCTGGCCCATAAATTCTGCTGCTGTGATGAAATTATTAAAACCTTCAAAGTATGCTTTAAAGTTTAAGTCGCGAGTGAGATGATGATCTATAATGAGAAACTGCGGCCTTACCAGCCTAACTACTCGTTCTATATTAGTCTGGCTGATATGCAATAGCTGATCCATCTTTTTACTTCCTAGGTATGTTGGGGGTCCATCGAGATACACTATATCTGCTTTCATCCTCAATATGAAATCTATCTGAGATTCATCAAGCAAACCCTCAACGTCTGATGAAAATATAAAACTTTTATTTGAGTCAGAAATGAAAACCTCAAGAACGAAGCCCAATTTACTTTTAGGTTCTCCATGGAAGACGGGTCTACTGAAAACCACCTGTGTGTTTCCAATAAATAATTCTTTGCCATCTGCAATAGCTATCTCGCTCGGCAGTTCTTTGATGCTTTCTAGAAATGCATAAGCACGCCATCGTTGACTTCTGTTTATGAATGAGTTAGGGTCTTTTATCAGTAGCAATTTGTTTTTGTAGATTTCAACGTTCCTTTTACGACTATGATGATCATAGTGGTAATGTGTCACTATTATAACTTCAGACTCCTCAGATGCTTCAGAGATTTTCTGCCAGGAGTATTCTAAAGCCTCCTTTTCCAGTTTGTGCGGGGGCAGACCATATCTTCTTGGACCAAGTGCTGCAGCAGGGTCGATTAATATGGTAGTGTCAGAGGTTTCAACAAAGGTCGCCATTGATCGAACTCCAAGGGAGTCCGCTGCTAGGAACTTTATTTTCATCGAGCTTCCACTAGCTGCGATAATATATCACTAAGCGTCAGGTATGACCAACAATAGGTACAACGCAGTTTGACTGGATCAGTGCTTAATACCTCGAATACTGTCTCCACATTTTTTTCTGCGTTTGTTATACAAGTTGGATTTGTGCAGCTTAGAATGCGTCTTATCACACTAGGCAATGCGACTTTATATTTCTTTATGACTCGGCATTCCCTTATTATGTTTATTGTAGCTGTTGGTGCTACGAGTGCTATCAAATTAACTTCATCTTCTGTTAATTCTCTATTCTCGATTTTGACTATATCCTTACGACCCAGCTTTTGGGATTCCACATTGATAAGGACAGCAATTGTATTTTCCTCATTTCCCGTGATTCCCAGGATCTTCAGAACTATTAAACTACGTCCCTTAGGGATGTGGTCTATTACCGTGCCCTGTTCTATCTTTTTAACTTTTAGACTCTCATTCTTTTCCAAGCTATCTCCCTTACTCTTTATACGCTATAACTGAAATTTCCACAAGTGCATTCTGAGGAAGATGAGATACGCCGACGGTCACACGTGCAGGCTTTATTGAAGAAAAGTACGAAGCGTATACTTCATTAAATTCGTTAAACTTTGATAGGTCCGTTAGGTATACAAACACCATAACAACATTGCTCAGAGTGTATCCCGCCATCTCTAGTATAGCTTTGATATTCTCCAGACATTGGGCTGTTTGTTCTTTTATTCCCCCGCTAACGATGAAACCTGATACGGGATCAACAGGTAACTGACCAGAGACGAAGAGAAAGTTTCCGGCTCGCGTGTACAGAGAATATGGACCTACTGGTTTAGGCAGGACAGGCGCCCTAGCTTTCTCTAGTCCGAGTTTTTCGATTATTAACATTTGTAACTTGATGGGAAGCTCTCTAAGTACGTATGCGTCCTCTTCTACTGCTCCTAGTTTTACCTTTGTTGGTCTGAGTTGCGTAACCACAACTTCGAGCTTAGGAAATTCCTCGAAAGCTGTCTTTATCTCTGCCATGTGTACACCAAATTCGGACATATAAACGCGAGTAACCTCACCTAGAAGTACTCCGTCACTTGAATAGACTTTTTTACCTACTGTCGTTGGTATGAAGCTCAAATAACTCACCAAGACTAATCCGCGAATAGCTCAAGTAGCTAAACTAAATAATACGTATGAATTATCTACTAAAAGAAACATGTTTCTTTTTAGACTGACTTACTAGCGTCTCTAGGAACAAGCCTTGAGAGTCTATTGAGCATCTCCAACTTCTCCCTCTTTCCGATACTCAGGTCCTCAATTATGCTCTCCAGGAATTCAGCAACTTCTTCCATGCGCTTCACATTAACTTGGTAGGGCACTCCATCCTTTCCACCATGAGCGAATGTATAACGTATTGGGTCTTTCCAACAAACCTTGGCATCATATATAAGTTCCGCAATAAGAGCTAAAGCTCTGATAGTTCCAGGTCCGAGACCCTTTATCTCTACTAACTCCTCATAACTGCTTGGTTGTATTTCGTAAGCCTTATTGAGAGCTTCCCAATTTAAACGCATTGGTATTAGCTTTATCCTTAACTCACCTGGAAGGCTAATGTTGTCTGGCGTATTCGTCAGGAACTTGTCTAGTGGTGCCAAGCGTTTAGCTAACCTCATAAGCTTGCTGTAGTCCTTCTTTAAACTTTCAATGCCATCCTTCACGAGGTCGAGGGATACTTTTTGAGCATTGATTGATTCACTAGAGGCCATGTTTAAAACTATAGGAAGTCGTACGTCTCCTATAATTTCGTGGGGATCGATGACAAAGCTTTTCAGAGATAGTGAAGTCCAATGATACCTCCTAGCGGTTTTTCTAGCGGGACACATGCCTTGCTGTATTACGGCCCAATTGCCGTTCTTATCTATTAGCATTGCGTGATGGTAAAGTTTATGCTCATCTTGGAGAACAGCGTTGTCTACCTTCGCAGCTAGACGCGAGGCGCGTATCAATGAGGCCGTTTTGCTCTCAGAGAAACCAAATGTCTGGGCTATTTTTACTATTTCCTCTGGAGTTCTAAGGCTTCTCCTGCCTTTCCCGCCTGCTATCATTAGGCCCAAGTCTGGTGTACAAATTCCCTTTAGTACTCCAATTGTTACTGTGGTTACTCCAGAAGAATCCCAATCATACCCTAATACATAACTTAGTGCTTGAAACCACAGGGGATCCGCAAGACGCCTCAACAGTTCAGTGGTTCCAAAGTTAATAACTAGGAGCTCCAGAATAGGTTTAGCAACCTTTTCCATTCTAGTTATTAACCAAGGTGGTGCTTTACCTTCATGAAGTCTTAATTCGAAAGTACTTACTCTTCTCATGAAATGTCATCTATTGAATTTCACGCGATTATGAACTCTGAAAATAATACTAAGCATAATGAAGAGTCAAAGCTGTGTCATTTTAACTTAATGTATTGCTCTACAATATCACTAAGAGCTGCTGCGAGATTTGTTCTGAGAATTTCCTGCATATTGCCTAAGACTTTCTCGAAGTATTGATCAAAAGGAACGCTACCTAAGAATTTGATGGAGAATTCCTTTGCTAATTCCCTTACGAGCGCGTCGTCGTTTCTTATCATGTTGGCTACAATTCCAAGTATATTGAAATTGCCTTCAATCATAAACTTTATAAGTCTTCTAACGGTCTGGATCACAAGTGCAGAGTTCGTTGCAACTATCAAAAACTTCGGAGAGGGGACAAGACGTATAAAATCTAAAAGTACGTCTCCCATCCCAGGTGGCATATCAATTATAAGGCAATCCAGCTCTTTCCAGTTGAGGATTGATAGAAATTCTATAAGTGCATTTGAAAGCTCCATTCCCCGAAGTGGTACGTAGCCATTCTTAACAAATGGGTATATTGATGCAAAGTATAAATTTTCCGCTGCCTTGTACGGATTTATTCCCTTTTCTTCTTCGTATTCCATTTTGTCTATTCCTAGGATAGTATGGCAGGACGGGCCATGAAAATCTAAGTCAAGGAGCCCGGTGATATATCCTCTCTCACTTAGAATTAGGCTTAATACAGTGGAAATTGTTGTCTTACCAACGCCACCTTTTCCAGAAGCGACACTTATTATATTTTTTACTTTGTCCATAGTCTTTTTTAGTCTGTATAATCTGATGTCGGGCATCATTTTTTCAGAACCACCCCCTTGAGTATTATGCCTCTACCTTCAGTCACTTGAAAATCATTACTGCCGCATCTGGGACATTTTATAAAGACATGGCTGAGCTCTGGGATAAAGTGTATAGACTCTATTTCATCTCTCGAGAGAATATTCTCTAAATTTCTTATCTCCCATACATTTCCGCATGCAATACACTTAAATCTAGGAAACTGCTTGGAGAACTTTATTTTTGCGTTCTCAGCCATTGTTCCCCTTTTCAGTTCATTTAGAGCAAATTCAAGTACCTCAATGTTTAGTGTCTGAAGTTCTCCAACTAAAAGTTCTACCTCGAGGATTTCTTTAGCATTTTCGCGCTTAGCCAAATCAACGACAGCCATAATGATAGATTCTGCAAGTGCCCATTCATGCAAAAATTCACACCAGGAATACTGCTGGCAATTTATGTGTCTTGAAGAAATTGCTACCTGATTTGTCAAAATTAAAAAGTCATCTTAAGAAGCGAGCTGAGGTTTTTACGCTCATCATGAATTGTTGTTAATTGACCGTGTCCAGGATAAACTTTAAAGCTTTCTGGAAATTCCAAAATTCTCTTAACAGACTCCAGGATTTTCTTTGGATCGCCTCCAAGAAAATCTGTTCTGCCAATTGCTCCGCGAAAGAGTGTATCACCAGTAAATATAACCCCAGCACTAACATCAAAAAGGCTAATGCTTCCTGGAGTATGCCCCGGCGTGTGCAAAATGCGAAGCTCAGCATCACCGAACCTTATAATATCACCCTCTTGTAGGTATCTATCTGGCTTGGGTACCTCACCTGAACCATATAAGTTCCAGGAGGCTTCTAGTATGTCTTGATCATCCGCATGAATGAGAAATTCTGCGCCTGTTGTTCTCTTAAGATCTGGTACACCCAACACATGATCAAAGTGACCGTGGGTTGCTATTATGCTTCGTACCCTAAGATTTTTTGCTAGCTCTAGGATTTTATTAACTTCACCTCCAGGATCCAAAATAACTGCTTCCCCCTTTGAGACAACGACATACGTATTCGTTCTCAGGATCCCAGTCTTTATTGTGTATATTTCCAAAGATTCCACCCTAGGTGTTTTAAAACACAGATATTCCTATCTAATAACTCATCTAGATTTTTAGGTTGAACAAAAAGTTCTCCGTGTTTGCATGCTAAAATCCTGCTTTTAAGATTATTGAGTCTCCTATCTACTTCTAGGTACTCAAATTCTCCTAACTCACAGGCTTTCTTGGAGAGGTCTCTCACAACATTCTCATCGTCTAATTGACTCGCAAGAAATGTGTCAGTGTACCGCACTAACGGATAGCTCAAACTGTCGAACCTCGGTTCTGGATTAACTACTAAATCTGTTAGACTCTTGGCTATTATGGGTACTCTATCGTCGATTAATGCAAACTCCATTAGGATCAAACTCCTGACAGCATATCTGCAAGCATTTAGGAGCATTGTGCCTGACTTTACATATGGTTTGAGTCTGTGAAGAATCAATGCTACAATATCTTCTGCCTCAAAGATGTAGTAGTCAACTTTGAACCTGTTACAAAGCATTATGATATTTTCTAAGGCTTTAGGTTTCGTCCAACCTGAGAATTTGAATATTATAGCTTTGCTATCCACATCCGGTTTTTCTTTTAGAGCTTTCAGAGTAATGTATGTAGCAATGTTAGGCTCTGAGCATATCAAAATTCTCTTCTTACTCTCAATTAACTCAATCACATCATTTATTACGTCTGTCACAAACTCACGCAAGCTGCAAGCTACTCTTTCTCAAGTACCTTATTGACTTGATTCTTCACGAGATTGTATATTTCTTCAATAGATGAAAAATCCTTAGTTATGCTATAAATAACATCATGCGCGCTTTCATTCCAGTAATGCAATATCATATCTCTGATTTCAATAATTGCTTTCGCCTGAGGCTCAAAGTCCTTCGGGATTACATCCTCATCAATTAAGATCTCCAGCGCTTCTCGGAAGCTTCTGGGTATCTTTAAGCCCAGTTTTACGATTAGATAGTTGGCCATGGTTAGTATCGCTTGCGAAAGTACTAAGAGGCAGTATAAATATGCGTAAGAGAACTCCAAATTTTTTGCAATTTCACCTACTTGTGTACTATACTTTTTGAGAAATTCTACTGCTCTTTCGGCACCTAGCTGGATCCTACTTATAACCTCCTTAGTTAGCACTATAAGCATGGGATCACCTACTGAGTTTGTCCTTAATCTTAGAAAGGAATTTATCCCTATCGACTATAAACCTTTCGTGTAATCCTTCTCCAATTAATTCATCTTTCCAGAATGCTTTAACTTCGAACACTAGCTTTCTTCGATCTTGTTGTATTAGTTTAGCAGAGACAGTAATTTCGGCACCCTTTGGTGCTGGATTAAGATGTCTTACGTCTACTTTAATCCCGACCGTAGTTAAGTTTTCTGGAAGATACATCTGTGAGATTTCCCGCGCAGTATTTTCCATGAAGGCTATCATTGAGGGCGTTGATAGTACCTCCACGTCTCCTGAACCCAGGAATTTTGCTGTATGCTCAGACGTTACTATATACTTTCTGGAGAGCTCTGATCCTATTGGAAGCATTGGTATATCCATATCAAGCCACCATATACTTCCTATGCTCTATTCCATTATGGATTTAAAGATGATAACAGCATAATTCATGTGTTTGTGAAACTCTACTTTATGTTTTCCAAGTCCGATTACAATCGCACTCACTTTTTCTGCGAACTCTACTGATTTATCTTTCAAAGTTTCTAACGCACACCTATAAACTTCGGAGATCACACCGCCTATGTTCTCAATGATTTCTATTTGATCTCCTCTCATTGGATATGCGCCAACGACGAGGCCGCTATCATCAACAACTGCTATGAGCTTTATGCTTGGGTCCTTTTTAGCGACCTCGGCTAAGATTTCCTTAATCAATTCTGAAGCTGGCTTCAGAGTTTCATTATCGGAAGTCTTTTCTTGATTTTGTAACATGATGGAACCCTCTGAATCTCTAGGGAAATCACCCGAATTTCAGTGTTAGAGCTCTTTTTGGACAAGCTTCAACGCACTTAAGACATAATATGCACTGGGGATGTCTAATTTCACCACTCTCTAGAAAGTCTAATATTGGTACATCCATAGGACAAACACGCTCACATAGTTTGCATTCGTTGCATAGTCCTTTACTTATGCTCAGGAATGAGAGTGAGTACTGAGAAGCTAGGCCCATCACTGCACCAAGTGGGCATAATGCTTTACAGTAGAGGCGCGGGAAGTAATAGCAAGCTATTATCACCGCGATCATAATGAAGATTCTCCAGTAGAATTCCGCCGGTAAACTAAACCAACCGCTCATGTTTGATGGCCATTTATCATTGTACGTCATCCAAAATAATAGTGAGAACATCGGAGTTACGGGGTCTATAAACGTCGAAGGCGCGCCATAAAATGCGCCAAAATATCCCTTAATGCTTCGATTGATGACTTCATTATAGTAAATTGACACATCTATAAAGATAAACAGTCCAGCTAGAAATAGGGCAAATTTCCAGAGGGATAATACCACATTAGGAGATAGTTTTTTCCTTTTACCTATGGCACCAATGACGTCATTGATTAACCCAAAGGGACACAGCCAGCCACATGCAGCTCGCCCGATGAATAGTGAGAATAGCGCTATGCTTGCTAACGCCAGTAGAGGCACTATAGCTCTAGTGAGCATAATTTCCATGAGCATCCAAGCATCGGCTATAATGACGTACGGATTACTTAGACCTACCCTTATTGGAAGAACAATACTTGTAGCTGCAAAACCAAATATACCACCAAAGATCACTATGAATACTAGTATTTGCGTAAACTTACGTGCTATTGTAGCACAATATCGTTCGAGAATTCTCTTTTTAGATTCCGCCATTAGCAACACCTACTAGGACACATAGCCAGCTAGCTCCTCCTTTAAGAATTGCGATAATAACTCCTTTACAACTTCTGCTTGTCCTACATAGATTGCTACGGCTAGACAAATAGTTCCAATTAGAAAAAGGATCAATCTAGCAGACTTTAACTTCAGACTCACATAACTCACCTAAGCTTAGCCAACGATTCTATTAAATCATATCCTGCAACCACAAATCTAGCCCACGCAATCCACTTTGAGCTTATATGGGCAAATTCAGCTTTAACGAGTGGTAACTCATCGAGTTTATCTAGTATGCCCTCATAACCCATCAGTCCTGGAATGCCTTTCTTGACTTCTTCTAAGATCCTATCAAACTTTTCTCGAGTCACCAGTATCTTGTTCATAGCACCTCGCCAGGCGCTAAGAATTTGTACGTCATCGAGTGTTTGGCCTTTTGGAAGACTTCCTATCACTTTAAGGTAACTTAGTAGATATTCCGATATATCACGCATTACTGGAGCGAATAGTCTCAGGACAAAGTCACTTTCGGCCACTTGTGCCAGTGGTACTCTTATTACGTGCTCCCTTACAAAGTCGCTGTATTTCGGGATAGACAGTTTCTTGGGACTGTTTAGAGCGAGCTCATAAAAGTTCAGGTCCATGATAATAGCATCAATAGGCAGTAAGAATATCGTCGGCTCCTTTGCTACCTCCGGGGTAAATTTAACTATATAACTGCCCAAACCAAATATTCCCACGCATTTCTCGCCACTAAACATGTGAAGAAGCAGTATATTATTCTCGATGGAGGGAACCAGTATTACAACTAAGCTATCTATAATGTCACTGATGGGGCGCCCTTCAAACATTCCCTTACAAACGGCTCCGACTAGCGACCGAAACTTTGGAAAGATCCAAAGTTCCATTCCCTGGAGCATCTTTGCTTGGATGCGTCGATACTCGGCTTTGTACTGTCTATATGTCTCTAAAAGTTTGTTATGTGGAGGTTTTTGATTCGTTTTAAGTTCTGGAAAAAGAGAGAATATGAATTCTATGTGACTTTCTGCTAAGCCAAAATATTTTTGCAATGAGGTTCTATCGTATCTATTGCTCTTGATGGCATTTTCAAGCACTTCTAGGGTCGCTAATTTATCTCGCAAGTTTACAAGATCTCGAAAGCCATAGTACTCAAGCTCACTGCTCATGATCTGTCACTCTACAGGTAGTTTGCCACCAAGTCTTTTGTGTAACTGCGCCCATTTCATATAATTAATTGCTCTCTCATAGATCTTTGGATATTTAGTTATTTGTCTCATTTCTTCATATGCATACCGGTCGTGCTGATCTATATATTCCAGCGCCTGTGCTAGTGCAAAGAGGTTTTCCTCGGAATCTAAATTATTTCGACTTATCCAATTATCTACTACTGTTGTCATCTGCTTAATTATAGGCGCTCGCTCTTTGTGATTGCTAGGGTGAGTTCTTTTGAGTTTTGTCAGAAACTGATCAATTTTAAGTAGTTCTATGAGCATGCTTTTCGCCTTATTAGCTACTTCATAAAAATTTTCAAAAGACATATAACCTTATACATTTAGTTGCTATAAAAAAGGAAGCTTTGTTGATGCAATATCTGGTGAAAGTCTATGATTACTGGGAGGGATTTCTTAGCACTTACAGATTTCTCTCCGCAAGAAATTACTTATCTAATCGATCTTGCGATCAGGTTCAAACGAGGAAAGGTAAATACCAAAAAACTCACTAGGATTCGAGGCAAGACTGCTGCTCTGATATTCGAGAAACCATCAACTAGAACGAGGGTATCAATGGAGGTTGCCTGCCATCATCTGGGCATAGCTCCTATGTACATAGAGGCGGGGACAACGCAACTTGCTCGTGGTGAACCTTTGGAGGATTTTGCCCGTGTACTTGACCGATACGTGGATATCATAGCCGCTAGGGTTTACTCCCACAGTACACTAGAGACTCTAGCAAAGTACGCTAAAGCGCCTGTTATTAATGCCCTTAGTGATTTGGAGCATCCGCTTCAAGGACTTGCTGATCTGATGACCATAAAAGAGCATTTCGGCGACTTTTCTAACTTAATTATCGCCTTTGTAGGTGATGTGAATAATAATGTGGCGCGTAGCCTGTCCATAGGAGTGTTAAAGTTAGGTATGGAAATGAGGCTAGTGGGTCCTAAGGAATATTGGCCAAAGAAAGAGTTCAAAGAGATTCTAGACCGATTAGCTAAGGAACATAATGCTAAGTTCCTAATCACAGACGATCCAAAGGAGGGACTTCGAGACGCTAATGTGATCTACACTGATGTCTGGGTTTCGATGGGCCAAGAGGCAGAAAAAGAGCAACGATTGAAAGTATTTAGGCCATACCAAGTTAACTTTGAGCTTGTAAAGGTTGCTCATCCTGACTTTAAGTTCATGCATTGCCTACCGAGACATCGCGGGGAGGAAGTAAGTGATGACTTATTTGAATCTAAGCACAGTATAGTGTTCGACCAGGCAGAAAACAGACTTCATACCACTAAAGCCGTTTTTGCATCAGTGTTAACCAGTGAAAAACTCTGAATCCTCGGCCTCTAAAAAATTCCTCTATACGTGATTTGGGCGGCCTTGTGCACATCCCTAAAAAGCCAGGTACTTATTTACTGTTGTTAGAAGTATCACACCCAATGACTCTACGGGTGGGATGTCTAGGTAATGTTTTTTTCAACAATAGTAACTACCTTTATGTAGGATCAGCTCTTGGTAAAAGTGGACTCCGCGCAAGAATTTCTAGACACCTGCACAACAAGAAGAAAATCTTCTGGCATATCGACTATCTTTTACAGCACGCTAGAGTAAAGGCCGTATATTTTATAGTGTCTAACCAAAAGTTGGAGTGCAAAATAGCTAGGGCTCTGATTACAAGAGGTATAGAATTCGTAGAGGGATTTGGATCATCAGATTGTAATTGCGAAAGCCACCTGTTTGTGATTAGCAATGTGAGGGATATCGAGAAAATTTTACGTGAGCTTAACTTAAAATACAGTATTGTAACTATTGGTGAGATTTCTTGAAAACACCATATGTACACCTATTCCAATATCCAGTAGAAAAACAACTTTCCATTTCTAAGGACAGAGGATTAAACTGCTTGTTAGGTCTAACGGCAAACAGGCTTATGGAATTAAACTCTAACACCGTTAAGCTTATCAAAGATTTTAGAGAAAAAATTGACGTGGCTGTTCACGCGCCCCCTCATGACATGCTCCTGGGTTCGTTAGATCCGGCAATAAGACAAGTTACAAAGATGCGGCTTCTCGAGACCATAAAGCTGGCATCTGACATAAGGGCTACTTATGTCGTGGTTCATCTTAATTACGTTGAAAATATGCATAAATACTTTAAGAAGGCTTGGATAGAGAACTCCGTCGAGGTTCTTGAGGAACTGTTGCAGCAGAAGATAAAAATCTACCTTGAAAATGCATACGAACGAGACCCTGAAATCTTTCACAAGGTTTTTAGAATGCTACAAAGCGACTTATTTGGATTCACGCTTGATGTTGGTCACGCAATAGCATACTCAAATGTTCCATTAGAGACATGGATCTCTAAGCTCTCGAGTTACATTAAGGAGCTGCACGTACATGAAACTCGCCCTGGAAGTGATGAACATTTGGCCGTAGGATCTGGCCTAATTGATTGGGGGCATGTATTCTCAAAACTTGAGGAGAATGGTATAAGTCTGAATGAGCTGTACATTACGATAGAACCCAGAGATGAAAATGCTTTAGATAAGAGTATTGAGTACCTTAAAATCCTAGGCCTTATCTAAATCTTGTCCTTTACTTCCTTGTATACCTCTTTGGCACTCTGCCTTACTGCTTCGTGAGAATTCATAGTTGGCTGCCAGCCCTTACTTCTGAGTTTCGATATATCTAGTAACATTAGTTTTACATCACCAATCCAACCTCTTCCGCTTTCAACGCCACCAGTGAACTTATACTCAGGATGAACTCCAAGGACTTCTGATACGATATCGGCTATCTCCTTTACGGTTATCCAATCTATGTTCCCAACGTTATATATCTCAAAGCGGCTACTCGCATTAAGAAACTTATCAAAGAGAAACATTGTTGCACTTACAGCATCACTTACATGTAGGTAACTTTTTCTTTGAGTTCCATCCCCAAGAATCTCGAGCTCATTTGGATTTTTAAGCAACTTAACAACGAAGTCGTACACAACGCCTCGCCTCATACGTGGACCGGTAATATTTGCATACCTTAGTATTAAACCGCGCATTTTGAAGGTATTTGCATATCCTAGAATTAGTGCCTCCCCTGCTAATTTTGATGCCCCGTACATAGATATCGGTTGCAATATAGCCTCTTCTGGAGTCGGAATTTTCACTTGATCGCCATAAACAGTTGATGATGATGCATAGACTATATTCTTCACATTATTTAGCCGCATTGCCTCTAGAACGTTGAATGTTGCAACAACATTACAGCGCCACATTTTTTCTGGATATTCTGAGCCAATCTTGACACTTGACTCAGCTGCGAAATGAAATACCACATCTACATTCTTAAAAATTCCGGCAATTTCATCGATATTAGTGAGATCCATTCTAGCAAAGTGGAATCTCTCATCATTCTCCCAATGCATAATGTTCTCATAGGCTCCAGAGGATAAATTATCTATCACTATAACTTCTTCAAAACGCTTGTCTTGCATTAGAGCATCTACTATGTGCGAGCCTATGAAGCCAGCTCCCCCAGTAACTATCGCACGCATTTGTTTCACCCGTGTCTCCTAGAGATTTTACCAATACTTCCAATAAGTACCAGGGGCAGACATATCGTCGATAATATCACCAGTAAAGTTGCGTCTTTAGTACCTTCAGGGGGATACCTTTCTGTACGGCCTGTAACCTTTATACTTGCATTGTTGACGCTAAGCGTGAACTCCTCCTTTAGCTCACCCTTCGTTCTTACGCCGCTAATCTCACCAGAAATTATGTTATATATTCCTTCTGCTCCAAATCGCACGATAACCCAATGGATGAACTTTTCTTGTGGTTTAACGGATACAATCTCAAATGTTATATTAACATACTCCTCGAGCACAAACTCGTATCTTGTCGTGGAGATATTTGTTATATTCAAGACATCAACAATTATGAGCTTAACAGCGGGACGTATTATAAAATACCCGGTCATATTGTGCAGCGTCCATGTCTCAGGGTTATTTATCACCGTGTATATTTGTACGGCCTCATTACGACTAACCACAGTTGCGTTCAAAACTCTTGCAGCGTGAAGTTCCATTTGTGAATGTATCGTTGATGTTCTTAAACTCTGTGCGTCGAACAGCACCACTGAATAGACTGTAAGTAGTAATGTTATGATAATCAATGTACATGTTCTTCTTGTCATTTGAACATCCCATCGACTACATTTATGCAAGAATAATTGATAAAAAGTCTAGTCGCGTCTTTCCACTGCGGCATATTTTAGTGCCTGTTGGTACATCGTAAGTGCTCTGGTAACAACAGGACACGCATCAAAATCGCAGCGCTTCTCAATTTTTTTACATTGAATATTATTTAGATCATTCAGGCTGTATTGAGCGTGTATGCAAACTACGCGAAAGTACTCCCAAATCTTATAGTAAATTGTAAGCTCTATATCTTCCCATTTCAAGTCTGGTGGAAGAAAACCAAGTGTCACTAACTTCATAATGTTGCTCATATCTATAACCTTCTTAATATACCTAGACTATCATCCGTTTTCCTTATACTCTCATCTGCCGAAATAGCCAATTTTAATGCTGACCGAATAGCATCAATATTTTCAGGAACAACGATTGCCTCCTGATGGACCGCATAGCTCATCCATAGTTCTCCATTAGCCACCTTCACACTTTTATCAAATACTGCAACCTCATACAGGTCATTCCTTGGTCGACCCAGATCTCTAGCAAATTCTATAATGCTCGCCGTGGAGTCTAACTCTAAATCAACTGGAATAACTAAAATTCGGGGGGCTTCCTCCATCGCATTTAACACATCCTCCTCGCTAACATTTCCCTCGAATTCCACATTTAGAACGTGTAGATGCATTAATGTTGTTGGGACTACGACTGCGATGGATAATATATCTAACTCACCTAAGACAGTTTTTACGTCAGGTGCGTGATGACTAGGTATTTGAAATGTTGGTACGATAGCATTTATAGGCCCTTTCTTCGTTTCCCATGGATCAGCAGCTCTGCGTATCAGTAGGGTTCTAACCCTTTTGATTCCAGCTAAATTGCGAAGAGCATGTATCACGCGTGCAAGTGCAGTTGTATTACATGAAACTACCCTTATGTATTTCTTTCCGAGAGCTTTCTCGTAGTTGACCTGAGCCACAAAGCTAACTTCTGCAATTGATGCCTTTTCTCCACCTTGAAATATTGCCCTTTTATTATACTGTTGGTATATTGCCTTATTCTTTTCTCCCATACCCTCTGGAGAAGCATCAACAACAATATCGGCCTCTTCCAAGGCTTCATTTACTTGACCAGCAATCTTGAATCCTAACTCTTCAAATTTTCTTTCCTGTTCCTCGTTCTCTACGAAAATGGGTATATTTAACTTCTCCGCGATAATGGTTTTGAAGTCCGGCGTCCTCTTTCCCACACCAAGAAGTTTCATATCCCCTTGCTTCATTACTGCTATGGCTACACGTTTACCAATTGTACCAAACCCATTTACGAATACACGTGCGACCATTAAACTCACCGGAATACCTTCAGAAAAATGCATTAATAAGGGTAAAGTCACATGCAATCGTAGATTCTTGTGAGGTATTTATATTAAAGCAAACTATTTGTATGTATATATGTCGATAATTACCAGTTTAAGTATAGTGATTAAATTGTCTAGCGAACATGCAGGGGAACGTGTACGAAGAAGCTCTAGCTTACGTTCGATTTTGAGACTCGGAAAAAGCAGTTATGTTGTAACGCTTCCACATGATTGGCTGCGGTTGATGGGACTTAGAAGAGGAGACAAGGTATTACTAGTAACAAACCAAGACGGTTCCCTGGCGTTATACCCAATGACAACCGAAACAGCCCCTAGAATATCCCTAGTTTTGGAGGTTAATGCCGATAGCATACAAAATCCAAGAATTCTAGAACGAATACTAGTTGGCGCATACTTGGAAGGGGTTCAAAAAGCAATATTCAAAACAGGCAATCCCAAGGATCCTAAGTTCAAACGACTAGTAGAAATCTCCCAAAAGTTTGTAGGTGCCCGACATATAATACATCCAGATGCTATTGAATTCGAATTTCAGCAAAATTTCGAAACAGACTTTACAAATCTTATCATTCGACTCTCAGCTAGTCTCCTTAGTATGATAGCCTATATCAAAAGAGCGATTAATGGCAAACCAGAGCTGCTTAAAAATATTGAGAGGATGGAAAATGACGTTGACAGGGACTATCTATGGGCTTTGCGAATTCTCATCGCTTCGCAAGTCAACAGAGGACTTGCCATTAATCTCGGATTCCGCAATCCTGGTCACATAATTGGAAATCGTGCAATCATTAGGGCGCTTGAATTGTCTGGAGATTATGCTTATGAGGTCGCACAGGATCTTACGGAGCTAACCCAAAATTTCGACAAGATTCCAGAAGATGCTATTGATATCATCATGAAAGCAATAGACCGCTGTGAGGATTTAATTAGCCACTCGATATATGCCTTGCATGCTTTGGACCCGATTAGAGCCAGTGATAACTTAGATGATGCATCCACACTCAGGCAGGAACTTCGAAATGTTAGCTTAATGCTTGCCGAAAAAATCTCCGATAAAAAGTTACTAGTCTACTTAACACGGTTAATCTCAAGACTTATTGATATCGTAGAAAGCGTTTCAACGATAAATGAAGTGATAATTAATAGGTGCGTCGGGAGCGAAGAAACTGTCTCACGCTTCCGACACGTAGAGCTGAGACGAGAGTAAACCTTATTGTTTTTATTTAATATTATCAATCACTCAACGAGATATTCCAAGTAGCTTAATTTGGGTGAAAAGGAGTTGCCTATATATGGTAAGGTTGTAAGGAAAGTCCTCAAGAAAGCATCAACTGGTGACTGGCTAGAAGGACTCGTTCGTAAGGTTCGTTTTGGAAAAGCTAAAGAGTGGAAGCTAATAGTTCGTACGACATTTATGGATGAAAAGACACTAGAAAGCATGGTTGACTTCATAGAAAAAACGCGTGTTGTTTCTCCTAACAATCTAGCTGAAAGGTTTAAAGTAAAAGTCTCAACATGTAGAAAGTTCCTTGAGGAACTTACAAGGCTAGGATTCTTGAGGAGGCTGGAATCTGCAGGGCCAGGCATATACTTGTACGAGTACATAGCTCAAGCTGAGCGAAGCTAGATAAAAGATATCCTAGAAATTAATTAAAAATACTGCTCTATTCCGTGCTTTCGACTCTACTAAAGAATTCCTCCAGATCTTTCAGCTCTTCCGAGACTTCAGTAGGGGTCTTCTCTTTTGTTATTGGAAGAATCTCAGATTTTCTCTCGCTAACTGGTTTTGGTTCCTTTTCCTCAACTTGCTTCTGCTCGTTCATTGCACTTTCTATGTGCATAGTCGGAAGAAATTCGAAATGCAATCTTAAGTCTCCCCTTGCATTTTTCCATATGGCTATTTTTATCGATGATTTACCCTCGGCTTCAACGGTTAATTTTCCATTCTTAAATTCCTCGATGCTTGAGAATATTTGTGATGCATATCTCATTAGAGCTGATAGAAATTCAGCCCATACTTTTTCATCCATTATTGTCACCAGCTCTAAAACTAGAAAAAGTTTAATGCCTTTTAATATTATCAAGTATGTTTGTCGGAAAATCGAACAGGCAAATTTGTAATTATCTGTTTATTGATATTGACTTGGATGTGAGCAACTTTGAGTTCCTAAAAGATTGCCCCATGGTTTAATGAAGCTCTTAAAATAGATTGCCAAGTGCCGCAGACTAAACTAAAACTAAGAATAAAATTGAAATTTTCTGACCGGCTTAATTAATTAAGTACAACATATTGTCTAAGACTATCTTTGTAATCATAGGGAACAACAATGAGCAGTGATATCGAAAAGCTCTCATTAGCACTTCCAATGCTTATCTTTCCGATTGAACGAAAGCAGAAAAAAGTTCTGACGGTTGTGGGTATACTCACTATATCATCAGTGACTTTTGCTATATTTACCTCAAGCATCTTGAAGTATTTTCTACAGCTCGAAATAAGTGAAAGCGCAGCACCTGTGGGAGAATCTGAGCTCGGAGCGTTCGCAGCGGTCTTGAACCTGCTTTACTTCCTCCTTATTGTTGTCTTAATCACATTCCTACTAGTATTCTTAGTAAAGCGCGGCAAAATAATTCTCCTGAGAAATATCCTAGTCGTTTTAATGTCATATATAATATTCATAATGACGCTTAACATGAGCTTTGTGATGGGCGCTTATGCACTTGCAAGCGTAGCCGGCTTTTCGGAATTCAATCAAGCAACCATTACCTATCTCATTATGCTCTCAGTATCACTCTCGGCAGTTTCCACTATGATATACATAATTTCCTGCGTGAGAGGAACTCTTCTGCAACTTAGAAATATCATTCTCGTCCTCACTGCAAGTTGGGTTGGCGTCTGGCTTAGTTGGAGCCTTGGCGAGCTAACCCCCATAGTTTTACTCTTAGGTTTTGCCTTATACGACTTGTATAGTGTTCTCAGAGGACCACTCAAAGAGTTAGCTAAAAGTTTGCGTCAAGACATAGTAGAATCCGAGTATGAACCCAAATTCGGTTCCGCAATGGGTTTGGGAGACATTTTCTTCTATAGCTTTGCTGTCGGCTACTCATTTGCCGTTCTCAGCCCACTTGAGACTCTCATTATTTGCATCATGATAATATTAGGAGTAGTTATCACTGAAGTTTTGTTATTCAAATTAGAGGCTGAGGCTTTACCAGCTCTACCAATTCCTATACTTTCCGCCGTGGCGCTTATAGTTTTATTTAAGTATTTGATCTAGTACCCAGGTTTGATTATACTTTCGTGCTCTCTTGTATTATCAACAAGGTAAACTGCTACAAGGTCATTACTGAGAACTTCTACGTTAAGAGAGAAGCGAGGATTTTGGAGATCTACGGGCTCATCGATTACCTCCGCGACTTTCTTTATAAGCTCCATCCTATCTATAAGCTTCCTCGTTCTCGGTTCAAGCTTCCACGTGCCTTTTATCTTGGGAGCCAAGTATTTGGCAGCATCAACTATTTTTTCGAGATCTAATGGAACAATAAAATCTAAAATTCGCACCTTCAATATGCTAAGAAGTGCTCCTTCATCAAAAGCTTTTTTGATGAATTCTATGAATTTCGCACGAATTTCCAATCTTGCATCAAAATTAAGTTTCTGCAAACATTCGCGAAGGTCCAGAAGTATGTAGCCATTTATCCCTCCGGGTCTAGGAATAAGCTTAGCTTTTTCACTATCAGGAATTATACTCGCGAGATTTCCGAGAAGCGTTTCAACTTGATATATCGCAGACTCTGTTAAATCTCTAGGATGGGTTTCATAGGAGAATAGTGCACCCTCAAACAATTTATTTAACACCCAAAAATTTCTTAAATCTCAGGACATCTTGCTCCATGTAAACATTATTAAACATTAAGAAAATTGAATCTGAAGTCTTTTTTAGACTATCTATCCTTTGAATCAGGAATTTGAAATCTTCGTCGGAGTATTTGTACCTATAGTTTAGATACGGTTTTCCATGAAGCCGAAAGTACATGATCTTACGCACTGTGATCGGTTCATGAAAGAATATGTCGACCACATGAGTAATATTATTGAAACTACTGAAGACATTATCCAAATTATGAAAATTTTTCATCCACTCCCCTCTTGGCTCCCAACCAATCCAGAAGTCAGCCTTTGACTCTTTAATCTTATCGGATAGATACTCAAAAAATCTCAAAGCCTTCTTTATATTCTCACTAGTAGGATTAAAGCTTGCTGGGGTCTGAATCAAAAGTACTCGTGCGTTGAGTATTCTCATGAAATTTATGTGCTTGTTAATCCATTCCTTAGTAAGCTCATTGAGATTTAGATTACCCACCAGTTTCTTTTGGTGCTCATCTAGTTTCTTAGTAAACCTCTTCCATGTAGGAGATTTTATGTCATGTGTTAAACCCTGAAAGGCTTTCACATTGAAAATGAATTCTGGAGGCGCTTCTTCTCTCCACTTCTGCAAGGTTTTTTCCATTGGTATATTGTAAAAGGTTTGTTGGACTTCGACGCAATTTATGCCACTTTTATAATACTTCTTCTTGAAGGCACAGACTCCGATGTAGATGTTGGTCATTTCTTCTCTTCCCTGAGGTCTATACTTAGTACATTTATCTCGAAGGAAGATAGCGATTCTGGTAAACCAAAACGCTTTCTGAAAGTGTAGCCGGGTATTACGCGAGGGTGCTCCTCTTCAACTATTCTTTCAATAAACATTTTCCAGTCATCTTTTGTCGCTGAATTTAAACTCACATAATATTTTTCGGTTAGTTCAATTGCAGTCATCGCGTCTAAAAATTCCTTTCCATCGATCACAACTTTAACTCCATGAACACAAATGACCTTAAAATCCTCTTCTGCGCTTATTATTCTAAGCTCTCTAAGAGAAGTCCTATCCAGCCAACATATCCAAAGAACCAATTCTACATTCTCGAGCCTGGACAGTTTTCTTTCATAAAAAGCTCCAGCTAATTCATCTAGAAGTTCTTTTGGAATCAAGTTAATCACCTCTAAGTGTAATCAAAAACTCATAAAGAGGAGTTTATTGTTAATTATAAAGTAACTGCAAGCCATGCCGTTGGAAATGCTGCTGTCGCAATAGATGCCCAGATTATAGCACTTGCTAGCGCATGGGGGTAAATCTCACGAGTTGCATAGTAACTAGCGGCAGAGAGACCCTCTGTTAAAAGCGCTATCAACACCATTGACAAGGCTATTATAATTGTAAATGTCGCCACGGGGTATATTAAGTACATCATGATGATTATCACAACTATTACTACAATTTTGGAAGTCAGTGATATTAATATGGACAAAGTCGCTGCTGAGAATCTTCTCCCTCCTAAAATTTCTTGTATTTGCGCTCGGTAAAAATACTCATGGAATATGAAATACCAGAATATCATGAAAGCTGTAGGTATGGCTATAATCATACGACCTACTGTCTGCGGAATTACTGGAATTGCAATTGAACCATAAGTTAAATGTAGCAGTAAAACGTAGAGTATGCCTTCGATGACTCCTAGGAAAGTCCCTCGGTAGAAATCGCTTTTCAATGAGAGTAAAACCTTTTTGAAGTGATCTTTGATATTTGACTTTGAAATAACACTCGAAGAGAATATTATAGCTACTATTGCCACGAATAGATATCCACCAACGAGTATGGGCACGATATATCCGATGCTTCCAGCGATGTATACTATTCCACTTAGGAACGACATCAACAATACCACTGTTAGAAGAGGCCACACGATAATGCTAGCTATGATTACAACTTTTACATGCTTTCCGATCGGAAATCGCTTTCCTCCGGAGATCATTCCCAGTTTTTCAGCAATAGGAAGCGGTATGAGCGATACAAGTGCTATGCCTGTAAGGCCTGCTATTGCTTTAAGAGCGGCGATGAAAGTTCCTAGATTCACGTATCTTACACCAGAGATGCCTCTAGCATTATCTATCCACTCTAGAACTCTCGAAATAATGGCCGGATCGTAGACCTCTAGGATGTGGTCCGAGAATTTAGATACGAATATCATCCTGGCTGTTCCATTTTCAAAAGATCCGTAGATCCTATTCGCTCGTATGTCAGATGAGTTTGTGGGATCAAGATACATTCTAACGGCATCAAATTTTATAAACTCATCATGTTCTCCAAGACATATGAGAAGATTCCTTGGAACTGAGGAATTTACCAAACCTGGAAAATATGGAGGGGCTATAGCAATTGTTGCAAGAACATTAAATTCATTTTGAGCTTCAACAGCTAGTAATATGGCTAGAAAAGCACCTAGGGAATGCCCACCAAAAATTACGGTTTCATTCGAATCTGTTTCTCGTCGCAGATAATCAATTATCATTTTGCGATACTCAGTTGTTTGATTGAGAACTTTCTTTAATGCTAACGTCGTGTTGACTAGCTCGCCTGAGCTTATAAAGTACCCTCCTGTGGTCCCTCCATGTCCGGGTTGATCGAATAAAACCACACGCCAACCGGCTCTCGTTAGATCCGATGCTAGAGGATGAAGCATTTCTTTTGAGGCCAGAGCACCGTGTATCAGAACGACAGTTCCAAGCCTAGTGCCAACCGGTTCCCATACTTTAGCCGCTATGATTAAAGTCCCGCCGTTTTCAATTGTTATAGATGAAACCCTGGCTACACCAACGTATTCAAAACTATATGCTAGTGTGAGCAGTAATGCGAGCATTGTTAGTAGAATTAAAAATCCAACCATGCTTTTTTTCATCTTTATCCCCACTACATCCATATTTCTTTTATGAGGGGTAGATCCGCCCTTACTATCATTCCTTTGGCGCGTTCTTTTATCTTTTGGTAAACTAAACTAAACATGTCCCTCTTCTCATGAATATTAGGAAATCCTATCCAGCCTTCTATAGCGTGCAAGACTGTGTTTAAAAGCGTGACTTGCTCTCTTGTAAGATCAACATCAACTAACGAACTGTAGGGGGCCGTATGGATGGCCAAATTTGCTAATATTTGAGATCTCATGATTCTATCATAAAAACGCCAGCGTTCAATTGAGATTACAGCATCGAATCCACTAAACTTCTTCAATAGTTCCGCAACCAATGACGATTCTTTGAGATTTTTCGATATATCAAAAGTTTCTACATTTACGGCACCTTCTAATTTGAAGTCCTCTAGGAGCCCCATAGCAAGCTTGACTTCTCTCTCTGACGGGTCTAATGCTATGATCTTACATTTTGATTCTCGAAAGAATTGCGCCACATTAACTAATCCGAAGCCTGATGCTAAGCCTACTGTGAGTATTAGATACTCATTAATACCACATACTTTGGCTATTTCCTTCAGCATCTTGTATAGTAACTCAAGTGCTTTGATGCGAAGAGCGACGAATTGAGGCGAGAACTCGAGAGGTTCGAAAGCAATTGCAGCGTCAGTGAGCCATTTTAGCTCTCTTTTTGCTGTGATTAAAACATCAACGATATTCTCGCCGGTGAGTTTTATTACCTCAAATAACGCTTTCATTGGAGTTTTCATAAGGATATCCACGATTTCTGGTTTCTTAGGTCTTCTAGCTAGTGTTCTTAGCTTAAATCTACCCGCTGCCTCGTCCAGTAAACCAACTTTTACTAGAGCCAAGAGGAACTCATGCAAAAATTCTATATCCTCTATTGCATGTTCTAAGGCAACTTCCGTTGTGGAACAGGGAGTCTTTAGAGTATTATCAAGACCGAGTTCATAAAATGTGTTTAGAATTTCCTCAGCAGCAGCCCAGTTAAGTGCCCTTAGGATCTCTTTGATGCCAAACTTTGCTACAGCTTTAAGCCGAGAGAATGGGTCTTTTTTAAGAAATTCTAGCAGTAGTTCCTTACTGTGCTTCAAGACATGGCAGCCTCCCCAACGGTATTTAACAAAGATCTCTAAAAATTAGACCGATGAGAGAAAGCTACTTCTGTTCTAAGTACTCTAAGGCATATTTAATTACATCTCTAATTTCTTCATCCAATGTAGTATCTTGAAGAAGTTCCTTTGCGAAATTTTCGCCTATACTTTTTACAATATCTGTTACATCAATTGTAGCTTTGCCCTCTGAGATAAGTTTGAGAACGGCAATTGCTAATTCCCTCTTTGTATCTGCACTAGCATTTTGTAGTATGTGCATAACTGTCTCATATGCAGCGGCTCGGATAGAATTTTCTGGATCCTCGCGAGTTAGAGTAGCACACTTATGTATTAAATCCACTTCAGAGAATTTTGTGTTTTTTATCGCCATCAAAGTTGCTCTTCTAACTTTTCTTTCTGGGCTTCTCAGTAGAGATATTAACATTGACTTTACCTTCTCTACGTTGCCTTCGTTTTTGCGGATAAAATCTTCTATGAGTTCTTGCGCTTCATTTTCTTCAGCATACCTAACATGGTCTATGAAGCTTAGGGACATGCGCGTGCACCAACCATTAATCATCAATAGCTATCTAAAAGAGTCCAAAATTTATTAAAATATGTTGTTCCTTTGGTTTAACCTGAAACTCTGTTCAGTGTCTTATTATGAGGCTGCTACTTTGTCATCTTTGTGAAAAAATCTTATATGATAGTTTAAGCGCCTCTAGGCCTGGTAGTGTACCCTCGATAAAGAATTCGACTGATGCACCTCCTCCTGTGCTGATGAAGTATCTTCTATGCTTTGTTGAATCTCCAACACGATCTAAGACACTCACTAAGTGTCCACCAAGGAGAATGACATAATTATTCATTTTAAATAACTCTCGTAACAGGTTCTCGGAACCCCAGACGAACTTTTCGTCTTCAATTACACCAGCGGGTCCTTTCATAAGGATTACTCGTCCGCTTCCTACTATGTCGAGATAGTATTTTATCGTCTCTGGGCCTATATCCTTAGGAGGTGCATTCATCGTACTCAGCTGATCGACTGGTATGTTTATCCTATCCCCATTAATTTCTACCCCGTAGTCTATCGGCAGGACTATCTTCTCGCTATTGGCTAACTTCTTAATTTCGATGATACTTTCGCCCCCTAGTCGGTCCAAGATTAACTTCTCAGTATTCGATGGAATTTTATATCCTTTCGCCATGTGAAAAGCTAGGGCAATCAAACCTGTTAATAATATCTTGCTAGTTCTCTCAAGTTTCAGGAATTTCTTTATGTACTTCAGAGCATCTGGAAGTTTTGCTCCTCCTAGTATTAGGATATATTCTCTAGCATTTTCTCTTGCCATGCTGAGACTTTTTATTTCCTTTTCCATAAGCAGTCCCATGGCTGACGGAAGAACCGGAGCAAAACCTACAACTGATGCGTGGGATCTATGAGCGACGGCAAAACCGTCAAGAACGAAGAAATCAGCGTACTTTCCCAAAGTTTGAACAAGAGGAGATTTCGCGTGCTCCTCTGGAGATTTCTCTTGCTGTTCAAACTCAAGAAATCTTACATTTTCAAGTAGCAACACCTCTCCGTGTTTTAACTTTTCCACTGCCTCGCAAGCCTTTTTGCCTATAATATCGTCAACAAATTTTACCTCATGCCCTAGAATCTCCCCAAGCATTTCAGCATGAAATTTTAATGACGTAAAGTCATCATCCCCTGGTCTCCCTTGATGCGCAAGAAGGATTATTTTATTGCCGTTTTCTATTAGTGTTGTTATCGTTTCTTTATGACTTTCAAGACGCGTGCGATCTAGGATCAATATCTTATCTTCGCGCTTTTTTATTGGACTATTTATGTCTAATCGACATATGACTGGGCGATTAGGCTTGACTACGCTAATATCAAACACACCCATTAAGGGAGTAGGCATTAACATCACCAACAATTTACAGAAGTTGGATTCTAACAAGACTCTTTGTTGCTAGTATATATGTTTTAGAACTTCCAGGTTTACTGGCACTGAATCCACAATTTTTTGCATATCAATAAGCAAGTTAATCGCTTTTTCCTCGTCCCCTGAAACTCTTTTTGCAAGCAGCATTCCATTATTTCTTACTACTGCGAAATTAACTCCACGCACATCTATAATGTCTCTGTCCTGGATAGTTCTTCCATTTAGCCTTAGATAACGCGTTAATAGGACCGCATACATATAATTTAGAATCAAGCGAGCATCTACCACTTTTTTATTCATGTCTACGAATATCAAGTCCTTGTCAATTGGTATTAGGGGTTGTCTCAGTATGAGATAACCATCTACATACATATTCAAACCATAAGCTAAAATGCTTGTGGGGTCACAGACACTAATTTTTCTCACGTTATACCCATCCATGTTAACGTACAACACATGATCGGAGTGATATAATGCAATATTTATACATCCTGAGCTATGTAGTTCCCACAACATAAACGAGCTTAGGTTTAAGATATCTTTTGCCCTGCATTTAGGACATGTGATTGTTACTTGAGTCAAGTGTATCACCCCCTATGTCATACAAATGCGGTACAACACACGGAGATGCTGTGTTAGCTTTGTAGATTTTGCTTTCTGAAGGTCGAATTTCGAGTTTTATATAAAATCCTTACGAGTATAATATCTACACTTGCCATTATAAAAAGGAGTCTGAGATTCAATTGCTTGTTATTTTGATTCGATGGCTGGGTAGTTATAGTATCTTAGCCAGTCAATGTTTACGCCGTGTCCAAGTAGCTTTCTTATATCCTCTATATTCCATATGATCATTGCAAGCCTCTCTAGAGCAAGACCCCATGCTATTGTAGGCCATCTTACGTTATATGGTGCTAGAGCTTCCGGCCTGAACATCCCTGAATTACCGATTTCCACCCAACGTCCAGTTTTTTCGTGCCAAGTGAAGATTTCCATGCTGGGCTCTGTGTAAGGATTATACGTGGGCTTGAAACGTATCTTCTTTATTCCCATTCTTGAATAGAACTCTTTAATGTACCCCATCAAGCTCCTTAAAGTTAAGTTTGGAGCAATAACAAAGCCCTCAATTTGATGAAATTCGCACAGATGTTTCCAGTCAATTGTTTCATTTCGGAATACTCTGCCGATTGCAAAGAATTTTACTGGAGGTTTTATCTTTCCTGTCTTTATAAGATAACCTAAGACTCTAAATGTTGACGCTGTAGTGTGTGTTCTTAGAATACATCTCTTCGCTATTTTTACATCCCAGGGAAGTCTCCAGCCTGTACTTCCAGTATTGCCTCCGTTTTCTTGGACTTTCTTGACCTCATTTACTAATTCTTCATCTGGTAATTTACCTTCCTTTGGTTGAGCCAGCCAATATGTTGATTGCATTTCACGCGCAGGGTGGTCTTGCGGAATCCACATGGAGTCAAAGCACCAGAATTCCATGTCTACCCATGGCGATCTCATTTCTTTAAAGCCCATTGACACGAAGATCTCTCTAACTTTATCTGCCAATATTTTTAACGGGTTCTTCCGACCACCCCATATCTTAGGGGACCAGGCTTCAACGTCGTACCACCTAATCGGTCGCTGATACCACGCTCTAGATGCTATTACTTCTGGAGTTAACTGCTCAATAAAATCGATTTCAGGTATCCCCTGCGACAGAATTTTATCACCAAGATCTGTTATTTCTATGACCCAAATCGTTCTCGTTTCGAGTTTTGCCAGACCTCTATCAACAAGCAATTCTAACTCTGGTGATCTCTCTTCTGCGGGGATCTCTCGCTCTGCTAATAGTTTCCTCAGGCACTCCTCCGTGCCCAACTTTGCGACTGATTCAGCTTCCAGTGTGGAAACTAGGTATTTCTCTTCTTTTTCTTTGAGAACTTTCGCAAGTCCCATACGCAATAGAAGTCCTACGGCTGCAGAAGCTTCTTCACTGGTAAATCCGTGGTTGACTATCGAGCTTAATGGTATGCGTTTTACTGTTTTCAAGATATTGAGCAGACGAGTTTCTGGTAGTAACTCTTTCTCATATAAGAGGGCTTTTTTAGTTGGTACAAAGACTTTGACCTCAATGGATTTTCTTTTAACTATGCCTTTATTTTCTAACCACATAACCACTCGATTAACTTCTGCCTCTGCGAGACCCGACTCACTGACTATACTATTAACATCCAGACTTTTCTTGTTGCTTTTAGCTAGTAACCTAAGAAGCTTTCTTTCACCATTTGTCATTGAATATATTATCTCCTTTATTTTGCTGTCGACTTGCATGGAATATCCCTAAAACCTAAGGATTCCCGCAATACCACCAAGACCTGATTTAAGTTGTCCGCGTAATTCATCCTGTGAGATTATAACTACATGGGTTGCGGTAGTCGAAGCCTCGTCGAGTATGTAATTGATGAAACTTTCATCTATAACTTCCGCGCTCGGGTCACCTATATTTTTACAAACGTCCTTAGTTACCTTCTCTAAATCTCCTATATTATCTACTAGCAGAAATCTTTCAACCTTATCTCCGCACCTTACCTTAATTATAGCTTTATCTAGATCCTCTGCGACATAAATTTTCTCAAGCCGACCTTCCTTCAGAGCCCTTAAAGTTTCTTGAAACCCAACAACGACTTTATCAGCATACTTACCCATCGCTTCCATGAGTTCATCATATGCTCTTTTTTGTTTTGCATACTCGGTTTCCTTGATTATATCGAGTGCGTTATTTACTGCCTCTCTTAGTCCCTCGAGATCTTGATACTGGGCAGATACTAGTCCCACTATCTTTTGGTGTAGTCTATAATCAAGTTCCCCAAGCTTGACAAAATCTTCTTTTGAAAAAGCTGGACCCGCAACTATTATACCATTAAGTGTATCCAGCATGGGGAGAAACGCTTTGTTAGCTTCATCTGCCGTCTTTTTGAGGTGATACTCATATACGGATTCTATTTGACGTTCAAAACGTTTTTCGCTTTGACCACCTTTTCGATGTTTTCCATGAGTGGGTGTCTCTATGTGCTTAAGTACCTTAATTGCGGACCCTTGAAGGATACCTATTGTCGATTCGTCCCTCTCAACAATGATGATACCATAAGTCTGCCTGACTTTTAGTAGTTCTTCAAGAACCTCAACACGGAATATTGAGTCGCAGGTATATAGCTTTTTCTGGATTTGCAGTGGAGGGATTATTTCCCAATATTCCAAATCATTCGATTGTTGTGTCCAACCACAGAAGATCAAAAGTCCATTGGGCGGTATCTGCGTCCATGCTTTAAATTTAGATGATATACTTCTAAGAGCAGCCTGCACGTGTTTCCTAGTCATTCGGGACTTTATTCTTGCGGCTGTTGCAAGTTCTTGGTTTATCAATGATGTTATCTCCGAAGTTGGTGTGCCCGGTGCTATCCATATACTCACTAGAGTTGTTGAGTGCCCATCATAGCTGGTCTTGCTTTTTAGTAGGTTAACTATCCTGGCAATTTTGCGCCTAGTAGCTGGGTCATTTATGTCCCAGTCGCTCATATCAACCCTAGGCATCTTCTCCTCCTCAAGGCAGTAAGTTTAATGCTATCACCATATAGTATGAATGAACTGAGTGTGATAGATCAACATGAAAATAATCAGTTAACAAATTTAGAGTACTAGATTATCTCCATTAAGAATATTCCTGAACCCTCTGAAAGAATGGACGTCTTGCATAAATAGCTTTTACAAACTTACGAGTGAGTTCTCTCATGTTCCCACTTTTAAGCTCGCTTAGATATTCTATTATTACGTCATCCTTTAGTAAGCACGGCTTCCACCCTGTCGGAGTTGCTCTAATCCTAGCGCAACCATTGCAAAATGCTGCATTGAACATGGGCCTTACAAGTTCTACCTCAGCGCCATCAACTACATATCGTAACCTGTTATGCATCCGCGTGGTGATAATCTTCTCAGCATTAGACTCTAAAAAAGTCTGGAGCTCATCTAGAGGCTTATAAAACTTTTTGAATGACTCATCGACGCGGGGGGAATGGTACTCAATAAACTGAACGACGACTTCGTTGCTTCTTCCAAATTCTATGAAATCGAATATCTCATCGTCATTTAAACCCTGGAGGACAACCACATTAATTTTAACTGGTTTAAGTCCGACCTCTTTAGCAAGTTTTATGCCCCTGAGAACCCTAGGCAGCATGTTATTTGTCCTGGTAATAGCATCATATCGATTTTCTCTCAGTGAGACCAATGAAACATTAATCCTGACTAAGCCTGATTGTTTTAGTCTTTCCACAAGTTTTTCGAGAAGAGACCCATTTGTAACTAGTGATATATCCCTGAAGCCCAGATCATTTAGAGTTGATATTACCTTATCAATGCTTGGATGTAGGAGCGGCTCTCCTCCAGTGATTTTAACAGAGTCTATATCGAACATACGGGCAACTAGACCTACTCTCTGTATGTCCTCGACACTTAGCATCTGCTGGGAATCTTTAGAACAATGGTAGTATCCCTCTGAGTGACAGAAAATACAGTTGTAATTACATTCTACATTGACTATTATACGGATGCTACTAACAATACGTCCAAATCTATCATATATTTTCATCAGGAGTTCACTAACAAAAAAGTTAAAGGAAGATACATTTTTAGAAAGGCTTTTCTGGTAGTATTGCTATAAAATACGCAATTGATAGTAATGCAGTTATCAGAATCATTATAGCTAAACCCGCCTGGATGATAGCGGTCAATATATTCCATACAGCATATGCGAAAATTACCGTAAGAATCGAGTTAACGATAATCATTGGCTTGGTCTTTACGGACCTAGCTTTTTCGTATGTATAGTGGAACATTTGTATTCCCAGTATTAGCAGAAATACTACAACTAGCCACAGGTTCAGTACGTTTAATCCAGCTCCTGTCAGAACGAATTTGTTGATTAGGTAGCATGCTACTGCTGATAAGGCCGCACCAAACAGTACAAATGCAATAAGTTCTGAGACGAAGTTTCTAATCTTTATTATTGTTGGATATAATAGCGCTGTTATGAGAATGCCAGCTATGTACGCTTCAGGAAGACCGACGTTTAGATACAATATCCCAGCAATTAAAGCTAGTTCAAACAATATAAAAACCGCGATTTGCGTAAGTGGAGTCAACCTATAGGCATGTTCTAAGCTCTCGCGAAGTTCAAATATTGCCTCTTCCTTTGACAATTATCTCACCTCCCCCTACCGCGACCCCTTTCTGTTGGGAAAAATGGATATACCCTACCACGCCATAAGGCTAACTCTCTCGCATATTTCTTCCTCCACTGCAGTGAGCCAAGCTGAATCGACCGAAGGACTAGAAACAGCTCACGCGGATATGGCATTGACCTGAAGACTATTGGTTTATCCTTACCACGAACCCACACTCGTACATCACCAGCAGGTGTAGAACCAAACCAATTGTTAAGCTTATGAATTATGTTCATATCAACATCAATGCGCTCTATTTCCCCGCGCGTGACTCTGCCGGATAGCTCATCAGCTGGGTGCAGGTCATATAGAAGTCCTGATTGAAATCCTACTACTACCATGTATCTGCTCCTATTGAATGCTTTCACGATGTTGTCAATTAAGTCAAAGGCTATTATACCAATTCCAACGATTAGCAGTGAGAACAACATTGGATCTATCTTTCCACCTGTCACATTATTTAACATGCTAATTACTGGTTCGAAATTAAAGACTGTGAGGACGAATATTGATACGGGAATAATCATGACTAGTGATAATATGAGAACTACTATAGGAGAAGCTACATAGAATAATTGGTACCCGCCGTATATTATATTGTCAGATTTAGTTAACCTTAAAGCCCTGTTATAATCTCTTGGAGTTAGAAAGACTAGAGGATCTACCAGAGAGTAGCCCTTACCTGTTCGCATAACTACACCGGTCTTTTCAAGGTCTACAATAACTCTTTCAACGACTTCCCTTGGTAAGCCTGATAACTCGCTTACTCGCTCTATTGTAAACATTTTCTCATCCAGGAAGTGTTCAGTTAATATGCTGATGACTTTAGCTGCTACTGGATCCTTTGTCTTTCTTCCCAAGTAGTATATTAGTCCTGCTACTGTGCCTCCAATTGCTGAAATTATATAGTAAATTAGTTCATCCATTGAAAACACCATATATATGGATAATGCTATATATCTTAGCAAAAATCCATTAAAAAAGGAAGGAAAGATGCAGGTCAAAGTTAGGTATCTTGGAAAAGTAAGGAGCGTAACAGAAAAGCTAGAAGAGACCGTAAACGTCAATGGAAAAACCATAAAAGAGCTTCTCGAAAGACTTTGCGAAATCTATGGAGACAAATTTAA
>JANJXX010000004.1 GCA_024720975.1 Candidatus Panguiarchaeum symbiosum | reverse complement strand
ATACCATTCGGGGCGATTGTAGCAAGCTCACTTCCTATTGATGCAACAAGTGCTGCAACAATATAAACATACCCAGATGCGAATATAATATTGCTCAAATACGCATAGTATGGAGTCGCCTTTGCAGTTTTAGTTCCGCTAAAGTCTACGGATATTTTATTGGTTTCATTAATAAACAAATTAGCTGCGAATGATACTCTAGGAGTTATCCCAAAAGGTGTGGCGTTAAAGCCTATGAAGGTGATTATTCTATTAGCTCCGGACCAAGAGGTTTTGATGTCGTATCCTATTCCTGTTCCTTTGGCGAGGGTAGACCCAGCAGTCCACGTATTTGGGATGCGTAGTTTTCTATAAGTGACATTATAAGCATCTACATACACACCCCCAATAAGGGTTAGGTACTGTTTTATGTATACAACTATGATTGTTGTTGAGTTTTCCCAGACGAGGTCAAATCTTGTTATTCTCAGTTCATTTGTAGTAGTGCCATTAATCGCAAAGCTATTCACGTATCTTATTGGCACGCTAAAGTTTGTGTGATTTATATAGATCCTGCTATTGCCTGCTGTGAAGTTGGCAATATAAATGTCAATCCAACTGTAGATTCCAGTTGCATTTCGCAGCCTTCTCAATACTCCAATAGCGTATTCTTCCTTATCCAGGTTCTTTGATATTCTTATTTGCACAGAATCTGTTGAA
This sequence comes from Candidatus Panguiarchaeum symbiosum, assembly GCA_024720975.1. Lineage (GTDB taxonomy): Archaea > Asgardarchaeota > Njordarchaeia > Njordarchaeales > Panguiarchaeaceae > Panguiarchaeum > Panguiarchaeum symbiosum. Next base: position 95,817 of record JANJXX010000004.1, on the reverse strand, counting down.
GAGGCATTGACCAGGGTGGAGTTTTTGAATGTCCATCCACTCGTCTGCAATTTTATTATCTCTTGATATCCATTGATATGCATAGCTCTTCCCGCGTCTCCAGTGGCTGTACCTAATGTTGGTTCCTGTGCTGAGTTCCACATTAATGCCCTATTTCCTTGGAAGCCTCTAGACTTCATGTGTGCATCGCTATTATCGCCTTTAGTTGTTTTGTCTATAGTTGCATAAAGTGGGCTGCTGATGGCTGAGAGAATTAGCGCAATTAATAAGATGAACCCTGTAGTTCTTCGCATTGATGAGAAAGCCATATAGTGGCACCTTTTGATCGTAATAATTCTACTAGCAACGATATAAATTCTCAACTTATATTTTTCAAAAAAGATAATCATTAGAATTGTTTGGTTTGAGTTTATTCCCCATAGTTTTAGTATTATGAAGGAGACTGAAGAAGTGTTCTGATAAATTCTGCACGTGCATCAATTATATAGACTACTCCTTCTTCCCTTCGCCCCACTCTGCCTATTGCTTGGACTAAGGCGGATATCATTGAGCTTAGGTTGTATGCCTCTTTAATTGCCTTTTCATCGATCTTATAGATTTTGCTGTAGGTTTGTAGTATTTTCTCAGTTTCTGGATCGATGCGTGGGAACGGGAGTCCTGCCATTATTGCGACTTTGTATCCCGTTGCGTCTATTCCTTCCGCAATCTTTCCTCTAAATACTGTTATCACTAGATCTTCTCCGAGTTCATCTGTTGGTTCTTTCTTCAAGTATTTAGCTATTTCTCTAGCGATTTCATTGCTAGGGCAGAATACTAAAGTTTTCTCTCTATGTTCTGTTTGGATGTTTTTGATCATTTCGGCGTATGCTAGAAGTGTTTTCTCATTTCGTTTAGCGTATGATAAGCTTAAGTTTGTGCGTGGAATTATCAATTTCCTTCTCCCACTAATCAAACCTGGGATTATGATCATATCAGCGTCTATGGTATTGCCAGTGAATATTGTTTTGAAGAAGTTTGATGGGTAGAGTGTCGAGCTCATGAGTATAATGCGGTTGACGTTCTGTAATCTATCTCTTATTAGGTCCTTTGGTAGGTAGACTTTAATCAACTTCCCCTTGAGCTTGATTTCTATGCCGTCTGCTTTCATATATGAGTCGTATTCGGCTAAATCTCTTGCAGAGTTTGTATCAGTTTTACCCAGCGCGACAATGTACTTATGTAATGGTATTCCCTGATAAGCTGCAGCTCTGGCATATTCCTTTCCTCTTTCTATGGCTTCAATAAATCCCTCGTAGGTCTTTGGTACCAGTAGCGCATGGGCCTCATCGATGACAGCAACATCTATCTTTCCAAGTTTTTCGAATAATTCAGACTCAATGAAGTAGTTGTGTGTGCCAATGATTATATCAGCTTTTCTCAGCAACTCCAGTGCAGCGTAGTAGGGGCATCTCTTATCTCGAGCAAAGAGTTCTATATAGCTGTCTAGGGATGAGAACACCTTACCCATGAGATCTTTCTCAATTTCGCCATATTTTCGCCTCAGTAGTCTTTCGCATTCAGTAATGGGGCACCAGTACTTAATCAACTCTTTCTTTATACCCATAACACAGAATCTTTCCTTGGAAGGCGTGGGGATGACGAGTAGCTTCGCTGTCTTTAGTCTGCTGACAACAGCCCGGGTAATACTTAGTGCGTGATTTACCTCACGTCGTGTTCTCAGAAATATTGCTCCTCTTTTACCTAGAAGAGCTAGATGAATTATGTATGCCACTGCAATGCTAGTTTTTCCACTTCCTGCTGGGGCGCGGATTAGAACAACATTTTTTGAGCTTAACAAGCCTCTTGCAATTTCCTCAGCTAAGCTTGGTTTGTATGGCAGTAGCTCTAGAAAGCTCATGTTAAAATCACTTCTTTGCCTTCGGTCTCCATTTTCGCTGTTTTTTTCTCGTACAAGTAGACTAGTAATGGGGGAACTAGTACTAGTATCCAAAAGGCATATCTCAGTATTTCCTTGTGCTCTTGTATCTGGCTCTCACTCCCGCTAGGTATTTTAAGCTTTGCTACTATTGTTGAGTTCTTGTATATTATCACTGGTCTAGATGGTAATTGGGGTGGGATAGTGATTTCCAATGTATTGGTGGTTTTTAAGACGCCATCAAATGTTACATTTTCATTCGCATTCAGTTCCTTAGTTACGTCATTTATGGTTATTCTCAATTTCAGTGAGACATTGGCATAGACTTTAACGTTAAAGGTCACGCTACCCACAAGCTCAGAGTGGAAATTTGTGGATACTGTGTATTCTTTAAGTGTGTTCTCTATTAAAATGTCAGACAGTCCAATATCCTCGAATGTCCAGCTAATCATTGGCACTTGGACTTGTGTGAGTAGAATTAGGACAATTGCTAGGGCCTTCACAGCGCATCCCGTATCTTATTGGCGGCGTCCTCGGGCGAGTTAGGGATTGTGCTTATCTTGGATAAGAAATTTAGTATTCTACTCCTATCAGCACTTCTCACGACTTCGGCTACAATTATGCCCTTGAGCCCCCTTTCTCCGCCTTTTACATCCTTTAAAATAATTCTTTTGCCGTAAACGTCGAGTTCACTTTGCGCTCCAGCTAGAATAAAGAACCTATTTTGGAGCTCTGTGTCTGAGCTAATTCTGTCTGTCATCTCAGTTTTTGTCGTTGCGAATAGGAATCTGGGTCCTATTTCGCTGCTTATTTCGATGAAACTTAGGCTAATAATTCCCAATTCGCCTAGTTTTTCTAGGGCTCCGCTAGGCAGGGGGATTAGACGATACTCCGGTTCAAGCTTACTTCGCCTAAGTACATTAGCAATTTCACTTAGTAATTCTCTGTTTGTGATAATGACCTCCCCAGCAATTTTTGCCAATCCAAGTTGTCTCAGCAATGCTGCTTGAGTTTCACCAACTGCTTGTATCTCGAGCACCCAGTTATTTACCAACTGCAGTAACGTGTTGGCTTGTAGTCTTTGTTGTTTTTCTATTGGCATGTTGGTCCTGCTGCTACGAGCTAGCATTTTCATCCTTTCTATAATTTGCGTACCTCTTCTCAGCTTTAGTCTATAATGGATCCTATCGAAGATATACACTAGGAATAGACCAAGCAGCAGACCTGTGAGGGCTTCTAAAATCATTGCCAGCCCCAGAATCTCTTTCTAAGCTCGTTAATATAGTGAGAGATTGCATTATTGCTAAGCTCTATAACCCTTTCTAGAGTCTCCCCAAAATTGATTATGCAGATTATAACTCTCTCGTTTCCTTCTCTTCTGCTAATAGCCAGGACTTTTTCGCCTTCGAAGATAGCGACAAAAGCTTTAAGGTATCCAAACTTCTCCACTGAGGTTACAAGCTCATGGACTCTCTCGAAAAGTTCAGACCGGGGACTAGTTCCACTTATGGCAATTGGTAGTAGGTGTCCGTCAAATATGGCTACTATCTGCGCTCTAGTTTCGGCTCTTAGCATTTCTGTAATACTCTCGATTAAACCTATAGCACCATGAAGTGCACGCAGGAGTAGGCTCATGCTTATTGGATCAAAGATACTGGTGTTCAAGTGAATTACATTATATCTCTCTATGTCATCTGCATCAAATATTATCTTGCATAACTCATCGCTTGAAACTGCGCCGCTTAAATCTTGCTTGTGGGCAACTAAGATTACCTGGATTTCCTTCTCGGCATACTTTTCCAGCATATTTTTCAAGAACTTCCAGTACCTCTTAACCTCATCGAAACGATCCCTAGCGCTTGCATCTACAATTAGAGCCAATTTGTCGATGTAGGGGAAAAATCTCTCATAGAGAAGCTCCATATACCGTAGTTTTTCCTGACCTGGAAATACATCAATCCTCATATTTCCACGCAAATAGGATTCAACCCCATTGCTCATGCTAGTGTTCAATGCATTTTTCGTGCTTAGACTTTCGAGATATACCTTAATACTGCTTTTGCCTGCCTGATCTAGACCAACGAATGCGATTATCATTAGAAGCACCAAGAATTCGTTCTGAAGTTCTGGTATTGCTAATATATTCCAAATTTCTCAAAAATTTCACATAAATATATCAAGCATCACAATAGGTGCTAGCTAGTGGTTAAGAGACTTTCTTGCGTGCAATTAGCAATACTTCTAGTAGTACTCTTTCAAGTGATCACTCCCTTAAGTACTACAAAAAGTCAAGAGATTGAGACCAATTTCAGTGGTGATAGTCCAATTATTCACATCGCTCAAGCTGCGAATTGCAGGGCGATACATACCGCTTATTCTGAAACATTAGATAATGCAAAATCGAGTGAAATTCCTGTAGTTGAGACAAAGACTCTAGCCCTTTACCCTCTGGGTGAGATATCCGATGTCCATTATGCCGGTGATAAGTTTGTTATTCAGGGAGTGGATTACATTCACATAAATGGTACTGATAGAATTTTTCGAACTAATGAAGCAATTTTATCGGTAGATTATGAAGATATTGATAATGATCAGGAATATGAACTTGTTGTCCTTACAGCTACTAAGGTTTACTTGCTCGATAGTGACCTCAAAATTATCTGGACTCTAAATCATGATGGTAACTATACTGAAGCGCTTTTTGCTATGTTAACTGACCCCAAGCCTATAATAGTATTGTGGAAATACAACTCAGGTAAAATTGCATATCTCAGCATTGATGGCGAGTCTCTAAATGAGACCTTAGTAATGTATGCTGGTAGTTCTGCACAGCTTCTTGACATAGACTATTCCGGTAAGTATCTCCTTGGACTCGTAAGATATCTTGACAACAATTTGATATTGAATTGGACATATTACAACCCAGTGGCAACGCGCTTCGCTTCAATGGCACCATGCTCACCCATGGCCAGACTCAAGGATATTGTATATTCAATTGGCTGTGTTGGCACCAGTTGTTTTGTTCTCAAGATCATAAACGGCTCGCTTACATATTTTGAGATGGCTGATTCCATAGATTGGAGAACGCTTATATACAGCTTGAGACGCTTTAGTTGTATGGACATAGATCGGGATGAGAGTGTTGAGTTTCTAGTTTACAATTCGACTTTCCTCGCTCTTATAGATACAGCCAATGATACCTCCAGTGTAGTTGGAGTTTATACGATCAGTGAATATATCGACCAAGCAGCTTTATATTGCGAAGGCGTAGCAATGTTAACTGGGAACGACCTCAAGGTATACGATAAGACATTAGTTCTACGAGAAGTCTTTCAGGTTGAGGATGAATCTATACTCCTAGAGAGTTTGGATAATATATTTGCAGTATCAAGGAGAGGTTCCTGCTTGAGTATACGAGGCTCAGATCTCCTTGTTTCAAGACCATTTCTTAACGCCGGGTGGAATTATCAAATAGACAAAAATACGTTGGTGATCTATAATGCGCATCACGCAGTTGTATTCTGGATGGACTATTCTGTAACCTTCTCAACTCAGAAAGTGATTTTGTCTGCTGTAGCGGCGTCAGATTTGGCAATTTTGGTCTTTGATTCTGATATTGTGACGATCCAAAGGGGAGGGAAGATAGCCTCTATAAATATGAATGCAACAAACTGTCTGGCGGCAGACTTTGATGGGAGTAAGATTTACATAATGAGGGATAACGGCACACTCGACATACTCACAGTTTCAACAGGTGTTGTTACTAGATGGAATCCTCCGTCAGGATACAAGCCAGTATCAATATACTCGCTCGGCTCATACTGGATTTTCTCTCTGATAAAGAATACGACTGGATACACAGAGGTAGCAATATATGTCAACGGAAATCTAGCAAGAACAATTCAAATAAGCCTTCAGAACTCAAACGTTGCAGGAGCATCTGTTGTCGCTGGAGATAAGGATAGGGACGGAAAATTTGAGATTGCTTGCGTAGTTTACGCTAGAAATGCGACCCTGCATTGGAACTATACGATGTGCATTCTTGAGAATGGTAGTGCAATATGGAGCACCCCACCAAGGGTTTTCAGAGCGTCAGAGTGGGTGTTCTCAGTCATTTCGCTTGCTGGTAGCTATGGCTTTTTAAATGGCACTGTGGTTAAAAGAATATTCACTGATGGGTCTGCTGAAGTAATAAGCTTTGACGAACAGGTAAATGGTGGTTGCGAATCCGCTGTGTTTGGCAGGAGTAAAATAGTAGCACTTACGAGCAGAGGGAAGGCTACACTTAACTTTGATGGATGTTATGGGGGGTTAGGTAGGTATGGTCTATTCTCTTCGGTCTTATACATTAACTGCAGCTATTACCTAAAGAATCTCACCCTGGTACTGGACTTAGCCCCTCCCAAAGTCGTGATACTGTCCCCAAACACGGGTGAGTTATTCAACCAGAAAACAGTCAAAGTTGCGTGGAAAATTTCAGATGATCTAATGGTGAAGAATGCAGAGCTGTACCTCAATGGATCCTTCGTGAGTTATATTGAGAGTGAGGGAGAATTAACTCTAACAAACCTAGCCGAGGGAAATTATAGTGTAACAATAGTTGCTAGGGATCATATAGATAGAGTCTGTGAAAATAGAACTTGGTTCATCGTGGACATACCCCTCACCCTGGAAGTTCAAGCTCCAAACAATACGTGGCAGAACACTCCTGCAATTAACGTTACTATTCGGATCTATGGCGCTGCTGATAGAGTATCCATATTTAGAAATGCTACTTTAGTGTCAAACTATCAGTCAAACATAACCACATCTATAGAACTTGAGATAGGCATTAACATTATTCGCATTGAAGCTAGCGGTTATAGGGACTTTAGTTGCAAGGTCTTCATAATTGGATTTGATCCGAGCCCGCCTGTGATAAATCTGATTGAGCCACAAAACAACACCGTAATAACTACTAAAGAAGAAAAGGCTCAGGTAAACATAGTCCTTGATATAGAAGATCTCTCTGGAATCTCCAAGATAATTCTGATTTATGAGAGCTTTAAAGTCGAAATCTCCACAAATAGTATTCTCGATTTGGGTGTTGGAGAATATTACTTTATTATTGGAGCCTATGACTTAGCTGGTAATTATGCGTCAATTATACTTCACATAATAATTGAAAGGGAGTCTGTGAAAAGTACCAGTCCGCTGGAGTTCAAGAATATTCCACTATTTGTTTCGACTCTTCTGCTTGGAATTGTTCTAGGAATAGGTTTGACGCATACAAGGAAGAGAGGAAGACAATGACCTACTATGTCAACCCGAAGTCTTTGAAAGATTCTATCAAGAGGGACTATCTTAAAGCGTCGGAAAAATTTGGAGCCGAGATAAGGGTCAGAATTCTTGAAATTATAGAGCCCTATGCAAGAGCTGTGATAGAAGTTAATGCACCGAAAGAATTGTTGAGAGCATTGAAGCATCTAGGTATAGGCTTCTCAAAGGAACCAATGTCAGCAAAATTTAGCTTTAGAGTTTTAGTCCAACTCCTGGAAAAAATCTCGGAGGGAGTTCCAGTAGGCATAGGAGATAGGGGAAACATTGTTAGGGTAGATATATCCAAACCTATAGCAGTAGATGATATAAGAGCAGCTCTCTATCTTTCCGGACAGCAGTTGCTATGGATTGACCTTGTAGGGAACCAAATACCGAGCGCCGAATTCATCGAGATTGACGGCTTTCCAGTACCAACTAGTGAAACAAAGCTATACGATCTGGCCTCAATACTAGCGAGAGCATTTAATAAGAGGGTAGAGCATATTGTAGGAATAATAAAAGCAAGACTACAGAAGTTAATGGCAGATGAAGAAGCAATACTAATGCCAATGCCAGAGATAGACGAATTATTTAGATGGTCAGTCTTAGTCGAAGATGAACAATTGCCACAAAGAGCTTATTTGGATTTGACAGGATTACCAGCAGTACAACAAAAGCTAGCTCTGGAGATAGCAACAAATATGTGGCCCTATGATCTTGTAGTCGCCTTGCCCTATCCATGGAGATCTGCGATCAAATTGCTTAAGAGAGGACATGTAACTATAGTTACTAGGGATCCGCTTGAGCTAGACGTCCCAACAGTGATCACAGAAAATAGAGTGGTAAAAAGAGTCATGATCGAAGGTAGAAATATAAGTGGAGAAATTAAATGTCGACCTCTCTGGAAAATCGCAAGCTCTTTTCTTTGAGGAGGTTTCTAAGGCGTCTCTAAGTTGGTTTTCTTCGGTGTTAGGAGATAACGCTGGCGGAATCTTAGTGCTAGATACAATGCCACGCTTAATATAGTCCAAGAAACTATACCTAATACTCCGAGTCCTAGGTATATCTCACTGGCTTCTGGCGGTAGTGTTGAGGCCACTATTGTTATACCCCACAGCGCATTTAGAGCCCCATGTAGTGATGCTGCGGGTAGAACACTTTTTGACCTCCTCACCAGCTCCAGATATGGATAGGTTATAGCAGTCGTGAATAGTGGAAAAAGCACGAATCCTCCCAGGAATCTATTGATATAGTAGTTGTGCCCGAGGAGAATTATTGCCGATGTATGCCAATATCCCCATATAAGACCTATTATTATTGTGGATAGGTACATTGGTCTATTCTTTAGTTGATCAAATAAATAACCTCTCCAACCAATTTCCTCCCCTAGGGCAAAGAGTGCATTGATTGTTATCGCATATATGTAACCGAGGATGAAGATGCTATACACGGCAATAATAGCTATCATTCGAGCTTGCTCTTCGGGGACGCCATGCTCTACTAGAAACTCCACTATGGCGCTAATATAAGCGTTAAGGTTGAATAAATTTAGCGGAGTGGCTATGGCAATATAAATGCAGAGTGCTAAATAAACAACAAATGGAGCAATAAGATACGGTTTTAGAACTTTCTTGACTGGGTTTATTATACTCTTTAGTGAAGTCAAAATACTTTCTCGACCAATGTATAAGCATATTATAGTAGCTAGCGTGACACTCCACATTCTAGCAAATCCCCACAGGAAGGCGTATTCAAGCTGGTTTAGATAGAAAATTATACAGTCTATAAGTATAGCCAGAGAGTATGAGATAGCAACAAACAATAAGACTCTCTTTGTCACTGACAAGTCCATCATTAAGCACCTGTATGAGCACGTCGAGTACACTAAAAAATATTTTTAAATGCCTTCTTGTAAATTGTGGTTTGGCATTGCTAACATCTCGTTAAAAACCTGCTAGGAAGGCACTCATGATAGCTGTTCCTCTAGTCGATGATTATCTCTTCCTTCTTTGCTTCTCCTAGAATAGAGGCCATTGCTACTAAAGTGATGTATAGTGCTGTCCCGTAGACTGCGACTTCGTTATCATATGCCATTGTTCCAAGTATGTAGATTGTTGGCAGGAGAAGCAAGGCTATTATAGTATCTGGGTGCTTGATAATCACGTTACTAGCTATAAATCCTAGGTCAGCTAGTGATGGGAGACCGCAGACGAATATAGAAATCAGAAGCCATGCTATAATTAGGCTAGCTGCGTATGAACCTAGATTGATTGCAACTTTGAGTATCCATCTAAGAAGGATTATCATTGGTAATGAAATCATCAATGGAGCCATGGCCACAAAGCCAATCCTCCAAGAGTTTATTCTATAGATATTGGTGCTTGTGTATAGTCCAGCTCGATGGCTCTCATCTGGTATTATGCTAAGGGTTACATAAGGTTTTATGTTCAGCAGTTTAGCCAGCAGATAGTGCGATGCCACGTGAATAAGCGTTCCCGGAAGTAAGAGGATTGAGATGAATTTAGACATGCCACTCCAGCAGTACTGCAATAACGCGTAAAGGACCCATGCTAGTATGAGAAGATTTATATCCAGTGCTATTTGCATAACCATAGAGCATATGTAGACTAGGCTTATCAAGAACCGCACCAATTTATCTTCAGTTGGATAAAATAGTAATTTAGCATTAATGTAATTTAGTGGTAGTGATGTCTAAGGAATACACAGTGCATGAGCTAAAACTTCAAAAGCAAACGCTAGCTGCGTTAGAGTCTGCCGGAATATACTATATTAAGGACATATTGCTGTACAGCCCAACTAGACTAGCTGAGATAACGGGCTTATCTAAAGAAACGTGCGAGAAAATATTGGACAAAGCGATAGAGTTTCTAGACCAGCACAGGAAAAGGTTTATGCCAATTGCTGAGCTCGAGAAAACCAGTGAGAAGAAAAGGTTTATGTCAACTGGTGCACATGCACTTAATAGACTGCTACAAGGAGGATGGTGTGTTGGTGAAGTAACAGAGTTAGCTGGTCCCTACGGTTCTGGCAAGAGTCAGGCTTGTTTTACTGCACTAGCCACGGTTTTTCTTCCTTCAATGAGTCAGAAGGAGATTCAAGAAATATTGCAGGAAACGGAGCAGGGTGAAGCTAGAAAGGGGAATCAGAAGGAACATTGGGGGTTGAATGATGGTGATATCTCGGCTGTTATAATTGACAGTGAAAGAACTTTCTCCGTAAATAGGTTCAAGAAAATTATCAAGAGATTCAACTTGGACGAAAAAGAAGTGATGAAGAGGATAATCATAAGTAGGCCGGAGAACGCCTGGGATCAGAAGCGTATCATTGAGAGTCTTGTAAGTGTTGTCAGGGAAAATAATGCAAAACTCGTGGTTGTTGATAGCCTCACAAAGTTACCTAGAGCAGACTTCTCAGGGCAAGGAGAATTATACGCCAGACAGAGGTTGATACTAGACATGGCAGAGAAGCTGAGAAGAATAGCAATAAACTATGAAGCTGTTGTTTTGGTAACAAATCAGGTTGTTGCGTCGGTAGGAACAATCGGGCTTGGATTTAAACCTACAGGTGGTCATGTACTAGGTCATACTGTTGATACGCGGCTCCTTCTCGTAAGAGCAACAGATCCCTACCGCAGGGTGTCAATCATGGATTCTTCATGGCTGCCGCCTGGAGAATGCAAAATTAAAATAACGGATGAGGGAATAGCTGATGCTTAGCCAAGACGATCTTAGAGATTTAGCAATATTCTTAACAACATTTGGACCGGAGCTCAAGAAATATCTTCAAGATCCCAGCAGAATTCCGGATACAGCTAAAGCTAGGGTATGGCTTGAAAGCGCGAAGAGACTAGGCATAATTGAGATTAGTGGAGGCATAATGAGGGTTCAAAGAGATGGCATTAGGAGACTCATTGAGGAAATTACTAGGAGTTTCGAAGAACTCCTAGAAAAACTCTCGAGGTAGCTTATGTTGTCATTTATTTGGCGAATTATACCCAATAAGTTGGCAGAGAGAATAAAGAAATATGTATACGATGAAGTGGATGATTCTTACTTGAAAAAGGCTTTAGAGATAGCTAAACTTGAGGGAAAGAGCGAACAAGTGGAGAGTTTAGTGTGGCAAGGATGGGAAAAGTCATACCAACTGCTTGAGAAGATTCTAAATACCTTAAGTGGTTTTGGTGGGGCGTTCTTTCATGCGATTGAGTTGAGGGAGTTCTACTTTAGAGAGCTGCAAATGCGTGTAGGATCAGCAAAAGTTACTAGAGCCTGGATAAAAAGCGCACTGAGTATAAACCTAATCAAATGCGATAAGGATTCAAATGGCGTTACAAGATATTTAGTTGTTAGAGAGACTATAGATATGATCCAAGAAGTGATCATCAAGGCGCTGGAGGACTTAATATGAGGTTTGCTGATGAAAACCTATCCGAAAAGATAATTGAAATTGCAAGAAATTCAGCAAGTTTTGCAGATATCTACGATAAACTAATGGAGCAAGTTCCAAAGAGATTAATTCCTGCTGTTATGAGTGCATTAGAGATATTCTATGAGGAAAGACCAGTTGAATTACCAGCAGAGATAAAAGAGGCTTGGAGAAGATACTCTGGCGAATTCATTAGATTGGGTATGCTTGATGATCTCATAGATAGGTTCTGCAAAGAGCAGGGCATAGATAAACAGCTATTCCTGGCATGGTTTAATGGTCATAAGACACTCTCTCAGAAGGCCAACTTAGAACCTAAGCTCCTCACGGGTATAATAAACTTCCTCATAGTTAGACGCCTCCTTAAACGAGCTGTAATGGTAACTTTGCATTTCCCAAAAATAGAAGGAGGGACTCTGGTTAAAGACGTACTATTTATAGCAAGGAGGCTTAGAGCCGATACACATATAGAGGAGAATGAAGAAATTATTGCATATATTCGAGCAAGTGAACTTAGCCTAGAGCCGATGGCGGCAATTCTTGGATACGGTTCAAAAGTGAAGGTAATGCTGCAGAATGGAAGGAAGATCATTATCCAGGGAACTCCAATTGCGACGGCATTCAAACACAAAGTTTTTGATAGTACTTTTGAGAGCATATTCTATGAGGCGCTTAAGAAACTTGGGGTAAGCGTAAGAAAAGATGCACCAATACTAATTGGTGACTTAGTATTCATACCAGATTTCGAGGTGACTCTAGGAAATAGAAAGGTATACATTGAGATAGTTGGATATTATCGAGTCAAGTACTTGATAAACAAGGAAATAAAGATTAGAAGAGCTTCTGAAATGGGAATACCACTAATTGTTGTAGCACGCAGGGAGTCATTTGAATATTTGGGGCATCTAGCAAACAAAGTTAAATTCTACTGGTTCTCAAATAAAAGAGAGCTAGAGAACATTGCAAGCGATGTAGTTTCGTTCATTGGTACCTCCTAGAAATTCTCTTAGCGGGGCATCACGGCTAGGTACCTATCAACGGCTTCAGCAGCCACTTTTGCAGCCTTTATTGCTGATGCTATATCCTTCGGGCCAGTTACGACATCGCCTATTGCAAACACACCTGGTCTCGTTGTAGCATAGTTCTCGTCGACAATTATTCTTCCAGCAGAATCTACTTTTATTCCATATTTTCCCGGATCGTCGAACGGAGGTGTAGGTTTTTGTCCTATTGCAAAAATTACAGTATCGCACTCAATCGTCGTTTTCCTCCCAGTTGGAACTGGTTGTGGTCTTCCGCTGGCATCAGGCTCTCCTAGTGTCATTTCTTCAAGCTCTATTGCCTTTACACTTTCGCTCGCGTCTGGAATAACCCTTGTCGGACTAACCAAGAACATGAACTTTACTCCAGCTTTCTCCGCTGTACGTATTTCGGTCTCATGTGCTGGCATATGCTCTCTAGTTCTCCTATAGGCAATTATAACCTCTTCAGCCCCGTAATGTCGAGATGTAATGGCGGCATCAATAGCTGTGTTTCCACCTCCAATTATGATTACTCGTCTGCCTACTTTAGGTAACTTATCCCTTTCTAGATGGCCTCTTTCGACTAGAGCTACCTTTAGGAGAAAGTCTAACGCTAGGTGAACTCCCCTGGCGTTAGCTCCGGGGACGTCAGGTTGTACCTCTTTCCAGGCACCAGTAGCTATTATTACGGCATCGTATTCACTGAGGATTCTATCAAATGGTATGTCCTTGCCAATAGTCTTCCCTAGGATAAATCTCACGCCGAATCTCTCGAGTTCATTAATACCCTCCATAATTTTATCTTTGGGCATTCTTATGGTTGGTATCCCAAACACTAGCAAGCCGCCGGGCTCTGGAAGAATATCATAGACATCAATACTGTGCCCTTTACAGACCAGAATTCCAGCAGCAGTCAGACCAGCTGGCCCTGCTCCAATTATTGCAATTTTCCTTCCACTTAGTTGTTTTGGTGGTTCCTTACAAGTAACGAATCGCATATTCATCGCCAGCCACTTTTTATTTCTCAAAAGTAGGATATAAATTTCCGTAAAAATATCACATATACGGCTGTGGAATAATCAGGGTGCTGGAACTGATAGGTCTTATAGGTTTAGTTCTAATAGTAATTGCCTGGATTCCAGAGACAATAAAGACCCTAAAGAAGTTAGAAAAACCTGCAAGAATCGAATTTTTGATGCTATACTTCTTTGGCAGTATCCTCTTAACAATGCATGCGATAACCATACGTGACCCAGTATTTATAACTCTGAATGGAATTGCCTCCATTCTCTCCGGCATTAACTTTGGAAAAGCATTGGTCTTAAAGGGACGGAAATGATAAGGGCCATTTTGTTCGACTTTGGCGGTGTAATTGCTGAATCATGTTGGGATAGAGACTCTATGGCTGACATTGTCGAGAAAGCATTTCAAAGCTTAGGAATAAATACTCCTGTGAGCTTTCGTACAGAATTTATGAATGCTCTTGATGATGCGTGGGACCGGGTTACAAAGACACTAATTGAAGAGAGAATGGAGAACATTATCTCAGATGCTGCTAGAAGAGCAGGAATATTAGTAGATGCAAATATTGTGGGATTTGCGATTGAGAAATTGAAAGATGCTCCCTTCTGCCATATTAGAAAGGAGGCAAAACAAGTCCTTAAAACTCTCAAAGACATGGGATTAAAGTTAGGTATCGTCTCAAATTCGCCCATAAATTTTCATGAGAATGTCCTAAAGAAGCATGGTTTAAGAGAATACTTTGATGTCGTTGTAATTTCATGTGATGTGGGTTATCGAAAACCTCATTCGCGTATATTTGAGATAGCTCTCAAGGCATTAAATGTTGATCCTAAACATGCAATGTATGTTGGAGACGTTCCACAAATAGACATACCCGGAGCAAAAGAACTGGGAATGGTTGTAGTCTTAATGAGTAAGCCAGAGCCAGTAGTAGAATACCTGAGACTTCCTAAGAATCCTGATGATGTTAAACCCGACTATTTAATTGACAATCTAATGGAGCTGGTGAACATCGTCAAAGAAGCTGACTTCTAAATTGCTTCTCTAGTGGGGTTTTGAATCAGCTGGTTCTTAGCTGCCAAAGCTATATTGCGTTGGCTTCATGAGATCACTAGGATTTCTAACCTCCTTCCTGCCCTTTAGGGCAGGATTTTCAGTTGTAATTGCTATCATTTTTATAATATTTGTAGTACTCTTTAGTGAAGGTGTTATTGGATGAAAGAAGATAAATTGGTCAGCAAACTTGCAACTATAATTTGCGGTGAACGCGCAACTGATGCCTGCGAATTAATGGTTTCTAAACTCGTTGCCACTATGCAGGAGGCCTGTCCAAGATGTATGAGTGATAGGGGCAGGTTAATCTTAAACCCTATGTGTAATAATAGATTCTATCTATCTCTACTCGTAGAGGCGGGGATACCCAAGACTGATTATCCGGCAGACTGCTACAAAATTCGTCTAGATGAAATTCAAAGAATTCTAGCTGGAAAGCCTAATCCAATTCCAATGAAAGATGTTGTCGTCAAACTAAATGATTTTTTGCAAGTCTTGTTCTCAGTATACAAGTTAGATGTTTCAAAAAAACGCGTAGAAGGTCACGATACGGATAAGATCGTGGACATTTTGTCTAAGATAGCGGATGAACATGAGCACGTTTACTTCTCAAGGAGTCATGATAAAGCTTATCTATTGGTGAAAGTTAAAGGAAAGGAACTCATAATCAACTTAGTGGATTTGGCCCGCCAAATAGCATATGTTGATCTTAAAGAGAGGCATGTATTCATCGACTCCATAAATGAACTCGTAAAACTTTTATTTCAGGCACTTGGACTTAAAGGCAGCACGCAGCTTACCCCAACCGGTAACTTATACTTGGAGGTAGAACTGCCTAGTAACATTGACATGAAAACCTTGAGCGAGATCTTACTGGGTCTGGACTACTCAATTATTACAAATGGAAAGAACATCGCTCGGATCAGAGTTGTCGAGCTTGGAAGATCTTTAATAAAATATGGTGAGCTCATCGAAATTTTCAGGGGTATAGCTGGTGCTCATAAATGAGCTTAAACTCAGCTGAGGCGCAAATATATAGGTTGCTACTCGAGTCCGGCCCCCTTACTGCTGATTTATTAGCAAAGATTCTTGGTTTATCGAGCGATGTCGTTAATAGTACTCTAGATGAGATGATTAAGAAAGGTTACATTGCGAGGTTTGATGATGGAAGATTTTTTGCCCTGCCGAGACTAACCGAGTCCCTTGAGTTTATAAATGTCCTAAAAGAAGAGCTCAAGAAGATTGAGGAAAAACTAAAAGAAAGTTTCCATGAGTTAAGGGAGCAGATAAGTGAATCTCATGCGAAGTTTGCGGACTTGCTTGTCAGTAGGACAGATAGCGCCGTACGTTCAATACATAATATGCTAGATGAAGTCATAGAAATTTACAAAGGAGCAGCCTCAAAGAATCTGGAAGCGATTCAATCGCTTAAAGATACCGTGGAAAAGATTCTCGATATACTTAACGAGAACATTAAGAGTCTTGAAACCTTGCAAGAGGCAATGCATACTACCGTTGAAAACCTTGAGAAAAAGCTTTCTCAAACAACAGAAGAAAGTGTTCTAAGCCTACTATCTACAAGTAAAAGTGAGATTGAGCACATAAAGACAGACTTCACTAGGACTATGGCCAGCATTCATGAGACATTTGAGAGATATATTAAGCACCTACACGACACATATACCAGCAATTTAGTAGTGATCAAAGATTTTGTAAAGGAAGCAATCGCAGTACTTAGTGATATGGTACTCAGTGTGAGAAACGCAGTAGAAAAAGCTATGTCAGAAGTATCTGACAAACTCAAATTGACTGGTGAAACGAAGCTAGATGAGCTGGCGCACTTATTATCTGAGATTATAAATGAGGAGTTTGCAGAGTTGGAACGTGCCATTGAAACTTACAGAAGCACAACTGTCACGCAGATTAAAAATGCCATCTCCAAACAAGATGAATTGTTAAGCCTACTTAGGATGAACATTGCGGAAACAATTAAAAAAATAGGCCCGAAATTTGATGAAGTATGTGCAGTCTCGGAACAGAACATGTGGAAGCAACTCGACGAAATATTAAATCACATAACTATGAAAATCAGTTATCAAAAAGATCTGTTCTCAGGTGATTTAGCAAGTTTAGATTCAACAATTACGAGTACAATGGAGTCTATCAAGAAGCCGATCATCAATAGTCTCGACAATTTAATTGACGCTGCCAGCAGCGAAACTTCAAAAGTCTTATCTACATGGACAAAAGAATTCAAGCAAAGTATAGGCGAGCTCTCAAATGCCTATGCGTCCATTTTAGTCAGTGTAGGAAATGTCATAAAAGATTTAGATGCTCAAGTAGAGTCGTCGGTTAAAGAAATTGATGATGGAATAACTAGGCTCATAGAGCATTTCAGAGACCGCTTAAGGAAAACTCATAATGCGCTCTCCAAAAATATACAGAAAGCCATCAAGGAATTATCAAAGCCACAAGTCAAAAAATCTATAGAAGAGAAGGTAATTGAGACTATAAATCCTCTCATCGGGAAGTTAAATTCCGAACTCTCATCTCTGTTTGTCAAATTCATAGATGATATCAAGGAGGACCTCAAGAAGTCACTATTCTCTGAATTTGAAAAGGGTGAAGC
The DNA here is from genome assembly GCA_024720975.1 of Candidatus Panguiarchaeum symbiosum. GTDB lineage: Archaea > Asgardarchaeota > Njordarchaeia > Njordarchaeales > Panguiarchaeaceae > Panguiarchaeum > Panguiarchaeum symbiosum. Next base: position 78,431 of record JANJXX010000004.1, on the reverse strand, counting down.
CCAAGCATCAAGTGCTACTGAAGGATCAGAGGAGAAACGTCTTGAACTTTCAAGTGAATATATAGCCAGTGTGAAGGATAGGCTATTCATGGAATTAGAGGACGATAAAAAGCGAATCAAGGATACAATGAAAGATCTGCTGACGACTTATGGTTCGAATTTCTCAAGCATCCTTACGGATCATATAATGCTACTCATCGAGTCATTTAAGCAGCAATTAACCTCTCAAATTAGTGATACTGAAACTCTTCTGAAGGATAATATTTTATGGCTGGACTCAGAAGTATGTGGTGAATTAAAACTACTACTGAGTTACGTGAACAAGTGTTTCCATGAATTTCAAAATATTGTTAGCAACCAGTTGACGTTAATATCCTCAAATTTGGAGAAGAACATGGGTGGAGGTCTGAGGGCATTAGATAACTCTATAGCGGGCCTGCAGGCAGGTTTTGATAACTATAGAGAAACTCTAGAATCCATGATTAACAATAGGAAGGACGAGATAGATGGCATGTTTAAAGATGGCACTACCGTAATAAAAACAGCTGTGAATAATTGTCTGCGGGAAATCGAATCCGGAATGAAGTCCCTAAGTGATTTTGTAAATGCAAGAAAGGGAGCACTACTAGAAGCAATAAATGGATCATTGAATGACATCAAAATGAAGTTCAAAGCCGGTTTAGCGGCAAGTAGTGAGGGTGCCTCTTGGGAAATAGATAATACTTCCAAAACCCTACTAGATATACTGCAGGGGGTGCACAAGAATGTTGATGAAAATTATAGCAGATATAGAGACTTGTTACAAGGTTTATCAGAATCTACAAGAAAAGCAGTCATGGAGGCGATATCATCAAAGATAACCCTAACAGTTAGCGAGCTTACTAGTTTCATCTCAAATAAGGAGGCAGAAACATTAGACGTTATAACACGCATGCATGAGAATACTCACAACTATGTTATTAATAAGATCAGCAGGATAGACGAAGTCGCCTCTAAAGTTGACAGTGAAACTAGCAACATAAAAAATGAGTTCGAAGATTCCTCGAAGCAAGTCGAGAAGCAAACAATACAGCTGTATGACAGTTATGCAGAAAAAATCTCTGGGGCGATAGAGTCTATGAGGAATATGTTACTGCAAGAAATAGCTAGCGATACAAATGCTCTCAAGTCAAAATCACAAGAAATCTTCAAAAATTATGACCAGGGACTTAAAACTATCAGAGAAACTTTGCGGGATAAGATATCCTCGGCTCATCAGGAAACTGTGAACATTATTTCAAAATCAATTGATGAGGCTAGTACAAAGATAAAAGAACAAAGTAGAATGCTAGAAACTCATATAACGAGCGCACGAGATGAATTAAAAGCACTTCTAGAAAGAGAAGAGTTAGACATTCGCGAGAGAACTGATGAGATCCTCACAGGTGTTGCTAGTAAGGCAGGGCGTGTTGTGGAGTGGTCAGACAAAGTTGCTTCATCCATCTTAAATGCAATTCAACAGTATGCATCAGAAATTAAGAGTCGACCCAAAGGAGTTTTCATATACTACGGGCGTGAAGTATTAAACACACTACTGCAGTCTATGATCGATAGTGCCCGCAGGTATGTGCTGATAATAACTCCTGTCATCGATGAAGCATTAGAGAAAATTCTGCTAGAGTCCAGCAATAAACAGGCCATAATAGAGATATACACAGGACTAGGGGAAAAGAGAGTGATTGGCAATGCCTTTGTGGCAACTATGACGCATGTACCTGAGGGGGTGACTGTGGTAGTTAAGGATGACAAGGAATCAGTAATACTCTTAGAGAAGGACAGTGCATATATTGGCGCAATTTTTGAGGATGTAGACTTGAGCAAGCTCCTTAGTGCACTTAGGAGGCAGCAGTGAATTTAAAGTATTTTTTATTCGATCTGATGTTTTTTTAGTGAAAGTACCTCAGGTGATCATATGGGTGCTCCCGAAGAAACTAAACTAAAGAGAGCACTAGGTCTAGGGTATGCAACACTTTTCGGTGTGGGTTTAATTCTTGGGGCAGGAATATATGCTCTAGTGGGAAGAGCCGCAGAATTCGCTGGCGATGCAATTTGGTTATCGGTCTCGTTTGCAGCTCTAATAGCAATACTTACTAGTCTATCCTTTGCAGAGTTTGCATCAATATTTCCCACAGCTGCAAGTACACATACATATGTTCGAGAAACCTTCCCTAGGTTAGAATGGCTAGCATTCATAAGTGGATGGTTGCTAGCATTCGGGGGTATAGCAGGAGCAGTAACAGCAGCTACTGGGTTTAGTAAGTACTTTACGGATATATTAGGTATTAGCAAAATCTGGATACCAACGATAGCCCTAGTTCTAGTACTCCTGCTAACTATTGTCAACTATTGGGGAATAGAAGAATCATCCAAATTAATTGCCATATTTACAGCAATCGAATTATTTGGTCTCCTATTTGTGAGCTTCCTCGGTCTAGCATTTGCCCAAAGGTCCCCCGCATACTTGACCATATCTGCATCTGGGAGTGTAAGTGGGCTATCACTCCTGCTTTTAGGAGCGGCAGTGTTTTACTTCGCATTCACGGGCTTTGAACTACAGCCGACATTGGCCGAGGAGGTGAAGGAGCCCAGAAAGAACGTTCCCCGAGCGATAATTATAGCTCTTCTAGTGTGTTCCTTTGTATATGTTCTAGTAGCGGCCTCTGTCGTTAGACTGCTCCCACCAGAAGAATTGGCCAAGAGTGGTGCTCCACTAGCGGACGCTGCTAGTCGTGTATGGAGTGGGGCCTACATGATGCTAGGTGTTATAGCTTTGTTTGCAACATCGAACACAGTCCTAGGATTCTTAGTATCCGGATCGCGCTTAATTTACGGCCTAGCTGAGGAAGGATTTCTTCCAGAGAAGATAAAGCTTGTTCATGAGAAGCGTAGAACGCCATATATAGCAATTGCTATAGCAACAATGATAGCAATCCTATTATTAGCAATGACTGAGTATCTACCAAGCCTGACAGGTTGGAAAGTGATTGCAGTAGGTGGAATAGAATATGAGTTAATTGATTTGTTATCAAAGACGTCGAGCCTCGCATGTTTAATTGTATTCATTATCATAAACTTGTCCGTTGTATGGCTAAGATTTAAGAGACCCGAACTAGAGAGGATGTTCAAGGTGCCATCGATAGCCTTGCCAATACTGGGAGCTGTTCTCACTGCGGTGTTCATATTTACTAGCTTTCTAGACTGGATCATATGGCTCAATACATTCGTAGTAGCGTTAATAGGCTTCATTCTTTATCGATTTGGCAAAAGGAAGCTAGAGTAGCATTTTTGGTCTCATTTTCCATCAATCTCTAATTCTTTTATCGGCAGGCAAGCTGTACCTACCATCTGGCGAATAGAATGGAACCCAGGAAAGCTTGGGCAAGAAATGTCTGGGACAGACTTCTTAGAACTATTGAGATACAAAAAGGACAGTTCATCGTTGACTACGTAGATCAACCTTTTGGTCTGCTAATTGCAATAATTTTGAGCCAAAATACGGCGGATAGAAATTCCATAAAAGCTCTCTTCAAATTAAAGGAGAGCATCGGATTGGATCCGGAAAAGATTCATAGTTCTAGTGTCGAGAAGATAGAGGAGGCAATATATCCAGCTGGTCTCTATAAAAGAAAGGCCAAGATTATAAAAAATCTTGCAAGAGAGGTCGTCAACGGGTTTGATCTCAAGAAAATCACTATGCTCAATACAGAAGATGCCAGGAGGGCACTTTTGAACATAGAGGGCATTGGTAAGAAAACGGCTGATGTTTTCCTAGCACTCAATGGTAAGGAGATAATGGGAGTCGACGTACATGCTACAAGAATTGCTATGAGGTGGGGTATTGCCAAGAAGAGATCATACGATGATATCCAAAAGGCCTATCTAGAATTATTTGATTTCGTCGAAAACTACGATTATCTACACAGACTACTCATAACTCTAGGTAGAAAATATTGTAAAGCAAGAAATCCAAATTGTGGGGAATGTCCTATTCAGGATTTATGTCCTAAGAATCTTAGGTCCTAACCAGCTCGAAAGAATCTAGGACTTCTCCATCAGCACTGATGTATTCAAAATGAAGTCGATTTACTTCTACTCTAAGTAATCCAAAGCCTGGTTTGAAGGAGTATTTCTCAAAAACGCTGCTCCAGACTATCTGGTTTGTGAGACCTCCTGAAGCTCCCATTAAAACAATTCTAGAGCCCTTGAATTTGGTTCTTCCATACACGTGATAGTGTCCGGCCAATATTAGGTCTGGTTTGATAGTGCTAAACACCTCCCCTAGTTTACTTGATATTTCTGGAAAGTGAATAAAGGGCATCACATCTATTGGTGGAATGTGAAAGTACACTATTAGCCATAAATTGCTCTCTCTCGCAATTTCTGCAGCTTCCTTAAGCATCTCATATTCTTCGGTTGGGAAAGTAAAGGTAAACATCTCGGCGACGTATAGTGACACAAATATAGCGTTTCCTAGCCTGTAGTAATACCATTTTCCATTATTTGGCAGTTCAAAGAATTTGTAGAACAGCGTCGGATCGCCGTATCCAATGTCATGGTTTCCAATTGTTGGCATGATCGGTATTCTTGATAGAATACTAGAAGAATCCTTAAAGAATGCTGCCCAGCAGCTTATATGGCTGCGATCTACGATGTCACCGCAATGTATAAGAACATCGGCATTAATACCCCGAACACACTTTAATATCTTGCGATATGTACACCTATCCGGTGCGTGCGTATCGGAAAGGACGATTGCTACTACGGGATTTGACGCCGGTGGTGTTCGGAAGCTATGAATCCTCCAGTTTATCATATTGCCGTTTTCATAGTAGCCAATAGCATAATAATAGGTCTCGCCGGGGCGGAGTCCATCGATTTTGACACTATTTAAAAAATCTGCGTATACATTTATTTGTATGCTATGAGTTTGGTTCCAACAGATTACGTAAGCTGGTCCTTGATATCCCTACCTCCAGTTTATTACTATTGACTCTCCCCCTAAAATATCATCCCAAGTCAACCACACAGAGCTCCAATTCGTGTCAATGACAGCTACGTAACCTGGAAGCAAGCTCCATAAGATAGGTATCAGGAGTAGCAAGAGGGCCAGCGCCTTCGTGGCTGACACAAAAACCTTTCGTGGTTTCAACTCTTACACCAGAATTCCAAGCGTGAGAAGTGTCATGAGCGTCACATTAATGGTGCCTGTTGGTAATAGCACCTTAAGACTAGCTAAGACTTCCATGAGTTTTTGTCCTCTGAATATGATTGACTTAGTCCTTCTAAGCTTGGGGTAAATTATAAGTAGTGTTAACCCTACGGCAACACCAATTATGAAACTTACTAGTGATACTATAAATGATACAGCTGACGCAATGAGTAAAGTGTCGCCCTTTGTTGCACTTAAGGAGTAAGCTACAGCAATAAGGATAGCTAAAGTTAGAGCAGAAAGAAACACCACGATAATGTCGATAATGCTTAAGTCAGGTGTAATAGCCGCCAGACCTGCAGAGATCATTATTGAAATTACATTTCTAAAACCATGATAAAATGAGCCCGTTTCATATGATTTCACAAGAATTTTATTGAGAATGAGTTCAGTTGATGCTAATGAAGATAGTATTGTCAAAAACATGGGGTTTATTATGAAATCAATCATTTTATGATGCGACCTCTTTGAATAATGAGTTCACCGTTTTTAATCAGATATTCAACAAGATTGCTTCCAAATTTATAGCCAACAAACAAACTACTTGGAATGTTCATTATTAATACATCAGCCTGTTTTCCCTTCTCTATACTTCCAATGTACTTTCCCAATCCTATTGCGTGTGCTGCATTAATTGTGGCAGCAGAAATAGCCTCTGCGGGCGTCATTTTGAGGAAATAAACCGCCAGTGTAATTACGAATTGCATGTTTTCTATCCAACAATTTGGATTTAGGTCCGTTGCTAGAGCCACTGGAACTCCAAGATCTATGATTTTCCTAGCATCTGCAAATTTCATTCCCATCAATGTCATTGATGTAGCGGGTAGTAGAACACCTATGACTCCTTTCTTAGCCATTTCTCTCAAACCATTCTCAGATGAGTATAACAGATGGTCGGCTGAGATAGCATTGACCTCTGCAGCTAATTGAGCACCCCCTAGATCATTAAATTCATCAGCATGAACTTTGGGTATCAGATTGTATGTCTTCCCTTCTACTAGTATTCTTCTGCCTTGTTCAACTGTGAAAACACCTTCCTCAACAAAAACATCATTGAATACTGCTAGCCTATCCTTGGCCACAGCTGGGATCATCTCGTTAATAATCAAATTAACGTATCCATCTGGATCGTCCTTAAATTCTGGTGGTATTGCATGGGCTCCTAGAAAGGTTGGTACGACATCAACAAAGTGATCCTCATTGAGTCTCTTAATAACCTTTAATATCTTGATCTCATTCTTTGTGTCCAGTCCGTAACCACTTTTGGCCTCAATTGTTGTAGTACCGTGAACCAATGCTGTGTTTAGTCTCTCATAGGCTTCTTTAAAGAGCTCAGACTCGGAAGAATCCCTGGTTAGTCTCACAGTTTTAAGAATTCCACCACCCCTCTTAAGGATTTCCAGATAAGGGACACCCTCAAGCTTTAGTGTTAATTCCTCCTCTCTCGAACCAGCAAAGACTAGATGTGTGTGAGGATCGACAAATCCAGGGAGAACAATCTTGTTAGATGCATCGATTACTAGATCAGCATCATATTTCTTGATTAGTTCATTTGTCTTGCCTACTTCAAGTATCTTTCCATCTAGTATAGCAACAGCACCATCAGGTATTATGCCCAGATCCTTTAGCTCCCTGCCAACCTTTGGGCGCTCAGAGTAACCGCTTAGAGTCAATACTTCATTGGCATTTATAATCAGTATATCTACGTGCATGATTTCTCCCCCTTAAGGTTCTCCTCTAAAAATGCGAAGTAAAAAAAGCGAGGAATGTTGTTGCTTGGCACATTCTTTAGCGTGAATGACACCATTTACAAAGAAAGCTCTCCGAATTATTAAAGCTACCTCTTAAACAGCTAGTAGAACAATAAGCTGCAACTATGGACTCTTATAGAACTTTTACTATAACCTTCAACTATGGGGTGCCTTAGATGATTTCCAAGTTTAAAGAGATATACGAAGTAGAACTCTTAGATCGTCTCATAAGGATTAAAAGCATAATTGGAAGAGGAGACGACTACAAAAAAATAGCTGGCGTGATAGAGGAGGAGCTAAGAAAACTCGGACTCAAAGTTAATGTTTTTGATGGAAGTGTAGAAGCAAAAGATGGTATCCCCCGCCCATGCATTGTAGGGGTTCTCGATTCTGGCTCTGAGAAGACTTTTGGAGTTCTTACGCATTACGACGTCGTGGACATAGGAGGGGCTTGGAGGTATGAACCATTCGAGCTAACAGTAGTCGAAGAGGGCGGTGAAATTAGACTTTATGGTCGTGGAGCTGCTGATGATAAAGGCTGTATTGTAGCATCAATTGGTGCTATTAAGGAGATGATCGAGAAGGATCTAGAGCCTAAGTGGAATGTTGCTCTGATTATTACCCCCGATGAAGAAATAGGAGGCGAATTTGGGGCAGGCTACATTGCGAGGAATAGACTTGTAGATTTAGATGCGTTACTTGTCGCAGATTCCTCTTCTAAGAGTCTTGTTGTTGGTGCTAGTGGAATTGTTCACGGAGATATAGTAGTCAAAGGCATTCAAGGACATGCAGGATACATATTTGGTACAGAAAATGCCGTGCACAAAGCTATAACACTTTTGAATGAAATGCTTAATTTTACAACTATACGTAGTCAAAAGTTGAGCAGGGTAAAGACTTCAGAATGTCCAATTCCGCGTCTCTGGGGTAGATTCTCTATAACGAAAGTAAACACGCCAAATCAGGCTTACAATATAGTTCCTGATGAGGTTGTAATAGGATTTGATATGCGTCTAATACCAGAAGAGAACGTGGAGGATGCCTTAGTTGAGCTGAAAGCATTCTTTGAAATGGTGAAATATAGAACCGGCATATATGATGCCCATTTAAGGATACTAAGAGCCTTTCCTGGTTGGATGACAGCAGAGGAGCATCCATTTGTGAGACGCTCTCATGAAATACTGGAGGAAGTCACTAATAAGTCTCTACCAATAACAGGAATGCTTGGTGGAAATGACGGTGGATGGTTCAAAGACTTTAAAATCCCGATAATATCCTTTGGAGTTTGGGATGAAAAATCTAGAATTCATGGAGTAGACGAATCCGTCAGCTTAGCAAGAATATTCGATCTTAAGAAATTTATAATCAAGCTAGCCTTGTCTGAGGTAGAGTTCTAGGATAAATAAACTGCCAAGGGTCAGAGTTACTGAAGTTATTCTATTCTTTTGAATTGAGATCTATGTATCGGCGAATGGATCTTTTGATTTAAGTGAGCTGAGGATCCCATTCACAATACTTTCAAGAGGAATTTCGCTCATCATTATTTCACTGAAGCTCTTAAAACTTAACCTGCTCAAGATGTCTCCTGGAAGCTTTAAATAGTACTCTCTTATATTCTCCCTTAAGGTTACTTTAGCTATGCTTTTAGCAAGCGGCTCTATGAGTTCCCTTCTTAACAATGGGTCAAAGTTTAATAGTATAGGCAGGTATGCTTTAAAGCTTTCTATAGAATCTCTCAAGGTTTTGTTAAATATTTCGTTGATTATGTTCGACATTAAACAGTATAATCGAATCTCAGCCTCGAGCTCTTCAACGAGCTTTCCATCTAAGTACTTTTGAAGAACGCTCTTTAGTACTGGAATGATAGCGTTCAGGGTATGTTCTCTGATCTTCATTAATACATACGTTTTCTCTCCGCAATAAATGTTGATATAATCCTTATCGTTCTTCGTATACTTTGTAACATACAGCACAGGGTGCTTATATTCAATGGAAATATCATCCTTTTGAATTTCTATCTCACTCTCAGCTTCTCTTGGTAGCTTAATGGAAACAGTTGATATAAAGGCTATCTTCCTGGTCATATTAGCCCTCACATACCAGGATTTTTCGCATCTCATAAATCAAAACAGCTAGCACCGTCTTTGCATCGGAAATTTTCCCGCACAAAATCATATTTAAAAGCTCCCTATAGGGCATCTCAACAACCTCTATAGCCTCATGCTCTTCCAATTCCCGCCCCACGTACTTTAACTCCCTAGCTACAAGCAGGTGTATCTTCTCGTTACTATAGCCAGGAGTCAGAATGAATGAGCCGAGGTAATCAAATTGCCCAGCAACATATCCGGTCTCCTCCCTTAGTTCTCTATTCGCAGCTTCCTTTATCTCCTCTCCCCTTCTTATTCTTCCGGCGGGTATTTCAAGTAGCCATCCTCGTATAGGTCCCCTAAATTGCTTTTCCAGAATAACAGTTTTATCATCTTTGAAGGGTAGTATGGAAACACTCTCTCCAAAATCTACGATCTCATGAAAAGTCTCACTGCCCCTAATTTTTAGCTTAAGTTTCTTTAGTCTTATTTTCCTGCCCTCCCAGACAAGCTCCTCTCCAAGAGTTTCGATGAAATTATGCATAAGCTACACCATCTAATTCATGACTAATAATGTAATACAGTTATAGAGGAAAGAATTAATAGTACCATGTTAGTGTGTGGCAGTGTTCGAGCCAAAACTTACCAGAGATCCTAGCGAGGCAAATCTTATTAAATGGACAGCTTTCGCACAATGGTTTACTCTGTCTGCAAACTTTCCTTCCTAAGCTCCACAAGAAGTCATCCAAAGTAAAGGGATCAACCTTCGATAGCATCGAAACTTTTCTCCATGCTTTCCTTATCTCTAGTCTTAGTCTAACATCATACTTCCTAGGTACCTCGATCTGACTCTCAATGTGCTCATAGTTCGAAAATTTAATAATACCGAGTCTTATTGCTAGTCTCGATATGTGATTATCTACTGGGACCTCGGCATTATCTCTATCTCTAAAATTAGCTAACTCTCTGCCTTCAAGAAACTTAGCTAAGAGGTAAGACTTCTTTGCAACAGGATCCTCATGTGCTCTGAATAACCTTAATCTACGAATTAACTCTGAAATACTCTCAACATTCAGCAAGTTCTCAAATGAGCCATAGAATTTAACCGTCTTTAATCCTAAATCGCGTAGTAAAAATGTTCTTACATGATAATCCCACAGAACTTTTCCATTGAACTCTAGTAGTCTCCTAGCGTCATTGTACGTTAAATTGCTAAGCCTAACTGGAGAGAAGAACTCCGGATCCTCATAAAAGATAAGCATTCCTAAGCGGTATAAGAGATCAGACCCATGGAAGAATTCACCTTCGACATATCCCTCGAAGGAATCCAGTGGAGTTCCTGTTCTATGATCAATAGCAACCATAGCAGCGAAATATCCAAATTGGTACTCTATGGGAGCATTCCTTGGAGGAAACAGACGCGGATCATCATACGAGTCTCTTACTAAACGAATTCCAGAGATGACTCTTGCAACTTGTAATATTGCATTTTCATCAGGAAAAAACCTTGCAAAGAGAGTAGTAGAGTCAGCGTGTTCTTTCATGGGAATCCCAAGTCATATGCAAAGCGTTAAGTAGCATTAAAAATTGCATTGCTATTGGCCAAAAAGCAATCATGAAGTCAATTCTAAACGTTTCAAGGAAAAATGATATTCAACAAGAATAAAAAATATCGATGAGTTCCCTGCAGGTGAGTTTTTGAAGCTTCTATTCCTCCCCTAGGAGCTCTGCTATAACATCTGCTAGTTTTTTGCCTTTTTCACTTAATCTGTAAATCTTTTCTACGATAAATCCTCCCTTCTGGACGACTTCCTCCTCCACAAGACCATATTTCTTAAAATCCGCCAGTTTTCTTGTTGTAGTCCTTGGTTGAGGAGAGCCATACTTAAAACAATACCTATTTATATCACCAGCATTTGCTCTTTGTGCATCCCTCAGGGCCAACAGAGTCATTATGGAGTATGGATCGAGAACTTTTATTAAACTATATTTGTCCCTAACTCTATACACTCGCATTTAAAGATCACCAATCAAGATCTTCGTTAAAGGTTTTCCTATTATAAACGACTATTTATAAAGCAATGTATATACTTGCTAGGTGTGGAGTGACCTCGTGCCCTAGATAATTTCGTCATCATGCATTCAAGAGTTGAGTGGATGCGTATTATGCTGTTAAAATCGTGTTAAGGCCATTATGAGGGACTCAAATCGGTAAGAGTGCTTCAAAGTTTGTACATCACAAAAAATATTGCCTGAAGTGCTAGAACTATCGCAAGAGCATAGTATAAGAAGCCAAACTCTATGCCTGCACATATCACTATTACTGGAATGACTATAAAGAGCATCTCTAATGCCATTAAGTATGATGAGGAGAATAGTTTTGCTTCGTTCAGGATTAGTTTTCTGGTTTCTAGTGTGTAGTTTATGGCTTTTCTAAGGATTTTATAGCTGTAAGTGAAAATGCCGACGGAGTTTAATAAGAGTCCGACTCCAAGAATAAAGTATGATTGCTGGAGTATAGCAAAGACAGCTGTTGCTGAGAGTGCAAGAATTATGTAGGATAACACTGCTACGAATGCTTTACTTTTTGCTATGTCATGATAGCTGACTGGGAGACTTAGTAAGAATCTTAGCCCTTCCTTTTCGACTGTAAGCAGACTGACAGAGAGTGTGCGTATAGACGTGGCTATAATAAACGCCATAATATAAAACCATGCAGATGGGTACTGAAACAGTGAACGTATCTGACTAAAGATTATTGCGGATACTGGGCCAAGGAAGAACGTAACTGCATGGCTTGGGTCTCTGAGTATAAGTTTGAGGTCTTTTGTAATGTGTCCTAAAAGGGATGGCCTTGTTTTTATAGCTGTTGGTACAGTCTCTGTGTGAATTGTTGTGGGAATCGACATGTATGGTATGCTAGCAAATGTGCGAAGAAGTGACCTAAAGCTATAAGCAGATAGTAGCAGGTAAAATATCGCGGAGATAGATGGGAAGATGAAGCTTTCTAAGCTAGCTTCCTTTAAGTATACTAGGGCAACCAGATAAGTTGATGATAAGGGTGGTATGCAGACGATTAACTTTTGGTAAGCCTCTGGTATTGCTAAGAATGCGCTAGTGACTGTCGATAGCACATTGAAGATTGTGTATGGAATTAGGAAGAAAAAGGAAAGTACTACTGTGTAACCTAGGATTAATAGAATTTTCAGAGTCTGTTGGGCTTTAGTTTTTGTTGGTGCATAAAACTGTAGATGTCTCGCGGGGATCGCATTAACGAGCCAAAGTACCAGTACGTATGTGGCTGTTAAAAAGGTTATGTACAGAACTCCAGCCAGTATGTTCCCCAGTACCAGGAAAGCAATTAAGCTAATTGCAATGGAACCAATAAGGCATGTGTTAAACATTCTCCAAAATGTCAAGGCCATGATCGTAGCTATTTCTCTATCACTGAGATCTAGTATCAGCAAAGGCTGATAGATTTTAGGATGGTATAGCACCGCTGCTTGAGGTATTGTCAAGAAGAACAGTATAAATGCCTTAGCGAACATCGCCAAGAGAAATACTGACGAAAGTATTATTGTGTGTTCCCAGGTATGTGCTTGAGCAGGAAGAGACATAATGTAGATAGTACTTGAAACAATCACTAACATAAGTGCTATAAGCGTGAGAATTTTAAAAAACGCAAATAGTCTCGTGAATAATTTTTCAACTTTTTTCGGAAGTTCGTGGATTGAGAGCTTTCGTGTTGGGGCTGGCTGCTCATGCTGCTCATAGTAGTCGAGAGGAACATAGGAAGCTTGCAGTAGGAGGAACCTAAAAGCTACTTCTCTATACAAAATCTTTGAAATCTTTCTAAGCTCCTTGAGCCTCCTCATTCAGAAAGTCCCCTCTTTATAGTCTCGATAATGTGAGCGACTTCTTCTCTTTCCCTGATAAGCTCAAGGAAAATTTCTTCCAACGTCCCTTGGGGCGCATCTGCAAGTCTCTTTAAATCACTAATAGAGCCTTCAGCAATGATCTTCCCCTTATGAATTATTCCTACACGCGTGCACAGGTGCTCAGCTAAGTCCATAATATGCGTCGAGAGTATTATTGCACCTCCGCTCTGTATATGGAGATTCATGAGCTCCTTCAAAATCTTAGCAGATTTTGCATCAAGTCCTCGCAGTGGTTCGTCCAAGATCAAAATCTTAGGCTTATGCATAAGAGCTGCTATTATGGCAACTTTCTGCTTAGTTCCGTAAGACAAGGCGCCTATGGGCGTCCTGCTGTATTTAAGTATATCAAATGATCTCATTAGTGTGAATACGTATGTCCAAACAGAGGGACTTAGCTTTCTAACCGAGGCAATAAACTCAAGAAATTCTATTATGCTAAGTGATTCGTAAAGTGAAATCTCCTCAGGCACATAACCGATAATCCTCTTAACCTCAGTTGGATTGTGTATAGGAGAGATCCCCATAACCTCAACATGGCCCTGCGTTGGTTTGAGCATACCTGCTATTATTTTCAATGTTGTTGTCTTACCAGCTCCATTTGGACCCAGCAAGCCGTAAATCTCTCCAGAATACACTTCGAAGGACACACCATCTAGGGCTTTCACTTCACCATAGTATTTCACGAGGTCTTTTACGCGGACTAGTGCATTATTTGACAAATCAAGACCCCTAATTTCGTTGTTTTATCACATAAAGTCCGTAATTTATTCTTTTAATTGTACAGGAAAACTAATGCTGTCACGAAAAGTCATTAGAAGCTTCTGGCTCTTTAATAGTTACGCTTATCCAGTACTTTAAGTGATATTTTCAACAGTGATCTGAATTGATATTTGTCAGTTCAGACAAGCATATATTTAGCTTTGGTCCTGACCTAGAACCAGTAGCTTATGCAAAACCTGGTGATATAATATGCTTTGAAACACTAGACTGTTTTGCAGGTCAATTAACCTCAGAGATTCAATCGATTGCGAATATAGACTTAACGCGAGCAAATCCAGCAACGGGTCCAGTATTTATAGAGGGTGCAGAGCCAGGAGATACGCTCAAAATAGAAATTCTTGACATTAGAGTGTCTAAAACTGGTGTAGTAGTGGCATTGCCAGGTTTTGGTCTTCTTGGGGATAAGTTAAGGGATGAGCGAATAAGAATCTGTAGGATTGAGGATGGTTTCGTCTATTTTACAGTAAAGGACTCTTCGCGCCCTGTGAAGATAAGGTTGCCTTACAAGCCTATGGTGGGGGTTATAGGAGTCGCATATAGTAAGAAAGTGCCTTCAACAATTCCCGGCGTGCATGGTGGTAATATGGATACTAAACTTATAACAAGGGGAACGGCAGTGTATCTTCCTGTTTTCAAAGAGGGTGGCTTGCTTGCTGTAGGTGATGTTCATGCCGTCATGGCTGATGGGGAAATGTGTGCGACTGGGTGTGAGGTGTCGGGAGAGGTTGTTGTCCGTGTGGATGTCATTAAGGGGTGCTCCGTACAGTGGCCAATTATTGAAGCTGAGGATGCGATTTACATAATTGTGTCTAAAGAAAGTCTAGAAGAAGCCTTCTACGAGGCTTCTAATGCAGCTGCAAGGGCAATATCATGCAGTCTTTCCTTGGAATTTGAAGATGCATATATGATAGCGGGCTTGATAGTTGATCTGCAAGTAAGTCAAGTGGTTAATGTTGTTAAAACTGTGAGGGCTAGAATACCTAAAGAATTCGCATCCATAACGCAAATTCTAGAGGCGTTAAATAATAGGTAATCCATTAAATACATTGCATTAAAATTTGGCAAAATTTGTCGTATTTTAAGATTGTTGATGGCGCTTGGTGGGAAGCCGTATGGAGAAAAATTGGCACGCCTTAGATGTAAAGCAAGTAGCTGAGGAACTTAAAGTAGATATAGAATACGGTCTCTCCATAGATGAAGCCAAGGAGAGGCTCAAGATTTATGGGTATAATGAGCTTCCGGTGAAGAAAAGGAAAGCTATATGGGAGATGCTACTTGAGCAAATTAAAGATATTTTCGTTCTTATGTTGATAGCAGCATGTTTAATATCACTCTTCATAGAAAAGTCTGTAGTGGATTCCGTAGTTATACTTGCAATAGTAGTCATTAATGTAGCCGTTAGTGTGCATCAAGAGTATAAAGCTGAAAATATCCTCGAAAAACTCAGACAGTATGCAGCACCAAAAGCACGCGTTATGAGAAATGGAAAAATTTTTGAAGTATTCGCAAGGGAGCTCGTCCCTGGCGATATAATTCTACTTGAGGAGGGTGATGTCGTTCCTGCAGACGCCCGTCTAATAGAGGTCTCGGAGCTAAGGACAAACGAGGCACCTCTTACGGGAGAATCATTCCCAGTAACAAAGACGTCTGGTGTGCTTCCACCTGAAACGCCTATTCCAGATAGGACGAACATCGTCTATATGGGTACTGCCGTTGTTAGGGGTCATGGAAAGGCTATCGTTATTGGTACAGGGCTTAATACCGAATTTGGCAGAATAGCCAGATTAGTTGAAGCTGCAGAAGAAGAGGTAACACCTCTTAAAATTAAGCTATCAAATTTTGCGAGGAAGATAGCGTTAATAGTAGTGGCCTTAGCCATAGGGTTAATGACGCTACTAGTTTTCGAAAAAGGATTAGTAGCGATTGTTGAAAGTGCAATGATTGCAATAAGTCTTGCAGTAGCAGCAGTTCCTGAAGGTCTTCCGGCAATATTGACGATTACGTTAGCAATAGCAGCTAAAAAGCTCGCTAAAAATAATGCTTTAGTGAAATATCTATTAGCTGCGGAAACACTAGGATCAGTTACGGTGATATGCTCCGATAAAACTGGAACTATAACAACTGGTGATATGACAGTAAAGAAGATCTATGTCTATGATAAAATGTACGATGTCTCAGGTGTTGGGTATAATCTTGATGGGAAGATTCTCTTTGAGGAAAGAGAAGTTAATCTCGAAGAAAACAAGCTACTTTCAAAGCTCCTGATGGCGGGTGTACTATGCACTAATGTTGCACATGAGAGAGAGTTTATTGGCGATCCTACAGAGCTAGCGATAGTTGTGGCCGGAGCCAAAGCAGGAATCCTGAAATCTGGATTGGAGGCCCATTATAGAAGAATAAGAGAGATCCCCTTCTCATCCGAGCGCAAAAGAATGACAACCGTAAATATTGTTGACGGGAAACCATATGCATTATCCAAAGGAGCACCCGAGATAATACTTGATAGATGTGTTGGCATTGAAACAGAGAATGGCATTTTATCGTTATCAGATGAAATAAAACAGAAGATACTAAGCATAGTCAACAATCTGGCTTCCGATGGATATAGAGTTTTAGCAGTGGCTTATAGAGATCTATCAGACTTTGGGATGGAAATTGATAAGCTATCTGAGGATGAAATAGAGAGCAAATTGATTTTCATAGGACTCTTTGGTATGATAGATCCACCAAGACCTGAAGTATTCGAAGCCACGAAAAAAGCCAAAAAAGCCGGTATAAATGTAATTATGATAACTGGGGATCATGCATTAACTGCAGAGGCTATATCCAAGCAAATAGGCTTGTATAAACCTGGTGAATTAATTTTACAGGGTAAAGACATAGACAAACTCTCTGATGAGGACTTACAATCAATTGCAGACAAGCTGAGAGTTCTGGCTAGAGCTATGCCAGAACATAAGCTCAGAATGGTTAGGGCCCTTAAGAGAAAAAGTCAAATCGTAGCAGTTACTGGGGACGGTGTAAATGATGCGCCGGCATTGAAAGAGGCCCATATAGGTGTCGCAATGGGAATAAAGGGAACGGAGGTTTCCAAGGAGGCTGCAGATATGATACTGCTCGATGATAACTTCGCAACAATAGTTCGCGCAATAGAGCTCGGAAGAGGTGTTTATGACAAGATAAAGGCGTTTGCAAGGTTCTTACTTTCTTGTAATATAGGAGAGGTACTCATAATAACCCTCGGCGTACTCTTATTTAGAGAACCAATCTTACTACCGGCACTAATTCTCTGGATTAATCTCGTTACGGATGGTCCTCCAGCAACGGCTCTTGCTTGGGATCCGAGCTTTGAAGATGTTATGTCAAGACCTCCAAGAGACCCGCGTGAGGGCATACTATCAGGATCATTATTGTTTATCTTAGTGACAACAATCATACTCACGGCAGGGCCATTGTTCACGTTCTTCTATTACACAAATATCCTTGGAATCAATGACATAAATAGAGTGCGAGCGATAATCTTTCTTCAGGTAGTGCTATTTGAGCTCTCAGTGATCTGGAACATGAGAAGCGAGAGCAAATCAGTATTCAAAATAGGCTTTAGAGGAAACAATTTGCTACTTGCAGCTGTAGTTCTAAGCCTTTTAATGACACTACTAATTGTATACGTCCCGCCGATAGCATTAGCATTCCACTTAAATCCACCGACACTTGCAGATTGGATTGCTATATTAGCAGTAGGAACTCTAGGCTTCCTCATAGTACCAGAAGTTTTCTGCAGGAGAGTTAACCTAGTCAAAGCTCTCTAAATTTTTTCGGTATAACTTCTGGATCTAAAGCTATGGCTACAGCACCCATGAGAACGATGTCCTCTCCAAGCGGTGTTATAAGAATTTCTGGCTCGCGATTTATAATAAACTTTACTACTTTCTCCTTTAATGGCTCAAGGAGGAGTTCTGGTGGATTTTCAAGTATAACAGCACCTCCAAAACTAACCACATCTGGATCATATGAATTTATTACTGTAGCTAGACCTGCCGCATTAACGTTTGCTACAATATCCAGGATTCTAAGTGCCAGCGAGTCATTTGCCCTAGCGGCCTTTGTTATGTGTGAGTATTTAAGATCTACAGGTGATTCAACGCATTTGCTAAGCACACTTAGTTTGTATTCATCTGCACTAAAGAATTCACGAAGCAAGAGATCCACAAACTTGCCAATGTTCTTCCCGGAAGTATAGGCCTCCCAGTGTCCATACCCCCCACAACCGCATTTCAATTTTCCAGAATGATCAACAACAACATGTCCTATTTCGACGGCATTTCCATCCTTTCCAAACAGAACATTTCCGTCTACAATCGCTCCACCACCTATGCCTGTGCTTATTGTTATATACACAATATTATCATAATGCCTTCCTACACCAAAGAACTTCTCCCCTATTACAGCTGCTGTGCAATCATTTACCATGTATACTGGGACTCGAAATCTTTCCCTAAGGTAGCGTAATATCGGAACATTTTCGATGGGCAAATTAGGTGTATGCAATATAACGCCCTTTTTCAAATCCAAGGGGCCAATGGTTCCGACACCTATGGCTTCGATATCACTGCCAATTTGTGTCGATAGTTCTCTTACTGTCAGCTCTATCCTCCTAAGCATGTCGAATTTGTCTTCTCCCTCTTGAAGTGTTGCAATTTTCTTTATCTTAGAGATAATCTTCCCATTGTGATCAGCTAAAGCTATTCTGGTCCATGTAGCTCCAATGTCGATTCCAACAATTACCATTTGTATCACAATAGTTATCGAAGATGTCATCTAAATATTCACTTAAATGCTACGAGTGAGCAAATATGGTTGTCTAGGTCAGTACAGTAATATACAAGTTTAAATTTCTTATTGGTTATTCGGGATTTTGAGCTTGGTTTTATAAGGGGATTATGATGGTAAAGTATACCCTTGCAGCAATAGGCAATCCTGTCCTCGATGTGATAGAGACACCATTTGTAAAGACGGATAGTAGAGTACTCTCAGGATGTTCTACCAACGCTGGATTAGCTGTTAGTAAGCTTGGTGGCGAGAGTATTATAATAGGAACCATCGGAAGAGACTTTAGGAAGTATGCTGAACAAAAACTGTCAGAGTACAATGTTAAGTTTTTATTCTATGAATCTAGGGAAACAGGGGGATTCTATCTTAAGTATATAGATGAGAGAATGAATGATAGAATTCTTGAAGTGATAGGCCGAGCAGACCCCATAGACATCGAAAAAATTCCTCGAGATACTCTTCTCGGGTCGAGGTCAATATTGCTAGGCCCAATACTCGATGAAATCTCGGTTGCTGATTCTATAAAGCTAATCAGAGAGCTTAGAAGTGAAGGTTATGATGGCGTGACACTGGTGGATCCTCAGGGGTACATCCGTGTCTTAGAGGAAAGGACTGTAAGAAGGGTCAATAATCCAGCACTTTTTGACTTAATTGGAGTAGTTGACGTATTCAAGCCAAATGAGCATGAGGCAAAGACAATTTTCGGGACAGAAGACCCAGTGAAAGCTGTGAAAAAGATGACAGAACTTGGTGCAAAAATAGGCATAGTCACGCTTGCTGAAAGAGGCTCTGTGATATGTTTCGATGACAAAGTATACGGCATACCGGCATATAGAACAATTGAAAAGGATCCCACAGGATGCGGAGACGTTTATGGAGGGTCTTTTCTATATTACTATCTAAAACATAATGATCCATTAGAGGCGGCGGTTTTCGCTTCGGCAGCTGCCTCATTTATGGTAGAATCTGTGGGCCCTGATTTTAATCTAGACTTTAAGAAAGTCTTTCAACGTTTTGAAGCTTTAATTGACAAAATTAAGAGGTTAGAATAATGACGGAATATACTCCCAATTACAGAAAAGTCTATGAGAGGAAAACGATAATCATTGGCAAAGTTTTATCTAAGTTAGGATTTACACCAACAATGATGACAGCTAGTTCGGTGGTTATAGCATGCATATCACTATACTACTTTGCACACAGAGACTTGCTAATGGCGCTTGTGATTATAGTTCTAGCGGGAATATTTGATGTTTTTGATGGTGCCATTGCAAGGGCAACCGGCAAGGTATCAAAGTATGGGACACTGCTCGACAATACTACTGATAGAGTTGTGGAAGGTATAATGATCATGGGCCTTATGATAGGCAGTTACGTAAGGTCTTGGATAGCACTACTAACATTACTTGCTATGTTTCTACCTAGTTACATTCGGGCCCGCGGAGAAGCTGAATTACATGTCAAGGCGCTTGGAGTCGGACTATTTGAGAGGAAAGAGAAGCTTGGAACGCTCTTCGGTGGGATTATTCTTGCCTGGTATTTCGGCAATAGAACGTTCCAATTCAGTTATGTTAGTCTGAGCATCTTAGAGATTATTTGCTTGGTAATTACAATTGGATCAACAATTACATCCTTCCAGCGTTTAGCATTCTTTAGTCAGGCTGAGAAGCATTCTTTAAACTGTTTAAGAGATCAAAATCAGATTAGCGAATTCAAGTAGACCAAAGGTACAAAAGATACTTACCTCTATATTTTATATCGTATTATGGTACAAGTTTCCTTGCGTACATCCTACAGGATTGTAATAAGCAGAGCAATAGAGACTGTCATAATCACATCAGTAAGAGTAGTTTCTATGGGGATCACAAAATTGTCGGGATTCCAACCTCTCTTAAAAGTTAGGATTGCCACAATCGAGGCCAATGTGATCACTACTGGAAATACCATGTTGAAAGAAATCAATGAAATGAGGAGCCTCGAAATTTCTCTACTAAAGAAATAGGCTATTAAACCATACATTGTAAAGTATATCATGGCTGATAGCCACAATTGAATTATGTCCCTTACTTGGGCAAGAACTCTAGACAATTTTCTTTCGACAGCTCCTAAGAAGATTCTCGTGGTGGATAGTGAACCAAATATAGCGACGATGTCTCCTAAAGTGCCTATCAAGGCAGGGTAAACCAACAAAACTCCCGGGAATTCTCCAATTTTAGATCTTATACCAAAGAGAGCGTAGCCTGAGAGCGTGGATATAAAAGTTACTAATATTATTGTTAATGAGCTCTCTTCCAAGGTTCTCCAGTACTCAGCCTCTCTCCTAGAAATGAAAGCGAAGATTACAGTGACTATGATAGTTGCTATAGCAATGATATAAGTCAATAGAACTCCACCCGGGAAGAAAAAAACAAGCGATAGGACTATGATATATGAACTAGTGGCCCATATGTCTGCTATAGTCGAGGATATTGGATACAACATTGCATCTGGATCTAAACCTTTCTTAAAAGCAAGAAAACCAGCGGCGGATGTAAGAGGTTCTGTCAAAAGCAGAGTTAAGGCCTGGATTGATATGCATATGGCTAGTATTAAAGGAAATTCACTTATTGGTGTGCCCGTTAGTAACAAAGCTATAACACTTAAAATAAGGCTCACAATCATTGAAAGTGCCATGAGGGACGAGACGATAGCATGATAGCAGCCTGTACTACCTCTAAAACTAGGTTTTATAAGTCCTATATTAAGACCCGTACTTAGTCTAGCAGCTAGAATTCCATTTAAAGCACCTCTAGTTGTTAGAACTACGGGATAAATAGCGATGGCCCAGCTTTTGAAGAGAGCTACTCCTAAATAATGTTCCAAAAGTCCCCCAGCAATTAACCTCCCGGCGCTAAAACCTAATGCAAACGTGGACTGAACAAAAAAGCTGTGTTGTCTATTCGGTTTAACCTCTTCTGAGTTCATCATACTCGCCTTGTCTCGTCAGGTTTACTGGCATCCTGAGCATGGCATTCTCATACACCTAACTCTGCGACTTGAGTAATTTACATTCACAAACTTTCATAAGAGTCATGATAATAAATTTTATTTGTGCAGTTGTAATACCCCCGCTGGAGCTTTTAGAACTGTTAGCGCCTCTAGAATTAAGTCTTACTTGTAAACTAGTCTCGCTTATAATATCCATTCGGTTAGCTCTATCAGTTTAATTTCTTGGTTTAAAGGTTTAGTTAAGTGTTGCTTTGATGAAGCTTTTAGTACTTTTTGAGTCCTCAATGAATTAATGTTTCTATAGGTAGCGTTGATGATTATCGAGGCTAAATGCCGTGACTAGAATGCATTGCCAAGTTATATATTCCACCGAGCGAACTCCTTGGAATCCAAAAGATTGGCGACCATTCGTAATTGTTAGTTGCGCCATTAGTCTTGATGGAAAACTAGCGTCCGCATGTGGGGAGACAAGACTCTCATCCTTCGATGACAAGGTTGAAGTTCATAAGTTGCGAAGTTTGGTGGATGCGATTTTAGTTGGGATAAATACGATACTGCATGACAATCCGCACCTTACTGTTAGTGAGAAGTACTATAAAAGCGACAGACATCCTATGAGGGTAGTCCTAGATAGTACATGTAAAATCCCCTTAGATGCTGAGGTTATAACCAGACATCCGGAGGTAAAGACAATAATAGCAACCTCAAAGAGGGCTTCGCACGAAAAAATAAATAAGTTGAGGGAATTGGGAGTTGATGTTGTAGTGTTTGGCGAGAATGAGGTCGACTTAAAGCAGCTTTTAATGTATCTTAGAAAGAAATACGACGTAAAGGTGCTTATGGTTGAGGGAGGTGGACTTGTAATAGGATCATTCTTTAAAATGGCCCTTGTCGACTACTTGCGCGTCTCAGTATCACCAGTTTTGTTTGGAGATAATGCTATATCCATGGTCAGAGGAACAGTTTTTTGCAGTGTTGAGGATTCCCCAAAACTCAAGCTTGAAGCAGTAGAATTATGTGGCTCCAATATTGTTCTCAATTTCTCCGTGATTTACAATTCTCTGGTGAGCTAACAGATGTTTTATCAAGATGAGTTTGAACTCAAGACTAAAGGAGAGAATGATATCGTTGATATTACAAACAACGTTAGAGAGATAATTGCAAAATCAGGAGTTAAAAATGGCATTGCTAACATATTCGTAGTCGGGTCAACAGGGGCAGTAACTACAATGGAATACGAGCCAGGTTTGAAAAAAGATTTAGCTCTAGCGTTAGCGAGAATTGCGCCCAATGATATATACTATTACCACCATGAGAAATGGGGAGATGATAATGGTAGGTCACACGTTAAAGCTAGCATAATAGGTCCATCAATAACGGTACCTATAAGGAATGGAGAGCTAATTCTTGGCACCTGGCAACAGATAGTATTCCTCGAACTCGACACAAGACCACGCGTTAGAAAGATAATAGTTTCTGTTCTAGGAGAATACTAAAGGTACTTACATGATTTTAGTTTTGGCGGAATAGAAGTTGATAAACAAATGATATCACTAATAGCGTGCATATTCCTCTTTATATTCGTCTATGACTCGGTTTTATTCAGCCGAAAAATCAAAAGTATAAGAAACTTAAGCAACCAAAGAATATATCTTGTAACTAGGAATCTTCTACTTTTGGCGACAATTGTTGTGATATATCTCGTAACTTGGCTTAAAAACTTGGTATTTTTTATCGCGTCATCAAGTGTTTGTACATGTTTCTATATACATATTTCCCTTAATACTTATAGAGTATTAGCTATAGCCCGGTTCATTAACGAAGTCTTATGCAAGCAAAAAGGCTGTAAAATTTATCTTGGATTCTTCTTTGCTGTGACGTGGTTTCGTGATTTTCTAGTATTTTGTTTCTTCAAAGGTGGAGTGCATATGATTGTAGGAGATGTAAGTGCTTGTGTGAGAAGTAGATGGATCTACAGCTTTTTGAATGTATACTTTCACGGGAAAATCCTGGAGAGATTTAAGGCAAATGGAGCGGAGGTAATTACTATTCGAGGTAAGGCATATGTGTATAATCCAAGAGAGAAAAGTTGGTGTAAAATTGAGGAACAAGTACTAGTTATAAAATTCCTTGACGTTGAAAAAGCTCCGACAATGACTAGCGACAGTCAGGATTTTATCGGTTGTAGAGCGATTTTCGATATGGGTACTAATGAGATTAATGGGCATGATGATAAGCCCCTTGCGAGTGGACAATGAGCGCATGTAGGTGTATTTCCATAACAATCGGCTTCATTTGAAAATGTATACGAGCACCAATTTCTTAGATGGCAATCAAAGCATGATGGTTTATAGCCGAACTTCGCTTTGAATCTGAACATTACATAATTAATTTTCCTCCAAATATCAACAATGCTCTCTTCCTTCACATCCCCAAATATTACGCTTTTTATGCTTCTCCTTGTACCATTCATATAGAAAACCCAGTCATGTGAATAATGAAGGCAGGGAGCAACTTTGCCGTCCCATCTGATGAATAGTGCATCATTTTCAACGAATGGGCAATGAAAAGTCTGCTGAGGGGTCGTATAGCTTCTTGATACAAAGACATTCCAAACGTCGACAAGTTTCCTTCCAAGGATCTCAAGTTGCTCCGAGTATAATTTAGCACAATCCTCATCATTGAAGCATGCAAGTTCTTCGTAGTAGTGTGATATGGGAATTATATTAGATATAATTATGACTCCAACACCGTTCCTGATAAGCTCTGAAAGTTTGCCTATCTGGTTTGCATTTACTCTAGTTAAAGTGAATTGAACACCAACTAATGGCAAATTTGATTTGAGTTCCCTCTTCTTACTATAGGTTCCTCTTATACACTGAATAGCGATGTCTAAGTCCGCCCCAATTCGAAACAATTTATAAGTTTCGGGCTCCAAGCCCTCAATGCTTAGGATTAAAGCATCAACTCCTAAGTCGATGATCTCATTCAGGTGCTTCGAGAGGAAAATACCATTAGTGTTTAAGAGAACTCTAGCACCTCTCTCCTTGAGTTCTTTTATGAACCACAATGCCTTAGGATGATACAGAGGTTCGCCCAATCCCGATAAAGTTACAGCCTTAATATTATTGTTTGATACCTCCTCGAGGACTCTTGTCATCGTTCCATTTGACATTGATCCAAATGGCTCTTTCATCGAATTCCGGAAGCAGTGAAGACAATTTAAGTTACACTCAGTTGTAAGTTCGATCACAAGTTCACGTGGTTTGGATTGGGGAACGAGACTTATTTCCCAGTCGCCTATCTGGAATTTCTCTTGTGGTTGTACCTCAGACAAATAAAAACACCGAATGCAAAGATTATTAATTAAGTGTACTAATCCATTATTATGTAATGAACTGCCTGTTATTTAAGATTTATTACTTATCCCCTGAGCATCATTAAACTTTAAGAGGAGTATTTTTCTCTCTTGTAGTAATAAACCTAGTTTCCAAGCATCGATTGTGATAGTTTTACTCATCTTTGTCCAGTAAAATGCAGATACGAACCACATGGAGACAGCGATCATTAGTGGTATTCTAAAACTGCCCAGCAGGTCGACTAATAAGCCTAGTACTGCTATCCCCAAACTTTTAGAAAAGAGCTCAATTATGCCTGAGCCAGAAATTACTGTTGCTCTGTGCTCGGGAAGGTTAACCTCTGAGAGAATAGCAACCTTTATTGGACCTATTGGTGAATTAGATACCATAGCAATAAAGAATGAGGCTATAGCTGTCGATAGTAGGGGATCCTTAGAAAGTGCCTCGATAAGATATGTTGCGGCCATTACAGCATCATTTGTCTCAAAGTTTAGGTTAAGAGGCAATACTAGAAATATCAAAAATGCGCTTGCTGTTATGGAGGAGCATATTGCAGCAATGATGGGTTTTGCTTTATTCATTCTTCTAGATGTTAAATCAGCAAGCTTTGCAATAGCTAGTCCTGGTAAGCCTCCGATGGCTCCTAACCCCATTAGTATGGAGGCCACTATTTCATTAGTGTGTGCCTCTCTCACTAAATATTGAAGGATCCATACTTCAATAGAACCACTTCCTATTATTCCGAAGATGCCTTGCAGTGTGGCAAAAATGTTACTCCTATTTCCAGTGATAACTTTCAAATCTTTGGGACTTAAAGTGAAGGGATATCTATAGGTCTTTCTGAGTATTTCATTAAGTTCCTCTTCAGAGAACCCCTTTGGAGGTTCTTTAAGCAGTATTGCGAATGGTAAACTGACTATGAAAATTGATGCTGCAAGTATCGCGATCGGCAGACGCCAATTATTGAATATTGCCGTGGTAATTAAACCTAAACCAAAACCGAATATGTATCCAATTCCACTAATGATCGAAAAAGCCATAATAACGATTGTTCTTTCGTATCTCCATGTTATATCTAGGATAATGGTCGTCGCTAGTGGTGATATTACACTTATGGACATTCCTGCTAAAATGTAAAGTACCGCGAAGATATAAAATATAGGGGTACCGATACTAAGAATTGTAAATAGAGAGCATCCTAGAACACCCAAAACTATTAGAACTCTTCTCTGAAGTCCAGTCCAATCGGAATATGTCGCCCATCCAAGTGAAGCAAGTCCTGAAAGAAGCATGTACATACCTACAAACATTCCCCCAGAACCATATGAGATTTCGAAATTCTCGATTATCTGGCGAAGTATTGGTATTAGTACTGATCTGTGAGCTCCCTGAAGGCCGGTTAGTATCGCTAATTGAACAATAAGTGCTTTTCTTCTTAAACTTGCTATATTTCATCACCAGCGGAATTTCTTGTTAAATTCTGTCTAAAGTCTTTGCGTTTGCAAAATCAGTAATACACAGGGAAGTATCTGTGTTCTTGATTAACGGAGAAAGAAAACATTGCAAAAAATATTTTTAAGGACTAAGAGATCAGAGAGTAGCTCCTCTAAACTATTAAATACCCTATTTATGAATAATAATGTGAAGTTTGTATAAGGTGTGACTAATGAAGGCATATGTCCTATTAAGAACAGAAGCTGGTAAAGAGTCGCAAGTTCTTGATGACGTCATAAAAATCAATGGCGTTAAGAGGGCATGTCTAGTATTTGGACCATTTGATGTAATTGCAGAGGTTGAAGTACTATCGCACGAAGAGCTAGACAAAGTAATTGTTGGTACGATGAGAAGACTATCGGGTGTCAGAGACACTCTAACACTAATCGTAGCTGAGGAACGCTCAAGGTAGGAATTCTGAAGATTATATAGAGTAGAATGCATTAATATTTTTTAGTTACTACTTAGTTCCTTAACGTGTATGATATCCCCTTTGAAATATACCATCCTTCTAAGCAACTTCTTTGTATTATTACTTCCAAGCGTCTTTTTCATAATTTTAGTTGATACTTCGCGATATCCATTTTTCTCGAAGAATCTACGCGTCTTTGGATTATTAGGCGAAGTTACAGCCCAAATCCTTCTCGCACCTCTTCTGTATAAGATCTCCTCGGCTTTCTTTAGGAGGGCTGTACCGACACCTTTTCCTTGGTATTCAGGATGGACAAAGATATATCCAATGTGTCCTTCAGAAGATCTAGAGAGGTAGACCAACTCAAATTCTATAACACCGATTATTTTACCGCATATCTCTGCAATATATGTGTATGGTGTCCTTAAGGCTCCAACAACGCTCCAGTATTTATCAACCTCGCTATCAAATGCCGCCCTAGCTACGTTTTTTATCTGGTTTATATCTTCAGGCTTAAATCTACGTATTCTAATGCTGCACCCGCCTTCGTCGGCGGGATCCTTCAAAATTTACAGCACCTATTTTGTAATAAAATCAACTATCAGGCACTTTCTTCCGTCAAGTCTTTTGACAATCTTAACTTCCACTTTTACATTTTCTGGTACTCCAAACTCCTCCGATATGCATCTCCACTCATCAGAATTCAAGTATATGGCCTTTCCGCTCCCTAAATTTATAAGTTTCTTATGAAGCTTTCCCACGATCGAACCAGTGATTATAAATGCGTGGCATAATAAGGGAATACCCCTAGAATCAATCCTAAATTTTCCACTTCTGCATATTGTCCTCTCAATTCTTCTCAATATTGCACGCATTATGCTTATATCTTCTAGCTTTTCCGCTAGTAAAAACTCATTGTAAATGCCTCGGAAGTAATCAAGAAGTCCTTTTAGTCCGCTTAACTCTATTGCGGGTTCAGCTATCTCCTCTAATATATTTATAGCTGTAATGGCGTCATCTTTCGTGAGTTTTTCACAGTTCAATGTCCTATGCAAGAGTTGCAGTAACTCATAAACTGGTTTGGGATTTTCGAATCGGTCTATAATGCTGGCGATGTCCTTGATCGCCTGTGTGAGCACTGTTTCTATGTGATCTAGTGCCCTGTTTGATGGTCTAAGAGGCTTTAGTGATTCTACTTCTGGTGCGAAGATAACTTCCTGGAGAGCCGTAATTGGTGTTCGTGATCCAACATTGAATGGTCCTCTAATGTTTACCGAGTTAAGCAAAGTGCTCAATATTTTTGGTGGTTCATTGATGTTATCTTCACCTAACTCGCTTGAATAATATTCTCCTTGTTCGTTTGGAAGCGTGACATAGGGGTACTTTAATAGGTTGCTGAGTGCATCGAACATTTTGAGAAAGCTCCTTTTATAAGGGACTAATACGACAAAGAAGTTGAGTTTGTCTTCAGATATGGGTACAAGCTTATACTCGCGGATAGAGTATTCTGGAATTTCGAAACATGTTAGGGAGAACATATGTTTAATGAGATTTGTGGCAAAATCCCTATCTAGGATTTGATCTTCGAATTTAATCACAAGCTCGGAGGTTTTATCGTGTATTCTAAGACCAACCTCAATATTGATATCTCTGTATCCCATCACATTAAGAAATTGCCTAGTAAGAACTTCTGACTGTCTTCGAATGTTTGCGATGAGCCGTTTGCTTAATCTCTTGAATGAAAAGAAGGTCCAGAGGTTTTTGATATTGATAGAATTTCTTGTTAGTGAAATCTCTACAGGTGCCTTTAGAACGATTAGATCAGGATTGATTGTCATTGAATAATAGCTGCTGCTGACCTTACTTAGTTCTTTCATCGAATTCACTCAAATCATGGGAAAAATAGATGCAAAAGCTATAATATGTTATGTCTGCATGAGGTTATAAAAGATTGAAAAAATCGTGAGGAATAGTTATGTTTCTGCAAGAAAGAAAAGAATGTAATGTGCATTTCTCAAGAGTGTTTGGCGCTACTCCTTAAGATATACTTCAATGCGTTCCTTTCCTTTCCCTAGGTTTCTTCTCTTAAGCTCTATCTGGCCGATCTCTTTAGTACTTCTAACGTGAAGTCCAGAGCAGGGTATTTCCCACTGCTCCATTTTCCAAATTCGCACCTGTGGATTTTCTGGCTTTCGATAAACTATAATTTCGTGAGATTCTTTGAGGTACGGTTCGATAAATTCCTTAATCATGTTAAAGTAATCAGAAATACGCCCCATGAAGGCATAATCGATTCTGGATTTGTCAGCACCTACATGTGATCCTATTATTTCAAGATCACCTAGTATTTCTTTAACAGCAATGCTTACAAGATGCAGAGCAGAGTGAAGACGCATGAGCCTATAGCGTCTTTCCCAATCTAGAACGAGGTGTACTTCATCTCCAGCACTAAAATTGGGGGCTCTAGATAAGACGTGTCCGAAATCATCTGGTCGAACGTCAACTAGTGGGATACCGCCTACAAATCCTTGGTCAGATTCTTGACCACCACTCTCTGCAAAGAATATGGTTTGATCTAACCAAACAACGTTATCTTCAATTTTTATGACCCTAGCTCTCGCTTCCTTAAGGTATTGATCCTCATAGAATAGTAGCGTTGTCATCATTAATGTCACCAAGTTACTTTTTGTATGCCTTTATTTGAAGAACATTTAAAGTAAAGTAAATCTGGTGACATCTCTTGACAAATAATGTAACCATTTCCGACTTTCTAGGTAATGATTTAATCGGCTTCGTTCTATCAGATGCGTCTGTAACAGCCATCCCAATATCTATATTCGCCGGTCAACCTGCGACCTCAATAAGAACCGAAACGCTTGCGTTAGTTCATGATGAAGAACATCCAGGAACTCCCATAATACTTGGTGTTGTACGATGGATACGCAGGCTTGAACCCTACTTAAGACCGCGTGTCAAGGTTGGCGTTGAGGAATATCCAGATGCCATAGACAGGATCGAGAAACTTACATATACAAATGTATATGTAATACCCATTGCGGAAATAGCCACCCAAGATAATCGCATTGCTGGCATCAGTTGGAATGTTACATATGTACCATTTCCGGGAAGCAAGGTCTATAGAGTAAGGCGTGGCGATCTACTGACAAGTCTTATTGCATCGTCCTTAACTGGAATGCAGTCTCCACTTGTCGTCGGCACGCACAAATACTCTGGGGATGTCGAAGTTCCTCTAGATTCTAGGTATATCCAATATCATATCGGCATTTTTGGAGCAACAGGCATGGGAAAATCGAGATTAGCTAAGGTGCTCATAGATGAAATCGTTCAAAAAACTGAGTTTTCTGTAATAATCTTTGATCATACTGGTATGGATTATACAGTCTTCTATCCCGACACAACAATTACCTCACTGGAAGTAGACCTTGGCCCCTCAGGAATAGCTGACTTTTTCATGGAAACACTGAGGCTAAGCGACTATTATTCAACTTATCTAGAATGTTTTAGCATAGAACTCAAGAAATGCATGGAAGGTCAAGAAGAGAAACCAGAACCTGTTAATATTGAAAGTTACAGAAAGGGGCTAAGTCAAGTTCATAGAGATGCCCACATAGGACAATCTGCTACGAAACTTAGGGAATTCATACAAAAGTACAAAAAGGAATTAAAGTCTACCGTGGATACCGAAGGTCGTTCGAAGCTGCTCAATGATATTCATGCAAATATGACAGAGTTGCTCAAAAGAGTGGCAAGCAAGCTTGGTGCGAGGCCAGAAACAGTCGAGAACCTCGCTTGGCGAATGAGTTACTTCATTAAGCCAGAAGACCTAGAGATAATGCTCTTGAGGAGGGAGCGCCCTATAGGAGCTTTGTTTGATCTAGCGCGTGATGCTAAGCGACAAGGAAAACCGCTGGTTATAGATCTCTCATTTGAGTACACCTTAGAAATGAAAAAGGCGATTGTCGGAGACATCATAGACTATGGGTGGAAGTGGATCTATAGAGAGAACTTCTTAAGCGGGAAGCATAGGTATGTTCCAATAAATACGGTTATTGTAATAGATGAGGCACAAAATTATGCCTGGGGCGGTGACTATTGCGAGGGACAAGTGGAGAAAATTGCGCGTGAAGGGCGAAAGTGGGGATACGGTTTGATAGTATTATCACAAAGATTAGCAGGAAGCGTAGATCCAGACATAAGAGCGAATTTGAACACAGTGTTCTTCTCTAGATTAAGTCAAACAACTGACTTAAAAGAGATTAGGGAGTTCGCTGACATAGCGGGAATTGATGAATCAGACCTGGCACAACTTATGCCTAGAGAATTCTACGTTGCAGGATTAATGAGCCCCCTGAGGAAACCAATTGCGATAAGAGTTAGAGAGGTAAAGTAGGCGGTCAGTTTGGAAATTTGGGAGGAAGAGAGAATACCGGATCTTGTACCTGAAGCCGTCACAGAACTTGTAAGGAAATCATTAGAAGTGGCACAAGGTATAAGCAAACACATGGAGGGTTTAATCAAAAGCATTACTAATATTCGTGATGCAATCAAAAGCAGTAGTCTAGTGGAAATAGTAAAGCTTGATCCACGAAAAGTTCCTGAGATTGGCGGTGCATATGCAGTTGATTCATCATTCAAAGCACCGCTTCCGCTCGTTTATGGGGATATGTTCATTGTACTTGGTGGTTATGTAAGGTATCCAAGAATTGATAGTACTGATCCAGGATTGAATAGAGGTCTAAAAGTTGAATTGAAGCTCGGGAAATTTACGGCGCGAACGCAGACTGCCATCTCAAAGATTGTAGAAATGAGTATAGCAAAGGATCTTCTTCAAAAAGACAAATACAGCACCCCACAATGGGACCTCCTGATATATGATGGACCACTACTTCCACTTTGGCCATTGGTACTAATAACAAGGCATTTTTATGAAGATGAAAAGAAGGTATTGGAAATCTCTAGAGAAGTTGCTGCTGAGGCGCGTAATAAAAATAAGGTTTTAATAGGAATAGTCAAGAGAGTAGATTCACATTTTATTGAACGCGGCCTGATAGATCTTATGGAAGAACAGGGTGAAATTAAGATCAATAAAAACCACTTGAAACTTAACGATAAAGCATTACTAACACTGCTGCTCCAGCCAGGAGAGGCTTTACTCATTGGATCTGTTGAATCATCGCGTGTTATAGATAGGACTCTTGTGAAGGAAGGAAAGAAAGACATTTTTATGAGGTTTGTAGATGAGAACTCATGGGTCAAAGATATCTGGATTGGCTTCATGAAACCGATCAGATCAAAGCATGTAATCAGATTTGAGATCGCAGACT
Source organism: Candidatus Panguiarchaeum symbiosum (assembly GCA_024720975.1). Lineage (GTDB taxonomy): Archaea > Asgardarchaeota > Njordarchaeia > Njordarchaeales > Panguiarchaeaceae > Panguiarchaeum > Panguiarchaeum symbiosum. The sequence goes on along the minus strand of JANJXX010000004.1, from coordinate 46,199 downwards.
ATAAAGGATTAGGTGTTAAAAATATCCTGCATTGGTTAAATGCAAATTCGTCCAACACAGCCTGCCCATATCCAATGGACCAGGTCGATAAAATGACCAGAATTACAGACACTGTATACGAATTTGCAAGGAAGCTTATCATAAAGGAAGCCGCGTTACATCTCTCCAAAATCGCCAGAATAGAGGGTCCAGAGAATGTGGACTTATTGCTTGAGTTTGCCGATCTTCAAAAGAAATTTATCCCAGACATGGGATAGTGCCGCAACTCTAGGTCACCAGGTAATTATAAATCGTTAGGAGCATAGTTTACTAATCATCTGGCCTCCTCGCTCTTAAGGGCGAGACTTTTAGTTGTAAAAATACAAGCTCTCAAGGGGTATGCGGAGCTGAACGTCTGGATAAGTATACTATGTGCTTTGCTTCAGGCGTAATCAGTTTCTTAAGAGCTAATTCAACTGCTGATGGTGAACCAGGAATAGCAAACACTGCTGAGTGCTTGTAAGTGCCTGCAGTAGCCCTTGATATCATAGCTGCGGGCCCAATTTCTTGGTACGATAAGAACCTAAAGAGCTCTCCAAATCCTTCTATTCTCTTGTCAAACATGAGTTCAAGTGTTTCCACTGTGACATCATCCCACGTTATTCCGGTACCACCAATGAATAGTATAATGTCAGCACCAGCTGTAGAAGCTTTCTTTAGAGCTTGTATTATAGCTTCCCTTGAGTCTGGAATTATTTCCTTTGATACTACCTCGAACCCAGCAGATTTAATAATCTGAATGGCCAATTCGCCACTAACATCTTCAACATTCTCACCCTTCCGAATAGCTTCGTATCTTGATGTACTCACTACATAGATAGAGAATCTTACCACTCCTATACTCGCTTTAGCCTCTTCCTCATGGCATTTGTGACTCATCTAACTTCACCTTCTTCACGACCACAATATCTGAGATCTTTGTCCATGGATAGTTTCCAGTTTCATCCTTCTCGTACTTTTTAACCATATCCCACACATTTAGCAGAGCAAGACTAACGCCAGTAAGTGCCTCCATTTCGACGCCAGTCTTAGCCAAACCCTTAACAGTAACCTCAACTTCTACATAATCATCAAAAAGTCTGACATCAGCATCTACATGAGTTATTCCTATCGGATGGCAAAATGGAAGAAGCTCCGAAGTCCTCTTAACTGCATCTATAGCAACAATTTTTGTTATCGTTACAACATCGCCCTTCTCCACTCGTCCCTCCTTAATTAATTGAATTGTCTCCCTTCGCAAATGAATTTTGCCTCTTGCTGTAGCAATTCGTACTAGGTCTTTCTTGTGCGTTATATCTACCATCCTTGCCATGCTATAAGTCACCAAGCTTAATTCATCTTGCATGCAGGATTTATATTACAAAAAACTAAAATAGCTTAGATAGCAAATTGAACAAATTTTTAGACCTTATAATTGGAAGTCTCGCCCTTTAGAGCTAGGATATCAGACAAGCCCTCGTCCGCAAACTTTATTCCTACCAAAATTTACTAGGAATACGTACTTAGAGTCCCCAGACGCCTGCAACTCCTTGATAATACATAAGCAATACTTGCCATTATAAGAAAATGGCGCTTCTAGACTTTTGGTGAGAGCTTTATGATAAATGCTGTATTTGTAGGTCTTGATCGGGCTGGGAAGACATCAATAAAATTATACTTACAGTATCTCGATAGCGAGAGAGCATCTAAGACAACCGCTTCCACGGGTGTTGAGAGACTAAGTAGGGCTGAATTAACAATCTCTATAATTCCAGGACAGGAGGTATATAGGCTGAATGAGGACTTCTACAAGATACTATTCCCATCAGCTGATTATATAGTTTTTGTTGTTGATTCATCAAGACCAGAAAGACTACCAGAAGCCAAAGAATACTTTGAATTCGTAAGAAAAATGTACATAAAGTATGCTGTCAAAAAGCCGAAGATAATTCTTCTCGCCCATAAACAAGACGCTGGAAATGTCCTATCTGGCGAGAAAATAAAGGAGCAGATAATGGGAAAGCGCTTGGGCGCTCTGGTTCTGGAGACTAGCATATACGATCCATTGAGCATGCTAATACTCCTAAAGAGTTTGTATGCTGACTTGAAGGGAAACTACATAGATTTCATATCTCAGGCGCTGGCGGAAAGACTTGGTGCAGATGCTATTGCATTGTATGACTCACAAGGTTTGCCAATATCTATTGCAGGCAAAAAAGATCTGGTAAACAAAATCTGCAACCCATACAGTAGACTCTTATTTGATCCAGAATTCAAGTTTGCTGTTCTTGGAATGAATGGAACAAAACTGGCTGCCGTTGCAGAAAATAACGATGAATTGTCTATGACAATAGTTGCCATAAACTTCAGAGCCGATATTCAAGAAACCCTAAACGTGCTAAGAGAATCCGCCCAAAACTATGTTAGAGAATTTATAAAGAGGTGGGGAGATAAGCAGTCCAATCCATGGAACTTTTAAACACTTGCCAAAGACCCTGCGAATTTAGTGAGAAGTCTTTGTCAGATTGAGTTCATTTGAATAAGAATATCCTACAAGTATATGTAGGTGATAAGCGCAGTCATTCCCAAAAGTATCTCTGACACTACGAAATACCTATTCCTAACGTATTCCAGCACGAACTCATTAAGCTGATTTTTGCCTACGATAAGTTTGGATTTTCGAGCAAGTATGCGAAGACCCAGCGCCTTTTTTGAAATGGGATAAAATGGATAGACATCCCAATCAATCATATCAAGCATTATATGCGCTACTCCAAAAAGTGCAGTCCACCAGTATTCTATTTTGAGTAAATATAGCAAGAGGATCAACACAAACCAAAGGACAAAGCTATGAAACATTGATTCCCGGTGTTTTGATCCCTTTAGGATAACATCACCATCAATGAGAACACCAAATGTTATTCCGAGAGCTAAAGAAATCATATCGGTCTCGAAGAAAATCCCTAGAATACGCCAAAGTATGTAAGTCACAGCTAGGTGCGCCAGGGGTAGCATTCTCCATCACCCGATTACGTAAGTTAGAGTTAGCTCATTGTTATAAATTCTAGGCCAGCAAGCTTAGTCGTTATCATCACCTTTGATGCATTAAAAGGGTCTTTTGTTATTTATAAGGGGGAGACAGGAATTGTTTATTAAAATTGACAGGAACACGAAACTGTATCTAATCTATGTCTTTGTTATCTCATACATACTTGAAGCTGCCATAATACTTGAGAATCTTCGCAAAGAAAATATCATTGCTGATATGCTTATGCTCATACTAATCTTTATCCCAGCGGCAATGGCAGGAATTATGGTCAACATTCTAAACGAAATGCCTCATTTCTTGCGGATCAGAATTAGAAATTCAAAATTTTTGATTCCTGCATACGTATATCCTGCGACGATTGTGGTCTTGGCGGCAGCCCTATCGAGCATCCTTGGAATAAACATAGATTGGAGTTTGACAGAGTATAAAATCAAACTGTACTGGATGGCAATTCGCATGGGAATTCCACCAAGCGAGCTTTACAAGTTAGTGTTAATTACTATACTATTAGCACCAATAGCTTATGCTCTACTCGCTCTCGGAGAAGAAATTGGGTGGCGAGGTTATCTCTTAGACAAGCTCTTAATAGAGAACTCCCTCGAGCGAACTATACTCTTCATAGGTGCAATCTGGGCCATCTGGCATGCACCATTGATAATCTTCACTGGTTACAATTACAAAAATCTAAAGGCCCTCGGTTTGCTTCTATTCATACCCTTTTGTATAGCCCACGGAGCAATATTGACCTGGCTTAGAATGAAAACAGGAAGTGTACTAGCCCCCGCACTAGGACACGGTGCTATAAATGCCTTCGTATTCCTTAGCGAGGTCCTGTATCCAGGAGCTAGCGATTATATGCACCTCATGCTTGGAATCCCTGGAGTAATAATAGCATCAGTCTTTGGGTTTTTAGCATATAAAGATCTAGCAAGAGATCTACTAACTTTAAGAGAGTTTGAGTTTATAACCGAAAGTCTTGCGTCTTGAGAAAGTTAGAGCTTATAATAATATTTTGCGTACATTTTGCGCCTCTTAACTTCAAACAGTGATTTTTGGATTAAAAAGTCTAGGGGAATCAAAGTGGCTCCTAAGAGAGTTGTAGTCGTTGGTGGGGGAGCAGCTGGCATGGCTGCCGCAGCAAAAGCAAAAAGGACAAGCCCAGAGCTTGAAGTCATAGTTCTTGAAGCCAAAAATCATGTTTCACATGCTCCCTGCGCTTTACCATTCTTCTTAGGCGGCTTCTTTGACGATGAATCAAAACTCGTGCATTACCCTGCAGAATTTCTGGAAAAAGAAAGGGGACTCAAAATATACTTAAGAACTAGAGCCTACAAGTTTGATTTCTCATCATGCAAAGTTTATGCTCTAAGCGATGATAAAGAACTTGAATTTGAATATGACTACCTCATCTTAGCAATGGGCTCAAAACCACGTAGATTGAAAGTAGATGGGGAAGATCTAAATGGTGTGTATTACATTAGACATATAGATGATGGTATACCAATAAAAAAGGACCTAAAGAATTGCAAAAACGTGGTTTTGATAGGAGCAGGACCACTAGGCATTGAATTCTCCGACGCATTCTTACGACAAGGAAAGAGAGTAACTGTAATTACACATGGTTCAAAAGTATTATCTAAGCTCGATGACGACATGAGCGAGCTCGTTGAAAAAGAATTGCTAAATAAAGGCATTGAACTACATAAAGAGGAAGAAGTCATTGCCTTTGAAGGAGAACAGCGGGTTCAAAAAGTCATAACAAACAAAGGAGAATATCCAGCTGACATAGTCATAGTTGGCATTGGTATAGAGCCAAACACAGACATGCTCACTGGATCTCCACTGAAATTTGGGTTCAAGAATACAATCAAAGTCAATCCAAGAATGCAAACAAATCTAGAGAATGTGTATGCCGCAGGAGATGTAGCCGAAATGACAAACATCGTGACAGGAAAGCCAGACTGGTTCCCTCTAGCCCAAATAGCAAACAAAATGGGCAGAGTCGCTGGAGCTAACGTAGCCGGAGCATACATGGAAATGAAAGGCGCTGTCGGTACCTCATTCATCAAATTCTTCGATCTAGAGATAGGATATACTGGACTTAACACAAAAGAGGCAAAAGCCGAAGGCTATAACGTTAAGAGCGTGAAAATAGAAGGGCTAAACAAACCCTCCTATTACCCAGACGCAGCAAAAATCACCGCCAAATTAATCTACGATGAAAACACAAGAAAGCTACTAGGAGGACAAATCGTTGGAGCCGGCATGATGAGCAGGATAAACACAATTGCCACAGCACTCTACGCAGGCTTGACAATAGACGACATATTCTACATTGACTTCGGCTACGCACCACCATTCTCACCAGTATGGGACCCACTCGTAGTAGCCTCAAGCGTCTCCATGCGAGAAAAGAAAACATAGAACAACCTTCGCAGCGATCAAACTAAACCCTACCATTATAAACATTACGCATGATTTCGCTGAATTTTACTTGTGATGTTGCCAGACGATGATCAAAAACACTTATACAAAAAAGTTTTAGAGGTACACACCTTCACTTACAACTTTTGACATGAGTATCATTTGATACTTAAGTACCACGAATAGCTGACCTCCTTCGCTCTAAAGGTTGGGCTTTCAGTTGTAACTGTTTCATCATATACACTCAACATTTCAGGAGAAGGATAAGAAGAGTCTCATACTTCGCCATGTAATGTGTCACTTAGCATAAGCCAATTCATGGGTTCCTACATGGGGGACTTATCGAAATCAATTTAGTTATAGTTTAGATGATTCAGGCTCTTCAGATAGCTATCTTGATTGATATCCTTAAACCTTCACAAATCCGTCATTCAGTGCAGAGAGGGGGTCAGTGGAATCTTTTAAAGTTTTAAAGTAGTCTAAACATATGTAAATAGGTACACAAGTAGATAAGAGTTTGTATAGATAAATACATAAGTGAAACGTTGTCTATGTTGGGGTATGTCAGCAGTTTCAAAATAGTTAACTTTATAACATTTTTACTGTTGGTGACAAAAGTCACCTACAAAGTCTTTAAGGTTGAGGTGGAATGGATGGTTATAAAGTGTTAACTATCCGACAATGGTGAAAGTATGGGCAGGATCGTCTTCATGCTTCTAGATAATCTGAAGAGGGGGTTTAGGACTGAGGTAGCCAGGCGTTTTGGAGGAGGGAAGGGTTCGATTTCTAGAGTGCTTGAGGAGGCTGTTAGACTCTGGATAGCGGTTAGGGATAGGCCCACATCAACTTGCAGCGCCGGGAATAGCAGTAACCGAATCCTAAGTGATGGGCTTGTAAAATACTTTAGTGAGTGCAGCGATCTCTCAGGTAAGAGGGCAACACATGCGCTAAGAAGTGCCTAGGGGTGGCGCAATGTGAGGATTTCTATAGCTCTCTTTCAGGCTTGTTGAAAATCTAATCCGAATGAGAGAGAAAAGAAGAAAGTGAAGTGAATATGAAGCAAAGCAGAATACTTCAAAAGCTAGGTATAGAACCTGCTACTCCTGACAATTTTAAAATTTTCATAGCCAGCTTAAAGGTTATATTACAATATAGCAAAGATAGAAGTCTAGAATCACTGAAAGATTGGGATGCTCCGGTACTGCCTAATTTGGAAAGGCTGAACTCTGATGAAATTAAATTTATTGAATCTAAATTACCAAAAGTGGATATTTCTATCAATGAATGCCAAACTCAGGTACAAAAGTTAATACCACAAGCTAAGAGAAAAAGGTTTGCAGCTTATTATACAGTCGATCAGGGCACTCGCCTCATGGCGTGTGTAGCATGTGAATATCTAGATACTTTCAAAAACAAAAAAATAGTTCTTGCAGACCCATTCCTTGGTTCAGCACGCACATTAACAACAATGATTCAGAAGATAGGAACAGAAAGATTACAAATGGTTTGGGGTATTGAACCGTTACCTCTACCTGCCTTAGTTGCATATGCAGCACTACTCTCTGCAACAAAAGGGAGGAAAGACCTTATTAATGTGATAGTAGGAGATGCGTTTAAGAAGATACCTGAAGCTCTATCCCAACTTACTCCGACAAACTTACCGAAAGCGGATATCATTTTAACAAATCCACCTTTCACTAGGTGGAAATACCTAGAAAAAAGTTACCGAGGCTATCTATTTAAAGTCATAAACGGATTAGGTTATGGAGAATATATTACTAGGAAAGAAGCCAGCCTTCAAACATTGTCAATGTTTCTATCAGACTACGCATTAAACAAAGATGGTTTAATAGTATCCGTTCTTCCAGCATCTACATTTTATACAATATATGGAAGAGGATATAAATCCCTTTTGAGGAAGAATTATGATGTTCTTGCAGTGATAGAGTGTGCATCCAGGCCGTCATTTTCGGAAGATAGCGGATTCAAAGAAGTCATCATAGTAGCGATTAAAAGGCCTAACAGAAATAGACTAACGGTATTTGCCGAATTAAATGGCAATATAGAAGAATGCGTCAAAATTATCATGGGTAAACATAAATCGAATCATGAAGTAAATTCATTTAACATTCATGATTTGCCTCAATTCTTGGATATTAACTGGTTGGCTCTTTTCGGAGAAAATAAACTTAGAGACATCGTAGTCGATGTATTTAAACAGGGGCTAAAAAACGGTACATTGGGACACTGGAAAGATGTTCTAGGTAAAAGAAGTATTATTAGAGGGGTTGAAATGTATGGACCGGAATTCTTTTTTATCCCAAATGTGGAATGGCGTATCTTAAAAGAAGATGAAAAGTTTGTAGTAGTAGAAAATGTTAAAAGCAAAGTTAGATTGGCGTTGAGTAAAGAATTCTTAATAAAAACCCTCCGTAAACCAAGTCTTTATAGCTATCTCATTGAAGCGAATGTAGACAGCTACATGCTATCTATTCCTCCAGTAAAGCTAGATAGCCTACCGGAAGACCTGCAACATTACATCAAGTGGGGAATTAAATCTGGCACGGCAAAGCCAGCTATAAATGCGTATGGCAAATACTGGTACAGTCATGTTCACAGGCAAATGATAACAAAAAAACCATTCGGGCATGTATTCATACCAGATAAAGTAGATTTGATGTTTAAGCGGCGAGGAGTTTTTGCGAATTATACCAAGGAGAAAATAGCTGCGTCTAAAAATTTTTATATAATCAAAGATGAGAATGAAGTAACTGCTAAGCTCCTTGCCGGTTGGTTTAACAGTACGATTTTTATTTCAATACTCATGTTGTTAGGTAGAAAAATTTCGGAGACATGGACAAGGTTCCTAGAAAATGATTACCTAGAATTGCCTATGATCAACGTAAGTGTGATTGGTGAAGAAAGCACTTTTAAGTTGTGTAAAAGCGTTAACGATATATTAAATACACCTTTACCATCCTTCTGGGATCAACTAAATAAGGAGTATAGGTACAGGCTTGATTTATCTATAGCTGAGGCAATCAAAATAGAAAACCCTGAAAAAAAAGTTGAGGAACTGTATCAGATACTATCTAATCACAAGTTCAATATTCAATTGTACAAAACTTAATGGCGTTTGTTTTCAGGATAAATTCCACAAAATTTAAAGGTGAAAACTTGAATTGCAATTGATTACCTGGATGTTCCCAATCAGTTTTAGGAATAGTTATATGTCTTCCATTTCCACCTTTTCTCTGGACCGTAATGAAGTCTCCAAGCTTGATAATTCCTTTGTTACTAAAGTTTATGTTATTATTAGCATTCTCATACAAAAATTGAGGACATCATCCATTCTAAAAATATAAATTTTCCTGATTCGTTTATCGTTTATCATCAACAGCCTTAAACTCTCCTCTCCCTTCGTGAAAACTTCATTTATTATAGATTTAAGATGCTTAGCAAAGAATTCCTTTATTTTGGGTCTGTCTGCCTCCAGTATAAATTTATCCCTCGAATTTCTAGCAACCCGTAGTATTGCTTCCTTTATAATCTCAAAAATGTCATTCGGCATACTTAATAAATCCCTCCAGTCTTCGAGACGTCTCCTATCAAGATGATGAAAACTTGTCCCTGTGCTCGATTTTACACTTGCGCCGATTTCACCATTTATCTTTATGAAAATATCTGTTTTTACATTATCTTTGTATGTAGTAATTTCCCCTTTAGGATTAAAGCCAAGAGTAATCATGCACTCTCTCAACGAATTCTTGAATATGTCATCAGTATTTATTCTACGAACTATATCTTCCTCACTACCTAAACCTATCCTGGCTTCCTTTTGGCCTTTTTCCATACATTCATCACCAAAAGCTTATTGAATCCTCCTATTCCTTCAAGTTCGAGTCCCATTTTTGATGTAACAAAAATTGTGAGGGACTTCGACAGTGGAGTTTCTTGCATTTAGAATCTCAAAAAAGAGGTTAATGAACTTTTGCTAAACTTAATATAGATGCAAAGGTAACCTACAGGGATAGGTTGACCAAGTTTCGGGTAGTTGCTCGTGTTAATTGTTCAGGTTTGTTTAGGTGTTTTTAGATAGCACGATACTATCAACACGGGGCTCACCCCTAGTTCTTGCCACCTACTGTAGGCTCATTGGGAGCTACATCGACGAGCACCACTGAGCCCGCTTCGAGGGATAGGTATATCCTTCCGTCCTGATGGCTATTTTGCCGTCATTGGGGTGGGGCATTTTTAATTCCAAGTACGTATAGTAGTCAAAACAGCTTGAAAACTTTTGCAAAGAAAACAGTCCTTCAGCCACGTTACCACTTAGTTCAATATAACTCAGTCATCCCACTAGAGTCTACTATGTATGACAACGAATTTATAAGTGCTATATCATCATGTACGGCCAGCTGCGTTTAGGTGTTCAACTTGATCGTTGTCAAGTCTCATGATGGCGGACTCCTTAAGGTTGACGGGTTTAGGATCAGAGTTTTTGAGAAGTTAAGCCTTCCACCTATCGATTTAAGGCTTAAGGCCATTAGAGAGGCTGGCTGGAACACTTTCCTCTTAAAGGCTGACGATGTATTCATAGATATGCTTACTGATAGTGGCGTTAATGCTATGAGTGATAAGCAAATCGCAGCTATGATATCTGCTCAAGACGCATATGCTGGTAGTAGGTCGTATTACGAGCTTTCAAGTGTTGTAGAAGAGCTTATGGGTTTTAAATATGTTATACCAGTTCATCAAGGTAGAGCCGCTGAACACATCATATCTAAGGTTCTCGTAAAGCAAGGTAGTATTGTACCTATGAATTATCATTTCACAACAACTAAAGCCCATATAGAGCTTGCTGGTGGTGAGATAATAGAGATTCCAGTCAAGGAGGCCTTAGATAAGAGGAGTACATACCCATTTAAAGGTGACATTGATATTGAGAGGCTTGAAGATATTCTTAGAAGGTTTGGTAATAGAGTTCCATTTGTTAGAATAGAAGCTGTAGCTAATCTCCTTGGAGGGCAACCCGTATCTATGAGGAATATTAAGGAGGTGAGAGAGCTCTGTGATAAATATAATGTCCTACTTGTACTAGACGCTAGTATGATAGATTGGAACGTATACTTTATAAGGGAGAGGGAGCCGGGCTATAAGTCTAAAAGCTTAGCTAGCATACTTAGAGAATTTGTGAGCTACGCTGATTTAGTATATATGAGTGCCAGAAAAGCGCCATCAGTTAGAGGAGGGCTAATAGCAACTAATAATAGGGAGCTTTACGAGAAATTAATTGTCCATGTACCAGTATACGAGGGATTCTTAACGTATGGGGGCATGAGTACTAGAGAGATTGCAGCAATGGCTGTTGGACTAAGAGAAATGATTGATGAGAGTATCATAGGGTCAGAGCTAGAGTTAATAAACTATACTGTTAGAGAACTCGATAAAAGAGGAATACCAGTAATACTACCACCAGGGGGCTTAGGAGTTCACATTGACGCGGTAGAATTCTTATCCCATGTTAAGAGAAACGAATACCCTGCAGGATCACTAGCAGCAGCACTTTACATAGCATCAGGTATTAGATCAATGGAGAGAGGAGCACTATCAATGGATAGAGATAAAGATGGAAGAGAGATATACCCAGACCTAGAACTAATAAGAATAGCATTTCCAAGAAGAACATATTTGAAATCACATGCAGATTACTTGATAGATAGATTAGTATGGCTATACGAGAACAGAGAAGTAATAAAAGGATTACAATGGGTATACGAACCACCAATCCTAAGATTCTTCCTAGGAAGACTAAAAGACATAGATAACTGGGGTGAAAAACTAGTAGAAATATATAAGAAAGAGCTCGGAGAGTATTAGACACGCATGATAATAGATATTGTCATGAAGTTAGAGGCATGTCTAGAAAAGTACTAATATGAGGAGGCAATAAAGAGGTAGGGGCAGCTCTATAAACATAAACCTCCCGCTTTCTCTTCCATTTTTAAAGGACTCAAGGAGCTGGAAATAGATTAATTTTGTATACTTCCGAAGCAACGGAGAATTTCTTGTTGTTTATGGTTCTATCGATAAGTTCAGTTATATATGGCTTTTTTTGATAGTATTTTGCATGGTAAAGTTTCGTTTGGCTGGTGCTGGTCTTGAGTGATTTGCTTAATTCTCTGCGTGAATTGCGGAGTAAAGTTTACGAACTTATTGAAAGTGCTAAGAATGTTGAGAGTATTGATGATAAAGTTCTTGCTGAGGCAATAGATCTCATAAATGAGATAGCCAGGAAGCTGGACGATCTGGGAGACATGCTATTGGGACTTACTGAAGGGGAGGAGGAAGAGGAAGATTTGTATACATAAGGGTCAAGGGGTTCTAGGAATCGTAAATATCACTGGTCCATGAGGAGCTATAGCCTGGAGAAAGGTTGGTTGAACTGGCTTGGACTAGCTTGGTTGTTTTAGAGCGGTTTGAGATTGGTTTAGAGTTGATAGCAACTTCTTATAAGGGGGTGCGTCTAATTAAACTTATTTATATATAATCATATAAAGTCATTGTTTGAAAGTAGTCCCAATTTTTACTGGTGGTAATTTTGGCTAAGAGAGGAAGGGAAGAAAAAATCGAGACGATGATTTTGAAGGTCGATGGAACAGCTGAGCCCTATAATAGGGAGAAGCTCGTTGCTAGTATCGTTAAAGCGGGTGGTTCAAGGAGTCTTGCTGAGAAGATTGCCGATAGGGTTGAGAAAAAGATTGCTGGTAGTAAGGAGGTAACCTCAAGGACGGTAAGGTCTTTCGTTCTCTCGGAGTTAAAGAGGAGGGCTCCGAATGTTTATGATAACTGGACATTCTACGATAGGTTAGTCAAGAATAGGATTACCTATGAAATGGGTAAATTTGTTGTTGTAGAGAGGGGAAGTCTTTACCTGGGTAGAGAGGTTAGGGATATAGGCAAACCAGGACTTTCTGATATAGAGGAAGTAGCTGCCATTATCAGGGAACTCCAGGAGGATTATGATCACGGCATTCCTAAGAAGGTGATAAATGCTAGAACATGGGTTCTATTCATGGCGATCTTAAAATCTAAGCATATGGACCCAGAGACGAAGGAGAAAGCGATTAGAATGGTGAACGATTTTAGGGCTAAATTCGGCTGGGAGCCGCTTGAGCCAAAGAAGCCTATTGAATAGCTAAATTTTTATCACTCTTTTTTTAAGGATTCTCACAGTTTCTGAGATTATACTTCGTAGGAGTCTACTGATACCGACGAGTCGATGAACTATTACGAGCACCATAGTTATGATTGCTAACGCTATTCCTATGCCAATGTACTCTCTAAAGTATAGTAATGCAACCAGGTAGGCGTATGTAATGACGCTGACAATGGGAAACGCTCTCTTGCTTATCTTGTGGAATGTCTTACTGGATATTTCTTCGCCAGCTCTTTTAGCTATAGCGAGGCCTATGAGATTATATGGTGAGGAATAAGTAGTCATTACTCCTCCAACGTTACAACTCAGTATTAAGAGTATCCAGAAGAACTCTCTGTAAATTTCAAATCCGGGCTGAAGTAGAATTTGGCTTAACATTGGTATGAGCAGCAACACATAGAGAAGATCTTCCAAAAGTCCACTTATAAACAACGCTGGCCAATACAACACTGTCAATAGGAGGAAAATATTGCTCCCAGCAAGCCCTAGTAATCCTTCAGCAAGCATATTGAGTATTCCTAGCTTAGCGACACCACCAACTATTAGGTAGAAGCTCATGATGAATATGATTGTATCCCAATCAATATCACGGAGTAATTCATCAGCTCTACGAAAAGTTGCAAGCACCAATGCGGCGAATAGCACGGTAGCAATGATAAGTCCGTGCGTGCGCAAAAGTAGAAGGCCCAGGATGAAACCTGCCAGGCTAGCGAATGAAATTGCGAATTCTAGCTTGCTTCTTACGAATAACCATGGATTCATATCCACTACAGCGAGCGCTCGTAATGGATCAACAGATTTACTTGGTGGCATTACAGAGTGTGTAATATAGAAAACGATTAGGACCATCACCAAGGTTATTGGTGCTAAGTTAGCTATGAAAAATCCATAGTCAAGCTTAACTGTTGCGGCGACGACTATGTTGGGAACGCAGGAGATTAATGCTGTAGATACGGCAATATTTACTACGAAGATTGTCATTAAGATGTAGGGGCGTGGATTGATCCCCATAACGCTGCATATGGCTATTGCAAGAGAGACTCCAACAGCCACAATTGTTTCATAGTTAAGGAAATAGCCCAGAATGTAAACAAATATTGCTAGGATTACGTAAAGTCTGATAGGATTCCCTTTTGAAATTTTTGCTAACTTTATTCCAATGAAGTAAAGAAATCCACTTTTAAATCCAGCAGCTGCAATTAACATAATGCCAATAAGGATAAGAATAGTCTCGATCTCAATAGAACTAGATACAAATTCTATCAAGTCGTATCCTGAGAGATACATAATGATAAGCATGATGGAGCTACCTATAAGCGCTGAAGTACCCCTACTGAATGCTTCACTAATGACGAGAATAACTGTGAGAACAAACACAGCCAAAGTGAGAGACATATTCCAGGGAAAACCGAGCTGCATACAAAGGATCGCTGTTATTGCGGATCCAGTTATTGCTTTTGCTAGCGGGAATCTTAACACGTATTTTAGTGTATTCTTTAGTGTATTAATATACATTCAATCCACCGATCATGGATGAGCAAATAATGTTTTTCGTCATAATGTCAAAACCTCAAAAGATTAGTAAAAACAATACTAAAAACTCAAGGCATGAAAATTAATAAGGGATTACTTATAGCTATTCTACACCTTATCAAGCAATTAATAACTCGCTTAATGTTAGTACATATATGACATCTTCATCAATTTGAGTTTTTGTGACACTTTACAGTGGTTTAAAAAAGTGCAAGGGATGAAAATTGTAAAATTGAGAACAGACGGAGCATTTCAAGGATTCTCTTCAGTGCTCGAAACCTCTTCTGGACTCGGAATTTCAACTTCCTCAAGTTCTGTTGGTGGCTTCTTTTCGATGGGGGCTCCAAGTGTTATTAAGGATCTAACACTGGTGAGTCTTCTCGCCTCGAAATACCATGCCACTCCATATGATATGAACATTAACATTGTTCCAAGCATTGCACCAATTAGTATGGCTCCTATAGCTAGGAGTATTGTAACGTCGGGCACATATTGTTCTGCAAAGCTAGCATACGATAGAAGCAAATCTCTCCATACGACTAGCGATATAAGCGTGATTGTTAGGCTGTCCATATATGCTACTGCGAAAGCAAACCTCCGATATTGAGTTATCATACCTATTGGTATACCGGGTGCGACAAATATCAACAGGAAAACTATGAGCGCAAAGAGAATTGGATTGGTATTCATTAAGCTAGGTTGGGGGATCCTATTTATAACCCAGGTCATAAATGCTAGTAGTCCTGTTATAGCTACAGCCATTAAGTAACTTATAATGAAGTGTCTTAAGTCTCTAGCCCCTAAAAGGGGGTTCTGTCTAGCATGTGGGAACAGGAATTGTGCAAAGGCCGCTTTCAATCTATCGACTATTGTTGTGTTGATTATTGGACCAGAAAGTATTGAATCGAAATCCTTGTAATACTTTTTATAAAATGCTGTAAATATTCTATCAACAGCGGATGAATTGTCTCGGATATCAGCTATGAAGATCACATAATATAGACGACCCTTATGCTCAATGGTGCTAAATACTATTTGAACATCCGAGAGTTTTAATTCTCTAAGTTTTTCACCGATAATTTCGCTTCCAAAAGCTCTTATAATCGCATAGGCAAAGCTAGAAATCAGATCTCTGTATTCGTATAGTCGTTTTCTAAGTGCTTCTGGTGTTTCAGGGTGAATAAAATGCCACTTTGATATGCCTCCCTCGCTTTCAACGTCTACTATACTTACAAAGTATATCAAATATTATCACCTAGGATTGATGGGGGATGTTTCAAGATAATAGCAAAAATTTCAGTTATAAATAGTGGCGGTGTCGTCTTTGGACAAAGAACTCTATGAGATTGAAAGTATAGAGGGGATCTCTAAGGAACTCGGAAAAAGTGTCTACTATGAAACAGAACGGGGTAAAATTGTTTGCTTAGATTTGAGTGACACTCGAATAAAGGACTTGCAGTTAGTTTCGAAGTTTAAAGATTTGAGGAAGTTGTCTCTCTATAACTGCAAGTTCATAGAAACTTTAGAGCCATTAAAATTACTCGAAAATCTCACTGAGTTGGATCTATCATACACTAGAATAAATGATTTAACACCCATAAAGCACCTTAAGAATCTCCGAAGACTTTCATTACGGGGATGTATAAATATCGATAGTATAGAAGAATTATCCTATCTCAGCAGACTTGAGGAGCTAATATTAGATAAAACCTATGTGAAGGATATAACTCCATTAGGTAATCTAAAGAATTTGAGAGTGCTAAGTCTCTGGTACGTTAGAACCGTTGATAACTTTCAAGTTCTGTCTAAATTGAAGAAACTAGAAAGCCTTAACCTGGGCAAGACTCAATTCCATGATTGTAAACTTCTCACTCGGCTTAGGAGTTTAAGGCGCCTAATACTTAGTGCGGCGGATATTTATGAGTGCGAGGCATTATCCTCCCTCAGAGTTTTAGAAGTATTGCATCTGGACTTTACGCATGTTTCAAACATAAGTTTCGTCAAAAACATGAAGTCTCTCGTAGAACTAAATCTTAATACTACTAAAGTACATGATCCGGAGTCCATAGGTCATCTCAAGCGTCTTGAAGTGTTAGACATTGGAAACACGGAGATTGATTGTATTAAATTCTTAAGAGGCCTCAAGTTATTGAGAGTGCTGAATTTATCTAATACAAGGGTAAGTACCCTATGCGAAATAGAGGACCTTTTGAACTTAGAGCTGCTTGATATTAGTAATACATTAATTAATGATATATCAGTTCTGACTCGAATGAAAAACCTCAAAGTTCTGGATATGAGTGGTTGCTTTGTGCATGAAATTTCCGCAGTAGAAGAATTAAAATCTCTCGAGAGACTATATCTTGACGGTACTTTAGTGCGGGATTTAGGTCCACTAATAAGACTAGCAGCGCGTTATAGGAAGCTTAAACTTGTCAGCGTTCGTGAATGTGATGTACCAGTAGAGCAGATAGCAGAACTCAGGAGATACGGCGTTAATGTATTGACATAGGCAACAAGAGGATATTAGCTAGATATTGCCAAGTTTCTCTATTGCATCCTTAACGATTTCTTTAAGGTCCCCAGAAACATATACAAAGATGTTCTCGTATCCAATAATAGAGTAGTCTTTAATACCATAAAGCTCTAGAAACTCTTTTGGTGCAACAACAGCGGCTGCCAAATTGTTGAGATATCTTAATATTGCTGAGTGATGTGAACCAACTAGTGTAATCTCTACGCCTTCAATGTCTTTCAAAGCAGTTACAACATCACCTTTTGATTTGTCACCAGCTATAGCTAGCTCGCGGATTACTTTTATAGATCCCTCTAGCTCACTCCTAAGTATAGCAATATCAGCAATACCATCCTTTATCGCCATTATTGTAGCCTCGTGACTCCTCTTGATATATCTGATTGCATATCTATCGCCAAGTGTTGAGAAAATGGTCCTTAAAATCGCCGGTGAGAACTCACCAATTATGAAGATATCAGCAGGCTGGGAATTGGCATCGAAAGGCGTTAGATCTAACTGCGTTCCTGCGTCGAGAAACTCTACATCTTCACCTATAATGAAATATGCATCAGCTTTTGAAAGTGTTGAAATTGACTCGGAGGATGCCGGGAGAGATTCATATAGGAATTCATTAGAAAGTCTCTTGATTGCGGCAGCTTTGTAAAGTCTTCTTCCTTTCTCGCCATACTCTCTCCTTCTCAACTTTACTTTGGCTGGAAGTCTTTGTATGGGTATTACACCAAGCATCTTTAGAATGACTTGTCTTACGTAAAGCATAAAGCTTACAATAGCGGAGGTAGGATTTCCGGGCAAACCTATATAGAGCTTGTCTCCAATTTTACTACCAAAAACGGGCTTTCCAGGTTTGCTCATAACACCATGGAAAAGTATCTCAGCGCCAAGATTCTCCGCAGCCATGCGGACAAAATCTGCCTGACCAACAGATGATCCTCCCGTTGACACCACGATGTCGGCAATTTTTAATCCAGCTTCTAGTTTTTCAAGTATTGAATCAGGGGAATCTCTTGCTATACCTAGTATAACGGGCTCACCGAAGTTTTCCCTAACTAAGGATGCAATTGTGTGAATATTGATGTCATATATTTTACCTGGCGATAATTCAGAGCCTGTTGTGATTAACTCATCTCCAATTGAGAATACTGCAACTCTGGGTTTTCTTACAACCTTAACCTTATGATATCCAGTACCAGCCAGTGCTCCCACATGACGAGGTGTTATAATTGTTCCCCTCTGAACTATTATCTCCCCTCGAGCAATATCCTCCCCAGCCCACTGAATGTTAGCCCAAGGAGGAACTCTACGAAAAACAAGTACATAACCTCCCTCCTCGCTCGTATATTCGATTGGTACAACTGTATTAGCTCCTTTTGGCAGGGGCGCTCCAGTATCAACTCTAAAAGCTTCATTATGTGATAGACAGTTTCGAGGATAGGTACCAGCTTTTATGTAACCCTTTAAGAGAAGTCTAACTGGGTTTCCTTCTGATGCATTGTATACGTCCTCAGCAATGATAGCATAACCATCTAGTGTTGCTCTGTCGAAATTGGGAACATTTACTTCAGCATAAATATCCGAGGCAGCTACGCGATTTAATGCGTTGTCAAGCTCCACTTCCTCAACATCCGTGATTCTCCTTGTATGGGAGATAAGAATGTTTTGAGCCTCCTCAACCGGAATAAGTCGCTTAAAGAGCAAGAATGCCACCTACTAACATCATTTATTAATGGTTAAAATATTCATCAAAAAGAGGCAGTGACAGCTTTTTTAAAGCTTTAAGGATTATTTGCATCATTGTGTCTTAGTGAACCTCTTAACAAGATCGCGTGCTCACTCAGGGGAAGATTATGGATCACATAGATAAATTATTCTCAGCAATGGTCTTCGGTCCTATAGTCTTAGGAGTAATCATTAATTCTGCATTTCAACTGAGTACTCCAAGCGGCGGAGTGTTCATAGAGGTCATGCGATTTGTAGTTAATTTGATCAGTAACCTTGGATATTTGGGAGTGTTCTTATTAGCATTCATAGAGATAATATACCCAGTAATCCCAGGGGAACTAGTCCTACCATTCGTTGGTTTTCTTGTGGCTAGAGGCAAAATGGTCTTCTATTATTCAATACTAGCAGCAACCTTAGGCAACGTTCTTGGAATGCTACTAATATATTTGGCTAGTATGTACCTCGGGAGACCATTCATAATGAAATATGGAAAATATTTCCTACTCAACGAAAGGCATCTAGAAGTGTCTGAAAGATTCTTCAGTAAGTATGGAGAGGTAGCAGTTCTAGTAGGTAGGATGATTCCAGGATATCGAGAGTTGATATCAGTACCAGCAGGCCTCGGAAGAATGAACATAGCAAAGTTTACATTATTGACCTTCACCGGAAGTCTCATATGGAGTTTCATATTAATCTTCATGGGTGTAAAACTTGGAGAGAACTATGTTCTTATTAGAGAGTGGTTCACAAAGCTCGAGATATTCATATGGATTTCAGTGGCATCTGCAATATTATGGTTCATAATCAAAGGATGGTACAGAAAATCAAAATATCAACAACAAACTGAGATCACTGGGACTTAAATAACTATTTTTGAACATATGCCCATACATTCCGTATACCTCGCTAATTAACTTACTGTCCTTGAATAATGAATTGCATTGATGGTTCTATCCAAAATTCCTTTCAGAACCTTTCGAACCGTAGTTCTATGATAGGCTTTTAAATGCAGTCAATACATTGAAGCTATTATGAGACCACTATTGGTGTCTAAAGTGGTAGCGCTTGTGTTTGATAGAGTGACGAAGGTTTATGACGGAACTTCTGCTGTTGTCAACTTTGATATGAGAGTAAATGAAGGCGAAATAGTCGCCCTACTTGGTCCAAATGGTAGTGGTAAAACGACATTAATGAGGATCTCCACTGGTATACTCAGACCTACGGAGGGTGATGTTTACATATTCGGAAATAGTATAACCAAAGAGCCAATAAAGGCTAAAAAATACATTGGGTTCGTTCCGGAAGAGGCTTATGTTTATGAAAATCTTTCGGGCTTTGAGAACATAAGTTTAGTTGCTGACCTCTGGCGGCTCGATCTAAGAGAGCATGAAGATGAGCTTATGAGACTAGTTCAGATCCTGGAAATGGGGCAGGCATTGTATCAACCAGTGTCAACATATTCGGCAGGCATGAAGAGAAAATTAGCCATAATAATGGCCCTAATACACCATCCTCAATTACTCATAATTGATGAAATAACAGCTAATCTTGATCCAAAGAGTATCGCATCACTAGAGGTAATTCTAACCGGTCTGAAGAAACAAGGAGTTGCAACACTGTTTACTACTCACATACTAGAAGTTGCGGAGGTTCTAGCTGATCGCATAGTAATTATTCACAAAGGGCGGAAAATATGGGAGGGTTCTCCTAGAGATATAAGAGCTGAAACAGCTGAAGGTGGCAGACTTAGAGACTTATATTTCGAGCTTACTGGTGGTCCAGAATACGAAACCATAATGGAATTCCTTAGGATGAGGGAGAAAATTGGGCGCTCTAGAGGTATATAAGACTGTACTTAAGTACGACCTTAAAAGCTTTTTAGGATATATCAGAGCGAAGTCTTCACGGGTAGCTGGTTTTATCATAGGCTTAGTCCTTCTAGTTTTATATGTACTGGTGACTCATGCAGTTCTTAGTATACCAGAAGTTAAGGAAGTGTTACAGGAATTCCAGGAAGAAATAAGAACTGGAATACAAATCTTAATCTTTACTTTAATGATTTTTGCTTTAAGTGGCGGATTCTCAATAATAACGTCTGTTAGGAAAGGACAAAGAGCGATAATAAACCTGCTATTAAGTTCTCCTACGAATCCAAAGGATGTCTTCAGAACGGTTTTAATAAATAATAGCCTCGCTGTTACTCTGCTCATAATGATAATTGCATACCCTCCAATAATAGAAATTCTCTTAGCAGCAGGCTTTAGTATACTGCAGGTAATACTCTTCAGCATAAACTTATTAATTGGAATTATAGCATTTGCGTCAGTTGGGGCGGCTCTAGGTGTATTTTACGTTAAGCTCTCAATAAGACAAAAACTTGTGATTTGGAGTACGCTTGCAATTTTTGCTGGGTTTGTCTATGTGTCTGTACTTAGCTTCGAACCTACAACTTTAAGCGCCCTTCAGCACTTCTCTAAAATCCTATCAAGCGTGATATCACCTTTCCGATGGTACTCAAGTCCGTTGTACCTGGCAACAAATCCTACAGAATACGTTCTGCTAGCGCTATCACTAGGACTCTCAGTGAGTCTAATAGAAGGAACATCGTCAATTTTGCAGAGAAAATATATAACTGGAGCAATAAAGAGTCCTGAGGAGCGCATTATCGTAAAGTATACTCCCAGAAAGGGGCTTATATGTAGATTGTATGGTCAAGAAGTTAGAGGATTATTTAGAAAAGAGTTGCGTATGATTACCCGTGAGCCAGCGGTGGTATCATCTATAATATTCACATATGTAATATTCATCTTCATGCTGCTGATGTATTCTAACATTAGCGTTGATGGGAATGTGACACCAGAGATGCTTCAGTTCATGAGAGCTTACATGTTTTTAGTGATATCATCAGCGATATCTGTAATTTCACCAATGACAATTATATCCACCGCCATGGCCATGGAAAGGAAGAATTTAGCATTACTACTTTCAAGTCCAATTGATCCAACAAAAATTATCAGAGCTAAATCTTTGGTCTCTGACATAATAGTCGGAATAACAATAGTGCTACTAATACCTATGAGTATAATGTCTCTGGGTATGCAAATAGCTTCCATCATCATACTTTACGTGGTAATTATAGCACTCATAACGACAGGTCTTACCGTTAACATAGTCGTTAGATGGACTGACTATAAGGCAGACAACCCTAGAAGAGCACTCAAATGGACCGGCACAATCGTTGTAATAGCGATGTTATTCGTCATAATTATCATTAATTCTTTCATAGGATTTGTCATACTGCCCGCACTTGAATATTTTACCTACATCATTATCGCCAGCGTGGGAGCTCTTGTGGGAAGCTTCTTTGCAAGAAGAAAACTCTTTAAGTTGGCCGGTATGTACCTTGGAAGAATGGAGGCAACTGAGTATCTCTAGACGCTGCCATAAACCGTCATATAGATCCTACTCCTATTTGGATCTATTTCCTTTCTTTTCTTCTTATCCTTATACATAGGATACTCTCGTGGGGCTGTGAAATCAAAGCCGCTGCTTTCTAAGGCTTTCAATATTACCGGAACTAACTTTGCTACTAGTTCCTTATCGCCCATAAGCCTTATCGAAGCTTGTGGTAGTCCTTTTTTGCTCATAAAGGATCCACCAGTTAATTCAGTGAAATTAGTTATTAGAGGTTGAGTATTACTGGTGTAAGTCATTGAAAGTTAAAGCATCATGCTTTGTATGCTTGCTCGAAAGAGCTCTAAGAATTCTGCAGTTGTTGTCAGAAGACGAGAGAGTAGTAATAGAAGCTCTAAGGCAAGTTGCAAACATGCTAGTGGAGGAATTCACACAGCAGAGTATTCCTGCAATCCTTGGTACTAAGCGAGAGAGGATCATTGCGGAAAAAACTGGCGTTAAGGATCCATACAGGACACTTAAAGAGGAAAGTAATAAAGTCGCGCAGGAAGTTGCCCAAAAGGTATTCTCCTCAGTCAGTTTAGATGATTTGACATACGAAAACTTCAGAAGAATAATGATCCTAGCCGCTGCCGCAAATGCCGTTGAGTGGTTTGTAAAAGGGTATGAGTTCTCGCTAGAGACTTTTGAGAATGAGTTAACTACAAGCATAAATAATTTAGCTATAGACGATAGCAAGGAATTATACAATTCAGTGAGTAAGGCAAATCGTATTTTGTACATCCTAGATAATGCAGGAGAGGCGGTTATAGATCTGTATGCGGTAAGATATTTAAGCAAGTTCTCTAATAAGATATACGTCGGTGCTAGGGCATCACCAGTTCTAAATGACATAACTGTTGAGGAGGCCAAGTCATTAGGATTTGAGGAGGTTGCGGAATTAGTCCCGGTAGGAGATCTTGTTGGAGTTGTGCTAGAGTATTCGACAGAGAAGTTTAAGGAGACATTAAGTGATAGTGATTTGGTGATTGCAAAAGGCATGGGAGCCTATGAAACATTGACCGAGTATAAACTGGAGAAACCTGTTTATGTTCTCTTAAAGGCCAAGTGTGAGCCAATAGCACAATCATTGGGCGTGCGACAGGGTAGTTTAGTGATAAAGAGGCTCTTCTAGCGAGCACTAAGAAATTATCATCAGACCGTAGAGCCCTCCTCAGCTCTTCGGTACTTCTCCTTCTCATCATACCCAGTATCTTCTTGTATTAAATGTGCAATTAATACTAGATAAAGAGATAAAAATCCCAGCAGCTCTTTTAATGTATTAGGTGACTTCTGCATAGTTAGAACTTCATTTAGTAGGGTTATTTCGAGGATAAAAATGAGAAAGAGGGAGAATTCAGCCTGGTAGTAGACCTTTCTTTTCCAATGGTGTTATGAGCCAGTCAAGTCCCAACTCGGTCAATTTAGCTTTTGTTGGACGTCCATCAATCCAACCACGTGCCTTATAATATTCATCTAGCATTTCTCCCAATCTCGTGACATGGCCTTTGGCTGGGCCTTCTGGCATAGGCTCTTCCAGAAGTCTCTTTGGTAGTGTATCGTACTGTCGGCCATCACCGAATGCTAGTATATTGAATACTCTCTCAGCATTATAGATGCGCTCTCCAATTTTTTCTATATCCGCGGCAGTATAGTTCCAACCCGTTACAGCCGAGAGGAGAGCAGCATAGTCCTCAGACCACAGGGCAAAGCAGGTAAAGACGCATACTACCAGCGAGTCTATAGTTGCGAAGACATCCTGGAAGTGTTTGACGAGGGGTCCTTTCCCTTCAGTCTTAAACCGATCAACAAGTTCTGGAACTCCTAAAACCTCCGGAGCAATAAGATATGCCCTTAGATGGCAGCCGCCTCTGTTACTTGTAGCGTAAGCAAGTCCATGTCCTTGGGCTCCCCTAGGATCGTATGCTGGTAGTTCCTGTCCTCTCACAACCATCGCTAACTCTGGTGCTCCGTACTTTTGTGCTAACCTAAGAGCACCCTCAGCTAAATCATCACCTATACCAGATCTATAGGCTGTTCTCCAGGTTAGTTCCACTAGAGCTTCAGGACTTCCCCATGTCACACGTAAGCCTCTCAATTTTTCCTTAGGAACTTTGCCTTTTTCTACGAGCTCCATAAGAGTACCGATTGTATGTCCCATCGATATAGTATCTAGACCCAGCTCATTGCAGAGATAATTTGCTTTAGATATTGCCGCTAAATCGCTCGTGCCGGTTTGCGCTCCAAATGCCCATGTTGTCTCATATTCTGGTCCTCCTCCTTCACCAGTCCAAGGTGGTGTTGTTATTCTTGTTCCCCTCGCGCAACCAATCGGACAACCCCAGCAGATTTCCTCCGCAGTAAGCTCCTTGTCTAGTATCGTTGCAACTAATGTTTCTCCACTTGTTTTATCTGCCTCTGGAAATACTCCAGTTTGGAAGTTTCGTGTTGGGTATATACCATGTTGATTAATAATATTTACGAGCACTGCAGTTCCAAATTTAGGTAGAGCTTCAGACGTTATGGGGCTCTTCTTAATTTTCTCCATAACTTTAGCCGCGGCATCTTTGAATGCAGCCTCGTTTGCTATTGGTACTTTTGCATGTCCTCTCACTGCGATTGCCTTGAGTTTTTTGGAGCCAAAGACAGCTCCATGACCACCTCTTCCGGCTGCCCTATTATAGTCGCTTATTAGACCTGCAATTCTCGACAGATTCTCTCCAGCAGGCCCTATGCATAATACTTTGCTGTTTTTAGCCTCATCGGCGCCAATCTCTTTGCTTAATTCTTCCTTAATTATATTTGTTGTTGCATGAGTATCCTTGCCCCATAAGTGCTTTGCGTCTCTTAGCTCGGCCTTCCCATCATGAATCCAGAGATAGACAGGTTTTTTTGAAGCTCCCTCAATAATAATCGCATCCACACCAGCGAATTTGAGCTCAGGACCGAATTTTCCTCCACATTGGGAATCATGAATAGTATTTGTTAATGGAGACTTCGTTACCGAAGCCCATCTACCGCTGGATGGAACACCAGGAATACCAACTAGTGGTCCCGTGAGAATAATTATCTTGTTATCGGGACTAAATGGGTCGACTTTTGGATCGACCTCCTTTAGCATTATGTAAACTCCAAGACCTCTTCCTCCAATCCACGTTCGTAGGACATCTTCAGGGAGACGTTCCTCTTTTATTTTACCCTTTGTAAGGTTTACTCTCAGAATTTTACCCATGTATCCACCGGGCATTCTCTCAACCAGGGTGAGTGCATTAGTAATACAAAAAATCTCCTTAATATATGTGATGTATATACAGGTTTCTCTTATAGAAACCATAGCGAAATGCACATACTTTCCAAAACCGTCGTGATTTCTCTTGCAGAGTGTTTAGAAAAGAGTTGGGTATACAATTGAGTTTTTATAGAAATTCAGCTAATAATAATGCATTCTCTTAAATAGTCTTTGCGTGTAATGATAAGAAATTTAGGGCAATAAGAATGATCTTAAATTGAACGCGTTCCTCTCAGAGGGAGTGTCTTTGAGAGTAAGAGTGAGGTTCTTTGGGATTCTCCGGGAGTTCGTTGGATCAAAAGAGGTGGATTTAAAATTAAATCTCTCGGACCCAATTACGGTTAGGGATGTGATTAATGCTCTCCAAGGTGCTTTAGGTAAAAATGTTTCCGAAAAATTGGTTAGCCTTTGGAATGAATATAGTTCGCTCCTAATATTAGTGAACGGTATTAATATACGCTTTTCCAAAGGGCTTGATACCCTCGTAAATGATGGAGATGAGATATCGATATTCCCACCTGGAGGTGGAGGATAAGGTTATTTCATCATGGTATGGGATTCGTTTTGGCAAAAGTGAAGGTCAGGTTTTTTGCTTGGTTGAGGGAAGAGGTAGGTCTCTCTCACCTAACGCTTTCTAATGTAGAGTTCTTGGCAGATGTTCTAGCTAGTCTTTCTGAAATCTTGAGGGATAAGCAAAACTCTCTTCTTGATGATAGACAGAAACTTAAAAGTGGTATTTTAATTGCTTTGAACAATAGAATAGTGAATCCCAGCCAAGACTTAAGCAGAATTCGCCTCTGTGATGGAGACGTGATCGACTTTTTACCACTGGGCTCAGGTGGATAGAATGAGAATTAATGTAAGAAGTGAACTTAGTCAAATTGAAGAGGTCGTCAGAGAGCTCAAAGCTAGGAGTAATAACATTGGTGCTATAGTGTTGTTTATTGGTCTTGTTCGAGGGGAGAGTAAAGGAAGAACTGTTAATAAACTCGTATATGAGGCACAAGAGAGCTTGGCGGAAAACTCTCTGCGAAAAATAGTAGAGGATGTTGTAGTTAGGTATGGTCTGATAGATGCGATAGTAGAACATAGAGTAGGTGAGCTATCAGTTGGCGATGAGACTATGATAATTGGTGTAGCTAGCAAGCACAGAACTGAGGGTCTCTTAGCACTTGATGAAATTTTGGATAGAATCAAGGCTGGCGTACCGATATGGAAAAAAGAGATCACAAATGATGGAGCATATTGGATAAAAGATGAACGCCCTAAGGGTATTCAGATTATAATTGATGGTAGGGAGGCGGAGGTAAAGGACAAGGGTAAGGTCATAAATTTCCTTAAGGATCTGCTAGGAACAGACCTTTGCCAGGATGTAGAGGGACTCAGAATAAAGATTAATATTAGACGTGCTGAATCAAGTCATGAATCTCTCTCATAATGAGTAAGAATTCGACGAGTTTTTCATCTGAAAGGAACTTCCTCAAGTTTTCTATGTCAGGTGCTATGCGGAGCCCTATCCAGAGTAGTGAGTCTAGATGAAGTGGTGGTATTCCGAGCTTTCGTGAGAGTCTTCTCCAGAATTCTAAAGGATTTTTGATTTTTAGTACTCTAGAGATTTTAATTATCCTTGAGTCAAGTGGGATGTCTATACTCATTGGAGCCACGATTTTTTGTCCAGTAATAATTCGCAAGGCGTAGTTCAACATTTTAATTGCAAATACTATAGTCTTGCTAGAGGGCTTGGTATTGAGAGCTTCAGAAAGTTCCAGCATGAAGGTTCTCTGATTTTTTAGGAGCCAGTTTATTTGATTAATGCGCCTTCTGATAACATCCTGTGAACGCTTGACTCTTAAAATTTTTTGTTCTCTAAGTCTTGATCCGCATGTTGATTTATTCAAGAATTCTATGAAATAATCTGGAAGATTTTCGAGACTAATATTCTTGACCATGGAGAAATATCTAGCAAATTCCCACCAATATCTTTCAGCAACGCAATTGAGTCTGTAGCTTACTAGTGCATTTAAAACAACCAATCCTAGAAATATCACTTTGTTTCCTAACTTCTCGTACAAGTACTTTAGTGCGTGAAATTGTTCGTCATAAATCTCTTCGAATCGCAAGACTTTTTCAATGGTGAATCCCTGGAGCTTTTCGGTTAGACGCCCCAACAAGGACTGTGCCTCCAAAGGGTTTCCCCACTCAGCTAAAATCAACTATTATGTCCCTGTTTTATATTACGACTTTTAAGGGTCATCTGGCTTTTTATCTTATAATCTCCACTTTCCATGCGTTCTCACTTGCTATTTTTAGAAACTCGGTAATCATACCCATCACTTTTACTGCAATCTTGAATTCATCGAAAATTTGTGGAAAGTTTGATGGATTTATCTGCTCTGCATTTTCCCTGACCCAGTTACATCTGAGAGATAGGTACATGCGGTTTCCTGGGACCTCGATTATTATCGGAAACATCTTACACGATATTGGTTTTTCCTCATGTATTGTGCATCTGTTTCCTTCTAGAAATACACATTTTCCATCAATGATCCACTTGTAGATGTAGGTGAATCTGTCGCCGTTTGATTCTATGACTGCCAGATACTCTTTAAAGCTTAGACTAGACCCCCTCTTTAATGCAAGCTCCTCCAATCTTTCCTTTTCCCAGTAAAATACAAGGGGAGCTTCCTCTTCCTCCTTAAAGATACAGCAATCCTCGCATCGCTTGCAAACAAACTTCTTCATTTTATGCATCTTACAATTATTCTTCTTCATCGAAGTGCTTCATTGGAGGTATACCATATTTCTTCAGCAGAGCTTCCTCAACGTCTATTTTTAGGAGGTTCGCTATAGACACCGTCCATGCTATAACGTCAGCTATTTCCTCTTCGATGGCCTCTCTATCACTTTTTCTGAGAGCTGCAGCCAATTCGCCTATTTCTTCTAGAAGCCACAACCACGTTTTGAATAGGCCCCTTCTGGCATCTCTTTCATAGTATGCTTTATATATCAACTCCTGGAAATCTCTTACTGTAAGGGGCTTTTTAAGACTTAGGCTCACTTAATCTCCCTGAGTCTTTTAACCATCTTAACCGCAGCTTCTACAGCTCTTCTTGAGTATTCCTCAATTCTCCTAGTAGCTTGTTCCCTAGTCATTCCAGGACCTGAAATGCCCAACGTTACTGGTTTACCATACTCCACAGCTAGATCCATGATTTTTCTTGCTGTTTGATGTGCTATTACTTCATCGTGTTTAGTTTCTCCAGTTACAACCGCACCTATACATACAACGGCATCAACATCGTTTTTCTCTAATAGTTTCTTGACGAACAAGGGCATGTCAAACACGCCTGGAGCGTGAGCAATATATCTTACCTCGGCATCAAGGAATCTAGCGTGATCGAGAGCTTTTTCAAGCATCATTTTGGTTATATCATAATTAAACTCAGACACAACAATAGCCAAGCTCACAGAGCCTTTAGTATGTGTTCTACTAGCCTCCATTTTATTCACCACATAGACGGTCTCACTACATAAGGACTAATTTTTTATATTGATAACTCTACTTACTACCAGTTTCCTCCTTAGCTTTTTTCTTCCTGGCAGATTTTTTACTCTTCCTCCGTCTTTTCCCCTTTAATTTGACCCTCTTAGCCTTTAGTGCTTTCCTAGGAACTTTCTTGATAACCTTTTTGACTATCTCGATAGGCTTTTCAATTACTATTGGCCTCATGAGACCCATGTTTACTAGAATATTACGCATCAATAGTGCATCTTGCTCAAGTATTGGGCTCTCAGAAACTATCTGAACTTCATCAAATTTGAAATTTTTCAGGGCTTCTGCCAGATTCTCAAATGCTGGATCGCGGGCCTCTAACGCTAGATGCGCCCTTTCTCCCTTCTCCGTATATTCAATGCAGGAGAAATGAATATGAATTATTTTTATCGGTCTTCTGGATATGAATTTGTAGTAACGATCTAGAATGGCTGTGAATTCATCAGTGGTCTTAAGGGTTCCTCCAGTTCTTGCATGTATGTGAGCGAAGTCTATACATGGTATCAGCCTTAAGTGATCTATTTCTTCAACTAACTTGATTATTTCCTCGAAGCTGCCGAATTGACCTCCCTTACCAGTTGTTTCAGGGCATAGGTAGACATTCTCAAAATCACTTGTTAAGTCGAGAACACGCATTATATTATTTCTAACAATGCGGTATGTTTCCTCTGGGGATTTTTCTCCATAAGCTGCGGGATGAAAAACGACGCATTTAGCGCCCATTAATGATGCTAACTTCACTGACTCGTAAATCCACTCTTTTATTGATCTCTCGACAATGTTGGAGTCATCCGATGCAAGATTAATATAGTACGGCGCATGAATTGTAAGTCTAATGCCCAGTTCTTGTGATATTTTGGCAATTTGTTCTGCCACGTCCTCTCTCATCTTAACGCCGCGTACGAATTGTATTTCCATGAGGTTTAAGCCCAGATTATATACGCATTTAATGCCACTGATTGTATCTTTTTTAGGACAGGATATTGGAACGCCAGCCGGTCCAACGTATATTTGCATCTTATCACCGATAAAGAGTCTTCGGTCACAATTAAAACTAAAATTAATGGTGTTTTAAGCATTACTGCAAATTGTCTCAGTAAGACTAAAGCGTCTTGCTTCAGAGAGTAGTAGATTTACAACCTAAATTCTCTAGCATATTTTTTGAGGTAGTCGTGGAAAGGACTTCAAAAAGAAATATTTAAAAGTTGAAATCAGTTGATTATCCTCAGCAGCAGTCTGAAAATGGGGTCTCCGAGTAGTCTCGATTGCTTAACAGATGGAGGATATGAATCTAAATGGTGGCGTCTCCTAATGTTCTTGTCCAACAAGGTAGGAAAAGTTAAGTGTTCATGATGTGTTATTCTAATTTTGGTGATGCTATGAGCAATGAGAGTGAAGAGAGACTTAGAAAAGCGCAAAAATATGTTGAAATGCTGATTGACAGCAAACTAGAGGACTGGAGAGTTACCAGGGATGACCTGAGGGCAATAATGGAGAGGCTTGACTATGTGAAAACAATTAGTGACTCTCTCATAGAGACTTTATCCAATATTACTAAAGAACAAAGTCTTACCAGGAGCATTTTAGAGCGGCTTTCTACGAAATTAGAGGAAAAAAGTCAACTGACCATTTCTGATTTAAAAACATCCTTGGAGGATATTTCTAACGTTTGCAAAGAACTACGAGAGATGAGTCTGAAAGTCTACAATTATGAAATGAAAGTCTCCAAAAAGTTAGAATCACTCTCCTCAACGATCAAAACTCTTAAGGAAGAAAATAAAGAGCTTCTAACAAGCCTCAGGAAGGATATTTCTGGGCTTCGAACAGAGTTAAGCAATATTTCTAAAAACCTTGTTATGATCCTCCAGAAGCAACAAGATATTGATAAAAGTCTCAGTGAATTCAATACAAAAATTACTAGTGTAGATACTGATAAACTAGCCAACAAATTGAGTCGGAAGATAGATGGCTTAAAAACCTCATTAATAGACAAGATAAGTGAAATATCTGAAATTAAAGCTTCTGTTGGTAAGCTAGGAGCGCAAACTTTTGAGCTTGGTCCCCGTCTGACTGCGATTGTCGAGAAACAGGAGGAGGTGCTAAGAGGAATTGAGCTGATGAATCGAAACCAGGAAGCATTGATCAAAGTTCTTAATGAGGTTAGTAATCTGGTCCGGGGCATCTCAAGAGGTTTGGCGATGTTGAGTAATATACGCGATCGAATGGAGGCACTAATAAGCGGTATAGAACATATAAGTGCTAGAATCGGTGCAACTAAAGAAAAAACAGGAACTGTTACTGAGAGGAGATAATTCTATATTTGAACTTTTCTCCTTGATCGGAATAAACTAAATATAGCATAAGCTAGCAGAATAGCGAGCAGTGCCATCAATATTATGAGTTCAACCTTAACCCTTACTGTTATCTTGCCAGAATAGTATGATACTAGAGAATCGTCAAGTCTATCATTATCGGCGTCAATAGCCTCCACAACATAGTATAGCATTTTGCCATTCCACTCAGGTTTAGTCTTTATTTCCAATTTCCAGAGATCGCTCCTCGGATCATATGTTAGATTTAAGACGTCGTCGGCGAGATCTAGACTATGCTCGTCGAGTGGATAATCAATCCTATAATACAATCTAGCAGCATTGATTCCACTTTCATCTTGAATGCGAAACTCAAATGTTATCTTGTCACCAAGTACAGATACATCAACATAAATTGGCTTAATTACTGGAGGTATTGTATCGTCGTCAAAACCCAAGAAGAATGTTTTATTGTTGATGCTTAGTTTTTTACCGTCAATTTCATAGCTAGCATTAGCATCTATAATTACGAGACCCTCCTTGATAAAGCGCATATTTAAAGGAACTTCCACTTCCCCTCCAGACTCAATTTGGCTTATATTAAGTTTAGCAATGCTTGGCTCAGCGTTAGTAATAGTAACACTCAGTGTGATATTTCTTGCGGCAGTATCCGCATTGTTTCTTACTTTAAGAGTAACCTTAGGTATTTCGGCATCGGAGATTTTGTCAAAGCAAGGCACAGCTATGCTCAAAATTTTTGGTCTACTGAGAGGTTTCGTCGAGACCAAAGCAACGTTGTCTAGCAGGGACTCGCCGCTCCTGTAGATCTTCTCTACTACAAGAAGGTGTGATCCATTCTTTGTTGCTTTGAATACATCCTTAATTACATTATTAATCGTCTCTGTGCGATTATATGCAAGCTCTCCATCAGGATCAAAAATGCTAACTTTTAAGGTTCCAGTATCATAGAATGAGAGTTCAGATATAGATGTGGGAACTCTTTGCCAAACTAAGCATATAGAGAGATTTTCAGAGCTCACAGCATCAAAGCTGAACATAACTTTATTTCCCGAACTTATATTAAACAAAATAACATTGTCTATCATCTGCAAAGTCTTTCTCAAATTTATGTATCCAAACCCGGTCCTCCGATATGGATAATCTTCACCCCATGAGTCTGCTGATGCGATGATCACAGCTTTCGTTGCAAGAGCAAGATTGTTTACGGGATTTCTACTAGAGATATAGCTATAAATAAGTGCAGCTGCCCCCGACACTATGGCGGTTGCAAAACTCGTACCAGATGCACTTTCCAGGTTTCCACCCACAGTGTAAGTTGTTATATATACGCCTGGGGCAATAACATCAGGCTTTATTCTTCCATCAGCAGTTGGTCCCATGCAACTATTTATCCAGACAACATCATCAGAACGATCCTCTGTGTTTCTATCATCGATAGCCCCCACAGTTATTCCATTAAATGTATCACCTGGCACATTAACTCTCGTATAGCTCCCCTCGACATTCCCAACGGCAATGACTGCTAGAGCTTTATAGGTATATACAATTTTGTCAATGAATCGCGTTATTTTAGAGGAGCCATCTGGGCTGATTTCAGCTGTTCCGATGCTCAAATTGATTATCTCTGCAGTATCTACTGCCTGCGTTAAGGCCCATTCAATGGCAGCTATCACATCATCTAAAAAACCCTCCCCATTCTTATTCAATGCCTTGGCATTTATCAACTTTGCACCATAGGATATGCCTCTGTATACTGGGCTTGTACTTGCAATAATATGTGCGACTTTTGTTCCATGACCATTTAAATCTGGTGGTGTTTCTCCCATTACAAACGAGCGTTCATCTACAATTTTTCCTGCTAGGTATGTTGTCTTCGAGATGCCTGTATCGACAACGGCTACTTCTATTCCTGGTGACAAATCATCGTACTTTGATCCATTCCAACCGGCGTTCCAGAAGTCATATGCATATATTGTCTTAGCTGCAATATCCATGAGTATCCTGACTTTTGGAACCCGTATAATTTCGCTGACTGCCGCATAATTCTTGATAATATCAAGTTTATCTGCAGGAACATAAGCACTTACGGCGCCTATTGATGGGATCTCGTGAATAACTCGCCCACCTAACGATTTTAACTCGACTAGAAGTCCTCTGATGGCTTCTTCATAAAAGCTGTATAACCTCAAGTAGAGTATCCTCCTTGCAGTGTCTAGTTCCTCCTCACTTTTAGATGCCGATATACGGGACATGGCATCGTAGATATCTTGCTCAAGATTTTTCCCACCCTTGAGTATTATCAAAACTCTTACTAGTGATTTGTCCTCGCTTTTGTAGGATATTTGAAGCAAATTCGCAAGATATGTCATAGAAGATAATACCAATAATGCTAGTAGTATGAATGGTGTTATTTTACGCAACTTAGGAGACCTCACTAATCATTAAATAATCATTAAAATGCGATAGTAAAAGCAAACAAGTTGAAAGTTGAATCAATGGCTTAGATCCTACAATAATATTGAGTAGTTATGGTTTATATTGATAGGCCTATAGTGAATGTTCGAATATATTAAAGTCCCTCAGTAGAATTACATTGACTGTCGTTCCCTCTTCAATTCCTTCAAGGTCCTCAGGGACAATGACAATGCCATCTCCTAAGACTATTGACGAGAGTATACCAGACCCAGTGATAGCTATGGGTTCTGCAAAAATTGTATTGTTCCTTCTAAACAATTTCACTCTCGCAAAAGTTCTTATTCCTGGTTTAGACCATATGCGCCTGTTTAGTATTGCTTTCATGACACGAGGACTATATTCTCCTGAGACTCCACTTAGTCTCTCTAAAGCCCTTTGCAGAATTGTTATCGTTGCTATGAAAGTTGCAACTGGCAGTCCGGGAAGTCCAAGTATTGGCAGAGAACCTATTTTACCTGCACATGTTGGCTTGCCAGGCTCGATGGCTACCCCGTGAAATGCCAGTTCTCCATGCCTGCTGATCAGGCGCGGTATTAAGTCATGTTCCCCGATGCTTGTTCCACCAACTGTTACGAGGACATCTACTTGTCCTCTAACAAGTTTTGCTACATCAAGAATATCAGCTTCAGAATCTGGAACAATTCCTAGATCTATGACTTCAGCTCCAAGTTTCTTAGCGTAACCAATTACTATCTCTCGACTATACTCCAGTATTTTTCCTGGTTCTAATCTCTCAATATCATCAACCAGCTCATTTCCGCAAGCAACTACAGCTAATTTGGGCCTGCGAAAAACCTCGACTTGTCTAAGTCCTATAGCCTTCATGAGAGCTATATCAGGTGGAGTTATGACTCTCCCCTTTTCAAGAACTTTCCTTCCTTTGCTGACATCTTCACCTTTCTTTGATATGTTATCACCAGGCGCAAACGCCCTCCTCACAAGAATTACATCACCATGAACATCAGCATACTCAATAGGCACGACAGCATTGGCTCCTTCAGGGATCTTGGATCCTGTGTGTACATAAACAGCTCTTCCATGCGGTACAAATTCTTTGAATGGCCTTCCTATCTCGGATACGCCAATCACACTAAAAATCTTAGGATTTTCAGGATTAGCACCAAACGTATCCTCAGCATGAACAGCGTATCCATCCATTGCAGCTCTATCGAAAGGTGGTATATCTACATTGGCTATAATATCAGCAGCCAATACGCGTCCTAAAGAATCCCTAATCGGGATCCTTTCTACTTCCTTAACAGGCTCTAATATCGCCAGGAGCCTCTCAATAGCGTCCTTAAGTCTAGTTAATCTCTCAAATGGTCTTGCCATCTAAGCGTCCCCTAATGCATTCTTCAATTGTGTATTAAATATTACGCAGACCAAAGTAGGAGACTATCTTATCGACATAACTGATAAATTCCTTCCTCACTGGATCATTGAGTTGAACATTTTCTCCCTCTAGACCCCTTCGAATCTCTATAATTCCATTCAGAATTCCCCTTGGATTATATCCGCCCTCTAGCGCTAGTATAATCCTATAGTCTCTGAGCTCCCTAAATATTGCTCTCCAAACTCTTTCCAGTGCCCAGTCTCCGAGGAGATCGTCCTTCTGACAATCGAAGCCCATTGACACCAGTATAAGGTCAGGATTTTTATCCTGTATCACTGGATATAGGATCTTCTCGAAGATATAAAAGTATTCTGTGTCATTAACAAGCCTGAAGTATAGAGGGATATTATACACACAATTGTTATCCCTCTCATCATATCGCCCAGTCCCTGGATAAACGCCATATCTATGTATCGAGATCAGAGTACACTTCTCTGGCAATAGAGCCTGAGTTCCATTACAATGATGATAATCAAAATCCAGTATAGTGACGTTTAAACCATCATCAACAGCAATTCTAGCAAGTATGGCAACATTGTTGAATATACAGAAACCCCCAGGTTTACCCCTCTCGGCATGATGTCCTGGTGGTCTAGTGAGAGCAAAGACATGTTTATTAGAGAGTTCATATGCTCTTACCAGAAGATTAACACCCAGGACTGCCGCGCGATATGTACCACTCACTAGATATGTATCGGGATCTAAGAAAATGACGCCCCTGGTCGTATTGCTGAGCTCCTTAACACTCTTAACGTATTCAGTGGAATGGACAGTAGTGATTATCTTCTCATTGAATTCGGGCTCGGTAACGGTGAAGCCAGGTATGCCTTCTAGTTCATTCTTTATACTTTCTATTCGAGATGAATTTTCTACGTGTGATGGAAGATCGTGAAGAATATGATCCTTAAAATAAAGTATCATCATTCAGTAAGACCTTAGCGGAGCGAGTTGCTTGCATATAATATAAAATATATGGGCGATCTTAAATAGAACCGCGAGCTCGGTCGTGTGTTTACTCAGAATGATAATCCTATAGTGGCTGATAGGGTTAACCCACCTAGAGAGACGAACAAGATGAGTATAGCTGCATAGTGGAGAATAAGTGCAATTATCAGCGAGCTCCTCAGTGGAAGCCTTGCTACAACACTAATAGCTGACATACTAAGAAGCATTCCCATGATCTGCGCGATTAGGTGAAACGCGAATGTGAGCATATGATTGTTTAGTAAAAAGACTACTGGGTAGAGATTGATGATTAGGAACGCTGGAGCTGACTTTGAAAGAAGTTCGAATGTTTTGACTCTGCGTCCAAAGAATGATCTTATAAGAGACTTTTCGATTGACACGCAAAACATCAAATTAAGCATGACCATTATGGGGGCTAGAAAGTCTGGAATGCGTACGGGTATGGGGACTATGAAGAAGACTACCAAGTTCTTTGTCAGTAGCCACAAAAAACTACTCGTTAGAAGTACGGCTACGAGCAAATAGGCAATTGGTCCCTCGATCATCTCCAGATAAATCCTAGGCGTTAGAAGTTTTTGAGCGACTGTTTTATCTTCAGGAATGAAGAACTCGGACAGCAAGAATTCATACACCTTCAATCCTTTTGGAGTTAACCTATACATCTTATTTTCATCCTGCTCAATGAGGTCGCCCAACAGTCTTAAATGGTGATATAATGCTCCAGCCTTCGGAACAATTTTAGTTAAATCCTTGTAGCTTACGGCTCTATTCTTAGCAATATACATTAGAATCCTTCTACGAATTGGATTGCCAAGGGCTTTAAAGACGTCAATTTCATCTTTCATGATGACCTAGACCTTATAGGATTGGTTTGTAAAAGTGAAATCATTCACGCCAATAGAAATCAATGAAAGAAATAAAGAAAAAAGAATAAATAGGAAGGAAGCCCTATGAGCGATTCTTGCCCTTTCTTATGACCTTCACATACACAATAATAATTATGCTAGCGATAATGCTTAAAAGTATGATTATGCCCCAGCGAATTCTCTCAGCTCCTGGTATTAGGACGGAATTTGAGAATGTTGACAGAATGTTACCTGCCTCCTGCAGAGCTCTGACTTCTCCAGTTGGTAGACCTAAGAGAAGTTTGCCTCCATGTTCAGACTCTTCGCTCTCGTGTTCTTCTCTATCTTCGGTCTCGTCCACATGAGATTCTTCGTCAGGCACGGTACCGGGTTCAAACCTGCCAAAGTTGTACTTGAATAGCGTTGGTCTTAATATTATTTCGCCAGTGTAGTTAGCTACAACCTTTACTTTAATTTCTATGCTTACTTCCTCTCCAGCCTTTATAGGTATCCATGGCGAAACTATCACGATGACACCAAGATTCTCTTTGACCTCAACGTGGACGTCTACAGTCTCTCCATTAATCTTAACTGAGATAACACCATTGTTTCCTGCACTAACATCAACATAATCTACTAGTAAGAACTCAAAGAATCTTATCTCTGTGTCAGTATCACCTATGTTCTTGACATTGATTCTTATCGTCAGCTCATTCCTTGTAGCGTCATATTCAGCAAACTTTTGTATTTCGAGCTCAACATGTGGGTAGGGGAATATCTTCTCTAAAAGCCATTTAGCGATAATTTGTGGTATTGGTGGGATGTAAATCATGTAGCTATTCGTCACAAGACCAAGCGTTATGTTACCGAATGGAGTCTCTATGGTAAATTCTACGTATCCAAATATTGCCCAAACTCCGAATCTGAGATTTGCATCGAAGCTTAGATTGAAAATGTGTACGGTCTCTCCCGTCTCGTTAAGTGTTAGTTCGCTTAGTTGATCACTAGCTACCTCCTTTGGTGCTGAGATCAGGGCGGTGCTGCAGGGTCTAGAGACAAGTAGTTTGGCCTTAACGTTTAGGAGTTTATCTATATCGATCTGTGGGTTGTCTCCAGAAATTGCTCCAAGTATAAGTTTGAAGTTAAATCTGAAGAGGAGCTCGTTGGGATCGATTAACTCTATGTTCGATGGAAGTAAATAGGCCACTGAAGCAAAGGCTGCCTCTGGAGCTACTATAAAGCCGTTGGATACGACAAAGTAATCTCTGCCCTCCGAGTCCTTGTAGGTCACCACAGGACCCATCGCAAATGAGAGTCCCACAGCAAGCGTTGGGAAGTACATTTTAATAATATCTGGTATCAGTATAACATTGAAGCTTACAGTTTTTGTACTATTTGGTTCGACTCTATCTATCGTTGTTACAAAAGCATCAAAGTATGCATCTCCAATTTTTGTTCTGTTCTTTATTGACCAATTCTCACCGCGGATAAATTCATCCCTACTAGTTCCAAAGAAGTATGCCATCGCATTTAAGACTCTTCTGAAGTCTCCTACTAGAGGCAGTGCTACAGTTACATTTAAGGCCGCTCCAGAACCTACGTTTACTATTTGCACGCTATATGTCACATTCAGAGCCCAGAAGCTCCAAATACCGTGGGTATAGGTTGTAACAGAGATGTTTGATATTGAGAATACACTAGTAACGAATGGCATTGATTTCAGTTCCTCTTCAAAGCTGAATGCTTTGAAGTATATGACTATATCGTCAAGGGTCCTGCTGGAGTTCCTCGATTTAAGCACGTATATTAGTTTTCCAGTGAATTCATATAGCGGGTTATCGGGAATTGTTGATCGATTTTCATCGATTTCTATAGGTAGGTATGAGTCAAATTTTATTAGGCTATAATTCGAAGCAGGATTTGGCTCTATCTTAGTCTCTGGGCCTAGGCCTAGTGACTCCTTTACTGAGAACTTAAGCCAACCGTCTGTTGTTTCCTTTATAGTGTTTGGTAGAACTGTTGCTAATAAGAGTACTGGAATAAACTCATCTACGTTGGTGTCCTTATCTACATCCATATGGTCTCTGATTACTGTAAGTGAGGCCCGGGTGTATACTTCATTCTTCATGTTCTCTTGGATAATTTGTGAATGTGCAAAGCTAGTTATACCTGCTGTGGGAAATCTTGATATTACGACACTGTTTATGAAATCTATGGTTTTAGTTAAATCAGGTTCAGACGTGAATATGAATACAGATCCCCTCTCTGCGTCGAAGGACCACAACGGATAGAACGCTATACCAAGTGTAGATCCAATCTTATTAGCAAGCCCCTTCGCCAGTGGTGTTGCCTCAATCTCTGTCTTGCCATAGTATAGTATCAGTGTTGTCATGGGTGGGATTTCAGGGCAGATGTCATGATGATAATAGAGCCACCATCTATGACCAATACCGCCTGCTATTCTCATCGCTAGTAGTCCATCAAGTTCCTCCCAGCTTGTATCTATGGGGATTTCAATCGTTCCTCCAGCGGCTAATAGTACCATTGCTACGTGTCCAGCCTTTCCCATTAGGAAGTTGGCTTCTTCGGCATAAACGCCTATATCTGTAGTTGTTGAAGCTTCTATTCGTATCCTTGGGTTATGCGTACTACCATACGTGGCATTAACGAATGCAGCAGAGCTTACCAATACTAGTAGGGCTAATACGATAGCCTCTCTTTTCACACGGATCACCAAGTGTTTTCTAATGTATGAAAATAATGGCAATGGTGCTTTTAAGCTATCTTATTCAAATATCTTTTAGTTCTGTTACTCAAGAACAATATAATTAACTACAGAATCCTGTAATCACCTAGTTCCCCTTTAGATATCGTTGATATGCAATAGGATAACAAACAATACTGAACTTTTCCGAGCTTAAGAAGAGGATATAAGCATTTTCTATAGACCAGAACCAATGAATTCGCAAGCCTTTTCCCTTAAGTGTGGGAAGTATCTTGTGACGATTTTTATCAGTGCTTCCTTCGGGTCATTTATGTCCTTTACAAACTCCTCAAATGGACATATGCTCTTAGTCTTGCCCTTTATAACTTCGACCAGCTTTTCAAAGCTATAGCTAATACCTAGATCTCTCAGGAGATTTACAGCACCCTTACTCATAACAGTACCAAAAACGAGCTGGGGTCTTCTATTTGCGATAATTAACGCAGCCGCTTTTCCTATGATGCGATCAGCAACAATATTATTATCGATAAGCCCACCGGCAACCACGACGGCCTCAACCACGGGCTTTATACCATCCTCTCTTGAACTATACAGAATCTTACCGTTAAGATCTACTATTACGAGTGAGTACTCCATGAGCAATTCTCTGAGAAGACTTATTTTAGCACTCATACGTCAGTGCACCTAGGCAAACTGTGAGGATTAAGAATTTGATTTAAAAATCAAAACATTTTAGTTAGGAACCTTATGATTTACCAGAGCTGTAGTTATACAAAAACGACCGATTAAACTATTGCTTTTTTAACTTCCTCTAAGTATATGCTAGATATAAATTTTGTCAATATTACAGATAATTCTTGGTGGTTGTTATGTCTTTTAAGTTTGAAGCGGGGAAAGCTAAAGCTGAAATTGAGGACATTGAGGTCGATGAGAAGTTTATTGATATTTACAAAATGATTCTCCTTAAAGCAGCAAAGAAATTCTTTGGTGAGCATATAGAGTACAACTCAGATGATGTAATAGTTAGAGGCATAATACTCGGTGAAATAAGAAATATGGTACGTTACGGTCATGCGTATTGTCCATGTAGAATTCAAAAGATTCGCGAACACATTTGTCCTTGTGAGCCAGCAAAAGAGGAGATAAGGAGGAATGGTATCTGTACATGCAAATTATTCATAGATCCTAGCATCTACAAGCCAAAAGCCTAGCTCTCATCTGGTGCGTTCGCTTGAAAGTTCTCGGAGTGGAAAACCTGAAAGTAAGTACTGATGGAAAAATTGTTGTTAATGGAGTTAGCCTGCATGTAAACTCTGGAGAGACTGTTCTGCTATTTGGTCCGAATGGTAGTGGCAAGACGTCTTTAGCCATGGCAATACTAGGGCATCCAAATTATAGAATTATAGGCGGTAGAATATATTTTTATGATCGTGACGTAACTGAATTTCCTATTGAGAAGAGAGTAAGTCTGGGAATAACAGCAGCATTTCAGTTTTCTCCTGAACTCAAAGGAATAAAGTTAATGGAGCTCGCTCGAGAAATTGCAGAGAAGCATGGGGTCTCAGAGGACACACTCAAAGAGCTTATTGAGATTTTACAGGTAAGCCATTTACTTAATAGGCATACAAATGTTGGGTTTTCTGGTGGTGAAAGAAAAAGAGTTGAAATCCTCCTCACGACATTGCAGGCGCCGAAATTTGTGGTGTTTGATGAGCCAGATTCTGGTGTTGATAGAGATAGCATCCTTATCATAAGTAAAGCCATTGAAAAAATGTTCGAGCTTGGTTTGAAAGGCGCGCTAATAATTACTCACACAGGCTTCTTGGCAAAGCACCTTAAAGCCAATAGAGCATATGTAATGCTTGATCACAGGATAGTTTGCGAAGGACCTGCAGAGATCATTAGCGATCATATAGCTAAGTATGGATTCGATATGTGTATTCTCAAGCGTCAGGCTGGTTATTATGAGTTGGCGTAACAAGTATCGAGAATTGGCTAAAGAAGCCATATCAAAACCACCTCAATACGGAGTCGATGTAGATATAACTCAATTTACTCCAAAGGAAGTTGATAAAAACCTCGACCTGCATTCAGTGGCAGATATTCTTGAAAATGTTGGTGTAAGTGTGGATTCGACCAATAGGGCAGGTGAATATTATCAATTAGAGAGTATTGTTCTCGAGAGGCTATCGAAAGTACCTGGCTTAGAAATAATGAGTTTAGAGGAAGCAATAGATACGTACGGTAAGGATCTAGAGCCCTACTTCTGGAACGCGGTTAAAGTCGATACTGACAAGTTCACAGCACTGGCAGAACTTGCGGGTAAGGGCGGATATTTCGTAAGAGCTAAGAAGGGACACAGGATCCAAGTTCCAGTGCAAGCATGTCTTCTCATGCAATTGAATCAATCTCTACAAGCACCGCATAACATCATAATTGCTGAAGAGGGAAGCGAAGTAAGTGTGGTGACAGGATGCACTGTCATGAGGGAAACAACAGGATTGCATGCTGGAATAACAGAAATATACGTTAAAAAGGGCGCCAGGGTAAGTTTCGTTATGATCCATAGGTGGAGTGAAGCTATGCACATAAGGCCCAGGACCGGAGTGATTGTAGAGGAAGGCGGCGAGTACATATCAAATTACATTGCATTTACAAAGTTAAAAACATTCCAGTCGATGCCTAGAGTAATTTTGCATGAAAATGCTAGAGCTTATTTAGCATCAACAATCGTTCTTGAGGGACAAGCAAAATCTGACAGTGGATATACTCTAGAACTCGCTGGTAATAACGCCTCTGGACAAATAATTTCTAGAGCAATAACTAAAGATTTCAGTGAGCTAACTACAAGAGCTAAAATAACAGGTCTAGCGCTCGGGGTCCGTGGTCATATAGATTGTCAGGGTCTTTTACTATCTGATAAATCCAGAATCCTAACAATACCCATACTAGATGCTCTTCATGATAACGTTACGCTTACACACGAAGCGGCTGTTGGAAAGCTGGCTGAGGACAAGATCTTATGGCTTATGGCCAGAGGATTTAGCCGGGAGAATGCAGAGTCAATACTCGTTAGGGGCTTTCTACGAGTTGATCTTCCGTCATTACCGCCTGCAGTCACTTCGATGATAGACAATACAATGCGTCTAATAGCAAAATCTATACTATAAAATCGAGCACCGGTGGCATTTTTGAGGATTTTAGTACTGTCGGATATTCATGATAGAATCAACAAAGTCAAGAAAATAATTTCAACAGAGAGCTTTGACATCATGTTTATTTGTGGAGATATAACCAATTTTCGCCCCCTGGGTGATGTTGTTAGATACATTAAATTAATAAGGAGTATTACAGAAGCACCAACGTATTTTGTTCCAGGTAACTGCGACCCCATAGAGCTCCTAGAGAATAGCTTCGAAGATATGAAGTTCTATAACGTTCATAGAAGAGTTGTTGAATTAGGAAAATTACAAATAGCAGGTATCGGTGGGAGTGGAATAACACCATTTGCTACATGCATAGAATTCTCAGAGCAAGACTTCGCAGAGATGCTAGAAGACATAAAGACAAAGCTTGAGCCTCAAAAGCCCCTACTCTTCATTACTCATAATCCACCCTATGAAACTACAGATTTTCTTTACTCAGGAGAGCCCGTGGGATCGGCTACAATAAGATCTTTCATTGAGAATGTGAAGCCCCTCGCTGTGTTTTCTGGGCATGTACATGAAGGTCGTGGAGTAGTTGAGGTTGCAGGTTCTACGGTCGTGATAAATCCTGGTCCAGCTGCTCATGGCTTTTTCGCTGTAGTCGATATAGAGGATAATAAAGTCTTCGCAGAACTTAAATCAGCGGATTAGCTCCTAAAGCATCCAGTGTTATGTTAAAGCTGCGCTCTGAAAAATGCTATAAGTAGATTCTGTCTAAATGCCTCAGTGGGTGTTTTATTTACTTTTAGGGGATTTCATCCTGAGAGATTTTATGAGCAGGATTATTGCGATTATTTCCACTATTATTGTATAAGCTAAGGCATAGATGATGTTAAGAGGATTTAGCTTCGACAAGTCAATTATGTAACCAAAGACTGCTCCACTTATCATGAATCCTAACCCATAAAGGGTGCTGAATATTCCATATCCTAAGCCCCTTTTTGATATTCCAGTTAGATCAGCAACGGCTGCCCTGTAGACTGATTCCTGCATTCCTAGTATAATACCATAGAATATTGCCGCAAGCAGTATCAGCAGCGATGGTGATATTTGAATACCCATTTGAATGTACATAAGAGTAATGAATACCGTTGGAAGTATTGATAGCATAAATGGTGCTATTAGTATCGATCTTCCCCTCTTATCGTATGCCGTACCAGCAATGGGTGCTGCTATGGCATCAACACCCTGGATTAGAAGATACAAAAGCGGAACAATCCACAAAATTTCAGTAAACATTTCTGCAGCAATATATAGGATCAAGGCAACTTGAAAGAGTCCAGCTGCATTCAACATAACAGCAAAAGAATACGCATAAAACACTCCGGAGAGTGTATCTGATTTTGTTGAGACTTCAACACCCGTTAACGCTTCCTTTGTGTGCTGCTTCAACTTAATGTAACCAGTGAACAGAACTGTAAGAAGCAGTATGTAAGGTATTATAAGAACAATGAATGCAAATTGAAGCTGGGCTATTTCTGTAGCCCCTTGCTGGAGCTTATACAATATAGCAATTGCGACTATCAGTGGACCTACTACCGCTCCAACTTGATCAAGTAACTCGTGAAGGCCAAATGCCTTTCCTCTTCCAAT
Source organism: Candidatus Panguiarchaeum symbiosum (assembly GCA_024720975.1). Classification (GTDB taxonomy): domain Archaea; phylum Asgardarchaeota; class Njordarchaeia; order Njordarchaeales; family Panguiarchaeaceae; genus Panguiarchaeum; species Panguiarchaeum symbiosum. Next base: position 1,873 of record JANJXX010000004.1, on the reverse strand, counting down.
ACTTTTCGTAGTGGCTGAAATGAGTGTATCTCTTGCGGGGGTTCTTATTGCCTTGGCTACCCTTTCAATGATCACTAACAAAATGACAATCTTCCAGTCTGTAAAAAATGCGAGGAGTGGTATTGATATTAGTAAAGTGTAGCCAGTAATAACAAAGCCCCAATACGCGCGTGTCACATCACTGAAATAACCAGAGAAAAGTCTCAGTGCATAACCGAGGAACTCTCCAAGTCCTACTGCTAGACCAACAATTAATGCTGGAGTCATTAGCAATTGTAGGTATGCCGAAATGGCCCCCCTGGAGCCCTCATATATAATATCCCCAAGAAGACTGATAAATCCAAATGTCATAAGTGCAGCTATGGCAACTCGCTTATGTAATATAACTTCATCCTGGCTAGACATTACATGCACCTACACTAGAGTTATAACTGCCTTAGGACAAACTTAGTTGATAAAGACAGCTAAAAGATAATAAAAGAGTGTTGTATTCTCCAAAGCTTGATAAGCGTAAGAGCTAACTCGATAGATAAATGTATTTCTACACGGGTCACTATATAAGCACTTTTTCTAAGATGATGATTCAGAATCTAACTGGTGAGCATAATGCAGAGAAGCAATATAATGGCATTAATGATAGTACTAGTACTATTGATAAGCCCGCTGGTGATATCAGGTAATAAAATTACGGAGGGAACACTTAAAAACATATTAGAGATTCAAGGTGTGCAAGCAAACATTCAAGGCATACAGATGAAAAATCCACAGATAAATTCACTCTTCATACCCCGCATTAGAACAATAGAGCTAACCCTACCATTCGAGATGAAAGTCCTGCTAGATGATAGGTACGCATACTTCAACTCTACACGTTTAGCTACATTCCTAGGGGACTTAAGTACAATATATGGTTTTACGATATATGATAAAAGGAATTTCACTACCTATGACAGGAATAACATAACCAATTTCTGGGCACTTATCTGGCCTAATCCAAGCGACGCATCCTTTCTGCCAGATGCAGAAAAGGACGCTATAATGTATTTCATAAATGAATCTAACGGCTTTGCAATGATACTTGCAGACTGGTATAATTACCTGAAATATTATATACTGAACAACATAACCAGACCATTTGGTATACACATCCTGAATGCAAGCTTACGTGACCCAACCAACTATATTAGATACACCTACTTTCCAATAATACACACATGGGCTGATAACACTGTTGCAAGCGGCCTCAGTGGCGGAGGGACATATATGATCTCTACAGGTGGCGTTTCTCCTGGTGGGGGTACTGGCATAGAACTTCTCGAGGGCAACACGTCCTGGAAGACTGTCTGGATACTTGCGACAGGAGACTCTGATACCTATGTCTACAATCCTAATAAAGCATTAATTCGCAATCAAACAGTCGTATATGATGGCAACATAATTGTTTTCGCTCTTGCAAATACAACCTCAGGTGGATTACTATTCGTATCTGGAAGTGTGGCGGCCTTCAGCGAAAATCGATTCTGCTATCCTAATGCTAGCTATAATAATAGAATGTTTGCACTCAACTTGATCGAGTATGCTTTATCTAGAGACCTTGCACTGGTCAATATTGAGGTTCCCGAGAGAATATCGAGTGGATACGTAGCATATGTTAATATGACCGTCAGAAACAATGCTAATCGCGATATATCAAACGTCCACGTAGGACTCGAAATACGTGGTGCCTTAGAGCTTCTTAATGCTAGTAATATATACAACATATCGATTTTACATGCTGGAGAGGAAGTTAGAATAAGCTTTGCTTTAAAAGCCACCGGCACTAGCGACGTTGTTATGGAGGCTAAGGCATGGTCTGATGATACTTCAGTGGTCG
>JANJXX010000003.1 GCA_024720975.1 Candidatus Panguiarchaeum symbiosum | reverse complement strand
AAGATCTATTTGTACTCGTTAGGAGCAACCTTCATAGATCATTGTGTTGGTTCTGTAATGTTCTTATATGCTTTCAACATACCCGCAATTTACTGGAATATGGCTATACCTCTCGTTATAATTGAAAGAGCACTATTTGCAGGCGGCATAACATTGCTATACCTATTTCTAAGGAAAGCAATACCACCACTTAGAGAGGTATATGTACTTGGACTAGTGGCTACCCCTGAAGCGACACCGGAAAGCATTCCTAGGGAATAGATCTAGCTGAATCCAGATCTTGCTCAAATCTATTTTTATACCCCTTGTAAGTTTTCTAAATCTAAAGTATCCAAAACAAGATAATTAGTACAGTTTGATCCTCAAGTAGTCCAAACATATTGTTATGGATGGGATTCTTCTGGTGATGAATATGGTTGAAAAGTGGAGACTGGTTAAGAGTGGAGCCTTAGAACCCCTTGCTGTGCATGCATCATATGAGGCTATTGCTAAGAGTGTCGCTAGTGGTAAGGCTCCTAATACTTTGCATATATGCTGGCCTAGCAGACCATACGTATGCATAGGCGTGCATCAAATTGCTGAGCTCGATGTGGACCTGAATAAGTGCAGAGAGCTGGGGATAGAACTAGTACGGAGACAGGTCGGAGGCGGTACCGTGTATCTTGATAGTGATCAGTTTTTCTATCATATAATTGTTAACAGAAAACATGCACCTATAGGTATAAGAGAGCTATTTAAGAGATTTCTCAGACCAACAGTTTGTACTTACAGGAGGTTTGGTCTTCCTGCTGAATATAGACCAATTAACGATGTAATAGTAAACAATAGGAAGGCTTCGGGAAATGGGGCGGTATCCTTCGGGAATGCCGTAGTTATCGTCGGTAATATTATTGCAGATTTCAAACCAGAGGTTACTGCATCCGTGCTTAAGATACCTGATGAGAAAATGCGGGACAAGGTGGTCAGGAGTATAGGAGAGTGGGTTACGTCCCTAAAGAGAGAACTAGGGAGAAAACCATCGATGGAGGAAATTGAAAAGGTATATATCGAATGTTTCAAAGAAACTTTTGGAATTGAGTTTGTTGAAGGAGAACTCACTAGCTATGAGAAAGATTACATGTCTATGCTCATGAGGAAGTATTGAGACAACAAGTGGACATTTAGATGCCGAGAGAAGCATAGAGAAATGTTGGAGAGGCTTGGTAATAAACAGCAAGTAAAGATCATGGAAAACCACTATATAATCCAGCTCACAGAAAAAGCAGAGAAGTTGATAAGAATCATAGCTGAGGTCAGAGACGGGAAAATCTTAGATATTTCAATATCTGGAGACTTCTTCCTTAGTCGCCCAGAACTCATAGACTCACTCGAAATGGCCCTGATAAATAAGAGTATTAATGAGTTGGAGAATTTCAATGCTAGCAACTTGCTTCAAAATCTGGGCTTTAATGTAACCAGTGATGATGAAACGCTCGTTTCTCAAATTCTAGGTATAATCGCCCAAATTAAAAAGACAGATTCAGCAATAATGCGTGGTGGTACTCTATGAAAGTGCATAACTACGAGTTTCCGGAGGACTTATATTATCATAAAGAAGATCACCTGTGGGTTAAAGCTATAGAAAAGAATAAAGTACGTATTGGAATAGACGATTTTGCGGCAAAGGAATCCGGAAGAATAGACTTTGTGGATCTTCCGCGCATCGGAGAAGAATTTTCCAAAGGCGACGTAATAGTAACAATCGAAAGTGGAAAATGGGTAGGAAGATTGCGCTCACCTGTCAGTGGTAAAGTCCTATATGTTAATGAAAGACTGTATGATGATCCATCCCTAATAAATAGAAGTCCATATGATGAAGGGTGGCTGTTAGTAATGGAGGCATATGATGTAGAAAGAGATATAGGAGACCTGATAGCTGGAACTCAAACGGACAAAATCAAGGACTGGATAGAGAGGGAAATAAAGGAGCGTCTTGGTCGTTAGATCCTCTTCTACGTAGAGGGATTATTCTTGGAAGCAAGGATAGGCGTTTATATATGTCACTGTGGCAAAAATATTGCTGGCACAGTAAACGTAAGTGAATTAAGAGATTTTGCATCAAAATTGCCCGGAGTCATTATTGCAAGAGATTACGTTTATATGTGTTCGTCTACGGGGCAGAACCTTATAAAGGAGGACATAAAGAAGCTTGGTATAAACAGGGTTGTTGTAGCTGCATGTTCGCCTTCAATGCATTTGGAGACCTTCAGAAGAGCAGTTGCAGAGACATCACTCAATAAATATCTGCTAGAAATGTCAAATATTCGAGAGCAATGCTCGTGGGTTCATACTGATCCAAAAAAAGCAACGGAAAAAGCTAAAAGGATCATTGCAATGGCCATCAGAAAAGTCTCTTCGTTTGTTCCTCTTGAAGAGATACAGAGAGAAGTTCAAAGAAAAGTTCTAGTAATAGGCGGGGGCATCGCCGGCATTCATGCGTCTATAGAATTGGCAAAGGCAGGTTACGAGGTAACCATAGTTGATAAAGCACCTACGATCGGGGGTAAAATGATGTTCTTTGACAAAACCTTTCCGACACTTGATTGCGCACAATGTATACTCGCCCCAAGGATCTCAGAAGTGACAAAGCTTAATAATGTAAAAATACTCACAAACTCTGAGGTAATTGAAGTTCGTGGTGGACCTGGGAAATTTCATGTAAAAATTTTAAAGAAACCCAGATACGTCGATGAAGCCAAGTGTGTAGCATGTGGAAACTGCTCTGAGAAATGTCCAGTGGAAGTCCCTAATGAATGGTGGTTTGGTCTTGGTAAGAGAAAAGCAATTTGCATTCCGTTTCCTCAGGCATATCCTAACGCGTATTTAATAGATCCAAATGCCTGCTTAAGGCTTAAACTTAAAAGGGATGTCTGTGGTTTATGTTATAAAGCATGTGACAGGGATGCGATCAAATTTGATATGAATGAAGAGATAATTGAAGATACCTTTGGAGCGATAATAGTAGCGATAGGTGGAGAGCCTTTTGACGCATCTAGAGTAGTTGAGTATGGCTATGGAAAGTTCAGGAATGTAATCACAGGCATTCAGTTCGAGATACTCACTAATGTGGCCGGTCCAACGAATGGTGAAATTATACGTCCCAGTGACGGAAAGGAGCCCAGGACTTTAGTTTTTATACAGTGTGTTGGCTTCAGGAATGTAAACTATAATGAATATTGTTGTCGAATCGGTTGCGTAGAATCAATAAAACATGCAATAATCGCAAAAGAAAAACTCAAGGATGCTACAATATATATATGTGCCCCCGAGATCAGAGCATTTGGTAAAGGTTTTGAAGAATTCTATAAAGGAGCCAGAGAAAGGGGGATAATATTCATAAAAGGACTTCCCTCTGAACTTAAGGAAGATCATGATGGGAAGGTAATCGTGCAGGTATACGATGCCTCAACAGACAAAATACTTAACATAGAAGCAGACTTAGTAATCCTAAGCACGGGACTGCAATCATCAAAAGATCATGAAAAGATCTCCGAGATTTTGCGAATTCCCAGGAGTTCAGATGGCTTTATCCTCGAAAAGCATCCTAAATTAGATCCAACAGCAACTCCCATAGCGGGAATATTCGTAGCTGGCGTCGCTCAAGGTCCCAAAGATATACCAGACTCAGTTGCTCATGCTGAAGGTGCCGCTGCCAGAGTTATAAGCTTCCTTGCAAAGGGCGAGCTGGAACTTGAACCGTTCAAAGCAAAAGTTAACGACGAACTGTGCTCTAAGTGCTTGATATGTGTCCGTGTGTGTCCATTTAGCGCCTTATCGATAGAAAAAGAAGGGTCACTTAGCAAAATTACCGTTGACGAAGCCTTATGTATTGGCTGTGGCATTTGTGCGGCGGCGTGTCCCAGTGGGGCTATAACTATACCAAACGTTTTCCTAGAACCAATACTTCTGGAGATTGAAGGCGCATTAAGGTGGCATAGATGCATGACTCTTTGACGAAGGAACTCAAGAGAATACTGTACTGGATAAAACCGGAAATATGCTTCGTCTGTAATAGATGTGTTTCTGGATGTCCAGTTGCAGAGGTTCACAGTGAGTATAGACCTAATAAAATCGTTAAGTTGGCGTACTTAGGTTTCATTGATGAGCTCATTCAATCAGGAATAATATGGTACTGCACGCAGTGCTTGAAGTGTAGTGAGAGGTGTCCAATGGATGTTCATCCTGCAAGTGTCATCGTTGCATTAAGAAATATAGCCTCAAAGAAGAAGCTGCCCCCGGAAGCGTGGATCAAAATGGCTAAAAATATCTATGTTTACGGTAGAATAACGCCTGAAATGGGTGTTGTAAGCAAAGATAGAAAGCTTATTAAAAGGGAAGATCTTAACCTAAGAACTCCCGTCGTTAGCAAAGAGCTAATTAGAAGGCTCTATGATGAAACATTATTTCCGATAAATCTAGGTGATTGACTTTGACTTATATATTATACCAAGGATGTGCCGTCTGGACATCTCAATATCAATACGAGATCTCAGCGAGGAAAATTTTGGATTTCTTTGGGATAGATTACATAGATTTTCCGGAGCAACAATGTTGTGGGAAACCACTAGCTTGCGTTAATATGAATACTTGGCTGGTACTTGCGGCTAGAATAATGGCTATTGCTGAAAGGGAAGGAAGAGACATAATAACGCTTTGCAATGGCTGCTATCTCTCACTTAATGAGGCGAAAAAAATAATCATGGAATCGCATGATGAATTTTCTCTAATCAATAACATCTTAAGTAAAGAGAACCTGAAGTTTACTGGTTTTGCTAAGATTAAGCATATAGTAAAGGTCATAAGCGAGGATATAGGCTTGAAAAGGATAATCGAAAATTCCAGACTAAAATTAGACGGTCTAAAATTAGCTATCCACTATGGATGTCACGTGTTGAGACCCAGGGAATTCTCAGTTGATAAGAATCCAGAGGATCCTAGCATAATCGAAGATATCTTATCATCACTTGGAGTTAGTTGTCCATACTATCCCGAAAAGTTTGACTGCTGTATGGCTCTCTTGGCAAACGTGGATGTAGAGAATGCGGACCTAATAAGGGGAAAGAAGCTTCTTGCTATCAAAAGGAGGGGATTTGATGCATTAGTAACAATATGTCCTCTCTGTCAACAGTCATATGAATTGAGACAAAAGAAAATAAGCAGAGTACTAAAGGAGGATATATCGATTCCTGTAATATATTTAACTCAACTTCTAGGACTTTCTCTCGGTTTGCATCCAAGAGATTTAGGGCTTCATCTAAACGAGAGTCCTGTAGAAAAAATTATCAAAAGATTAGGTTATGAATCGTTGTGATAAGCTTTCCTTAATTTTCTCTCACTCAAGAAGCGTCGAACTTTTGGTCGTTGAGCTGAGGAAACAATCTTTAAAAGTTTCTTTCTTTATATACGTAAAGCAAAATACCTCGTTTTGTCGTAATAGAAAAATTAGAGTAGAGTGTTCTAGGTGTTTCTAATTGATTAACCTAGAGGCAATTAAAGCTGAAATCTCCAATGCAATTGGTGCAGATAAGGTTAGAGATGACATAGTTACACTTGTGGCGTATTCAAGAGACTGGTCCCCAAGACCCGCAGAGGAGCTTATTCTTCCAAATCTAGTAGTAAGACCTGAGACTACAGAGGAGGTTGCAGCAGTCGTTAAAATATGCAACAAATACCACATACCGGTAGTGCCAGTTGGAGGTATGACTGGCATGGGTGGGGGTACACTAACTTTCTACGGTGGAGTGGTTATTGATACGAAAGGGCTCAACAAAATACTTGAGATTGACAGGGAAAATCTCACAGTGACCGCGCAGGCTGGCATTACAATTAAGGCACTAAACGATGAACTTTCCAAATACGGTCTATGGCTCCCTCACGACCCTGAGTCAAAACCAACGTCTACGCTTGGCGCAGCAATCGCTTGTGATAATGATTCAACATTTGGTGTAAGATGGGGAAAAATGCTTGATCACGTACTTTCGGCTGTAGTCGTGACTGGGAGCGGCGAAATCATTCGAGTTGGAAACAGGAAAGCCTACTGCTCATCTTCAGGTCTAAAACTTCATGCACTGTTTGTGGGCTCCGAGGGAACACTCGGTGTAATTACAGAGGTTACATTACGTGTCCTACCAATTCCAGAATACAGATGGGTGGATGGTGCTTTATTCAAATCAATAAAAGATGCTGTTAATGCTGCTCAAAAGCTTCTATCTTCGGGATTGCCCATTGATGCTATAAACATAAATGATAGATTCAGGCTTCAATTTTACACGCATGCATATAGAGTAAAATATGGCCGAGAGCCTAAAGTACCTGAAGAAACACAAGCTATTCTATTCTTCTCTATGTCAGGGGACAAGGAACTTGTAGATTTTGCTAAAGACCACGCTAGAAAAATTATAGAAAAGTTTGGAGGCCAGATTATTGAGGAAAGGGAGATTATAGAATCCTGGTGGAAAAGTAAGCATACTTTAGATTTTGATCCATTCAAGCAAAAGTGGCCAGATTCACAAAGGAGCAGGAAGTTTGGAGCCGCGGATGTCGGTGTTCCTCCGGGAAGACTGGAGGACCTTCATAGAGAGTTTGTCAGAGCTGTCGAGAAACACGGATTAAAAATACTAGGAATGAACATATATAACGAGAGGATTGGGTGTATTTCCCCAAGCGTAAGTTGTGCTGTTTATGTTGGTGACTCAGAAGATGAAGTAAAGAGATTCTATGAGTACGTTAAGGAAATGAGTAAGATTGCAATAGATTTAGAAGGAACAGCATCAACATATATCGGAGACACATGGCGGCTCCTAGATGTAATGGAATATGAGCATGGGAGAGCGCTCGAATATATGAGAAAGATAAAGGAGATTTTTGACCCAAATTGGATAATGAACCCGGGCAAGAAGTTTGTGTTGCCCAGAGATATCGAAGAAAAATATAGGGGGTTAAGGTGTTAGAAGTGGAACTCAGGAAATTGGGCGAGTGGAGAGACGAGGTATACACTTGTAATAGAACACGCTGTGGTTATTGTCAGGAGGGATGTCTTCCGTACAAAGTACTTGGCTTTGAGCACTACTCCTCTAGGGGACGGATGATAACAATTAGAGCTCTTGTAGAAAGGAAGATAGATTTCAGTGAAAGTCTCGTTGATAGTTCATTTAATTGTTTCCTCTGCGGTTTTTGTGATGCAAAATGTGCTCTATTTCCGACGAACATCTTCACGGCATTACGGCGGGAACTCTTCGTAGCTAGAAAAATTCCAGAACCAATTAAAACAGTGGTAGACTCTGTGGCAAAATTTGGCAATCCCTATGGACTCCCGAGAGAGGATAGAGCAGTGTGGGCCAAGAACGCCAATATCAGGCGGCGTGGTCAAGTGTTATTCTTCACGGGATGCATATATCCATACTTATATCCTAAAAGAATCCATGCAATATACCTCCTGTTAGAAAAAATTGGAGTCGAAGCTGTATATGTACCAGAAATCGAAGGTTGTTGCGGGTATCCAGTATTCTTAACTGGTGATTGGGAAACCTTTGATGCCATAGCGAAAGCCAACTACAAGGCTTGGAAAGAGAGAGGGATAAAGAAAATAGTGTCCCCCTGCCCTGGATGTGTGTATACAATCTCGGAGATATATCCTAAATTCATTGATGGATTTGAATTAGAGGCCACGCATGTGGTTATGAGTGTTTTTGAGGAGTTCGATTGCGGTAGAATAAAACTTAATAGACTAAATAGAACATTTACATATCACGATCCCTGTGACCTATCCCGAAAACTTAAGCTAGTTGAGCAACCAAGAAAACTTATAGAGGCCCTAGGAGATCTGATAGAGCCCAAATACAATAAATTCTTTGCAAGGTGTTGTGGTGGCGGTGGTATGGTGAGTGCTTATAATCCGCAACTCCATTTGAAAGCCAGCTTAGAGAGAGCTCAAGAGCTTGTTGATACGCAGGCAGAAATAATCACAACAACATGTCCTACATGCTATAGGACGCTGGATAAGGGTCTAAAGCGCATTAAGGCTAAAACTAGTTTAGAAGATCTAAATGCATTGTTATTAGATATAGTATATTAGTCACAGTGTTTTTGGAATTTTGGGAATTTTAGCGACCTAAGATAGCGGCCTATGATTTCACCTTTAAGGATTAGCTCTTCGTGTGTTAGCGATGGACATTAAAAGTGCGATATTGAATGTCTTAATTGGCCTAATTTTGCTCTCTGTTTTTCTTCTGTGTATGCTTCCTCCGATAATACTGATAAAATATTACCAGCTGCACATTTCTGAGGACGTTATGCAATTTGCATTTGGTACTCTCAAGTATCTCCTTTTATTGTTTGGAGTCTCCTTCGGCAGCTTTCTATTCATCCCGGGTTTTCTATTTAGGATTGCTAGACTGACTCCAAAGGAAGGTGAATATGAGCTAACTGTAAAAAACAAAGAGGTTTTTAAATGGATTCTGGCACAAGGATTATACACAATTTCCCTAATTGCCGGGCGGATGTTCATACATGCAAAACTACTGGTTTTCAAGCTCTTCGGTGCGAAAATAGGAAAGGGAGTATTATTCCAAGGATGGACGACAGATCCATTTCTCACTGAAGTTGGAGATTTCAGCGTGATCGGGGGTGGTGCTAAAATATTGGCGCACATAGCTGATAAACCCGGGCGCATAATATTCAGGCGCGTTAAGATCGGAAAGTATTGCCTGATAGGCTTTAATGCGCTTATTATGCCAGGAGCAGTGTTAGATGATTACGTAATTTTGGGCGCATACACATTAATTCCTAAAGATGCAAAGCTCGATAGGGGGCTTTGGGTTGGTATACCCGCTAGAAAAATAAGAGATGTAAATCCCGATGAATTGATGCGATAATGAAGCCCTGCTATTGCTATCAATTGAGTAGTCATAGTATTCACCTAATAAGGCTTTTAAATGCTCGGTGTGTATGCTTGCCTAGGCTAATGACTGTAGCAATTATTGGCGACTCAGAGGCAACCAATGCAGATGAATTACTTTTTGCTGAGAAATTAGGAGAGGAGCTTGCTCGAATGGGTGTTGTTGTGGTCACCGGCGGGAGGGGTGGTATAATGGAGGCTGTTTGTAGGGGAGCAAAAAAAGCTGGTGGAATAACAGTTGGTATTTTACCTGGTTTCGATAAGAATGAAGCAAATGAGTTTGTTGACATTGTGATACCAACGGGAATCGGCTGGGCTAGAAATCAAATTGTTGCATTAATGGCAGATTTAGTAATTGCAATAGGCGGAAGAAGTGGCACACTCTCCGAGCTTGCTTATGCGTGGATGTATAACAAACCTATAGTGGCTGTCAAAGGCTTTGGTGGGTGGTCAGAAAAGTTAGCTGGAAGTAAAATCGATGACCGTAGGAATGACATTATTCACTCGGCTGCAAGAGTAGAGGATGTAATAGAGATAGTAGAAAAATTTAAGAAACAAATGGAAAAGTTAGACTCTTAGAGATCTGAGCTCCTTCTCTATTTCTTCGAGCTTATCTTTTAGTCTAGCATATCTCTCAACGAACTCGTCAGGTGTTATTCTTCCACTTGATAAGTCCTTTTTAAGTCTTTCGATTTCTTTAGTTATTTCCAATTTCTTATTCTCGAGCTCTGTAACTTTCTCGTGGATACTGAACTCCACTTTTGCGGCTTCTTTGATTTCAGCTGGTATAAATGTTTCCACTATGATACCATCTGCGATTCTTGATATTCTATCGGCTAGCTTAGCAATAGAAGCGTCGTGTGTGACTATTATAACTGTTTTGTTCAGTTCAGTGTGGAGTTTCTTGAATAGTTCGGCTATTTGGAGACCAGTTACACTGTCTAGCTCTCCTGTAGGTTCATCCGCAAGAATTAGTGGTGGATCATTCGCTAATGCAGCGGCAATGGCAACTCTTTGTTGCTCACCTCCTGAAAGTTCAGATGGTTTATGATGCATTCGACCCTCAAGTCCAACGATTTTCAAAAGCTCTATAGCCCTATTCCTCCTTTGTTCTCTGGGAATACCAGCTAGTACCATCGGTAATTCCACGTTTTCTAGAGCAGTTAAGGTTGGAACAAGGTTAAAGAACTGGAAGACGAAGCCGACTTTCTTTCTTCTATATGCAACTAGATTTTTCTCCGGTAAATTGGTTATATCTACGTCATCTACATAGACACGGCCGGCTGTTGGTTTTGTTATTCCTCCGATAATATTCAACAATGTTGTTTTACCCGACCCTGATGGACCTACAATTGCTCTGAATTCTCCTCTATCTACTCTCAGATTTAGACCTCTCAGAGCAACTACTTCTACTTTTCCGATCTTATAGATTTTTATCAGGTCCTCGCATACAACTTCGCTCATTTATCTCACCTAGTGAGTGATCCTCAATTCTTTCGAAATATCTTCTTTGGCAATCACTAGCAGGGGTATTGAGGCTGATAGAAGAAATGCAGCAAATGCTAATCCGATGATAAGGTATAGTCCCTGCGGAATTGTCATTATATATCCAGGCGGAAATTCTACTGGCGCTCCAGAAATAATATAGAATGCCGAGAAAGCCATTGTTAAGTAGCCATATGTAAACACCATTGCCAGCACTAGCCCAAGAACGTAGCCTAGAATTGTAATTATGGCGGCTTCTCCTAATACCATTCCAAGAAGTTCTCTCAGTGATGCTCCCCGAACTCTAAGTAATGCAATCTCTCTTCTCCTCTCCTGGATTGAAGTTGCCATAGTCAAAATCATGCTCGTCAGAGCCATTATTATTGATAGATAAAATACTGCATCAGAAATCATATAACTAAAAGTAACGAACCAATTGTTATTGGCGCTTTCCAGGGCCTTTCTATATACTTGAACGTAAGTATACAAACCTTTCTTTTCGAGATCTTTCCTTATGGTTTCCCCAACAAGAAATTCATCGTATGAATCTTTGACGTCGATTAAAATAGTATCAACGAGTAGATGGCTTTTGAGATCATTGATGCGATCAATTACAGACAGTCCAACAAATGCTACCCTAGCCGTTGTCTGAAGCTCTATTATATTGAATCGTCCGGGTAGCCACTTAATGTAACCCACTATTGTAAAATTGTACATTTCTTTTCCTATTATGAAATTGATAGTTGATCCTATGCTACAACCTTCTATATACTTATAGCGTACTGGTAGTAATATTGCTTTTGGATCTAGTAATGCTTCTTTAAGCTTTGATAAGGAAATGCCGTCAATGTATTCCTCTTTCATATAGCTAACATCTAAGTAGAATTTATCGAGAATAATTATTTGATCGATTTCTGTGAGCTCATTTTTCGTAACGTATAAATTAATTACGTAAGAGGCGCTTTTAACTCCATCAACACCATAGATTGTATCGTTTATAGACCTCGACTCTACCTCAGGAAGACTTATTGGTAAATCAAATTCGACTTTTACATCCGCCCCGATTGAAATTTCTAGTTCTATCTGGGTTCGCATTCTAGTCGTGGCGTTATCTATTGCGTAATATATGCCGAATGTGAGAGTGAGCGCTATTATGAGAATTACTTTGTAAGCTCTTGTTTTCTTTCTGATGAATTGTTCAACGGCTAATCTGCTGAAGTCGCCACTGAAGGGTTTAGAAGTAAGCTCTAGAACTCCAGATAGCTTATCTGAATGTGCCGCAATCAGTTTTGCACAACCATAAGCTAAGATAAATGGTCCACCAAAGATGCTAACGAAATAAACGGGAATGTATAATATAAGCAATAAAGCTATGAAATACCTACCTCTCATAACTTCGGATAAAATAAATCTCAGTGTTGGCATTCCTAAGAGCATTTCAAGAATACCGTAGAAAGATATTGCCATAAAAGCAAGTAGAACTTTGCCGACTTTGACTTCGGCTTCGATCTCTGGTGTATACTCAGAGATTGATGAGAGCAGATCTAATTTTGATACCTTATTAGCTGGGTATAGTATAGATGTGAGACATAAGATAGCGCCGGTTATAGCTGCTGGAATAATGTAGTCATCACAGATAGCAAAGAGAAAACTAGAAGGTTCTATTACTTCTGCAAAGCCTCCAGCAGTGGTTTTTGTAATCAGGTATGATATACCACTGGCAGCTATGAAACCTAGCATGCCGGCCATAGCACCAATGACTATGGATTCGACTAGAAAGTTCAAGAAGACTTGGCTGGAGCCCATGCCACGTATTCTAAGCAAACCTAACTCTCTTTTTCTTTTGTTTACTAGAATCCAGTTTGTTATAAGTGACAATATTATGCTGAGTACAAGTATAGGAAGCAAAGTCAGAAGAGAACTCAGCTTAACTCCTAATAGCTGCATATCGAGCAATGTGATCATAGTATCCAAGAAGTTACTGATTTTGAAATTCTCAGCTGGGATAATTCTTTGTAGATATTTATATATATTGCTGTACAGGTTGTGAATCTGAATCCGAGTCTTGCTTAGATCCAGCGGATCAATAAAGCTTCTATCCGATACAATGAATATCCTAGTTAACCCTCCCGCAATTAACGCCTTTTCAGGTATGCTAAGGGTTTCATTCAGCAAATTTGAGAAATCACTCCAGTAGTCGAAGTAGACAATGATGCCATAGTTAGGATTCTGATATCTAGGAAGCTCTGGCATAGTAACTAGAGTGCCAGCAAGAATAGGATTAATAGAGGTTATGATCTCATAGAAACCAGCTCCAGTTGTCGACCAGTAATATCTATCATAGAACTCGCCTCCGAAATACACTGTTGCTGAGACTGTAAAGTTGTGTGACTTACTTGAAAATGTGTCCCTAATTTGTACCTGGCATCCAACTTCGGCGTTAAGGTGCCTAGCAAGTTCCCTTCCTAGGGCTATGCAGTTTGCGTACAGGCTGCCATTAATAAGAACGCCATCAAATTCCGGGTTGCGTTGCACTAGGAATATGGGAACTATGGGAGTGTCATCGAATTTTAAAATATCCATCGACGATGTGTTTTCTTTAAGTAGCTCAAGTCCCCATGCAATCGTACTGAACATAAGCTCTACTTTTTCTACATGTGAAATATTTTTTAACCCGCTCAGAATTTCATTGTAATTGCTTGCAATTTGATTAAATATAGAAACTGCGCCTTCGGAGGTATGATATATATCAACCATAAAGTCTACGAGTACAGTATTAGTGCACTGTTTTACTAGAGCTGCGTTTGCGTAATCGATTGACATGAATGCACCAAACAATAGCCCGGTAGCTAACAATATACTCAGAATGGTTCCAGCCCAGACGGCTGGTCTCCTAAATGACATTTTGAGGCTGTAGATTGCTGATTTCATGCCGAAGAACCCCAGAGCTGCTCAGTCAATATTTCTCCGCAAATTTTGTTATAATAAATACAGATATTCAAATATTCCGCCCTCTTCTCCATTGTTCGTTAAAGTCTTTGTGGACTGGTGTAAATTCGCTTCATAGGAGGTTCTAGGATTAGCTTTGCTGGGTTCAAGTCCTCTTTAATATTTTCTTAGTAGGAGTATTTAGGAATAAGTTAGGTGTTAATGATGATTACGGTTGAGGTCCCTGAATTTAAGGTTGTTGAGAATGTTCAGTTACCTGCTAGCAAAACAAGTCTAATAATCGTAGATATGCAAAATGATTTTGTTAGTTCTAGCGGTGCTCTTTACGTAAAGGGAGCTGAAAAAATAATTCCTAGGATACAGAATCTTATAAGAAAAGCTAGAGAGAAAGACGTTCTAATTGTCTTTACGATGGATACGCATCGGCAGGATGATTTTGAATTTAGAGTTTGGCCTAAGCACGTCATAGAGGGAAGTTGGGGTTGGCAAATAGTTGATGAACTGAAGCCAAGGGAGGAAGATGTAATTATAAGAAAGATGAGATATGATGCATTTTTTGGAACACCTCTGGATCATATCCTTAGGATTAAAGGAATTGAGTATGTTGTTGTTTGTGGTGTGGTCGCAAATATATGCGTTTTGCACACAGTTGGGACAGCAGCACTTCATGGTTACAAAGTCGTAGTCCCAATGGATGCAACGGTAGCAATAACAGACTTTGATTACTATGCAGCTTTGAGGCAGATATACTTTCTCTACAGGGGTATAATAACCAAAAGTGATGGAATAGTATTTGAATGATGAGAATATTCAATGTTTTTGTCATTAGAGATTATTGAAGATTTAGTCAGCATTTGAGGTTCATAAAAATAGATAGGAGCCACTTTGCTAAGAGGGCTACGTTAGCTTACTAATACTAGCAAACTAATTGCAGGAGGCACTGCTAAAAGCGGCATTCAGTCGGATAATTCGTGCTAGGTTATCTTGATCCAGAAACAATACCTCAGGATTATACAGAGCGCAAGAATTAAGTTTGGTTTTTTGGGATGTTTGTTCCAAAAGTAACTGTCAGAGGTAACTTTGCTATTATAAATCTGAGGGGAAAAATATCTAGACAAGCAATCATCATGAGCAAGTTGATCAGGTTCTCTCATAAGGATTTTTCTAGGGCATTTGAAGTTTTAAAGAATTTCTTAGTGCAATTGAGCGGGCTTGGTGGAAATTTCGCGTTGGTGTTGGCACGCAGAAACGGGATTATCGATTGTAATATATTAGTAAATGGAAACTTCCGGCTTGAAAAATCGCTACAAAATTGGACGGATTCAGTTGCGTCCTTACTCGAAGCTTTGTACGGTCTCTCACCAATAGAAGCCAGCGCAGTCACTAGTGATATCTCAGACAGTACGTTATTCTTGCTCCCCCAGAAGGTTCTTATTTATAAGGTTTATCAAGATATCAAGATACATGAGCTTAAAAAACATGCGTTGGAAGATCTGAGGTTGATCTTTCAAAGGAGTCCTAATGAGTATGAGATATGCGATTTACTGAGAAAGGAATTATTAATGAAATATTTCTGGAAGGATATGAGTGAGGGAGATATTATAATCTTTCTGCTTGATCTAGGGAGTATTGCCTCAGTAATCAGAAACACCAACAAAAAGCTTTTTGACTCGTGTACCAAGTTAAAGAGGCGAGGTTTGGTTGATAAAAAAACTCCAGAATTCGTCTCTAATGAGTGCGAGCTAAAATTCGGGTTGTATGCAGGAAAAATACTAGATCCAAAGAGTTTGACCATGCACGAGAATCTAAAAAATACTAGTGAGTTGAATATCTCTGTTGATGTACTTCATTCGTTTTTTCAAAAAACACTGAATCTAGCACTATTGGTGTTGGGGCGGCAGACGAAATCGTTGCTAAAAAAGCGGGTTATGAGAAGCTCAACACTTTTGCGTGTAGTGACTGATAGCGATTATAATGTGACTGTGAGCGGGAGCTTAAATACAATATTGAGCCTATTGGTCGCAATTGTGTTGATTTTTATGGCTTCTAAGAGTGTAACAATGAGTTGTCCGCAGCTAGATGTTAGCAGTGGGGCGACAAGAGGTGACATACATGTTGGTTGGCAGCTTCAGGGTTGCGAGAGAGTTGCGCCTTTCTACATGAAGATTGAGGATCTAAGAAGGCATGTGTTAATACTTGGCAGAACAGGCTCTGGTAAGACAAGACTAGCAAGAATAATTATCGAGCAACTCCTAGACGAGAAGAATGCCAACATTTGGATATTTGATTTTCATAAGGAATATCTAGACCTCGCACAGAGTGGTTACTTCGAGGTATATGAACCAGGGACCGTTGAGAGGCCCTTGTGTTTAAATATGTTTGAAAGCGCTAAAGAGGAGCCAGAATCATATTCAACATTTCTAGCAGCAGTACTACTTGAAACAATAAGGTTAAAGGAAGAAGAAGTCACGGCACAAATGGAGAGAGCATTATCATACGCTGTATGGTCAACAGTAACTTCAGAAGAGCCCAATCCGAAAACATTCTTAAGGAAGCTTTTCGATTGGTGCAAAAGTACCGAATCAGATTTTCCCGCAGCTATGTACACCTTTTATGCGCTAACTAATAGACTTAAATCTTTATTTTCGGGTGTGAGCAAGAATATTTTTTGGGTTTATAGAAGCAATATAGATGTTGAAAGGCTCCTCGAAAAGAATGTAATCTTTGATCTATCGTACCTCTTCAAGAGAAATCTCAAGCGTGAAATTCTACTTCTAGTCAACATACTTATGAGATACCTGACAATGACGCTTTTCCAGAGGACAAAATTAGTTGGAGACAAGGAACCACCAAAACTTTTAGTCTTAATCGAAGAGGGCAGATATCTAATACCATGGAGAAAGATAAATTCGACAATAGAAACAACCGCTATTGAGGACTTTGCAACGCTTGCCAGAAAGTATGGATTAGGTCTTATTGTTCTCTCGCAATCGCCATACTTAATAAGTTCTGATATAATATCGAATGCAGGAACAATATTTTTGATGAACTCTGAAATCCCAGAAAGGGAATATTCAATAATAGACGATGAGTTAAGACGCTTTATTCAGGTAATGCCACCTAAGCAAGCCATAGTTAAGCTAAGCACAGAACCGACACTGGTCCACGTTGAGATAAAGCATCATGAAATCAATACAGTTTCGTGTGAATTACCATCCAGGGCAGAGTCTCTCGAGATGATAGAAAAAGACTTCGAGGATTGCATAAGAGAATTTTTATATTGAGTACTCCTCAAAAAATATTAAACCCCTAGCTGCATTATTTAAAAGAAAGAAGTTTAGGAACTATTCTACTCTATTTTTTCTTCTCGCTCTTGACATAGAGCTTCTTTATTTCCTTTGGAATTTTGGGTATAAGACCCGCCTTTATGAGCGTGTTGAGCATTTTCTGACTGTGTTTAATGATTTCCTTAGCGTTTTCATACTCTTCTTTCCATGTCAGATTGCGTCTAGCAACTCCTTGTTTAGCAGCCTGTACAGCGCAAGCAGCAGCCTCGTATGGATACAAGTCTGTTTCATCCATTCTAGCAATTATGTAATCTTCACTCAGCTCAAATTTACCGTGTTTTTCAGTATATTCAGCAATTGCATCGCCGGCTGCTAAGCACATTTCATCTGTTACGGTTCTCGCCATGGCGTCTAGAACACCTCTGAAAATAGCAGGAAATCCAAGAGAATTGTTAACTTGATTAGGGAAATCACTCCTACCTGTCGCTACTATTCGCGCACCGGCTTCCTTTGCTTCCCAAGGCCATGCCTCGGGTATCGGATTCGCACATAGGAATACTATAGAGTCATGTGCCATTTGAGCCATCTCTTCTTTTTTAACTACTCCAGGACCAGGTTGGCTCATGGCGATAAAAACGTCGGCATCTTTTAGCGCCTCCTTGAGGCCGCCCTCAATTCCCCACCTATTTGTATGATAGCACCACCATTCCTTGTATGTTCCTATGCAATCTTTTCTATGAGGTCCTAGTGTCCCTGCACTATCTACAATTACCATATTCTCCGGCTTCGCTCCAGCTAGTATAAGGACATCTGCGCATTTTTTGTTTGATGCTCCAAATCCTAAAAACACGATTTTTACTTCGCTAAGTTTCTTTCCTACGATCTTTAATGCGTTTTTAAGCGCAGCATAGACAACAGTTGCCGTTCCCTGCTGGTCGTCGTGCCAAACACAGATATTAAGCCTTTTTCTAGCCTCCTCCAAGACATCGAAGCATTTGGGCTTCTCTATATCCTCCAGGTTTATTGCTCCAAAGTTGGGTTCTATCCACTCTAAGAACTTTACTAGATCTTCAGCTGTCTTGGCTCTTGTTACAAGTGGAAATGCATCAACACCTCCAAGATATTTGAATAGTAGTGCTTTTCCTTCCATAACTGGTAATCCAGCTTCAGGTCCTATATCGCCAAGTCCTAGTATTCTGGAACCATCGCTGACTATGGCAGCGTAATTCCATCTGTTTGTATACTCCCATACGGTCTCTACATTGTTCTTTATGATCTTACATGGCTCAGCAACGCCTGGTGTATAAGTCCAAGCAAAATCATCGTAGCTCTCTATTGCGCACTTTGGTAATACCATCACTTTGCCTCTGTAGAACTTATGCAGCTTCTCGGCAATGCTACTCCAGATTTTAGATTTCTCTATTAATTCTTCCTTTGTTACCCTCTCCATAAGATTCACCATTAAGTCTAATGGCATCTTCAAAAAATGTAGTAATATATGCTAAAATATATACAGAAAATTATGTAAAAATTTAGAGCTGATTCCTTAATTAAGTATCTTTACGTGTGTCAAGAAGCAGAAAGCTTCTAATAACTTATGTTTGTCGCTTCCTTCTCATTACTATCATTAGTATCAATGAAGTCTCAACGGCGGCTATTAACCCAATGGATATCGCGATCTGAACTAGCAAATCATTTGTTGCTTTCAATCGTTGGATTTCAAGTCGGTATTCATACTCATTAATAGCATTTGCCAAAAGTCTTGCATTGTAGATCATCATTGTTGTCAGATTATTCGCCTCAGGTAAAATTTCCGGAAAGTTTATTAGCGCTACATGAACTGCTCCAACATGGGTAGCTATTTTTTCTCCTACAGAGACTCCACTGTGGACGTTATCTATTACAAGCTTAGCATTTTCCCTTGTAGCATTTTCTATAATCTTTGCAATGTCACTCTCGCTCAGTTTTTCGGGTGGACCATATGTTGCGACGACTTTAAATCCGAGGAATTCTACAAAAGGCTTTTGCCACAGCATAGCGACAACTGGAACACCCATAAATTGATTCTCACTGGCCAATTTCATAAGCTCGGCCTCCGTATTATTTATCGCTTGTAGGCATGAATTTAATCTTTGAGAAACGTCGATTCCTAGATGATCCTGGATTGCTAGTGCTACATTCTCATACAAAGCTCTTGCTGCAGTAGGTGTATTCCAGCTTCCACCAATTGAAACCACTGGAACATGCAAATCTCCGCTTTCATTTGCCTTGCTTATTAGCGTATCTAACCAAAATTCGCCTGCGATACCATGTTTTAGTATAAGATTTGCCGATCTAACTAACTCGACATCGCCGGGTCTAATATCGTAGTGTCCGGGACAGAGTGAAGGAGGGACTATATACACAACATTTAGGGCATCGCTGGCCAGATCTTTTACGATGCTTGATATCACCGATGTTGTTGCCACTACTAAGGGTTTTGAGTTGCTCTGATCAGTATGAACAAATCCATAGCAAGGAATAAGGCAGACTAGAATTACCAGTATAAATGTAGATAATCTTATATCTCCCACAAGTGACACCTTTCGTTAATTCTATCTTGCTTAAGCGTGTGTAATATAACTATAAATAAAACCTCTGGAATAATATATGAGTCTGCGCTCTAATCTAGCTTGGTGAATTTAGTTTGGAATATGCCGTAGAGATGTATAATGTCTCAACAGCATATCCTAAGAGTAATGACGTAGCTTTAAGTAACATAAATCTCACTGTGCTTCAAGGAGACTTTGTCTTGATTACAGGACCAAATGGAGCCGGGAAAACGACACTTCTCGAGCTTATCATAGGCTTTCTAAAGCCACTGCGAGGAGCTTTATACGTTCTTGGCTTAAAGATGCCCGAGAACCGTATGAGAGTTCGGAGAATGTGCGGTTATGTTATGCAAAATTTTATGAAACCGCCAGAAACTCCATACACCGCATTAGAGGTTGTTCTTATGGGTTTGGCTCCATTCAAAAAGCCTTTTGATGGTTTGAGCGAATGGGAGAAAGATCTTGTGGAAAATGTGCTCCAACTATTGGGCATTGATAATATCATTGATAAGCCATTTGGGACACTAAGTGGCGGTCAGCAGCAAAGGATTATGCTTGCTAGAGCTCTGATTAGAAGGCCCAAATTATTACTTCTCGATGAACCTTTTTCAAGCATTGATAGGGAATCTAGAAGAGAATTCGCAGAGCTCCTATACGACATTAGAAATTCATACAAAACTACAATTCTTGTCGTTAGCCATGACACTGAACCATTAGAAGACTTGGTCGACGGAATAATTAAACTCAAAGATGGCCATATTGTTGATGAAAAATGGACTTCATGATAGCGCTTCTACTCGAGGCGATAGTAGCATCAAGCGTTTCCGGTGGTATATGCGGCTATCTTGGCGTATATCTGCAAAGGTTGAAATTGATAACTCTCGGCTTCGCTGTCGCGCATGGAGCCCTAGCTGGAGCTTCAATAGCAATAATGATGAGTTGTAATGTCGAAATTCTCGCATTTGCTTTCGGAATTCTTATTGCAATGACTATAGAAACACTTCATGCTAAATTTAACGTCGAAAGAGATTTGGCATCGATGTTTTTATTCTCATTTTCCTCGGCAGTGGCGATAATAGCTATTTATCTAACCCCTACAATGTTACTAACGAGTGATATAGCTAGCTTACTGCTTTGGGGAAGTATTCTTGTGATAACATTAGGCAAGATTATACTGCTTCTAGCAATACTAGCCGCAATGCTCATTTATACTAGGGCCTTCCGTCTTGAATTGAACTCGTTATTATTTGACTCAAGGCTAGCCGAATCAGAGGGCATTAATATAGAGTTTCATGCAATGGCCCTCATAGTATTTTCAGCTGGTATAATCTCCGTAATGCTAAGATTCATTGGGGGGCTATTACTCTTCTCAATGATATTTGGTCCAGCTGTCTCAGCAACAACTGTGACACATAGAAGGCAAGCACTAGTAGGGGCTCTTGTTGGATCAGCTGCTGGTATTTTCGGTGTTCTTGTGAGCTTCTACTTCGACTTACCGATCGGCGCAACGATAGCATTATCAATTATTACATCATCAATAGTGGTGGCGGTTGTGTCGCGTTTGTATCATAATTTTAGAATTAGAAGGCTACTTAACTACTAGCAAGAAGTCAATAACTAATTCAGATGAAAGATTTTGAAATACTATTACTATTCAGGTAAATTATCTAAAGTCTGGTGTAATTGTGTGAGCCTTCTAGATGGAACTTTATGCACTAACAACAAATGCTTCGATTGCTGCTTAGAGACGGAGATGCCACTAACAATAGACGACATAAAGAGAATCGTAAGGTTGGGCTACGAGCCAGAGCATTTTATGGAGTTTAATAACGGACTCTGGCGTCTCAAAAATGTTAACGGAAAGTGCGTCTTCTTGAATGAACGCGGGCTTTGCGAAATCCATAAACATAAACCAATTGGGTGTAGACTATATCCAATTATTGAGGTTGATGGAACATGCACAGTAGACTTTGAGTATTGTAAATTCGCCTATGCAATTACAGAGGAGGAGATCAAAAAACTCTGTCGATATGTAGTCGCTCTTAACAAATTATTAGATGCACTTAGGAAAGACCCCATGTACAGGGAATTAAGATTTTTGAGATAAGTCCTGAAGTTGGGGCCTTAGAGTCTCTCGATCATTTTTAAGTCCTTGAAGAACTTTTGATTAAGTTAAAGGTAGAGAAAGGATGCTTATACTTCAAATTTCAATAAAGTTAAATTTTCACGAATAGGAAAAGTCCGTGGGTGCTCTCATGAGTTACGTTTGGACAGTTCATCAAGTGATGAAACCCATAGTAGGGCCTTCGAGTTCTCATTCAGCGGCCCCGCTCGTAATGGGATATATATTCCGCAATTACCTGGCAAATCTAGGTCAGGACATAACACTAGACTTATTAAAAGAAAAGCTTAGAATCGTAATATCGTGTAAGAATCCGTCAAAAACGATGTATTCCTTCATAGGACATAGATCTATTAGAGCACTTATCTTAGGTCTACTTGGTGCATATTTTTCTGACAAGGGAAGACAGGTCTTCTCAGAGATTAAGCGAACATTTGAAAATGAAAATGAATACGATCTAACGCACTCACTCGAGGTAGCATTTAGCAGTCTAGAAGATGAGGATATAGTGTGGAGGCTGGAGCTCACCTATGGTGTCACCAACGCGCTGTTTGATTCTATTGGAGGCGGTATATTAAACATTCCAAATATTAAGAATAATATGAAAGATGTACTAGCAAATTTATTTTCAGAATCGATACCGATATGGATCTACCTATCAGCTGACACTCTGAATCATTTGGAAGATAGGCTTCCTTTCTCAAAAAAAGACATAAATTCCGGAGCAGAATTTCTTAAAAATGCTGATGAGATTATCCTCAAAGAAGTTAAAGAGGGAACCGTTGGCGAGTATGTAGCCTACAGGGAATCTAGCATCATAACGGAATCCAGAAGAATTATCAGGGAACTTTGGGATGTTATGTATAACTCTACGAGCAGCCCCCCGGATAGCTTAAGATACTCCAAGTTCCTCAGGCACGAGATTCCAATGAAGGGTTTTTCAAATGATGATCTTCACTCAAGAGTTCTTAGTTATGCACTGAATGTAGCTGTACGTAATTCTGAAATGGAAATCGTTGTTAGTGCTCCAACAGGCGGAGCCTCAAGTGTATTCCCAGCGGTTCTTAGAGCGGCTATGGAAGAATTTGGTCTTAGCATTGAGGAAATAACGAATGGAATCTACGTTGGAGGTCTGATAGGTGGCTTCATTGGTAATAATATGTCGTTATCAGGATCTCTACATGGATGCCAGGCAGAGATAGGTGTTTCCCTCGCCATGGCGGCATCAGCGATTGTCGACCTGCTCGCCGGCAGTCAGGAACCAAAAGTAAGGTCAAAAATGGTTTTAGACGCGGCTTCTATCGCATTACAAGCTATACAAGGACTTGCCTGCGATCCTCTTATGGGATTTGTTGAAGTTCCATGTGCACTAAGAAACCTAGCACTCAGTAATGTTCCATTCGTTGTGTCTAAAATGATTCTTTCTGGATACAGACCCATAGTCACCCTGAGAACTGCTGTGAGGGCACTTAAAAAAACGGGAGAGTTACTTAACAAAGCTCTGAAAGAAAGCGGAACTGGGCCTCTTACGTGCATGTATATACTTGCTAAAATGGAGGAGAAAGGCATAGAGGAAGAGCTTATCTCCCTTTTTGAAAGAGAAATTTACTGGTAGAATACTATGAAAATAAAGTTAGCTGCAACATTAGGTCCATCATCAAGCAACCTAAAAACGATATATGAAATGATAAAAGCTGGAGTCTCCGCCTTTAGGATAAATATGGTCTACGGATCACTAGACGAGAAGGATCAGATAATAAAGTCCATAAGAAAAATTGAGGATGAACTAGAGGAGCCTATACCCATCATTGCAGAGATCAAGGGGCGCACGCTGAGAATAGGTAATATGCCGGAGACGCGTCTGGATCCCGGAGAAAAAGTTGTCTTAGAATTTGGCACTGAAAGAAGTGAGGAAACTCACGTGATTCCGGTACCATATGAGATTCCAACCAGGATTATAAGTCCAAATGATAGAATACTTCTTGCTGACGGTAGGATCGCTATTCGTGTAGATGATATAAAAGACTTTGAAGTTGAGGGGACAGTAATAGATGGGGGTATTCTTAGATCAAGCGCCCGCATAGCTCTTCGCCGAAAATCCCTCTTAAACTTACCTCCTATAACTCGTGAGGATGAGAAAATAATAGATTTTCTGATGAAAAGAGACATAGATATTTTAATGATACCCGATGTTCTTGATCCAAGTGATCTAGAAGTTGTTCGAAGTTTTCTAGACACGTATAAACAAGATGTTCGTATTCTGGCTAGAATTGAAAATGCTGAAGCTCTACCCAAGCTAGAAGCAATCGCCGAAAAAAGCGATGGAATCGTTTTTGCAAAGGAAAATATCGAAAATATGCTAGTCGAGGAGGAACGACCTATTTCGGATATGTTCCTAGAAGATTTGGCCATTCGAGTAGCCCTGAAGACCCTAAAGCCAATTTTAGTTGTACCTCCAATGTTAGAGTCTTTAGTCTTCAACTCAAAGATAAAGAGAAGTGATGCAGTAATTCTCGCAAATTTGGTAGCGAAAGGTTTTGATGGCGTCATACTATGTAGCGAAACTGCTATAGGTAATGACCCCATAAATGCAGTCAGAACCGTTGCGAAGATAGCTAGTGAAGCAGAAGAACATATCGAGCTCAGTGAATTAAAAGCGGATAAGGATGATCCAACGTACGTTAAATTTAACAGGGGATTAGTAGCACTGGCCAATATGATCAACGCCAAAATAGCAGTGTATACGACATATGGTAGAACCGTGCTGGCAATAGTGAGGTTTAGACCAAAAATCACTGTATACGGCTTTGCAAATTCTAAGAGGACCTCAAGATACTTGAACGTTATATGGGGAGCAAAACCAATCTACACAAAGTCCATGCCTGATTTTGAGACGATGAAAAAGGAGCTCATAAAAAGAAACCTAGCCCGCAGCGGTGAGAATATAGTTTTCAGTTATGGTTGGAGACCGGAAATTGGTCCAAAACAACAGGTCCTAATAGAAACATTATAGAATAAAAACGAAGAACATCAGCAACTAACGCTGCATGCAGTACCTAAAGCAGATGCATCACACGCGCAAAAGTGATCCGTAGCTCTGGATTAAGTGTCTTCAACACTCTTGAGCTTACTATTTACTTTGGTGTCACAGTACTGAGCGTTCAGGGGCTCAATAATGCTTATGTGATTGTTGGTAGAACATTCTAGCTTAAGGTCTCCATTATAAAGTTTATACAATAATCCTCAATAGATCAAATTCATCGGAATTAAACTCTGGTACGAATCTTTGATAGGTGACTCTCAAATGTCACATGGAAAATTCCCTAGGGTCTCTAATGAGGATATCATCCTACTAAGAAACGAAATTCTCGTCTTAAGCCCCCGAGTAAAACGTTTGGTGAGAGGAAAAGGATTTTCTAGAAAAGAAATTGAAGCTTTAGGATTGAGTTTTCCATTGGTGAAGAAATTAGGTCTCCCAGTAGACGAGCGAAGAAAATCTATGCACGAGATTAATATCGATCTCTTAAGAAGAATCCTAGAAAAGTACGGTATAACACTACCAAGTGCTAAACCTCCAATTAGTGAAATTGCTGAGGAGGCAGCAGGTGTGACGAGGAGAGCCTTAGGGGATGTCATTACGAAAATCGCAGAAAAGCTAGTAGAATTTATGGATACAGCTAAGAGAAGAGAAATTAGAAAAATAACTGAGGTCTTCGCAGATGCGGTCAAAGAACATGCTCCTGAGCTCCTGAATAAACTCGATGACAAAACTATAGAGTCCATAATCAATACCTTATTGGAGGACTTATCTAGAGCTGGACTTTGTTCTGTTACGCAAAAGTATTTCACAAAAGGAGAGTGGGATGCATCAGTAGCTAGGGAAAAAATACTCGATAATCTAAGAAAGAGGCTTTTAGTTATGGGGTAATGCACATGAAAGTGGTGTCCCTCGAAGACTTTGAAAAATTGGAACTACGTGTTGGTAAAATAACAGAAGTTATTGATCACCCTAAGGCAGATAAGCTATATATTCTTAAAGTAGATATTGGAAATGAAGTAAGAACGCTAGTGGCAGGTATAAAACCTTGGTATCCTAAGGAGGAACTTCTAGGAAAGTACGTAATAGTGTTAGCTAATCTAGAGACTAAAGTTATTAGAGGAGTAACTAGCCAGGGAATGCTTCTCGCCGCTGACGATGGTTCACAAGTATCCGTCTTGACAATAGATAAGCCAGTCAAACTTGGTTCGCGTGTTCGTTAGGTATCATTCTCAGAGATTTTTCTTCGTTTTTGTTCTCGATATAGTAGCTAATTTATTTTTCAATTAATAATATTTTAATTAATTGACCGCACGTTATCTTAGTCGTTTTAATTGTGATAACAATGTCGTATTATGAAGTCATAAACTCTCCTGATCAACTGGTAGGTGCGGAGGGATTCCTAAGATTACCTAGTTATATCTACGATGAGTTCGTGTTCGATGATAATCGCTCAAAGGCTCTGGATGAAGCAATAGAACACATTAAGAGAGGTGAGTGCGTTCTAATAATTGGTAAAGCTGGTACTGGGAAGACCGCTTTATTATCTATGGTTCTCAGGAGACTCATGGACATGGGTTATCGTGTGGCTAAGGTTATAAATGGGGAGGTTTTGAGAAGGGATCATGAATCCGCTGGTATAGTTTTGTTTTATGATGATATTCCTGGGATGGATATCCGGTCTTTGAGATCAATTGTTGAGAACCGTCCGAGAATGCTTATAGCTACTTCTAGGATTGAGTTACTAGATGAACTTAGATCGAAGCTTGGAGAAAAACCGGATTCGATTTTCAGAATAGTATTAGTTGAGGAAATGGCTGAGAAGTATTTGAATGAGATATTATCTAGGTTTGCTCGTAGGGAGGGTATAGAGGTAAAACCCGAAGCAGCGGATGTGGTTGTCAAGAAGGCTGGAAGGCTTCCAGTGTACATTTGGCAAGTCATAAGGGATCTTGTGATCTCCCGTAGGAATGTTTTAGACATCGATTTTGCTAATAAGATACCGGAGGGTATGCTTGAGTATGTTGATAGAATACTCTGGAGTGTTGTCGGTGATGCTGATGATAGATTGGAAACTCTCCTGACATTAATGACAATGACACTAATGCCCGAGTATGAAATGCACCAGGATTTGTTTGATGCGGTGTATATTGAGGCTAGAAGAGAGATAAAAGGTGAGGAGGCACCCCCTCGAGCAGTTTTGTTAGGAAGCCAAACTTTGAATAAGATTAGAAGATACCTTGCTAGAGCACCTCACTACTCCTTCAGATTGCCTCACGATTCTTGGGCAGACGTTCTTAAGGGAAAAAGCCGGGGCCTGTTAAGTGGAGAAATTGCCGACTTACTTTATATTTTCCCAGAAGCTAGCTTTAGAGAGCTGCTAAGAAAAGCCGCTGAACGAGCTTTTGAGGAGGCAATCTCGAAGTCTAAAGATCCAAATAGAATACGAGAGTTTATAAGACAGGTAAATCTCATTGGGTTTGGAGACATAATCAGCAAGCGGGGAATAGTGTCAGAAGCTAAACAATTAGAGCAAATAAGTGTGGAGACTAAAATTCCCGTTATGCCTAAACCAATGGAAGAAGCGCGAGTAAAGGAAGAGCTTCCGAAACCATCTATTGAGCGGGAAATGCGCACATCAGTGAGGCTTTACGCAATTGCAACAAGAGTATTTAGTCCATTTCAGGGCAATCCTAAACTAAAAATCACTGATGTGACTGAAGCAATAATAAGTTCATCATCATATAGAAGTTATTGTAGTATTGATAAAAAGACTGCGATTTCGAAAATGCTCTTCAGGAAAAGAGGTGACAGGCTAGTATTACAATATCCATGTTGGGGAGACATGTCAATAACTGAAACGATAAGCATCCTGAAAGCGGAGCCAACAGCCTTAAATACAGCTCTAGGAGTTGTCTTAATACTCATCGGGGTGGCTTTGATGATGATACCTATAATAGGATGGATCGTAGGAATCGGTCTGATAGTATACACGGCGGAGACGCTACTAAAAGGAACAAAAGCTAACTTAGTGCAGCTAGACCTTAGTGGAAGAAAAGATGAAGTAGAAAGCCTTATAAGAGAGGTACGCTACAGGTTGAAGAGGCCACCAATTTTAATTTCGACTGAGATAAAAGAATTAATCCGCAGGGCATTGGGTGCTGACCCAATAGCACTAGAAAAAGAATGGCATATGTTTTGATCTCTTATTTTTAACTCGACTCCTTTAATTGTCTTTAAAATTCTCCAAAACGCTTTGATACTACCTGCGTTCTTTTACCTCTGTTGTTTGGTTGTAAGAGTGTGTATTCCATGAGCGACTACCTGGAAATAAAGCCTCAGATTTCAGAAAAAATGCGCATTAAGAACATCGTAAGTGAGCTAAGAGATATTCCAAGGCAGAACGGTCTGAGTAGGACTATGGCCCTCATTGAGACCATGCTCCGCGATCCAGAAATAAAAGCTGCACAGAATGCCACCAATCACATAATAGTCCAGTACCTAAAGTATAATGATCATGGACGTGCGCATGCAATAATAACAACTAGAAATGCGCTGAAGATTCTAATATTACTCAAGGATCATGTGCAACCAAATATTGTATCGTCAAATGTTGGCTCTTTCGACGACGCTGCTGCAGTTGTGGCACTGGCAGCGTTTATTCACGACTTAGGTAATATGGTTCACAGAGAATTTCACTATGGCTTCTCGTTGCTTGTAGCAAATAAGATTATTTGGAAGTACGTCAGGAGAATCTGGAGAGACGAGCCGTTAGAAAAGAAGTGGCTTATCTATGCGCATGTAGCAAATGCAATATACAGCCACGATGAAGATGTGTTTGCATATACTGTGGAAGGTTCTGTGATTAAAATTGCTGATGGTTGTGATATGGCCGCTGGCCGTAGCAGGCGTCCCTACAGCATTGGAAAAGTCGATATACATTCTTTGTCAGCGCTGAGCATAGTTGAGGTTGATATAAAGAAGGGACATCAGAAGCCAATAAGGATAGAAATTAATATGACCGATGGAGCGGGAGTTTTCCAAGTAGAGGAAGTATTAATGAAAAAGGTCAGAGCAGGGATTCTCTCCGATTATGTTGAAATCGAAACTTTTGTTAATGGAAAGCCTATAAAACTGAGCAGGCCTCCTTTTACTTTGTAGTAATGTTGGATGCAGCTTTATGTAGACATTTTTGCATTTCTAAACTCGGCTCTAAAAGAGGACGTTCGACATGGAAATTTCGAAGTTAGATGAGCTTCTTGGCGTGAGAGAGGAACGAAGGGGCAGAGCTTTTGAGCATGGAATATTCGCTTTATGGATTCTAATGTTTGTATTCCAGGGTTGGAGTCTTCAGATATACTACAGTGTAGTTGAATATACGGAGTTGTATTATATGAGAAAGATACTTAGTGCGCAAAATCAGATATTTACGCTTAACGTAATCTCTAGTGTAATATGGTTTATCGTGACCCTCTACATACTGTATTCGGCGCTTCGAATTGAACGCCGAGAGAAGTACAATATAGCATCAGGAGTACTTTTCTTCGTTAGCGGTTTGGCTGAATTAATCATAGCTCTTATTCTATGGGGTTATATTGCAGAACTCGACTACATAAATACGCACCTGCCTCTTCTAGATTTTGATTACATTCAGAGTAGATTGCAACATATATCACTAGGTTTAAATTTATATGCAACGGCCTCAAACGCTGTAGTATACCTTTGCATAGGCTTAGCATTTATTTTTATTGGAATTAGCATAAAGGAGTTTGCGAACAAGCTGATTTCTAGTATTCAGGCAATGGCAACATTTAGTGGCTATGGAATATCTACAGGATCAATGACTATGGCCTCCCCAGCTGGGTATGAGAAAGTATCTAAGGAAGGAATGATAGGTCTCGATATCATGAGAGAAATTATGTCAGGAGCCAAAAGTATGAGGAGTGGAGGAAATATGTACATTGCATGTGGTGTTTTAGATCTGCTCTCAATATTTATCCAAGGTCTTGCCACTCTTGCCTTCATATTCTTCATCTTAGGAGTTTTAAATGCAGGGCGAGGGCGAAGAATTATTGAAAATGTGCGTAAACGTCTTATGAGCCTTAAAGTTGTGGGGGTGGTTTAGATGAATAAATACGCCACACTTGCAATAGTAATATTAATGAGCATGACGCCAGTGGCCGCTGCTCAGTCACTACAAGTGATATTCGTACTCGATAAAGATAACGCCACCGCAAATATTATGAATGATTACCAGGATCCAAATTACATCAAGGAAAGTAGAATTCTCAATCAATTAATAACGAACCCCGACAAGACACTTAAAATGTCTATTCATCTGAGATTTAGGTTGCTTGATGATACTTGGTCTACCGGAGCCATACCTTCTATTTCGAACACTAAGATTCTGCCGGTGGAGGGCAATTTACTTCCGGTCAATATTACAATAATAAAATTGCCTTACAATGCAGAAAATGTGAGAGTGTTCTTGGAGCCTATTTCAAAAAGATACCTATATGGATACAGTAGCGGTAATTACCCAATAGCACTAGCTTCAACTGCTGGAGATCTCAGATTGGTGAGACCATACCCCAAAGCAGACTTTCCACTTTACACGGTGAACATTTATCGCGGTATAGACCCAGCAACTTTGGAGAGAACAACGTATCTTGTGATTCGCATATATCCCTTAAGACTATTGGACAAAAATCAAGTAGTAATCTATGAAGATATTCGCATGGATCTAAGGTACCAAGTACGAGAGCCAGCAACGAAGGCTCGTGAAGATTCAATTGATCTACTGATAATAACGTCAAGACATTTATCAACAGCTGCAGAAAAACTAGTAAGTCTAAAATCCAGGGAGGGTCTAAGATCTGTAGTAAAATTCGTAGAAGACATATATAGTGAATTCGAAGGACGAGATTCTCCAGAGAAAATAAGAAACTGCATAAGAAGTTTTGTTCAGAACTACAACGTTATATATGTCATTATTCTAGGAGATAGTGATGTTGTCCCAGTCAGGGAGGTATACATACCAGACGGTGCTTATGACGATGATCCAGAGATAGATGGTAAATTCGTGGAGACAGATCTGTACTATGCAGATTTACAGTACTCTTGGGACGATAATGGAGATGGTCTTTGGGGAGATCTTAGATATGACAAGGTAGATGGAA
The DNA here is from genome assembly GCA_024720975.1 of Candidatus Panguiarchaeum symbiosum. Classification (GTDB taxonomy): domain Archaea; phylum Asgardarchaeota; class Njordarchaeia; order Njordarchaeales; family Panguiarchaeaceae; genus Panguiarchaeum; species Panguiarchaeum symbiosum. The sequence goes on along the minus strand of JANJXX010000003.1, from coordinate 118,957 downwards.
TTCCAGATGTGCTTATCGGGCGTATACCTGCGAGTAATCTGACTGAAGCTATCGGCGTCATCGAAAAGATAGCGCAGTACTATCCTACAAGTCCTATGTACTCAAGGGTCATATTCGCTGGAACTGATACCTTCCAAATAGGTTACCCCGAGGGTGAGTACCTGCTTGAATTCTCAAAGAACTTCGTGAGGAATGCAACAATAGTGAAGCTTTATGAGACTCTAGGAAACCTAACCCGAGCAACTTTCAGAGTAGAGTTCGATAAGGGAGCATATCTTATAGCGTTCACTGGTCATGGTTTACCAGACAGTCTCGCTCTTACATTCTCGCAGATGTATACCATCGGAGATGCATATGCCCAGATAAACAAGATATATCCCATATTCATAGCACTTTCATGTGATGCCGGATGGTTTAAGGATATAGATGGCCTTGGCGAAGCTTTAGTTCTAAACCCGAATGGCGGTGCTATTGCGTTCTTGGGATCCACGAAAATAGCCTGGGGATACATAGGAGAGTTAGTAACAACTGGGCTTATGGGTGAGATCTTCTGGAGAACAATAAAGAACGTATTCGACGCATCAGTGCGAAATCTTGGACAGGTTTGGGCACGAACAATTGCAGAATATGTTGCAGGAAATCCAATAACGAATGTTATCACGGGCTATTACATTGATTGGAAAACCGTTGCTGAGTATGTCTTACTAGGCGATCCTACACTCTCTATAGTACCCAAAACTATTGGTAACATTATTGATAAGGGGAATGTGACAATAATCAACGGCAGCCTGTTAGTGAAGAATGAAACCGTTATAATACATGACTTACTCTGCGATAATTCAACCATCATAGTTGAAAACTCAATAATGATATTGAACGGCTGGGTAGACATTGCTAACTCTAATATAACCGTAAGAAATAGTACGATACTGAGTAGCATGGACGTATACCTTAGAAACGCTAAAGCCAATTTGACAGATTCTCTTATGGTAGCAAGATTAGTTGCGTCAAATTCGTCACTAAAAATTTACAAGACAGTGCTTAGTAGCATCGAGATAGTCCCAGGTAATACCTTAAATGCGTCTAACTCGACTTTTAGTCTAGTATTGAAGGCGGTGGACAGCTCAATTGAGCTATCGAATCTGCGTGAAGGTCTTATAGAATACCTAAACTTGTCGCATATAGGTTTTGACTGTCTCGTTTTGAATTCAACGATAGCACTTGGCATTATATCTTGGAACGGGTCTATATACTTAGATAATGTAACAGTAACAAGCGTTTATACCACTAAAGGCAACGTCACAGTGCGAAGTTCGATAATTGCTAATATCTATATCAACTCTTCTAAAGCCTCTCTCTTCGCATCTAACATTACAGTTTCGTTAGTACTAGCCAATTTTAGAGATCTAATACTGCATGAATTGATGCCTGGAAAACATGATCGAATCCTAGCAGTAGGAGATTCCAATATAACCTTCCAAGATGCTTATGTTAGAGGCTGGAGTCTCCTTCTAAAGAACGTGTCAATTAGGATAGAGAATTCCAGGCTCTTGATAATAGAATCAGAAAATTCGACGCTTACTATTTTATGTGCAAACTTAACATTCCTATCAGTATTGAAAACGAGTACTGTTGCTCTTGAAAATGTATCGGATTTGTTGAGGGTATATATAGCAGAAAACTCTGAGCTTAGTGCTCAGAATGTGAAAGCTAAAAATGTTGAGTTAAATAGCTCAGTTGGAAGCATTAGCACTAGTTTCGTAACTGTAATGGATCTTGAAAATTCCGAGATGGAAGTATCATCATCGAGAGTAGAATGCATACAAGCAAGAACCTCAGAGGTGACTATAGTCAATTCAACTATAGTTGAGGCGAGAATAAGTGGCATCTCAAATGTAACGTTATCCGACTCAAGATCTGCGGTAATCGATGTTGAGAATTCGTCTAAACTAATCTCGGAAAAGTCGAAGATTCTATACTGGCTTAGAGTCTATGATTCGGCTAACATACTGGCAAGAGACAGCATGATCTGGTTCGGTCTCGTTTATAAGCTTGAAAATGTGGAGATCGAGAATCTAAAGCCAGGCGATATACATTATATGATTCTTGTTAAAAGCGGTGGTTGGTCGATAAATCTGTCTAATGTATATGTACTTGGCTGGGATATACTTTCTTACGATAGCAATATAGTTGTAAAAAGCTCAATCCTAGGCTGGATATATCTCTTCTACAACAGCCGATTATCGATTGAATCCTCTGAGGCGTCACTAGTACGTGTAACACATGATTCCAGTGTGGATATAGTAGAGTCAATAATTGATACAATATTTGCATCGGGGGGATCTAAGACAAATGCTTATAGATCAATTCTGAACACTGTTTATGTCCTTGGAAATGCCGAGATTAACCTGAATAGCGTGGTATTTGATATCGTAGCTGGCCTTGGCAATGCTGCTAAAGCACGTATCTTGTCATCTTATGGAGGTGTTGTAGCTGCAATAAGTGGTACAGACATTTTTATTGATAAATCCGTGGTCACAATATACATAGCAATATCAGAAGAAAATGCCGTAATTCGCAACCTTAAACCTGGGTACATATCCAGTTGGAATTCAGATGTTCTAAATGTTGATGAGAGTTGGCGAATAAATGTTGTAAACTCTCATGGGTCTTGGATCTTAGATCTATCTCTAGGAGAATTCACCGTGGAGAATTCGCTTTTATCGCAACTTTACATATCCAATGCCACAGCGAGAGTTAAAAACGTTATAGTTAGCGACTTAATGGGAATTTACGGATCAAAACTAGTGATATACAATTCAAAATTATCGTCAATAACAATAATCTGGGGCTCTAGCGTTGCCTTCAATGAAACTACGTCTATATACACATATATTATTGAATCAGACGTTTTTATGACAAAGACGACAGCAAACATAATACTAGGATTTCTTGAGGGTAGTTATAGACTAAAGCTAAGGCCTGGGTACTATGAGAATGCGACCCTAAGCGAATTTGTTAACGCATCAACACCAATAAAGCTCACGTTGGTTAATACATCCATAACTGGTTGGTATGCAATCGGACTCGGAATTTATGGACGCGTTGAATTAGAGATTATCGAGTCTGATGTGATATCGGTAGGAATTGCCTACAATGGAATGTTGATCTTAGAAAATAGTAGAGTTTATGGATACTCAGAGGTGCATCTTGAAGGAGGAGCGAACGTCTCAGCGATAATTAGGAACTCAGCTACGCGCCTCTATCTTGGATTATCCCAGATCGAGGATGTTGTAAATATCGATGGTGTTGGGGCATACAAGCCGATTTCCTTGGATATCTCCAAAAACCTGAGGATAATAAACACAACGATTCTCGAGGTAAGCATCGATGCATATCGTTCAAACATAAGCATACGAAATTCCAAAATACGTACTATGAACCTAGTGGAATCGAAAATTCTCGTAGAAAATTCTAGAATAAATGAAATACTAGCAGAAGGATCGGAGGCATACATATCATCGAGTTACGTTGAAAAAGCTCGATTGGTTCTTTGTGATGTCGTGTTATTAAACTCAAATATTGGAGATTTCATGCCTTATCTCACGGAGTTCTCAATAGTTGGGTCAGAGATAGGGTTATCGATATATATAATCTTCACTGAAGCCTATGCTCAGGGGGTTCAACCAACATATCTATACAAAGCATCAGCCCCAGAAGACATCCCGCTATTCTCAAGGGGATTATTTATCGATACAAAAATATCAAGGTGGAGCTTTGTAGTTGGGGAGTTCTCGAGATTAGAATTACGCGACTCCAAGGTACATAAAGTGGATGTTTCATCGTATACCTCAACAGTAATTATCAAGTCTAGTACTGTGGGTTCCGTCTCTATGAGATATGGTGGTGACATTGTTATAAATGAATCAAAGATTGGTTTAAACTTCAGCATCGTTAACCTTGGATTAACTCTAAGAAATCTAGGAGAAGGTTCTTTACCCAAGTCAACAACAACTGACATAGCTGATAGAGCGCCGTGGAACATAAGTGTTAGTCAAGTAGAGATAACTATGCTCAACATTACGGTTCATGGAGCTTTAGTAAGTCTTGAAAATTTAAGCGCGTCAATAATTCTCATAAATGCGTCTTCAAGTATCCTGATGAATAATTCAAGATCATTATATCTCATTGTAGGAGGCCCAAGCGACCTGGAAATTTCTTCATCCTTTGTGCGCCTATTAAATCCAGGCTATGGAACCAGACTATACATCAGTAAATCACAAGTTGGAATTGTTGATGTATTTGTTTATGGTCACGTAGAGCTTAAGAATATACTGGGAGTTACTAAATTTTACAATGAACAAATGGGCTATAGAATAGATGCTTATGCGTCTGAACTCATCGATCTAACGATATTAGCAATGATGTTCTCCAACGTTACTGTGATCAACTCACAAATCTTTACACTGGGAGCTGATGGATTTTCGAGAATTTGGCTAATAGATACCTTGTTGGAGTATCCAATATTTGCTGAAGACCTGTCCGAGATACATATACTGTATACCTTGACTATCGAAGTTCTCTATGATCTAAGGGAGCCCGAATTCGCTAAAGTCACGATAATTGGAAGAGACTCAAGGACTTATGAGCTAGATGCGCCAAAAGGAAAGTGCAAAATCGTCCTTTATCAAGGAATTGTAAGAGAATATGAGAGACTAGACTTAGGTGAATATGAAATAAGGGCCAGTGTTGGGGGCTTTAGTGCATCAAGAAGCATTTATCTGTGGAAGCCAATGAAAGTAACTATAATAATCCTTGGCCCATTCCTCATATCGCTGATTATAACGATTTTAGTTACTGTAGTATTTGTGGGACTGTTATTTATTAAGAAGCGCAAAATGCAAAAACTCTGAATAGTTGCCAAATATTTTTATTCCCACTTTAATCTATTAATTTATCTTATTAGCGAGTTACTCCTATGATGAGCCCCAGAATCGCTGATTCATGATGAGATTTGGTCTTTGCTGAGAACTTCATTAAAAGCTTTGATCAGTACTTGAGACAGATTTACTGCAGCCCTCCTAACAGCCTCAGACAAGCCTTCTCTGATAGAAGTATCCTCCGGTTGTATGCCAATTACCAGGACTCTAATATTGTTCATCTCTAGAAACTCAACAATGAGAGAAAGTGGAATGCCATGAGTAGATATCGTAGTTTCCACTAATTTATTGTGATCAATAAAAAATACGTCACCAGGACTAGCATTTGCCATGGCAGAGTCAATAATTATAACGTGCGTATAATTTCCGGAGACTATTCGGTACAGGTAATTTTCTGGTGTTGTTTCACATATATATACATCCACGGGAGCGCTATTTCTTATCATATTTCCCACAACTATACCTACGCCATCGTCTCCTCTTAATAGGTTACCAACAGCCAATATAGAGACCTTCCTCGCTCCGGTTAAGAATGACTTCAACTCATCATAAGAGAACCTTAACACAAGCTCACCCAAAATTACATATAAGGTCAGTGAGTATTTAAAGATGTATCAGGTGCATAAGTATCACATATTTATTAATTTTTCCGTTTAGCTATTATGTGCTGCTTCGCTGGGGTTTCATATGAGTGGTATCGTCTTTGAAATCCTATCGAGTAAGTGTGGAACAGTGCAAGAACAGGTAACATTAGAGACAATAGGCGGTCTTACAGTTATTAGGGGTTTCATTAATGTTGCAAATCCCTGTCACACAATTGACCTCCGTGAGCAAGTAGATACAGATAAGAAGATGCTGAGCATATTCCTCCAAGTCAAAGCAATTAAAAAAATTTGCGTTCAATGTCTGGCGAATTTGGAATTTCGCATCAAGATCAATCGTTATTATTATCGAGAGCTTTTCAATTCCCAAAAATGCATGCTAAAATTAGAATATTACCACCGTGGAAAGCGGGGGGTTCTGTACGAAGGAGAATTTGAACTCTGAGTCCGAGTTATCACTTCGTATAGCAAAAGTGAAAGTAGACGAGTTGCGCGGTTATCTAGTGATTTCAGAAACGGAACTAGAAGACATTAATACCCTAATGCATAAGCTAAAGCGGTACACTGGAATAGTCCTAGTAATAATTCTCATCGTCTTAACTCTAGATCTAGTGGGTTTAGTCCTAGACTACGAAAGTGCACTAACAATAGGCCTAGGCGTAATAGCTTCTGGCTTGTTGTTAGAGTATGTGTCGAGCATGAATCTAGTGAAGAGACTACTAATAGTTGTTCAAGATTATCATAGGAAGCTGCTAAATAGCACCAAAGATATAAATCAGGGTCACATAGCTGAAGTTTATGTATTTTACTCTGAAGAAAAATACCTGGAGAGAGCAGAAAACCTCCTTAGAAAAATTCTAAAAGGTAAAAATGAACTCCAGGAGTATCTACTAGTAGATGCCAGACGCACTTTCCTTGGAACTTTCCCATCGAGAATTTTGTTGTCACTAGGGCTAATTCTGATAGCTCGCGTGTATCTTTTTGTATCAGTACTCTCGTTTGTTTTACTTGGAGGAGGAATATTCCTTATGTTATTGGATTTGCTAGGAGTATTACTAAGCCTTCCAGACGCAATCTAAGTTTCGCCGTCGAGATAGAGACATTCTCATATTAATGAATGGTTACTAGATTGAATCTTGTCCGTAACCGAGTTTCCATTAGCAATTCTGTATTAAGCTTTTAGTGTCTCTGAGTTAAAATCTTTCCCTAATTAGCCTCTGATTAAGTCGATAACAGTGGGACCAAAAGTCATTGCTGCCAGTGCGCTACCTAAAAAGTATGCTAGATTCCAGATTAGGACATAACCCGTGACTGATAACACTATCATCGGTGCGACAAGAGAGACTAGAAGCATTATGCTAAGTGCTACATTGTCGACAATACGTATTAATTCCCTGCGAAGTCTTGCAATATACACTAGTCCAATGGCCAGAGCTGGGGGGCAGTAAGCAGTTGCTGCTATTACCAGCGGAAAGAAAAGCTTTCCGAGTCGAGTGCGTTTAGAATCTATCTGCGTTTTTAGATATATGAAATCGACTGAAAATGCTTTTATATAATCCTTCGAAAAGTAATAGTAGTAACCTTTCTTCACTTTTCTCAAAAATCTACCGAAAGTTGCTCTTATAGACTCAATGAAGCCTCTTTCCTCCTCTGGCAATTTTCTCTCGCGCCACAATGGAACTAGGTACATTGTTATTACGAAGGAGGTTAAACCATAGAGTACGCTGGGCAGTGATATATGCGCATCACCTATAGCAATCGGAATCAAACCCCAAAGTGGTAGAATTATCGAGGCTATTAACGACAAGCAAAGTATAAAACGGACGAGTACCAAGGTCGTCTTCTTTTTTCTGTAATCCTTCGGGATGTATTTCAGTATGTAAAGTATGGCTGTAAATATAAGTCCGAGCAATCCAAATCCAGCTAAGAAACGTGATACAAAAATTATAACAGTTATAAGAAAGCTACTAGCGATCCAAATAGCTGGAACATATAGCATGAAAATAGTAATGAGACCAATCAGTATCGTGTAAAGTAGTCCAATTACGAACTCACTCGAAAGTCGTTCTCTCATTTGTCTCTCCTTGAACACTCATAGTAGTGATATAACGAGTTAGAGGTGCATTATCTAATAATTGTAATTAGCATAAAGAGTAAGACTTTAACTATCTATTTACCTACGTTTTTGCGCTTTAGAGTAAGTCTGGATATCGTGAATGGTATTCCAAGTGCCATTATAAATGCTTGAATTCCAAGTGAATGCTTGATAGCGCCTGATAATTTACATATTTCAACTCCAAGATTGTTGTTCAATCCGGTTGTATGTCTATGTGTTATTAGTGCTGAGACAACTTCATAAGGTAGAATCTGAGTCATAGAGAGAATAGCTATGTTTAGGCTAGCGATGAAACCAATCTGAAATGATACTGTCCTGAGTGAAGAGGCTACTCCTCTTCTGTGTGGTGGCACAGAATTCATTATAGAGCCCGTGTTTGGTGATACAAAGAGGCCAGTTCCAGCTCCGAGTAGAAATTCCCCAAGGAGTATTTCTGTTAGTGTATTCATTGTTGATAATTTGTAGAGTGCAATAGATCCAATGGCAAGGCCTGTGGCTGCCACGGGGGCAAAACCGATGGCGTCTGCAAGTCTACCGCCAATAAGTCCAAACACGAGAAAGGTAAGCTCAAATGGTATCAGTAGTAGTCCTGTTTGTGATGGAGTAAACCCATCTACAGATTGAAGATATATAGCAAGTAGTGTCAATGATGCACCAAATCCTATAGAATAAAGTAGTTGTGATACTATACCACCACTGAATTGCCATATCTTGAAGACTCTTAAATCCAATGCTGGATGCTTTGACTTAAGTTCCCAAATTATGAAGAATGCCATGACGGCTAATCCGAGAAGTAGAATGTAAAGCGATTCTTCTAAGAGGCCATATCCATGAAAAGTCAGACCAAGGAGTATTGAAACTATAGCTACAGTGAATGAGATGAATCCGATGAGGTCTATAAAAGGTTTTTCAGAGGGCTTGTACCTTTCTCTAAGTTTTAAAAGGCTCCAAGTCAATGCAAACAGACCCAGAGGTAATTGTATCAAGAAAATCCATCTCCAGCCGAGATAGTCTATTATGAACCCGCTTATTGTTAATCCCATTAGAGCTCCAGCTCTCCATGCAACTTGACTCAAGCCAAGCCAAGTAGCAAGCCTGCTCGGCGAAACACTATCTGCTAAGATAGTTACAGTCAGAGATATTAAAAATGCTCCTCCAATACCCTGAATAATTCTAGAAATTATCAGAGAAAGTGGGTTAGTGCTTAAGCCTGCAGCTAAAGTCCCCAGGCTAAAGACTAGTATTCCGAAGTTGAATAACTTCACTCTTCCAAATTGATCTGCTAATTTGCCAACTATGAGCTGAATGGCAGTTGAACCAAGCATGAATCCCTGAATTACCCATATCAGCTGGAACACATCAGCACTTAATTCATACATAATAGTAGGCAAGCCAACTATGGCAAGTCGAGCATTAAAGCCAGTTAGAAAATTGGCTAGTGTTGCGATAGAAATTACAGTGAATATCTCCTTAGTTGATCCCAGCTGTTCTTTTACCAAATTAGTCATCTATACAATTAATCATTGTGAAGACAGTACTAACAATGACGAATTTTACAGCTTTAAAATTTAGTGAATATTTCTATAATCAATATCGCTTCTAGTGATCTCTGCATTGAGTTCGCGTTAAAATTCTAATCACTTAAAATTCGGCATTTAAGTAGCTATTTCATGAAATCGTCGACTTATGTGGGGGGTCCTGAATGACTGACTCGATCAATTTACATGACGTCTTACTGAATCCATTCTCCATAATAATATTTGTGTCTGCTGTTGTTGGAGTATTAGTAGCTTTATATTTGCGAAAGTACATAATCTCCCTGCCGTCTGGCACAGAGAGAATGATACTAGTTCACAGGGCGATCAGAGAAGGTTCCGAAGCTTACCTAAAGCGACAGTACCGAACGGTTCTGATGATCTCTATAGTTATAGCTCTAATAGTGTATCTAGCAATAGACCTAAAGATATATACGGGAATACCTTACATATCATTTTCCTTTCTTCTAGGAGCAATATTCTCACTCCTAGCAGGATGGCTTTCAATGGATGTTGCAACCCTAGCAAATGTGAAAGTAGCTCAAGCGGCCAGAGGATCTCAGGCAAAGCCCTTAAAAATAGCCTTTTACGGTGGGCTAGTCCTAGGATTAATGGTCGTGAGTATGAGTTTACTCGGAATTGCAATACTATTCTTTGGATACTGGGCAGCATTCGGTAAGCTTGACAAGGTGCCGGAACTAATAATGGGATTTGGATTTGGAGCGAGCCTTGCAGCCTTGTTCGCGCAGCTAGGAGGAGGTATCTATACGAAAGGCGCTGATGTTGGAGCTGACTTAGTCGGAAAGGTCGAGGTTGGAATTCCAGAAGATGATCCGAGGAACCCGGCAACAATAGCCGACAACGTGGGAGATAATGTTGGTGATTGTGCCGGACGCGGTGCTGACCTCTTTGAGTCTATATCCGCAGAGAACATAGGTTCGATGATAATAGGAGCATCACTATTTTTACTAACAAAACAGGTATACTTCATACTATTCCCCATAGTGGCAAGAGCATTTGGCTTATTAGCTACGCTAGGTGGTGCATTATTTGTTAGACCCAAAGAGCCAAAGTCTAAGGACGAACTCATAAATCCATTAGTATCGCTTAGAAATGGTCTGATAGCGTCCGTATTAATTATATCGGTGATGTTTTACTTCATTATGATCTACATGTTTGGGAGTGCGGGTATATACCTATATATAGCATCACTCGCTGGTCTGTTGGCGGCATTAGCAATAGAAGTTATCACGGAGTATTACACTGGCGAGCACATTCCAGTGAAAAGAATAGCTAAAGCGGCAGAGACAGGTCCAGCAACGGATATACACATGGGATTATCAGTTGGTATGGAGTCAACAGGCCTGCCAGTGGTGATTGTAGCTATGGCATTGATATTTGCATACATTCTTGGTCAGAAATTCGCGGAGGTTTACCCACTCAAGGTGCAAGAGGGTATAGCATTCTTTGATCCTAAATTCTTGGGAGGGATTTATGGAACTGTAGCAGCTACAATAGGAATGCTTTCGCTGACAGGTATTATACTAGCAATGGATGGCTACGGTCCTATAGCTGACAATGCAGGTGGTATAATAGAAATGTCGGGTATTGAGGAGGAAGTCGGAAAGACCGCTGATGTTCTGGATGCTGCAGGGAATACTACAAAAGCTCTAGCTAAAGGCTTCGCTATGGGAAGTGCCGCTATGGCTGCTTTACTACTGTTTCAAGCATATTTAGAGGTTATCGTCAAAGCGCTTCATGAATTCACAGGTCAAATCGTACAGTATGGTCAAAATATTGTTCTAAATTTGGCTGAGCCTGCAATAATAATAGGTCTAATGTTAGGTGCTATACTGCCATTTGTGTTTTCTGCATTTGCAATCAGGGCGGTAGGTTCGGCTGCAGGAGAGATTATTAATGAAGTCAGAAGACAATTTAGAGAAAAACCCGGAATACTCGAGTGGAAGGAAAAACCTGATTACGCGAAAGTTGTTGATATAACAACCAAGGCTGCGCAAAAGAGTATGGTAATACCTAGCTTACTATCTCTTGCTGCACCAATAGCAGTTGGCATTGCATTGGGTTATACTGCGGTGGGAGGATTTCTTTTAGGTGTTACAGTGTCTGGAATAGCCCTAGCCTTCTTTATGAACACAGGAGGTGCGGCAATGGATAATGCCAAGAAATACCTAGAGAGGTTAGGTATGAAGGGCACAGACACGCACAAAGCAGCTGTTGTAGGCGATACCGTTGGTGATCCTTTAAAGGATACGGCAGGTCCAAGTATACATATAGTCCTAAAACTGGTCAATAACGTCGCTATAGTCTTTGGTGCGTTGTTTGTATTGTTGTGGTTATAAAATTTAGAGCATCAAGCCTATTACTAACTTTTATTTCTGAGGTTCTTCTTTAATTAGGGTAATTAAGCCACCAAAATGATCCAGTGATTAAGCCATAGTTTTTAAATTTTTTAAAGTAAGAATCACTAGAGACTTAAAATGTGCATAGTGAAAACTTTCTACTAGAAGTGTTTTAAATCTTTGTTCCAAAATATCAAAGTGAATTGAATGAAGCCTAATCTATTGCTACTGATTGGATTCGCTATCTCGTTTGTTTTAATAGGCATAAACCTGTATGATCCGTCAATGTACCACGGCATGTCAATATCACAGTACTTTTTAGACATTATCAAATCTGCAGACCCAATGACAATTTATTTAATTGTCTTTATCGTAACAATCATAAGCAATGCTAGTGTGCTTATAGTAATCCCCTATCCTCTCGTATTAATGTATGCTGCTCAATCGAGCGTAAACTTAGTGATTCTTGCAATTGTAGCGGCGTCAGCAGCGGCCATTGGGGAGATGTCTAGTTATGTCTTAGGCGCTCTAGGAAGGAAGATTACAGAGAAACATGAAGCATTCTACTTAAAATTGAGAAAAGTGCTAGAAAGAAACAAATGGAAAGTTTGCTCGGCCGTATTTTTTGCGGCTATGACTCCAATACCAGATGATGTAATCTTGGTGCCACTGGGGTTTGCTAGATTTGGATTTCTCAGGAGTATCATTCCATGTTTCTTTGGAAAACTAATATTAATTGCCGCTATAATATTCTTCTCTGAGATGTTCATTAATACTATTGGTAATAATAGCCTTATTGCAGATCTTGCAACAATATGGCTTATCATAGGAATCATGTATATGGCTATGAGAAGCGATGAGAAGTCGTCTACAAAACAGTTGGAGAAAATTTTGGATGCATAAAGAGTGGTAGCAATTAGATGCTTCTAACTTAGCAAATCTTCAATCTTTGATTGAATCCTTGAAAGTTAATGTAATTTATGAGGAAGTCTCCATAGTATCCACCATAGCCTGATGGAGTTGGTAGTTTGGAGCAGAATATATGCGCTCTTAGCCTTCCTAGAAGTGCCTCTTCGATTATTAGGCGTTCTTCCTCATTGAACGTATTCAGGAGTTCCTCACTTAAGAACGTAAATTTGGCTCGGCTCAATCTGGGCAAAATGTTTGAGTTCTTAAGATAGAGAAGAGTTCTTATGATCTGCATCTGCTGGTCGAAGCTTCTGATGAATTTGCTTTTTAGGATACCATTGCCTCTCGGCAAAGTCGGTATAGGTATTTCTAGAACGCTTAATCCAAGGAGCAAAATCTTGATATTCATTTCAGTTTCGATGAGAAAGTTGTTAGATCTCAGTTTGAGTTTATTCCAGATACTTTTTCTCATAGCTCTGAAACCGGCAAGAGGATCGCCTCGTATTTCAAAGCCTATTTCGCGAAATAGCCTGCAGAGCGGGGGCATATAAACGTATGAAAATAACCTGTATCGATAGCTACCTCGTTTGTGATCAGGATTTCTAGCGCAGATCACAACATCGTATTCATTAGCAGCTTCAGCCGCTAGTGGTATGTATTCGGGAGGATCTGTTCTATCTCCATCCATGAATACTAGAATATCCCCGCTAGCCTCCTGAGCTCCAATTTTCATGGCATGACCCTTACCTTTAGGAGGCGTTCTCACTACTTTTGCACCGAACTTTTGTGCTATAACTGGAGTTTTGTCTCTTGACGAATCAACAACAATGACTTCTCCCATCTCCCAGACTTGCTTAGGTATCTTGTAGAGCACATAACCTATGTTTTTTTCCTCATTAAGCGTCGGAATTATAACTGAAAGCTCCAAGGGGGATCACTCTCCCCGCCGTGCTTGCTTATTCGTGCATATGGCATCGGAATTCAGGGCGTTTAAAATTTTCAAAAACATCTATCAGTTGATCTAGCAAGATTTAGACGACTGTTGATTCGAATACAAATATTAAAAATCTTTTTAAATATTAAACCGCTAGAGACTAAGTTGCTATGAGTCTTCTGCACATTAAATCATTCTGAACGATTTTTTAGTCACATATTCCGCATATCATGTGCGTGTACATGGGAGGACCGTTGACAAATTGATTTACTTAAATGATCGGGAAGAGAAAAGCACTAAGGGTGAAGGCTTTTGAAAAAGTGTAGATTTTGTGATAGTTCTGCGATAGTTCGTCTCCCGTATGCAAACCTATCCTTGTGCGGCGAGCATTTTAAAGGATACTATATTGGTAGGATCAGGAGAGTCCTCGATAAGCATAAAATTCATGGAGAGGTACTTGTAGCTACCTCAGGCGGGAAGGATTCAATGGCCTTACTTCACGCGCTTAGTGAAATAAGCAAAGTTGATGATAGAGCTAACTTTACTGCATTTCACATAAATCTAGGAATCTTCGACTACTCTAGAAAGAGCGAGGAGATAGTGAGAGAGTTCTCAAAAAAATTAGGGGTCGTACTAATAGTATACGATCTCAAGAAGGAGATAGGTTACACAATACCTGAGCTAATTAGAGTGAGTAAAAGACCTCCATGTGCTGTTTGTGGTATTGTTAAGAGATGGGTGCTGAACAAGGTTGCTTATGAGTGTGGTTTCGATTACTTAGCCACGGGACATAACATAGATGATATATCAACAATACTTCTCAAGGCTTTACTTTCTCAAGACATGTATACGATACTGAGGATGCAATCGGAGTTTTCACCACCTCGAAATGACATCAAACTAGTTGGGAAAATAAGGCCTCAGTTTTACTTATCAGAAATGGAAAACAGATTGTACGCAGAACTTAATAAGATTCCAGTGATTGGAGAGGATTGTCCTCTGAGTAAAGGGGCAACATTGCATAAGTATAGGAGCCTATGGGACCACATACTAAAAACGAATCCTGTGTCTCAAATAAATTTTATTCGTTCCATTCTTAAGCTGCGTGAGCAGATGGCCGCATTCAAGCAACCCACACATTTATGCAAGAAGTGTGAATTTCCAACTGAAAGCGAGACAGAATTGTGTGCCTTCTGTAGACTCATAGATAGCGCCGGCAAACGAAACACGGAAACTCTGGGGTTAGTCAGTTGAAATTAAGATATCCGTGGGTTAATTCTAGTCTACGTGAGTGCACGTAGACATCAGTTTTAATTAGCCTTGCTTCCTCCAGAGCTTGTCACGTTTTCTGTCACTATTAGGGTCAAACCACTTCGCGTCAAAGCTTTTTCAAGCATGAGTCCGTGTGCTAGGAAAAGTCATCTATTGAGAATCGTATCATCCACAGGGGGTCGTCTTCATAGTAGGTTCTGCGCCGAGGAATTCGACAGGTGGAGTTTATTTTAAGCTCATCTATTTCAAAAATGTTTAAAGAGTTCTCCACCATTAGTCATGCTTAGAATCCTGTTGCATGGGTATTGGGACAAATTTAGTGTATTCAATGCCAGTGATGTTCTGGATTTCTCCTACAAGGCGGCGTATATATGTTGATTTACTCTTAACTAGTATGACCTCCAAACATTTATCGTGCGTTACATGGGTATGCATTGTAGCTACTATCTCACCTAAATGATCGTGTTGGACGTCTAGGAACCTCCTTACAGTATCTCCTCTCTTTTCATTGTAGACGACTATGAGAACTCCAGTTATATCCCTTTCAGTCTCTAGCCAAATTTGCTCATTAATGAAATTCAAAACGGCATCAGATAGAACCTTTGATCTACTTTTTAGTCCAGTGAGCTTCATGTATTCGTCCAGGATTCTAATGATTTCCTTTGGTAGGCTCACGCCAGTCTTTATTCTTTCATTCATAATCCTTCACTTCTTATCTTTTAGTTCTGATTGAGAGATAAAAATGCCCTATTATTGCATCGCTACTGATCAGTTCTAGTTACTTTATGTGGAGTTTCCATTAAAACTTTTGCCGAACCGGCAATAAAACCAATTATGCATGCGGATACAATTTTGCACGTGTTTCCTGTCGGATCATAGGGTGGCGAAACTTCAGTAATGTCAAGAGCTCCTACGTCCTTAGATCCAAAGAATGTAAGTGCTTGTACAACGTGTTCGGGTCTTAATCCTAGTGGACTAGGAGCATTTAGTCCAGGCGCAAAGGAGCAATCAATAACATCAGCATCAAAGCTTATGTAAACCCCATTAGTGCCATCTGATGCCCTGCTTATAGCATCTTCAAGTAGTGCACTAAATGTTTCAGGTGTGCTGTAAAGTATATCTTGTGCTTTGTATATTTTAACCCCCAGTCTTCTTGCTTTCTCGACGTAATATTTAGGATTAACAAAATCTCTTATGCCTATATAGACCAAGTTCGCTGGCTTTATCTTATTGCCTAAATTCTTGAGAATATCTTCCATAACGGTACCACTAGAAACTGTTCCGGCTTTTAAATCTCTAAGATCCAGATGTGCATCAAAAACGATGAGTCCTACGCTTTCCCTACTCTCGCTAAAGGCTTTGAAAGCTGGTTCAGTTATTGAGTGATCTCCCCCAATTACTATTATCCTTTTGCACTTTCTTAGCGCCTCCCTAACTGCTGAGTATATTTCTTCCTTATTTCGTTCAACCGAGCTGAATGACGTTTCGATATCTCCAAAGTCACCGATGCGAATATTCTCTAGGTCTACATCATTAACAAAAGTAGTCATAGAATACAGGCTTTCTCTGATACACCTAGGAGCAAAGCGCGCGCCTGGTCTACCCCTTGTTGAGCCGTCAAATGGTGCTCCAATTATTCCAATATCTACAGGATCCCTAGGATTGTGAATGATGACGTCTCCAAGCCTCTTGTCATGAAGATCTATGGTCATTCTCATGAAATTCACCAAAAACTTGTTGGCTAATACAAACTGCATAAATGATTAAGAATATAGCTATGATATATTTAGGCAGAGGTTTCATTCCTTCAATCAGTGCTTAGGTTCTATAAGTGGGGAGCATAACGTGATTATTGGTGCAACATACGCACTAATAGGTCCTGACCTCAGACTATGCAAAGACGTGTTAGTTTACATTGAGAGTGGCAAAATATCGAGGTTACTTATAGGTGGAAAACGAAGTGAGGCTCATGTCTTTTATGAGGAGGCTGTACTTGTTCCTGGATTCATAAATATGCACACTCATATCGGTGATGCTATTGCTCGTGAGAAGGCCTACGGGTTGACAATATTTGAGTCTGTGGCCAGGCCAGATAGCATTAAGTTTAAGATCCTCTCAGAGACACCACCCGAAAAATTAGTCGATGGTATGGTAACGGCGTTAAAAGAAATGGCTGCCAGGGGAATAACGACTTTCTTTGATTTTCGAGAGGGTGGAGTGCTAGGAGTAAAGCTTTTGAGAGATGCTATTTCTAAATTTCCACTCAACGGATTTGCTATGGGAAGGCCTGACGGATGCTCAGTGGAGGATGTCTTAGAAATTTCTGACGGTCTTGGATTGAGTTCTCTTAACGCATATCGGAATGAAGAACTTATTAGTTTCGCGGAAAAAACAAAGGAAATGAATAAGTATCTAGCATTTCACTGTTCAGAGACAATAGAACAGCGTGAGGAAAGTATCAAGAAGTTTGGAGTATCAGATATTAGCAGAGCCCTAGAATTGAACTTGGACTTTGATTTTGTTATTCATTTAAATTATGCAGAAGACGAAGAATTAGCTTTGCTTGCTCAGAAAAACAAGCTAATCACTTTTTGTCCTCGAGCTAACTTATATCTAGGACTCAAGCCGCCACCTATAGCTGATGCGATCGAACTAAGCATTCCATTTGCTTTAGGGACAGACAATATAATGTTGAATTCGCCAGATATATTTAGAGAACTTGAAACTGCTGTCAGGTTGTCTAGAATCCAAGGAGCAACACCTGACCCAAAGCAGCTACTATCTGCCGTTACAGCAACACCCAGCAAAGCCCTTAAATTAAAGACTGGAATAATAGACATCGGTTATCAAGCGGACTTCTTCGTATTTGACCTAGCGAAACCTAATGTAGCCTTCGTGGGTGATATTTATAAAACTATTGTCCTAAGGGGATCTGAAATGAATGTAATTCAAACGTACATTGCAGGAAAGCCTGTCCTGAGTCAAAATGAGCCGCCATAAAGTTTGGAAGATAGGCATCTCATACGATCTAAAATTAAAACTAATTTTAGGTTCAATGAGTGTGTGGTGATGCAGCTATGCTTAAGCCATTCAAGGACAAAAATTATGCATATCTAACATATCCTAAATTAACGGTGGTAGTAACAGCGGGTATTCCGGGAAGAGCGACAGCGATGGCGGCGTCCTGGCATACGTACCTGTCCTTGGATCCTCCGCTGTATGGTGTATCCATAGCACCGAAAAGATTCACACATAAGTTGATTACAGAACATAGGGAATTTGGAGTAAACTTCCTTCCATTCGAATTATCCAAGCTGATTTGGGATGTTGGTAGCGTAAGTGGAGCTAAAATTGACAAGTTTGAGAAATTTAACATTAAAACCTTCAATGGCGAAAAGATAAGAGCCCCTTTAATTGCTGATAGCATAGTAGTTCTCGAGTGTAAAGTTACTGACACTGTTAGAACTGGCGACCATGATTTCTTTATAGGCGAAATAGTTTACGCCTGGTATAGAGAGGATTTATTCAGCAAAGATTATACTCTCGACGTCTCCAAGGCCAGCCAGGCATACTATCTAGGAAAAGGAAAGTTCATAGCTACAGACCCAAGGAGAGTGTTAGAATTCTTATAGTGTTCGAGAAATACTAATAGAGCTCTTTTTTCGTAGAGATGTTAATTAATATGCTATTTATAAAAGTAGGAAGCGTTTGGATATAGTGCCATAATTATTTTTATCGAGTACGGAAAGTTCGATAGAATTTTTCGTAAGCTTAGTGAATGTTTGTCCTCGGCGCTGAAATTGGAAAAACGAAATATTGTGGGTCTGGGCGCGTTCCAATTTATGTTGGCTGTTAGAAGGGGTCTATTCTACGCATTTCTAACCCTATACATGCTTGAGGTTCTTAAACGAAGCTTTACAGAAGCAATGCTTGTCATGACTCTTCCTATGCTTGCCAATTCTATAACGCAATCAATTATATGGGGTCCTCGTACTGACTACATGGGAAAGAGAAAACCGTTTATTATTGTCGGGGAAACAGTAGCTGGCATATTTTTTATCCTACTCACGCCTCACGCGTGGAGTGTATTTACTGGGTATGATGTTACCGACAATCCAACTCTATATGCGTATTATCTCATAGTGGGTTTGACAATATTAGAAAGTATTTGGTCGATGAGCAACGTCGCTTGGTCTGCTCTTTTAGCGGATCTAACTGTGAAAGAAACAAGAGGATTAGTAGTAGGTCAAATATATTCCATCGAAGCCATAGGCAGAATGTTTGGCGTTTTCTTTGGTGGCGTAATTTATGACTATCCAACTAGAGCTGCAGGCTTTCCCTATCTCTTCTATATGTCTTCAGCTATAATGTTTGTGAGTGTGCTAGTGATAGCATTAGCTGTCAGAGAAACTAGAAGAGTAGAACCAACGAGGAGAAATCCAGTGGGAGAAAGCGCAGATTTTGCAGCTAAGAATGTATTATATGCATTCATGTTGGCAATGTCTATGAGCACTCTAGCATTTGCATCAATATTCAGGATACTCAACTATTACCTAAGAATAGCTCTTTCGGCTTCAAGTCTTGAAATGAGCATGCTAAGTAATGTATCGTCTATGACACAATTTGCTATGAACCCAATAATTGGTAGAATTTCTGATAAAAAAGGTAGGGTTCCGGTACTTAGAGTCGGTTTTCTCTTAGGTGTAATCCTACCAATCTTGTATATTATTCCTAGACAAATAATCTGGTTTATTCCAGTCAGCATATTGATGGGTATGCATAGAGTAATATTTATGAATGTATCCTACTCTTATGTAGCTGATATTATTCCAGAAAACGCTCGGGGCAAGTACTTAGGGCGATACAACATGGTAGAAACGTTAAGTTTTGGTGTATTACCTATACTAACGTCCGGAATTTTGCTGGATGCATTAAAAAGCTTCTACTCTGGTGTGGGATATAGTGGTATCGAAGTTGAAATATTTGCAATAGCCTGCTTATCTTTTGTATCCAGTATTATTTCTCTCGCCGGATTTGTAGTATTTGAGTTGCATAGACGTGTACTTAAAACAAAACCTATCTTTTCCGCATATAAGTAGACTGGAGCTGCTAATGCCCTTTATCCTGAATTGCAGTATGATTTTTTGTGACTGCCCGTGTTATTATTTTCGGTATTTTTGGAATATAGATATTGTCAACACGGACTTTCCTCCAGCATCTGCTCATTTGGTTAGCAGGGTTATCAGGAGCTGCATCGACGGGCACCACTGAGCCCTTCTCGAGAGATAGGTATATCCTCCCGCTTCCGATGATATTTTGCCTCCATTAAGCAAGAGGCTTGATGTTAGTTCATAAGGGTATTTAGAAATTTTTCTGTTTCATTAGTTTCTCTTTTGTTCTAAGTGCCTGTAGCAGCTCAAACGGCTTAAAAGATTTCATGGAGAAAAACGGTTTAGTGGTTTCATGTTTTAATGTAGGCCAGCTAGATCTAGGAGATACCTATAAACGCTGCCCCAAATATAACCATCTTTTCTCATTTTGTTCTCAAAGTTATTTATGAGCATCCAATCCTCCAAAGCTTTTAATGTCTCCTCAGTGAGCTTTCCATTGATTGCTTCCTTGTAATATCCGAGCTTACTGAGTGCTAACTGTAATTTTTCTGCAACATCCTCGAGTTTTACAACGTCGCTAGGATCTTCTCTTGTAAGCAATGTCAAGTCCCAAATCCTAAATATCCTCTTAAGCTCCTTTACTGGATCAGGATGATCATCCACTCTCAGATCTACATATCGATCTGTATAGCCTCCATACCCACCCCCTTCCTTCACCACAAGTATGGCAGCAGATTGCTTTCCACGTCGATCACCTCCTGCGTTGTCTCCAGCCTCAAGCGCTGCTAGTAGCTTATCTACTATATCTCCTTTCGTTGTCTCAAAGGCTTTAGCCATAGCTTCTACAACCTCTGGACCTCTCAAAATGTTTCCAAGGGCAACATAATTTTCGCCAATAACGTGTCCAGCCCAGGCTATGCATTGCGATCCAGTCCAAGCAGCAACTCTACCTAAGTAATCAACTATACCCACTTGTCTGTGTTCCCTCATATCGTCGTCACGTAGGAGTTTATCAAGAACCTCCTCAGAAGAGAATCCCTGTGAGAGTAGTTCTAGCCCTCTCGGACCAAATGATATGTTCGCCCATGCTTGGGTTGCTATAGCACCGACTTTAGCTTTTGCCCAGGGGACCAAAGCACCAACAGCAACAAATTTTGAGGCCACTGCAACTCCCCAAAGGCCGGCCTCCACGTCGGCTGCAACTATAGAGAACGTAGCGCATTGTAATCTCGTAGTCAAATATCATCACCAATACATTAAAATTAATTTTAGTAAGAGAATCAATACAAATCCAAAGTTCTAGTGAATGAAGTGTCTTGGATGATATTATACGTTGGAACAAGCGGATGGAACTACTTCTGGAACAAGGGCGGAAGTCTTGAATGGTACATTGAGAACGTCGAGTTTAATGCAATTGAGCTCAATATGTCCTTCTATAGATTTCCACACGCATCGCTGCCTAAGAGCTGGGCCAGAAGAGGAAGAACGCTAGCCTGGGCAATCAAAGTTAATCAACTCATAACACATAGATGTAGATTTGGTGAGAAAGCATTTGATTTATGGAAAAAATTTAGGAGTCTATTCGAACCAATGGAAAAAGAGGGTATAATAAAGTTTTACCTCTTCCAGTGTCCCCCATCGCTTAGACCGACAGTAACAGCGGTAGAAAGACTGGAGAAGTTTATTCAAGAAACCTCTTTAGGCGATACTTTTGCGATAGAGTTTAGAAATAAGGAGTGGTTCAATCAAAAGTGGGAGAAGTGGCTCAGAAATCTTGGAGCTACGATGGTTTCTGTTGATGCTCCAGACTTTGTAAATCAAGTATTCAAGACAACAAACAAACTCTATATGCGACTCCATGGTAGGACGGCCTGGTACAGTCATGTGTACTCAGAGGAGGAGCTCCTGGAAATTTTTGTAAAAGTTCGAGAGAAGATCAACCCTAGCGATGAAGTATATTTCTTTCTTAATAACAATCATGGAATGTTGCCAACCGGAGAGTTGATAATAAGAATGGCTAAAAAGCACATGCCTGAGCTTGAGTATGGAAGGACATGATATTACAACACAGAATTAGATGGTCTAGCGATGCAGAGCTCGGTGATTGTCCTATTTTCTTTTCTGTTGAGCATTATTCAAAAATATAAAGTTTAAATACATAAAATTATACTACAATAATATGTATTGGTGATACATATTGTCGAACAACTCAACAAGTTTGGTTAAAGAGCTATTGCAGGAAATCGAGAGGCTTAAGCAGGAAATTGCAGAGCTTAAGCGAGAAAGAGAGAAGAGAATAATGCGTTATCCAGAAATGAAGATGAATATAGAGCTACTGGCAGAGTTCTTTGGAGTTCTTAGCAGCCCAGAGAGAATAATGATACTTGAACTCCTCTGGGAGAGAGATAGATATTTTACAGAACTCGAATCTATACTCGAACTTGGTCCATCCTCTCTGAAGCATCATTTGTCTAAACTCCAAAGATTTAATCTTGTTCTTCAAGAACGTTCACGAGGAAAGTATGTAATTTCCGACAAGGGTAAGGAAGTATATTCTCTCATTGTTGACGTTCATAAAAAATTCTTACAAGGTGAGAAAGAATGATGAGTAGAGGTCTTGATGCACTTTTAGTAGCTGTGGGTGTCGCTATAATACTTTGTCTTGACGACATAACCAAATATTGCCATGTTGCTGAGAGCTGGGTTATTTTATTGATTGCCTCAGTATTACTGAGCATAGGTATCATACGAATGAGGAACTATTATCCTAATGCTAATAAGAGCACGGCTGCACTATTCCTGCTGGCAGCCATTGCTCTTATCCTTGCAGATATGTTTAAACTCAACACCGGAGTATATGCTCCGGTCTGGCTTCAAGATGCATTCATTGTGTTATCAATAGTGGCTTTCGTGTCAACTACAGATCTTGAAGATGAATTCCTTGGAGTCTCGCAGAGTGTATTAGTGACAATTGCGAGAGCCATTAGGTCTACGTGTATTGGAATCTTTGCTTATTGGATTCTAGTCAAATTGAACATAATGACAGGCCTATTAACAATATTTGGTGACGCCGACAAACTAATAATAGTGTCATTACTACTGCTTATCGTCAGCGCAGTAGCCAGAAATTTCACTATAAATTTGTCCTTAGGTTACACGGCAATGGCCATAAGAGGTGCAGTAATTACAGCATTCTGGTATATGTTAGCGGTAGGTATAATTGCGTCCATACTTGGTTTGCTAAAACTAGTCAATCCCACATGGAGCATCTTCCTGTCGCAAATTTGGCAGGCGACAGCGCTATTGTTTGTCGCAGCAATAGTCGCCATAGCATTGATAAGATTCGAAGGAATTTCGCCAAGATTGGCGAAGATTAACATAAAAACCGACATATACAGTCTCCAGCATACTCAAAGTTTGATTTTGCCTGGTAATATAGAACTCATAGTTCAGAGCAACTCATATCTGATGCCTCTAACGATAGATGGGACTCCTAGAGGATTGTTCATCTTTGGAGAGATATCCTATGATGTAGATGTTAGTGGAAGAAACTTTAGAGGTGAGGCCGACAGAGTTTGTATTATTACCGATGAGAATGTCTATGAACAAATACTGGGCAGTCTTCGCATGCAGCCAGAGAGAGATGTTATATACTTTGGTGAACTATTCTCCAGTGCTAAGGAGGCGCTGGAAGTGCTAAGAAAGCATTTTGCTAGGCATGGACGTTCAATTGTAGAGCTGCCCTTCATAAAGGTGTACTCTGATGAGGATATGGATTATGTCAAGGTCGGACCAATAACGGTAATAGATACCAGGAGTGGAGAGTACGTCGGAATTGGTCCAATAAAGATCCAAGAGGGGAGGATAGACGAAATTAAAAAGCCGTTCGAAGGAACTTTATTGGCCATAAGCGATCTTGATAGAGGCTGGGTATTTATATCTGTGAGGGGCAATAGAGTCAAAGTATCTTGGGGTAGTTCCTCGGTATTGAGTTCTCCTAGAGGAATTAGTGTTAGGAGGGGAAAGCTTACTGCGGTGGCGAGTCCTCAAGAATATAAACTTGTTTGGGGAGAAACTGTGGTTAAGATTAGACAAGATGCCGTTAAGGTTGTTGCCGGAAAATTTTGCCTGAAAGTGACTCCACCTTGGATAAAGCTTATTGATGGTAGAGATGTAGTGAAAATTAAGGATGAGGCGCTAGCAAATGAGATAATATCTGCAGTTAGAGGGATTGTTAACGAGTCACCTAATATACTAGAAGGGGGTCGTCCTGATAGGATAATTGATCTTATAAGAGAGACTGTCAAAGATAAGATATTCCGCTGGGGTCAAGGCTAAAGGCGATACTCTCTAAGACAGGAAAGAGGTCAGAAGCTCTAATGCTTCATCTATATCTACTTTTTTAGAGTACTTTCTAAAGAATTCTGGTAGGAGCTCAAAATTCCGTCTTTCAGAGAATCGCTCATCTGCTGCGACGATAAAAGCTCTATCATTCGGCGAACGAATAGCACGTCCCATTGACTGTGCAACCTTCCGAAGGGCTGGCAAAACGTAACTATAGTATACACCCTTTTCATCTCCATAAAGCTCTTTGTAATATTCCATGTAAACTATCGTCCTTACTGTTAGTCTCTCGAATGGTATTCCCACAGTAATAATACCATCTAGGGTCTCGCCTGGTAGATCAACTCCCTCGGCAAATCTCCCGGAGATACTAGCAAAAAGAGCGACATTCTTTTTCTCTCGTAGTAAGCTTAGGGCTCTCTTGGCTTCATCTCCTCGCATTTCCTCTCTTTCAATTATTACATATTTGTTAGACGCACTTAGCTTATCTAATAGCTTGGGAAGTATTCTGTTCATTATTCGATAGCTTGCGAAGAAGATGGCAGTGTTTACATTAACTGCCTGCAGAATTCTCTTAAGACAATCAACGTACCTATCTACCATATCATCTGGAAGTTCTTCTCCACGCGTAGTTACTCCCTCCAAAATCAGTGCAAGGACGTTCTCCTTTGGTATTGGAAAAGTACCTTTCAGTTTCCTATACGAAGAAACTCCTACGACTTCTGCGAATTCGTCTAGGGGTTCTAAAGTCCCAGACATGAATACCCTCGAACTAAATAACCTCCATAC
The DNA here is from genome assembly GCA_024720975.1 of Candidatus Panguiarchaeum symbiosum. Lineage (GTDB taxonomy): Archaea > Asgardarchaeota > Njordarchaeia > Njordarchaeales > Panguiarchaeaceae > Panguiarchaeum > Panguiarchaeum symbiosum. The sequence goes on along the minus strand of JANJXX010000003.1, from coordinate 94,045 downwards.
ACGCTTGAGAACCTCCGATGCGCGCATGTCCCACACTTCAAACGCATACTGGTTTTTTTCCTTGGATTTTATGAATGCTATTCCTCTCTTTCCCCGATTTTTGATTGCCGTCTCTAAGAAATCGAAAAGATGTCTCAAGGATGATCTGGGTGAAACGCCTTTAGCAATTTTTCGCGCGTAAATTTCATCAACAATTTCCCACGCAGTTTCAAAATCATCCTCATTTATGTCAGCTCCTTCTATGAGTTCAATTGGATCAAAAACATCATCCTCAGTCGGAATGCTTTCCCCCTCTTTAATAAGAATCTCCCTAAGTTTCATAACCTTTTGGAGAAGCTCCACATGGGAAGGTGCGTGTCCTCGCAATTCATCTATTGCTCTATCTACAGTTCCAATCGTTATTTTATCAGAATTTACGTTCGCCATGACGTGCTGTAAATTATGAGCCTCATCAACAACAAGGATTGAGTCTTTAAAATCAACGTAACTCATCAAAGCCCATTTTACAGAAGGTGAGAAGACATAATTATAGTTGACAGACACAAGTCTTGCATTTGGTATCGTCCTAAGCTGGTAATAATACGGGCATACTTTCTTCGTCGCTGCAAAATCCAGTAACTCAGTAAATGTAAGGGGTTTGTCTGGAATACTACGAAAGAGTTTAAGACCAGAGAAAAATGGACATTTATTTCTCATCTTATCGCAAAGTACTGTCACTCCTTCATGGTCTAGTATTCCCTTTTTCCTTGCTAGAAGACACATATCCTTTTTTCCGCGTATTGAGATCCCATATATAGGCAATTTGGTCTTCTCTATTATGGCACGAAGCTCTTCGATTGGTCGATCAGTCTCATTCCCCGTGCGAACAGCCCAGATGATAGTCTTATCCTCCTCAAGCGCTATTGGTAGTAGTGCTGAGAGAACAACTATCGTTTTTCCATAACCAGCGGGAGCATGAAGTAGTATAGTTGCTCCCATCTTAGCATAATCATAAATATCCTCGAGGAGTTTCTTCTGATCAGTTCTAAAGCTGTAAGGAAAGAGTTCGTGAGGTTTCATGCTGTCATTTTCACCACTACAATTTCTCGCTTGAACAGCATTTTGGTTTGTCATGAATACAAATCTTTCTAGAGTTTCATATACTAACCTATTTAACCAAAATTCAGACCAATATTTAGTAGCCTAGGTGGTGAATTTGAATAAACCCTCCCATGCAGTTATTGAGGAGCATAAAGAACAAATAAACTTTGTGGCATGGTCTCCTGACGGCAAGCTATTTCTAAGCTCAGCCAAAGATAAGGCATTCATTATGTGGGATCCAGACACGTTACGTCCCAGGAGGTATATTGGAGTTAAGGGTGAAGTCACTCTTGCGAGCTGGGCTCCCAATTCGGCAATGTTTGCGTTTGTCTTGGATGGTTTAAGGATAGCTGTATATGATACTAGGTTACAAAGAAATGTAGCTGAGCTCGTTGGCCACACGGACAAGATAACTGCGCTCAGCTGGGACCACAGGTCAGAAAGATTAGCTAGTGCATCATTTGATAAGGCAATAAACATCTGGGACGTAGGTAAAGGAGAGTGTTTGCAAATACTGAGAGGACACCTAGGCCCAGTCTTAGCAGTAGATTGGGAGAAGAGGGAAGGAGCTTATATAGCTACAGGTGGTGCGGACAATAACCTATTTATATGGTATGTTGAGAAAGGATCAATATTATCGAAACTATCAGGTCATTTGGGAGCAGTGAAGTTAGTTCATTGGAATCCTGCAACCAATCTCCTAGCTAGTGCTTGTGAAGGCAGAGTAATAAGGATTTGGAGCTATCCAGATTGGAAACCGGTGAAAGCTTTTAGGTGTCCAGCAGGAATAATGACTATGAAATGGTCTCCAAACGGGCTATACATAGCAGCTGGCTGTGATGATGGAGTAATAAGAGTATGGGATGTTGAGGGAAAATTAGTAAGAGAACTGCACGGTCACACAGGAAAAGTAGTATCAGTTGACTGGAGCCCCGACTTAAAGATGGTCAGTGGTGGTGAGGACAGAACAATTAGGGTATGGGATCCGGGTCTAGAAAAATGAGATAGCTTAATGTCGAAGTGTATCATTATTATTCTTACTGTGTAATTCTAAAGCCAAGGAAAGATCTATATATACTGTGTGATATATCCTGATTTTTTATGCCTCTTTTCTGAAAACTCCCACCGGTGAAAAATCTTGGAAATATCGAGCAATTTATTGCTTAAAAAAGTTGTTGAGGCGATAACTCTCGCTGAATGTAATCTCCCTCCAGACGTAGAAAACATGATTAGAAGAGCATATGAAACTGAAACAGAAATGGGTAAAGCACAATTAAAGGCGATTCTCGAGAATGTGCGTATTGCGCGTGAGATGAGGGCACCAATTTGTCAAGATACTGGTCTATTTAGCTATTATGTAGAGATTGGTGATGATTTCCCTATAAGAGCCTCAAAAATTAAAAAAGTTCTTATCGATGCGACAGTTGAAGCTACGAGAAGCATACCGTTAAGACCCAATGCCATAGACGTGTTAACTGAGAAAAATACTGGAAATAATGTTGGACAAGGCATACCAGACATCTCGTGGGATCATGTAGATGGGAACACTCTCAGGATAGCAGTGCTACCTAAAGGTGGTGGATCAAGCTATGTTGCAAAACTGCATTCAATTCCACCTGCAAAGGGTCTGAAAGGTGTTGTTGAAGCTGTCATAAGATCTGTGTTTGATGCCGGTTCGATGCCATGTCCTCCAACATTCGTTGGAATAGGAATAGGTGGCACAGAAGACCTAGCAATGAAACTAGCTAAGAAAGCTTTGTTAGCGAGGATGGACGAGAATAGCAAAAATGAGGAGTTAGCTAAACTCGAGCGCGAAATCGTAGATAAGGCAAATAGTCTCGGGATAGGGCCTATGGGTCTTGGAGGTAGGTGGACAATATTTAATGCAAGAATAGAGTGGGCGTCTAGACACCCTGCAACCCTCCTAACTGGCGTATGCTTCAGCTGTTGGGCTCTAAGGAAAGCTTTTGTTGAGGTTTCTGGTGATGAGATAAGGGTCTATCAATAGGTGAGAAACATGGTCGAGTACCATCTTAAAACCCCACTAAGTGAGGAAGATGTTAGAAAGCTTAAAGTCGGAGATATAGTTTACATAAGTGGCAAAATATTCGCAGCACGTGATGCTGCTCATAAGAAGATACTTGAGTTACTAAAGAAGGGTGAAAGACTACCATTTGACCCGCAGGGCCTATTAGTATATCATGTTGGTCCTGTTGTCAAAAAAGTGGGTGATAAATGGCAAGTTGTAGCAGCTGGGCCAACAACCTCTGCACGGATGGAGATAATGGAAGCAGAGTTCATTGAGATGACAGGAATAAGAGGAGTCATAGGTAAGGGAGGAATGTTTGAAAGAACAACGGAGGCAATGAGAAAATTCGGTGCTTTCTATGGTGCATTTGTTGGAGGTGCAGCTCTGCTTGCAGCCAAGGCAATCGAGGATGTAGAGGACGTCTTCTGGTTAGAGGAGTTAGGAGTGCCGGAAGCTGTATGGTTATTTAAGGTCAGGGATTTTGGTCCACTGATAGTCGCGATAGATTCTCACGGAAATAATCTTTACATGGATGTTATTAATAAGGCAAAGGTGCAGCTCGAAGTTCTTCTAAAATCACTTTAAGTTCTTCCATTTTCCGTTTATCTAATTTTGAGCAACTGAAAATTGAAAATTTTAGAGTCCTGGTAGCCTAATTCTTACCAATTGACCCCATGCTAGTAGTTGTTGTGCTTTAATGCAAGCAAGAGTTCCTCGAAGAGGTTCTGGTAAGTCAGATGTTTTCTCAACTTTTTCACTAAACACTTTCTCTGCGTTGTTTAAAATAATATTTCTCAGCCAGTCCAGTTTATGGATGAACCTACGATTTAAATCAAGTGATATCAATTCAGTTAGCGCTAATGCCGCTATGAAAGCACTCAATGTGTACACAGCTAAGCGTGTAGCCACTCTGAACGCACGTTCAAACAATGACCATTCAAAATATTCAGTCCATAGCAAGTACGCTACAACACCAGCTACGGCTAGGGCAGCGAAAATTAAGCCTAATAATGTCTTCAGGAGTATCCTCTGGAGCTTTTTGTATAGGATAGTATTAGCTCTTGAAATTACAACAGCATTATTTGTTTGACTCTGAGCCGGCCAGATAAATGTTATTCGCTCTCTGCTGGATATGATACAGAAATTACTATAGATTCTCTTTCTTCCGCCTAAGTTCCTAAGCAGAGAATCAGAGAATTCATCTATCTTATCTTGTCCAACAGATTTATCAAACGTAAGCATTACCAGATAACTTAACCGACTAGGATCAGCTTCCTCGTAAGCTCTCAATGATTTCACCAGTGCTTGACTACCTAACTATTAAGCAAACATTCAAAAATCAATAAGAATAATAGAGTCATTAACAATCTCCCGATATATAGATTTTCTTATAATTTCATCATAGATAACTTTGTTAACTAGCTTACTAGGTGAACTATAACTGGGTGGGGGCCAAAAACACCAAAGGAAGAACCTTAAAACCTGTATAGTTTCACTAGCAGTATTGAAAATCCTATCAAAAGAGCCCCTTCACGGATATGCATTGACGGATGCTCTTAAAAAGATCCTGGATCAAGATATATCAAGAGCTCTTGTATATGTAGTACTCAGACGCCTGGAGAAGAAGGGTCTTGTGAAATCTAAGTTGGAGATAAGTAATCGTGGCCCCGCCCGTCGTGTTTATTTTTTGACAGATGAAGGGAAATTGACGCTTCAAAGAAAATTGGAAGAATCCGCTAAAATAGTAGAACTTGTTGAGAGAATAAGGTCTTATTAGGTGTTTGTGTTGGATTATGTGATTGTATCAGAAGATTTGACGAAGATATTTAAGTCAAAGAAAAAAGAAGTTGTTGCTGTGGATCACATCTCATTGAAAATTAAGCGGGGAGAATTCTTTGGTTTGTTGGGTCCTAATGGAGCTGGTAAAACAACTTATACAAAAATGTTGGTAACATTGTTAATTCCGGATGAAGGTGAGGCATGGATAGATGGATTTTCAATACTGAAGGAGCCTGTTGAAGTGAGAAAAAGAGTTGGCTGGATGATGGGAGAAACGGGCGGTAGGGCTTTATACTGGCGGCTTTCTGGGTATGACAACTTGATGTTCTTCGCCAGATTGCAAAATGTTCCGAAGGACGTTGCTAAGCGTAGGATCAATGCAATGATTAAATTCCTTGGACTCGAGAAGGATATTCACAAGCTCGTAATGAATTACTCCACTGGTATGCGCGTCAAGCTCATGTTAATAAGAGCGCTAATTCACAATCCTGATATACTAATACTCGACGAACCTACGCTGGGTCTTGATGTAGAGAGTGCAAGGAATGTTAGAATGCTCCTTAGGGAACTTGTTGATAGAGCCAAGAAAACAATACTTTTTACATCTCATAACATGCAAGAGGTTGAAATGCTTTGCGATAGAATGGCTGTGATCAATCGTGGTAAAATAATATTCTTAGGAACTCCCAGGGAGCTAAGAGAGAAAGTAGCAAATATGAAGGTAGTTGAGATACGACTAGTTGAAGATAAGGGCGTCCTCGAAGATATCATAAAAAAGCTCGAACAACTTCCGGTCGTAAATGGAATTCTATCTAAGGAAGTCTCTGAGCGAAACATAGTAATTAGGGTTTTGGTAACAGATTACTTTACAGCAATCCCGGAGATAACCAGCACTCTCCGGGAATACAATATAGAATCCGTTCAGAGGATGCTCCCAACATTGGAGGAAGCCTTTCTAAAACTTGCAGGCACGGAACCGAGAGTCTAGACTAATTTGATGTTATGGTGTTAAATGTGGTCAGTGAGGTTGATGAGGTCTTAAACATATTTCAGGTTAAGGAAAAGAAGCATGAATCCTTTATTACCAGAGCAGTAGCCTCACTATACTATCAACTTAGGATTCTCTTTGAGTATAGAATGGCTATCGCCATAGATATAATAGACATAACCATTAGTGTTCTGATATACTACTTCGTGAGCTTTCTTATATCTAAACAAGCTCTGAGTTCTTTGGGATATTCTCCAGACTACCTAGCATTTGCAGTGCTTGGGATAAGTCTATCTCGCTATCTATGGTCGTCAATTTCTAGATTAGCTCACAAACTCTCGCATGAAATATCAGAGGGAACACTTGAAAGCCTCGTAGTTGCAGACGTTGATAATCTCAAATCATGGCTTGTTGGTCAGATAATGTACGGCTTTTCTTGGTCCTCTTTTTGGTTTGTTGGCGCTATAATCATTGGCATGATCCTGGGTGCTGGTATATCTACAAACCTCCTAGCCTGGTTTCAAGCAATATTTGTATTGCTGCTAACGATAGTAGTCCATTCCGGAATAGGTGTAATCGCCGCTGGAATGTATATAAAGCATAAGGAGCTTGAGACAATGTTATTTTTCTTGTCAGTAGCTATGGAGTTTCTAGGTGGAGTTCTCTATCCAATATCATTGCTCTATAACATTGCGCCACTTTATTACATCAGTTTATCTCTCCCATTTACGCATGGATTAGAACTTTTTAGGAGGACGCTTATGGATGAACTACCCCTCCTTCATCCTAAAATGATCTTTCACATGGTATTTCTTATAGCGTTCCTTCCGCTCGTTTACCTGGGTTTCAAAGTTTTCAATAAATATCTCGAAATTGCAAAGAAGGAGGGAATTCTGGCTGCCTATTAGGTGCCCTCTAATGCGTGTTGAGGAAGTTCTTGAAGTTATTGGATCTAAGGAATCTAGTAGTGTATCACCTTGGGATAAAGTTATAATCGCTATGATCAGGAGGGCAAAGATACGATTTAACTATAAGATATGGATCGTTTTTGATTTTGCTAATACGTTCTTCATGGTATTAACGTATTTTCTTCTTGCCTTCATAGTTAAGCCTGAGAGTATAAGTCAAGCAGGTTATGGACAAAGTTATTTCACATTTGCTCTAATTGGGATTGCCGTATCACACTACGTTACAGCTAGTCTTCGAAGTCTCTCTATAACGCTTAGATTTGAGCAATTTCATGGGACGCTAGAAAGTGTCTTATCCACTCCTACAAGCTTCATCATAATTTTCTTAGGCGATGTATTGTACTACTTCCTATATTCTACGGCTTTCCTTGTCTTAATAATTGGGATTGGACTGGCATTGAATGCTGCACTCGTGATAAATCTGGAGACAATGCTGACTCTTTCTATTCTTGTTATATTGCTAGTGCTCGCGAATTTGCCTATAGGCATAATATCTGCTGCTATGGTCTTAAGATTTAAGCAGGGGGATCCTATAGGATGGCTTATAACATGGATAAACAATCTCCTAAGTGGAGTTTTCTTTCCAGTCTTGCTGCTACCAACGCAGCTTCGATTTGTCTCTCTTCTATTACCTCTAACATTCTCTTTGGATGCAATAAGGTACTCGCTTATATGGGGCGCAAATCTGCTGCATTCAAGAATCATTAGAGACATCTTGTATATGGTCATTTACATTGTGGTTGGATATCCGATATCCATAAAGATCTTTAGTATTGCATATGATAGCGTAAGAAAGCGAGGGGAGCTAAGTGCATATTGAATTAAAGCATTTTATTTTTAGATACAATACTGCATAAGTCAACTTCTTTGGTCAGATGCGGCGCTGAGAAGCATTCACAGAAACCAAACCTTTGTATCACCAGAATTAATTAATACCTTAATCTGGTGCTTGAAATATGGGTGTTTTTGTTCTTGGTATCGATGGACTTAGCTTGGAGTGTTTGAGGCGACTTTCCAATAAAGGGCATCTAAATTCGATAAGCTTTTTAGCAGAGAGATATTTTAAGGCAATCGCCAAAGCTTGCTTTCCTCCACAAACAGTGCCTGCTTGGACATCCATATTCACCGGGGTAAATCCTGGAAAGCATGGTGTGTTTGGTTTCTTTAATGCAGAAGGAGGCAGCACCAGAGTTTGTAGTAGTCTAGATGTAAAGTTTCCTTACATATTTGAGATTCTATCGATGCATAAAAGATCCGTGGTGGTATATAATGTTCCCTTATCGTACCCATTCAGAGTGTTATATGGCGTTGGCGTTCCAGACTGGTTAGCCGGAAATGGTAAAGTTTTAATCAAACACGAAAAAAGAAACCTTATTGAGGATATCGTAAAAAGGAGGGTATATCTTAACCCACTACTTAGAAGCGTGCTTGGTTGGCGGAAATTCGCCGAAATTTTAGAGAAAGAGCTAAAGATAAGAAAATGGGTTCTGGAGGGACTGTTAGAGTTTCATTTCCTGGAGAATTACTTTATCGTTTTAAGCGATTTAGACTGGATAATGCATAGCTTCTACCATGTAATTACCGGCAAAAATGAAGTGCCAAATTTCATAAAAAAAGTCCTGGATGAATTTGATAGCCTTGTAGATTCATTGATAGGGAGAGCAATAAGACGAAACTTAGATATAATTATTGCTTCAGATCACGGTTTCAAAACGTACAGCAAAGTTGTATTTGTAAACACGATTCTAAGAAAACTGGGCCTGGCGAGAGGCTTTACAATTAGAAGAGTATCTGAGAAAGCGCCCGTAAAGAAGCTTCAGATGCATAAACCTAGCAGGACTGGCATCATAGAAAAGACTCTGGCAGTATTATTCGATAGCCTTCAAAGAGTTCCCCTAGCTAACAACATTCATAGGCAAATTTACAAAAAAGTTATATCAAGCAATGTAAGATTCTTTGTAGATTCGAACATCTCCCTAGCGTTTGCTTCATTGAGCATACCCGCATTCTTTATTAACATCAACAGCAAAATAGAAGCTAAGGATAAGTATACTAACTACGTAGTAAGGCTGCTGTCAGGAATAAGAGATAAGTACAACAGAAGGGTATTTGGACTCGTGGCAAAGAAGGATCAGATTTACTGGGGTGCATTTGTCAATAAGGCGCCTGATATTTGTATCTTTGGTAACGTTAAGGCGGGATATATAACATCGCCAGTCCTTATGGGAGTACCAGCAATTCGCAAGATAACCAATTATCATGACTTCGATGCTGTTCTAATAGCAAAATCTGAGAGCATACCTCGAACAAACCATCGCGTAATCTCGATATATGATATAGCTCCGTCGCTATATGCTTTATTGGATATACCTATACAAAAAGGTCTTGACGGAAAAAGTCTAGTGAATAAAAAAGAATCGTACGTTAATTACATTATACGATGGAAGATAGCTAGCAAAGTGCACTAAGAAGGGCTTAAAATTATTGTGAGTGCCAACGCATATTCTGAGTACATATAGTGTGAAGCTTGAGTGTATGAGGAGGCTGGATTGACTTGTAAGTGGTGGTGACAGGGTAAAGAAAGGGATTTAGTCAAGAGATTCAGCAAGTTTTAGCCCTAGGATCTTTCTCCGCGTGTTGCTTTTGCACTTATAGATCTGAGTATCTCTTCTTTAGTAGCTTCAAACAGTTTTACAGATGCTAGCACAGCATTATACTCTTGCTCGAAGACATCATAATAGAAGGCATGAATGTATTCGTCTTGAACTGAGCATATATTGCCTTCAGAATCAATGCTGAAATTTACTTCTGCGTAATCCCAATTAATTCTTAGCAGCCTTTCCAGGAGCTCTTCCTTTATTTCGTCCGGAAATTCTACCAGATTGCCCAGCCTTGCGTAGATTCTTATCCATTTATTGGACAACAGAATCAGAATTCTTACTTCCTTACCGTTTATTTTTTCATACACGTTAATTCCTTCTGGTAGTACTTCGAAATTTTTATTCATAAGGGACAGATATTCCACCAGCTTGTCAATAAAGAAGGACTCAAATCCAGTGACAGCTAGCATATTCATCCTCTACTTTAAGTCAACTCAGATTCAAAAGTCTTTTTAAACTCCTCATACTTTCTTACGCATGCTTTGAATTTTTTAAGAAGTTCTTTTCTGAATATCACTGCCGATAGAACAAGAGCATTGTATTCTTCCTTGAAGGCATCAAATGATAAAGCCCCCACGAGTATATTTTGTCGCGCATATAGGTTTTCCTCTTTATCTATGCTAAAACTTAGTTCAGCAAAATCATTTGCTAATTTCAGTAGGATTTCATAAACTCGGCATTGATTCGCCAGATTAGATGGTAGTTCTTTACCGCTTGCAAGTAGGGTCTTCATCTCTATCCATTCCGGAGGTATGAAAATTATGTGTATTGGTACGGTAAGATCTTGAGCCTTTTCCTCGATAACTAGACCAAGGCCCGGTAAGACTCTGAAGTCTTTCTTGAGTAGTTTGATGTATTTAAGAATCTTTATCATAGCGTCCTCTATTATAAATTTTCGAGCCTCATCGCGAATTTTCTCCTGAAGCGTTGTTATCAAACTTTCGATGTCACCTGATTCGTCTTTCAAGGTTTTCATTAATGTTCACCAACTGATGGTGGTAATATTAAAGGAGAAAAAGATAATAAAAAAGAGCCATTTTAAAATCTTGCAACACTTAGTTCGTTTGCTGAATGGGGTGTCCAAAAGCAGGTTAGTGAATAATTGATATAGAAGCCACTAATAGCGGGAATAAATGCTATTCTTTAGGGGTTCTATATGGTCAACATACGGGTCCGGTGGGCGATTTCTAAACGATCCAAAATTTTGCTGAAAGCATTTCTACTAGGGGTAATCTTGAGAGCAATTATTGAAATTTGCAACGGTGAATTTCCAGTAGGATATGACCCTAGTGCGTGGTACGTGCTTATGTGTGTATGTGAAATGTGGGACTATGCTTCCGATGCCCCCCTCTACCCGATTTTCCTTTACTTGTTATATCGTGCAATTGGTAATGTACTGATAGCTATAAAGATAGGATCAGTACTTGTTTCTGGATTTTTTACGTTCTCAACGGCGTACTGGGCTATAAAATATGGGGTAAAGGAGGATCATGTTTTGAGATTTGTCGCCTTTACTTACACCTTCTTTGTAATTCTAAGGATCTTATGGGATCTTCACAGAAATGTTGTTGGAATATCATTATCGCTATTGGCGTTAGCATTCTACAAGGAAGGCAAAGATGTTAATGCCTTCATTTTGTCTATTCTTGCCGGATTAGGTCATCCCTATAGTGCCATTTTTATCGGGGCTGGCATCCTTTATGAATTATTAGTAATGCGGAAAATGCGAGCTGTTATACCGGCTTCTGGAGTGCTTATTGGAGCGAGTATAGTGATTTTGACTAAGATGATCTTATGGAATTTCCCTATGATGGAGATTTTTGAATCCTACTGGTACGTATCTAGAGCAGAGCTTCCACTATACATACTTTGGTTGTACGCACCAGTCATACCGATCATTTTAATGATCCTTCACAAAAGACCTGAAATTTCACGCACATTAATTCTGAATACCGAAAATAGAAAACTACTAACATGGATTTTTGCAATCTTGACAGCCGCATTCGTCTTCGAATTTACATACAGAATAACATTTCTCGCAGCGTATCCACTGCTTGCATTTATATTTATGCTTATCAATGGCTTGCATGACAGGCGAAGAATATATAAATTGTTAATACTGTATAACATCACTATCTCAGCAATTTACCCGGCAATTTTCTATATATACCCTATAAGAGACTCCTTCCGTAAAACAGTTCCACCGGCCTTGGTTGGTGGAAATGGATTCCCGTGGCAGTTAGAGGCAGCAAAACAGCTCTTCAGAAAAGCACTTGAATATCTTGATGAGAGTTCAGCTATAATAGTTCATCATGCAGAAGCTTCGTGTGCCTATGCGGCTGGGGTGCCGCTCAATAGTCATAATGTTCTAGTAACACATCCGGATGATGATTTCGAGAGGTATCTCAATTTAGCCAAGCAGAGAGGTTTTCATGTAGCTTATATAGTGTGGTACATTACGGCACCTGTTGGTTCTATAGAAGCCCCTCCTGGTGGGTTTATTATCGAGAGTGTGTATGATTTAGCTCTTTATAAATACACAGTCTAGCCAATTGATTATATGAATCCGGTGTATTATAAATTCAACTCAGTGACCGGGTGTCTTTCTTGATTATAGCTTATGTAATGATAAACGTCACTGTTGGCAAAATGCGTAGCGTTATCAATGAGCTTAAGAAAATCGAGCATGTAAAATCAATTTCCGTGGTGGCAGGAGAGTACGATGTCATTGTGAGAGTTCATAGCAATAGTCTCGAGGAACTATTCGAAGTTACGGAGAAGATTCATGCTATTGATGGTGTGGAGCGAACTACAACACATATAGTGGAGAAGGAAGTCATTACCGAATAGCTTGGGGTTACTATGAAAAGAAAAATCTTTTACCTGCTAGGAATTCTCTCTGGTGTGCTTAGTGCAATTGTTATTCCACTGGACATAATTGGTGAGAAAACTGCGCCAAACATATGGATTTACGCTAACGTCTCCTTTGTCGTTGGGTCTCTCATAAGTGTTTTAATCGTTTTCTTTCTCCTAGTACCAATTAAAGGGAAGCCATTAGGTAAGTACGTCGATCCCAATTTTACTAGAATTAAATTCATCAGTGGTAAAGCGTTTAAGCAGATTGTTTTAATGGCCTTTGGAAATACCATCGCCTCTTTGGGTTACTTCTATGTACTTTATGCATTCAGTGATCCATCTGCAATATTGCCTTTTATGCAGGCTGCGGTAGCTTATATTATCCTATGCGAAATATTCACCGAAAAAGATTCGCCTACGATTTCTGAATTACATGCTATCTCCTCGATATTGTTTGGAGCACTCCTCGCTTCGATGTCTCCAAGCGGAAATATTGATGTCCTCGGTCTCATAATAGTTCTGACACTAGTAAATGGAGGAACAACGATAGTAGCTTTATCTCAGAGGAAAGTTCGCTCAGTTGTTGTGGATGCCAGAAGATACGATTCGATAAATATTAGACTCTGGTACCTATTGCTAACAACTTTGATGTTTCTTGTGGTCACATACATAATGAACCCGAGTTATGTACTTGAAATGTTTAAAATTGGAAACGAGGTGATAATTATAGTTGTAGTATCTATGACGATAACCTTCTTTGCTAAGGTTACTTATATTCGCGCCGTCGGCATGGGAAAGGCTAGTATAGTACAGGCAGTATCATCCGTGTCTGCAATTCTCGGTATTCCTATCACAATTCTTAGCAATTTATTATCTCCAGGTTACTTTGTAGAGATAAGTACAAATGTATGGATCCTCATTATAAAGGTTATTGGGGCGGTTTTGGTTGCAATGGGAATAATACTGCTTGCATTATCAGAGGTTAGAGCTATTGTATTAATAAGAATTAGAGCTGGTGCATCGCCACGAGGAATTCTGGAGAGTCTATCTAAGATTAGAGGCGTAATAAGAGTTTCAGCAGTTACCGGAAAGTATGACTATGTGGTTCAAGTGAAACTTAGAACACTAGGTAAAGCATACGGGTTGATAGCCAGTGAACTTGATAAAATAAAAGGTGTTGAGGATTACATTTGGCTTTCGACGCTGTATGAATGGGAAGAAATTTAGGTCAGTACTATCTTATAAGGTAGAATTGGCTTAGTACTAAGGAGATAGAAAATGGTTTTCTGGTACGAACACGGACTAGAACCCTATCGTTTCAATCCTATTGTGGTTAAATCTATAATAATATCAAACCTAGTTATCTTCGTTTTAGAACTCATTAATCCAGCGCTTATGATCAATTACTTCGCTCTGCGTCCGAATGCAGTTCTACGCGGTGCCATGCTTTGGACTATAATAACTCACATGTTTCTCCATGCTGATTTTCTTCACATATTCTTTAACATGTACGCTCTATATATGTTTGGGCCAGAGTGTGAACGCAATTTTGGTCATAAGGCATTTGCACTTCTGTACTTTCTCTCTGGGCTTCTTGGTGCGTTTATGCACATCCTCTTATGTCCCTACAAAGACATCCCAGCGCTTGGAGCATCAGGAGCAGTCTTTGGAATTTTAGGGGCTTATGCTGTTCTCTATCCTCAAAGAAGAATAGCCATGTTTGTCTTTTTCGCATTCCTTGTTCTTCCCGCATGGGCAATGATCACAATGCTAGTGGCACTCTTCACATTGTTTGCTATTGTGGGCATATTTCCAACTATCGCTCACTATGCGCACATTGGTGGCATCATAGGCGGGATACTTTTTGCAATAGTCTTTCGTAGTAAATTTATGCGTCGTATGCTGGGGTATAAAACTGCTATAGTATACACAATAGTGGAGCACGGATACAACGAGTCTGAAGATTATTCAGATTATGAATACTATTAGCAGCCATTAACCGGGTGGAGGTAAAATTTCACCAATGAATCTATCATAACACTATCAAGTTCAGCAGTTGGTGCCTTCCTTTGAGCGAAAATGAGATGAAAGAGATCAATCGTTTGTATCGCCTCATGTTTCTTTTCCCTAGTCTTAAATCTCCTCTTCTCACACTAATGGCTCAGTTCTCTATATACTTTGTAATTCTATGGAATCTTTACAGGGTAGATGTCACATCAATAGATGTCTATATCCTAACAGTTGCAGCTGTTTTCATGCCATTACTATTATTAAAGCTACCACAAGAGGTAAGAGCTCTAAATCGTAGAAGAGCGCTTGCCATTTCTAATATACTACTAGGTTTCCTTAACCTCATATTAATTTTAACTCTGTTGCGTGCGTGGTTTTGTCCAATCTTTCTCTGCATACTATCAGTCCTGGAGCTATATATTGTGCTAGGATTGGTAAATTGGGGCATTTGGAAGTCGGCCTTCTTTGTCTTTTCGAATGTCTCCATCATAAGTTTATCATTAATCCGAAGCACCAATTGTTTAACAGCACAGTATAACCCAACTTTGAATTTTATTACACCTTTCGCAAAGGTGACACTCTTAATCGCTCTGGTAATACTTACCGCGCTTGCAATAATTTACTCCAATGAAAAAATATGGCCGACTACAAATAAAATTGGCACACTGAAGCTCGTAAGAGCATTCCTAATGCTTAAACTTGATCGAAAACGTGATGAGTTCGAGAAAATACTAGAGAGAATGAGCATCGATCGCGAAATACCAGTGGCAATAACAGCTTTCAGATCCAAAGATAGAAAAGAGCCACTATTCGCAATCGTTGGGGCTCAAATACACCCAGGACCCTTGCTTAACTCCGGTTCATCGGATTTTCCGGAGATACTCTTCAGAGAGATGAAGAATAGGCTAAAAATTCCCACTTTGTTTCTCAAGGGTGCATCCTCACATGATGCCAATTTACCGTCCCTGGCGGAGCAATTCAAGCTCTTGGATGTAATCGAGCGGGAAATAAAGTGCATCTTTGATGAGAATTTTTGGTACGATGAAATATGTGAACCTGAAATATTTAATAATGGATCCTTGCATGTAACTAAATTATCACTCGGAAATCAAACATATCTGCTAGCCTCTAACGCTCCTCAGAATTCGGATGATTTAGAAACGTCACTTGGTTATTTTGCAATGGAACTTGGTCATATGTCAGGAAAGAATGTATTTCTGGTAGATGCCCATAATTCTCTATCCGAACCAGTGGAAGGTTTAGTGCTTGACATTGATAGTAAAGAGTATCACATGCTTGGAAAACTCATTAGAAATGCTATAACTAAAGTCTGTGAACCAAAGAAGTTCATGATCGGGGTGGATCAGTGTAAATGCGAACAAGTCAAGCCTAAAGATGGTCTGGGAGGACTCGGCATTGTAGCAATTGCGATGAAAATAGGACAAAAATTGCATATACTCATTACCTATGACTCCAACAATATAAATCCCAAGTTCTACTTAGACATGAAAGAGAAAATAAGAGAGGAGTTTGGAGCTGAGTCGGTAGAACTACTATCTACAGACACGCACACAGTCTGCGCGTTGGACGCAAATAAGCTGTACACAATATTAGGTGAGAAAAAGGGCGAAATCCTTAAGGAATGCACAATACAAACCGTTAGGAAGGCCATTGAAAATTTGACTGAGGCAGAAGTGTCAAACAAGGCAAAAGTTATTAATCTACGTGTTTTAGGTAGAAACAATGCGGCAGCAATTAAGGGACTATCTATCGTCTATGTTAAAGTGTTTATCAGAGACATGCTACTATCATTCGCCCTATCAGTACTGCTGAGTTTATTAGCCATTCTAGTATAGAATCCTACTGGCGTAATACTTCCTTCGAAACGCTGAGATAAATATTTATAAACACAAATTACTATAATTATATGTTAGATACTAGCCGAGATTTATACGGAAATTTAACAGTTTTATTGAAATTTCTTAGTTTAACCCCTCTGGCTTTTAAATCTTTAGGATAAAGTTTTCAGAAACTTTTATGGGGAGTGTGGTCATGCGATGAAACTTGGACAAAATTCAAATAATTAGGTTTATGCTCGTCTCAATAATATTTTTAGCAGTGATAGTAGATCCAATCATTAGTGCAAACATAAAAAACCTGCGGGTGGATTCCAAAGCAGCAGATGATTTGCATACCGATGCTCACAGAGGAGGTACCAAGAATGCACAAAATGTAATTGTGGTATCGCACTCCAAAACAAAGCTCAAGCATGCCAACGAGGCAGATATACTTAAAGCTAGGGTAAACACGGATCCAGTCATATTAGCCTATCTATACTACTACATAACCTCAGGAACACCTAGTATTCCTAGCGGCGATGTTCGCCTTTATGGTTATGTCAAAGTCAGAGATCCATATTCACGGACATCCTCTGGTGCGTATAAAACTATACAGGGCATCTTAGTGGACGTTTGGGATCAGGACTCTGGAGAGCCCTATAGCGACGGTTATACTCCCAGTGGGCAATTTATAATATCTACGAGAACCGACAGTCAAGGAGCTTTCTGTGTAGTCTACGATGCGTTTGATTGGGGGGAGCTTAGCAATAGAGACCCTGTTCTTCAATTTTATACAGATATATCCAATGTTGTTGCTATATACGATCCGAGCAACAGAGTTTACCTATACCGAATGTATAACGACTACTCCAATTTAGGTGGAGGTGCGTACAGTCTATATATCCAAGGTTCTTATTGGACCGATCCAATATCCGGGCAACAACTTTATAAGAATGATGCCACAACCGTTAGCTATGTAACACCCCCTCAATCCATTGTATATGTTCTTGGAGGACCAGCTGGAGAGATCATGTTATTTGCAATGCTAGCTAGAGATTTTGCAATCAGCGTCTTAGGTGAAAGCAGCTTACCCGGATTAAATATAACATACCCAGCCCAAACTAGCGTTTATTTCTATAACACTACCGATAAAAGACTATGGGCAGCAGCTGCTACAAACTACACGGAGTTCTTCATGGCCTTTGCACAATTTTTGCTGGCACAACGCAGCGTATTACCTAGCTTTGAGCGCAACTATAACTTTAATGTTCACACAGACCCAAAAACAGCTTGGGTTGTTGGTTGGTCGATATTTCTCTCAGAAGTTATAAAGCGCTATTACATAAGCAGTGAAAACTTTGAACTTCGCGATTTAGAAACGCTTTACGATTCTGATAACTCACGCAATGATTTTGATGTCGCAAGTAGTGTCGCCGCTGTTCTATGGGATCTATATGATTCAAGTGATGATGATCAAGATGGCGATGGCATTGGAGATTCGCTGAGTATCAGTATTTCGGATATTTGGTATGTTGTAAGAACTTATAAACCCACAACAATATTCGAGTTTATAAATGGGTTGCTCTCTTGGAGAACTGATCTAAGTAGAACTAAAGTTTGGGAGCTTTGTTGGGAGCATGGAATAAACGTAGATTTTGTACCACCAACGAAACCTGAGATAATAAACATAAATCCCCAACCTAGTTCCACGAAATGGTACAATACTAGTAATGTATACATAGCATGGAGTCAAAGTACGGATAGTATGAGTGGCATAAGATGCTATATGGTACGAGTCTATAACTATAGCAGTGGTTCTCTTTTTAACTGGTATGGTCCATACGAGCAACTCTATGCAACCATTGGATTGCCGTCGGGTGTTTGGAGCATAAGTGTCGTCGCAGTAGATCGCGCCGGTAATGAGAATGAGAGCGCTAGAAAAGGACCGATTCAGATAGACACAATAGCCCCAAGAATTCTTAGCTATTCACCTCAAATTGGAACAGTGTTCCTAGACAATGCGACTAATAATATAGTTCTTAGTGTTGTGTGCAGCGACCAGATAAGTGGTGTTGAGCGCGTGCTAATACGATATAGTTATGGTGGCACAAACTGGAGTGATTGGATTGTAGCAAGTTATATAAGTGGAGAGTTTCGGATAGTGATATCCGCAAGTGAATGGAAACCACATGTAGGGAAGAAACTGTATTGGGAGGCAAAGTGTATCGACAAAGCTGGCAATGCTGTTATAAGTCAAAGATTCTATGTCGAGCTTGTTGATGATGATCCAAACCCGCCTGAAATAGTCTTCCCTGGAAATTATATAACGATATATGACTCAAGTAACGAGGACTTAGTTATATGGGCCGTTATAACTGATCAAGAAAGTGGAGTAGGCTCTGTGACATTTATAGTGTACTTCCAAAAGTACAATGTAGCAATAACATACAACAACAATTCAATTTACTGGAATGGAAATACGGCATATATTATAATCCCGAGGAATATTTGGATAAACTATGTCGGGTCTGCATTCTCTCTTGAAGTAATAGCATACGATAAAGATAATGATTGGCAGGGAGATGCTGCCGTAGCACGCTCATTCATAACATACGGGGAAATTCTAGATGATGACATCGACGGACCGGTTATACACAATGTAAGTGTATCAGAGTATCTTAGTAGTGGCACTGGAGATGGTATTATTGAGGCTGACGAGGGCCTAAGTATTAGAATATCTGTGAGTGATCCAAGCGGAGTTAATGAAACAATAGTAATAAAGATTTATAGTATAGTGCTAGTGAAACAAGCTCAAGTATTGTACACAAATGGAACTCTATTCGAGCTGCTTCTAATCATAGACACTCCACTGCGTGCTGGGGATTGCGACATTGAGATAACAATTTATGATCTGGATAATGATAGGGAAAGTGACTCCTCATTCTCTGTATATTGTTTGCGCCTTTCCATTAGGGAGGAAGAGGTAATTTTCTCATTCAATGCATCGGAAATAAATGCCCTAGCTAACGAGACTATCACGATAGTATTTAGTGCATATCGAAACGATGGAGGCATTATCCCCCTTGAAGGACAAAAAGTATACATCAATGTGTATAACTCAAGTGGCTTAATGCATACGATTGAAATATATTATAATGGAGAGAATAGTCAAGTGGTTGTGGATCTGGCATCATTGCACGCGCCAGCGGGTTACCTCAGACTCGAGTTTTGTCTCAATGACACTGTATTTAAATCAAAGTCTAACATTGTTTGGGTACATGTTTGGTTACTAACGAGCATAACAATTTCACTAAGCACAAATTCGCCGGTTTGGAGCGAGACAGTCGTGGCACAGATAATCCTAGTGGATATGTTCGGAGATCCTGTATCCAACGCATATGTGTATCTATCGTACGGAGGAGAAATCCTAGCTGAAGGGTATACAGACCGATCTGGTAAGGCTATAATAAACTGGGCTGTGAATCTGCCCGAGGGCGAATATGAAATTCGTGTAGCATTTGATGGGGACAGTGTGAGGAGTTATTATCCATCAGAGATCTTTGTAGCGGTTTCTGTAAGCAAAGCTCACTTGGTAATTCAATCAAGCGACGCTACAATTGTATTCTCTGATGGTGGTACAATCTGCGCTAATGTATCAACCGAACTCGGTGTGCCAGTGAACGCATACGCCGAGGTGTATGTAGTAATAAATGATGACATCTATTTGCTAGGAGGAAATTATTCGTTATCCGGTCGATTAGTAGTACGTATTCTCAGTAGTAGCTATCCGAAATGGTTAACTCCTGGCGAGTACGTATACATTATAATGATCTATGAAAGTGACAAGTTTTATGAAGCTTCACTGGCGCGCAATTTAATTGTCGAGAAGGATGTTCTCAAAGGCGTCGATATAAGTACTAATGCAAGTATCATTGAATGGGGAGATTCCTTATTAATAAAAATACATGCCTTTGATGACGATTATTGCTCAATAGTGCAAGGGATAGCTAATATAACAATTGTTTCAGGAAATACTGTTCTGTGTAAAATCCTGGAGGTAAAAGATGGCACAGCTGTTCTTAGTGTCAATACGAATATGTTCATTCCGCTCCAACAAATAGCAATAATAGTCAAAGTTTGGAGTGACCTCTATGTTGGTGAAGCTTGCTATACGTACTACGTGTATGTATGCAAAGAAAGGGCGATGGTATACTCAAATAGTTACACATGGACTGTAACTTATCAACACAGTTCGGAGCTATTAATACTCCTTACGGATAACGACGGAGAAGAAGTTATAGATGATTCAGGTCAAGTATTCGTCGTTATCAGCGGCTTGTACACCATTTACAATGGTACTCTAAAACCACAAATACGACTTGCTTATCCATTCTATGTAGATTTTCTACCAGGAACATACTACCTAGAGATACAGCTTATGAGCAACTTCTATGAGCTAGTATATAGTCCTAAGATCACGTTGGTTATAGAAGCGATTTCTACCGAGATAATCGCTACACTATCACCCCAAATGGTAGAATACGGCGACTTCATAGAAATTTATGTTATCCTTATCGATCAAGATAATAAGACTCTAGCGGGAATACCTATATCAATTTATCTCTCAAATGGTAGTAATGTGAAATACCCAGTGGTAACGACAATAACAGATGAAAATGGAACGGCCAAAATTATAGTAAGGATGAGCTTTAAACCAGGCGAGTATGTACTCATTATCCAAAGCTCAGCAACGAGTATTCATGCTAGCAGCTCATTTGAAACGCAATTGACTATTCTTGAAGAAGATTTGAACGCCCAGGTATATGTGCCTAGCGTATTGGAAATTGGGAATGCAGCTAGGATAAAAGTTTATATTACGGACAATGATAATGAGCCTGTTGCTGGTGTTATTGTGTCGATAATTGTCGGTGATAGGCTACTCGTGAGAACGATCTATAATGGACCTCTAGAGATAATATGGGTTCCTGATTCGCATGGGGAGCATTTAATCAAAGTCGAAGTGCTTGGAAATGGGCACTACAAAGATAAATCGCTTAGTAAATTGATTGAAGTGAAACCCGCTCGTGAGGCCGGTTTAATGTATGGTCTTATTGTTCTTGGTACGTTTAGTTGTGTTGGGGCGATTTTTGTAGCTCTCAGAAAGTTCATTGCAAGAAGTAGGTTTAGTGTCCATGAAAAAGCCGCGCCAGTGACAGGAGAAATAAGCTATGAAGAGATTGAGAAAGAGTTCTTGGAGATATTCGAATCGGAAGAATTAGATCTTTAAGGTGAAGTATATGACCTTTAAGAGAAAAGTATTGACGATTGTAATATTGCTAATTATAGGTAATATTGCCGTAAATGTAATTTCAGTAGTGCCCCTCCTTGGTATGGACTTCAAGCCCCTCTCCATAAGATTCGTTGGTGAGACGAAAGATTCTAGCATATTAAGCATAAAGATGTTGATTAGAAACAATCACTGGTTACCTACGAGGGTTCCTGCAATAAACTTCAAAGTATTAGATTCGCAGACGGATGGGTTAATAGGTATTGGATACCTTAGTCCAATAACACTAGATCCAGGTCAGTTGGGTATATCAACGGTATCATTAAAATTATATAAAACTGAGGCAACGAAGAGACTAATAAGGACATACCTAGCCTCCCAACAAATAGATGCTAAAATAAGGGTTGAATATCCGATATCACTATTTGGGGTGATAGAGGCTATTAGAATACCATTAGACATTTCGTTAAAAGATCTAATTGACCTAAGCCCGGCAGGAGGCGGTGCATCGATCTCGATTTCGAGCTTCTTCCCAAGTTTTGAGATCAAAGAGATCGAACTCACTAACGAGACAAAAAGCTTCTGCGAGGCAAAGGTATTCGTAAGTGGCTTCGTTCCAACCGAGTTACTCCAAGTGGGTACCGTAGAAATTAGGGATGTCAGTTTAAGCTTGCTAACTAGTCTCGGCCGTGTGCTTGATATAACCATACCGGAATACATCCTAGACTCAGCAAGTGGTAACTTCAGTACATCAATACATCTGCGTTTTATAAAGGGAAGCGCCCTGGAAAACTTCCTGAATCTTGCAATAAAAGAGGGTAAAGTCAGTGGCAAGCTAAGAGGAAGTCTCTCCTTGAAGATATTTGGAATAGAGGTCGAAAATTCAGAGGTAAAATTTGACATATCTCAATTCTCTGGTTTTCTATCACCAGTGCAATCCCCAGGGGCTTCATCATCAATATTTGATGCGATATTTAAGTTGCTGAGTAAGAATCTTCGAATCAGCAATCTAGATATAAGCTACTTAGGGGAACAAATCATCGGAAGTGAAGTAAGGCACTCATTTGATGTAGCGATCGAACTAACGAACAAATTAAACTGGACGATAGGTTTTGGACCACTATACATTGATCTACTAGGGGAAAATGATGAATCAATTCTTAATGTAAGAATAGATGAGAAAATCTTGGTAAGTCCTAATGAGAACAGGTCATTCCGCATAAGTGCAGATTTTATAGACAATGAGAACTTACACGCATTCTTAAACCGGTTACTCTACAACAATGAATTTAGTGCCTCTTTGGCAGGTACAGCCGATGTATACTTTGCTGGCGTATGGATAGAAAAGATAGACCTATCTACATTCTCTACTAGTCAAGTGAGTGCTCCTGCAGTAGATATGGGCGAATTCATGAGGCAGGGGTTCGACTTATCGAGCCTTATGGCTGGGTTCAATATAACTGATATGAAGTATAATATAACCGCAACAGATAAATACCTCATAGTCAACTCGCTTGTTACACTGACCTATAAAAGAATGCCCTTGGCAATATATGAAATTAGAGGTAACATAGTATACAACTCTAGTACTATAGGAAGTGTGAAAATCAGAAATATAGACCTTAATCAAGAGTCAGAAACAGGACTAGTAACTTGCCAGCCAACAATAGAGATAAGAATCAGAAAAGACTCTCCAGACATAGGTGAATTTATAAAATCTTTCATCAAAGGCACGTGGACTAGTGATGTAATGTTCATTGGTTCAATTGACATGAAGTTTCTCAGCAGAATGTTCTATAGCGTCCCTATACGCGCAGGAGGGGGCATGATTTCCCTCTCCAGTGGTAGTGTCCCAGTAGCAGGAGAAGCATCTAAGTTCTACAAGATTAGTGGCATTAAATATGCTGGTAAAGTTGTCATTAATAATCTAGAGGGCTATGCAATATATGTTAACGCGACAATAACTAACCCATTTGGTGCAGAATTAGACATAGGACCTGGAGACCTCTATGTATATCCTCCGAATAGTATTGAACCTGCACTAGAAATTGTCATACCGCAATCCACTCGAATCCCACAGTTCGAATCAAGATTGATTGCTGTTAATGTACATATATTCAAGACGGAATCTGCACGTCAATTCTTAAACGATACACTTCATGGAAAAGCAGTTAATGTGATCATACGTGGAAATATTACCGCATGCTTAGGTGGAGTTGAGATAAACCTAGAAGACTTTCAGACGAATTTTGTAGTTTCGCTAATGGACTCATTAACGCTCTTAGGAACGAAAGATATAACATCGACTTATGGCGGTGGAAGTGTTGAGCTCCTTGATGTGACCGAGTATCCAAATCGAATCGAAATACGCATAAAGACAGTTGTTGATATACCTATACCGATGGTTATAAGTCTTCTAATTGCTGATGTGAGCCTAAGGAAGGACTGCATAAATCCGCCAGTTCAAGTTATACTCGAGGAACCAATAAGAGGACCAGGTAACAAGGATGTGATATTAAAAATAGTGCTTCGTAACGAATCGAGTGAATTTGTAGATATGATTAGAAGCTTAGTTTATGGTAACGTTAGTGAATTATACGTAGATGCCACATTAGCTTTGTCGTTATTTGATTGGGACTTTGGAGTGATAACATTCAAAGACTTTCGCATAGATATGTCATCCGAGGAAACTCAACAGTCAGTTCTGTCTTCAATTAGGTTGAGTAATCTATTCCGTATCGCGGGATTTAAATATGCAGGAGAGACAAAGGTTGATGGTGAGGATGCCTTTAGATTTGATGTAAATGTAACATTTAACAATACGATGGGAATAACGGTAGAATTTTGGGATGCAAGCATATACTTAAGCAGAGATGGTCAGAGACTAGTAAAAATTATGTTGAAAGATAGATACATACTGGAAAGCAAGAAAGTAACACTCCTAAGCGTAAGCATATACATATTCAAAGGAAAGGAGGCTATGAGAAACTTCTTGGTTGATCTGGCTTGTAATGGGCTTATAAATGCTTCAATCGATGGAAGAGTGGGCATCAAAATATTTGGGGTAGAATTTCCACAAATAACGTTTATCCAAAGACTACTAGTGAATATAACTGATAGTGTTGGCGTGGGTGGATATCAGGATATAGGTGGACTAGGAGGTTTAGATCTAGAGGATATTTCCATAATTTATGACAATCAAAGTGAGACGTTGCTAGAGATATCTCTTTCGGCTAGGCTTGATCACTTGCCCGTAAAGGTATTTCAGTATGAAGTGAATATATCGCTTATTGGCTGGAGTCTTCCAGCAATAACTTTGAGCTCAAACTCTACAATAGATTTGTATAATACTGTCAACGGAAAACAAATAAAAGCTTACATAAAGATACACAAATCAAATAAAGAGTACACAGCAGAGGTTCTTAAGAGAATAATCGAGGGTAAACTTCACTCGCTAGTAATAAGTGGAGAAGTCACAGCCGAAATATTTGGCGTGAATGTAACCTTGCCATTCAAGCTAAGCAACATAACATCAATTCCTAATACTCAAGCGATTATCGAAGCTAGTGCCCTTCCAAATCTTGCTGTAAGCATAGATAAATTTAAGTACATAGGCGAGGAAATAATCAATGGTATAAAAGCATATCATTTCAATACATCAATTTCATTCAAGAACCCGTACGGAGTAGATGCCGCTGTTGGGCCATTCTCAATAGAAGTAATCAGAGATCAACTTACCGTTGCTAGAGTGTTCATAAGCGATGCTCTGGTGCGACCGAAAGAAACATCCAGTTTAATAGTCGACATGTATGTATTTAGCAGGAATGAGACTTATAAGTTTCTTAAGGATCTAATAGAAAATAGCATTTTCAATGCATCCATCAAGGGTTACGGGAACATAACATTCTATGGTATTGAAGTGATAAATGTTAATATCACATATAATCTCGCATACAGGTTAAGCACAGAACTCGTCGGACAGCAGAGCCTTGGATCAAGTCCTTTGCCACTTGGGCGACTCAAAATAAATAAGTTATACATAGATACATTAATGGAAAACGCCACCTTAGCAAAAATCTTGATAAAGCTAAACCTAACGAATGAGTACATGCTACCTGTCACTGTGTGGGACTTAAAAGCAGTTTTAAGCAAGGGAGGAGAGAAAGCAATAGAGGCTGTATTTGTAGACTCACTTGATCTTAGTAAGGATTTCATGAACATCGTAATTGAAGTACTATTCTACAAGAAGGATGTCACAGCAGAAATAATTGGTGATCTCATCGAGGGGGATGCCATAGTTGACTTAAATGTGTCTGCATATTTGAAACTCTTAGAATGGAACTTTACCGTTCAAATAAGTCTTAAAAACGTAAGTTACACGTCATCCTCAGACTCATTATCGGAATCAATAGTTCCCCTTAATATAGAGAATATCCTGGCGCTTAAGAGGTTTGAGCAAACAGGACCAAGAACGCTCCTAATTGAGTATGTATTCAACAATTTCATTAATGTCTCTCTGGGAATTGAATATCTAAGCTTCAAGGTAATTTATAGAGATTATACAGTTGCGGAAATATGTTCTGCAGGCTCCTATAGTGTGGCTCCTGGTCAAAATGTAACCATGAAAATATATCTAGAAATTAAGGATACACCAGCAACTCAAAGTTTTCTAGAGGAATTGCTACGGCAGAGATGCATCAATGTAACAATTAGCGGTGTAGCATCAATATCCTTATTTGGACTAAATATATCACAGATATCACTTGCAAGTAAAATCTTCGCCGATCTATCAAAGCAAGAGCTCCCACAAGCAACCGCTGCCGCGCCATTGATAAACGTTACCAATGCTCAGCTTGTCTCGACGAACTACGATGGACAGAAGTTCGAGGTTAATGTATCCATCAGCATCACAGAAGTTCCAATAAGCGTATCTATTTATAACCTAAACTTAACGCTCGAAAACAACTTTGGATCAATTGGTTACGTTCTAGTTCCAGGTGCGGAAATGACCCGCGGAGCAACTTCGAAAGTAAATGCTACGATAGTTCTCTTATACAGACCGAACAATTTACCCTTAGAGAAACTCATTAGAGATATTGTTGAAAGGAAAATACTTTGTGTCAACGTCTCTGGAAAACTCGATTTAATGGTATTTGGATACAGGATAAACGAAATTCCGATAGAACTCTCATTAAACCAAAGCCTTGAATCCTATAATTCAGCCAATGGCTCAGTAGTTTCGCCATACACTTTCATACCTCTGCAAGATCTGTTTAAGCTCCTCGGCATCTCTCAAAAAACCTTTGGTGCTAGACAATATTATGACCTAGAGGTAAATGCCTCCCTGAAGATCCCAATAGCGGCGCCTATAACTATAGGGGATACTAAAATCACGATATCTAATTCAGGTTATGAAGCGCTTAAGATCTTCATAAACAGACCATATACACTTCTTCCAGATAACTGGTCAAATATATCGGTGCACCTAGCTATATACGATAATCCAGGAGCAAAGGACTTGCTGGAAAGTATAATCTCTGGAGGCGTCATAAATGTAACAATAAGAGGTTCTACGGACTTGCTATTCCTAGGAGCGGAAATAGATGACCTAAGCTTCGATTACAACCTCTGTCAAGCAATGAATCTCTCGCAGCAAATAAACACTGGAGCAAACACTATAACGCCTAGCCTCTTTCCACTATATGGTATAGATCAAGTAAAAGTTTGGGGTGAGGATGAATACACAGCAAACGTAACAGTTAGTCTTAGCATCAATAGCACGCCTGTTTATATTAAAGTGCATGAAATGAACCTTGACGTCAGCAATGATCTAGGTAAGATCGCCAGACTGCGTGGCAACAATATGGTATTATCACCCATTCAGCCAACAAGTATATCCTTAGATATTACAATCTTCAAAGGTTCGCCTGCACTTAGAAAGTTTATTGAAGATTATCTAGCGGGTAATAACGCTGTTGTTAATGTTAACGGATCTATAGTGGTCCAACTATTTGACAGCTCAACACAATATTTAACCTTGAATTTGTCTCTAGACTTAAAAGGTTTAACCTTTAACATGTCGGCCACAAACGCGAGCGCCGGAATAGTACCAGTAGACTTTAAATCGCTTATCGCGTACAAGAGTCTCAACTACGTTGGTAGCTTCTATGATCAGCAGGATCAAGTTAAATATTATGTTCTTAGTGCGGAAGTAGACTTTATGAATAGATTCAACATATCGTTCGCAGCGTATGATATAAATGCTAAATTAATCAAAGACAATACTGTAGTGGCCAAAATAAATGTTCCTAAGATCGAAGCGGCCTTAGGTAATACCACAATAGTCGCATATATAATGCTCGCGGACAGACCAAAAACGGCAGAATTTCTCATGAACTTAATAAACAACTACAACATCGAGATTAATGTAGACGCAAGAGTTGGCAGAATCAGCCTCTTTGGAATCACCGTCCAAAACATATCACTCAGACAGGTATTCGGTTGGAACGTAAGTGAACAACTAGAGTCTTCAGGTGTTCAAGAAACCGTTTTGAGTATGTTCAATATGACTGTAGGAAGTATAACAGTACTAGGGGAAGATTATTCAACAGCGCTGCTAAATATCAATGTGACTGTGTCCAAGTCTAAGATACCTGTAGAAGTTAACAACCTAAGTGTGGATATACTATATGGCGGCGTCAAAGTAGCTAACGTATTCATTTCATACCTAGAATTAAGTTTGGATAAAAACACAACGTTTGGTGTAAACGTAACTATATTCAAGTCAAACAGAATTGCACTTCAAGGATTTTTACAGGATCTGCTCGTGAAAAAGAATGTTACAATGGACGTTTGGGGCTCAGTAAGAATAAGGCTCTTTGATTCGAACTACTTAGTACTTGAAATAAACTTCAAGTATAACAACACTCGATACTGCGTAAGCGATTACTACGAAGCCCTAATGCAGGGTGAAGTTGATGCATCGGCTTTATTAAACAATGTAATTAGATACAGCACCGAGAACTTATCTTGGAAGGTAATTGGTGAGGATAAGCTTTCTGCTACCATAAGATTAATTGAACCAGTGCAAAGCTCTCTGAACATAAAAATACTTAGAATGGAGACAATTCTACACATGGAGCCTCTTAACACATACACGGCTTTTGGAATACAAAAAATAGTTGGAGTAGCGGATCTGAGGGCCGGGGTCCCTTCGAATGTAACGATAGAGATAGTATTTCTTAAGAACAGATACTTACAAGAGTTCCTAGATGCAACCTTAAAAGGATGGTCAATAAACGTATGGGCGAGTACTAAGATAGATCTTGAAATATTCGGTGTTAATATAAGCAATCTTGAAGCACTATCTGCGAAATTCATGTTCATCATAACACCCGATGTCATTCAAACGGCATTAAACTCAATGGTTAAAACTTACGTCAATGGCATAAATGCCGATGCTGTTGCTCTTGTACCGATAGGTTATGGAACGTACTACACAAATGACCTATATGGAGGCATCGAAAATGCTGCTAATTATGCAGTTCCAGTGTGGAATAATAATCCAAGCAATATAAATCTGTGGAACTATAACTGGATTCTCCTTAATTATCACCAGGCCGTGGGTAGCTTAGGATTTAATGTAGGACTCGAGAACTTTAAGGCTCTGTTGGTTTATAATGGAAGATATCACTTTGGTAGCAAAGCTGGCCAACAAGCCTCTGGGACATTAGATGACTTCTTTGGTGAGGTGTATATAAACAATCTAACCATGGAAGCTGGTAAAGATAGCTACTTTGATGTACAAGTCAGACTTTGGAGAGTAAATAGATTTCGCGGTTTCTCAAACACCACACTTAAAGATTGGCTGTGGAGCATGGTAAAATATCACTGCTACAACTTTAGCATAGTAAACGTAACGTTTGATCTAAAGATTTGGGGATGCTACATACGCGATGTCAAACTCAGCAAACTAAACTTCACAGGAATATACGATACCTCCTCATTAGCAAATACGATAAAATTCAAAGGTATGTCGGGGCTTTCCCCAGCCATAGACTTCAACCAATGGGTGTATGTTACAGTATACTTTAAGATAGAGGTGCCTATGAGTCCTGAATGGCTAGTATATTACTCAATGTTGATAGTATGGGATGATGATCCAATATTCTTCGAAGACAATGATACTGGTGATGATCCGCCATCAACAGGAAGCTGGACAAGTGGTTCATACAAATCTAGTGAGGCTGAAGAATTAAAAGCACTAGATAAGAATTCTAATCCACTAGCACATGACCCCGCGCAATACTACATATCACCCCAGATACAGGATGCTCCATCAAGTCTGCCATCGTACTCCATTTGGTTTGGAGGTGGTGGCACTAAAGATCTCAGTGCCACGATAGATATTGAATGGACCGATGCCTTCCATGATTACATTGGAAATGCCTATCTTGATAGCCAGTACGATGACGAATACCTTACAATAATCGGTAGACCAGAGAAGGAAGACGTATACGGTTTATTATCACCTTGGGAAGGTGTTGAAGATGGTGATGCATGGTCCATGGTTCTAATGAGCTTTGAAGTTGAAATAGTAATGTTCTGGTGGGTAATTTACTACTATACACCAGGATTCTATCTAGTATCAGGAGATTGGAACCCCAATATACTCGCTGGTAAGATTGTGCTGTTAATAAGTACTGTACAATGGACATTTCATGACTACAGCAACACGCGTGTAATAGTTCTCTACAAAGATTCGCAAGGAGAGTGGCTAATTAAACCTCATCCTAATGCAAGCACTGTTGAAAATGCAACGATATCAGGTATTTGCTTTATGGATTCGTATGATGGAGAACCAGATGCCTTGGAGCCAGACGGTAACGGTAACTACTAAGCGAACTAATTTTTGTTTTTTTGAATAATTGATGAGCAGATTTAGGCTTTTTCTACGTATAGCAAAAATTTACATAATGTTGTTGCAGTTATTAAATCCCTAATTCTGCTAATAATTATTTGCGTAAAATGTCGGTGATTATCTTGGTTAGAGAAGCAAACAGATTATGGATACTAGTGGACTATGGGAGTTGCTCTGGCTGTAGGCTATGCGAAGTAGTTTGTGCTCTGGAACATGAGGGCACTATATGGCCAGAAGCATCGAGGATAAGGATTTTTGAGGAGGCTTATGGAGCTCCAGTACCGCATCTATGTGTTCAATGCTTAGATTATCCGTGCGTTAAAAGTTGTCCAGTCGGGGCTCTTAGTGTCAATGAGGCGACTGGCGCTGTTATAGTAGATGATCAGAAATGTATTGGATGTGGTAAGTGCATAGAAGCGTGTCCTGGGAAAGTTCCGAGAATTCCGAAGGGCAAGAAGACTGTTGTAATATGTGATCTATGCAATGGCGAGCCTAAGTGCGTGAAGATATGTAATGAAGCCGGCTACAATGCTCTAAAACTTTACAGGGGGTTGTATCGTCCAGTGTTCAGTACATTTGCAGGTGATCCTAGGGAAAAGAGCTTGGCGTTGTCTAAGAAAATGTTTGATTAAAGTGATCTCGGATGCCATATGGATTTACTGGCAAGATCCTTGAAG
Source organism: Candidatus Panguiarchaeum symbiosum (assembly GCA_024720975.1). GTDB lineage: Archaea > Asgardarchaeota > Njordarchaeia > Njordarchaeales > Panguiarchaeaceae > Panguiarchaeum > Panguiarchaeum symbiosum. Next base: position 62,953 of record JANJXX010000003.1, on the reverse strand, counting down.
TAGATCTATCTAGGGAGAAGATAAGAGTCAAGGAGTTTTCAGAAGGTGTGTACAGGAATTGGCTCGGAGGTCGAGGATTAGGAACATACATTCTCTGGAAAGAGCTTGGGGATAAGTGGGAGGAAATAGATCCTCTTGGTCCTGAGAATTTGTTGTTGATTCTCACAGGGCCTCTCTCAGGCTACTATCCTGGAATAAAGCTCTGTATAACTGGCAAGTCGCCTGAGAGCAATGGTGTGGTGGGTTCTACAATCTCAAGTGAGGTAGCTATTGAGCTCAAAGCAGCTGGTTATGATGGAATGATTATCAGAGGAAGAGCGGAAGAGCCGAAGTATATCTTACTAGTTGATGACCATGTCGATATTAAAGATGCTCGGAAATATTGGGGAAGAGGTCCCAGTGACTTTCTCTCAGAGTTAATGAGTGAATCACACAGGGAGGTGATAGAATTAGCAGGGAGAAGTGGATTGCCGAAAGAACCAGCGATTCTCTATATAGGAAGAGGTGGAGAGAGAAAGGTTAGATTTGCATCTATTATGGCAAAATTCGTTCACGCGGCAGGTTATGGAGGATACGGTGCCGTAGCGGGATCAAAGAACTTAAAAGCAATTGTTGTCAAAGGAAATGGGCCTCTGCCACCTGTAGCAAATTTTGAGGAGTATAAGAAACTGCTTAGGGATATTCAACATCAGTTACTAGAAATTACAACGTTTAGAGCATGGGGCACAGGAGCTGGTGGCTATGAATTTGGGTACAGAACCTCAAGTGAGCCTATTCGAAACTGGCAAGAGGAGTGGCATGATAGGAAAGAGATCAGTGTTGTAAACTTCGAGTTGGGCTATTGGGTAAAGAAGTACTGGGGTGATTATGGTTGCCCAGTTACTTGCATGAAAATATCTTACATACGTCATGGAAAATATAAGGGTGCTAAGACTGACGCACCAGACTATGAACTAGCGGCGTATCTCGGGACAAACCTGGGAATATTCAAACCTGAGGAGATAATATACCTATCATACCTAGCTGATGAACTAGGTCTTGATGCTATAAACACGGGAAATGTTTTAGGCTTCGCAGCAGAGTTATATGAGAAAGGAATTTTGAGCAAAAATGATGTTGGCTTTGAGCTTAGGTGGGGAGATACCGATGCATTTGCTAAGTTGATGCAAATGATAGCAAATAGAGAAGGTATAGGTGGCGTTTTGGCCGAGGGAACACACAGAGCTGCAAGGATAATCGGCAAAATCAAGGGCATAGACGCTGCAAGGTTTGCTGTCGAAGTGAAGGGTATAGCCGTTGGCGCTCATGGAATAAGAAGTGGAGAGGATTACCCATCCCCAATAGGATATGCTGTATCCGTCCAAGGTGGAGATCATACATCAGCGGCTTTCAGTGATCCTAAAGTACCAGCGGGAGAGATAGAGGCCGTTTTTACTGATTCTGCAGTGATATGTTCATTCACGTACTGGACAAACTTTGATGTATTAATACAATTCCTAAACTCAGTTACCGGCTGGAATATGACTGTGGAGGAATGGATAAACCAGACAGCGCCGCGCATAATACACATTCAAAGACTTTTACTATTGCTAGGAGGGCCAGACATACAATGGGATCCGCGTGTCCATGATGACAACCCACCAAGGTTTTATGAACCTTTGCCGAGCGGCCCACACAAAGGTAAGAAAGCTAATGAGCAAGAGGTAAATGAACTAAAGAAAGCTTACTACGAGGGTATAGGATATGATGAATACGGGGTATCAAAACCAGAAGTCCTCAGGAACCTAGGCTTAGAAGACGCAATACCACTAGTCAAAAAGATAAGAAATCGCCTTGGGCTTGAATAGTCAAAATTGGTAAATTGCGGAGAACTTAGATGATAGATACTTCAGATCTGAAACCCATTAAGGGATCGATGGACAAAATCCCAGCTATCGGTATGGGTACGTGGAGAATAGGAGGGAATTACGCTCCAAATTATAGCAAGGATTCGTTGTGGATTGATGCACTGAAATTCGGGATTGGGTACAGTATAGAAAAAGTAGGACTAGCTCTAATAGATACAGCAGAATTGTACGGGGCTGGCCATTCCGAGGAACTTGTAGGTAAATCATTAAGGGGTTTTTCCAGAGAGGAAGTTTTTATAACTACTAAGGTTAAACCCGAAAATTTAAGCTATAACAAACTTGTTAAGGCAGCAGAGGGTAGCTTGCGGAGACTTCAAACTGACTATATAGACTTATACCTAGTGCACTGGCCCAATCCTAGGATTCCCATATCAGAGACAATGAGAGCAATGGAAAAACTATACAATGATGGTCTAATCAGGTATATTGGTGTTAGCAATTTTGATAAAGAGTTACTCGAGGAAGCTAGAAGCTACCTGTCGGTAACGGACATAGTTGTTAATCAAGTGAAATATAGCCTACTCGACCGTAGTGCAGAAAAGGAAATAATCCCATACTGTCAAAAAGAAGGGATAATCATAATGGCATACACCCCACTTGAGCGCGGAGAAGTTCTGCGTCTCAGAAATGTTATAAAGCTAGCGGAGAAATATGGGAAGACTCCTGCACAAATTGCACTCAATTGGCTCATTTCAAAGCCCCTTGTTGTCGCAATACCTAAGTCGGAAAATCGAAATCACATTAAGGAAAATATTGACACTATGGGATGGAGATTGAGTGAAGAGGATTTGAAAATCCTAGAAGATTAGACCAAACGTGTCGGTTGTGTCAATGAACATCAGCGAGTTTAGCATCATTAGAACACGCATAGATACTTTTCCAACAATATTCGTGCCGAGGAAAATAGCCAGAAAAATCGGAGCTTTAGCCATTGCTAGATGTAATAAGAATGCTATCTTATTAGCGGTAGCTCCAATGGATTTGATTGCTAATAGGGCTGGTAGTCGCATAGCTCTGAATAAGAGTGCTTATATTGCTCTCAAAGGACCTAAGGAGATATCATTAGAGATAGCAGATCCAAGAATGACAATATTCGTTTATAGTAAGGGGCTTTCAAGCTACTGGAATCCATTCACATGTGAACTTCATAGGGGAGCCTCAGGCGAATTACCACACATCAAAGGAATTCTTAAGGGCTTCTCACTGACATGGCAGAAAGAATCTGAACTTCCATCAATTACTAAGGATAACGACATCATTCTAGGGGAGGTGTATCCAAATGCATTAGGTTATTTTGCTGACTATTTTGATCGCTCTGATGGATGGACTGAAAAAACTGTAAAGATAACTCCCGCAGAAAATATGATCAAAGCAGAACCCATTAGTGCTAAGATTTATTTTCGCAAAGACAAGAAAGGTTATGGACTTAAAGCAACATCCATCAAATATCCTGACTCTTATTGCATATGCAATTATCTATTCAGTTACTCTGAGTTTTCAAGTGACCTTTACATTAAGTGGATTATTGGAAATTCACCAGTTATAATTACAGCACCTCATGGTGGACTTCTCCGACCTACTAACGTGCCAGCTCACCAAGGACTGCTTGGGGATAGCTTCACACTCGATATAGCAGAGGGAATTATTAGAAGAACTTTCGAATTAAGCAATTGGCATATATTGCCATCGGGGGTTTTAAGTAGAGCGTACAGAAATTTCGTCGAATTGAATCGGCCGTATGAGCCTCAGGATGACGATGCTAAAAGGGTATACAGGAAGTATCACGAACTTATAACGAACTTAATAAAGGTTCTCCGAAAGTTACATGATTGGGTACTGATATTAGACATCCATGGGATGAGAAATCTTGGCTTAGATGTCGTACTTGGAACAGATTACGGCAGGAGTATCAGCGGGTTTGAAGATAAATGCGTTGAACTAAAAAGGACACTGGAGAAAGAATTTACCGTTGGGGTTAATGACTTCGGACTAGCAGGGAAACATACAGTTACGAGATATAGCTCACTGTCGCAGGTTAGAGTTATACAAATCGAGGCATCCCTAGACACTAGATTGGATCCTGAGAAGAGAGCTAAACTTATTGATCTTGTGGCGGAATATGTGGTGAAAGTATCTGGCGACAAAATCTGTAACCGAATCTTATATTGTAATGGGAATGTTTCTCATGCGAATTGTTAACTAGTTACTTCCAAGATATTGTTGAGAATTCTGCTGAAGCCTGCAGTCAGGTGTAAGTCTGCACAACAAAGTAGGATGCAGATAAACCGCAATATTAAATCTCCGATTTGTTCATGATAAGATTAGAATTACAATTATTCGTTTGGTGATTCCATGAGTGCTTATGATCTCGAGAAGCTTAAGAGAAAGCAGGAAATAATTGCCAAAGTTAAAGCTAGGAAGATAGATATAATTACAGGGCCAGATCTCCATTGTGCTGATTGGCAGATAGAAGGAGCACTTAGGATGCTATTTAATGTTTTGGCTCCAGATGTTGCCAAGGATCCACAGAATCTAATTGTATATGGCGGTTCTGGTAAAGCAGCTAGGAATTGGGATGCGCTAGAGGTTATCGTGGAAACGCTACTTGAGATGGAGCCAGACGAGACGCTACTTATACAGAGTGGCAAGCCCGTTGGTGTCTTCAAAACCCACGACTATGCACCAAGGGTCTTAATGGCGAATAGTCTACTTGTTCCTCGATGGGCGACTTGGGATTATTTTCTAGAACTAGAGCAGAAAGGTCTAATAATGTTTGGCCAGATGACTGCTGGAGCTTGGGCATACATAGGACATCAGGGAATTATTCAAGGGACATATGAGACACTAGCAAAAGCAGCTGAGCCTTTTGGAGGGACTCTTAGAGGGAGGTTTGTCTTAAGTGCGGGCTTAGGAGAGATGGGTGGTGCTCAACCCTTGGCTGTTGTTATGAATGATGGTGTTGGTCTTTTTGCTGAGGTGAGAAAGGAGGCAATTCAAAGGTGCATCGATCATGGATACCTAATGGAGTGGACAGAAGATATTGATGAAGCCGTAGAAATGGTTAAAAATGCGGTTTCGGAAAAATACCCTCTGAGTGTAGCTGTGTTAGCAAATGCCGTAGATGTTTATGAGGAGCTTCTTAAGAGGGGTATAAAGCCAGACATAATGACTGACCAAACCGCTGCTCATGATTTACTAAGAGGTTATTATCCAGCAGGTATATCTAGAGAAGAAGCCGATAAGCTTAGAGAGTCAGACCCCAAGGAGTACATATATCTCGCAAAGAAGAGTGTTGTTAGACACGTTAAAGCGATGACAGAATTCCATAAGAGGGGAGTTATTGTCTTCGAATATGGTAATGGCATCCGACAGCAGGCTTATGATGCTGGATTCGAAGGGGCATTTGCATTTGAAGGATTCGTTAAGAAGTACATAAGACCTCTATTCTGTGAGGGAAGAGGACCATTTAGGTATACCTCGCTAGTGGGCGATCCGGAGGACATTATTGAGCTCGATGAGGTAATAAAGAGAGAGTTCAAGGATGATAAAATACTGGTTAATTGGGTAGAAAAAGCCCAGAAATTTATAGCATTTCAAGGACTGCCTGCTAGAGTATGCTGGATGGGCTATGGTCAGAGGGCGAAAATGGGCAAGATAATTAATGAAATGGTTAGAGAGGGTAAGCTCTCCGGTCCAATATGGATCGGTAGGGATCATCTAGACGCTGGCTCGGTTGCTTCTCCAACGAGAGAAACAGAAGGCATGAAAGATGGAAGCGATGCAGTAGCAGATTGGCCAATCCTAAATGCTTTACTCAATGCCGTGGCTGGTGCCTCCTGGGTGGCGGTTCATCATGGTGGCGGTGTTGGAATAGGGTTATCCATTCATGCTGGTATGTGCCTAGTATGTGATGGAAGGCGAGAAATGGACAAAAGAATAGTAACTGTTCTAACGACAGATCCTGGACTCGGTATAATCAGGCATGCTGATGCTGGTTACGAACGTGCAATCGAAGTCGCTAAGAAGCATAAAGTCTGGCATCCAATGATTCCAGATACATGGCCTGATAATAGAAGAAGAGAAATTGAGTTAGTGAAGAAAGAAGTCGAAAAAGCCTAATGCTAACTCCTAGATAGCAGCGACCTCCCATCAGAGGTTCAATTTTTTGATATTTTCCTTCTTAAAGCCTTAAGGTATATTCTTGCATCAAACACCGGACCGTCCCTGCAAACTAAGAGCCCACTTCCGTCCAAAACACACGAACCACAGAGCCCAATTCCACATTTCATATATCTTTCGGCAAGAACATAGGCTTGGATATTATACTCAGAGCATAGCTCCGAAACTCCAATGAGTAGTGGTTCTGGGCCACATACTATCACCTCATCGAAACTCTCTGAGGAGAGTATTTCCTTTGCAAGGTCTAGCGCAGTTCCATGAAACCCTTCCGAGCCATCATCTGTAGATATGTGTACCTTTCCAAATCTTTTTGCCTCATCTAAGAATAGGAGCAAATCTCTCGTCCTAGCTCCAATGACTATTTGCGCCTCTCCATGAGAATTTCTTATCCCTGCCATGGCATAAACTAACGGAGCCACACCATATCCCCCGCCAACCAACAGGTATTTTTTATTCCCCAACTGTAACGCGTTCCCTAAGAATCCCTTCACTCCCACTAATGTCCCAACTGGTAATTCATTTAACACTCTAGTTGTAGGTCCAACTGAAGCAACACTTATTCTAAAGTGATCTCCGTAGAAACCTGACACGCTCATAGGAATTTCCTCCATGTTTGGAACCCAGATCATAACGAACTGACCGGGCTTTGGCTTGGCGAGTGGTCTGAAGGGCCGCAGATATATAGACTTTACAAGAACATTCTCTCTGACGGACTTTATGATTTCGGCACCGACAATCTCTTTGCTCCGGTCAACCAGATATCCTTGGTGGGCTCCACTTTTCAATGTACTCATCTAAAGCACCGCGCCTAGCTAAGTACTCACCATAATTGACTAGTGCACATGCACCATTAACGATCCGAATCGGGAGTGCGTAGGCTGGAATATTACTTGCCTCAAATCGTCTCCTAACATATTCTGATAGCTCACCAAGACCAATGTCCATAACTAGGACCGGTTTCTTAGAATCCTTTACCACTGATATTAATTTATCAGGCAACTTGCTTGTGAGTGTTGGCGGATGGTGAAGTGCTAGAATAATAACTAAGTCTATATTCTTATCATTTAAGACAAGTTCCGTGGCTCTGACATACGCCTCATCAGTAGCAGTTCCGCTAATGTCAATTGGATTTGCAAATGTTGCTATTGTGGGGATTATTCCCTCATTAATGGCTTGCTTAAGCTCCCTTAGAGTATCATCCGACAGTGGAGGTACTCTTAGTCCCCTCTTCTCAAGCAAATCAGCAGTAATTATCCCTGGCCCGCCGCCATTACTTATGATACCAATGTTCCTCCCACGGGCAGGCGGCTGCAATGCAAGAGCCTTAGATGCATCCATAAGTTCCATAACTGACTCAACTATGACGGCTCCCATATGCTTAAAGGCTCCAATGTATACAGCATAGTCACCAGCTAGTGATGCAGTATGCGTTTGTGTTGCCCGGGCACCAGCCTCTGTTGTACCGCCCTTGAGGATAACAATGGGCTTGATTAGGGTGAATTCTCTGCCTATTCTAACAAACTCTCTTGCCCTCTCCTTTAATGCTTCTACATATATAGCTACTACGCGCGTGTTAGGGTCATCCTTTAAGTATTCTAGCATGTCAATCTCATCGACATCGATTTTATTCCCCCAGCTCACGAATTTAGATATACCTAGATTTTCTCCACAGAGGTAGTCTAGGAGTGCACCTCCAAGAGCACCGCTCTGCGTGAGAAATGCTACAAATCCTCGAGGAGGCCGAGCGAGGTTTATCATTTCCTTTCCATCAACGTCCTTACTTTTCGGTATAAAAAGGGTATCCACACCAGTATAAGGGTCATAAACGCCAAGTCCATTAGGTCCTATTATTCTCAATCCATATTTTTTACCTATCTCTCTGACATTGTTCTCTAGTTCGACATTTCCAATCTCAGAAAAGCCGCCACTGATAATTGTAACAACTTTCACGTTCTTTCTGCCACACTCGTCCAAAACATCTGGGATGAATTTCGCTGGAATAGCTATAACTGCATGATCAATCTCATCTGGAATCTCTGTTACTGATCTATACAATTTTTCACCAAGAGAAACTCCTCCCTTAATGTTGACGCCGTAGACTCTAGCTTTAAGTACGCCAGCTCGCCTATTGTCAAGTAGATTCTTAAATATTACGTACCCGGGGGAATCAACTTGAGATGATGCACCAATAACGGCTATACTCCTTGGTGCAAAGAAGTAGTGCAGTTTATTTCTCAACAACAGTCACCAGAATTCTCAAGAGTTATTCTACTCACTGTAAGTAGGTTTTTCATTTAGACAATATAATTGATCTTTCAATCAAATATAGTTGTGAAACAGCTGCAAATCTTATGCAATGAGGTGATAGTATTGATAATCATCATGACAACAGTCGAAACAGAAAAAGATGCTGATAGGTTATCCAAGGAGCTCGTTGAAAATAAGCTAGCTGCATGCGTTAGTGTTTTTCCAGTGAGGTCAACATACTATTGGATGGAAAAGATAGTTGAGAAACAACCTGAGTTTCTACTGATAATAAAAACTTTAGAGGAGAAAGTTTCGGAAGCCATAAAATATCTAAAGGAGAATCATCCTTATTCAGTACCAGAGATAGTTACAATCAAAGCCGAAGCTCATGGTAAGTATGTTGATTGGATGTTGGGCTACTTGCTAGGACTAGAATTCAAAAAATAAGAGGAATCAGCTAAAGAACACATTTCTAACAACTACTGTAGGCAGCTTCCCAACAGGAGTTATCCTATGATCAGAACCTGCTGTGTCCATATTTCTCAGGAATTCAAAGTAATCGGCACTCATACTCACGGCTTCGATGGGATAACGAACTTCGCCTCCCTCGATATATAGTGCGTTTAAGCACGTAATTGCCATTGATCCCTTAATTGGATCTATTAAATGCGAGCCCATGGCAATACCTCGCAATAGAATGCCTTTATCAATTTCCCTTATAATATCTTCGAGTTTTTTGCTCGTTGTGCTTTCAATAACAAGATTCGTTTGTGATGGTGAAGGTTGAGATTTATAGTCCCTTCTTTTAGCATTCCCAGTACTTGGTCTATTCTCCCGATATGCCGTATATGTATCGTAGAGGTAGGTTTTAAGGATTCCACGATCTATTATCACTTTTCTCTGCATTGGTATTCCCTCATCATCGCTTATGTTAGTTGATAGACCATCCGGTAGCGTGCCATCGTCTAGTATCGTCAAATTTGGATTCGCAACTTGCTTGTCTATCATTCCTATGAATCTACTTCTCTGCTCCTGCACAGCTAAAGCTGATACATTGTATACGAGGGGCCACAAAATGCTCGAGAGTATCATTGGATCGATTACAGCATCACACTTGAGAGGCCCAGCAATCTTTTTTGCCTCGAGTCCCTCTCGTGCCATTGCCTCAGCTTTTGGTATGGTTGAGAATAGCGCTTCCTCATCGAATTTCCTGGAAATATAGAAGTCAATTCCCTTTCCTATTTTGTCGTTGCGCTTCAGATCTATCTCGTACCACGTGGAAATCATCGTGCCATAATCGCCAACATTAACTCCTCTGGAACTTACCACAGCATAGGTATAGCTTCCTTTTGTTAGGTGTAGACTCATCTTTTTCAAGTTTTGTATTCTTTTTGATTCCTGAACAAGTTTTGAAACGTAGTCTGCAAGTTCTTCTGGGTTAAGGGATGCGAGCTCAGCGTCGAAGATTCCATGCCTCTCATAACCGCGCATTGGATCTGGCAAGTGTGTGAAATTGGGATCTTCCTCTTTAACTTTTGCAATTTTACCAGCAAGTTTTGCAGCCTCTAAGATTCTCTCTTCAGCAATACTTGAAACAGATGTAAACGCTACCTTCTTCCCTATAGAAACACGAATTCCGACTCCGGCATCGACTCCAGATTGCGATGTAACGTAGTTATTAATCACTATGGAGTTGAATACATCAGCCTCGTATAAATATATCTCAATATCATCTACGTTTAATTCATCCCTCTTACTAACTATTTTCTCCCCAATATTGATAAGTTTATTTATCCTCTCATTCAAGTCTACACACCTCCTCCTATTAAGGCTTCTTTTATGGCTAAATATGGCCCGCCTCCTCCCACGGGTAGTGGTGATTGACCGGCCTTTCCGCAGCCTCCAAGTGGGGACGTTCCAACAATTACCTCTTTTGAAGCTCCTATGATATTCCTTAAAAAGTCAAGTATGTGAGCCCTAACCACAACACCCTTAAGCGGATATGCTATCTCGGAGTTCTCAATATAGTATGCTCTGTTTGCACCAAATGTGAAGTTTCCGGTGTCTTCTGTTTGACCGCCTGTGCTTCCCTCAACATAAACTCCGCGCTTGACAAGTTCAAATAATTCATCTTTGGTCATGTCTCCAGAATCAAAGTATGTATTCCTCATGCGAACTATCGCTGGAAACATAAAGTTTATCGCCCTAGCATTCCCAGTTGGCTGCATATTCATGAGCTTAGCTGTACTACGAGAGTGCAAATAGTTTTCCAAGACCCCCTTGTTGAGGAGGATTATTTTCTCAGTAGCCACGCCTTCATCGTCGTAAGGTATGAAAAATCCGTAATTTACGGGGTCACCAGATTCTATTATTGTCGCGTATTCTGATCCTAGCTGCTCATGGAGTCTTCCGTACAGTATACTAGCCTTAGTAGCAACATAGTCAGATTCTGTTAGATGCCCGAAACTCTCGTGAGCTAGAACACCGGCGAAGTCGGGGTCAGCTATTAATGGGTATTTTCCCGGCTGTATTGTCTTTGCCTGAGCAGATTCAATAGCACCTTTATAGGCCTTCATAGCGATTTCCTCAGGTTTCTCTTTCTCATAGACTTCCAGACCGAAGGATGATGCAAATAACTCACGTCCAGATCCGATATTTCCATCTTTTCTAGCAACAACTTGGAAGAGAATTCCGTGTCTTAGTGGTCTCCAGAATCTTTTTAGACCCTCACTATTTATAAAGTATCTCTCACCATGTAATTCAGCATAAATAGCAGCAATAGATGCTATTCCCTCAAGTCCTTTTATCTCATTTATTCCTCTTTTAAGAATTTCGAACTTTTCCTCAAACTCGGTAGTTTCTGGGTCCTTATTCCTAGAAGGAACAAAACCGTGATATTCTTTAGGTTTATACTCCGCAGGCTCAGCAGAAAGTTCCGCAGCCTTAGTCAATCCCTTAGCAGAATCTATAGCCTTCCTTATAGCATCCCTCAGACCTTCCTTTGTGAGTACACTTGTGAAACCGTGGCCCCTAGATTTACCAACAATGACAGTTACTCCTATTCCAATCAAAGACGTTGACTCCACAGACTTAAGAACATTATTAACAAATCTGATTGTGGTTAAAGTCTGCCTCTCGCCTCGAACTTCAACAAAGCTTGCGTTAAGGCTCAGACTCTCTTCAACGGCAAATTCCAGAAGATCCCACATGGAATACACCGAACTAGACAAGAATAAAGACTCTTTAAAGTAAAATCCAAATACACACTCTTGTGGAAATTAAAGGCGCTGGGGCATAGAGAATCTACGAGCTCACAATTCTCTAATGGATCAAGTCATTTCTATTTTACTACTCCTAATGATGTCTTGCTGAAGAATGTTTAAAATTAGATATCCATGTAGATAAATGAACAGGAATTTTTAGAGCCAGCAATGCCCCTTATGTTTTAATATACACATTTATTTTAAGAATGGGTATTAATATTATCTACACTACTAACCGAATAGTTGCCGTTAATGGATCCTTCTTGGTGGCTATGTTGATACCAATTAGGAGTCCTTACAGCTACTATTTTTGGATAATCGGGTCACTTAAAAGTATGCTAGGATTGCTTGGCTTTCAAGTAGTTGGTCTTGGTCCTGTTGGTGCTCCTTTTGATGTTAAATTCTCCATCGTCAAGTGGATTCAGACTGAAGACTTCCTAAAGTTTGTTGTGCTTGAGGTTAAGGGAATATACACAACTCCAGAGGAATTTGAACAAGGGACGGAGGAATATGATAAGAAGAATTTCTACTATGATTTGGATGCTGAGGAAATTATAAGGATGTCTGAAAGGAATGATGCAATGGGAAAAGAGTATGTTTTCATAGTTCTACCAAGATATTATGAAAACACCTTCGATCCTTTAGCAGTAGTTTTCTCAGTCTTTGTTTCACCGAAGAATCTACTAGGTAAACTTAGCAGTGAAAAAAGATGGTATAGTTATGAAGACTTGCTACGCGGTTTTACATATTACACTTTCAGCGCCTTTATAAAAGCTCTGTACAGATGCAAGATCGGTCTTGGAAAGGAACATATAATGAGATTGTTATCTGAGCGTGGTATTACTCCTAGCTATCCATCACTGATAACGCTTTTTAATGACATAGGTGGAGAGAAAAAGGCTCTAAGAGTAGGAATAGTACTTAATTTTACAAAGAGATGTGCAATGCTTCTCGCAATTTCCAAGGATTATTATAGCTCATATGCTGCTTCCCAATAACTTTTTCAGCATACAAATCTTTTTGTTAGGTCTTCCTTTTGTTCCTCTTTTCCCTCAAGTACGTCTTTTATTTGTTTCTCGAGTTCCTCTAAGCTTAAGGAGCCCTTTATTGTCTTTATTATGACGCCGTCTCTTATTATTAGTATTGTCGGTGATGATTTGACTTGATAATTTTCGAATAACCATTTGGCCCTATCATCTGAGCACTTCTTGGCAAACCAAGAGCAGATAACAGTCCAGAATTTTAGATTGCTTGAATTAGTCAGTTCTACGAATTTATTCCATGTAGCATTAAATAACAGGCAGGCGAAGCACTCTTTATTGTTAAAGTATACTATGTGAACTCCTTCAGTGAAGTCTTCTTGGGATTTTTGAATCCAGGCTCCGTTTTCGTATAGGTACAAACCATCAGGCTTTTCGGGTTTCTCTATACTCACATTGATCACTTAGATTACTGAATACGAATTTCAGTCTTACTGATTTAAGATATTATCAATTAGCAGGGAATTAATCTCACTCTTCACGACTAACTCTGCTAGCTAGTCTTGATGAATTTTGCATGGGCTTCAGCTAATTGACTTAAATATTGCACACAGGATCCTATCTACGAGCTCCTCCACGGTGGCATCGTCAATGTTAATCATTCTGGGTGGTATTATTGATGGATGTTCCTGGCTTAAATTGAAGCCTAAGTAAATACCCCCGGTGATTCTAGTTGCAATTTTGAGAAGTTCAGATGGGGATATTATATACTTTGCGGGCCAGTAGTTAATGTGCCATGGATTGACAGTTATTAGCTTTACGTTTCTTCTTGCAAGTAGTCTAGCAGCAGCAATTACATCCGCTTGAGCATCAGATTCAAAGTAATTTCTTACATTTCTGTCAACCGGTATTTGAAGAGGTATGTTAGCTAGTCCATCGGAGAATAAAATGACCCTAGGTACTAAATCAGGAGACTTAGCATGCATAGATAATATCAGCCTGAATGCCCTAAGGAGGCCAAGTGCAAGTGGCGTCCTACCCCAGAACTCCACTTGGAAGAAGCCGCTAATAATTTTGTTAATATTTGTCGTTGGATAGACTAGAACTTTTGTCGTGTTCTCTTGTACTGATATTAGGCCAGTGAGGCTTCGCAGCTTCCATGCTCGTTCATGAAAGCGTAATAGGGTGCGTGCGATTATGGGGATAAATGCCTGCATGCTTTCGCTTGCATCTAAGACTATTACAAGTAGAAGCCTTTGTTTTCCCTCTCTTAACTCGAATTTTATTTCTCCCGAACTCACCTTTCCCCGTTGATATAGAAGCCTTGATATTAGTGTCGGTACTAGCGCTATTCTACTATGGAATTTCTTATTCATTGTGTAAGACACGTAGAATCCTCTAGAACCGTATGTCGCTGTGTAATTCAGACCATAATAGCTCCCTTCTGCACGCATGGGACGGATACGCCTTAATTTTGGCGCTGTTGTATTTGCGCGTTTTATTGATGGCATCGACAAGAGATCCCTGATGCTGACTTTCTCCAATATCGGAAAGTCCTCTTCAACAATTTTGACTTTGGCTACTCCTAGTCTTGCTTTTCTTGCGTGTGCATGCTCTGAATACTCAACGTCGGGCTTGATATTAATTTTACCCCTGATTGGTATTGAATGTCTTATATGTTCGAGTAATCTTGCTTTGAAGAATGCTTTTAGAATACTCCTTTTCCTATCGCTACTCAGGAATTTGTCAACGTTCTCTTTATCGATGCTCTTCAGGTTATTCAAGGATTTTGACTTTCGAGGTAGTTTTCTTATCTGATCGGGTATCTCACTTTCATCGAAAAAAGTGCTGTTCACCCTTCAAAGAAACTTTACCTTTGTCTTTAGGCACTATAGGAGTCAAGAGAATGTTTTCGATGTACTCTCTGGCTGTCTTGTAGCGTTCCTCGATTTTAATAGTGAGCTTTGATTTTACTTCTTTTAATGCTTTCTTGAATGCTTCCTCAATCTCTTCCAGTGTTGGTGGCTCTAGAAGACCACCCTTTCGCGTTCTATGTATAAGAGCCAGCTGAGCTGCTATTTGAATGTCAGAAGGTTCAACGCTATCTCTTCCATCTAATGCTGCAAGAGCTCTTGCTGTCTGAGCAATGACGATGTCAGGACGGTGTCCGTCAACCTCAAGAGTGCTACATAGTTTTGCTATTAGGAGTATCATCGCATCACTAATTTCAACGCTATTTATGAGGCTTTTAGCATAGGCGATTCTATTTCTTAAATTCTCCGTCTGCTCCTTGTATCGCTCTCTAAACGCTATGGGGTCTAGCTGAAATTCCATATTCCTCTTAATAATCTCCGCGCGTAGTTCTGGAGAATCTATACCCTTCACGTCCACGCACAGTGAGAGTCTATCTAGTAGTTGCGGTCGAATGTCACCCTCTTCTGGGTTCATTGTGCCTACTAGAATGAATTTAGCTGGGTGCGAGAAGCTTATGTTCTCTCTTTCAACGTAGTTAAAACCCATTGCAGCAGCATCCAGTATTATGTCTACCAAGTGATCAGGCAATAAATTTATCTCATCTATGTAAAGAATATTTCTATTTGCTCGCGCTAATATACCTGGTTTTAATGCCGGTTTTCCTTCCTTGAGAACTTTCTCGATATCTATTGTGCCGAGAACCATATCCTCAGTCGCTCCTATTGGAAGGGTGATAACCTTCATTTTCATCTGCTTCACTGGCAGTTTCTCTCCCCGATTATAACGCTCACGACACTGTGGACACATTAGAAGTGGGTTGTGAGGATCGCAGTTAAATGGACAATCGGCTACTACTTCTATTGGTAGAAGAACATCGGCCAGGGCCCGCACCAGGACGGATTTTCCAGTGCCCTTTTCTCCCCTAACTAAGAGTCCTCCAATTGATGGATTAACTGCTATAGCCAGTAGGGCTAACTTGAATAAGTCCTGTCCAACGAAGGCGACAAGTGGAAAAACTACCTCTTGATCCAAAATAAGAGCACCGCCTATTCACACCTAAGAAATAAAAAAATCTCAATTTTTGATTTAAGCACCTAACGTATTTCCAGCAGCTTGGTAAACTCTGTTGCTGTCTTCGATCTTCAAGTACCAGATTTGTTGGTGTTTGCTTTGAGGTCGGGTTTATTAAGCCTATCAATAACAGCAGTAGTTTTGGGGTTTTCGATTTCGGTATTCTGGACAATTCTCCCATTATATATGTGGGATCTCGGATTTAGTTTTCTAGAGATGGCAATAACATACATATCACAAAGTCTTGTTATGCTCACATTCTCTAGAGCTCTGGGCATATACGCCGACAGGACTGGTAGGAAGAAATTCATAGTGATAGAATTAATCATTCTGCTTGCAGCATACATCACATTTTATCTATGTGTTGAGACAAAATTCATTAATGTCATCTCAATCGCCATGTTCTCCGCGATGGTAGGACTTAGTATATCAGTTGGTGGCGGTGCATTAGCCGCGGCAATAACAACATCTCTCGGCAGAGAGAGGGTAAGCCTAGCGTCGGGCATATTTGTTGCTTCAGACGCTATCGGGTGGACTCTGGGTAGCTTTGTTTCAGGTATACTTGTCGATACCATTGGCTTAAAGCCAGTCTTGTTGGTATCAATTTTGTCAGTACTTTTAGGTCTACTAGTAATAGGCTCTTACAGTGAGATTTTTGCAGAAAGTTCTATATCCTTTAAGGAAGCCTTTAAGGCTGCTTGGAGTTTATCTTTACCGAGCAAAGATAACCTGCTAGTATACCTGCTTGCAATTGTTGGTGTTCTAAGTTTTGGGTCTTCATTATACTTCCTAGTATTTATAATAAAGTTCTACATGATCGTAGGATCCAAGACTCTATATGGTGTACTTTCTGGTGTGAGTGGGATTTTAAGTATTGGAGCACCATATTTAGTTGGGGCAGTTAGCAAAAAACTTGGCGAAGAGAGAATACTTATTTGTACCCTGCTTATAAGAACCTTGCTAATGGCCCTATTAGTATTTAGCTGGGACTTTACATTATCTATAATATTCTGGCTTGCTCCGCTTTGGACAATCATAAATCTAGAACTAATATCGCTTACAACAATATATAGCATTGAGACGAGAGAGTCAGAAGCCCATGCAGTGCGAAATTTGGCAAGCATCATATTCATGGCACTTGGAGACATAGCAGGTGGTATTATTTCGTGGGTGATAGGAGCAGAAAAGAACATAACACTAATGTCAGTAATTCTAGGGTTAGGTGTTGCAATATATTCTATAGGAATTCCCCTATCCATAGTACTATATAAAAAGTCCAATTACTAATAAAAATGGCGGTTAGCAAATTACATGCGGATAGGAGTATTCTCATAGAAATGTTTTTAACAAGTATGTGTAATTTTTAGGAGCTTTTCAATGGTGAATGAGAAGTTTGATATGGAGTGTTTTTTATGTATCCTTTTTTCGTTAGCTTTTATAAATAACTTTTTAATTTCTTATGGATAGAACCATGGTGGCTATGAATGAAGAGCAAATATTATGTGTTAATAATGGTGCTACTACTGGCAGCCTTTGTCAGAATAGCACCAACTTTTTCCATCCCAGGAGTTGAGCCGTATAAGGTACACAAATGGAGTGTTCCAGAAATCTCGCTATCCATAGATATAGAATCAGACAACTCTGTAGTTAAGAATGATTTAAATAAACTAGCAAACTGTATAGAGGCTATCATAGGCGCATTTAAGGATTCAGAATACTATGCATTCATAGGGAACAAAAACTATTCAGATTACTATAAAATTGTGTGGGCAGCTGGATTTATAGAAACACAAAAGGACATACTTGTTTCCAAAGATTTATTCCTAGCGTTGGCAAGTATAGTTAAGTGGGCAATTGGCGAAGAAATACCGATGAATGAAGATCTAGCCAAAATCCTAGAATTTTCAATTCCGAAAAAATCTGTGTTCCCATTGCCACCGCTTGCGCAATATGGCTTCTCGCCATATGCTATGTCGCTTGGAAGATCACTCAGTGAGATATTAATTCCTAGACTGAACCTCAGGAGTGTTGACATATTATCAAATATGCTAAGGAATATTATTGCACCCATCATAGAAATTCATCCAAAGCAATTTGAGGCGCCGGAACTACTAGGATCCCTTTATGCCGTTCCAATGCGCATGGATTTATTCTCTCCAGGGATGATTCTTGGAGATCCCGACGCTATAAGAGCATGTGGTTCTGAATGGAATGGAAGTTATTATGGCTTAAGCTTCATGTATACCGAAAGCGGAAACGAGGCTATTTTCAGTCTTAAAGGTTCGCTTCTAGTTTTTAGTATTGATTTTCAGGCTAAGTATGATTTAACAACAGGTCTTCTGAAGGATCTATACCTCTCAGCGAACTTTCAGAATGTTCCATACTCCATATATACGTACCAGTATGGATCTGTTGGGCTGACTGTTAGCGGGTCAATAAAAATTAGAATAAAGTATATTGAATCGCATGATCTAGAGCCCTGGACGAACTTTGGTGAGGTAATAGCATACAAAGTAACTGACATTTCAATCTCACCAGATTTGGAGGAAATCCTAAACAAAACGGGTGTACCTATATCTATTAAATCCTTTGAAAATCTAAGGGTAAACCTCACATATTGTGCTAATCCAACGGGGCTCATTGCTGAATACAAAGGACAGGTGTACTATTATAATGAATCATCCGGAAGCATGATAGAGAAAGAACAGTTCGATCTTGCCAGTCCAATGCTAATGCCGGGAGGTATAAGAGTGTATCCTTATAAAGATATTCTCTATGGTCAATTGCAGCTTGTTGGACATGCGCTAGCAGATGTTTTACCTAGATTTGTCAAATACTACTTGGCTGTAGCAAGATCTCAGGGATATCGCGTGCCAGAGTTCGATATGCATGGTTACTATGATGTACTTGAGAGTATTCAGGGACACTTTACCATCCTTGCAAATGTTACATTCTCAATAAATTACACGAATGTTAATCCGGGTGAAAGACCATTTATCCTGAGTGGTTATGGAGGAATATGGCTTGTTTATAAGTCCACGGGGTACCTTGTAGAGGCTGGTTTCGAGTTTAGTGTTAAGCTCAAATACGATACTGATGGAGATGGCTCACTAGACGACGAAACATTGCAGGATTATTCTCTTAAGCTGATAATTAATAAGGTGGTCTCAGAAGAAGTAAGGGCTCCTGGTTGGGTGGTCTACTGGGATCAACTCGACTCTGACCCGCCATCTTTCTCTGATAAGCAAGCCTGGAAAGTTGTGACGCCAGCGAAAATGGGAGAATACATAATCTCACAACCACTAATCTTTGGCCTCATAATAGTTTCAGTGGTAGCAATAGTTGGATTAGCTCTACTTATAAAAAGGCGTAGAGCGTAGATATGCATATTTCGCTAACCTTCTATTTTTTTCTCGCTTTTGAGATTTCTAGATAATGAACACTTATAATGGGCTCTCTCACAGACAAAAATTGCTTTTCCTTATCTTGATGGAAAAGTATAGATTGTCTCTAAGTATTTTTGATTAGTGGAAAGAATGTCAGAAGGTATTTCTAAATATCCACGTTTTGTTACAAAGAACTGGGAACCATTCGACGCTGTAGAATTGGCACGCCTTACTGAGAAAATAGTCTGTAGAGAGAAAGATGCTGCCAGAAAGTACACGGCATTCTATGTTGCTGGTGTATATGGTGGCATTGCTACAGGATATGGAGTTGGTTGCTGCTTAAGATGCGTATTCTGTTGGGTTAGTCCCTCGAGAGACTTTCCTGAGACTTATGGGGAATTTTATACTCCCGAGCGTGCATATGAGTGTATGGCTAGCTCTGCCAAGAAGAGTAATATTCATAAGGCTAGGATATCAGGTTGTGAACCTACATTATGCAAGGCGCATTTGATTAGTTTGCTTGATTATATAGAGGATGACCAGAATATTAAAATATTCATACTAGAGACGAATGGTATTTTATTTGGCATAGATAAGGATTATGTGAAAAAGATTTTCAATAGCTTCGACAAGGTTTATCTAAGACTATCCCTAAAGGCTGGGACGCCGGAGGATTTTCAGAGAAAGACCGGGGCCAGAAAGGAGAATTTCGAGATACCATTCCAAGCCATAAGAAATATAGTTGATGTAGCTGGAATAGAGACCTTAGGAAAGAGATGGCACGTTGCGGCAATGTCTCTAGACCCACGAATAATGACTGTAGAGGAGCGCACTGCGCTGCTTAAGAGGCTCGTTGATATTGATATCAGGCTCTTGCTCCTACTCGAAGAAGAGGTTGTAGATCCCTACGATATGTCCCTCCGTAGGCTTAAAGCTGCTGGCTTAGAGTTGGAATGGCCTCTTAAAAAAGTGTACAAACCAGCTAGGGAGGCTCTCCAGGAACTCCTTAGAGGTAAATGAGAAACGGAGCCATTAAAGCCTGAGATCTATTAATTTAACGAGTTGAAATTGTTGGTGGTTTTCCTCTCAGAGTTTCTGAGATTCTAAGGAATACGAGAAATGCTAGTAGTGAAAACATCGCAGCGAGAAGAAATGGAACTCTCGGCCCTAGCGATATGTATATCAAACCACTAGTTAGTTGAGCTAGTGCAACTACAAAAGTATTTATAAGGCCAATCATGGCATATCCCTTTCCTCGAATCTCCTGCGAGATTAAATCAGCTTCAGCAGCAGATAGCGCGACAGAGTTCATGGCGCCAGCTATTGATCCAAGTATAGCTGAGGCGAATAAATATCGGATGGCTCTTTCACCTACTGGAGCGATTGCCATCATGAAATATGATACAGAGGCCAAGAGTGCGGCGGTGACTATAGGTAACTTTCTACCAACTTTATCTACAAGGATACTGAATGGTAAAGGTAATACCAAAAAGAGCGTAATGGATGCAATTTGTATATATGCCCAACCTTCCTTGCTAATTGCTAAGTAGTTGAGGGCGTATAACTGAGATAAATATGCAAGTCCACTAGCTATTCCAGCAAATGCAAGCCCTATAAGTAGGAATTTCATCACTCTGAATATTAATTTGATGGTCTCTCTATACTCTATCACAATATCACTACCGATTTTATTCAAAGCGAAGTTCTCGCTTTTTATAGTCTCTCTGAGCGTAATTAACCTCACTGTAGCTGCGATTAGGCCGGTTAGACATGATAAGAGTAATAATTGTCGAGTACCAATTACAACACCATATTTGGTCACGTAAATAAGAGCAATATAGGGCGCAAAGATATTCGCTATACCGGGAATAGTGCTCGTTATTGAGAATCCAAAACCTCTCCTTCTCTTTGGCAAACTATCTGCAATGATAGCATTAAGTGCCGGTTGGTAGAAGAGCGCTATGTTATTTATTATACTAGCTATTAGAATATGCTCCCAACGAGTTGCGAAATACATGATTAAGTAAACCAGTGAGATAACGTACGTCATTGAAACGATTAAAATCCTACGACCTATTTTATCAGCTAAGTATCCACCAGGAATTCGCGAAATCGATAAAGTTATCTCAGACACTGCAGATATCATAGCAATGATTGGAGGTGTTGCACCTAGTGCCAAAAGAAAGATCTGCCAATAAGTCATAGTAGCCAATTGAAACGGATTCCAGATAACCCAACTAAGAGTCAACCCAACAATATTTGTCCATATTATTCTCTCAGCAACATCTTTTCCCTCCATAATCACACCGACAAACAATGAAGAACTAATAACTTCAGTAACATAAAGCCTTTGGAGGTGCACAGCATTCAAAGTTTCTCGTACGCAAAACTCTAATCACGTGAAAAACTTATAATGAGCTTATTTTTAAATGTAATTTTTAGAACTCGGAGTTGTCTCAACAGCCAATAGAACATATCTCTAAGCGAATGTTACAAGTTCTTCTAAGAACTTTCGGAAGATTGAAAAGCGTGAGTAAGTGGCCTGATTTCCAAGCCAGTTGCAAGTTAGATAGTGTTTATAGATGGCGGGATTAGCGATCTATTAAAGCTTGGATCTCAAAATGGCCAAACTTCTGTATGGGTTTGTCCTGATATTTAAATTTAATTTTAAAGTAATACCATAGTAGCAATTGGGTGTGCCCCTATGGTTACTAAGGCTACCTATGCTTATAGCATAAAGGAGGATTATAGGGATGCCGTTCAAGAAATTGTATCAAAAATCGAAAAAGATATAGGAACGCCTGACTACATATTCTTTGCACTAACGGTCGAATATCCAGTTGAAGAAGTCGCTAACGAATTGTATAATGCATTTGGAGGCAAAGTGAAGATACATGGATTAACTACGTCCTTAGGAGTGGGGACGCCTGATGGTTTTATTATTGGACCAAACTATAAAACTATGGGTGCGTTAGCAGTTAAATCAACGGACATAACCTTCGGTGTGGGAGGAGCACTAATAGTGGATAATGCTAAGGTTGCGGGAGAAGAAGCCATTAAAAATGCAATGCGATCGGCAGGTAAGAATGGTAAGAAACCTGATTTAATTTGGTTGACTCCAACACCGCCATTTGAAGAGCAAATTATTGCTGGTATCGAAAGCGTTGTCGGCAAGTGTCCAATCTATGGCGGATCAGCTGCCGACAATACCGTGGAGGGCAAGTGGAAAGTCATCTGTGGCAAGGATGTTTATAAGAACGGCGTTTCCCTGACAGCTATCTACACCAAACTCAAAATGGGGTTTGTCTACATGAGTGGATACTCGGCACTTAAGTGGAGTGGAGTGGTAACAAAGTCAAAGGGGAGGGTAATTCTAGAAATTGACGGAAACCCAGCAAGGGATGTTTACAACACTTGGACAGAACGTGTATTTGAAGAAAAACTTAGAACCGGGGAGAGCATATTGGGACCAGCATCATTTTATCCACTCGCTAGGAAGTTCACCGTGAAGGGCGTGGAACATTGGATCTCTGTACACCCCAGCCGTGCGACTCCAGAGGGTGGCATAGAAGTATTTGCAGAAGTTCCTGAAGGATCTCGTATATGGTTACTAAAGGGCGATGAAAAAGTTCTCATTGAGAGACCAATTCGACTAGCTAGGGCCTGCTTATCAGCGATAAAAGAGGATCCCAAGAACTTAGCTTTCTGCTTAACTACTTACTGCGCGGGAACAATGTTTCCGATAAAAGATAAAATTGGTGAATCGATTAAAGAAGTCGGCAAAATCATAGGAGTGCCATTTATCATGCCATTTACGTTCGGTGAGCAGGGATTCATCAGTGGAGTTGGTAACTTTCACGCTAACCTGATGGCTAGTCTTGGTCTCATCAGCAAGAAGAAGCGAAAGCGCCTGGGCATATTCCCCTTTTAACATTTGAGTAAGTGAGATCGAGCAATATGGTATGTCTTCCGTATCTCATTAGGAGAAATGAGTCCTCAATATAACTGCCTTTTTTATCAATTGTTAATTGCTTTGACCTTCACTCTAAAGGGCAAGGGTTTGGAGAGGTTCTCCGCATTCGTTCGATAATGGCAGATAAACTCTTATAATGGTCCAGTTATGGCAAGTAGGGTTCTATTCGAAATAGGATAGGGTTTAGCGACTCCGTGACCAACATTAGACTTTGCCCAATGTAATCTCCTATTTTTACTAGAAGCCCATTGAGAATGCCGCGTATGAACTCTATTGGGTATTCACTGTGTTTAATGATGACTGTATCTCCCAGTCCGTAGTAGAGGTCGGCGTCAATTCTGAAAATTTTCAGCACCTTCAAAACGCATTCCTTACTTATCTCCGATAGTGTAGCATCGCGAGGAATATTTAATCTCAGTTTTCCACCTTTGATAACATGGTGGATTATAGTGTTACCTAGGATCTCAAGGAATAGGTCCTCCCGATATTTCATTTGGAATGCTTGGATAATTTTGTATGTCTCTTTAAGAACATCATATGCCTTACTAAGAGCGAGTTCGTGCGCATCGAATTTAGCTTCCTCAATGCGCTTTTCCAATTTAGTGAGTTCCTCCTCTCCAGTTTTTTCAATAACATAAAGTTGCTTGTATAAGTAAGCCGAACGGACAAAACCATGTGGATCTATACTTATAACGATTAAATGGGGAGAGTAGTTAGGAGGATTATGAAGCAGAGGTATAGTACACACTCCGGAGGGATCATTTTTGATCTTGTTTTCCTCAACAGTAAATTTTATTACTTCCCCACAAACAGGGCATTTAAAGCTTAGTAAAGTCTTATCTTGTTGATCAATTGACATGGGGCCTCATCGGGTTTGCCCGATCTTTAAGCATCACAACAAAATGGCTACTATAAAAATAATTATTGAAACAATGCTTATTTATATAATTTTTTTCCCAGATTGTTGGATTTTCTGAACCTAGCGGCGCAAGAGATGCAGGGATCATAGCTCCTGACTAAAAATTCGATCTGTTTCCTAATTTCGCCTAGGTCAAAGTTGTTGTTGAGAAGTGCTCTAACGTACTCGCTAGCATTCTTCTCAATGTTTTTAAGATTTTGGGCTGTGGGTGTAATTATATTTGCAGAGATTATCTTTCCATTCTCTAGCTGATATGTGTGTATCAGAAGTCCTCTAGGAGCCTCAGTAGCTGCTAGACCAAAGTTGTTGCCATGTTTTTTCTCAGATTGCAACTTCAACTCATCTTTCTCAAGGAGTCTCCCGAGTATTTCCTCTGCTCTCTCAAGGAAATATACAATTTCAAGGGCCTGGGCCTTATTATTCATGAATATAGAATTTGAAGGGAAAGTTAAGTTGAACTCCTTTGCAAGGTCTCTAGCACTCCCGTTAAGCAATGGATAATTGTTATTTAGTCGAGAAAGAGAGCCCACCATGTATGCTTTTCCATCGAACAAGAAATGAGGAGCTGTTGAGTATTCTTCAACTATAGCATTGATCCTTTCCAAAAATGCCTGGGGCTCCATTACTCCACTAGTAGTTGATATTTTGCCCGTTAAAAGATTGATGGAGTCTCTACTAGCAAGTGAAACAAAATTCTCCTCTTTAGGAATATCCGGAAATTCAGCTTCTAAGAAAATTTTGGAAATATCAAGAGTAATATTCTTGGTGGCTTTTAACTCGTCCAGAATTCTGTAGACTTTATCCCTACTTGGTAAAAAACTCGTCTCTGCATTAACTGTTGTAATGGGATGAACAGCTCTGCCACTAAGAGCCTCAATAATGCTATTCGCAAGACCCTTAATGCGCATAACTTTCTTGATCAAGCCTGGGTTCTTATCTATGAGACGGATAAAACTATCAATACCTAGAACGTCCGGGAGGATGAAGTAAAACAGGTGAATGAGATGACTCTGAACATGCCCACCAATTGTAGCGAGCTCTCTCAGTGCCAGAATGTCATCTGAGGGAGTTATACCGAGTGCTGACTCAATGGCCATTACAGAGGTTACTCTATGAATGACGCTGCAAACACCGCACATTCGTGAGACTATGTCTGGAACCTCTGAGTACTCTCTTCCCCTCAAAATCATATCATAAATCCTAATCCCCTCTCTTGCCATGGCTCTAACTCTGATGTCCTCTCCTAAAATCTCAATTTCCACATCTAGGTGTCCTTCAATTCTAGGTAGCTCAACTATTCTGACTACTCCCATAACCGGGACCCTTTAGTAGGCCTAGCAAGTAACTTGGTATGCTTATGCCTTTACTCTTAAGACTCTCTATAAAAGCGCTAATATTGACATCATCACCTAAACCCCTACAACCGAAACATCCCTTATTATTTGCAATGCAGATAGCATTACATCCTCCTCTAGTTATGGGTCCTAAGCACAAAAATCCCTTATCCAACAAGCATTTATTTTCGAGTAGGATACATTCTGAACAAACAGTCTTACTGCTCTCCTTAAATTTTTTGCCGTGAATTAAGTCACTGATCAAAGATAGGAATTCTTCGGAATCTATCGGGCAGCCTCGCAGGTGGTAGTCAACGTTAACGTACATGTTTATAGGATCAGCTCTAATAGTGGAGGTTCCGAAATCTTTCGCGACGAATCTCATGCCTGAATAAGCGCAGTCGCCTAAGGCTATAAGGATCCTGCTTCTCCCCCTTATCTCCTTGATTTTGGTTGCTTCTTCATCACTGCTAACAAATCCCTCGACGAAAGCTACATCAACTTCGTCATCATGCTTCAGCCCAAGGACTCTGCATTCGACTAAATCGACGTGGTTTAAGACCTCTAGTAACCTCTCCTCCAGGTTTAGAATTTGGACGATGCAACCTTCACAGGATGATAGTGAGTAAATTCCGACTTTTAATTTATGCATGCTCAACACCTGCTTCCGGAATCGCCTCTATAAAGCTCTTAATGTCGGCGTAGCAGAAGACTGGGCCCTCAATGCAAACATATCTGCCGCTTACGGTACACCTACCACAAAAGCCCATGCCACACTTCATTAGCCTTTCTAGGGACAGATAAATATTCTCATCAGGAAATCCTAGGCTCTTTAATTTCTTCGAGACAAAGTGCATCATTATAGGAGGTCCACATTGCAGTGCTATCGTATCTTCGGTATCGACACTTACATCATCAAGTAGAATTGTAACAAGACCAACTCTTCCTTTCCAATAATTATCGCCCTTGTCAACAGTTAAGTGGAGATCTATATACCTGCTCCACGTGTTGAATTCGTCTTTATAAAGAAGGTCAGCTGGCGTCCTAGCGCCATAAAGGAGGTAAACCTTGCCGAATTCCTCCCTGTTTAGAATGATGTAGTGCACCAGTGACCTGAGTGGAGCTAATCCAAGTCCACCAGCTATTATGAGAATGTTCCTCCTCAGCATTAAACCAATGGGCCAGCCCTTACCGAAAGGACCCCTCACTCCAACGATATCACCAACATTTTTTCTGAATAACGCTCCAGTAACTGTTCCGATCCGCCTCACAGTAATTTCTAGCTCTTTCTCATTTGTTGATCCAGCAATTGAGAAAGGCGCTTCACCAAAGCCGAAGACGCTGAGTTGAATGAATTGACCGGGAGTGAAACTAAACTCGTTTTGATCCAGAATTCTTATCCTGAAAGTCTTTGTGTCAGGTGTTTCATTTCGAATGTGCGTTATGATAGCTTTCGTCGGAATATATGGGTTCTTCATGCTAACCACACAGGACCTTCGTAATAATGTCTCGTAGGTCTATAGATGCTGGACATACTTCGAAGCATCTCCCACAACCGACGCATGAAATTAGACCTATGTCATTAACTGAGTATACGAATTTGTGATAGACTCTCTGCTTTAACCTTGAACTCCGGTTCCTTCTGAAAATTTCACCACTTGCTACTCTAGTGAAACTTAGAAAGTGGCATGAATCCCACACTCTAACGCGTCTTCCCTTCCGAAGGTCAAGATCTACTTCGTCAAAGATATCAAAACAATAGCACGTCGGGCAATTAAAGTTACATTTACCACAGGAGAGGCATTTTTTAGCATAGTCCTCCCAGAAGTCTAGATTGAAACTCCTAACGAAGGCGTCATATAAAACCATTTGATCAACTACTGGTGGTGATTTCATAAGCGAAACAATTTCTTTAACCTTATTATCTATAGCCAGAGCATCGTCCTTGTTTGCATCAAGAAATATATCCTCGTTCTTTGAAGCAATTTGATTCCCTCTCTCACTTCCAATGATTGCGATGAAATAGTCATCAACGTCAACAAGAAAGAGATCAAATCCATCTTTTGGCAGGGGTCCACTGTCGGTGAAATGACAGAAGCATGACGGAAAGACACTATTGCACATAATTCCAATTATCATGGAGTTACTAAGTCTGCCAATAACGTAGGGATCGCCTGGCCCCCTGCTAAAGAATCTCCTTAAAATTTGGAGACTTGCAATATCACAAGCTCTAACTCCAAAAATGCATCTTTTCTCTCTAGCAACAAGATCTAGTTTATCGCTGATGATAACATCATTGTCAACTATCTCATACTCGAATAGAGTCTCTCTCTGAGGTAGAAAAAGCTTTTTCACAGGCAGAACCGGCCTTGTGTGATATTCATTAATGATCTCTGAGACGTCATCTATGCGGTCAAAGATAATCCTTCCCTCCACAAGCTTTGGACTGAAAATGTTATACTCTTCGGATAATCTTCCCATCAAGAGCCGAAGCTTGTCTTTATAAATTCTTCGCAATGCTTTCTTTATCAATACACGCACCAGAGATCATGGTAAACTTCCTTGAGTAAGTTAATGGTATTTATTGGTTTAAATTGCTTATAAGAAGTTCGCTTTCTCAAAGTCTGCTACCCTGCAGGCTAGGTCTTGGGGATAGATAAAAAAGGTGGCTTACCTAAATATCATGTCTCCTCGATAGTCCGGAAGAATTATTGGTGCCTTCTTACTGCTTCTTATCTTGGCTTCTTTGAGCATATTCTCCCATTTGGTTACATGATCTAATGTTAGCTTACCAAGGGAGACATTCTTCACATGTTTAGCTGCAAAATTTCCTGCACGACGACCAAATACTGTTATCTCTAGTAGACTATTGCCCATTAGCCTATTCTTTCCATGTACACCACCTGTGCATTCACCAGCAGCGAATAGATTAGGTATTGGTTTTCTTTCGGCGTCTAGGACCTGCGTGTACTGGTTTATCAGAATACCTCCATTTTGATAGTGGAGTGTTGGATAGGTCAATATTGGCTCCTTTCTTATGTCAATCCCATACCTCCTAAATTGCCTAAACATCGCCGGTAAGAATTTTTCTATAGTTCCCTCACCATGTATTATCTCGATCATCGGGCTATCCAGCCAAACGCCCCAACCCACTATAGTCTTTATGCCCCTCTTCCTCTCTTCACACTCGCGAATTATAGCAGCAGATACAGTATCCCTTGGTTCTAGCTCGTATACGAATTGCTCGCCATTGACATTTACTAGCTGGGCACCTAACGAGCGCACTTTTTCAGTTACTAGCTGACCAGCGAGTTGGGGAGGCCACGCTGCACCAGTTGGATGATATTGAACAGCATCCATATCTCTCAATTGAGCTCCAACTCGGTAAGCCAAAACGACGCCATCCATAGTTGCTCCGTAGTGATTAGATGTTTGAAAGCCCTGTATGTGTAGCCTTCCAAAGCCACCAGTTGCTATTATTGTTGCTTTAGCACGTACCACGTGGTATCTTCCTGTCTCAAGATTCATAACAACAGCTCCTGCTACTTGCCCTCGGTCATCAGTTATGAGCTCAACAGCAGGAGAAAATTCTAGGACTGGTATCCCTCTATTGAGAACTTCGTCCATTAATACGCGCATTATTTCAAGTCCTGTGTAATCACCACAGGAGTGCATGCGGTCTCTGCTACATCCTCCACCTGAAACCTCGATCATTACTCCGTTAGATTCTTTATCAAACATAACACCTAAGTCCTCTAGGAATTTTATTATTAGTGGTGCTTCAGTGACAAGAATTTTTACGAGTTCTGGATCATTCGTAAAATGACCTCCATATAGTACATCCAGGAAGTGGTATATGGGAGAGTCATACTCTCTATCAGCCGCTTGTATACCACCCTGGGCTCCCTTCGTGTTTGAATCTCCAAATCTTAGCTTTGTGACTATTAAGATTTGATCTGCCGGAACACCACTTATATTAGCCCACAATGCTGCAGATGCCCCAGCACCACCGCCGCCTATAACTAATACGTCAGTGTCATAGTCTACATTGCTTAAATCTACGTCATCTGGGTTTATCAAGGCATGAGCCTCAAGCAAATCTGCGACCTCATGAGGTGCTAGCTGACCCTTATAGGCTCCAACGCGAACAGGCCTCTTTGTACCCTCCTTGTAATCTGGGTGATATTTGCGTACAATATCCTCTCTTTCAGTCACCGACATCTTTGGAAATTTCTCTTTTAGCCTCTTATCGCGAGTTTCTTCAACTCTCTCTATTGAGTCCCAAAATTCAGGCGGGTAACCCGGATGCTTCATTTTCTTCACCTCATATGGTTATACTCTCCTTCTTCTGAAGCTTCTCCGCCAAAACCTTCCAATCATTAACACTCATGGAGAACAGCTTCTTAAATTGTTCCTCGTAATAATTGTTTTGTATCTCCTCAACCCTACTTGCTAAATGCTTCGCCTTTGGAGCAATATACTTACCATACAACCTCCTAACAAGTTGGAAGACATTGTAATGCACAATCTCAGCAGGGCACCTCATACTACAAGCCCCACAAGAGATACAATCAAAGACCATTTTTGCAGCCTTTGCTAGATCACCCCTGAGTATCGCCTGAACGGCATCCATAACTTGTATCTCTTGAGGACAAACCCTAGTACATGAATTGCATCCAACACACCTAGCAATCTCAGGATAAAGAGACAGCACAAAATGAAAATCAGCCTTGGCGTCCTCAATCCTATATCTTCTCCTCTCAGCCGGAATGAAGGGTAGTTGCGTTAAGTACATGCCATCCTCGACTGGAGTCTGACAAGCTAAACCCGAATACAGTCTATAGTCATTTTTCTTCCGATAGAACGTAGTACAAGCACCACAGAATCCACTCCTGCATCCAACACCTCGCACCAACCTGTAACCGATGTACTCCAGAGCTTTGATAATAGTTATTCCTTCAGGAACTTGGTAAGCCTTCCCCATGTAGTAAATAGTAACCATGCGAGGCTTAACCTCTTTCATTGGTATCTGCTCAGTCTTATCTTGCAATAGATTCACCAACCAGAAACCAGGACCTAATGAAGACGATACTTGAATGCACCATTTCTAAGATTTCTAAGAGGAATTATATAATCAACATAATCAAAATATATACGAATAATATATGTTGATGCCAAGATTTTACCAACTAAACTGACTTAGATCAGAATACAATACTAGAACAATTTAAAGTGTCCAAAAGTTCATGCAATCCTACTTTTAAGTCCAACACAATAAAGCATTTTGAAGTCGTGTATGTTTTCTCAATTTTCGTTCAAATGTAAGCGAACGTATACATTAATACTAAAATTTGTAATGTCATTATATATATCAATTGCTAATGCTGGTGTTCTCTATTGAGAAGTAGACTCTTATGTGTGTTATTGATATATATACTAGCAGTGCAAGTCATAGCTTTCACATACGAGCATAGGATTAGCAGCACTTTAAAATTGGACAGTCCTAAAAAAGAAGTCAGAATTCAGAGAATCCCTGGAAGAGGTTGTAGCCTAACGCCGGTTAATGCGTCTAACTTTGTGAAAGTTGAGCTATCAAACGTAGAAATGAGAGAAGGCGTTGGAGGAGAGCATTATCCCGGAGAGTGGCATAACATAAGCTATAACTACAGGATAAACATAACCGTAACTGAACCTGCAGGATATTCTAGAATTAATTGGCCCGTTGATGTTTACGTAAAATTCAACCCATGTGCAAACAGGCAGGGAATAAGATTAGTCAACAAAACTGGAGGCATTGTGGTATTTCAAATTTGGAATAGTACTGGCAATCAAACACACATGATGTCTGCGACGATAACATTCCTCGCGACTGTCGGCGCTGGTAGCTCAGCTGAATACTATATATACTATGATACCAAACCTGTTGGTAGACCAGTATTTCCAACTCAAGTAATGCTATCAGTATCAACTGATCCAAGTACCGGACAGCCCATATATACAATAGCTGGTCAGAGCTACTCCAAGGCGGTTTTAGCACCTGGAAGACAAATAGGAGCGAGGTATGTATGGACCGGTGGTAGAATACTTGAGATAACGGAAGCATCAACAAGCCTAAACCTCTATACATCACCGATGAATGATATAGGCATATCCCGTAATCCATCTCTTGCAAACCCATTTGGAGATGCGAATGCCACGAGCCAGCCGGAGAGTAGATTTATTGATACGGAAACACAAAACGGCCCTATATTTATATTATACAAAGTAATAAATGCACCAATATACGATACAAGTGGTTCAACTATTGCTAAAGCAAACTTTACTTATAGATTTCTGGCCTTCGGTTGGCTTGTCGAAGCTTATGTTAAGTGGACAGCTAATGACGTTCCCAATGCCAATTATTGGATCGGAGCATATATATTCGACCAAGATGATGCTGCTGATGTAGTATATGACCGTGTAGCAACGCCAGCTAGCACCGTAATTTTAGGCGAAGGGTTGCCCTGGACTAAGTCGGCAAAAAATCCTGATTGGGGCAGAGAAGATTTGACTAACAATCTGAGAGCTTTTATAACCCCAGTATTGACGAAAAATACACAATACCGTGTGCGCTTAACATGGTCCGGTTACGTAGACTTAGATGTATTTGTATATTCAGAGAGGGGCTTCTTGATTGAAGGATATGATAGCCTATGGGACAAGCTAGATGGGTTCGTCGTATCCCAAGATTATACTGAGGAGGAAGTATGCGTAGCAACTGAAAATGAGCGATGGATAATTGTTGTTCTGGCTTACTGCAGCGAAGGTGCATCAGCAAGCTTCACTGTGACAGTAACCAACACAGGTACAGGACAAACAATTGCAACTTTTACTGGTAGTTTTACTAGTGAACAATTCATATACACTAGCCGATATTCTGCATATTGTAACTATAACTACTATCCAACTTATCCGAGAACAATAGATACAAGTAGGGAAGGTAATGTCGGATACTCTGTCGGTGGTTGGGCAAAAAGATATTTCGCCGACAATGAATTAGTAGCATTCATTCTTCCCATGCCGCGAACAGGAGGAGATGACTACGATATTAGGATATGGTGGAATCTCGAATATGCAAAAGTTCACTACCATATATACCTCCCGGATGGTACGGAGTGGATAAGAGACACATCTGGTGCTCCTCCACCACTAACTCGTAACATAATCCCGCAAACAGGCGGGTATTATGCTATTCTCGTGCACTACTATGACGGGAGTTATTATGATCCTGACGATGGGAGTTCAAATGATGATATCACAGTGGAATTGTATTTTGAACCTCCATTCGCTGAAACAGAAGACTATGAAGGCAATGGTAACTGGAACTGGATAGCATTATATCATGGCACATTTAATCGAGCAGTAGGCTTCGTAAACATTTCACTTGAGGTCAATGTGGGTAGCTTTCAATACAGGGACTTATACTGGGGAAACAAGGGCGAAGGTCCGTCAACGGATGAAGACTATATCTTATGGGCGATAAGAATTCTTGGCATGTCGGCGTCCTCGGGAGACTGGATAAGAGCCAAGTATGCCGTGATTTTCGCCGCAGAAAGTGGCTCATCAACAATAGAATATATGGCTTTAAGACTTCGAGCCCCACTACTAATATCAATAGCTCAAACTGAGCGATTCACTTTGCAAGTAACCTATAATGTGGCGGATGGAGATAATGGTCCAGTTGTTAATGCACAAGTAACATTGGTTAACAAAACATCCGAAGCTATAGTCAGTGCGGGCTATACAGATTGGTCAGGAAAAGTAACGTTCGATGTTCCTAGATACGATAACTACACTCTAAACATAACACTTTCTAGTGCGAATAATATACACAGCATAGTAGAGGATTTGGATCTTTCGACGATACCATATACAACATTCTCGATAAGTAGTTTCTACCAGTTCCCCCACCTAGTAAGAGTGATTATACAATGCAATGACACGGAAGGGAGGATACTCCAAGGAGCTCTGGTTCGATTCAATGAAACAATAGCTTACGCGAGTACCAACCTTACTGGACATCTTGATGTGTACATCCCAAGGGGCATTTGGAACATAACCGTAAGCTACAAATTTGACTTCGACAGCTACAATTTAACTTATACTAACAAGACTCCCGTGAAAGACATTTATGGTAATAATATAACAATGGTTAGATGGGCTCTCATCAATGTGACCCAAGGTCAAACATGGATTCTCATAGATCTTGATGCGACAGCTCCTCCCCCACTTAGAATAGAGCTTAGAGAAGGTTCATACTCATATAGCCTGTATTGGGGAGGTAACATATACACTAAGGTGGCAATAATAAGCGAAGTAAACCTTGTAGATGCCGCTGATAATGTAACATGGAAGATTGTTTATGCGAAGAATGGTACAATAGTTCCGGGATTTGGCACTCTAAAAATGTGTAAGGTATCCCTGGGCACATACAGTATTAACATATCAACATATGGACTACCAGCTGGGGAGATGTACTACCTGGTAATAGATGTCAATACAACAACAGTTGGTGGAAGGGAATACTTTATTGACGCATATGGCAATAAGTACCAGCGACCACAACCGCTTTTAATTGCAGTAATGGTTCAACCTAGACCCACAAAAATTGTAGTGGCAGCGTTAACATCTACCATATACTGGGACGAAGAATTTTGCGTTAGATTATACTTCCAGGATGCATTGAATGACAGTTATTTACCTGATGCAAGTGTTAGAATTTTGTTCTCCGGACCAACATCCTTTGAGGGGATGTTAGTACAGCAAGACAACGAGTATATATTTGCGTTGTCATCATTCAAATACCCAACCGGAGCGTATATGATAACTATCACAGCATCCAAAGGAAACTACTCAAAATCAGAATATTTCATAACGCTAGTGGTTAACCCAAGACCAACTGAGCTATTCAGTCAGACATATGTGGAAACACCATGGCAAATGGAAAACTACAATTTGTCGATTTATTATAACGATAGTAGAAGGAGAGTGCTTGTTTCAAATGCAGTGACTCGATTCGAAATAATTAATCCAATTACGCAAGAGCTCCTGGCTGAAGGCAGTCTGGTGGAAACAGATTCTAAATATATGTTCAGCATACCAGTACACCAATTAGGTGTTGGCGAGTTCACGGCTAGGATTTACTTCAGCAAAGAATACTACGAGGGAAGATTTCTCTCAATAATGATAAAAATAAACCCGAGAAAAACATTTGCCACGGCAAACGCAACATCAATAGAGCTAATATGGGGTGACACCTCTTACATACTCTTATCCTATTACGATAGTGAGACTTCACCACCACAAAAAATAATCGGAGCGATAGCTAGTTATATGGTGTTACCTTTCGGACAAGATACCCCGGTTCGGACTGGTGAGTTAGAACCATATGGGAGCGATTACCTGCTAAAGTTGAACTTTACACATAATATGAGCACGGGTAACTATAGAATAATAGTTACACTATTCAAGGAGAACTACAAGACACAACGTTTGGAGATATCCTTAACGATAAGTTCTGTACCGACGTATCTCATCGTTCCGCAAAAAGATATTGCACTTGAATATGGCGAATATCTCAATATGAGCATCTCATATTTCTGCTATAAGGGTGGTGAAGTTCAAGCCATTACTGATGCTAATGCCACCTACATAATATATTATGGAGAAAACGTCCTATATAGGGGCACTCTCGTATTTGACAGTAAAGTCGGTTCCTATGTGCTAAAAATTGATACGGTTCAAATACTGGAAATGCTGTCAGGTGTTTTGGGAACTGACATTCAATTACCCATATCAATCAAGATAGAGTTGTACTTCTTGAAACAGTATCACCAAGAACAAAAAGAGATAATTACATTAATAATAGACAAGTTTTCTGTCGAAATAACTGTGGCAAAAGAACCTCCACAAGAAATCACTAGGATTCAATTTATAGACGAGCATAAAATCACAGAAATCGACGTCTTTGTATATCACGGAAATCTCCCAGTTGATGATGCAGTAGTGATTGCGAACGTTAGTAGTATAGAGGCCGAAATGTTTAGAATATACAGTGCCACTAGGATAGGCGCTGGAGTGTTCAGGATCGTGGTTGATTGGGGTGTGTTTCCACCAGGATATAAGTGGGAAGTAGTAATCTTTGTAAAGTCCGTGAAAATGTACGGCCGGGAGATACCGGCTGACAAATTCGTCTATGATATTCTAAAGTATGTAGTAGCGGTGGATTACTTATCAGGCTCCACAAGAATACACATACCAGGCATCGGATATATATACATCGCTAACATGTTCCTGTATCCAATGCTGACAATACTCCTGGTGATGTTTGCCTACGGTAGTTATAAGCTCATTTCATGGTGGTCTCTACCCTGGCAAGTGA
Source organism: Candidatus Panguiarchaeum symbiosum (assembly GCA_024720975.1). Taxonomy (GTDB): domain Archaea; phylum Asgardarchaeota; class Njordarchaeia; order Njordarchaeales; family Panguiarchaeaceae; genus Panguiarchaeum; species Panguiarchaeum symbiosum. Next base: position 27,300 of record JANJXX010000003.1, on the reverse strand, counting down.
GAGAGGTAATAAAGATACTGAAGCTCATTGAGAAAGGCATATTCAAGTACAAGGCCCCTGATAGGAAAGAGTACATAGTTGAGCTCATAAGAAAGGAACTAGCGTTGAAAACCTAGAAGTCCCAACTAACTCCCTTCATTTTTTATATTTTTAACTTTCTTCCTCTCTAAATAGTGAGAGCTCAAAGAAGAGGTTAGAGCAGGCAAGCGTAAGATAATGACAATTTATGACAGAAAATCAAAGCTAATTGAGCCCTTAAAATAGAAAATATAAGATGCCAAAATGCGAAAAACCAAAAACTTAGAAGCAAACATCCACGGAAAACACATAACCAAAGTTTTCATAGCTCATACTCGAGGAAAAAAATTCTGAGAGAACACTCTGAACACTATTATACTTCACTTTTCTCTCAACCTTCCCAACTATTCCATCATGCACTCCTTAACAACATCAGCCGATACCCTACCACTATTGTAACAAAGTAGCTTCTAGACCGAAGTCTACCTCTAGTAGCACTAACCTTCAACATTGGAAACCTCTGCAATACCATCCTAGCACTTAATTTTCTTAAGGTATAGTTTTTATCTTGTTCTTGGCTTTTGGATCGAAGATAATAATTCTTCTGGAGCATTTTAACCTCTCCCGCGAGTCTAGCTGGAGTATAGATAACAATCCAAGCTGTTCCTTCATCATCAAGTTCTTTGAAGTCTTCGATGCAGTATTCCGTGCTGAGGCGGGATTTCAGTATCTCTAAGAAGTCTACAAAATAATCTGACATACCACAAGTGAGACACATGTTGCCAGTGAACAATATTGCTATCCTTCCATCAGGACCTGTGCCGAGGAGTTGTACTCTGGCTTCTGGGTAGAATCTTTTGTGAAATTCTTCGATTGCTTCTAAGGTGGTAGATTCTACATCATTCTTCATGAGGCTAACCTTTCGGTTTTTCTAATTAAAAGAGAGCATCTTTTGCGCTATATAAAACTCCTTATTGAGCATTATCATTAAATATTGCATGCAAGGTTGTTTAGGATAATCCTGACGGATTGGCAATTTATTGAGTTTTCCTTGTGTATTTGTCTATGTATATAAAATCTGTATTTATTTCGTCTTCGTTATTATATATTAAGGTGTATGGTGCTTGAAATGTCATTCCGTAAAAGTTTGGCCGAGCTCGAGGAGGAGAGGAGAATAAAGATTATTGAGCAGAGGAGGGTACCAATAAGGAGGGGGAAGGTTTATATTATCAAGGAGCGGTGCAAGGAATGTGGGTTCTGTATTGATAATTGTCCTTCAAAGGTTCTTGTGAAGTCTGAGGATGTCAATGAGAGGGGTTATCATTATCCTGTTGTTGTTGAGGAACCCCCGCTTAAGGTGTGTATAGCTTGCGGTTTTTGTTCTCTTATATGCCCTGACTTTGCAATATTTAGTGTTCCGATAGAATCAGATGATGAATTTGGTGGGAGAAGTTAAACCTGGGATGTATTTCTGGAGTGGAAATGATGCTATAGCCGAGGCAGCAATATTTGCTGGTTGTAGGTTCTATGCGGGCTATCCGATAACGCCATCAAATGAAATAGCTGAAAGACTATCTTGGCGCCTTCCTCAGGTTGGAGGGATATTTGTGCAGATGGAGGATGAAATAGCTTCTATAGTATCGATAATCGGTGCTTCGTGGGGAGGACTAAAATCAATGACTGCTACATCAGGTCCAGGATTCTCACTTATGCAGGAAAACATAGGTTTAGCTGTAATGATGGAGGTTCCAATAGTAATAGTGGACGTGCAAAGGGCTGGTCCATCAACGGGCATACCAACGATGATAGGTATGGGTGATGTTCAGCAAGCCAAGTGGGGATCTCATGGTCCGTATGAAATAATAGCTCTATCGCCGAGCACTGTGCAAGAGGCTTTCGATCTAACAATAATGGCGTTTAATCTCTCAGAAAAGTTCAGAACGCCAGTAATAATACTAGCTGATGAAGGCATTTCACACATGTATGAAAAAGTTGTCGTTCCTGATCCAAGGGATGTTATAATAATTAATAGAAAGCTTGCCAAAGATCCAAATGGTTACCTATCATACAAGGCAGATGACGACTTAGTTCCACCAATGGCACCAGTTGGGGAGGGCTTCAGAATACAATCGACAGGCCTAACCCATGACGAGAGAGGATATCCCTCAGCGGATCCAGAGGTGCAAAATGTACTAGTGCGAAGGTTGTTGGACAAGATACGTAAGAGAAAGCATGAGATAATTGATTATAGGATGTATAAGTGCGAGGATGCTGATATAGTTGTAGTCTCCTATGGATCTGCAGCTAGAAGTGCAAAGAGTGCAGTTGATATGGCTAGAAAGGAAGGGATAAAAGTCGGTTTTTTGCAGCTCAAAACAATTTGGCCATTCCCTGATGAAGTTATCTTTGAGCTCGCTAAAAAAGTCAAGAAATTCATCGTAGCCGAAATTAATGAAGGACAGATAACACGAGAGGTCGAAAGGGCTTCAAAAGGAAGGTCTGAAGTTTTTTGGGTTGGGAATTATGGTGGTAGATGGATCTTCCCAGAGGAGGTGCTCGGGAAAATTTTAGAGGTGAAGTAAATGATCACGGCGCTAGTACATCCTATAGAAAAATTTGTCCGATCAGAAAGACTCCCCCACATATGGTGCTCTGGTTGCGGTATGGGGATGATATTTAATGCATTTGCAAAGGCAATAGAGGAGTTAAATATTGATCCAAAGAAAGTTGTGATTGTTTCTGGAATTGGCTGCTCCGGGCGTGCGAGTGGTTACTGGGCCTACGATGGCTTTCATACGACGCATGGTAGACCAATACCATTTGCTATGGGTCTTAAATTAGCTAGACCAGACCTGCATGTAGTGGTAATTTCTGGTGATGGTGATCTACTAGCAATAGGAGGAAATCACTTTATACATGCTGCGAGGAGAAACGTCGACATACTAGTGATATTAGTGAATAACTTTAACTATGGTATGACCGGAGGACAAGTGGGACCAACAACACCAGAAGGCGTGAGAACAACAACTACGCCATATGGAAACTACACTGAGCCACCATTTAATGCCGTCTGGCTGGCCGCAGCAAGTGGTGCAGTTTATGTTGCTAGGTGGACAGTGTATCATTTGCGTAATCTTACTGAAAGTATCAAAACAGCATTTCAAATGAAGGGCTTTAGAGTCATAGAGGTTATATCTACCTGCCCAACAGATTTTGGACGAAGGAATGCCCTTCCAGACCCTCTCGACAACCTCAGATATCTCAAAGAAAATGCGGTTTATGTTAAAAATCCAGATCCTCGTGAAGCAGATATTGTATGGGGTAAGAAATTTATAATAGGAGAGTTTGTTAAGATTGAAGGGAAGGAGTCATTTGATGATAGGATAAGGCGACTGATTGAAATAGCACAGAAAGAATTAAGGAGAAGTGATCTGCAATAAGTCCTCAACTTTAGTCCTTAGGTGTTTTTAATGGAAGAGAGGAATAAGAATTGGGAGCCTAAGATAATTGCATTCCTGTGCAAGTATTGTGCATCAGCCGGCGCCGACCTTGCTGGTGTTAGCAGGCTGAAGTATCCAGCTAACATCCTTCCTATAACAGTTCCATGCTCTGGAAGTGTCGACATGCAGTTTATTGTTAGGGCTTTTGAAATGGGAGCGGATGGTGTACTGATAGGAGGATGCCACACTCCTAGTGATTGTCACTTCCTTAGGGGTAATTTCAAGGCCTTGAAAAGAGTTTCTGTTATGAAAGAACTCCTAAGGCAGATTGGTATAGAGCCACAGAGAATCAGGCTTGAATGGATTTCTGCTACGGAAGGCAAAAAGTTTGCCGAGGTGGCTAGAGAATTTACTGAAGAGATAAGGAAACTTGGTCCCTTAGGTGATAAACATGAGTAGAAAGCTCAAGATAGCTGTCGTTCCTGGAGAAGTTTGCGGCGGTTGTGACATGGCACTAGTTGATCTGCATAAGAACTTAATTGATGTTATTGGCCTGGCTGATATAGTTTTCTGGCCCATAGCAATGGATTTTAAGGAAGAAGATCTCGATGAGTTAGAAAGCATAGACATAGCACTCTTCCAGGGAAGCATCAGAACAGAAAAACACAAGGAGATCATAGAAAGAGTTGCTAGCAAGGCTAAGATTAAAGTTGCATTTGGTGCATGTGCATGCTTTGGTGGAGTGCAAAGTCTTGCCGATTTATACAAGCTTGAAGAGGTTCTTAATGAAGCCTACTTAAAGTCACCATCAACTATCAACGAGGAAAGGATACTCCCAGGTGAAAGCAAGGCAAATCCATATAAAATTACCGCTCCCAAACTCGTTGAGATTAATTATAAAGTCGATGATTTTATTGATGTTGATGTATACGTGCCAGGTTGTCCGCCGCCTAAGGAGATAATTTCAGAGGCTGTAAACAAGCTTATCAAGTACTTTGAGGGGAGAATAAGTCTAGAAAAGGGAACAGTCATTGCTGGGACAAGAACTCTTTGTGATGAGTGCCCGAGGGAAAAGCCCGAGAAAATAGTCATAGATAGATTTAAGAGGATTCACGAAGTAAGGTTAGATCCGAGCAAGTGTTTCTTGGCTCAAGGAGCTATATGCCTTGGTCCAGCTACTAGAGGTGGATGCGGTTCACCATGCATAAAGGCTAATATGCCTTGTAGAGGCTGTATGGGCCCGGCTCCGAATATATACGATGTTGGAGCTAAGCTTGTTAGTGCTTTACCGTCATTGGTGGAAATAGAGAATGAACCTAAGCTCTCAGATGATGAATTATCCAAGAGAGTTACAATCATGGACCCAGCAGGATTATTTTATAGATTCACACTGGGTTTGAGCCGCTTGGTTAGAATGGTGAGGAGAGAATGAGCATAATTAAAATCAGTCCGGCGACAAGGCTTGAAGGAGAAGCTGAGATAAAGATATTTCTGGATGAAAAAGGGAAAGTAAAGGATACATTCTTTCAAGTACTCGAGTTTAGAGGCTTCGAGAAATTCTGCGTTGGAAGACCCGTAGAAGAACTACCAGGAATAGTAACCAGAATCTGTGGAGTCTGTCCATGGGCTCATCACATGGCATCAGCAAAGGCCGTCGACATGGTATTTGGCAGAGAACCTACGCCTGCTGCTAAGAAAATAAGGGAACTGGGTTATTGCGCACATATATTAGACAGTCACTCAGTTCATCTATACGCATTAGCACTACCAGATTTTGCTCTGTCACCAGGCGCTCCCAGGCGAGAGCGGAGTTTAGTAGGTCTATACAAAAGTAATCCTGAATTGGTTAAGAAAGTTCTTGAGATGAGAGATAAAATTGTTAGGATTGAGGAAATTATCGGAGGAAAAGCCATACACCCTGTGACTGCGATTCCCGGCGGCGTAAGTAAATCTCTCTCCAAGGAGGAGGTCGAGGAAATTAGGAATTATGCAAAGGAGCTTCTTAAGTTCTCGACGGAGACTGTTGAGCTTCTCAATGGAATTCTGCAAAGGAGTGAGTATAAGGACATAATCTTTGGGGATTACTATCATCTGGAAACATATTACGCAGGTCTCGTGGATAAGAATAATAAGTTGAACTTCTACGATGGTAGGATTAGAGTTGTTGATAAGAAAGGAAACGAGGCCTTTGTCTTCGAGCCCAAAGATTATCTAGATTACATCGGAGAAAAAGTTGTTGAATGGAGCTACACAAAGATGCCATATCTGAAAAAGATTGGGTGGAGGGGAATTGATACGAGTAGCGGAATATATAGAGTTGGTCCTTTGGGCAGGTTGAACGCCTCCAACGGCTTTGCAACAGAGAAAGCACAAGAGTACTACAAACAATTCGTAGAAACCTTTGGAAAACCTGCTCATCATACGATGGCATATCATTTCGCTAGGGCTATAGAGATGGTGTATGCAGCTGAAAGAATGTTTGAGCTTGTGGAGGATAGCGAATTGTTGTCTAGGGATGTCGTAAACTATGATGGTAAATTCAGTGGCTTTGGCGTCGGAGTGGTTGAAGCTCCTCGTGGTCTCTTAATACATCATTACGAGGCGGATGAGCGAGGAATAACTACTAAAGTGAATTTGATAATCCCTACAACAATGAATAATTCATCAATAAACCTAGACATAAAGAAGGTTGCCTCAAAGCTTCTAACAGCTGGTAAATTCGATGACAAAGTATTAAACATGATAGAAATGGCGTTTAGGGCTTATGATCCATGCTTAGCGTGTTCGACACATAGCATTCCAGGCGGAATAAGGGTTTATGTTAGCATTTACAACTCAAACGGAGAACTTATAAAAACAATAGGGCGATCATGATGAGTAGGATAGAAATTCTGATTGGAGGATTCGGAGGACAGGGAATACTGCTCGCCGGTTGGATACTCGGAAACGCCGCAATGTTGAGAGGATATAATTCAACATATCTTCCAAGTTACGGTCCAGAAGCAAGAGGAGGTAGATGCGCCTCTAGAGTTGTCATTGATTGTGAGAGGGAAGTAGATTGTCCACTAGTTAGAAATGCAGATTATCTAATAGTTATGTATCAAGAGGCTTATGACTCATACATAGATCTATTGAAGCCTGGTGGAGTTCTTATATATGACAATGATCTTGTAACACTTGACGAAAGAGCTAAAAAAGCAAAGATTTATGCAGTTCCAGCCACAAAAATGGCTGAAAGCGTCGGTAGGAGGATTGTTGCCAACATTGTAATGATAGGTGCATTCACGGCAATATCTAACTTAATCGATAAGGAGACTGTAAAGAGGAGCGTTATAGAAGGGGTAAGAGGTCGATATGTAGATTTAAACGTGAGAGCCTTTGAAGTAGGATATGAATATGGTAGGAAGCTTGTGGAGAGTGAAAAGAAATGACAAATCTGGCAGATAAAATCCTTGAGATAACGGGAGAAGATGTATATTTATGCTATTTCTGTGGCAAATGTGGTGCTGGTTGTCCGATGGCAGATAAAATGGACCATCTTCCCTACCAAGTAATCCATATGGTTCAACTAAATGATATGAATGCACTCAATGCAAAATCTATATGGATATGCGCCACATGCTTCACTTGCTCAGTCAGATGTCCGCGAAATCTTGACGTCGCCAGAATTATGGAAGGACTTAGAACAATTAAGGTTAGAGCCCAACAACAAACAATTGATCTAAGAAAAGTTGAGGATCTAGAGAAGCTTCCTCCGATAGCCCTAGTTGCCGCTGGTAGGAAGTACACATGAGGTGATTATATGAGGATTCTGTACTACCCTGGATGCACAGTTAAAGCGACAGCATTGAGAGACGAAAAAGCATCACTGCAGGTATTAAGAGTACTAGGTATAGAGCCCATTGAAGTCGAAAACTGGATTTGTTGCGGTGCGACCTACAATCTACCTAAAGATACAGTGATCCAAGCTGTCGCTTCCATAAGAACTCTCATAAGGTCAGAACTAACAATGAAAAAGAGTAATACAGAGAACATCCTTCTGACTTTATGCTCTATGTGTAATCACGTCCTTAAAATGGCGGACAACCTATACAAGAATGATCCAGATGCAGCCCAGAAATTAAATGCATTCCTATCCGACGAACCCTCTAACTATGAGGGAAAACTGAGAATAATGCATTTTCTGGAGATTCTGCGTGATATCCTCGGGTATGATAAAATAAGAGATAAGGTCAAAAGAAACCTGAAAGGATTAAACGTAGCATCATTCTATGGTTGTTTGATTCTCAGACCCAGAGAGGTTGCAATAGATGATCCGGAAGATCCAGTAATTATAGAGGAACTGCTGCTAAGGCTCAATGCAAATCCAGTCGATTACCCATATAGAAATGAGTGTTGCGGAAGTTTTAATGTTGTCAGCGCACCAGAATACGTTTGGGATAGAGCGAAGGAGATCGTTAAGTCCGCTAGTGACTATGGTGCAAAGCTCATTGTGACCACATGCCCACTATGTGCGTATAATCTTGAGGAGGGCCAGAAGAGAAGAAGAAAAGAGCTTAGAGGCCTTGAGCTACCAATTCTTTACGTTTCTGAACTTATAGCCTATGCTTTTGGATTAGATGATGCGCTCGAACCAGAAATTAAGAACCTATTAGATAGAATGGTCGGAAAGGAGGGATAAGATTGGAGAGAATAGGAGTATTTGTTTGTCACTGCGGAAGAAACATAGCTGGGGCAGTCAATGTCAAGGAAGTTGTTGATAAAATAAGAAAACATCCGCTTGTAGTCCACGCTGAAGAGTACAAATATATGTGCTCAAGTGTTGGACAAAATATCATTCGTGAGGCCATAAAGAAACATGGGCTAACGGGTATTGTTGTTGCTGCTTGTTCGCCAAGTATGCATCTAGAGACATTCAGAACTGCGGCCGTCAGTGCTGGGTTAAATCCGTACAAGGTTGAGATGGCGAATATAAGGGAGCAGAATAGTTGGGTTCATGATGATGTAAATGAAGCTACTAAAAAGGCATTGGGAATCATGTGGAGTGCTGTAAACAAGGTTGCTGGAGACCAACCCCTAGAGAAAGTTAGAAGCAGTGTAAAGAAAAAGTGTTTAGTCATAGGCGGAGGCATAGCTGGAATACAAGCTGCCCTAGATGTAGCCAATAACGGATTTGAAGTAATACTTGTCGAGAAGTCCCCAACGATAGGTGGCAGAATGGCACAGCTATCTGAAACCTTTCCAACGCTTGATTGTGCTCAATGTATTCTAACACCCAAAATGGCCGAGGTCGCACGAAATCCAAACATTAAAATATATACTCTCTCTGAGGTTATAGAAGTAAGCGGCTCAATTGGTAACTTTAAGGTCAAGATCCGAAAGAATCCCAGATATGTTGATATAGGAGCCTGTAACATGTGTGGTGAATGCGAAAAAGTCTGCCCACAGATAGTTCTTGATAAGGACTATAACCGGTCCCTAACCGTGAGAAAAGCGATATACATACCCTTCCCGCAAGCAATTCCTGCAGCTTACGTTATAGACGCCAGTCATTGTCACGGTGTTGGAACAGCTCGCTGCAATGAATGTGCGAAGGTATGTGAACAAAAGGCGATAAACCTCTTTGACAAGGAGGAGATTATTGAAGAGGACGTGGGAGCGATAATTGTCGCAACTGGCTACGATTTATATCCAAAGGAAAAAATTGGAGAATACGGTTACGGAAGACTGGAGGATGTTATAGATTCCCTTCAATTTGAGAGGTTAATATCGTCTACAGGACCAACAGGAGGCGAACTTAGAAGACCCAGTGATGGTAAAATTCCCAAGAGGATAGCATTTATTCAGTGTGTTGGATCGAGAGACCTTCAGCATTTACCTTACTGCTCTAGAATATGTTGTATGTACACGGCCAAACACGCCTTTTTATACAAGCACTTGGTGCCTGATGGTGAGGCATACATATTCTACATTGATATAAGGGCTGCAGGAAAGAAATATGAGGAATTCATCATGAGAGTTCAGCAAGAGGGTAGGGTGAAATACATCCGTGGAAGAGTTTCAAAGATAGTTCAAAAAGGAGATCAATTAATAGTGCATGCGGTTGATACAATAACTGGAAAACCAATGACCCTCCCATTTGATATGGTTGTTCTGGCAACAGGAATAGTACCCAATACAAAAGAGATAGCAAATGTGCTTAGGATACCACTGGATGAAAACGGCTTTCTACAAGAACTACATCCAAAGTTGGCACCGGTAGAATCGCCAATAAAAGGAATATTCCTAGCGGGAGTGGCACAAGGTCCTAAAGATATACAGGACTCTGTAGCGCAAGCCAGTGCAGCAGCAAAGAAAGCAGTAGAAATTCTCTCCAAAGATTACATAGAGAGGGAGCCCCTGATAGCAAGAGTGAACAAAGAGCCGTGCTCTAGATGCGGAGTATGTGTACAATTATGTCCATATCACGCTATCGAAATGACACCAGAGGGAGCTAAGATCATTGATGCAGCTTGCGAAGGCTGCGGTACTTGTGCTGCAGCATGCCCATCGGGTGCAATAATACTTACTAACAACGAGCCCAAGCAGATAATCTCGATGATAGATGCACTCTTAGTTCAAGCCCCTTCAGTGCTACCTACGGCATCAAGTAGCACTAACAAAGAATAGAATTTTTTATCTCAAGACTACTAAACTCCTCCAAAATTGATTATCAATAATGCTAATATAACTACCTGGTCGTGCACTGCTTCGTAAGTTCTAGACTAATATCGCATGATGGTGCCGAATGTGTAATTATTCCTAGAGATATCACATCAACTCCGGTGGAAGCATACTCTTCGATATTTTCTAAATTTATTCTGCCTGATGCCTCCAGGAGTACTCTGTCTCTTAATCCTCTCCTCTTAAGCTCGCTGACTACAAGTCTTATCTCCCCTGGGGACATGTTATCTAGCATTATTATGTCCGCACCAAGCTCAGCTGCCTTTAAGGCGTCCTCAACAGATGAAACCTCTATCTCGATTTTATGGGAGAAGCTAGCTTTACTTTTAGCTCTTTTGATAGCCTCCTCTACGCTTCCTATGGCACGTACATGGTTATCTTTTATAAGTATCTGGTCGCTCAGGCTAAACCTGTGGGTGTCTCCACCACCAACGCTAACTGCATACTTCTCCAGAAATCTTAAACCTGGTGTAGTCTTTCTAGTTGCAGCGATTCTTACATTAGGGTTCACCGCCTTGGCCTTTTTCACAACCATTCTTGTTAGTCTGGCGATCCCGCACAGTCTATTCAATATATTGAGCAGCGTGCGCTCAAACGTCAGGATTTTTCTCACGTCCCCTCGTATCGTTGCCAATATTACCCCGCTAGAAAACTCTTCTCCATCTCTCTTAAACTGTTCAACATGGAGTCCAAACTTAATCAAAGTCTCTGCTAACAGATCCAATCCAGCTACAACACCATCACTCTTTGCCAATAATATAGCCTCAAAGCACTCATTATCCAACAGCATTGTTGTTATGTCGTCGTATGGTGCATCCTCTTCAAGCCATTCCAAAAATTTTTTTGCAAAAATCTCTGGCAACAAATCAAACACCTAAGATTTCAAATGACCTATCGAGAGCTCGACGAACTTTATGCATGTACTCCTCCTTTATTACAACTTCATAGACGAGGTTCTTAAGACTATAATATATAGACTCAAGTGTTATCTTTTTCATTCCAATACAGTCAGCATTGGGAACTATTGGATAAAATTCCTTATCAGGAAATTCTCTCCTAAGTCTGTTTAACATTCCAGTCTCCGTGCCTATAAGAAATTTCTTGTGGTCGCTCCGTGAGACAAATTTTATCATACCAGAAGTTCCAGCAATATAATCGGCGAGTTCTTGAGCCTCCGGCGGCACCTCAGGATGAACCAAAGCTATAGCATCTGGATACTTTCTTTTTGCCTCCAGAATGTCATAAGGAGTTATTAGTAAATGTACGTAGCAGTGTCCAGTTGGTGGAATTGCAATAACTTTCTTTCCCGTAACCTTAGCAACATAATGAGCTAAATTTGCATCAGGAGAGAATAAAATTGTGTCTGAATTCAGCTTTGAGATAAGCTTCGTGGCATTGGCAGACGTAACTATGTAGTCAGCTTCTGCCTTTACCTCAATGGGAGAGTTCACATACACGACTAGTGGTGCGCCCGGATATTTTTCTCTATACTCCTTTATCATCTCAACAGTGACCAAACTCGCAAGCGAGCAAAGGGCACTAGGAATTGGCATTAGGACCTTCTTGTTAGGGTTAAGAGCCTTAGTTTGTTCGGCCATGAATCTTACTCCAGCAAATACAATAACCTCAGCATCTAATTTCGTTGAGAGTAGAGAGAGTTCTAATGAATCTCCCACGAAGTCAGCTATTTCCTGTACTTCATACGGCTGGTAGTTGTGGGCTAAGATAGCAGCGTTCAGCTCTCTCTTAAGGTTAAGAATTTCCTCCCTTACATTCATCTAATCTACCATACAAGAACGCTCAATCTCGGTGCTTACAACTCTTGAGAGAAATAATTTATAGAAATTTCGGGTTCTTAACCACTTAGTATATAGACTCTAACTGCAAGAGTCAACAAGAACATGGTTAATCCAAGCCAATTTGGCAGGACCTTAAGGACTATCTCATAGGCTTTTGCCCTCCCTGCGGAGCTCGTAAGCCTCAATTTCGCGTCGTATTACCTCATCTGGCAGCCTCTTTGGCTCGCCAATTAGCTTTGCTAGTATATATATTTGAGAGATTCTCTCAACACGGACCAAAGTCTCTAAAGCATCTTCAAGGTCACGCCCGCATGCTACAACCCCATGATTTGCTAGAATTACAGCTTTTCTTGTCCCTAATGCCTCAAGGGCATTCCTTGCCAAATCCTCAGTACCGGGTGGCGCATATTTTGCAACTAAGATGTCCCCACCTATGAAGAAAATCATCTCGTCGAGTATCGGGGGTATTGGCGTTTGTGTTGCAGCAAGTACTGAGCAATATATAGTATGCGCGTGTATTATCGCGTTTACATCTGGTCTACTCTTATAAATTTTAAGATGAAGAGGCAGCTCCGAAGACGGTTTTTTCTTTCCCTCAATTACCCTTCCGTCAAGATCAATAATAACTAACTCCTCTGGTAGCATTGTTCTGAATGGCACGCCGCTAGGGGTTATTATTATCCTGTCTTCACCTGGGATCCTAACGCTAATATTACCTGAAGAGCCAACGGTAAGATTTTTCCTAATTAAGAGGCGGCCAACCCTTATGATCTCGCCCTTCAATTTGCTCAAGTCCACTATAATCACGCGTGATCAGTTAGGCGCAAAACTATAGATACTACTTTAAAGTATATAATTTTCTGTTTCGCATCTAAGAAGATCTTGGGAAATCGTTTCAGAAGTTCAGAACTCGTCTGCAAAGATTACTTTGCAAAGGGAATTTATGTGGGACTTGATGCTCTTTGTTAGTTAGTTTTCACAGTTTTCTTACCTTGTGGCTATTGTAATATTTGTTTATACGTATCAAAAACTCTAATCATTGTTGTCGACTTGTGACATTGTCCTTGTATTAATAGAAATTGACCAAGGGAGTGCAATATGGCTATAAACTATAAACCCCTGGTTGGACTTGGCATAATCATGTTTTTGATAGCAGCTCTTATTCTGCGAAGTAAGAAGCCACGCATTCCAATATGGAGCATTATGACTCTTGCTGCGTTTATAACTGTAGTTACAGATCTCATTGGCATAGACGAAATTGGTGAGCTTATTGAGCTCGACGTTATACTCTTCCTTATAGGTATGTTCAGTTTAGTAGCTCTTGCTGATCAATCTGGTCTGTTAACAGCCATAGCCTATTACTTCTTATCAAAGTTTAAATCGCGCTATGGGGCGATGTTTGGTTCTGCATTCATGTTTGGTTTTATAGCTGCATTCGCAACTAATGATGCTGTTGCATTGATGGGTCCACCAATCGCATATACAATAGCCAAATTTATAGGTGTCGATGCAAAAATAATGTTTCTTTTACTCGCATTTTCGCTGACGATAGGTTCTACAGCTACTCCAATTGGTAATCCTCAAAATATCTTAGTAGCTGTAAGATCAGGCATGATGGCGCCATTCATATTCTTCCTAAGGAACTTGCTAGTGCCGACAATAATAAACTTAGTAATCTCAACATTCCTAATAATAAGATTCTACAGGATTGAGAACAAGCAGATATACATAGTGTTAATTCCTCATGAGGCAATCAAAAATAGAAGAGATGCAATACTAGCTGGAGTGGGACTCCTAATAACCATTGCTGCATTGTTAATCAACGATATATTCGAACTTTTCGGCTTACCGCATGTGAAACACAGAGGCTTCATACCATTCGTGGTAGCATCTATAATCTATGCACTATCGACAGAGCCCAGAAAAATAATTTCAGGGATTGATTGGGGAACAATAATATTCTTCATAGCAATGTTTATAGCAATGGAGGGGATATGGAGAAGTGCTGTTTTGCAACCAGTAATAGGCATAATACATCCGCAAAAGATGCCCCTACTGCAAGAAGTAGTCGCTATCTCGCTGATTGCAATACTTCTTAGCCAAGTTTTAAGTAACGTACCGCTAGCGAATCTTTACTTAGGCTACATGAAGAGCATTGGATATGTTGGACAGGACATAAATGCATGGCTCACTCTAGCCTGTGCATCAACGATAGCTGGGAACCTAACGCTGCTCGGGGCAGCATCTAATATTATCATTCTAGAGGTATTAGAATCTAGGTATAGTAGAACCATAACATTCACTGAGTTTATGAAGATTGGGGCGCTAATAACAGTAGTAAACATGCTAATATATGTTCCATTCCTGATACTATGACTGCGTACTTTCCAAACAACCACTTTAAGTATTCCCAATTTTGAAGAGTAAGTTCTAAAATGCAGCTGATAGTTTTCTTCTGTTTCTACTCCTCATAGGAGACAAGACTTTTGAATTTGGATGTATTAGTGCAACGAAGTGGAATTATTGATACAAATGTTGTGTTTATTGTAGCTCCTCCAAGTTCATTTGTCTCGTCGTTTGTTATGCAGTTCAATCTTTTCCCGTCGAGAGTTTTACATGATCTATACGCAAATACCACCCCAGGTGGAACTCTATCACTCTCTTTAGCCATTAGTACAACGCTCCCATTTTTGCTGCTTACAATCACACTTTCTCCATCAGTTATTGATAGCTTCTCCATGTCTTCTTCTGATATCTCGATTATTGGTGGTATGGGACCATAGACATCCTCAAATTGCGTGTGAGTATACCTTGGATGGGCAGATGATATGAGTATGTATGGGTAGTCTGGCGGGGGATGTACTTCGATTGGCTTAGGCAATGGACTGAGGTTGAATTCCTTTGCCTTATTACTATAGAACTCTATCTTGCCAGATGGTGTTTGGTACTCGTTAAGTTTGCGATAGGGAAGTGTAGTAAAACCTTTTGTAATAAGTTCTTCGTAGATACTCCTACCAATGGCTTTGATAAGTGCTCTCACTGGACTCTCGTATATCAGTTTCTCTTTTATATTGAGGCCCTTAGCAATCAATCTCATGACCCCTAGCTCGGTTTTTAATGTGTTAGGTTTATTTAATACTGGTCTGTTGAATCCTATATAGTTGTGCCAGAAGCTAAATACGACATCACGCTTTTCGAGCCAAGTGGGTGCTGGTAGAACAACATCAGCTAGTTTTGCAGTGTCACTCCAATGAGTTTCATGTACAACTACAAAGACGTCATCCCTAAGCAGGCCTTCTCTTATTAGATCTGCTCTTGGATGCGTTGCAGCTGGGTTTGTTAAGTGTATGTATATAAACTTGAACTCACCATTGTATATGTATTCCCCTATTTTTGATTGCGGTATTATTCTAGATGGTACTCCTAAAAATGATCCCGTTAGATACTGTATGTCTATTAGCAGTCCGTCAGTATTTGAGTAGTAGAAGCCTCTGTGGATCCCTATTAGCGCAGGAAGAAGTGATATTGCCCTTACTGCCTCGCCTCCACCAATTCTCCTCTGAAGACCATAGCCTATAAATATTATGCTTGGCTTTTTCTCGCTGTAAAGTTCAGCAAATTCAATTATATCGTCCTTCGGTATTTTAGTTTTATTTGAAACAGTGTTGAGGTCTAGACCCCTCACATACTTTCTAAACATCTCAAATCCATATGTATGTTTCTCAATGAATTCTCGATCGTATAGTTCGTTCTGTATCAAGTAACTGGCAATTCCAAGGGCGAGATATGTGTCCGTCCCATATCGAGGCTGTAGCCATATATCTGAGAGCTTTGCAGTTTCTGTCTTTAATGTATCAATGGTTATTATCTTCACATGCTTGCGTTCTCTCAAGCTAAGGGCATAGAAAAAATTGTGTGGACTTGTTATGGCAGCGTTAAATCCCCAGTAGACGAGGATGTTTGCTTGTTCCATGTGCTGAGGTAATGCACCATATGTGCTCCCATAATGTAACATAAGTGCCCTTGCACCGGCCCCATTGCAGATTGTATAGTCCACTCTGGCAGCGCCTAAAAAATACCAAAGGCGTTGTGCTAAGTATCGTGTGAAAATCCCTCGATTACCTGCGTAGTCTAGAAAGAGAATTCTGCTAGCACCATAGGCCTTAAGTGTTTCCTTAAGCTTATTAACAATGAGTCCTATAGCATATGACCAGGAGACTCTTTTCCTTTTTCCCTCCCTTTTGCTTACAGCAATATACGGGTGTAGGATGCGATCGGGTGATGACACTCTAGCAAAATCTTTCTCAGCTCTAGGGCATGATAGTTTAATCGTTGGTTTGCCTGTGTGGATGAGCTTGGGCTCTGGATCATACTTAACCTCATATATGCAAGTGTCATAGCAATCTCGTGGACAAAAGACGGTCTTATTCAAGGTATTGCACACCCGTCAGGCTCGCAAATATGTTGAGATTTTTATTTATTAGGTATCTTATTCTTTCTATAATACTCTCTGTTCATACGAAGTGTGATAAAAGAAGATGTTTGGTGCCTTATCATCGATTGCCGAAACAATACAATTCAAACTCGTAGTAGCATTCATAGTCGGTAGCATTATAGGCTTGGAGAGACAATTCGTGAAAGGTCATGGGCCAGAGGAGGAGGTTCCAGGCGTGAGGACCTTTGGCTTAATAAGTCTTCTGGGGGCTGCCGCAACTACGATTGAGAGGGAATTTGGAATACAGTATCTTGTATTGATATCCTTTGGTGCAGTCTTGGCATGGTCAGTTGTTCTCCTATTGTACCAGGCAACTGTAAAGAAAGGCATACATGAAACAACAGCTATAGCTGCCTTTTTATCATATATGCTTGGCGTTATAGTTGGTTTAGGTATGTTCTATTGGGCTATAGTATTATCAGTTTTCATCACGGCAGTGCTATCCTCAAAGTATGCTGTAAAGAGCATTCTTGCATCGCTGGAATATAGAGAACTAACCTCCGCACTTACAATAGGCCTGCTGGCCTTAGTAGTGTTACCAATAATACCCCCAGTGTTAATATTTGGAGTTCTTAACATACAGCTCTACTTTATATTTCTCGTCTTCATTTTGGTAGTGCAATTTCTAAGCTACGTCATAATCAGGCACCTTGGAATGAGAAAAGGTTTTGTATTATTTGCTAGTGTGGGTGCGTTTGTGCACAGTGAGGCAACTACAGTTGAAATTACAAGGATTTACAATAAATTCAAAGCAAACATGGATATTTCGTTTGCAGTTACGGCGATAGTTGCTGTGATAATAACCCTAATAGTTAGGACACTCCTTTATTTAGTCGTTTTGGCCTTTATGACGCCAGCAATAGTGTATCTCTTTGCAATAACAGCACTTCCAGCAATAGCTGTGGGTATCATAAATCTCGCATCTAGACTTCGTAAGTATAGTATCCAGATAGTAGAGGAGAGAACCGAGGTCCTGAGAAATCCACTTTCGTATAGCTCTGCAGCAAAATTTGCTTTTATACTATTTGCGGTGAGCGTAGCTATTGTTATAGCTAACATGTTTGGTCGTGAATACTCAGTACTAATTGCGTTTTTAAGTGGTTTTTATACAGTCAGTGGCGTGGAATTAGCCATAGTGTCCCTACTATGGGCAGGAGAAATTGAAATGGAATATGCATTATTAATATTAACCACTGCGCTAACTGCTGGTATACTGAACAAGATAATTTACGTAAAGTATGGCGGCGGTGAAAGAAGCCTCATTGTTAGAGTCGCGATCTACGTTGTACTATTTATTGCAATGCTATTTGTAGGCTATACAGTGACTCTGCAGATGCTAAAGCTCCTCAAGTTTGCGTAGGATAGCGTCACGTACTGCATCTAAGTACGACTTTAGATATATATCCTCTTTCAGTGGGAGACTTATCCCCGATTCCTGGACAGCTTCCGTGAAGAATTTAACAGCTTCTCTTGTTCCCGATCCGAGCAGGTTCTCAATTTTATTTTTCAGTATCTCAGCTCTCAGGAATATTGCCTGTAGAGCCACTACTACCTCTATCGAAATTGCGTTTATTAGATTCTCAATCATGTCTTGCAGTCTTAAAGCTGCGTTGGTGCACATGCTAACAATATCCTCTTGATTGGCTGATGTTGGTATTGAATGGACACTAAATGAGTTAGCCAATGCTCGATTCTCAGCAGCTAATGCCGCTGCTGTGTATTGGACCATCATAAGTCCAGAGTTTACCCCAGGTGTGCTTCTAGGATGTATCAAGCAATCAGTAAGTCCCCTATTGAATCTAGAGTCAAGTAGCAGCTGTACTCGCCTCTCTATGATGTTAGAGAGAGTTGCTATAGCTATTGCCAATACATCACTCGCTAGTCCAATTGCCTGTCCATGAAAGTTTCCACATGAAATCACCGAGTATTTTTCGTCAATACTCACTATCAGTGGATTATCACAGGCCGTGTTAATTTCTCTCTCAAGTATATTTTTGGCAAAATCTAGTGCCTCTAAGAAAGAACCATAAATCTGCGGAGAGCATCTAATGGAGTATGGATCCTGAATTAATCCTAAATCCTTCCAAGCAACGGACTTAAGTTTATCATTGAGCTCATCTACATTAACTTCTCTAAAAGTCAAATAAACATTGTTTTCGTCTTCATAATAATCAATACCTTCCGAGCTCAGTCTTGACAAATTCTTAAGAAGCTCAAATGGGTATATCCCATATCCCCTCAGGATATCTTTCCTGAGTGTCATTTCGACGTGATCTCTAGAAATCTCTATCCTAGCTATTGAGGCTATATTCGCAGTATCACTATTAGACCTCACAAGTTTCGATCCTTTAATAAGTTCCAGTACGCTTTTCGAAAAATTCCTGCTGTACTCAGACTCAAGAATCTCAGGTGTAAATGGATCTTTAAATCCAGCAAGCCCTTCTAAACTCAACGCTAGAGATGTTGTTGCCAGCTTTAGTATTTTCTTAAGTTTAATAATCCCGTCGGCCAGTAATGCAGCAGAGAAAGCAGTTCCATTGTTCAAAGCAAGGCCTTCCTTGTAGCTCAATCTTATCAGAGGTTCATTCGCCCGTGAATTGTGCTCAAGAATTCCAAGGTTCTTTTTGACGTTATCTGGAAGATCAGCATACACCTCCTCAAGCAGAAGCTCTTTTAGCTTCTCTCCAGAATATTTCTTGCCCTTGTAGATTACCTCTGCCACAGGATCGCCAACCAATGCCAAAGCAAGATGCGATAGAGGCGCCAAATCTCCACTAGCTCCAACGGATCCCTTTATAGGAACAAGGGGATAAACGTGCCTATTTAGAAACTCTCTGAACAAGTAAAGAATCTCAGGTCTAACCCCCGAAGCTCCTTTAGCTAGCGTATTCATCCTTATTGCCATTGTCATTCTAATTAAAGGCTCTGGTGCATAATCACCTACCCCAACGCTATGGCTCCTTAACAAGTTGAGTTGAAGCTGCTCAGCTAAGTCCGGTTCTACTATTTTACTAGCCAGGATTCCAAAACCTGTTGTAATTCCATAAAATACTTCCCCCCTTCTAACAGAATCTTCAATGAATCTTCTTGTATCCTCCAGCCTCTTTAGCGCCTCCATAGAAATCTCTACACTTGCCTTCTTATAGCCTATGAGCTCTAGATGATCGATAGAGAGACTGTGTCCATCTACGACAATTCTTATCATTGAACGCACCTATAATTAGCACAACTGCAAAAGACTTGTATCTTGCATTACGCCTCTAGTGATAGTTTCGTATCAGTTAATACAGCTTCAAATTATCAAAAATTGATGAGTAAAAATTTGTAAGTATACTAACAGCAGTCAATCAATAGCTATAGTTGATATCGACACATATAAAGCCTGTTCGTGCTATGATTGTTGGATATAGCTTTAGCAAAAGGGCTTTATTCGTCTTATAGCTTGGACTATTTTCCTCTATGGAAGCCCTTAAACGGTTTTTAGCTGCTATAGGTACTTAGAACAAAAGAGAAACCGATACTCTAATTGCCTAAAGTGCAACTGCGAAATCTCTGCTTGAAAACAAAAGTCGCTGAACTACAGAGGTTGAACAGCAGCTCCCAAATAGATGGATCTTTATGAATGTTTTAGCGTATTCTGTATTTAATGAGTAGAGCACTGAATGGACTTATGCCTAAGATATAGTGATCGCGCTTAGGATGAGGACTCTGTTGTCCTAGAAAGCCCCCAATGAACCAATAGCTATAGAGGTGAGGGAGGAAGGATGAGAATCATTGGTGATGGTGATTAAGTACAATGTTCGGACAACTGCCGCTTAAGAAGGTTGATGATAGCGTTGTGTTTGTCTCTCGTGATGGTAGGATAGCTGTTATAAACGATGACTTTCTCTCTACCAACCTGATAGAGAACGGAAGCATCGACCTAATAGTTACTTCCCCGCCATACAACGTAGACATCAAATACGGGATCTACAGAGACGACATCCCCTACGATAAGTACCTAGAGTTCACGGAGAAGTGGCTTGCTAAGGCTTTAGAGCTTGCGAAGCCCGATGGGAGGCTCTGCCTCAACATCCCACTGGACAAGAGTAAAGGAAGGGATGAAGAGGGCTTCCAGAGCGTCTACGCGGACATAGTTGAGGTAGCTAAGCGCGTCGGCTGGAGGTACTTCACCACGATTGTGTGGAACGAGGGAAACATATCCAGAAGGACGGCCTGGGGTAGTTGGTGCTCCGCTAGCGCTCCATACGTGATAGCTCCTGTGGAGGTCGTAGTAGTGATGTATAAGGAGAAGTGGAAGAAGGTCAGGCAAGGTATATCGGATATAACTAGAGAAGAGTTCATAGAGTGGACCAACGGCCTGTGGACGTTCCCCGGGGAGAACCCAAAGAAGGTTGGGCACCCAGCGCCCTTTCCCGTTGAGCTGCCGAAGAGATGCATAAAGCTCTTCACTTATATAGACGACGTGGTGTTAGATCCCTTCCTTGGGAGTGGAACCACTCTGGTGGCGGCAGCCCTGACGAGTAGGAGGGGGATAGGTGTCGAGATAGAGAGGAAGTATTGTGATACAGCAGTGCAGAGACTGAAGAAAGAAGCTGGTATCAACCACGTAAAGCTGTACGAGTACTTTAAATAAACACCACAATGTTCTCAGTAAGAGTGCGTGACATGATGAGGAGAGGGTATAGATATAAGAAAGATGCTTTAGATCATTTAATTAACTGCTACAAGAATATAGTGACCAAAGGTTTTCAGGGAGATTACTTACAGGCAGTTAAATGCTTTGAAAGGATATCTGAAACTCAAATTCGCCGTGATTTAAACCAATTCTACAAGAACTTAAGAAGTGCCGACCAAGCGTGGAAAACATACAAGGGAGTTTTATATGAATATGCCGTGTTTGAGGCTATTAAGCAAGTTATAGACAATTCCCAATTGAGAAACTTATTACAAGTGGTTAGAGGACACGAAGTCGATGCATATAGAGATCAGATCGTTATTAGGAACTGGAATGATATTCTTCCAGATGTAGACTTATTAATTGTTGACAAGAATAACCAACTTGTTAAAGCTATAGCATCCTGTAAGACAAGTTTAAGGGAAAGACTGACTGAGACAGCTTTTTGGAAAAGAGAATTAGAGAAACATGTTAACACTAAGAACATAAAGATCATATTTATAACCATAGATAAGGATTATGAGCTTAGGAACGAATCGAATAGATACATAATACTGCACGTAATTGACTATGTAATAATAACAGATCCAACGAGATACGAGTCCCTAGTAAAATTGTATAGAGAAAAGTACGGAGGCAGAAGAGATTTCAACTTACTCATTAAGAAGATCAAGCAAGTGGATGATATGGAAACTCTTTTGTTCGAGCTCGTAAAATAGATTGCTTTATCCTTCAGCTGCAAACCAGCACATTGATATGTGCTGTTATGTATTGGTTGTTTAGTTTTTGGTTTTTCTTAGTTGTTCGGGTTATTTCTATATTCCGGGTCCTAGGCATCTTTCTGTGAGCAGGTGCCAAGGGAAACCCGTGTTGATAATACTCGTTATCTAAAATACCCAGACAAATCTAAAGCAACATGAACAACCACTTATGTAATAAGTGCAAATTATCAATAAGCAGTTATATAATATCTTTCAGTAATGAGAACTAAGTCTGCATTAGGATGGAACCTATGACAATCTATAAGGTACCGAAAGGATTTCGTGATTTTCCACCTGACATCATGATTTTAAGGAAAAGGGTTATGGCAACTATCGAGAAGGTCTTTATCAAGTATGGATTCGATCCATTTGAAACTCCAGCAATCGAATATTGGGAAACTTTAAAGGGAAAGTATGGTGATGAAGTCGAGAGTAAGCTCGTTTACAAGTTCCAGGATCCCTGGAGTGAGACTTGGTTCGCACTCAGATATGACTTAACAGTTCCTCTAGCGAGGTTTGTTGCTTCCAGTTCAGTTGCACTCCCCTTTAAGAGATATCACATCGGTAGGGTTTGGAGGCATGAGAGTCCACAGAAGGGTAGATACAGAGAATTTTGGCAGTGTGATGCGGATATTATTGGTTCGCCATATCCTGAGGCAGATGCTGAGATCATAAATCTAATAATAGACGTCATGTCAGCGTTTAACATAACGGGATATACCATAAGAGTTAATGATCGCAGACTCCTAACTGGAATCTTCGAGGAGGGGCTGGGGCTTGGAAGCTATGGTAGAGAGCGCATGCTGGCTATTTTCAGGGCAATAGACAAATTAGACAAAATTGGCGTTAATGGTGTAAGAAGTGAGCTTGAGGCACTTAAGCTACCTCAGGATCATATAGATCGCATAATGAATACGATTCTGATAAGTGGCAACTATAATGACATATTGAGCGAAATAAGCTCTAGATTCCCTAATAATGAGAAAATAAAAGTAGCTGTTCAGCACCTAGAAGAAATGTTCGAATTGATAAAGGACCACAAGAGAGTAGTATTTGATCTGAGTATGGTTAGAGGTCTAGACTATTACACTGGACCAATATTCGAGACATATGTTGAAGAACCAAAGATAGGATCGTTGACTGGCGGTGGGAGATATGATGATCTAATTAAAAGATATGGCGGTCCAGACCTGCCGGCAACTGGAACATCATTTGGAATCGAGAGAATTATTGATGCTGGATTGGAACTCGGCTTATTTAAGCTAGACAAAAAAACATACACGAGCGTCTGTGTGGTTTGCCTTGATCCCGGACTCTATAAATTCTGCTGGGAAATTACTAACAGGCTAAGAGATAGTGGCATAGCAACCCAGGTGGATCTTATGCGAAGGAAGGAAAGGAAGCAAAGAGAATATTGCGAGAGCAAAAATATACCTTATGTAATCTTTATAGGACACAAGGAAAAGGAGAGTAATAGATTCACTGTATTTGATCGCGAGAATCAGCGACGCTATGAAAATCTCACATTAGAGGAAGTCATACAGCTTATTTCTTCATCATCGTAAGAAGTTCTCGAGTTAAATTAGAAAACTCCCTACCCCTAATTTTTAGGGATTACAAATCAAAATATTTCAGCTGTTTCAGCACATAATCCCTCGACTGATCTGGTGTGGGAAATTCTCTTATGATCCTACCATTCTCCATCCACTTTTCAAGGAGAGGCTCAGCATCTTCTGCAGCGGGTTTTTCCTCTCTAAGCGTGACCTCATACTTAATTCCGTCTGGTCTTATGAACCTCCATACCTGTTTCAAACCACTGAACTTCCCTCGCTTGGATATATAGATCCAATCTTCGTTTTTCTTTACTGCGATTATATCCATGGCAAAGTCAATGAATGGTGCATTTGCAATAGCAGATCCAATGCCAAAACCATCGGCACCTGCTTTAACTAACTCCTCAATGTTGTCCTCATTTATTCCGCCTGAGAGAAATACCTTAACGCGCTCGAAACCCTCAATCTTTAATTTCCACTTGACCTCCTTTAGTATCTCAGCAAAATTTCCTTTTCTGCTACTGGGAGTGTCCAGTCTAACGCCGTAAATTTTATCAGGTCCGATGACTTTAACGGCTTTTATACTCTCCTCAACTTCATCAGAGAACGTGTCACATAACATTATTCTCGGAACGTCTGGGGGCATGTAATCATCAAAAGCCTTCCAGCCATAAGCATGATCTCCTTTCATGACTCTATATATTATCAGTAGTGAATGAGGCATAGTTCCAGTCGGCTTCTTCGCCAAAATCTCAGCCCCCAATACATTGGAGACAGCATCAAATCCACCAATATAGGAGTAAAAATCACATACGGACGCTATTGCTGGGTGGGTCCTTCTAGCACCAAAATTAATTATGGGTACGCTTCCAGCTTTCTTCCTCAACCTAGCAGCTTTAGTAGCATAACCAGATGCGGCAGCCAGAAATCCCAATATTGGAGTCTCATATGTGGCAAATTTTGAATATGGTCCAATTATAGTCATCACAGGAATTCTGACATTGTTCTGATCCCTAGATGGAATTATAGTCCCCTCCGGTATGGCGTACACATCAACAGGGAGACCTTCAAGAAGATGAAGAACTTCTCTCATTCCAGCAAAAACAAGCCATTTGTAATCATTTGGAAGGGAGCTAATAGTAAATTCAGCAGCTACGACGACGTCACCAAAACCATCCCTCTCTAAAATTTCCTTTGTACGAATAAAGTATATATCCGTGACTTTGCAACTCTTTATGTCCTCTTCAGAAGCTATGAAGAAGCGTCGATCGAAGCTCATTCGCTTCACCATTAAGTAACAAAAACTCTAGCAGTAGTTAATCTAATTTTTGATTTTTGCACAAATATGCACGACCCTACGTAAGTTCTACGAGCTCCGCCAGAGGTACAAATATCTCCTTATGTAATGACTCATACCGACCTACTGTTACTTTAAAGTTGCATTTGAAGACTTCTTTTAAGGTATCAACGATCAGCTCTCCTGCAGTGTACGCTTCCTCAGGGATACTTCTTAGTTTTTCACATATTCTCCGAGACAGACCAGTTGTTGGGATGAAATATCTTCTAGAGGTAACTTTGATTAATAAGATGTACTGGCTGCCTTCTGGTACGTATAAGACCCATGATTTCCCAAGAAACAAGTTTCTTTTCATCTTCCTAGACTTATCTAAGACTTCGGCAGTGAATTTCATTGACTCTATTGTCATTTCTTCCGGCCAATCGGTAATGATCTTTGCTTCATCTCTAATTATCTCAACAACACTTAGTAAGCCGCCACCGGTGAATAGGGAGATTTTTTCAACAAAGCATTCACTACTAGAGCTACCACGATCGGAAATTTTTTCCCTAGACTCACCAACATTTTTTCCGACCACAATTTTTTCCTGGTCAACATCACGATATTCGATGTTAATCACCAGGAAGTTAACTAAAGTTAGCTATTAACTTTCTGCATTTATAATAGACTCACTAGCCTCACGGAAAGTGTAAATGCAGCTAATAATTGCAGATCCTCAGAATCAAGTGTTTTTATGATGATTAGTTCTTAGCCTTGCTCAAATCAAACTCTATTAATTGACTCAGGGAATGGAAGTGTGCTTTTTATGAATGGTGGTTGGGCGTTGCATAGTTTTAAAATAGTTGACTTTATATAACACTTTTACATTTATTTATGGAATCTCACAAAGAGAATTGAAAGCTAAGGGTATCGGTTATAAATGCAAACGTATAAAAATATAATAGCGAGCTTATATAGGAATCCTTTTACTTCGTCCTCTACATTTTGAAAAGTTTGCAAATTGTTTCCATTTTTATTCTTCTCAATTTAAGAAAGTTGCCGAAGTCGGCAGTTTCAAAATAGGTAGATTTAAATAATTAGTAGATATGGAGGATATTAATGTATTTCGAAGGCCTGCCCCAAATGCGGGTACTACAATAAAGACCCAAGGGGCGGTCTTCAAGTGCCCTAGGTGCGGTCTTATAATAGATAGGCAGAAAAATGCATCAATAAACATTTGGAAAACATTCCTTAGGATGTGTGGGGAGTTATGGATTCCCCGAAAGGAGCTAACTCCAATGAGCCCTCTGATGAACCCTGAGGAGGACAAGAGAATGAGACTCAAGAACTCTTAATTGGACTTTTCTGAATGTTCTAGAACGCGACTTGCTTAGTTAATTCAAAAGAATAATCTTTGAATGGTGAATAATGAGTATCACAAATAGCAGTTGGTTTCACAGACTTTACTATACATATCCAATATCTCCCCAGATACCCCTACCATACTTACATTAAGGCCTTTTATAATATATTGTCTACATGACTGTATCTATTTTCCTTTTCCATAGAGGAGTCTTCTCAATTGCGCTCTAAAAACCCAGCTCGCGATATCGTAGCGTCGAGCCCTTTTGATTATAGCTGCAAAGTAGCCTAAAATTGCAAAGATATTTCTAATGTCATGACGGATAAGTTCAACCATGTGGACAGGTTCATAGCCTAGCTTATACAGCTCCATCCCACGGATAAAGTAATATCTCCATGAGTGGTGAGCACCGCTTTTCCTTTTTAATTTTGGTGGCAATGCCCATGATTGCACGCTATACCCTTGGCTGAGAAGTTTAAGCCCCATGTGCGTGTCTTCGAAAGCAACTTCAATAAATCGCCCTTTAAAAACTCTGAGGAAACAGTTCATTTTTAATAGCATGGCATATCCAGATTTGCCAACATAATCAGCGTTTACCTTTATATTTTCCTCAATGAAGCGCTTTGGCAAGACAGTGTCCGCGTCCACCCTCAGCAAATAGTCATAGTTGTTCAATTCTACCATAGATAAAGCATAATTAAGGGCTTTAGCAACTCTCTTTCCGAGAGGATCCCGAAAATCTGGTTTGACGTAAAAAATCTTCACAATATCTTTGTTTTCATTAGTTGAAACTAATTTTTCGTATAACCTTTTTGATCCCACGACAACAAAAATTTGGGAAACTTTAATTGTTTGATGTAATAAGCTCCTTATGGTGTCCGAGGGGTCATCATCCAATGTCGGTATAATCGCTAATATCTTTGGATTCAAATTCGACAACTGGTTAAATCATAGCATTATACAATGTTATAAATGCTTAATAAATTTTAACGACTTTTTCCGAGCCTGTGATGATTATCTAGGTATGCGTATCTTTTTTTGGCCAAAATCCGACGCCTAAACTTTCTATAGAATTAATGATACATTCTTCAGTATTAATATCCTTCAGCGGAAAATCTTAGTGTTCCGAGTATTCTGATGATACACATGTTATTACGGCTGCTGTATGTTATGGCTTCTAATAAAATCATTTCT
>JANJXX010000029.1 GCA_024720975.1 Candidatus Panguiarchaeum symbiosum | reverse complement strand
TCCTGAGCTCGCAGCTGCCTGTGGATCGAGATCTATCAGAAGAGTTCTTTTTCCGGAGATTGCGAGATACGCCGAGAGATTTACAGCGGTTGTTGTTTTCCCCACTCCGCCCTTCTGGTTGCATATCGCGATTCTTATCATTGCATAGGATATAACTGTTAACTTAAAAGCTTTTTCAGTTATAAGTTCTGCAATTTTAAGTTATTCAGAATCGGCTTGTAATTTCTAACCTCGGAACTCGGAAAGTTTTTAAGATTGTTTTTCGACCAGATGGTTACAACCCGAGCTCATAATACATTCCAAAGAAACTCTCCGGAGAAGAGAATAAGATTAAGCCCTTGAATGATTTGGATTACGACAAAAGCTTATAAGTTATTAGTGAGATGTTATAAGTGAAGAAGTAAAAATTGAAAAAGTTAAAAAAGAGGTTATAAGTGAAGAGGTTAAAACTTCTCAGGAATTTACGGAGGCAAATGCTTTTAAATTTCAACTTCCTAAGTTAAGATTAGGTGGTAAAAATGGTTATCTTACACACTAAGGATCAGATTGATAAATACACAAAAGAGGGCTGGTGGGATAACATAACTCTTATACAACGCTTTATAAATAATGTAAAGAAAAACCCAAAGAGGATTGCTGTTGTAGACCCGCCTAACAAGAAGGACCTCTCCTGATAAATGATAAAGTTTAATCCGCGCAGCTTCGTAGTTTGAGATGGTATGGCTTCAACAACGGGCGGATTCCTAATAGGATTTGGACTTTGCATCTTTCTGTTCAGCTTTGGAGCAAGCCTTGTGTTGGCTCAGTATTATGCGCAAGTAATGGAGTGGAGAGACGAGGCTGAGCAGCTATACGCACTCACTTCTCCATTCCCACGTGATCGATGAGAGTCAAATTGATGTAAATTTACAAAAATGGAAGAAAAGTTTATATACACAGAAGTGTATATCCTAAAAGGTGGAGTGGAATGGTTTCGGAGAAGGAAAAAGTCGAGAAGGTCAAGGTAAATTTGTTCATCGAGAGGGAAATCTACGAGGCACTTTGGAAGATCGTTAAAGCTCGATACGTTTCTCCGAGCAGAAAATTAACAGTGGTGGTGAACGAGGCCCTCAGAGAGTACGTAGAGCGCCACAGAGAAGAGCTGGCCAGAAGCCATGGCTTATAAGATCACGATAAAGGGCAAAGTTCACGAAGTCGGCTATGACTTGGCATAAGATAATCTTCGGAGACTGCAGGAACATGAGTGAGATACCTGACGGCTCAATTCACTTAATGGTTACCTCACCGCCCTATTACAACGCTCCATTCGATTACCCAGACCTATTTGAGAGCTACGATGACTATTTAGATTTGATCCGCTCCGTTGCGAGGGAGTTGAAGCGAGTTTTAGCTCCCGGTAGGGTTGCATGCTTCGTTACTCAGGACGTTAGGATTGAAGGTAAGCTCTACCCAATATGCTCTGACATCATTAAGATAATGATTGAGGAGGGCTTCAAGTATAGGGATAAGATTATTTGGAGGAAGCCTGAGGGCTACATACGGATAAGCAGGAGGAGCGGGGTCATAATCCAGCATCCATACCCAATGTACTATCATCCGGACAACATATATGAGGAGATAATAATCTTCCAGAAGGGGGACTTCGACTACTCATACCTCAAGAGCCTTGACGGCAAAATCCTTGAGGCATCTAAAGTGGATATTGAGACTTTTAACAGGGAGAAATGGTACTTGACTGTTTGGGATATCACGAACGTGCTTCCGCTGAAGGGTAGGCTTGAGGAGGGGATAGCTGCTTTTCCAGAAGAGATACCTAGGCGCCTAATCAAGCTATTCACATTTAAGGGCGAAACTGTTCTTGATCCCTTCCTAGGCTCCGGGACGACCACTAAAGTGGCTAAGGAGCTCGGCAGGAACAGCTACGGGTATGAGATAGACCTGGAGCTCAAGGATGTGATCTTGGAAAAGGTTGGGTATGGACAAGCCACGCTAACCGGAGATATTATCGAATATAAGATTCGAGAAGACGCTAAAAGGCTTAGAACATTCCTCCAGGAAAGAGTTAAAATGCAAAGGAGCGTCGCAAACAACAAGGGGAGGGATAGAAACTCTTAAATCGCATAGAAAAGAAATAGTAGAACATGCATATTGGAACCTATGATATTGAGTCGCTTCAAATTTATTTTCCAGCGTCACTTGAGCTTCAGGAAGAGCTTATTAACGCTGGCTTTAGGGTTCCAAAGCCAACTCCGCTTCCAATAATATATGCTAATTTTCGAGGCTGGGTTTCCGAGAAGCCCCCAATAACAATTGAGAGGCTCATTCATCCATCCAGATACGGTAGAAGCCCCTCAGACTTAGGGTGGGAGAGGACGATTAAGGATGGGAAGGAAGCCTACATTATCCCAGAGGAAAGAAGCACGCTTGAGGTTGAATTAGATGAGGCTATGAAGGAAGCTCGATTGATCATTAAGCCAGAAAAATATCATGTTGAAAGGACATCTATCCGCCAGACAGGCCCTGAAAAGTGGTCTAATTGGACTATGTTTTATTTAAGCATAAGAGACATGCTAGATTTAACTGAGAGGCTCATGAATAAGATAGTTCTCCCCCAAGACCTGTGCAGGAAGACCATGCTTATTACTAGAGAAGTCCAGCAGGGCGGCAAGGAAGAAACCTACTTTTGTGAATTAGAGAGGGGGAAAGGCATTCCAGTTAAAGATTTTAGCCTCTGTATGGGATGCTTTGATCAAGTAATCGACTACTTAACAAATGAGATAGGGAATAAGGAGATCGTCGGAAAGCTGAAGCTGAGACTTAATTATGCTCCAGATGTTGGAGGCTTTGCGAAGATTGGGTTAGCGAGAATTGAGGGAAAAATGCCTCAATTCATGTTTAAGCTCGCCTCTCATCCAAAAGAAAAAGCGATAAGAGGTATCTTGAAGGATGTGATCCGCGGGAAGCCTAGGGGAGCGCTAAGCTACTGCTTACATGAGGATAAAAATCATTATATAACAGTTGATTCAAGTCTTCTGCTTAGAGCGCTCTGCTGCATTAA
>JANJXX010000028.1 GCA_024720975.1 Candidatus Panguiarchaeum symbiosum | reverse complement strand
ATCGATATAATGAACACTTTGAAGAGAGTCACTATCAGGGAACTGAATACTGTATGGAGATTGAAAATATTGTTAAGGAGATCTTCGGTAGGAGATTTCAGACGGATAAGGTAGAGCCTAGACCCTTAAGCGGTGGGCAAGCAAATCTAATCGTTTTGTCGGCACTTACATCGCCAGGAGATACAGTCATCTCAGTAGGATTGACTTCTGGGGCTCATGTATCTCACACAAAATTTGGCGTTGCTGGAATTCTCCACTTAAATGAAGTTGTTGCTGTTAATAATGACGACCTTACAATAAATGTTGATGCAACAGCAAAGATTGTGAGAGAAGAGAAACCTAAGCTGATAATTCTAGGTCGCTCACTTGTCTTATTCCCAGAGCCTCTTAAAGAGCTTAGAAGTGAAATTGACTCGGACATACTAATTGTTTATGATGTTGCACATGTCTTCGGTCTAATCTATGTTGGCATGTTTCAGGAGCCCCTTGAGGAAGGCGCAGATGTCATAACTACGTCGACTCATAAAACATTTCCAGGGCCACAAGGAGGTCTAATTATCGCGAGGAAGGATTTTCCGGAAAAGCTATGGAAGAAAATCTATTACACAACGTTCCCTGGTTTAGTTTATAATCATCATATCCATCGCCTACCAGCACTAGCTGTTACAGCTCTAGAAATGAATCTATATGGCAAAGAGTACATGATGCAAACAGTTAGAAACGCGAAAAGACTTGCTGAGGAACTCTACAATAGAGGATTTAAGGTGTTATGTGCGGATCGCGGCTTCACAGAAACTCATCAGGTCTTAATTGATGTAAGAGAATTTGGAGGAGGCGCAAAGGTAGCTAGAATTCTTGAAGAGAACAACATTATTGTGACGAAAGTAGCCTTACCGTGGGACTCACCCAAAGATGCGACTGCAAATCCTAGTGGAATTCGCATAGGTTTGCAGGAGATGACAAGATATGGTATGAAAGATGATGACATACCTGAACTTGCTGAATTCTTTGAGAGGATTATCTGCAAGAAGGAAAATATAAAGGAAAAAGTTATTGACTTTAGGAGGCGGTTCAGAGAGATAACATACTGCTTCAAAACATAACTTGTTTAAGTTTGTTCAACAAAATGTATTTAAACAGCTGGGTTAACTTTTGCATTTGATATTCCTGGTATCACTGCTACAACTTAGTAGGGCTTTACTAGAAATAATCTCACAGCATGATCCTTATAGCGATAATTCTTGTACTCTCCGTAGTCGTATTCTATTGAATGAAATGCTTTGAGGAGTAAACCATGTCGTTTGATTAGCCTGCTTATACCATTGATGGATATTGGAGTCATTGTGAAGTCGGCCCATATACTCTTTGGATTTCCGACATAGAGCTCTGATAGCATAAAGTCTACGACAATTATTGAATTTTCATTTGCAAGTTTTATCAAATTGCTGAATCCAACAGCAACTTTCTTTGGGAGGTCTGTGTGGTTTAGGACGAGTCCAAGGCAGAGGACAATATCAAAGAAACCGTTTTTGTCCATAAATTCGATTACCTCTTTTGAGTCAAATATATTTAGAATTGCTGTATGGCCCCTTAATTCAGGGTACCTTCTCTCGGCTTCCTCTAGAAAGTCTTTGTTTATATCAGTTAGGAATGGTTCGTACCCGTACTTCAGCCCCTTTATTATGATGTCTCCTTTTCCACCTCCAACGTCAATAGCCCTAATTAAGCGCTTCCCTGGCTTTAGTTCCGAAACGAGGGTTTTTATGATTTCCCACAAGTCAAAAGTGAATGTTGTGCGGGAGTATAATTCTTTGTCATCAATGCGATGGTAATATTTGTCCATTAGTGCCACATCCAGGCGATTTGAATATTGATTCAGCATTTGACACACCAGAAGCCGATCGGGCAATTGTCTAGGTTCTATGAGGTGCACTAATTCAAAGTAATGAAAATGGATTTTTAATACACATTATAATACCAAGCCTCTCCTCAATTCCTAGGTCTTTGTGGTAATTTCTCGCCTGCTTATGGGCCGAAGTGACCCAGGTAAGTCTGGACTATTACTGTCTTTAATCCAACGTCATTAAGCAGCTTCTTGATCGTTAGCATCTCCTCGATAGTTGGCCTCCTTAGAGTTTGGGCTCTGAATTCTGCTCTGTAATCAAGCACGCACACCTGCAATTCTGGGTTTATCCTTGCTATTGCTTCTCCAAACTTCGCTAGCTCTTCCAAATCCTTGTAGAACTCTCTGTTATATGGTATACCTATACCAACGAATAATGTATCTGGGTAATAGTTATCTACCATGTACTTGACAGCATCCCAGGATGTCTCAAGGTACTTCCTAGCATATGTATCGTCGGTTATGTTCGTTATCTTTTTGAATGTTTCCAACGTATAAGCCTTCAGGTCTGGGCCAATATCAGTAACTCCAGCGTTCACAAGCTCATCTATATAATCTCTAGTTAGCAGGGTTGTATTTGTGTCAAGGTGCAGTCTGGCTTTGGTATCAGGATTCAATCTTTTAAGCTCCTTGAAGAATCTGACAAGCCAAGCTCTATTAAGTGTCGGCTCGCCTCCACTTATTGCCAGTCTATCAACGCCATATCTCCTGCGAGTCTTGGTTAAAAGCTCTGCCGCCTCCTGCGGAGTCATGGGTTTACCTAAACTTCTATAAGTTATTGTGAAATTCTGGCATGTTCGACATCTCAAGTTGCATCCAGCTGCAAAGCATGCTACTTCAATATATCCCTTACCCTTAATCCACCAGGGGGTTCCAACACCACCAACGGTGTGAGGTATGAAACTCTCAACGATTCGTAGCGGCTCAACATTTGATACATCAAGATTTATCTTTATATTTTCCCTCACAGCTGTGTGACATAGGGGTGCCAGAATCCCGTCTACGAGTACAGCACAAGAATAACATCCACCTGTCTCGCACGGTGCATAAATCTTCTTCGGGCCTACATCAAGAGGAAACTTCACAAACTCGTAACCTAAGAGCTCCAGAGCTATCTTAAGTGTTATTCCCTCTGGTACAAAAACCTTCTCATCGTTTATCCATATTGGAATTTCTCTGCTGACAAGCTCTACTTCCTCAGGGATTATGGCCTCGAATGGACAAGCTAGGTAGCATGATGAGCAGCCAATACAATTTGTATCACCAGGACACTTAACAATAGAGACACATACGCCACATTTCATGCACAATTGCTGGGATCTTCTGTATCTAGTGAACTTTATGGAGCCCATCAGAATCTCACTGAATGAACTTACTGCTACATCCCAGAGAATATATAATAGGCCTAGAAGTTTTAAATAACTTTGAATCAACAATTTTGGAGTGGTGCAGCCAGAGGCTATTATTCATACTTGATTTTCCCAAAATCTGTGAAGTTTAAGAGTTTAGAAATCACTGGTGGTATATTTTAAGAAGAATTTAGAAATCTAGATTGATTGGGGTATTTATGAAAATTCTACATACAGCTGACTTCCACTTAGGCGCTAGGATAATCAATTTCCTACCTCCATCTGCCAACGAGAAGCGCAGGGAGGATTTCTATAAAAACATGTTTAGCATCGCCGAGTATGCAATTAAAAACAAAATTGACATAGTTCTAATAAGCGGAGACGTTTTTAACAGACCTGACCCAGCTAGCAAGGACTTTGTAGAGTTTTCAAAATTTGTTGGTGAATTAACAGGCGCCGGGATTAAGGTTGTTGTTATTGCTGGAAATCATGATGTACCTAAAACTTCTGGAGCTAGGAGCACAATTGAAAGCTTGACTGAGGCTAAGCTACCTAACTTTTACTACTTCAAACTGATACCAAAAGAACCGCTGGTCATAGACGCCAATGGA
>JANJXX010000027.1 GCA_024720975.1 Candidatus Panguiarchaeum symbiosum | reverse complement strand
GACAATGAGTTATACGTGTGGTTTAAGCCGTTTGAAGATTATGAGGATCAATATAAGCATCAGGAGATGCTTGCATTGCACGAATATACAAGGAAATATGGTGAGCCACCACCATTAAATCTTCAAGTTGGCAGGGAATATTTTGCTATAGTAGGCATAGGTAAATTTGGTAAATCTAGACTTGCTCCAGAACTAGATCCCGAAATAAAAGAGGTTCTCAGCTTGGAAAATACAGACAAGGCTTAAAAGAGTCTCGTCAAATTTTTATGAACTTTAGTATTTGTCAATGCCTGTTCCTAATTCTGCACCCTCATACTTTATCAGAAGTTTAGTGAAGTAAAAAGCTTTAGCAAGCATCTCTAGGCTCTCAGCGGATTCGGGAATAGAGTTTATATCGTGCACATAGTAACTGCGTGCTCCCCTTGCCCCTTTTAACAGTTCTTGCTTCATATCTTCGGGAACTATACCTTCTCTTATCAATTCGCCGATTTTCTCAGAATCATTATTACCAGGTATTTGTTCAAGCACGAAACATATCACTTTTCCAGCTAGAAGTACTGTTGAGAGATAGTGACGATGCTCATATTCTGATAAAGCCTCCTTGAGATGTAAATATAGGCTAAGGTTGAAATTTTCCACCTTATGGAGCTCTTTTCTTAATGAGTCTATCCTATCCTTCTCCTCTCTTGTGAGTCCACGTGTACATTGCTCTAAGAGCTCTATTATGAATTCGCAACCATTCCTGATTCTTTGAAGCACTTCAAGCGGATTTATTTGAGCATCATCCCTTGTAAATGATGGAAGTGTGATATATCCCTTGATTAACTGTGGCAATATTGAGTAAAGATTTTGTCGTGCATCATTATAGCTTTCGACAACACCTAAAACTTTCTGCATAATGAATGGTCCAACTGCTACTCTTATCTCTTGGTTTAGAAGTTCCTCAGCTGATCTTTTTATCTCTTTAAATTGAGCACTAAGCGCGGACACCATTGCGCTTAGCGAATTACTTATTCCCACAATTTTTGAAAAGCGTTTTCGTGAAATATTAATTTTTTCAAAGCTGGTGAGAATAAAAATGAGCAGGAGCGAATGATAGCATGTGTAAATATTTTTGGAAAATTATGATTGAGCGCTTTAGCATGCTGATTGGCGGCAAAGACCATTACATGAATAGAATGCTTCATAATTCTTTGCCATCATTCTTCCTACTCATTCTAACATAGCATATTGAAAAGCATAAGGTTAGAGAAGGATTAAGAATTTACCCGTGAGAACTTTAGCAGTTGCAAGGCTAAAGGTCGTAGAGCGTCCACATGTGATATAATTATGCTGGAAGGAGTGCCGTCTTCCCTGATTAGTAAAATAACGAGTGATTTGTTGGAGGAAGATATCACAAGAATCGTGGAGAAGGATGAGACATCTTTATGCACTTGCACAAGGCCTAATAAACAACACTCGAATAACTTCCATTTTGGGACTTAAAACTTGAGGATCATCAAAATAATCTACCCTATAATCTCTTGCGGTTATCTGCAAAATTATTTATTAGGCGTCTAACAACAGTGGTATCTACCGTGAGGGGGTTATTTGGCTGGAATTCCGTCAATGGGCCCCAGGGTCTAATTGATATGCTAAGGAGCTTTTTAGAGCAGATATTTGGAAAAGGAGTTTTTGCTCAGTGAGTCAGAAAAATTCGAACAGTATAAGCCTAAGGGTAAGCTTGGGACTTTGAGATTCTTAACAGGCGTAAATATTCATAGGGTAGCTAAATGGTATAGAATTCTCTGGGATATTGCTGGTCGTGGATGCGCTTTTGACTTAAACTATACGTCAGAAGCGGAGGAATTCATATACTTAATGCTCTTTGCGTATGCGTTCAATGATTTAGTACGCCTTAGAAAAGCAAATCTTCAAGATAGCATGTTGCTCGGAAAATTGAGAAATAGAGAGGAATTTGAGAGTCTAATGTACGAAGTCCTAGTGGCATCCAATTATGCTTCTAATGAATTTGAAGTTCATCTTTACCCAAAGGTGGATAATAGAACTCTGGATGTATTTGCTCATAAGGAGGGCTCAATAAAAGTTTACATAGAGTGTAAAAGGCTGAGAAGAGAAGAAGCATATAATGATCTCGCAATTGAAGTTGGTTCATGGTTAATCGAGGAAGGATTAAACTTAATGGTAGACGTAGAACTGATAAAGACCCCCCAAAAGAAATGATGTGGAAAGAATATCTAACGCAATTAAGGAGTATATAGAAGGTCGCGGGGTAGAAGATGATATAAGAGTACAGTATTATCCTCTACCAGAGTATTTGCATAATCCTTTATCATTGCAAGTGAAAGGACCGGAGAGCATAGAATATGTTTTAGCCCTATCTTACACAAGATTTTCAGAAAAGGGTGTTGAGATCAAAGAGCCTAAGGTAATAGTGTTCAGGAATATTAACAAGCACAACGAGTTAATCGCTAAAATAGATAAATCCTTGAGCATGGCTCATGACCAGCTTAAATTTGTTAGAGATGCGCGAAAGGTCATCTACATAGACCTCACCGAGATTATTGGATGGCAGACTCTTCTATTGCCAGAGCTTATAAAACTTGATGATGGGCCTGAGATTCTATTTGGTAAAGTGGAAGAATACGTAAGATCATGGCTTGCCAGGCATGCTGATGTAGATGCTGTTGCCCTCACTCACGTGAAGCTGTATACTGATCACATGGGCCTCCCTTATTCTGTAGTGGTTGAGAACAGGGCTGTTACAAGCTATGTGGTTCCTGGTTGGACTATAGTGACGAGATTCATTCCCATGCCAAAAGATTCTTCGCCTGAACAGCTGACGAATCTAGGACTTCACTTCAAAAGCTTAGGACTATATCAGCTTTCTGAATTCTATTTCAGAAAAGCACTGGAGGAAAGGCCGGTTTTAAAGGAAGCTTACAACAATCTTGGCAATCTCTTAAGAGAGCTCGGCCGTGTAGATGAAGCTTTGCAATATTTTGATAAAGCTCTTGAGCTGGATCCAAACTATACTTCGGCGCTAATTAACAAGGGTATAGCACTAGCTGAGATATGGAAGTTCGATGAAGCTTTGAAGTACCTTAAGAAGGCTATAGACGTAAACCCTGCAGAACCTAAGGCTCACTATAACATAGCTGTCATGTATGCCATGAAAGGTGATGTTAATAGTGCTCTATATCATGCGGAAAAAGCATTAACTTTAGACCCAAACTATGAGGAAGCCGCCAACCTCATGAATTACCTGAGAAAGCTGAAAGATCTCTCAATCCCTTAGTTGGTGTTAAATTCAGAAAGAGTTAATAATATTTTTAATTCCTAAGCATACCATTAAAACTAGCCTATGCTTTAGATTTCGTTCCATGATGGAGTAAAATGCTCATCTTAGCAAATAATCCAGCAAA
Organism: Candidatus Panguiarchaeum symbiosum; assembly: GCA_024720975.1. Taxonomy (GTDB): domain Archaea; phylum Asgardarchaeota; class Njordarchaeia; order Njordarchaeales; family Panguiarchaeaceae; genus Panguiarchaeum; species Panguiarchaeum symbiosum. The sequence goes on along the minus strand of JANJXX010000027.1, from coordinate 583 downwards.
ACTCTATAGGCTTATATACACAGGTTAAAGAATATCCCTTCAAGATTACTTTGGCCAGCCGCAGTGCGGGCAGGTGAGGGGCCTGCCGCATTTGGAACACTCTGCGTATCTTTTACAACTTCTTCTGCCTTTTCTATCGTCTCGCCTCGTTTGGCTTTTCCAAGGTCTTGTGGAATGCGAACGCGCTACTGGAGCTCCTCCAGATCCTGATGGCGATCTCAGTGGTTCTCGCCACCGAATATCTTTTCTGCATCCCTAAGCAAATCCTTTTCCTCTAGATGACTCCGAGCGCGTTCAGACCACCGGAGATTAGAGTATATCATACCTTGTCTGAGAAGCATTGTAGAATTACTTAACTGATTAGTCATGATTATCTCAGCTTTTTAAGAGTCATTCCAAGTAAATAGGAAAAACCCTTTCCAATTTATTACCTTCTTAACAGTCTAAATCAAGCAATGAATTAAATAAAGTATCTAGGCGCGCACTCCCTCATCCACCTTTCAAGGATATTATCATATACTTTCTGAAGCTCGGTGAGGCATTTCTCTAACTCCCTTAGCTGATCTTCATCTGAGACGTCATA
>JANJXX010000002.1 GCA_024720975.1 Candidatus Panguiarchaeum symbiosum | reverse complement strand
AAGATTAATTTCATAGTAGCGCAAGTCTCAGAAGAGGCCGACTATGCAAGAGTACGAGCACTTTTACGCGATATTTCTAAGAGGTTGAGCACAACCGAAAAAATTGATAAAGAGAGCCTGGAGCGCATCCTACGTGAAGCACTATAGTTTACTCCTAATTTGCTTTATTAACTCAAACATTTTAGTGTAGTCTGTTATTCTTAGTTTAACCCTTTTGCCTTTCATCATCAGATCCCATATCTTCGTTATTTCCCCTAGTTGATCAGTTAAATTTGAAAGATCTGGTCTTACTCTCTTTAGATGTTCAAGTATTCTATCCCATTCGGTTTCAGTTGTGCCGGTCTTGAGTTTTATAGCTTGCTTGAGGTCACCCACGATAATCTTGAATGCTTCCTCGAGACCACCTTTATACATATACCAGAGATACCTACCATAGTATGGAGGAATTCCTTCTCTCTTCCTCGTCACTTTGAAAATCTTTACTTCTTCCTTAAATTGCCGTGGAATATAGGCAGCAAAGAAGAGAGTAAAAATTAGAGGTATTAGTGGTGCAATGATCCAATACCTAGAAATGAATGAGATTGCTTTCACAGAAACAGCTATTCCAAATAACGGGTTTTCTGGCGTGATTCCTTTTCGAGATTCATCGAATAGTACAATTCTTCTCTTTCCATCGCTTAACCAGCGGAAAACATCGAGGGCGAATGCCCTATTATCAAATCCACTTTTTTGGGAGATTTCGAAGGCTTCATTTGTGAATATATCAGGATCTGATATTATCATTATTCTACTGCCTCCTATTGTGAAAGTTAATCCAATGGTAAATGGTACCCCTCCGAATTCAGTATAGTCAGGTCTTGCTGTACCTTCTATAATACTCTTCAAATCTGTTTCAAGCCAACTGTATTGGGTAGTTCGCATTATTCCTAGTTCACTTGGAATTGGAACGTTGTATCTTTTCTTGCTGCCATTGATGTATGATAGTTCCACATCAATAAAGAAGGTAGATGCAAACCTGGCCAGAATTCGCTGCACATTCGGCGAAAATATCCCAAGACTTCTGTCAAAATCTTCCACGATAATATTTGCGGGATTTTTCCAGTAGCTGCTTGCATCCAAAACAACAACGGATGTGTTAATATACAATCTCAGTTTTGTGACGTTAGCATCAGCTGGTTTGTGTCCAAAAATAAATTGGAACATTTCATTTGGATTTAGTAAACTGAAAAATGCATCTATTATAGAGTTAGCTCTCCCAAAGTCGTCGACTATCATTAGGCTAGATCCATTTTGAAGGAGGTATAACAATGTTATTAGAGATTGCATGTCGTAATCTAAAGTGGGGCCGATTATCACGTAAACTAGGGGTTCGTTTAGATTCATAGCTGCCTCAGGATCACTTATAATGACTGATGTTTCAAATCCATTATCTCTCAAAATTTTACGCAGTTCTGAGAGCCCATTTTTAGCTGTTGATATTAAAGAGTATGGCGTTGATACGTAATTCATACTCGAGGCTAAGATCGCTAGACCTATTGATGAAGCCATTAATATCATAAAGGCCCAAAGGGAAAATTTCGCAAGCATACCAAGCCCACTAGACATTTCACCGACCCTGTTTATAACCTAGTTCTTCCCGCAGGACTTTCAGTAGATGTGCCCAAAGTGCGTAGTCAAGAGTTGTCATCAAGATATTTCTCGCGTAGGGCCCACCAAAAAGTTGAATTTCATAAAGAGAAACGACGTTCTTTAATATGTTAAAACCGTTCTCTGATAGATGCTCCCTTATTAACATTAACTTTTCTTGGATAGTCATGTCGAGTCGGGGGATCTTACCAAAGCGTTTACATAATGAATCTAATAGGCTTCCGGATAACAATACAAACCCAAAATCTTTTTTAGAGGCTCTAGTTATCATATTATCCAATGTTTCGATCCAGACCGCGGTAGTTTCTGCTTTTTGCTCATGTCTAGAGATCCTTAGCGTGACCATTATAGTTCCAAGTGTCATCATGATTAGCAGGAGTATTCCTATGAAGAGACCTATTTCATAGTCCAAATTGTTTAAAGACTGGTGTTTGATTATTGCCCTATAATACATCCTTACGGAGTCATATCCCAAGAGTGCGTCTCCGGGATAATACGCAGTGAATATCACCTCGCCCGTCGGGAATCTATGATCTATGCGGATGCTAAACAAAAAGAGGCCATCGACGTTTGTCTTATTTGATCCTAGGAAGAGTGTTTTTCCATCTGATAGATTAGCGAATAATTCAATTACGGCATTGAAGATAGGAATTTCTGTATTGTTATCAATAACTAAAAGCCGTCCCGTAATTTTAATGACATCCCCTCTAAAGAATTCACCTAGGTACTGCAGCTCTACACTTTTAACCCTATAATCTTGTACTGGTAAAGTAAGTATTAGTAGTATCCAGATACAGAGTATTACGCACCTAGTTTTTATGATCATCTAACTCAATCTCTAAATCATCCATCAACGCACTCTACTAGAGTTTTATTTAATCGTGGTAATTTTTTAAAATGCTGTAGTGGCTTATAACTCAAAGACTCGAAGGATAGTAACCGTTGTTTTGGAGAGTCACTCTGTTGGTTAATGACTCCATAGAAAAAACTTTTAGGATTCTATAGACGCACCTGTACCGACGCTGCATTATCCCTGGTATATTGCTTGATTTTCTGTGAGTTTTACCAGGCCCATCTTAGCTAATACTTGGAGTTCTCTGAGAATTGCAGGACGGGGCATTCCAAGAGCGCGCGCTAAGAATTCTATCGAAGCGCGTCTAAGAGTTCGTAGTTGGAGGTATATCCGTCCTAGTGGAGTTTCGGACAAGACTTTTTTAAGTTCCTCGGGTTCGCGTCTAGCCGCCTCCAGATTGCGCGAAAGTTCATTGCTCCTTTCTTCCAATACACGCAAACGCTCTTTTAATGCTAGATTTTCCCTCTTCAGTTCTGTGAACTCTTGGTCTGATATCGAAATGCCTCTCTTATATGCCATTAACTGTTCTTGCAGTAAGTTTATTTGATCCTCATATACTTTGACTTTTGCTTCCAATTCAGCTGCCTTCCTTTGGCGCTCTACCAGTTGCTCCCTAAGACTTATGATTTCATTTTTGAGGTCCTCTAGTATCCGCTTATATCCTTCCATAGGTACTTCAGGCGACACCGTTGTGGTTGGTTTTCCAACTAGGTCCTTTATTGCTTCAAACTCTTTCCTAAGACCCTCAAGGGTTGCCAGAGATTCTTGAAGTTCAACAATCTTATTCTTTAATGCGGTTATTTCCGTTTCTTTCTCCGATAATTTTTGTTCGTAGACTCTGCGAATTTCCTCTAAGCTGGCAGCTTCCGAGAGCTTATCCTTTAGTTTTGAGATTTCTGTTCTTAATTTATCGTTCTCTTTTTTGAGGCCCTCTATTTCACCTTTTAGCAGCCTATTTTCCTCGGATAGGCTAATGTACTTTGAGTAGACTTCCTTGTATTTGTCTACTAGTTCTCTAGACCCTACACGCGCATCAAGCTCTGATTTAAGCTGTTCTATGAGTTTATCTTTCTCCTCTAAACGCTGCTCATATATTTTCTTTAGTTCTTCAAGGCCTGGCATTTTTAGAAATTCTTTTTCTAATGCTCTCATCTTGTTTACTAAGTCATTAATTTCCTTCTCCTTGTCCGCGAGTTTTTGTTGAAGATGCATTATTTCTTTAGTATATCCTTCAATTTTGCTATCGTATTCAGCTCTTAATTGCGCTGCTAACTCTTCGGTTTTTTCTCTTAAGTGCCTCTCGAGTTCGTTTATTTTCATTCTTAGCTCCAGATTTTCTGAGCTACACTTCTCTAGGTCTTTTTCAAGCCCTGCTAATTGGCTCTTGAGCTGTTGGTTTTTCTGCAGCAGCTCTTCGATCTCACTTGCTCCGCTCTCTTCTTCTATGAAGTCACGGAGAACAGTTCCATATTCAACTAACCATTTTTCATATGCTTCTCTGAGTCCTAATATATGTTCTGACAATTCACTGACATGCTGGATAAAGTTCCTAAAGAATAACTCTAGAGGAGTTAGAGTATCCTTAATTATCTGATTTTCTCTAGTCTTTAGTTCGTTCTCAATTATATCTTTGTATATTGCTTGAATCTTATGCCTTAAGTGTAGAGCACCTATCTTGCTGACAACAGCAAGTGCTACCATACTGCCAACTTCACGTACGTGTTTTCGAACTCTTGTATATTGCTCCACTATCACCCCTTTTAGATTTTCTCTCGAGCTTTTTATTAGCTCGTTTAACTTCTCTATTGTCTCATTTATTCGTTCGCGCATTGTTTCTGCAGGTGAGATTCGCTCGGCAGGAACTTCCTCTAATACCCTTTGAATGTCCTCAGGAATCTCTATTTTTTCCGCGACAATTTCCTCAAAATCCGATTCGATTGCCCTTGAGCGTATATCAGCTCTTACACTTCCGAGGTATTTTCTCATGACTTCTTCTGCGAGTGCTTCAAGTTCTTGATCAACTTCAGATTCCTCCTCTGCACTATTTTCCTCTTTGCCGCTCAAAAGCTGCACCCATTAGTAGTATACGGAGAATACAGTCTAACCGATTAATACTAAAATATCAGAGGAAATTTTTATTATTATTTTCCTATTCACTTACCTGCAAACAAATGATAATAATGGAAGCTTAGGTTAACCTACTCACTTGGTACAGTACTTGAAGGAGCTTTTTTCTACGTAGTTAACTATGTAACAAATAAAATGTGACCTGGCTTCTTCTCGTAAAGTTCCCCGCGCATTTTTTCTTTTTGTATAACCTGTAGCACGAACTCTCTTGGGATGCCTTTTGCCTCACATCTTTGAATTATTTCATTTATTGGTATCCCATCGCTGAACTCATTCTGTAATTTTCTAATGGTATCTAGAACTATCATGTACCTGGATCTCTGGCTGAAGGTTTCCCCAGTGTAAATTGCACTAACATCTAGAACCCCGGATTCAACATCGTACGCTACTTGTTTGAGACTCTCTGCCATTAAATGAATGGCGAAGTCAGCGTCTTTCTCGTCAGCTACCTCTTTTAGAAGCATTCTAGCATGCGCTTCAGCTAGTCTAACAAGTGCTTCTAAGTGTCTGGGAGTTATAGGTACAGGGTGCATTTCTAGGCTATCTGACTGGAACCTACCAGCACTCTTTCTCATCTCTAGGTAGAACTCCTTCAATTTCTCCATGGCTTCTCTGGACAATTTTGGAGTTATGTGTTCTCGCGCATATAGAATCAATTTCTTGAAGAGTTTTGGTGGGATTGGAGGAATAGGACTTTTGTATTTACCGTGTATGTTAAGAATGTGCTCCGCCAGTGCCTTATCGTACTCTTCACTAGGCATATCTTTGATAACGAATATTAAATCGAATCTTGAAAGAATTGGTGGCGGAAGATCAATGTTATCTTTAAGTCCCCTATTGGGGTAATACCTACCATATTTTGGATTTGCCGCAGCTAATACACTTGTACGCGCGTTTAGGGTAGCGACTATACCCGCTTTTGCTATTGAAACCGTTTGTTGTTCAAGTGCTTCATGGATTGCTCTTCTATCCTCTTCTCGCATTTTATCGAATTCATCAATACATGCTACGCCCCTGTCTGCTAGGACCATAACTCCTGCCTCTAAAGCCCAGCCATCCTCGGTTTTTACGACAGCTGCTGTTAAACCAGCTGCTGAGGCACCTTTGCCAGATGTGTAAATAGCCCTTGGTGCCAGGATCGAAACATATTTGAGGAGTTGTGACTTTGCTGTACCTGGATCACCTATCAGGAGTATATGAATATCGCCCCTTACCCGTGTACCATCGGGATAGACCTTCGGAACTCCACCGAAAAGTTGGGCGGCTATCGCTTTCTTCACAAAGTTTAGACCATGGATTGATGGAGCTATACTTTCGTAAATTTTTTTCTCCAGATCCGGATCATTCTTCAGGGCAAGGATTTCTTGTAGTTCTTCCTCCGTTAATTTAAGTTCCTCCTCTTCTGTCTCAGTTTTTTCTAAGTGAACGGCTTCAACATATGTTTTATATAATGGCCTTTTTCCTTCAATTAATTTGCGTTCAGGTTCAGTCAGGATAATACCAGTAACTTTAATCCTATCACCTGGCCTGACTTTATCTACAAGATCACCATATAGTATCAAGGTGCAAGATTCAGGGAGCTTACCAGCTGGTAATTCCTCGGGAAGTTCTTGCACGACTAACTCTTGATACTCTTCGAATTCTTGTCCATCGGGCATGAGCCTTATCTTTGTGGGGTTATTATTATTACAATCTGGATATATACAAGCTCTGGGCTTCGTGTAAAATTCCTGCGATTCGAATGGAAACATCCTTCCGCAAACATCGCACAAATATAATGCTCTTCTAAGGAACTGTTTGACTTGCGTTGCCCTAACAACTAATGCTCTAAATTCGACAATTCTACCAACATAGCTACTGAGGAAAAGAGCGCGAATAGGAACTTCTCCACCGACATTTTTTATGCGTATTCTAAAAGTCCTTAAAATTTTCTCTGGGATCTCCGGATGGAGTTCTTTTATCACTTCCTGCAGAGCTTTCGCGAATATCTTTAGAGACTCTCTAGGACTCTCTAGAAGGAGCTTGGCCAATCGCGGACTGAATAATACTAAGTCAGAATAGGATATACTAATACTTCTTACCTGCCTGTCAAAGATGGCCTCTAATACATTAAGATAGGGAAAACTTGGCTTGCCTTTCTCGTCAATTGTAGAGAAGTTCAGTAGGAAATTTTTAAATTCTGTGATTATCTCCTCTTCGGATAATGCAACACCGAGTAAATTTGTGCTTACATTCATCGCAACCACAAGCTTAAATTAATCATATGCTTTTCATTTAACTGCAATATGCTAGAACTCTTTCAGTAACATCTATGTATACTAAAATCTCTTTCCTATGCTGTAATTATTAGTTAATTGAAGGCGATATAAAGAAATCTCTAGTTGAGATACATTAACGAAATCTATTTAGTAATTCTTCTAGTTACCGCCAGTCCTAACAAATAAAATATTAGTACAAATAACAAGAATACAACTAACGAAAACATCGGCGTGCGTACCTCAACTACTTCTGGATATAAGTTGCTTAGTACGGCTGCTAAGTAGTACGCTAGTAGCGTTGAGAGCACTGCGAGAGGTAATTTCAGAAGTAGACTCGAAGTTATTGATAGCAGCACAAATCTAAATTGCGGAATTACTTTGAGTCCTAGGGCAGCTTTAATAAAATCGGTGTCTTGAGCACTCCTGGACTTGAGAAAGCCCGCGACTTTACTCAGCACTTCCCCACTCGTCTCTTCTAGAGCATATATACCACTTTGACCTCTCAGCATTATCAATGCAAGAGGACTAAACTTTAATTTGGACGCTGTATCAATAATTTCTTTGCGGTCCAAAGAGGTCTCTGATAATGTCTTACCGGCAAAAATTTCATGCAATGCTTTGTATATTCGGTCGAGTTTCCTGATATTCTCACTGGTTATTGTTGATATAAATGCAAGATTGCTACAAATCTCAATATCAACTAGAGTTAGCAGCGACATCACTAAAACACGATTTGATAAAAGTTCTGCTAGAGACTCTGGAGGCCACTCAGGGATGGCAATGTTAGCATGCCCAAGCGCATTTAGACTTATGAGGCTTATCAGTATCAATACGAGAGACCACATGAAATATGAAATTCGTTCTTTTGCAATGAAACTAATACTGAATAACACGGAAAGCCACAGAGTGAGTCCAAGTATCATCAATAACAATTCCTTTAGATTTATGCCAATAGATACTCCCATGAAGAATTCACTTAGATCCGCTGCGTTAGCTTTAAGAATTGTACTCATGATCAGAATCGACGTAAAGAGAATCATTTCATAGTCGTAAACATTAGATAAAGTCGCTGCGAATAAGATAAATATGTAAACCACTGAGAATACAAACAATATAAGCCCAAATTTTGCGTATTGTAGAGCTGTAAGTCCTTTTGATAAGATGCTAAATTCTATTATCTGAAAAATGTACAGGAAGTATAAGATTACAAATGTCACAAGGAGACATTTGAATAACACATATTTAAAGAGTAGGGAGCTTCTTGTTTTTTCGATTAATTTTAAGTACTCACGCAATTCATATGGCACCTATGAATCGATGCTTCGCGCGAATGTAACTATCTAAAACTACCGAAACAATGTTCTGAGGCGAAACTGGAGCAACTTTTACACCATATTGGGTTATCTTAGATGCGATGGCATTTATTCGCCGTAGATATTCAATCATAACAGCGTCTCGAAACATTTGCTTAAAGCTGCTTCCTGGAGAAGGTATCTCAAAAAAGGGCGACATTGGAACTATAATCGTAGGCTTCAGTTTATTAGCTAACGCAATTTTGACTCCCTCTACAATGGCACCAATATCACTTTCAAGATCAGATATTATTATTAGAAAGCAGCTTCTGGGTTCATGACTAATGAGGTATCTAATCGCTCCAGGAAGGTTTGCTATGCCTTCTGGTTCGGCCTCAGCTAGTACTGATAGAACACGCATAAAGTGCCCTCTTCCACGGGCTGCTTTAACAAAATTGTGGACTGTCGAGCTAAATAACATCACACCAAAAAAGTCCTGGAGTCTCTTGGCTAGATATGCTATTAGAGCACCCGCTCTAGTTGCAAAATCAAGCTTTGTAAGGCGTCTATAGCCATAACCCATAGTGTAACTTGTATCGATAATGATGTAAAGTTTGATAATTCGCTCCCCCAAGTATTCCCTAACGAGCAACTTACCTAACCTAGCAAATGCTTTCCAGTCTATTAATTTTATCGGATCAGAATGATCAAACTGACGTAGTTGGTGGAAATCGTACCCTGCTCCTTTTATTTTAAGTATCGTATGCTGTCCCGGCAAAAATCCGCCCATGCTTTTTTGCGCTATTTCCAGTCTCCTTATATCACTATATGACGGAAAGACCCTTACCTCGGACATTATTGGTATTTCAATAGACGAAACAAAAAAATGCATTTTATCCCTCAATAAGATGTTTAATGGGCCAATTAAATGGACACCTCTGGAGGCAGCTCTCAACACATAAGCCATCTCTGCTTGACCACCGGCTCGGATGAAAGTGTCAGCATAATTTTCTCCAAAGGTGATATCGAATGTGTCTGGAACAACATCCACTATGAGGATCCTATCTAGATCAAAGAATGTTGGATTGCGGATTTTAACACAGACTGACGTCATCTCCCCCTGGAAGATTTTGTCGCTTGATATTTCACGCTTAGCTTCTAATCTTAATAACGCAAAGCGTGCTATCATACTAAAACGCAGATATGATAGAATAAAGGCTGACAGCAAAATTCCTGAGAAAACAAGCAGCCAGGGTGCAAGCGAAATTGCTCCGTCTATGTTAGGAAACAGGACTCCTACGTTTATCCCTATAGAGGCTAAAAATGATAACAAATATCTAAGTTGGTACAGCGAAAACGACAGATAAAAGCCAAAGAATGATATGAGTAGGTATACACCGGCGACATTGGTTAGGCGTATTTTCAAAACTTACACCACAGCACATCTTCACTCAATTGGTTGCTTGTTTTAAATATTGACACTAAAACTATTCCCATACTAGATTTTCTATTCAAAATTTTCATTGACTAAGGAAATTAACAAATCGATGCTAATACAATTTCCAAAAGACCTAATTTGCGTTTGCTTTATATAAAAGTTTACCTAACGAAAAATGGATTATCAAGCGTCTTAAAGCTTATCTTAGTAACATGCAAGCACAACTGTGATTTCGGAGATATCTTGCAACTTGTAAGCATTCGGCTTTTTAGAATTACCAAGAGAGCTAATAAATATTTAGAAAGAATTTTCAGGAGGAAACATTCTCTTATTTCTGCATTCTTTGCAGAAACTTCTTTCTATAGTAGGCAAGCAGAACGAGAACTAACTTATGAAAAGCGTCACGAATATTATATCCTGTCAGCGCGGACGTTTCAACGTAGGGTACCTCGACACCAATTATCTGCGATAGTTTTTGCGCGTAGAGCATACCCACAGATTGTGGTACGCATTCACGTTGTCCTCTTAAATCAGCTTTATTACCGACTAGAATGAGCGGCCATACTCCACCTGCATTTTTCCAAAATTCGTGTATCCAACTTGGGAGAGCATAGAATGTTTCCTTTCTGGTGATATCAAATACGGCTATTGCCGCTCTAGCACCTCTATAATATAGAGGCCTCACTTGTGTGAATTGAACTTGTCCTGCCAGATCCCATATTAAAAATTCGCAATTGACTTTTCCCATTACTGCATCCTCGATAACATCTCTCTTCACGTAGAAGTCAGCACCAATGGTAGCTTTATAACCACTGGTAAAGGCCTGTCCAAGGTAAGCTCTTGCAATAGATGTTTTGCCTACAGCACCCTCTCCGATGAGCACCATTTTTATTCTTAACAGTTGAGTACTCAATATGGTCACCGTAAGGAAACTATTGAAAACACTCTTAAATCATCTATTTTATTAATAAAGCCTTATGACTTTCTTCTTTGCAACAAAGATACAACTTTAATTAATTGGAGGATACATTTTCAGGAACACTGTATGAATTCATAATCACTATTCTTTGACTACAATATCGTATTGGCCCAAGAGTACTTGACCAGGCAGAGACTTTTCAAATAGTGCTCTTAGCGAATACTTGCCATGTTTTCGATAGAGTTTACCTTTGAAAACTTTACCCCGCCAGTGTACTTCAACTTTTTTTCCTATAAGTTCGTCGATTTTAATGTTTGAAGGCAGATCGAACTTTATTATTACTTGTCGCCACCGAGTATTTCTACCCTTAGAGCCGATTCTATAGTTTACAATGACTCCCTTAATCTGTCTGAAGTCAAGCTTACTCATTTTTCATCTCCTTTCTCGATTAGAATCGCGTTTATGACACCATCCTGCCCAGGCCTAGATGTGACTATAGCGTTACCTATCTCGGTTTCTATTATAGCACCTTTGCAGATAATATTACGTCGCTTAAACTCACGATTTGCTTTATTCTCTACAACTCGAAGTACCTTAGCTTTCTTGTACGTATTCTGGGACTTTATTAGCACATTTGCGTACGCAACCTTGTATAGACGAACTTTCACCCCACCTCCCTTCGTTCTTATCACTTTTCGTTCGTCGTAAGGCGCTATTTCCGTATATGTCGGCGGGCGCCCAATATGACACTTTTTCTTATGTTTCATTGTAGGTCTTTTCTTTCCACCAGAGGGTTTTCTTTTAGTTGGCTTATGATATACACTCATAGGACTCGCCTACTTCTTGCCTACTTTTATTTTCTTCAATCTTAATTGCTTAGATTTACAGCGACGACATTGTGTTGCAACAATTGAGTTTCTGGAATTACAGCGTCTACATACTTTATATCCTAGTACGCGATTTACTACAACTTCTGTGGCAATGGGGTCTTGCAGGCGTATTTTCGAGCTCAAATTTTTCACCTGGTGATCATTGACTTTATAGACATTTTACGAATATTCAGTGCAATAAATCGCATTTCTCTAAGACAATAGCATTTGCATTATTTTAAAAGAAAATAACTGTCAAGAAGTGTGAAGCTACTTCGAACTTTTTACGAGTAAGCCAACGATATCTGTCTCGGTGACTACCCCAACAAGCTTTGACTCTAAGCGTTCGCTCTCAAGTACCGGTGTGCCCTTCACATTTTTTCGTACTAGTAAGTCTACTACTGAAAGTATACTACTATCTTTTTGTATAAAGTGCGGAGGCGCCATCACGTCAGCTACTGTTGTATTTTCGATAAAGGTTCTAGTATGTTTTATATCGCCCTTAAGGTAAGACCATGCTATTTCTAATGCGAGGATTCTAGCATCCAAATATCCTACAAGCTTACCTTCCTCTAAGACTGGTAGAGTTGATATCTTATTTTCCCGAAGAATCCACTCAGCGTGTTTTATAGTCGTACCTGGATTTACAAAAATGGGGTTTCCTGTCATTACATCGCTGACTGCGATCTTTGAGCCATAGAGATTTTCGAAGTTTATAAGTATATCTCGTTTAGTAAGTATTCCCACGGACTCTACATTACTTAGATCTTTAGCCACTAGCACCGAACTTATGCCATTATTAATCATCACTCTTGCTGCAGCAACCACAGAAGTTTCAGGATCTACGTATATAGGGTTTTCCGTCATTATAGCTGATACGTAAAGTTTGCCAACTCTTTGTGAGCCCCATCGAAGTCTATCAAGAATCGTTTTAAGCACATCCTTTACAGATACTACACCTACAACTCTTCCCTTATCTATCACAATTGCATGAGTTTCTTTTCTTTTATGAAGTAGTTCAACGACCTTTGCTATGTTTTCGTCCCTATCTATCAGCAGAGGGGAATGCATTATATCCCTACAGAGCACCTAGCACACCATGCAAACGCCGTGTGTTAATTTGTTTCTTTCAACAAATTCACAAATTTAAAACAAGAGCCCAAAATGAGAGAACGCACGCAAAGTAACCTAAAGTTCCGTAGAGTAAAATAAGTTTAATTAAGCTCTCTCTAACGTTGTACTTTAATTTGAAGAATAAGGCTAAGTACACTGGGATCCCAAAAAGGCTTATTAACACTATTAAACTTTCAACAGGACTATTCGGTAGATAGCCAATTAATCCCAGAAATAACCCTAAAGCAACCCCAAGCAATACTTTTAGAGAGAACAGCGCTGTCAAAGGAGCCATACCAAAAGCTTTCTTATCAGGACTACTCATTAGAACCACTCAGGTTAATTCACCAAATGGCAGAATTGCCACTAAAGCATTCTGATTAACACAACTGAAGGGGTAGAATATGCCTTTTTTAATGGACTACAATTAGGGCTAAGACTTTCGTGAATTTTTAGCTTGTACTTTGGAGAATCAGTTGAGGGGAGCCGGGCGGGATTTGAACCCGCGACTTCGGGATCCACAGTCCCGCGCGCTACCGCTGCGCTACCGGCTCCGTTAGTTAGTAATTATAGTTAAGAATGGCCACCACGTACCTTAAACCCACCATAATAAAAACTAATAAACTACTTGCTACTTAAAAAAGTCTATATGCCTTGTTTGATCTAGCGTCTAGCCTTTAAAACACTAGTTTGATAGGTCAGATTACCATACATGGAAGACGAGCTAGTTCTATCCTCTTAAAAGTACGACGGAGTTTGACTATAGACTGATAGTTAAGGTATTAGCGTTGCTGCGGAAACTCAATTTCGGATGATCCTGGTACTAGTTCCGATATTTTTTCGATCTTTACAACTTTGGAGATTTTTCGTTCATCACAGTATGGTGTTTCTTTGACAATTCTGTTTACGAGATATTTATGGATAGACCTGACTACAGCACTCTTGTCTAATTTTCCGGGTCTGATTATACAGTAGCAATCGAGGGACGTAGCAGCTGATAATGGGGAGGACTGCACTGATATTGATATGATATCTCTACTCTTAATTAGCTTTATGCCTATTGCAAGCTCTAACTTAACATTCTTAATTATTTCCTTCTTGAGAACGATAAATGAACCCTTCTTCAGGTATGTTCCAGATGGAGGAGTTAGACTTATAAGGTCTGCCGACGTATAAAACACATCTACAGCTGCAAGTCCTTCCCTCCAAGCCTTAGAGTATGAAGCCGCGTATATTGCTGCTTCTTCCAGGTCTTCTTTAGCAGCGCGGTTCTTTCCCTCTTTCACCAGTACTACAGCACCTCCTGGAACTTCTGCATGTAGTATCAAGTCATTTTCTTCTCGGTACTTCTTAAGTAACGTCTCATTTGTCTGTGCATCCTTTCCAGCAATTACCAAAAGAGCATTTTTTGAGGTTCTAAACCACCTAAAGCCGTGATACCATTCATATTTTGGCTCTTGTATTACGCACGCCGCCTTAGATTCTATTCCTTTTAACTCCATATCTAAATTTTGGAGCTCAAGCATGGATTTTTCGAGCGCTTCCTTAGCCCCCATTAGCTTTTCCTCAAGCTTTTTTATTCGCTGGTAAAGCTTACTGGTAAGGCTATTAACAGTATCTCTATAGTTTGCGGAAAAAGAAATCCTATCTATTTTAAATATCACTGTTCCGTCATTCTGGATATCCTCGATAATCATTGCTGGTTTTATTCCAATAGCCTTTCCGCGTGCGATCCTATCACGAATTTCATCCCAGTCTAAGTGATCTAAGTCTTTAGCTTTTTGTATTGCCTGAAGAGTTGAGTCAACAAGTAAATAGTTTTCGTACACTGTTTCTATAACCTCTTTAAGTTTATTGATCTTCGCTTCGAGCTTAGAAATTGCTTCCTTCTGATACTTAATTATGTGCTGAAGTTTTTTTCTTTTCTCATAGACTTTCCCATATGCTTCTTCTATTGCCCGTCTGATTATGTCATGACTAAAGTAGAAGTCAATAGCTTCATCAAAGGCATCAAATTCAAGAACTTTGTAACCCTCTGTAAAGCTTAGAGGAATGGGCGAGAAGAAAACTGGAGTTTCCTCTTTCAAGTATACAAAGCCCTTCTTCGAGTTGAGAATTTCCAAGAATAACTCCGTTAATCTTTCCTTAATCTCAGGAATCTGATGGAA
The DNA here is from genome assembly GCA_024720975.1 of Candidatus Panguiarchaeum symbiosum. Lineage (GTDB taxonomy): Archaea > Asgardarchaeota > Njordarchaeia > Njordarchaeales > Panguiarchaeaceae > Panguiarchaeum > Panguiarchaeum symbiosum. Next base: position 185,361 of record JANJXX010000002.1, on the reverse strand, counting down.
ATCTTGAAGTGCTTTCGTACAGTCTAGCCCCAATCTCTTGCATAGTTCAAGCGCATATTTAGGTCCTATACCTAGCTTCATAAGGTTCTTCAGCAAAGGTAACTGCTCCATGAACCGCTTATTTAATTCATCTACCGGGACCTCTGCGGGGTTACTAGGTGGTTCTGGAGGATATTTGTAATATACTCCAATTTGAATCTCCCTATCTTTCATCTTTGCGTATTGCGATGCCGCCAGAATTACACCATCTTTAAGGAGGACCAAAACTCCCCTTGGAATCATTTCACAAACTAACTCTAAGCCTTCGTCAAACTCTATCTTTATGACTCTATCGAAAAAGTATTGACTCAACGATCGTATTCTTTTGTTCCTGAGATGCTTACGAAGAACACTAACAAGTGGCGTTATTCGCCACTCTAGAACTTTATTAGTAAGATTGAATCTATACTGAGGATGCAACAGTAAAAACCTTTTTCCAGGAACATTATGCAACTTTAAACAAAAGACATCGGCAGCTTGATATACATTAGCAACGAATGCACTCAGAAGCAAATCCTTGTAATCTTTTACCAGCTTTGCGACATCGAGGGATGACAACCTAATGTCTCTGAACTCTTCTAAGACCAATATTTGCGCCCCCTAAGATGCAATCCCTAGAGGTAGCAACGATTTTCATTTACTACTAATAAACCAGCCAGATTCTTAATAAGGCAAACACTTTATCATGAACCTGAAAGTCTAGCGGAAGGTTAAGACAGAGGCTTTTCCCTAGAAAATTGAACTGCTACAGTAAGCCGATAGAGTTAAAATTTGAAAGATTAAGCTATCAGATTGCAATAAGAATTGCAACAAGATGTAGTAAGTGCTACCATTAGCTCAGAACGAAGAAACTACATTTATATCATCATATCATCAGAGGTTGTGTATTTAAGATCAAGGGATGCAGAAATATGCCGGGGGCGGGACTCGAACCCGCGAGGCGCAAACGCCACGTGCTTTCCGACATGTCTCCAGGCACGCCACGTTCCAACTCGTGAACCCCGGCCCTCTACCATACGCAGTCTAACTATAATCTAACTGTATCTCTAGTTTGCTGACTTTTAAACTTTTCTTCCAATGACCATAGGATAAGGCTTGTCATGCTATTTCTTCTTTGCTGCTGCGTAAATCTTAATAACATCCCTGTGTTTGAGTTCGTAGTCTGCTGGCAACTTGGTTTTAGTTCTGACATCAAGCGCATAGATAAAGTTCTTAGCTAAGTCACTATGTATTTTCTCTGCGAGATTCAATGCTGTTGTTCCTTTTGGTACCAGAAAGACGTCGGGTAGTATATTACCTTTCCTATCAGTTAGCTTATTTTCGTCTTCGACTGGATAAACTGCTATCATCTTCTTTACATTAAAGACTGCATGGTTCATCGCCTTTTGGATTCCTGTAGAGCCCCATTTATCTAGGAATTCTTGTATCTTCTCTAATAGTTTCCTTTCTCTGTCCGAAATCTGATTTGGGTTTACTACTTCAAAAGATGAACCCCCTCTAATGTACTTTATTACACCCCTCTCAGATAGCTTGACTAAAATTAACTCAGCTAAAGCTGAAGCCGGCACTACGTCTATATTTAACTCCTGCAATCTTTTAAGATTTTCCTCTGATGCAGGGACATCTAATTTATTGGCGACAATAACTATCGGTTTCGACACTTCCCGCAACACACCAGCGAATTTTAATAAATCATCATCTGACCATGTTGAGGGTTTTTCGGCATTGAGGGATAATAACTGTATAGCTTTCTCCACATGCTCTTTGCTTATGTTTAGACCTGATAGTAATGTTGCTAAACTTGACGCCAGGTCTTTCTTCTCAACTTCAACTTTCCGTGCAAATTTATCCCAGTTTCTTTTAAGGATCTGCCAAAACCATCTTTGTATTTCCTGTTCGAGGAATCTTATATCTTCTATGGGATCATGTATACCTGGTCTTCCTAGATCTTTGCCCTCAGCATCATACCTTCCAGAAGCATCAACAACATGAATCAATACATCGGCTTGTCTAAGGTCATCCAAAAACTGGTTCCCAAGACCCCTCCCCTGCCATGCCCCTGGAACCAGTCCAGCAACGTCCCATAATTCTACTGGAATGAAACGTATGCCATTGATACATACTGAATTTCGAGGCGTGTCCTTGACGCCGAATTCCTTGCAGACACAGTCAATGGATGCATATGCTATACCTACGTTTGGATTTATCGTGGTAAAAGGATAGTCAGCTATCTTTACATCTCTCCCTGTCGCTGCTGAGAAGAATGTTGATTTCCCTGAATTGGGTTTTCCAAGGAGGCCAATACGTATCAAAGATAACACCTAACCTAATAATACTTCCTGTGCAGTTTGCGCAGCTTTGTGTATCGTGACTGTAGAAAATCTCCCGTTACTACTAAACTCGAATTCCCCATCTTAATCAAAAACGTCGAACCTTTTTTAGGAATGACTTTTATTTTTCCACTCGATGCTATTATGAAGGTATTTCTGGTCTCCACCAGGATATTCCCAGTAATGCCCTCTAGTGAGGCATTTTTTGATGCCAGAACTTTTAGTTCACAGCCTATGAATGGTAAAAAACTTCTCTTGGGATATCTTTTTACTATTGCACTTCACCGAGTTCTCTCATGACTGTAAGAATTCTAGCTATATCCCTTTTTACATTTCTTAGTTCTGATGTGTTAGAGACCCCCCCTCGCTTGAGCCGCGTTTTAAGCGTTACTAATTTAATTCTGAGCGCCTTTAATTGCTTAAATCTCTCTTCTCTTGTCATTTTTCGGATTTCTCTTGCCCTCAATTTGACTCGCCTTCACCGGCTGCTTTCTCACCCACTTTTGCGAGTACTTCTTCATAGTTAGCTCTTATTGTTTCCTCTAGCTCTTGAACTATATCCTTACTTACCTCTGGGTGAGCTATTTTGATATTGTCTACAAGATTTTCAAGAGATTCTGGAAGCACAATCCTGACTTGCACGCCAACGGTGCCAGTTCTCAGTTGAAATCGTGCGTATCCTTTTGATACGAACTTTTCTGCTATATCACCCGTATACAGGATTTTTCCCGATGCGAAACGCATTTTCTGAGATCTTTTTCTTCGGAGCCTTCCCTGTACTCTAATTTCTACGCCTAGAGCTCCTTTCTCCAAGGCTTGTTGGATATAGAAGTATGCTACTCTTCGCGGGTTTGCTCCTCTCTCAATAGCTCTTGCGATTGCTTCCGCAACTATTTGTGCATTAAGCTCAGGAGGTGTTTTCAATTGCACTACATCTAGTCTAGCGACCTCTATTCCGAAGGCCTCTTTGATATCCTCAATTAGCTTTCGTTTTCTTATACCCCTTCTGGCTACTAGAACACGTGGATTCTTGCACTCTATTACGATCTTATATCCAATTGGACCGACTTGCACATCAGCAGAGACAAATCCGGCAAGGGGCGCTTCCTCAGAAAGCTTCTTTTTGAGCCATTCGTTGAGCAAAAACTTCATCATCAACTGCTTTAGGACTCTGGCCTTTGTTGATGTTCCACGGACTTTTATTTTGCTCGTTTCTTCTTTCATCAGCATTTTAAAAACCCTAAGGTCCTGCTTGGCAAAATTTTACGACAATGTCCAAATTTAAAGCAAAAGCAAAATAAGCTTGATGAATTAAATTGCATGCACCTACGATGTGATAAACAACAAGGAAAAGAAAATAAATCCTCGGCAGTGATTTATTTCTAAGTTTTTTTAAAGCAGAAATTTATTAGTAGGTATTTTCTGCAGCTACGCTAACAAATGCAAGAAGAGCAACTAACTAAAATGAGCCGGGGTAGCTCAGTGGTAGAGCGTCCGGCTGTTAGTGATGCAATCGAGTAGACACCGGGAGGTCGGCGGTTCGAGTCCGCCCCCCGGCGCCAGTATGCACATCCTCCCTTCCTCAAAAAGGAAAGTAAATCTCAATCTTGTCGCCTTTATATGATCTAGTGTTTCACTCCATTAAGAAAGGATTAATTCTCAGGCGATATAATCTTAGCTGCCTGGTACATAGCTAATCGCTACTTAGAAGACCTAGTCATTCTCCCGACGTTCATAAATAGATCAGTTTAAAAATCACGAAAAACAGTGATAACTTTGCTGGAATAGCTAGATATATAATATACTATCACGAGGTGAGCTCCATGGCAGCTCCTACAGCCGGTGCCATTCCTGTGTTGGTTCTTAAAGAGGACACCACACGTGAAAGAGGTAAGCAAGTATTGCACAACAATGTCACAGCTGCATTAACATTGGCAGATATCGTACGAACTACTCTGGGTCCGCGCGGTATGAACAAACTCCTCGTTGATTCTATAGGTGACATAGTTATTACTAATGACGGCGCAACGATAGTAGACGAGCTTGATGTTGCACATCCCGCAGCAAAGTTGATTGTACAAGCTGCCAAATCACAAGATTACACTGCTGGTGATGGAACGACCAGTGTTGTGGTATTAACAGGAGAGTTCTTAGCTAGAGCTGACAAGCTTGTTGAACGTGGCATTCACCCGATTATCATAACAAATGCACTTAAAAAGATACGCCAGAAACTTCTCGAGTTTCTCGACGAATTGGTTTACACTGTTGACATAGAAAAAGACAAAGAAGTGCTAATTAACACCGCAATAAGTGCTCTTAACTCCAAACTTCCGGAGACAGAGAGAAGATTCTTCGCTGAACTGGCCTATGAGGCAGCTATGACAGCATATGATCCTGAAAGAAACTACCTGGATCCCGAGCTCATTAACATAATACAAAAAGAGGGAAAAACTCTGCGTGACACTATACTTGTCAAAGGTGTGGCTATCGATAAGAAAATTGTTCACCCTGAAATGCCGAAAATAAAGAGGAATGCGAGAATTGCTCTTGTTGATCAGAACATAGAGATTGAAAAAGCAGATGTTACCAGTAATATAACAGTCGAAAGTGTGGAAGCTCTAGAAGAGTTAAGAAACAAAGAGAAAGCAATGATACACCAGATGATACAGAAGCTTATAGACCTTAAGGTCGATGTACTTTTCTGTCAGAGAGGTATAAGCGAAGCTGCCCAAGACATTCTAGCTAGACATGGAATCATGGCTGTAAGGCGAGTAAGAAGAAAGGATATGCGTTTGATAAGTAGAGCTACGGGGGCAAAAATTGTCAGCAATATTGAGGATATTAAGGAAGAGGACATCGGCAAGGCAGGAATAGTCTATGAAAAGAAAGTTGGAGAGGATCATATGGTCTTCATTGAAGAACCTGCGTACCCTGGAGCAACTACGATTATAGTTAGAGGAGCAAGTAAACACATTACAGATGAAGCGGAAAGAGCGCTCCAAGATGCTATAAATGTACTCAAGGATGTACTTGAAGATAAGAAAGTTGTTGGCGGAGCAGGTGCCACAATAATGACATTAGCAACTAAATTGCAAGACTGGGTAGACAAAACTGAAGAACTTTCTGGTAAAGAGAAAGAAGTTGCTAGAGCATTTGTTGAAGCCTTAGAATCAATACCAAAGGCTATCATCGAAAATTCTGGAGAAGACGTCATTGAAACTCTGGGCAAGCTGCGGGCAAAAACATTAGAGGAACCAGGCAAGTGGGGCTTCGATGCTATCAATGGAAAGATTGTTGATGTAAGAAAAGAGGGACTTCTGGATCCTTACCGTGTAGTGGCCAACATCATAACAACAGCTATCGAAACTGCAACAACGCTTCTTAGAGTTGATGAAATAATAGCCAGTAAGCCAAAACCAGAAAAAGAAAAGGAGAAAGGAAAAGAGGGAGAAGAAGGCGAGGAAGGCGAAATCAAGCCTCCTGTCCAGAGGAAGCTATAACTTTTTTCCCATCTAACTTAGCTCTAATCTGCCCCTCAGCTATCAGATATTTCAACGCCTTAGAAATTGTTTCCTCTGACATATTAAGCCTTTTGGAAAGTTCTTCTACCGTAGTCTCTTTTAACTCATATATGATCTTTGCAAGGATCTCTGTGTAATTCTTTCCCTTATACTCAAAGCCGCCTTTTATCGAGCTGATCTTGTCTCTGCCTCGTGCTCCACATATCGGACATTCCCAAGTGGCAAAAACATTAATTGCAATATTACCATCTTTATCTGGAAACGGCGAAAATGTGTGCCAGATTTTAATAATCTTCACTTCTTTCTGAGACCGAAATTTTGAACCGCAGTTTTTGCAAGTTAATCCTTCCTTACCTTTTCGTCTTGGCAAAAAACTCACCAGTGCAATATTTTAACCAAAATGATAGAGAGTTTCTAGGCAGATTCAAAATATTTAGGAGGTCATCAAAGAGGGCCATTGAAGGTGGCTGTTCCAGATTATATTTGCCCCCTCCTAGCACTAATAGGAGTAATAGATGTCCAGTCAGAAAGTTTTACAAAAAGGGAGATTATAAATCCCTCTGTGCCACTTCTTGCTTCCCTTCTTTTTGAGGATATTGTTAAGCACGATGAAAATCAAAATTACAATAGTTTCGAGGCTATTAACTTCGAGCACAAAGATTACGAAGTTTGGCTAGAATTTGATAGAACTTCCTTCCTGTGGAGTCTGGACGTTAAATATGAGCATTTAGAAGTGAGGGCTAGCATAATTTATCCATGTATCGATAATTTTTTGAATTTCTGCAAATATTTCTTTAGCTACTTGAAAACTAGGGACACAATATCTCCACTGACAATCAATTCGTACTTAAAGGAAGTGCTCCCGTATAAGCTACACTACTTAGTGAAAATAAACAATCAGCTTCTGAGATTTTCAGAATTAGTTTTAGAAGAAATGTCTATGACAAAAAGCACTCCATCTCAAGCTATCAGAAAAGTAATTAACCTAAAACCTAAAATAGTAGATACAAATTTCTCGTCGGAAAGTCTTGAAAAAAGCTTCATCCTAACATACCTAGTGTTGAGAAGCGAACTACCAGCTTACCTCTTACCAAGACCTAACAGAATAAACAAGGATTTGTATAGGAACATACACGAAATCTTACAAGACATTTATGGAGTAGAAGTTATTCTGCTTGAGTCTATTGAAAAATGCATTGATTTTCTCTCACTAGTAGCACAAATGGTAATTCAACCCCGGAATAAGTAAGGCAGAAAGAGTTGTTATGAATGCGGGGGGCGGGATTCGAACCCGCGTAGGCATACGCCACGGGATCTTGAGTCGGGTAGCAATCGCTATGTCCCGCCCGTTTAGCCAACTCCGGAACCCCCGCATCCATTTAATGGGCCGGGGCGGATTCGAACCGCCGACCTCCCCGTCGTCAACGGGACGCCATAACCTCTAGGCAACCGGCCCCTAGCTGTTAAGATAAGTTATTTGTTTAGCAGTGGTGCGCCGGGCGGGACTCGAACCCGCGTCACCGACTTGGCAGGCCGGCATCCTACCGCTAGACTACCGGCGCACTCCTTCTCTATTTACTATACTCTATTAATTCAAATAATGAGTGAAAAAAGGGTTAAAAATCCCTAGACTTAGTTTTCACCTCTCAATTTCAGCATCAGATGAGAGAAAACTTTCAAATTTCATGTACTCATTCATGATACTCTTTACATGTTTCGATACATCATTAGTAAGCGCGCTCTTGAGCTCGATTATAGACTTGTTTACATCTTTTATTACCTCTTGCAATAGAGTATTATTATGCGTTATGTCTGGCTTAATAAAACCCTTTAAGTTATCAATTCTCAACCTGACATCTTCGAATATGTCCTTAACCTTTTCAAGAGCACTAAGAGCCTCTTTTGCAGTCCTCGATTCCAATGGTATATCCTGCAGTATGGTGCTTAGAGCATCCATCAGTTCGTCATACATATCTTCCAACTCAAAAATGTTCTCCGTAAGTTGAGTTATTACATCTTCCTTAAAATTTCCCAAATCTAACTCCACCAAGAAGTCTTTGGAACACTTCTCAATCTTATCTATATCCTCAATAATGGGCTGAAACAAGACATTGATCTTGGCCATACTTTTATGGTGATCAAACTTTAGCATAGAAGCCACCTGTCGTCTTCTGCTAAAGTTTGTACTGGTAGAGTTTTTCTATAATCTGCAGAATAAATCGCATCAACTTATTGTTCCCTTATAAAAACACACGATATTATCTATGCGTATGATCCTAATAGTTTCAGTTGCCAAAATTAAGTTGGAAGCTTAAAAAGCATCGGAGATATATAACGCTTAAGGGATGATTAATAATACTCAGATTAAAAATATCTGGTAGATTTGGACATCATAATCATGTTACAAACAAGCCACTAGATCCAAAAGAGATGGTGCGAGAGGGGAGACCCCCACTGCAGCACTCGACCCGATGAAGATCAGTTCCCAGGGGCCGCGGGTTATGGCAAGCCTCCCGTCGAAGGATGGGAGGTTTGTCATCGCTCTCTCTAGGGCGCGCGAACGCGCTTCGGCCCGGAAGGGAGCTGCGCTAAGCGAGCCAGCGGCGCTCTGGGAGAGACTGGTTGAAGGGGAGAGTCTGCGCTGGGGGCCCCATTGTTTAACTCCAACAGTAAAATGGACACGACTAACATACGGATAATAGTGATACCTTTAAGCATCTACATCAATCTACTTTCGTATCATTGTACGTTATGCTACGAATGCCTGTTTGGTGGTTACTTTTGAAGCTGATATTCATAACGGGTTCACTATCTGGTATCGGCAAAGGAACTATAGCAGCAAGCATAGCAACGATACTTAAAATCTGCGGTTTCAACACAACAATCGCAAAAGTAGATCCCTACATTAACCTCGACGCTGGTCTAATGAACCCACACGAACATGGAGAGGTCTACGTACTTGATCAAATTTGGGATTTCAGACCTGCTCGTGATTTATCATATAGAATCTGCGAGGTTGACCAAGATTTTGGGACTTATGAACGATTTTTGCATCAAAATTTGCACCCATCCCATAATATCACAAGCGGACAGGTATATCTTTCAGTTATCTTAAGAGAGCGCTCTGGGAAATATCTCGGAAGGACTGTTCAGCTGATTCCACACGTTACTGAAGAAATAAAGAGAAGAATATTAGAGATAGCTAGTAAACATGAAGTAACGATCGTAGAAATAGGAGGTACTGTTGGCGATTATGAAGCAAGCGTCTTCTTGGAAGCAATCCGACAACTTAAGTATGAGTTACCTCCCAAAGCTGTCATGATTGTTCATATTGTTTGGGTTCCTTTTCTAAAAAATACTGGCGAATTCAAAACTAAGCCCGCCCAGCATAGTTTTCGGCTACTTCTAGAGTCCGGGCTCACGTGCGATGCTATAGTAGCACGCGTAGATGAAAACAATTTACCATTAGAAGCCAAACGAAAGCTTTCGCTATATTCTAATGTTCCCATTAATGGCGTTTTCGTAGCACCTAATGTTGCTATTATCTATGAGTTAATATTCACGCTGATGCAACAGAAAATTCACGAATACATATTTAATATCCTTGGCCTAGACAAGCGATCATTGGATACAGAGCTTATAAATAAGTGGTCATCCTTCATACACGCACTTAAAAGCCCGAGAGAAGTGGTTAACATAGCACTTGTTGGTAAGTATACACTAACTAAGGATACATATATATCAATACTAGAGGCACTAAGACATGCTAGTGCCTACTATCAAGTGAGACCTGAAATAGCTATTATCGATTCAGAAGCTATCGAAAGAGAGGGAATTCAACATCTCCAAGCCTATGACGCTATAATTCTCACGCCTGGTTTCGGGAAAAGAGGCTCCGAGGGGATGATCAGGGCCGCATATTATGCACTAAGAACTGGCACACCATTTCTAGGGATCTGTTTTGGTGCGCAACTTGCTACAGCAGCCTTTGCGCGGTATATTGTTGGCTTAGAAAGAGCAAATTCCACTGAGATAGACCCAGAAACCCCATATCCCGTAGTAGATATACTTCCAGAGCAAAGATCAGTGACTAACTTAGGAGGTACAATGCGTCTTGGGGGAATCGAAATTAAAATAATCGAAAATACCAAGCTTTATGAATTGTATGGGTCAAACAAGACTAGGGAAAGGTTTCGACACCGTTATCATATAGTCTGGGATTTCGTTAAAATATTTGCCAATCATGGCTACATTGTAAGTGCAATTGATGCCGAGGGCAATATCGCCGCTTTTGAGCTTAAGGATCATCAGTTTTACATAGGTGTTCAATACCATCCAGAGTATAGCTCGAGACCTTTGAAACCGCATCCTTTGTTCGTTGGACTCATCCAGGCAGCATTGAAAAGACGCTCACGAGCTGATGGTAGTCATTCTGAGCAAAACAAGTTCTAGGAATAGATACACTGAATGCATTCTCACAACGATAACATGTCTGCCGTAAACAACATTCATCCCAGAGCCACTGTAAACTGCATCGTAACTGAAATCAAACGAGAACCCATACTTACCTTCGCCAATTTTTCGAATGACTACGCTACCGATCCTTAAAGACGCGTTTAGATCATATATTTCAGCCTGTGTATTCTCAAAAGTACTGAAATTCCCCTCCAGACTTACATTAATTGTTATAGACTCATTGATACGTGCCGCTGGATAGTTCTCTATGGTTCTGGGTGCCTGTACCTGGGCTGTTATGGGAGCCAGAATATTAGACACCTTGAACATAAGTGGATAAACCCAAATTGGGATCCAGCCAATGTTCTTATCCCATATTTCTATCCATGCTGCCAAATTCTCTAGTGAGTATGTCGTAGTATTTGTGGATTTAGAATAGCCCCCACCAATAAAACCAATTACTATACGAGTCGGTATGCCAAGTGCTCTGAGTATAAATGCTGTGACATTAACAAATCCAGTGGGTGGCCCTCCACCATTTTCAATAAAATCTGCTACAGGATCACGCACCACGTTAATACTCTCCCTTAACTCAAAGTTTGCAAAAATGTAAGCTAAAGTACTTGTTAGCTGATCATAAACAGATCTTTCGGGCGGCAGTGATACATTTTCAACTAACTCTAGTACTTTAGGATACATTGAAAAGTAGTCTGAGGGAATTTTTAAATAATCACGAATAGCACTATTTCTTTGCGCCTCGGTCTTTGTTTCATTAACTTTGGAAAAAGAACTAGGCATATCATGAAAGTTCGTAGGAGTGAAGTGTGCTAAATACCGGAAGCCTATTAGACCCTCTTCTGGGCTTGAGACGTCCACGGTTACGATATCATCTGGCTTCAATATCCCTAGGTAACATTCAAAGTGGCTAACTGTTGAAATGTATGGTGAAAATGATGATATAATTGGACGTTGGTGCATAACATCCCATAGCGTTACTAGAGGAAAGCTTCGAAGCACTTCTATAGGAAGCGGGAGTAACCTCACCAGAAAGAAATGCTCCGTGGTATTCATTAGATAAGGCTCCTGGCTAAGATTACCTACAACCCACCCCTTCCCTGTGGCATATTCACTGAGGATAATAAATCTCCAGCCGTAAGTTCTGGCGTCACCAACAACCTCGAATGAAAATTGGAGCGTGTAATTAGGTGGAGTAATGTTAAGGAGTGGAAACGTGGGTATTATCGCATGAGAGTTTTCTAGGAACCATTCTGCAGAGTAGTATTCAGCGTCTTTCACATTACTTACATGAAACAGAAAAGCTGTTGAGACGAAATATGCCAGAGACAGCACTAATAATATCATAAAGAGCGGAACACTTTTTCTCTCAATTGATTTTGTGCTCAAGAATTGTCCCCCATAGTTGTTTGTCTTTCACTTAAAAGAGCCAAAAAAAGCCTAAATAGGCATTCATTGAAATGACTAGATAATAGTAGTATTGTAATTTTATCGCTTAACTTATTTTAAAATGCAGTTTATGAATTTGCGAGGAGCCCTCGATATGTATGCGGGAAAAGCCAAGGAACTCCTTGAGAGAGAAGGGGTTAGCATCTGGGATAAGGTAGTCGTATCTATAGGAACTACCGCGTTTGAGGCTATTATATTACCAGGTCCGGTAAGAGAGGACGTTATTTATCTAAAACTTCCTAATGGTTACAATCTGGCAGTGAAAGTTGATAGAATAAAATCTATCAAGAAAATTGCAACGATTACTCCCAAATACACACTTCCCAAAATGCTAGTTACCGCACGAGAAGACTTGCCAGAAGTCTCTATAATCCACTGCGGGGGAACAATTGCATCCAGAATAGAATATACCACAGGCGCTGTAGCGCCAGCATTCTCGGCCGAAGAGCTTTCAAACGCCATACCTGAACTTTTCAGTATAATCAAGCCAAGACTTACAATGCTTTTCAACATATTTAGCGAGAATATGACCCCCAAGCACTGGATAGAAATTGCAAAGACAACATACAGAGAGCTTCTTTCTGGTGCAAAATCCGTAATAATAACCCATGGAACTGATACACTACATTACTCAGCAGCCGCGTTGGCATTCATGCTGAGAAACCTAAAGGGCCCAGTTGTGCTTACTGGGGCTATGCGAAGTTCTGATAGACCGGCATCCGATGCCCCGACCAATCTAATAGCTAGTTCTATATTCGCAACTAAATCTGATGTAGGTGAGCCAGTTATTTTAATGCACGGAACTCCAGACGACACATGCTTCTTCGCCCATAGGGGTGTTAGATGCATAAAGCTTCATAGCACACGCAGAGACGCTTTTAGGAGTATTGGTATACCACCCATCGCGAGAGTTGATATTAGGGAGCAAAAAGTTGACATACTTTACCCTCACCATAAAAAGACGACAGAGATTGAATCTGAATTAAAGGCAGTTTTCGAACCTAAGACTGCTATTATTTTTATATATCCCGGGATGCCACAAGATATTATAGATTCATTTACTGACAGGAATTATCGAGGTTTAGTGCTTGTTGGAACAGGTCTCGGACACGTGCCAGAATATATGTTTGAATCAATTCAACGTGCTATTGAAAATGGTATCATAGTCGTTATGACGACACAATGCTTATTAGGAGGAGTATATCTAGATGTTTATGAAACCGGACGAAAATTAAAAACTTTGGGTGTTGTATCCGGTAGAAACATGCTACCTCACGTGGCGTATATAAAGCTTGGATGGCTATTGGCTCAAGACATTCCAGAGGCTGAAGTAAAGGACCTCATGGGAAAAAACATTACCGGGGAAATAGTTTATCAAGAGTCGCCCGTCTACTTTTAGCATAATTCAAACTAAAGAGATTGCATCACCATTTCCAGGGGTGAGTACCTCAAACTTAAGTGTAGAGAGCTTTTTAGCTAATTCGTATATTTTAGGAGGATCGCCATGAATTAGGACTACTCGCTTGGGCTTATTAGGCTGCATCTCACTCACAAACTTAATTAGCTCAGAATGGTCACTGTGACCAGAAAATCCCTTTATGCTATGCACCGCCATTTTTATATGCAACTCCCTTGTACCTTCAGCGGAAACGAGGCGGACTATCTGGGCTCCTCTTTGAATCTGTCTACCGAGTGTCCCTGGAGCCTGGTAACTCACAAAGACTAGCATGTTGTTAGGATCCTCTGACATGTATCTAAGGAAATCGAGAATAGGGCCACCCTGAATCATTCCATTTGTTGATATTATTATCGCGGGTTGTGGTCGGTTTGCAATTTCAGGTATGCTTTCAGGAGAGTCGACAGGAATAAAGAACTCTGCTAAAAATGGATTAGAATCCTTAGACAAGATCATATGTTGAATTCTGCGAGAAAGAAATGATGGACACGCCAAGTGTACATTGGTTGCTTCACTTATCATACCAGCGATGTAGACATCTATTGGCTCTACGAGCTTAAGTTCGACGAAGATATGCCATAGAGTAATCATGAGCTCCTGTGCTCGACCCACAGCAAAACTAGGGATTAATATCTTACTCCTATTCCTTATGGCGTGTTTAATTAAGCCTACTAGTTGATTCTCGGCCACGTGCCTGGGAGGATGTATGTCCTTCTCTCCACCATATGTAGCCTCCATAAAAATAGTTTCGACTCTTGGAAATACATTAGTAGCCGCGTCTAGTAACCTTGTGTTGGAGAATCTAAAGTCTGAAGCAAAAACTATGTTATGAATTCCCTCTGCTATGTGTAGATGAACTAAAGCACTTCCTAATATGTGACCAGCGTTATACAGCGTTAACCGCATATCAGGTGCAATATCATAGACCTTGTCGTAATCCAAAGTAATGCAATGTTTTATGAACTCATCTATATCTGACATACTGTACGGTGTAAGGAGGCCCTGACTAACTGCTGTTTTAACATAATCCCTCAAAATCAGTACAGATAAATATCGCGTTGGTTCCGTACAATAAACAGGACCACGATAGCCATACTTATAAAGGTAGGGAACTAAACCAACATGATCCAGGTGAGCGTGCGTCACAACTACTGCATCGAGATCATCAATTAAGGTACTGTCGAGGAAATCAAAGTAAGGGAAAAATTCCTCACTTGAAAGTCTCATACCCGCATCAATTAATACTTTGCTCTCCTTTGTTTCAATCAAGAACGCATTTCCACCTACCTCAAGACCCGATCCAAGCACTGTGACTCTAACTTTGTTTTTCTTAAGAACGTAAGTTCTGTATATCCTCTCGCCGACTTTCTGAAGGAACTTCGATATGTACGAGTAGTATATTCTATCAAATTCTTGCACATAATCGACTATACTCGAATTCACTGGAGGAAGTCTTTTTATTACAGGTTCCCAACCAGTCTCCAATAGAATACGCTTCCTTAAAGATCCATCTTTACCAATCGCTAAACCCGGTTTTTTTGCTTTGATAAATACTTGCCCCGTTAGAGGATTAAAGAATGGCTTTAGACTTATTCCCGCATCTGAGGGTATGATTTTGTATATTACCTCCTCGGCTTCTATCTCAGGTTTCCTTACACTCTCATCCGTCCGTATGATGACGCGCAGTTTATACTTCCTAGCTATGTTTTTTACCAACTCGTCGTAGTATATTAATATCTCCGGATTCTTGCAGTACACGACGATGAATGGACCCTCAAACCTGACATCTGAAACCTGCGCCTGAGGTGGCAACTCCGACTTAACTGCATTCAGGAGTCTTTCACTATATCCTATTATTTCCTTCGCTGTAAGTGCGCCTTCCTCTGTCATTTTAGTTCTTCCTTGTTATTTATAAGCACATTGGAGTTTTTCGAGAATTAGCCAAACGAACCATAGATATTATAGTAGTACGATGTTTTAAGATACTTAATGGTAGCTTAAGTAAGTAGGACCCAAAGTGTACTTCAGAGATTCCCCACTGTGATCGCGCCTAAGTGACTTTTTTTGATCTGTATTTGGGATGATACTCATGTATGATACGTGGTGGTATTCTGGTTAACTCTCCCTCCGGGAGAGTGGCTAGCAAGTCCCAAGCTAGTTCTAGTGTCTGCTCGATACTGCGGTTCTCTAAATAACCTTGACTAATAAATTTTCGCTCAAACATGTTTGTGAATTCTAGATATTTTCGTTCTCTTTCGCTTAAAGCACGCTCACCGATTATCTTAGCTAATTCCCTGGCTTCAATCCCGGCGGCATATGATGCATATAGCTGCTCCGCAATATATTTATGATCCTCTCTCGTTTTACCCTTACCGATACCATCCTTAGCCAACCTAGAAAGCGAGTTTAATAAGTCCACTGGCGGATAAATTCCTCTCATGTGAAGCTCATTCGATAGAATTATTTGACCCTCTGTGATATAACCACTTAAATCGACTACGGGATGTGTTATATCGCCCCCCGGCATTGTTAGGTATGGCATCAACGTTACACTCCCTTTCATGCCCTTTATTTTTCCACATCTTTCGTAAATCGTAGCCAAATCTGTGTACAGATATCCAGGGTATCCTTTTCTAGCCGGTATCTCCCTACGGGCGGTGGATAAAACCCTCAAAATTTCTGCATAACTTAGCATATCTCCAAGTATTACAAGAACGTGATAATCGAGGTCGAAAGCCAGGTATTCAGCAACGGTTAGCGCAACTCTTGGTGCTATAATACGCTCTATCTCAGGCTCATCCGCCAGATTGAGAATCATCACAGAACGATGCAGCGCGCCGGTTTTTTCAAAAGTTTGGCGGAAGAACTCATATTCCTCATGCCGCAATCCCATAGCACAGAAAACCACTGCAAAATCCTCTCGGGCCTCAGCACCTTTCTTCAAAATCGTAGCTTGCCTTGCTATCTGTGCTAGAAGCATATTATGTGGTAGTCCAGATAATGTAAATATCGGTAATTTTTGCCCACGTACCAATGCTAGACAGGCGTCTATTATTGAGATGCCGGTTTGTATAAATTCCTCTGGAGGAGCACGAGCAGCTGGGTTTATCACTGAGTAAAAGATCTCTCTTTTTTCGTCTCCGATTATTGGGGGAAGATGGTCTCGCGGCTTAAAGGATCCAGTTAGAACCCGACCTAGCACATCTTCGGATAGCGGAATCGATATGGGCTCGCCAGTCAATCTAACTTTCAGACCACGTTCAAGACCTTCTTTCCTACCAAATACTTGAATTAGTACATAGTCCATTGAAGTATCTATTACTGAACCATAGTACTCAGTACCATCCGGAAGGACTACTTCAACTAGCTCATTATAACCGACAGGTTTTGTTTTTTCAAGCACTATAAGAGTGCCTTCAATGCTTCTTACAGTTCTGTATTCTAGTCCATATCCGGCCATGTATATTACCTCTGATGTTTTTAAGTTCATCGCTTGGAGATATAATATCCGGGAAACTGATTCGTAGGTGAACTCCATATACTACTGAATATTGGGATCTAAAAAATTCTGTCTATATTCTCCGAATTACGACAACCCTCAATTAAAAGTGAATTATAAACAAAAAGACTTTGACTTAATAAAATCCTAAATAGCGAGCTAATATTATAAAGTCCTCTCTGGTGATATATTTGGCTGGCCTTTTCCAGAGCCCTGATAAAGTCTGTGACGATCCTACATGTCCATTTCATGGATCCATTCGAGTTCGGGGGCGCATCTTAAAGGGAGTCGTGATAAGCGATAAAATGCAACGAACAGTTACTGTCCGCGTAGATTATGTGAAATATGACCAAAAATACAAGAGGTACGAAAAGCGATTCAGTAAAATCAAGGCCCATAACCCGCCCTGTATAAATGCAAAGGTAGGTGACATAGTTTATATTGGGGAGACACGACCCATATCCAAAACAGTTCACTTTGTTGTTTGCCAAATAGAACGGCAAAAATCGTAGCTCGGCGATAGTTTTGGATTCATCTCAACAAGCCAGTATACTTCGCAGAATAAATAGATTGAGAAGGTTTTTCCTTACATTAGCGGAGCTCAAAGCTGGTAGTTTTGGCAAGGCTATAGCTGCTGTTCTCCTATCAAGAGGTAGTTTATCTGAGAGTTCATCTACCATCTACACTGGACTTCCGGTTTTAAATGCCCGTGCAGTTGTCTCTGCCTTAACAAATGGTGGATTATTGTATATAGTTGGTGAAAAACCACTGCAAATGCGAGACCGGCGCCAATATGTTGAGGTAATTTTCGGTACAGAGCCCGTTCAGATTGATCGCACAGTGAGTGGACTTATTTCAAGTATTATTGCTCTTTTACATAGCTTAGCAGAGGTTTGCGAAATCGAATCCATTCTACATTATTGCAAGCAAGATAAAATTCTATTCTTAGAAAGAGAAGTTGAGACATATGGCTACTGTTGTCCCATTTGTGGAAATCCTCTAAATCCCATAACAGTAAATCCTTTAGCATTAGATAGGTACCTTAACGAGATACGAAGCGCGTTCATTAAGCGCTCCTTCTGATGGTTTTTGTTACCTATCAGTGCTCAGCTTAGTAATCAAACAATCAAGCTCACCTACTAATTTATAAGCTAGTTAACATTATAATGTTTGGTTACAATGCGACTAAGTTTTTAGTATATATGCGATTTTATGGAAAAACAAACGCTAGGTGTTGCTGATGGCTGCAGAGGAAAAAGGACTCATTATAGAATTCATAGAAGAACAGGAAGTAAAAGCTGGCTATGGCCTAAAAAATCCTGAAGTAACTAGCAAAGGAAAGATAATCATAAGAAATCTAACAGGAGGTGCAATCTCAGACCTGCAACTTACACTACAAAATACTGAAAATGTTAACATTGAGAAGGAGCTTTTCTTGGGATCCATTCGCGATGGAGACACAAAAACCATTGAATACAATATAACTACAGAGAAATTGGGACTTTCTGTAATAGAGAACTTAACGTTTCCGCCTGAAATTCCATCACCATTTGCTCTGAGGTGCGAACCTATAGAAATCCAGTCCACTCTAGGAGCTACGAATGAGCTTGATGCTCCCGCTCTTCTGACTGTTAAGAAAGAACTACATAAGCAGTTTAAAGCTCCTACTGAAGTCACACCCCCCTCCGGTGAATATATCACTATGGAAGATGCAATTGTTTGGAGGGACGCAAAAATTAACGCTGGAGAAAAAGTTGAGTTGCCCGTAAACTTAAAGATGCACCCAGAAGACATTGAGGCCTTTAACACCGGAAAAATAACCTATGAGTGGACCTGCGAAGGAACAACACTAAGTGGGCTTAGATTCGGCAAATTAACCGGACTTCCGAAAGTAACAGAACGAATTTTGTCCGAAGAAAGGAAAGAAACTCCCGGCATATGGGATATATCAATGGTAATAACAAATGCATCCCATGCTCCAATTAGTGTCGGCGCAACTATCGAAATTCGCGAGGGAGAAGTACTAACTGAAGCCGAGGGAGGACACAAAATAAAGGGATCAATTGAACGGCGAGCGCCCGGAATCCGAATCTTCGACATCGTTAAACTAGCCCCGGTGAGAGTCGAACCTGGTCAAACTGCTACCCTCGGTCCAGTAACAATAAGAAATCCTGCGAAACCAAAAGTCGTTCAAGAGTTTCACTACGAAATACATCCAATCGTAAGATACTCAATCAAAGCCAGAGGAGAAATTGGTGACATCAAGATTCCGGTCGTTTGGGGCGAAATCTCCAGGAAAATCTCAGTTAAGCATGAAGAATACTACGCTGGACTTGCTGAGAATCAAATAGCAGCTCACGCCGAGGAAAAAATTGAAAGCGAAACTGTAATTGAAAACTTAGGATCTGCAGGAATAGATGAAATAATTGTACGCGACATAATCCCAGAGGATATCGCACCACCCACTCCAGGCAACGTTCAAGTATTCATTTCGAAGCGTGGTGAGACGAGATTACCTCCAGAACTTATAGAAATCAAGATCGAGCCCGAGGGATCTTTACCAGAGGAGCAAAATACTCTAGTTATTAAAATCTCGAACATAAGTTATTACTTCGACGAACCCTTAAACCCCGGCGAGAAAATCTGGATAAGATACACAACAACTTCAATCGATCCTAAAGAGGATAAAGTTTATGAGTTCGGATCATCTGCAGAAATAACAATGATACCTGGTGCAAAAGCACGATTAATATCTGTCAAAGAACCACCTAAACTTACCGGAATCTTAGCTAGACGCTTAATTACAGTCGAGAAAGACGTTGAACCACTCGAGGAAGGTCGATTTAAAGTAATGCTATCATTGACCAACGAGTCCCAAATTTCAATCCCAATACATGTAATTACAGATAGAGTCCCAACAACCTTTGAGTTTGATGAGCGGTCGGCCAATCCCAAGCCCAAGTCGATAGAAGTTACCCCTGAGGGAGCTGTGCTCTGTCGATGGGAAATCAGCCTCAAACCAGGCGAGAGAAAGACAATTACCTATGAAGTTAAAGCTCGATCACCCGAAGCTAGAGTCAAGGATTTGAAGCTACTTTACGAAGAATAAGAACATTACATATTAGCTGCTTTCTTGGATCTTTTTTCTCTTTCTATACCTATCGTTCAGCTAAGCTTACTAGTGAGACATCAATTTTTCAAATCGGAATACTGGAAGGTTTTATATGTCCCCACCATGTTGAAATTTCTCACTCTACTTTGGATTTACTCTTGCTGAGTGCCAAAGCTTTAAAACAAATCATTACATGATAGACTCACATAACATCGGGTGGAATTTGTGACTGAGATCCTCGGACGAATTAACATTGTGAAGGATCCTCCCCCGAGGGATGAAGAAGTTTTTAAATTATTGAGAACATATACTCAAGAGTGGTTTAGAACAACATTTGGCAAGTTTCTGGAGCCTCAAAAATATGCTATTCCTAGAATTAAAGCACGACGCTCAACCTTGATATTCTCGCCAACGGGTTCAGGTAAGACTCTTGCTGCATTCTTAGGAATTCTAGATGAGTTATTTCGGTTAGCTGAGGATAATAAACTTGATGACAAGGTATATTGCATCTATATATCCCCATTACGCGCCTTGAGCAATGATATCCATAAAAACCTTCAGATACCTATGCAAGGTATAAGAAAAACCGCTGAAAAGCTGGGTTATGAACTACCTGAAATAAGAATACTTATACGCCACGGGGATACTCCTAGTCATCATCGCTCTAAAATGCTAAAGTATCCACCTCATATAATCATTACAACTCCTGAAAGTTTGGCAAATATGATGATTGCTCCTAAATTTAGGTATTTATTATATGACGTCTCGTGGGTCATTGTCGACGAAGTTCATGAATTATCAGATAGCAAACGCGGGGCACACCTCTCGTTATCACTAGAGCGTTTACAGCACTTCGCGGGGGACTTTACTAGGATTGGTTTATCTGCCACTCAGGCCCCTGTAACGGAAATCGCCAAATGGCTTGTTGGCTTCGATGAGAATGGTTTCCCAAGACCCTGCGACATCATCCAAGTTCTAAACATCAAGCAACTAGATTTAAAAGTTATATGCCCTACCGATGATCTCAAACATAAGGAAGCTGCTTCACAGAAAATGTATGAAATTCTAAAAGATCTCGTTAAGAGACACCGAACGACGATAATATTCACGAACACCAGAGCTGGCGCAGAGGCTTTAGCCTATAAGCTTAAGAAGATCATGGGAAAGCGCTGGGAATCCAAAATTGGGGTTCATCATTCCTCACTAGGAAGGGAGATTCGACTAGACGTGGAGAATTCATTGAAGGATGGCAAATTACGTGCTGTGGTCACGTCAACCTCACTTGAATTAGGCATAGATATAGGTTACGTTGATCTTGTAGTACAGATTGGGTCGCCGAAATCTGTTATAAAAGGATTGCAACGCATAGGTCGCGCTGGACATGCAATACACAAGATTTCAAGAGGTATATTTGTGGCTCTTGATGAGGATGATTTAATCGAGTTACTCGTTTTAAGCGCATGCGCATATAAAGGAAAATTGGATAGAGTCTCTATACCTAAGAACTGTCTTGATGTATTGGCCCAGCAACTTGTGGCTATGAGCATCGAAAAGCGGTGGAATGTAGATGAGGCCTATAAAGTCGTTAGAGGCTCTTACAATTTTCATGAACTACCATTTGAAGATTTCATAGCCGTTCTTAACTACCTGGCTGGAAAGCATGTTGACTTGGAGTATCAGAAGGTCTATCGTAAACTGTGGCTAGATGACCAGGAGAAAACTTTCGGAAGAAAACGCGGCTCTAGAGTAATATTTTATTTAAATCAAGGAACAATACCTGATGAAACTAAATATCAAGTACTCCTTAAGAAAAATGGTCGCTTCGTTCGCGTAGGACATCTGAGCGAACCTTTTGCTGAACGTCTTATCATTGATGATATCTTCGTTTTGGCTGGCCGGAAGTATAAGGTTACGTCCATAAAGACAGACACCATAGTCGTTACTGAAGCCAAGGAGGAAAATCCTACAGTTCCTTCATGGATTGGTGAGCAACTGCCTAGATCGTTTGATCTATCCATAGAGATGGGTGAATTTCAAGAGCGCGTAGAAAGGTTGCTTAACAACTCAGGTGAAAATGAAGTTGTGAAAATGCTAATAGATGAATATGGCGCCGATGAGAAAATCGCCAATAACATATTACGTTACTTTAAAGATCAAATAGAAGTCACAGGTTGCATACCTAATCACAGGAGGATTCTTATCGAAACATGGGTTGACGAAAGTGGAAGACATCACATGATCTTCCACGCTAGATATGGAAGACGCATTTGTGACGCTCTATCCCGTTTCTTTGCTTATATCTCCTCAGAAATCCATGGCTGTAATGTTGGAATAGGCGTAACGGATAACGGCTTTGACCTCGTTTTTCCTCCTTTATTCGAACCAGACCCTAGAAAAATTTTAGCTGAAAGCCTTAGCCGTGACTTCGCAAACACATTACGTAAAGCGATAAAGAACACTGAACTGTTCGCCAACAGATTTAGACATGTTGCTAATAGATCGTTTATGATACTAAGAAACTACAGGGGAACAAATATTTCCGTGAAAAAACAAAGGATAAGAGTCAATGCCTTAGTGCCACTGTTACCAGATGATTTTCCTGTAATAAAGGAGACCTACCGAGAAATCCTCGATGATTACATGGATGCTAGAGGTGCAGAGGAAATTTTAAGTAAGGTGAAGACTGGAGAAATAGAAGTAAAAATTGTTGAGAAGAATCCGCGAATATTAAGCCCCTTTGCACAAGGGATCGTCTTAGCGGTGTTAAGTGACGTACTTACTATGGAAGACAGAGAGCGCTTCATTATTGCAATGTATGAGCGAATGAAGAGTTTAGTTGACCAGGCGGGTTCGCAGAATCAAGGTGCTTTTGAACAACACTAACAGAACTGCTCAGCTAATTAAGCCCTCTTGGGATCATCTATGTGCCCAGCAGCTCATAGAGAATAACTCCTCCTAATTACCACGGGAATTATGTAGTTATAAAGTCCACGCATCCGAGGGAACCGATGAACAACTTCTCTGTGCTCAATTTTAACCTTAGTTCACCTATAACCGTTTATGCTTTCTGATTCTTCCCTTTAATTCTAATTATAGTACATCTTTCTGTTTGATACTAAATAGGTGCCTAGGATGCCATCACGAGTTTCTAAGGCACTCGGAAAATTTAGAACATCTGGCGCTGCTCACGTATTTGCATTATTTGCTCTGATATCACAAGTATGCGCCGGAGTCCTAATATGGTTAGAAGCCTTCGAAGTAATAAATCCTCAGTGGATTCAAACAGTGGAAAAAGCAACCTTCGTGGCGCTTTCTATGGGGATACTCTTCACTGGACTCATAATTTTCGGCCTACGACAGTTTATAATATACGTGACCCGTCTATTTCTGAGTTGGATTTTAATATTTGCATCTTTTGGGTACGTATTATTGGTTACTAAGCGAATTACTGCATCAAACTTAGCACCATACGTAGAACCCTTAGCGTTTTCAACGCTAATCCTCTTCATACTGGCGACTATAATATTCTACTCTGGAGCTTTTATATCGAGAATCTACATTAAGATTACTGAAGAACACAGAGAGCACATCGATCGTATGGAAGACCAAATGAGTCAAATTGCAAGAAGAATACCCTCAAGTGAAACCGAGCAACTTACTAAGCTCATCTTAAATGCCAGAAGATCACTTTCCAAACTCACACATGAGCTTTTTATACGTACAGTAGATGCACCGAAAGCTTTCTACGTAGCTTTGTTATTATCGCTGATGTTTTTCGCAGTAGCATACTTTGCATTAAGTCAAGGGATCATGATATTTCAAAATAATATATATGCTCAACTCCTCCTGATTATTACTCTATTTACGCTAGTAATAATTCTCACTGACGTAATTCGCCTGGAAAAAACTAGACAAACTCTTATTAAGGGTTGAAATTTTTTAGTACACTCTTCCATTTTTCAATGATACTCCCAGCAACAGCATCTAGAAAGCTCTTGGGGAATTTTCTCTCCTGCTCGACGCGCCTAACCCAATATTCTCTTGGTATAACAGCACTGTGCTTTTTAGGATCACTTAACATCAAAGTAAGTCTACCAGATGGATTTTCCAATTCCTCGTTTAGCACGTCGAGTATTTTTTTAGCTTTGGTTTTATCCTCCGCCGTATCAAGCATCGCCTCAACATAAGTCTTGAGCTCTCGAAGAACTCCCTCTATCGTTGTTATGTGTTGAGCATCAAAAGTGATTACTTGAATTTCAGTGTCAATCTCAGGTATGATGATCTTTGAGCCGGTACTTGCACAGACCAAATCCCCCATCGTTGATTGCGTCACCCTAACACTTTGATAATCTTCGTACTTGCCCTCCTCGAATATCATCCAAAAATCTGATACCTTAAATCCACAATTGTTACAGATAATTGTAGATACAAGCATTGCTCCTATGTAAGGCACATCCACTGATCTATAAAAGATCCTAAGCGATGATAATCCACATAAGGGACACTTTACATTAAGATCAGTGTGTTCCAATGACTCCTCAAATGAGCTATCACTCATAACTACCACCGAGATAAGGTTAATCAAATGTTAATTGAAAAGATACTTGATCAACTGAGTATCATTCTAGGAAAAAGAAGAGATGAAATAAAGAGCCTTATTGAAGAGATAAAAAGTAGGTATCGCGTTGATGATGATATCGCTATACTTGAAATTATATCCCAATACAATCTAGCAGATAGAGTAGCGGATTTAATTAAGCTGCTGAAGATTCGCCGAACCCTTAATAAAATAAAACACATAAAAAGTGGAGCACGCGGAATTTCTGTTCTGGGTATCGTAGAATCGATAAGATTTTTCATGCAAGGTTCACGCCTGGCATTAATCCTACTAACCGATGATTCCGGGACGGCTCAGGCGTATATTCTAAAAAGCTTTCCCGACGTGAATCTATTGCCTAGTATACATATAGGTTCAGCTATAATCCTAGAGAATGTAAAGTGTTCAGGAATATTGCCAAACGGC
Organism: Candidatus Panguiarchaeum symbiosum; assembly: GCA_024720975.1. Taxonomy (GTDB): domain Archaea; phylum Asgardarchaeota; class Njordarchaeia; order Njordarchaeales; family Panguiarchaeaceae; genus Panguiarchaeum; species Panguiarchaeum symbiosum. The sequence goes on along the minus strand of JANJXX010000002.1, from coordinate 160,462 downwards.
CAGCCGAGGCTTATTGTCAGCAAATATAGCTCAATACATCTTATTGATGCTAGAGCTGCAGAAGAGTTACTCAACTACAAACTCCCAGCGATAAGACTCTATGACATACAAGATATTCTTAGAAAAGATATAGCCGACAGAAGTTATCTACATGTGATAGCTATATACATGGGTGAAGCCGAGGAAAAACACCCAAAACAAGGTAAAAAAATCCTACTTGGGAGTTTAAATGATTTTTGTAAAACTAAGGTGCGCTGCACACTCTATGGTAATGCAACCGACGAATTCACAAAAATACATGCAAAGCCTGGAGATATAATCGAAGCCCACTGTTTGTTCACTCGCAAATTTGAAAATACTCGGCGCATTATTGCTAGAAATCTTACGGTATTTAATAGAAGGGACCCTGAATTTGTTCCTCCGGAAGTAGTTGGAGATCGCGGTTGGTGGAAGTACTCTCTAGTTATAAGAAGCCCTCCTAGATTCGGTACATATGAGAAAAATGGCCAAACTGGTAGATATGCTATTCTCGTTGGTAATTTGCAAGACGGCACTAGAGTAAGGGTACTTGTCTGGAATGAGAATTTTTTGGAAGATCTAGCTAGGATACGAGCTGAGGATAGATTAACAATATTCGGTATGCTGGAGTTCTCCGGCGATCAACTAAAAATACATGTACATAGGAGCAGTGGCTACCTGGAGATTGCCAGTGACGAAGGTACGCCAAAACTGCTTGTAGCTCGACCAGTAGTTACAAGCTTTCATGCAATTAGTCAAAATACCTACGTAAACGTAATATGCAAAATTGTTGGCGCTGAGGAAGTTAAGAGCAGAAAACTTTATGGGGTTTTAAAATTAACAGATGGAACTAAGACATTGAAGATGCTGGTATGGGACTCAGAGAACTTCAAACATGCTAAGGACTATTTAAATGCACTGGTGAAGATAACAAACGTGCGTGTTGAGCGATCTAAAGGGGATGAAGACACGTTGGTATTGCTATCAACACCATCCACACAATTTGATGTAATCGCAAGAGAATTTGAATATGCAAGAGCACCTTCTAGTAATCAAGTAGAGAGAGTTAAGACACTCGATGATCTAAGCCTCGGCAAGCAATCTCGCATTATTGGAACAGTAACAGGAATCGAGTGGATCGGAAAGATGCAGTTTTGCAAAAAGTGTGGTGGCTTAATAATTAATCCAGCTAAGCAAATTTGTGAGATGGGCCATTCTGGGTATGTTGATGAAAAAAATGTTGCTTCAATAACTATTGATGATGGTTTCTCTGAGAAAACTGGAATAGTACCCATATCAGAGCTGAAAAAACTTGGGATTACCTCCAATACGATCGATACTCAACTCCTTTTGCAGAAACTTCTCGGCAAGGAACTATGCTTAGTGGGCAAACTGAAAATAGATTTATCTACAGGCATACCAACAAAGCTATTTTTCGTAGACAGCATTTGCGAAATTCCATGGCTTCTGGTGCCAGAAGACTAACTCTAGAATCCTATATTAATGACAGGGATAAAACTCAGCTCTAATTTAAAAACCACACCAGTGAAATTACTCGACGCGTCCATATAGCGATTTCCAAGTGGCTCTTGTGATTTTTGCTGAATAGAAGTTTCCTAGATCAACAATGTCTTGCACATATACTATCCTATTATTGAAGGCTCTGCCAAGAAAGGCACCACGCCTTTCTAAAAATAACACCCTTAGAGTTCTGCCTATAAATTTCTTATTTTGTTCCATCGAGATTCTCCTGATAACTTGAAACAACTCAATAGATCGCCGCTTTGCTACCGCACTGTGGATCTTAGGTTTAATTTTTGACGACATACAACCTGGCCTATCTCCATAGCGAGAGAGATTTGTAATATCAGGCTTAAGTTCTTCGAGAAGGCGTATCGTTGCCTTATGATCATCTTCGCTTTCTGTTGGAAATGCTACTATTACGTCGGTTGCTATTGTAGATTCTGAGCCTAAAAATTTTCTAATTTTCATGAAGAGCTCTACGTATTCTTCGATTGTATATGGTCTATTCATAAGCCTTAGGATTCTATCGGAACCCGACTGGACGGGTATGTGGATAAACTTATATATTCGCTCCTCATCTTTCATGAGCGAAAGAAGATCATCAGCAATTTGGCTAAAGGTATTCGGTGATGCCATTCCGATGCGTATCATAAACTCATCTTCAAACTTTAGGATGTTCTCTAACAACTCTACTAGATTTGTGCCTATATCAATCCCATAAGCTGCCACGTCATGCGCTGTTATTCTGATCTCCCTAACGCCTTTTCTAAGTAGATTCCTTACTTCGTCAATCAGCATGTGAGGAGGTATACTCTTTGTGGAGCCCCATATTCGCTTGTCTAAGCAATACGTACAGTAATTAGTACACCCGAACGCTATGGGAACTATGCCCACCAAGGGATTCCTAAGGATACGTTTTGATGGGTAGCATATGTTAAGTCTCAGACCAGTACTTATTATAGGTTTCTCTGCCTCCTTGATTCTGCATATAAACTCCTCCGGCGGCAATTCAAGCAGATGCTGAAGACTTATTAAATGCGCTCCTCTTACTAACTTACTAATGCGAATTGGATCAGATTCTGCAAGACATCCTGTAATTATAACTTTCTTTTGCGACCTAATTAGCTTGCGTGCAAGAGATATGCCCCTATCTTCAGTTGGTTTTTTCACTGCACACAAGTTAAGGATAATCACATCAGCCTCTTGTATGCTATCAACGAGCATATCGCGATATAGAGACTTAATAATTTCCCCCAGGGCCTGATTCATTGAGCAGCCACTTACAAAGATTGCTACTCTAGACATAAAAGTACTCCTTGTGACATCCTTTTATCACGTAATTTGAGGGGATCATTATGGCATTATACTTAACAATGAGCATTTTGCTTTAGGATGACTAGTATCTTAACTCAGCCGTAAAACTTCGACTAGATTAGATGCGCCGAGACTGCTAGATAGACTCCAAGTTAATTGCTGTAAAATTCTAACATTGTGTTATCTTAAACACATATTTGAATGCTGTACCAAGAATGGAGAATTTCCTCTAGTTTAAATCAGCTATAATACAAGAAAGACAATTTAGTGCAATTCAACTGATTGAGAACATAAAGTATAAAAGATTGCGCGTATGAATATTTGGTAAATGAGGTGCGTATTAAATGTTTTTCCCACCAGAAAGAATGGCAACAGCCTATGATAGATCGGCAACACTCTTCGATCCCAGAGGAAGAATCCTGCAAGTATTATATGCACGAAAAGCGGCTGAAGCGGGAACCCCCAGTTGTGGTCTACTATTCAACGATGGTGTAATAATCACAGGAAAAAGGAAAATGTCTGTTCTACTTATGCCAAATAGGAAAGTTTTCCAGGTCGATGACAACATTATTGCAACATTCGCTGGTTACAGTTCAGATGGAATGTTCCTAGTGGAAAATGCACGAGAGTATGCGGCATCTCTACGATTTGTATATGGCAGCGAAAAGCCGGATGTTTATGTTGTTGCAAGATACATAAGCTCTATTATGCACCAAGCAACCTTATACGCCGGCCTTAGGCCACTAGGCGTGTCAATAATACTGGGAGGCGTTGATATTTCTGGTCCCCGCTTGCTCTTCAGCGATCCTGGAGGCTCGACAGTGTCATGGCGCGCAGGCGTTATAGGACTAAACGCAAAGAAGGGAGAGAAATTTTTAGAGGAAATTCTCAAGATGAACTCTCCTGAGCAATTAACATTCGATGATGCAGTAAAGTACGCCATTGCAGCTATACTAATAGCTCTTGGTACAGCATCACCACCGATTGAGATTGAGGTAGGATACGTTAAGAGGGACAGTCCCGCAACAATCGTAACAGCAGACCATCCAAGCATAGCAAAGCTCTATGAAGAAGCCAAAAAAATCTTCGAAGAATGGAAGGAAAGAATCTCAGTAAGTGAAGAAAAAGAGGAGTCCGAAGAGGAGGAACACAGTTAAAAAATAGGTGCATATTCGTGGCATTCGACAACGAAATGAAAAACAAACTCATCCACGGTACGACAACTGTAGGTTTGGTATTTAAGGAGGGAGTAATTCTTGGTGCTGATCGGCGCGCGTCTGCTGGCTATTTAATCGCCTCCAAGAGAGCTGTGAAAATTCATAAAATTACTAACTACATAGCAATGACGATATCAGGCGCTGTTGCGGATGCTCAGGTCCTAGTTCGATGGTTACAAACTCGCGCTCAAACTTTCAAACTTAATGTTGAAAGAGATCCAACTGTCTTAGAACTGGTTAACCTATTATCCAATGTGATGCATTCCTACTTTAAGAGACTGATCCCCTTCGTAAATCACTTCATAGTTGCAGGCGTTGACGCAACTGGACCGCATATAGTTTTCCTAGACCACGCCGGCAGCATGCAAGAAGAAAAATTCATTGCCACTGGTAGCGGTTCTCCCATAGCCCTTGGAGTACTAGAGGATGGATTCAGAGATGATTTAACACGCGATGATGCAATTAAACTGGTACTAACCGCTTTGAGATCAGCTATACTCCGCGATGTTTTTAGTGGAGATGGCGTAGACCTTGTAATAATATCCCGTGAGGAAGGATTCCAGAGGCTAAGTCCAGACGAAATAAATAAGCATATCAAACTCTCATACATCGAGACCTACACCTAAACTGTCCAATGCTGAGTTCATCGCAGAAAGAATATCAAGGTGTTTGTCTTGGGAAAGTGGTTGTTTGACATTCCAACTGATACAAGCAAAATCCGGGTAAGGATTCGCGGTCCCTACTCAACTGCATTAACTAAACTTTTTTTGGAACATGGCTTCGAAATAACACAGCCAAGTCCTAAGGTCTGCGAAAGATTCAAGTTTGACAGCTTACAATACCTGAGTCCTCACATAGATATCCAAGCAAAAGGGTCCCGAGCATCAATCGAAAGTTTGGAGCGCCTTACACCCACGCTTAAAGAGATCCTATTTAAAAATTTCAGCGACGTCATTGCCTATCAGGAACCTTATGCAAAGAATAGCATCTGGAGGGGAGTAGTAACACAGAAACTTAAAGATGGTTATATTGTACGATTCTCAATAAACCAAGAGGGATTCCTACCAAGCGAGGAAGCCCGACAACAATATAAGGAAGGGGACCTCGTTGTCGTTGAGGTAAAGGGCTACGATCAGAAAAGTAAAAGAATTCTCCTCACGGAATTTATCTCAATACCCGGCGAGTTTGTTGTTTTGCTGCAAAAGGAAATAATTAAGGCATCTAGGAAGATTAAAGGCCCCCGAAAAGTCGAACTTCTCGATATAGGCAACATTCTAAGGCCGCCCGGCTGGGGAATAATCTTCAGAACCTCAGCTATGCAAGCGTCTCTCGATGCAATAAGTGACGAGCTCAAAAGTCTTCATAAATATGCTGAGGAGTTCCAGAAGAGTTTAGAGAAAATTCCTGCCTTCACTCAAATACGAGAAGGCATAAACATACTCACAGTAATTTTTCCCCAAAATTCGAAAATGACGCTTGATAAGATCCGATCAGAAGTCACTCCAACTGTCAAAGGACACCACTGGATTAAGACTCTAGGAAAAGCACCCAGCTTGCTAATAGATTTTATAGAGGAGCTCGGATGCAACTATAAAAGTCTTAATTTCGAAGAGCTCTCAAGATTGGCTGTCGATTTCATAAGGAAAAATATACTACCAAAGAAAGGAGATGTGATATCAATACATCACATAAAGCCAACGATGAAGAGGATTATTCTAGGCCCCGCAAAAATTATTAAAGCTCAAAACACAGATGACGGCCTCGAATATATAATGTTTAGACGCTTCTCTTCAGGTAGCTACTATGATGGAATTAACGCACCAAGAGAGTCTGGTGACTTCGGAATCACTGTGGCCAGGGAGGGAGACACAAAGCTTCTGACGGCATACTATTCAATGAATCTTGAGCTTAAAGGAATATACGTCAATATAAACACTCCGATAGAGATCTATCCACACTCAATACGATATATAGACTTAGAAATTGATGTCGTAAGAACCTACGAGAACAATATTACTATAATCGACAGGAAAAAATTGGAGAAGTACCTCGAGCAGGGTATAATCTCACGCGAATTATATGAGTGGGCAATCAAGAAAGCTGAGGAGTACAAGACCTGGCTAGAAACACATGGCCTAGACTATGCAAATGAGTTATACGAAATTGCCAAAGAAGCAATTGAGGAGGAGTTTTTGACTCCCTAATCTTCCCCGAGAAGATCCTCTATTTTTGTTAAGAATTCTTTTAATCCCTCCCCTGAAATCCCTGAGACTGGCCATACATCTAGCTTTATTGCGTAAGGATTTATCTTCCTGATGGGTGAGGTTACATTACTCTCTTGCATTTGCAGTAGTATTTGCCTTGGATCGCTTAGCAAGTTCCAGATTCTCTTTGTTTCTGCCTCTGGAATAATATCAATCTTTGTCAAAGCCCCCAGAATCTGCATCTGAATCCTTAACGAAACACTCGCAGCAAGTAGAAGCAGAGATAACATCGAATTTAAATCTGAGCATAGAAAAGGATCGAACAGAAATACCGCTAACGACTTATTATCTGGAATACTTAAGATTGCCTCTCTAAGAAGAATTATTCCAGCATTACGAAAAACAAAAATCTCTAGTTGGCCAGGTGTATCCACCACCAAATACTCAGGTCCATTCTCTATAATCTCTCGCTTTATCCGACGACTAAACTTAGCCGCAATATCTATCGACGCAATCAAGCCACCATTTGGCCCCAAATTAAATTTCCTAATGACGCGCTCAGTTCTTACATACTTCCTAATGTCAATGTCAGGTTCATCATAAGGGTATGTGATTGCCGCTGGGTCTAGGTTGAGTATCAGTGCATCCATACCCATATCCTGCAGCATATGAGTTATGGCACCCGCCAAGACAGACTTTCCAGACCCGGCTGGACCCAGAATTACGATCGTGCGCAAATGACACTCACCTGATCTTTTAATCCCACAATAGGTCAATATATTGCGTAGAATCATAGTATCGCATTCCTGGTGCGAGTATTTTGAAAGAAAAGCGAGTGGTAATCATAGACCATGACAGGTGCAATCCTAAGAGATGCCCATATAACTGTATGAAAATTTGTCCACCACAGCGTTCGGGTCAGAAAGTCTTTAACACGGACGAAAATGGCTTTCCTATAATAGACGAAAGCCTATGCATTGGTTGCGGTTTGTGCGTTAGAGCCTGTAATTTTCGAGCAATTAAAATCGCTCGCGTACCAGCCCCTCTAGAAAAAGATCTTATCTTCAGGTATGGTCCAAACCAATTTGAGTTGTATAGATTACCTTTGATAAGCGAAGGCGAAGTTACAGGACTAGTCGGACAAAATGGTACTGGAAAATCCACCTCTCTGAAGATACTAGCGGGCCTGCTTAGACCCAATTTTGGAAAATATGAGCAGTCATTAGATTGGGACGAAATTCTCGAAAGATTTCGAGGTACTACATTGCAGAACTATTTCGAGGCGCTGGCCAATAAGCGACTTAGAATTGTTTACAAACCTCAACAAGTTGACGCAATACCACACGTAGTTAAAGACTCAGTGCGTAATATACTGGAAAAACATGACGAACGCGGTATTATGGATATCATCGTTGAAGAATTACTCCTCAATAAAGTTCTAAACAGGAAAACTACAGAGCTGGCCGGAGGGGAACTCCAGAAATTAGCTATTGCAATAGCACTTGAAAAAAATGCTGACGTATATCTATTTGACGAGCCATCGTCATATCTAGATATTCGAGAAAGACTTCGAATTGCAAACATAATATATAACTTATCGTCTGAACAAAAAAAGACCGTTGTAGTAGCCGAACATGACTTAGCAATGCTTGACTACATGAGTGACAAAGTCTGCCTGTACTATGGTACTCCCGGAGCTTTTGGAATAGTTTCAAAGCCTAAAAGTGCTAGAGAAGGTATAAATGTATTCTTAAATGGATACGATCCCGCTGAGAACTATCTCTTCCGTGATACACCCATAAAGTTTCATCAGGCTGTATTTGAAAGACCCGAAATCGGACAGGAAATTATACTTAGTTACCCAGCTATGAAGAAAAAACTAGGTGACTTTGAGCTCATTGTTGAGAGCGGACAACTAACCAAGGGGGAAGTTATTGGTATTGCTGGTCCTAATGCTATCGGAAAAACAACATTCCTGAAGTTACTAGTAGGAATTATCAGACCCGATGAGGGCAATTATGAACCACCAGGCGGCATTATAATGTCGTACAAACCTCAATATCTCCAGGAGTTTCTTGGGGATGAGTATTGGATGACGGTTAACGAAAAGATTAGATCAGTCAATCCAAGAGCTATGAGCGATCCATGGTTTAAAAACTTCGTTATCAATCCTTTCGATCTAGAATACATCCTAGACCGAAGACTAGATGAGTTATCTGGAGGCGAACTACAAAGAGTAGCTATTGCAACAACGTTGGCACGAGATGCCGAAATATACGTACTTGACGAGCCTGGGGCATATATATCAGCCGAGGATAGATTTCTGGTAGCCAAAGCGATAAGGGAGTTAGCCCAAAGAAAGCAGTGTTGTATCGTGGTTGTTGAACACGATATACTCTTACTAGATTACTTCAGCGATCGTATAATCGTATTCGACGGACAACCAGGAATTAGAGGCCAAGCTTCGAAACCACTAAGCCTTCGCGAGGGCATGAATACCTTTTTAAAATACTTAGGAATAACATTCAGAAGAGACCCCGAGACATATAGGCCAAGAATTAACAAGATAGGCTCAAGATTGGATATAGAACAAAAAGCTAGGGGAGAGTACTATTACACACGAGACTAGAACTCATAAATCCTACGCCAAATTTCCCCGAGATTAAATCTCCTAACATCTTCAAGTTTAAATGTCTTTGTTCTTCCATCGGCAAGTCCTGTCGCGGTAACTAATTTCTTATCGAGATCAATTTTTAACTCATAGAACTGACCTACCCGTATGAACACTGGTACCGCAAAATCAACCACGGATTGCAACGCTCTGAGTATAGAATCTAGTGAGGGTACAGAGCCCTCCAGGTTGGAGAACCTCGCAAGAAGCCGCGCCTTGAGTTTGTCGTCAGATACTAATATCTCAGCAAATGGAAATGGCGATGATGTCAATCTTGAAATTCCTCCTTTTTGCTCAGTTGGCACCTTAAGTTTAACATTCCTTATTTCCAGCTCCAAACCAAAGCCCATTGCGCTCACCTGGTGCTTCCTTAAAATCTCATATATTAAGAGCTATCACGCCACCAATGGAGCCTCCTTTATTTTTTCTCTTCTGACTCTTGATCTCTCAGTTCTAGGTGGATTCTCTCCAAACACTAACGACGCATAACCAACAACCGCGGTTTTATCCCCAGAAATGTCACCACTAGTGTAATATTTAAGGAGCGCACCTTGAATACCAAATGACTTTGCAACAAGTGCAGCAACTGCTATGGGCCCAACACCACAGATTGTTATATTATCCTGCTCGACAACATCGTAAAAGCCCTCGATATCTAGATTTATAACGTATTCGAGAGCCTTCAAATCCTTCTCATATGCAGACTTTTGAGATACATAGTGACTCATATCACTACTAGCAAGCACTATGATGTCTTTATCAACTTCTTGCATCAAATCATAAATGGCTCCCGCTACTTCTCTTGCAGTGCGAAGCCTTTGGTCCATTAAGACAATTGGAACAATCTTGAATTCCTTATTAAGCACATATTGCAAGAATGGTATTTGAACCTCTATTGAGTGTTCTTCAAGATGCGCAAGCTTATCAGCTTTGAAAGGTTCCATTGAAGCCAACTTTTCTGCTATTGTGTCATCCACCTTCGTATCTCCGAGTGGCGTGCGCCAAATGCCCCTGGGGAATACACTAACTGGCGCACCATATCCTGTGTGATTTGGTCCTAGTATAATTATAGTCTCTGGCACACGATCTTCTTTTATTGTAACATATACATGAGCAGCACAAGGTCCAGAGTATATATATCCTGCGTGAGGAACTATAGCACTTTTTATTCTATACTTACCTGATGGTTCTACTTCTCCTGGAGTTCTCTGAGGACCCAACTCATGTTTAAAACACCACTCTAAACATTTCATAAGTTCCGTCACACTTCCTGGATAAAAGAAACCGGCAACCGCGGGCTCTCTAACCTCATCCTCCACTTTCTTTCACCGATCAATGCGTACGTAGTGTATCATTGATCAAGAATTAACACTACTGCTAGTTAATTCAAGGAGAATTAAGATAAAATATTAAGAGATTAATGTTAATGAGGGTGTTAGACTTGCTAAGCCCCTTCTATCGACGCGATGTAATCAACATAACAGATTTTAGTAGATCCGACATAGAATATCTGTTCCAACTGGCAGATAGAATTATCGAGAATCCCCAGATGTACCATGGTAAACTGGTAGGAAGAATTCTAGGGTATGCATTCTTTGAACCATCAACACGCACTAGACTGAGCTTTGAAGCTGCAATGAAACGACTAGGAGGGCATTCGATTGGATTCGCTGAACCCTCTGGAACCTCAATCGAAAAGGGAGAATCCCTCAAAGATACATTAAAAATGCTTGATGCCTACTCCGATGTCATCGTTGTGCGTCACCCTGCCGATGGAACCGCAAAATATGCCGCAAAAATTTGTGAAAATCCTGTAATTAATGGCGGTGACGGAAAATTTCAACACCCAACTCAAACGTTTATAGACCTCTATACGATATACAAAGAGTTCGGAAAAATCGATGACTTAACAATCGGCGTTCTAGGCGACTTAAAATATGCCAGAACGACGAACTCATTTCTAATGGGCCTAACAAATTTCAAGCCGAGAAAGTTGTATCTAATATCACCTGAGCTTCTTCGTCCGCGCGAATTTATACTTGATTACCTATCAAATTTCAAGATAAAGTTTGAGCTTATAGACAATCTAAGCGAAGTGATACCAGAGCTTGATGTTCTATACGTTGTAAGAATTCAAAAAGAACGATTCCCTGATGTATCAGAGTATAACAAAGTCAAAGGAGCTTATCAAATCAATCCTAAAGTACTTTCTGAGGCAAAGGAATCTCTAAAAATCTTACATCCACTGCCAAAGCTCGATGAAGTATCACCAGAAGTCGACAACACAAAGTACGCTCTTTACTACAGGCAGGCCCAATACGGAGTCTTCGTAAGAATGGCTCTGTTGCTAAGCATTTTGTTGGAAGATGCACCACTATGAAGAAGAAAAACGAAAAAGACGTAACATACCTAAGCGATCTACCCGATGATCTCATCGACAAGAGACTAAAAGAATTCGAAGCCATAAAGCAGGCCAACATCGAGGCTCATCTGGTTGGTAGAAGAATAGTAGTATGTGACGCGCAAGCTGGATTCATACTCCACAAAAACGGCTTCTTTGGGAAACCACTAGGAATACGGAAGCCGAAGCTTATAAAATACAATACATTATATGAACTCTCTTTCTACGAGGCATTATATCTACTGGAAAACAAAGCAATAACAATAAAACATAACGACAAAGAGCTCTCAGCGAAAGATATCCGCGAAATTGCAGCGCAGATGATTGACGACTTCGAGGCAAAATATCGCGTATACTGCGATCTTAGAAGCAAGGGATTCATAGTAAAAACGGGTTTGAAATATGGAGCCGATTTTGTTGTATATGTTTACGGTCCAGGTATCGATCACTCACCATTTGTTGTCTCTGTCTTTAGCCCTAACACAGAATTACGAGGACAAGATTTCTTGCGAGCGGGCCGCCTATCATGGAGCGTTAGAAAGCGTTGGATTCTTGCATGCGTATACAATGACAACATAGGATACTTAATGTTTGAGTGGAATAAAGATCTCTCAACATAAACCAGACCTAAGCTTTAAGTTCATTAAATTCCGATTCTGCAAGAGTTGCATAGAGAGGAACTGCTGAAATCCTAAACTGCAATAGGCGTCCTTGTCTCTTAGACGTCAGTAGCCCTTCATCCTCCATACGACGGAGATATGTCGTCACAGTTGACGACTTCAGAAGGATCCCATAAGTATCATGGAACACTTCTTTAGCATCAATAGACGTAAACCACTGTCCAAGCTTGAACACGTTAAGCATTAGTTCCTTAAATTTGGCATACAAGTTAACATTCCTCACAAATGCATCCTGACTATTTACAGCAATGTCATCAGTGTTATTATTCAGACTAGCATTGTCCCTAACAGCAGCGGCAGACGGAATTCTAGACGCGAGAGGGGCTAAGATGCTCCTAATAGCATGAATAGTTTCCTTATCCAAAGTACCATCTGCTTTAACTTCTACCTCAGTATCTCCTACTTTCACTTTAATATTCAATGTCGGCATCTAGTCCTACCAAGATTACCAATGGTAATCATCATGCAGTGAAATTAAAGTGAAGTGTATATCGAACGTTATACGCAACGAATACACGAATAGATATGCTAAGCTATCTAACTTTCACAGAATCAAAACCATGAGCAAGCAGTGTAGATAATACTTTAGGGAAATAGGAGTCAGTAATTTATCCTCGAGTGAAAGTCTCCTAAATCAATTAATGCCATACTTCGGCAGTTAATCAGACAATTTTGCTACTTGACTTACATATGGCACCAGCTGAGGACAAATACAACGACATTCTCCCACCATGGGCAATTTACAGGAATCCTTATTTACCTAACTATCTTCGCAAGTGAATGTGATGACCCCTTAAATTCCATTGAAGCACCCAATAACATCCGAACACCAATAACAAAAAGCCCCGCCAAAGACGACTTTCTACAGAGAAGAAGCATTCAATCATGGAACTAAAATCTAAGCTGTTAGGTGGATAGTTAACTTCACTATTGGAAGTTAGAGAATGTGAAACTAGGATATGCTTCGCGTATAGTTCACGTATAACAGCACGATTCACAAATATGTTGATATTAACTATATAGGAAGACCAGGGGTCTACAGGGATTCACTTGGGTCACTGAGTTCTTGTAGAAACTGTTGAGCCTTTCAGATATGCCTCTAGCAATTATATTGTCTCTGAAAGTCTGATTCTAGTCTGTTTTTTCAAGACCCCCCATTTCCACTGGAGAAACGATGCTAGCTAGGTTCAATAGATTCGCAAAGTTAACAAGTTTTGTTCACAGGAAGTGGCACTTGTGAAGTTGATGTCTGTTATACAGGGTGCTTACTGATGATTTTTGTTGGCTAAATGTAATAGGTTGAAACACCCTTTTGTGAAATTCACAGTATCAGACTATTATTAAATCGTCTTATTGTATACATTAAGAGACTTTAGTTCTGTGTTTTTCTGGGATCTATTAGAGTCAATGCAGTGCCTCATGTTTCGTATTCTACGTTTTTAAGTCTTTCTAACTATTTTTACTCTATGATTATTGGGGGTTGTATTTGAGTCTAGAGCTTATACTACAAGCACTCTCTTCGCCATTTTCAGTATTAGTGCTATACCTCCTAGACAAATACGGGGAAATGAAGCTCACTGACATATTGATTCACTTGGGCTTTTCAAAGTATAAAGCAGTGAGAAAGGCAGTTTTACTCCTGGCTGAAGTTGGTCTTGTTAGAATTGCTGTAAAGAAGATAACTCCAAGAGTTAATGCATGGACAATAAGGATAACAGACAGGGGAAAGCGAATCGTAGAGGCTATAAAAAGTATTGTATAGTATTGGGTTTTTATATTCCTTTATTATGTACGATTAAGATTTACTAATTCGACTTTATCACGCAATCCCCGACTTTACTTTTAAACCTTTGGATAAGTTTTAGCCGCTACTGTTGACCTGGTGCAAGTAGTGTTTCTAATACTGGCTCAAGTTCTAATGACAGCGATTATAAGCTACATAGCCCTAAAGAAGCATGCTAGCATTCAAAGTGAAGCGTTTCTGGTAGGTCTCATGATGTGGGGGTTGCTTTATATTATTCGAATGAATCCATTCACGCCGGCAGAGGAATATTTTCTAGCTATCGCTGCTGCCTTTATATTGCCAGTCGTGATTCTTATAGTTATTTTCATAACATTTGCTACAGGACGCGTCGAGATAAAAGTAGTAAATAATAAAACATATATTGATGAAGTTAAGCGTAAGACTTTTCATTTAATTGCCCTAGCATTATTTGTTCCAAAACATCTTTACCGTCAAATATACAATTTTGTCATTGATGGTACATATGCAACATTTGGGATATTCATTACAAAGCGGGATGAGGGCTTTTTGTGTCTTTTGTTGTTTGCCGTTGCGCTTGCGCTATTGATGCTGTTTACTTTTATTGAGTTTTTGAGACTCAATTATAAACCTGCGATTTTTGGTGTATTGTTAAGGGAGAAAGAACTTAATCAATTGGCTTCATATTTATATTCAGCAGCGGCAGTTTATCTTGTTGCGTTGTTATTCTTTCCTCATGATGATATAGTTGCTGCAGCAATAGCCATTGCATTTTTAGCTGACTTGGCTGCATGTATAATCGGTAAGAAGTGCAGAAGAATAGCACTAAACGATAGGAGTTTGGAAGGATTCTTAGCGAACTTCATCACAGGTTCTCTTGCTGGCTATCTCATCGTGGGGTGGATTGCCATACCGGCGTCTTTAATAGTGGCGATACTTGATTTTATAAATGGTGCTTCTCGCATAACAATTAATGATAACATACTCTTTCCTCTCTTGGCCGCGCTTTCTCTCAGTTTAATGACTAGCCTGTAATTTATTATCTACATCTCGAAAATTGCAAATTTCTTGTTTGTTTAGTAATTATTATAAGTCTCTGTTAGGTGTTTTCTTTGATTAGGAGAAAGTACAGATGGCTAGCTTTAGAGATTATAACTAGCAGAACCATAACAAAGGATGAGTTCGTTGCGGAGCTTAAGCGTAAGATATACGAACTATTTGGATCATTTTATGATGTTATCTTTAATATTGAGGACTTTGATGAACAGCGAGGCTTGGTCATAATAAAGTGCTTAAGTGAAGACTTGAGGCGTCTCAGAACGGCTTTAGGTTTGCTCAGAGAAATCAAGGGAACACCGGTTATTCTTAATGATTTGTACTGTTCCGGTACATACAGAAAGCTTAAGGAAGAACTAAACGCACGGAAACTCTTTATTGAATTCTTAAAAGCTGCTAATGGTGTTGCTAGGTGACATGTGAGGAGAGGCTCGTCCTTGGGCTTGCTGGGGACATTATAAATGCATTAAGAGACGGCGACTCCATTAGTGCCTATAGATGTGTTCATACACTTGAGGGTTATGTAAAACGTAACAAATGTGGTGGAGAGGTCATAGATGCTGCTCTAAAGCTTCTTGTATCAGCTGAAAGTGGTCTTAGCGAAAGTGCGCGCTATGTTCTCAAAGATATAATCTCCCTGATATCAAAACTCAAGAAGACTGTAAAAACGGAGGGTGCTGAAAAAGAGAAACCCAAAGGCGGATTTAAGCATCATAAGAGAGTAAGGCATAGGCGCTAAATGTTTCATCCGGTGATAAACCTCCGTGATATATGGCGCCCTTACCACTTATAAGTTTCCTGTCGCCCTTCGGAAATATTATTACAACTCTTGATGAGGGACAAGTTTTCGCTAGAGTCTTCGTTCCTTTCAGATAAAACTCTATTTCCTTGAAGCCAAGACTATCTGCAGGTAATAACCAAAACGAGTATCGAAACTCTTCCTCGGAACTGTAAATTTGCTGGGCTTCTAATATCTGTTGCGGGTTTCTTAATGGAATGAGGGCAAATCGTTCCTTGATTAGCGGCTCCAATGAAGGATCAGTGAGTTTTTTGTTTGTTAGCTTTTCTAGGAAAATTGATAAGTCATAAAACTTCACAAATGCGCTTAGACCATGATCTGAACATATAAGAATCCGTATCTTTTTATGCTTTCTTGTAATCGATGTTACTAGATACATTATCAGTTCAACGATACTATGTAGATATTCATCCACGAAATGTGCTAGGATTTTTTCTGATGATCCGTGCATAGATTTTTCGAGCTCACTGAGTACTATGAACACTTTGTTTGAGTGATACTCTCTTTCTGAGAATTTGCTATAAACAGTTGCCACTGGTCCGTAGTAAGACTCGATATTTTGTCCGAATCTACCCAGTAGGATTTCGTCTTCTCTCTTTAGGGATGTTTTAGAGAAGGCTAGCAGCTGGGGAAGTTCTCCAGATATTATAGCTCGTCTTGATACCGTCGTTATTGATGGTAGCAAAGAGATTTTCGCTCCCCCCTGTATGAGTCTAAAGCCGCGCTTTTTAAGCTTAGGTAGTAACCGCAAAATTAGATCATCGAAGCGGAGGCCATCAATAATTAAGGAGATTATAGGTTCCTGTTCCCTTTGAACAGCATCAAGAGATGATATCGTGAACAAATCTCGATGCTTGGTGACTAAATTTAGATAGTCCTTTGTAAGTGTGTATTCCCACCTATCGCTAAGCTTTTTACAGGTGTTCCTTACAGCATTAATTGTTTGGAAGAATCCTGGCAGCATTCCAAAGGTTCTTATCATTTCACTAGTGAAAGCATAACCTCTACTTAGAGTTTCTAGCGTAAGTTCAAGTTTCTGCTTGAGTTCCTCTATGTTGGTTGTCTCCTCAAGCTCGAGGTTTATCATGTTATTCGCACTTTCTAGAAATTTGTCAAGTCTTAATAAGTTTCTTGGTGGCTGGATGTATAAATTTTTGTAATATGTAATCGCTGATTTACAACTTCTAAGGAGTTTATCGATGGAACCATATAGCTCCCAGGGGATAGGTGCAGTCAATCCGTGAGGTTTAAGATCGGATTTAATGAGTATGCTGTTAATAAGCCTAAGTCTAGTACTGTTTCTTGAAATTGCAAGTGAGCTTATGGCCTCTAGTTCATCGTTGTGATGTGCAGTTAAGAGCATTAGCATGCAAGCAATTAGGTAGGCATTAGAGTTTTCGAATAATGTTTCGAGAAGCCTTAGCATTACTTTTCCTCCATGGACTGAAGCGAGCTTATATATTGTTAGAAGGTTAAGTAGCTCTTCTCTAGATGCGCTCACCGTTAACAGTAACGAGATTAGCCAGCCATGAACCATGTTGTCGTTGGATGTAATGTATTCCCGAATGAGAAACTCTAACAGGCTTAGCCTGATTTGTTCTCTTAATCTATCAGGAGAAAAAGATCCGGCGTATAGCATCGCGATGATGCATACAATCTTTATGGCTTCCAATCGTTCACTAAAGAGTAACTTAGATATAGTATTTGAAGATAGCTCCCTCAAGCTTATACCAGTTAAGATTCTGAGTGCAAAGTCCAAATAACTAAGCAGACGCTTGGGCAGGATTCTGCATGTAGTCCTTATAGCCTCGTTAATAATTTCATCAGGATTTGCCTCAAGTTCTTTGCACTTTGTAATTTCTGATAAAAATTTTGGTGATGGAAAAAGTTTGGGTGCGGTTAGATCGAACTTCCCTGCGCGAGCATACAGAGTAAAAGTCATATCAATAAGATGATCGAGTCGCGATTCTAGTTCGCTTGTTGTAGCGTAGTTCTTCATGATCACAGCCAATATCTTCAGCAGGGTATCATGACTAAGATCTTGTATTAATTTAATGGTCTTTCCAAGGAGTTCTTCGGTGGCTGTATCCTTAATCCATACTCGTGAGAGTAGCCCTCTTTCTATTATAAATTTTTCTATGAGGGTTAATCTATGAGTAGGGGGCTCGAAGAGAGATGCTGCAAGAGCAGGAAGAAGATCCCTAAGAGGTGGAAATAGCCTTAGAAGGTGTAAATTATCTAAGAGCTTCATAGCTATTTTTTTCCTGTGTGTGCCGTGTTCGATTTCAGTTATAATGTCGTCCCCTAACAGGTATTTAATGAGCTCAAAACTTTTAGAAACCAAGCAGGACCCCTTAGAGTGGTATGAGGGAAGTTCGATAAAGGCGAAGCAACATGCATGAAAGTGCACTATTTTAAATAACTAATGCTTTCATAAATTTAAGCTTGGGTTTGATATAAATCTTACTCAAGCTTTTAACGACATGCGGGGGTTCCGGAGTGGTCAAACGGGCAGGGTTGAGGACCCTGTGGCGAATGCCTACGCGGGTTCGAATCCCGCCCCCCGCATCTCTCAGATTAATATTACCAAACGGTTCTGCATAGTATCTTCTCTTCGGTTGATAGGCCAAGCCTCTTAGCCCCAAATGCCTAGACGCATTTGCAATGTTAGAAGCCACTAATCTTTAATATGCTTGACATACTAAGCAAGGTTAATGGGCCCTCATTGAGGCGGCTTTTATATATTGTTAGATAATAATAGTCGAATTTTTTCTTAGTTCACTGGAACGTTCTAAAGGTTTGTACAAAATGCAGGAAGATAAGCCATTTGAGATCGTATTTCTAGCCCGTGGTGGACAGGGTGCGTGGACAAGTAGTATACTGATCGCTCAAGCGGCTTTGCGCGCTGGAAAGTATGCGCAGTCATTTCCAGAATTTGGCCCAGAGCGCTCGGGTGCGCCCGTGAAAGCTTACGCTCGAATTCACGATAAACCGATTGAAATTCACGCTGGAATAACGCAGGCTGAGATTGTTGCAGTAGTTGATGGTACTTTATCGCATATGGCAAAGGATTTCATTAGGGATAAGGGTGCTATTGTGATTAATACTTCCGAAAGTCCAGCCGAACTCAAGAAAAAGCTTGGGATTCCGGAAAGCGTTAAGATCTATACCGTGGATGGGACCAGAATAGCCTTAGAAACTCTAAAAAGACCCATAGCGAACACGGCGATACTAGGAAGTGTTATCAAAGTTCTTGAGGAGCTAGGAGTGAAGTATTTATCTCTCAATGATTTAATCTATGCTGTCAGAGAAGTCTTAGGTGGTAGGTATTCTGAGGCTATTGTAAAGGGTAATATCGATGCTGTTGAAAGGGCATATAAAGAGGTGAGAGGAGAGTGAGTGGTGGGGAGCTTAAAAAGTGGCATGAGATTCCAATTGCTGGCATACCCTGGAAGTTCTCTACAGAGTACAAGACAGGAGATTGGCGCAGTGAGAGACCAATTATCAATCATAATAAGTGCGTAAAGTGTCTATTCTGCTACATATATTGTCCTGAGATGTCAATAAAAATCAACTGGACGTCTGATGGTTCCAGGCCTGAAAAGGTTGAGGTTGATTATGAATTTTGCAAAGGATGTGGCATTTGTGCTGAAGTTTGTCCGGTAAAAGCAATAAATATGGAGCTTGAGAAAAGGTGATATTCATGGTTGAAGAACAAGTAGAGATGCTCTTGAACGGAGATTTTGCAGTTGCATGGGCCTGGAAGCATGTAGAGCCGGACGTTGTAGCGGCATTTCCTATAACTCCCCAGACACTTATTGTGGAGAAATTTGCAGAGTTTGTTGCAAATGGCGAAGTTAGAACGCAGTTTATAAATGTTGAGAGCGAGCATAGCGCAATCTCTGCAATGGTTGGTGCAGCAGCTGCGGGTGCGAGAACGGCGACTGCTACAGCGGCCAATGGACTTCAACTCATGCACGAAATTCTCTACATAGTTTCATCTATGAGACTTCCTGTTATGATGGCTGTCGCTAATAGAGCTGTTTCTGGACCAATTAACATACACTGTGATCATACTGATGCCATGGGTCAGCGCGATGCTGGCTGGATAATGCTTTTTACTGAGGACGCGCAAGAAGCCTACGACACAACAATTCAAGCTTTTAAAATTTCCGAGAACCCTGACGTCCTCCTTCCAACAATGGTATGTCTGGATGGCTTCTTAGTATCGCATACGGCGATGAATCTTAAAGTCTTTGGAAATCCTAAAATTGTTAAAGATTTCGTGGGAGAAGTAAGACCTGTGGCCAGAATAAAGCTTATGGGTGAGGAGGTAGAACTGTCATTAAATCCTAGGAATAAGATACCCTTAACCTTCGGGCCATTCTGCTATTATGACTACTACTTTGAGTTTAAGAGACAACAAATTGAAGCGATGAAAGCAGTCCCAGAGATCGTCGAAAGAGTCAACAAAGAGTATTACGAGTTAAGCGGAAGACTATATGGAAATGGTCGTTTAGTTCCCTGGAATGTAGATGATGCTGATATAGTTGCAGTTGTTATGGGTAGCGCTGCAGGAACGCTAAGATGGGTTGCTCGAAAGTATAGAGAGAGGGGGACTAAGATAGGTATACTCAAAGTGCGCATGTTTAGACCATTTCCGTGGGAAGAGGTTCAAAAGTTACTTGAGAATAAAGAAGTCGTTGCTGTGTTTGATAGAGCCCAAGATGCAGGTGCTATGGTGGGCCCCTTGTCTCTTGAGGTCCTATCAGCTTTGTACTATTCGAAAAATAGACCTAAGAATACAGTCACATATATATTCGGTCTTGGTGGAAGAGACTTAACACCTGAGCTTGCTGAGAAAACCTTTGAGGAACTAATCCGAATAAAAGAAGGTAAGGAGAAACCGTTCATTAAAAAATACATCGGAGTCAGAGAATGAATGGTGGTGTAAGATGGTAGGAGTGAAAGATTTAAAGTGGACTCCGATACCGATAGAACTCGCTAAGAAACCTGACTACTTCATCTCAGGTCATAGAATGTGTGCAGGTTGTGCCGCTCCAGTAATAGTAAAGTTAGCATTAAAAGCATTACCTAATCCTGAAAATGTAGTCATCGTGAATGCTACTGGCTGCCTTGAAGTAGCAAGTACGATATACCCATATACCTCCTGGAAGCGACCATGGATACACAATGCATTTGAAAATGCTGCTGCCACTGCCTCGGGCATCGAAGCTGCATTCAAGGCTCTGAAAGCCAAGGCAGTATGGAAAGATGATCTGCCTATAGTCCTAGTTTTTGGTGGTGATGGTGGGACTTATGATATCGGCCTACAATCACTAAGTGGTGCGGTCGAGCGAGGTCACAAATTCGTTTACATTCTGTATGATAATGAAGCATACATGAACACTGGAATTCAGAGATGTTCCTCAACGCCGCAGTTTGCTCAGACTACTACAACCCCCGCAGGAGTAGTGATTCCTGGAAAATTGGAGTGGAAAAAACCAATCGGATTTATAATCGCTGCACACGGCAATGCGTACGTTGCAACAGCAAATCCATACTTCTGGATCGACTTCGTTAAGAAGGTCAGAGTCGCTGCTGAGTATAATGGCCCCGCGTTTATTCATGCGATATCAATTTGTCCAAGGGGTTGGTATCATAGTTCAAAAATAACAATGACCGTCTCAAGGTTAGCGACGGAAACATGCCTTCATCCGCTCTGGGAATTTGATCCTGAGAATAAGGAGTACAGGATAACAGATAAATCTCTTGAAATCGCTCGAAACCCGGAGAAAAAGGTTCCTGTGGAGGAGTACTTAAAGTTACAAGGACGCTTTAGTCATCTATTCACACCTACTAGAAGAGATGACATAATAAGTGAAATTCAAAGAAAAGTCGACAGGGATTGGGAATATCTTCTTAAACTCGCGGGCATGAAATAGACAACAACTTCATTATTTTTCTAATTAGTTAAAAACCAGATCGATGGCAAAATAATGAAGCAGCTTTCAAAGTCAGCTGAAAAAGTCTGATAGATTCACCTTTATTTTCCTTACTACTGCAGTATTTTCGTTTTTGTTCCTTCTAATATTATTGTTTTCAAGATCATTACTTGCTAATGTCTCAGCCAAATCTTTTATAGCTGGGCGTAAAACTCTATAATCCGTTGCTAGGAATCTGCTAAATTGTTGCGATCTATAATCTTCTTCACTCATGTTGTCGACTATCTCGTTAGCTGTATTAAAGAACTTCAGAATCATGTTTATATATACTGATAGCTGAAGAGTATTTCCACATGAGGGACATTTGCCAGTTATGGGCATTCTTCTGTAAGTCCTTCTGCATTTCGTGCACTTGAATGTTTGTGTACCAAACGACCTTAAGTTACCAAAAATATCCCTGAGGATGTGACCGTCTAGAATCCTTCCGACGGAATCTGCATAATCTACGGCGGCGATTTTCTTCATTAGATTTATTTGCTTTGTAAGCTTATCTAATATGCTTCTAGTTCTAGAATAGGCGGTGGTTATAGGTCCTAGATCTATCTGGGAGGTATCTACTGAAAAATGAAGATTTACATACTGCTCTGGTGTGTTTAATCTCTTCTCAACATTGTTTATGATGCTTTCAATTTCAGAGGGCTCGGGATAATTAAGTGATTTTCTATAAAATTCGAGCGGTATTTCTCTCATTGTGTCCAGATTGTAAACTTCGGAATCAACCTCCAAGGGGTTTAATATTACTGTCACTATGAGAGGAGCGTCCATCTTTCCGCCCCGGCTTTTCGGTAGGTACTCCTTCGAGAAGTTAATAAGAGCATCGAGTAGAAGCATTATTGAGTCCTCATCACCGTCGCAGTTTCTTCTTTTAGCTGCATGCCAATATGGATGGGCAAAGATGCATTTTGCTTTCGTAAATCCTACAATACGGCCCAATATTCCCGCCGATGTATGGGGTGCGAGACCAATAACTAGGTGCCCCAGCAGGCTGTATCTATCCTTAGCATTATAGTAGGGTTTGAGACCATAGACTTTTACCAGAAGTTCGTCAACGAATTGTGCTACTCTGACGAGATAGTCAGCAGCAGTTTCGCTTATTATGATGTCTTGAACTTTCAACTCCAGGATCTGGTTACAGTCTTCTAGAGGCTTTCCGTATATGTCATGAGTATATCCTAATTCTCTTAATTTTTCTACAGAAACCCCAATTTCTACCGGCTTAAAGTGTGTTAACGGAGCGTCTGTGGCATCAAACCGTATAGTTCCGTCTCGGAAAACTGATAGATCATACTTCGCTCTTAGTATGCCTTTTGCTAAGTATTCTGGCATTTTTCTTTTGGATATAAGGCCTATCACACATCTAAGATCTTTTGGTGGTTTTATTCCATGTATCCCTTCAATCTCAGCTAGCAATTGCTTAAAATCTACCTGGAATCTGGTGTACGGCAAGACTCGATTGTTGCATTTCGTGCATTTTTTAGTGGGTTGCGTGAATATTTGTTTGCAGTTTGTGCATACAAATACAGGAACTGTACGTGATTTGCAAGATGGGCAAAATGGATAAAACGTTAACTTTCGGCACTTTTTGCAGAACATACTACTTGCTTCGATTTCGAAAACCTTTTCTTTGTCCATAGCTTGTATCGCTGATCGTGTGGTTTTTCCCGCCTCTCCGATAGGAAATAGTACATGCACAAGTGGTTTCATTTCTCGTCGCTTTGCCTTTTCGGGTCTTCCCATCCGAGCTCCAATGAAAATGGTGTACTTATCGTAGATCTTAAGTCCTATTTCTTGCAACACCTCTAGCGCATTGATATATGTTAGTTTAATTTTTTCTTTGTTATCGAGCACCTTATCGGCTATTATCTTAAGAGCAGCAAAATCCTCAGGCTTAATTACGATGCTGCCATTAATAATCTTGTGCTCTACTAGAAGTTTTTCTAGAATCTTTTTTAGCAATGCGTCAAAGTTAATTGTAGTAGTTGGTGAATTCGCAATTCTTTCGGCTAGGTAAATTAATTCATCCTTTGATATATTTTTCCAGAAGTAGGTGTAACGAGGATGCCATGGAATAGCTAATTTTTCTGATAGTTTGGCCATGAATTCAGGATCCTTCAAAGATTTCTCCTTGTACTCTAAAAATTTTGCGCTTTCGTTTATTTGTGAAAGTCTTTCTAATAGCTCTTTCTCCCACCAATCATCAACGATAGGCGAAGGCAGAATCACGTGATTATTTTCCAGGAACTCTCCGATCCCTATGAGCATATCTCCTAAGAACAATATCTTTTCGATGTATTCACGTATTTTTTGTGCTTCCTCGATGGTTTCAACTTTAATGACTGAGCCATCTTTAAGTAACACGACCGGTGGCTCTATGCAATCAACTGGAGTGACTATAGCGCCTTTTCCTGGCCTTTCTGGCTTTATTTGCGTGCATATGGCTAAGAACTCTTCAAGAATGTACATCGTAGCCGGATGTACACCTACTGCAGCTAAACCGGTATTTCTTGATCTTCCGTACCTTAATCTGAATCCACCGTGCTTCATAGGAGAAGCAAATATTGGCCGGCCTATGACGATTTCATTCATGTATGCGTAATTTGGTTCTACTCTGAATCTCTTGTCTGCAGCACTTTTGCTATTTTCTGATTGTTTAGTTTCTTCATTACTGTTCTTGGAGTCACTCGTTTTTGTAAGATCTTCCAACCAATTCCAACCATCTATATTAAATTTTCTAATGATCTTGAGTAATTTTTTCGCTTTTGCTATTAGTCCATCATTTATAACTAGAACCGCGCCTCCGCGTATTTTTGGTGTATCTACATATCTCACTTTACGATACATCTGGACCTCTTTGTCGATCCCTTCACCATTGACTTCTATGGGAATATTTTGCATGGTAAAGACAATTTCCTCTCGATTTGGAGGGTGCTGCAGGTTGCTATATCTGTCATAGAGAAATATTTCCTCAACCATTCTCTCGATTTCTTCTTGTGTTGCTTTATATTTTGATAGCCCTAGTGTTCTTCTAATAATGTCTGCCAGTAGAACACTCATTGCGGTTTCGGTCCCACCTGCTGATCGTATGGGTCCAGCATAGAATACTGCCATGTGATTTTCGGGTCGTATTTTAACCGCGACTATTCCTTCTAAAGGCGCTGCTACAACGCCATTAGTGACAATAGCAAGTGAAGTTCTCAATGCTTGCTCAGCGACGGCTTCAGGGTTTTTTTCTGGTAACTCCCAAGCACCAGAGGCTATTTCGCTGGCTATTATAATCGCTATTTCCTCAAGCTCTTTACCAGACATTTGAAGCTCTCTTATCCGTTCGCTTATACCCTTTGGTCCCACTAACGCTTCTACTCTCGATGCTAGGTCAAAGGCTAGTGATATTTCAGGTCTAGTATGCGGGTCATAACCTTTGCTTCTAGCTTCTAATGCTACTCTATACGCATCTTGTGTTTTTTCTATGAGTTCCTCAAAGTATGGTTTATAGCTCTCAGGATATTTTAGATTAGGTGGTATTTGGAGTTTAATGGCTTTTTCATCCAATTTTTGCACCATATTTCGTATAGGTAGCTGGCAAATAGCCTATCAAGTATCATAATTGTGTATAGTATCACTACATTGTGTTTCATAAGCATTAGTCAACACTCACTGCCAATTAATAAGTTTAGTATTACGGTGATGAACATGCGCATGTATGTCGTCAAAGATCCGCTTTATGAACAATTTAAAATCGAGCCTTTTGTGCAGCATAACTTCAAAATAATTAGCATTGAGCATAAAACTTTTCCGGATGGCGAAGAGTATATAAGATTTTGTAATGAGGTAGAGAAGGGAACTTACACTGTCATTTTAAGAGGCTTTCCGGAACAAAATGCCAATATATTTCGTGGAATTCTGATAGTAGATACTCTTAAGGATCTTGGTATTGAGGACATAATATTAGTTTGGCCTTACCTCCCCTACGCACGGCAAGATAAAAGATTCCTGCCTGGTGAGGCCATTTCCGCAACTACACTAGTTAAGACATTTTTCCTATTAGGTGTCAGCAAGCTGATAACCGTTGATGTTCATAATGAAAATGCTTTCAAACAATTTGGAAGTAGCGTATTAAATGTAACAACAGAGAGACTATGGGCCGATTATATTGCAAGCAAATACCACCGCGATGAAGTTGCTATAATTGCACCTGACCGCGGACGGGAAAGTTTTGTTAGGAAGGTATCTGATTACGCGGGGGTCGAATATTACGTATTCGAAAAGCGTCGTGATCCTAAGACAGGCAAAATCTTAGGACATAGCCCCATTGATCAGGAATCAATAAAGACTGCCATTAATTATATCAAGTGCTTTATTGTTCTAGATGATATAATAGCTACAGGGGGAACAATAGCAAATGTAGCTAAATGGTTGCGCGGGGAAGGTTTCAAAGGTAAAATTGCTGTGTATGGAACCCATGGCCTTTTCCTAGAAGACGCCGCCAATAGGTTATTACTAAGCGGTGTTGACGAAATGGCAACAACGGATACAGTCAGCAATCCTTTTGTGCGCGATGAACTCTCAGTTTCGCGATTAATCGTGAGCAAGATTTTGGAAATGATGGGTGATAAGAATGGCAAGTTCGAATAGAGTTCCCTTTTCTAAATACGTACTGAAATTCAGGATGACAGTTAATGGTTTCGTGGAAAGAAACGATATCATAGGAGCGATATTTGGACAGCTTGAGGGTATATTGCCTCCAGACCTCGACCCCCAAAACTTACTGAATATGGGTCGAATAGGACGAATCGAAGTGTCAATAATTCATCGAGAGGGAAAGACATATGCTGAGATAACTATACCATGCTCATTAAATAAAGTCGAAGCGGCAACGCTTGCGGCTGCTATAGAAACAGTCGATAAAATCGGGCCCGCCCAAGCTGAAACAAAACTAGAATCCATAGAAAATGTTCTGGAGGAGCGACGACGAAGCATAATCGAGCGTGCGAGTGAGATCCTGGCAAGTTGGCATACTTTCGAAAAAACCAAAATTCCTCCAGAGAAAGTGCCTAGATTGGTTGAGGAACATCTTAAGAAGTCTAAGATTATATCCTATGGTCCTGAAAAACTCCCCGCGGGTGTTGGAATACTCAAGTCGGATGAAATAATAATAGTAGAGGGTCGTGCAGATGTATTAAACCTACTCAAGCACGGCTTTGATAATGCAATCGCCGTAGGAGGCTCCGGTGAAATTCCTGAATCAATAATTGATTTATCGAAAAAGAAAACGACAACAGTCTTTGTTGATGGTGATAGAGCCGGTATACTTTTACTTAAATCGTTGCTTCAAACGGCGGACGTGGACTATGTAGCAATAGCTCCTAGAGGCAAAGAAGTCGAAGAGCTGTCATTTAAGGAAATAAAGAAAGCGCTGGACTACAAATTATCGACCGAGAAACTAGCTCTTGATATCAGCAGATTGGAATACCTCCTCGAGCAACACTTCGAAGAAGCATACAAGGCTGAGCGAGTTGAAAATCTTGAGGAAGTCTTGGATGCAAAGTTAGAGAAAATCGTCGGTAGCAAAAGATTCGTAGCTTTGGATGAGAACTTAGAGGAGATATTCTCTGGAGCTTTAACGCTGCTCGAGTCTTCAGTTGAAATGATCTCAAGTAGTGATTTTAAGATTCACGTGATAATCATGGATATGCATCCAACAGAGGATCTATTAATCAAACTGGGAAGTGCAGGAGTAAAATACCTCGCTTATAAAGAAGATAATAAGACCAAAATCATTAACTTAGGAGAGCGACAACAACAGAGTGCTCAACAAGTTGAGTGATAGTATAATAATTCATGTTATCTTTGGAAACCTTTTTATTATCTGTAGCATCGGATTTTTATTAAAATGCTAGAATCAAATTGAACTAGCCAGGTGACATTATGGAGGAGCGGTCGGGTCCTGGAATACCTGCAAAGGCCAAAGCAAGGGTCGTATGCCCACATTGTGGTCAAGTTTGGGGGCTGTCCGGTGACCAGGCACTGCCGTCAGCACTGGCATTGGTCAATAGGATTGCATGTCCCAATTGTAACAAAACGATTTTAGTCAAAGCAAGAGCTAGGACGAGAAAGCACATCTTGGCTGTCTAGTGGTTAGGTTGATACCAATTGATATCTTGGAAAAGTTCTATAAGCATGTGTTCTCCCTAGCTCAGTTGTTTAAGATAATAGATCCAAGCACATTCCATCACAGAGAATTTGGTTTCGTATTCATCAAAGATGACAAAGAAATCTTCACGAGAAATAGATCTTTTGAAACACCAGACGATTTTCTAAGGTTTGTTCGGTCGGAAATACCTCAAGCTATATCTGTAGGTGGTCTATATGATCCTCCACCGAGGGGGCAGTCCATTACACAGCTCAAGTGGCTTGGACACGAGCTGATTTTTGATTTAGACTTAACAGAGTATGATGACATACGTACTTGTGGAAAGGGTAAGGAACACGTGTGTAGGCAATGCTGGCCGCTTGTGAGAGATTCGGCTATATTTATTGATGAGACCCTACGAGAGGACTTTGGATTCGAAAAAATAACCTGGGTCTTCAGCGGTAGACGTGGTTTACACTGTTGGGTTTCAGAGTCATCTGAAGTCATGGAATTAGATGAAGAAGCAAGAGAAGCCATTGTTGAATGGATCTCTCCTCAGGGTGAAAACTTTAGGCGTCCTCTATACTGGCAGAAAAGGGCACTTAAAATCTTCGGTAAGGTGGATCAAATCGGGAGAATTGATGTAGTTGATGTCACTGCGAAGAAAAAAGTCGCCGAAATATGGAAAACTGTTAGAAAGCGGTTACCACGTGTAGATCGGCAGGTAACAATAGATGTGAACAGACTTCTAAGAATGCCCGGCTCTATTCATCCTACGACAGGGAGATTAGTCACAATAGTAAAAGACATTCAAACATTCTATGTAGATGATTCACCAACGATTTACGAACTCATAAGTTAGGGATAGAACATGCTAGTGATTCGTTGCGCGTACCTGGGGTTCAATTATAGAGGCTTTCAAATACAGCCAGACGTTCCGACTGTGCAGGGAGTTCTACAAAGTGTACTCAGAAAGAGTGGCTACTCTAAGTCAATAAGGTATGTTTCCAGGACAGATGCAAAGGTTTCTGCGGTTGATCAAATAATATTTTTACAACAGGGAGATTTGGATCTCTTGCATTTCGTTAGGAATGAACTCCCAGCAGATGTTAGGTTGTTTGCATACTACGCCGATAGCTTACCCGAGTTTAAGATTATTAGGAAGGAATACCTGTACATATCGCCACTATTTCCCAGTGTGGATGTCGAGCGCTTAGAAAAAGCCGTTCACTACTTGAACGGCAGAACTCACAACTATTATCACTTGATTAAGCACCCCAGTCAGTCGGTAAGAAATCCATGGATGCGTATTTTCGTGGACTTTGACGTCTCTAGTTATTGGATCTTCTTTAGGGTCGCCGGACGAAGATTTTACTGGGAGCAAGTACGGCGAGTGGTCAGTCTGTTGCTCGGCGTTAGTATGCGTAGAGTAAGCTTTGAGACCTACGTGAATATTCTTAGAGGAAAGCAGTATAAGGGAGGCATCCCGCCAGCACCGCCTGAGGGTTTGATTTTGTTTAAAATAGAGACGCCAATTGACGATAAGTTTGTTTATCTGGAGGATCGAGAGGCTATAGAACGCTGGATTATTGATGAGGTAAAGTACCAAATTGAAGAGTCAGAATGGACTTTTATTTCTCCAGAATGAGAATTGCAGGTAATTCTATGTCATGTATGAGTTCTCCAAATGGTATGCATCGGAAGTATAGAAATATAATAACGCAACCTCATTTAGATGGGATATTTTCTTCTGGGCTTCTCAGTAGAATTTTTGATGCTCCCATACGATTTAGGCTCATCATTAGAAGGGCTAAGTACAGCGTTATATTGGGAGTACCCATAAGTAGAGATTTGCAGGTATTCCAGAGTTTCATAATTGATGTGGTTAACTGCGAGCAATTCTATGGTGCTGCACTTCAGACAAACTTAATTTTGTGTGATAGTAGCTACGGATCACTAACAGACCTTGTTGTTGATGCATTCAATCTTGAAATTCCCAATGATTTTCTCGATGCTGTCTATGATATAGCAACGCGAAATATTCATGCAGATGCATTCTCTGAGAAGCTTTTACTTGCCTGGTTGCTATCTGAAAAAAGTGCTCATAAAGAGCTAGCAATCCTTGTAAAAGCTGGATTATGGGACAGAGTTAGGGATTGGATTCAGAAAGCGACATCTGTGGATTTAGCCGGCTTAGTAAAGTTCACAGTGAACAAAATCAGGGATAACCTCCAGGTGGTCGCGCCACAAGTGGCGATGATATCATTCTCAATTAAAGATGCGGTTGAAAAAATCGCCGCCAAGTATTTGCTTTATGCACCGCCTCTAAATGCGCCTATAATCCTACTGCTTGGTTGTGATGGGAGGCAGGTAAAGTTGTGCTATATTAGCTCTCGTAGCTACGATTTAACTATACTCTCACGATCGCTCGAGAGAATGGGTTATATAACGATAGCTAGACCTAATGTAGTTAGAGTTTATTTGGATGAAAATATAGACTATTTTGTTGACAGGTTAGTTGCTGCAGTTAAATCAACGCGTAAATATATGAAATAGTCCAAGTTGTGTTACTAGAATGCTCAGCGACATACTTAAACTTTGCAGGAGGTACAACATAAGGTTAGATCCAAAGTTATCCCAGAATTTTCTTCATGCGAGGCATGTTATCGAACTCGAAATTGAAGCAGCAAATGTACGCAGCTGTGATGTAGTGCTCGACATAGGAGCCGGTTTTGGTTTCCTAACAGAGCTCTTGGCACCTCTAGCTAGGAAAGTATACGCAATTGAAGTTGATCCTGATATAGCTCTCGTTTTAAGAGAGCGACTTAAAAATTTCATCGAAGAGGGGAAAATAGAACTAATAGTTGGCGATGCTCTGGAAATAGATCTTCCCTCGGATGTAACAAAGATAGTTTCAAACCCACCTTTCCACATAGTATCTCCACTTATGTTTAGGCTAGCTCAGACATATTTCACAAAACCGGACTTTGAGTTAGCGGTTTTTATTGTCCAATTCGAATTTGCTGAAAAACTTGCGGCGAGACCAGGAGAGAAGAGGAGTAGGATCTCCGCCACAATTCAATACTTTGCTGAAGTTGAAATTCTCTCAAGAGTCTCGAGGAGAAATTTCTTTCCTACTCCGAATGTCGATTCAGCACTCATTCGTATGAAGCCGCGAAGGATTAATCATATAGTCTCGTTTGATGACTACAATAGAGTTGTAACAATACTTTTTAATACACCTAATAGGACGCTCAGAAGTGCTATTCGCGAGCACTTCCCGCGCAACTGTGCCGAGGGGATCATTCAAGCAATTGAGAAGCGTGGCATAAGTCCTCAGATTAGAATCAGGAGTTTGGATAATTGGCAACTTGAGGTGATAACTGAAGAAGTAACTAAACTTAAGTGCTTAGGAGCCAGCTGACGTTTCCTCTTTTTTGCGGGCTCTCATGAGTTGCTCATATTCTTCATCTGTTAATTGGTACAGAACGACCTCTATATTGCAGCCTCTTTTAACTTTTTGTCCTCGAAACAGGCCAGGGCCTATGCGGTCAGGGCGGCGGCGGATCGCGCGCCCCTTATGTGCTGACATCACGAAGATGATGCATTTTGATGGATCCAATCTGGCGTGCTCAGCATTAGCCCTTGCGCTGTTGAGTATTTTTAGTATGTATCTAGCGGCTTTTTCAGGATATCCTCCCTGGGGCCATTTCCATTTCTCAGAACCCTTTCTATGTGCATAATGTCGCCTGTGAGTAAAGTATGGAACGTATTCTTTTCGGGCAATTACGTTTTTTAGGTATTCTATTGCTTCATCAATCAGTAGTCTCTTGGAAGTTATTGCATCACAAATATTAACGGCGTGTTTCCATTTTATAGGTAGGTTTCGCCCTCTAGCGAGAGCTATTCTTTCTCTTGGTAGCTCTTTGATAAGGACCGTGTATCCTTCTCTGTTCTTTGGCATAAAATTCACCTATTACTTTTCCTTTCTTTCAGTTCCGGCCTTCTTAACACCACCGTGCTGGACGAATTTTGTAGTCGGTGCAAAATCTCCGAGTCGGTTGAATAAATGCCATGGGGTTATGTGGACCTCGACGAACTCCTTTCCATTATGGACTAGAAAACGCATGCCAATCATTTCTGGGAGAATTGGAAAATCTCTACAGTGTGTCTTTATCGGTTTCTTTATACCGCGTTCATGGTACTTTTTTATCTTGTCTAATAGTCTGCGCTCCATTATTGTTAGGCCACCATTCCCGTTAATAAATCTCAGTATTTTTCTACGTATCCTAGCTGGAGCGATCTTCGCCAATTCATCCAATGGCATGGTTAAAAGCTCCTTAATTGTGTAACCTCTGTAGGTGAATTCCAACCATTTCGGTGGAGTATTACTTAAAAATTTTTCCACTTCCTCTGGTTTCAGTGGCATTTTTATTTTTCACCAGTTTTGCGTTCAAGTTAGTCTCTCAGTCAATATTTAGGAATATAAAAATCGACACAATATTTATAGTAATAAATCAAAGCTAGGAAAGTAAGATACTTCTGCTAGATAGCATTCAAAAGTTCATATTAAAAATCTTCTGGTTGTAATAATTACGACGACCAACGAGAAGTACATCAAAGTCTTTCCATAATTAACATCATGAATAATAAATTTTAAAAGAGCGGGTAGCATATAACATATTTTTGAAAATGACTGAGTTCTTAACGAAGGGTAATTCATATGGATGATGATACCACTAATAAAACTAATAAAACTACTTCCTGCCCCGTTTGTGGGTTACCTTTAATCACCGTTTGCTTAAACGAGGTTGAATCTGAAGTTCTAGTATGTCCTCTTTGTGGTCGTGTGTTTGATGAGGATAATATCTCGACAGATTCAGAGCAGCGATTCTTTAACGTGGATGACCTATACAGAGAAAGCAGGTTAATTAAATCTCTTGGGGATCAGCACCCTCTTCTAGCGGATTATCAACCATACTCCGGCTCGAATATAACAGAGGATTACAGATCTCGGCGTGTTCTTGAGACTAAATTCCTTGTTAAAAAATTCTCAGCCATATTTAAGCTTCACCCCGAGGTCGAGAGAAAGACTATTCATCTATTACTCGATTTCAATCAGAAGAGAAACCTTAAAGCAAAAGAATTAAATGCTTATGTTTTAGCAGCAATCTTTGTTGCTTCGCGTTTAATGCTTCATCCTGTTCCATTAGATTATATGCTAAAGTCAGCAGATGTATTAAAGAAAAACTTCTCAAGAGCGCTTAAGGAATTCACAAGTACGTTAAAAATAAAGCTTCAACCAGTTAGACCGCGTGATTATATACGTTACATAGCTGAAAAACTCAAGTTGAGTTTCCATTGTGTAAGGATAGCGGAAGAGCTCGCAAAAACTGTCGAAGAAAAGCAGTTACTCACTGGAAGAGATCCATTGTCGGTCGCAGCTGCATGCACTTACATATCAACTGAATATACGGGAGAAACGCGATCGCAGAAAGACTTCGCAAAAGTTGTTTATTGTACAGAGATAACACTAAGAAATAAGATCCGAGAAATACGAGAGGCCCTTGGAGGCGATGAAGAAATTAGAAAAATTGTCAGAAAAATTTTCTACAATGAGTTAGGAAAAACAGACTCTAGTCCATAATTTTCGTGATGCCTTTAATTAAATCAATGCTTAAGTATAATACCTACTCAAGCAGGAGGTCAAAAATGCCCAAGCAAGATGAGAAAAAGAAGAAGTCTCGTGATAGGTTATCTACACCACCAACAGGTGCAGGATTGCTTATATTCTATGAAGAAACACCTGAGGGCGCTAAAGTTGGACCAAGATTTGTCTTTATCGCAGCATTTCTCTTGATTTTTGGCGTCATCGCGATGTGGTATCTATTTCCACCGTAGCTAGCTATTTTCTAGATGCTTGATGCGAACTATCGTTCCAAATTTTTTCTCAGGAATAGTATGCTTAAGTGATACCAGCTAATCAGAAAAACAACGAATACCAATAGTGCAACAAAATAACCCAAATATTGGTTTCCACTAGCCTTAAACACGCAAAGAGCTGCTATCGGAACTGCAAAGGTAAGCGCAACCCACGGAAAAATAACAGTTAGAAGTGCTACAAACAGTCGTTCCTTAATCAAGATGCTAACCCTTGACTAAAATTTTTGCATCTAGAACGACGGCTCTGTCCTTGAATATTCGTATCGGATTTAAATCTAATTCAACAATCTCTGGATGTTCCACTAAAATTTGACTTGTCTTTACTAATAGTCTCTTAAGGAGTTCAATGTTAGCGTGTTCTCCGCCTCGAAATCCCTTTAGAAGCTGGTAACCTTTCGTCTCTTTAATCATTTCTTCGGCTTCTACATCATCTATCGGAGCAAGCCTGAAGGTTACATCCTTGAATAACTCAACATAAATTCCTCCTAAACCACCAAACATGACAACGGGTCCAAACGTTGGATCCTGAATGCCGCCGATTATAACTTCGTAACCGCCTTTAATCATCTCCTCTACTAAGATTCCATCTATCCTTGCATCAGGTTTTTTTCGTTTTACAGTTTCCATAATATCTCTGAAGGCTTCTCGTAACTCGTCGTCGGAATTGATCCCTATCTTTACACCTCCAACATCAGTCTTGTGGATGATATCTGGAGAGACAACTTTCAAAACTACAGGGTACCCTATTTTTTGTGATATTTTAATCGCTTCGTTCTCGTTTTGAGCAAGATCTCTTTTCGGAAAAGGGATACCGTATTTTTCAAGAAAGGCCTTAGCTTCGAGTTCTGTCAGAGCACGTCTCATTCTAAACCACCTGAGAACTCTTGAGTGAAATTCTAAAATTTAACTCGAGTTTAATTATCTATTCAATCTTAGATCTGCAAGTTGTGAATTTTGTCCTTTAGAGATGGTAATATTAGTGCTTTCCTCTTTAATCAATCATATATGCGGGAGCATGAATTGAATAATGAAGTCTCTATCACGATCGATCAAGTTATTTTGAGGCATATTCGCGTGCGATTAAAAGATGAGTTTAAGACCAGCTTCGGAAAAACCTTCTGGAGGGACGTATTAATAGTCGAACTTCATTCAGACGATTTTGTTGGCTACGGAGAGGTAGCTGCTGATCTCTTTCCTGGATTCTCCTACGAGACTTCTGAAACAGCTCTGCTGGTTCTCAAGAAATTTCTAATCCCCAGAATTTTGAATAAACAATTCAGCTCGCCAAGAGACTTTAGAGACTCATTAGAGATCATTAGAGGACATCCAATAGCTAAGTGCTCATTAGAATATGCATTTTGGGATCTATATGCAAAAGTTCTAGGCGAGCCTCTGTATAGACTTTATGGCGGCGCGAAAACTAGAGTGCCAGTGGGTGTTTCCATAGGCATCATAGACAAAATACAATATCTCATCGAATTGATCCAGAAATACGTAGAGGAAGGGTATTGTAGGATAAAGCTGAAAATAGCTCCTGGATATGATATAGAGGTCTTAAAAGCTGTAAGGGAAGTATTTCCCGAGGTGGCGCTTCAGGTAGACGCAAATGCATCCTATGATATATCCAAAAATCTCAAGACTCTACTGGACCTGGATAAATTCAACCTTTTGATGATAGAACAGCCCCTCCACTATTATGATTTGGTTGATCATGCGAGACTAAGGCCCCAACTTAAGACACCAATATGCTTAGATGAAAGTATTGGGTCGGTTCATTCTGCAGAGGCAGCGATAGCACTCGGCAGCTGTGATATAATAAATATAAAGCCTCCGCGCGTTGGAGGAATAATAGAATCATTTAAAATACATAACTTATGCGTTAAGAATAGTATCGGCACATGGATCGGGGGAATGCTAGAAACGGGCATCGGAAAAGCTCACTTGCTTCACATAGCGTCGTTACCCAACATAACTTATCCCTCTGATATATCAGCATCTAATAGGTACTGGCTGGAGGATATAATTGATCCTCCACACAAATTGAATTCTAGTGATGGTACAATAAGTGTTCCTAATAAGCCTGGTATTGGCGTGGATGTTGACATGGATAGGTTGTTAAAGTATCAAATAAGATATTGGAAGTTTTAGGTGGTATCTGACTTAAAAAACTCATTGGTAATAATTCTTAGATTCTAGAATTAAGCAAGTTGTTATAGAGCACGTTTGCAAGATGACTAGTATGATCAATATACTTTACTGGCTTCCTCCGATAATTTTACTGCTGCTGGTCATATTTTTAGTGATTTTCTTCCGAACGGATATATTTCGGAAGTATCGGATAAGGTATAAAATTTACAAGAGCATGATTATGAAGCTTATTAAACACACGTACAATTATGCGAAGTACCTGATTAAAGTTGCAGCTTTGCTTAAGCTTGTACTATATCTTGCCATATTTATACTTTTTGTTGCATCACTCGTAATTGTTGTGGTCTTCTTCTATAATAATTACATTGTTCCGCTGCTATCGAGTTTAATAGAACTAAGTCCGATTTCTTTCTCCCTTAGTGGTCTGACTCAGACTTTATTTTCCTCCAGGATAAATCCTTTATACTTCATTGGAGTACTTGCAGGTGCTATATTGTCAGCATTCATGCGACCTAAGTTAGAGCATTTCTCAGTTAGGGTTAAATCAAAGAAGACGGTAATATATGTCTTTGGCAGTAATCAGCTAGTGCATAACTTTGTTAAATCGCTATGTAATATGGGCTTTGGACCCCTTGTGGCTCTGATAGCTGAAAAAGAAAAACCTTGGATGATGGAAGTAAAAACTTATATAGATTTACTTACTTTGGATACACCGGAAGCTTTAGCAGATGAAATCCTATACAATAAAATTGAGTTCAAAAATGCACTAAAGGTATTGATACTCGTTGATGAACCTCAATTAGCGCAGCATATACTTGTAAATGTTCGAAAAGTAAACCCAGACGTACCGATAATTCTTCTATCACGCAACAAACCACCTCTTCTCGACCTTGTAGGCAAATCAATCAAAAATGTAGTAGTATTGGATGACATAGATTTGACTAGTCGTGAACTCGTAAGACGCTTAGGGCTAGGCTTTGCTTACGCAACTGCCATTGAAGCTCCTGTACCAAAAGATTACGTGGGACGAAGACCCTCTGACATTGAGAGCGATTTCGATCATCGTATCAAGGTCCTTGCTGTTAAGAGAGCTGCAAGAATATTCATGCCAGAGAAATTTGAGCAAAATGATATACTCATACTTTACTTGGTGGATTCTAAAGTACTAAGAGAGTTCCTGCAATTGTTGCCTATATCTCCGTTTGAAGAATTGCGTCCACTTGTAGGACAAGAAGTAGAGACTGAGCAGACGGAGAGGGAGAATGGAAGTAACAAAGGTAAAGATAGTTATCCCGGAGAATCCCGATGAATTTAAGGCCATGGAAGAAATACAAAGAGACGCCTGGAACGCTGAGGACATAACAATAACGCCTGCCCACGTACTCAGAGCGGCTCAAATGTCAGGCAACTGTGTTTTTCTTGCCTACTGTGGAGAGGAACCTGCTGGCTATGTCTTTGGTTTTCTGGGAATTCATAATAAAAAATTATATCTACATTCGCATCAGGTGGGGGTCAAAAGGAAGTACCAAAACTCTGGCATAGGCGCTATGCTCAAGCTCAAACAACGAGAATATGCCATTAATATGGGAATAGATCTAATTAGATGGACTTTTGATCCACTCCAAGCCAAGAATGCATACTTTAACTTTGTGAAACTGGGTGTAGTTAGTAGAGAATACATTGAAAATCTATACGGCGAATTACGAGATGGATTAAATCAAGGGGTTTCAACAGACAGATTTTTCGTCGAGTGGTATATTCTTTCACCAAGGGTGGTAAGCAGAATCAGAGGAGAAAATAGACCCCCACATATTGAGGATCTTGAGGTGACTGTTGTTACCCAAACGAGGATTGAAGGTACAAACTTAGTGGTTCTAAAAGACTATGAAACGTCCGTGCATGAGAAAATATTAGCAGTGGAAATACCACTAAATTTCAATGAAATAAAAGAGCGGAGTCTCAAGCTTGCAACCGATTGGCGCATGGGCACGCGCGAGTTGTTTAAGAATTACCTCTCAAAGGGATATATTGTGGCCGACCTCATATACTCGGCGGATAGAAGAAGATGCTTCTATGTACTCCTGAAGAGATCACTGAATGAAGTCCTTAATAAAGATTGGTGGTTGGATTGATTCAATATTATTGGTTCTTGGATTTCTATAATGTTTGAAGGTAGCATTATAGCTTAGCGTTTGCAAAACACGTCTTTGTAATAACTAGAAAATAATAAAGTATGCGTATTAGAACTATTTATTAAGCACCTAAGATACTTCGAAATCTCTTCTCTAGAATTTCTTCAGGTATTTTCTTTCTCTCGTCTCTCGGACGGATTTTAACAATACCATGGAACATTGCGCATCTAATGCAGTAGTATACAGTTCTTCGCTCGTTTGTGATTAAAGTTCCCTGTGAGGTAAGCTCTTTTGCAATAGCGCCAGCTATTGGAGATCCCCAGTATACTCTCTTTACAGCCTTGTCGGCCGGAACCCGCGCGTGGCATAGTGTGCAATGGACGTATTTTACGTGTCCAGCGTCTTTTCCCTTTTTCCTTCCTCTATTTTTCCTCTTATGCGGCAAGAATACCACCGAACATACCTATTCCTGAAAATGAATAATTTCTCAATATTTAAGGAAGAGAAAAGCTCCTACAGAGAATTTCATTTATTTGGGGAAAATATTTAAATATGTAGATGAGCTAAATATAAATGCTCAAACTCAATATAAATTGAGACCGATCAATCTGGTGAAAAGAAATTACTGCTGGTTATGTAGTTAGGGTTTCAGGACCACTTGTAGTTGCGGAGAATGTGCCAAATCCAAAAGTTGGAGATGTAGTTTATATTGGAGAGAACAAACTTATAGGAGAGATAATTAGAATAAGTCTCAATAGAGTGTTTGTGCAAGTTTATGAGGATACAAGTGGTGTTAAGCCAAAAGATCCAGTAGAAAATACTGGAAAACCATTAACAGCAAAGCTAGGACCGGGAATTCTTAAGCAGATCTATGATGGACTTCAAAATCCTCTTACTG
Organism: Candidatus Panguiarchaeum symbiosum; assembly: GCA_024720975.1. GTDB lineage: Archaea > Asgardarchaeota > Njordarchaeia > Njordarchaeales > Panguiarchaeaceae > Panguiarchaeum > Panguiarchaeum symbiosum. The sequence goes on along the minus strand of JANJXX010000002.1, from coordinate 121,560 downwards.
AAGTCTGGCATAGATACGGGCCTTTTGTTCCAAGAGGAGTAAAATTAGAGCCCCTTGATACAAAGAAGAGGTGGACATTTATACCTGCTCTAAAGGAGGGAGATGAGGTAGAACCTGTAGACATCCTCGGCAAAGTTCCAGAGACAAAAGTGATAGAACATAGAATACTGGCTCCTCATGGATTTAGAAGGGCTAAAATCATCGATATTCGAGAAGGAAAATACACAATCAAGGAGCCGTTTGCAACCTTAGAAACTAGTGACGGGAAGAGAATAGAAGTTACAATGGTTCAAGAGTGGCCCGTTAAGATTCCAAGACCTGTAAGGGAGAAATTGCCCCCTACTAAACCTCTAATCACAGGAATGAGGGTCATAGATACATTCTTCCCCATTGCTATGGGTGGTTCAGCAGCAATACCTGGTGGATTTGGTACTGGAAAAACTGTTACTTTGCAAAATCTTGCCAAATGGAGCTGGGCCGATATAATAATATATGTCGGTTGTGGTGAAAGAGGAAATGAAATGGCTGATGTTGTAACGCACTTTCCCGAACTTGATGATCCGCGTACAGGACACAAGTTAATTGAAAGATCTGTATTCATTGCCAATGTCTCCAATCTGCCAGTTGCTGCAAGGGAGGCCTCTGTGTATCTTGGAGCGACAATTGGTGAATATTTCAGGGACCAAGGATACAATGTAGCAATGATGGCTGATTCAACATCACGTTGGATGGAGGCAGTTAGGGAACTCGGAGGAAGATTAGGAGATGTCCCTGTTGAGGAAGGTTTTCCAGCCTATATTGTACAATATATAGCGGCGTTTTATGAGCGCGCAGGTCGTGTAGTAACTCTAGGTAAAAATCCACGTGAGGGCTCGTTAACAATAATGGGTGCGGTTTCACCTCCAGGAGGTGACTTTATAGAGCCCGTGACAGCAACAACTATGCGCTTCATTGGGGTCCTTTGGACACTTGATAAAAAGCTTGCCTTTGCAAGGCATTTTCCATCGATAAACTGGGCGCTCTCATTCTCTAGTTGTGTTGATTTACTCAGAGAGTACTTTGCTAAGGAATTTAAAGCTCCAAAGTTCTTTGATCATCGTGCGAAAGCCCTTGGCATTCTTGAGGAGGGCACGCGCATCGAAGATATTTCAAAAATCGTCGGTGAAAAAGCTCTGCAAAACAAAGAGAGATTTATTCTTCGGTTTACTAAGATGTTTAAGGATGGTTATCTCGTTCAAAATGCCTATGACGTTGCTGATCGTTATACACCACCGGAAATACAAGCCAGGATCTTAGAGGCATTTATGAAATACTATGAGATTATGATAAGATTTACCGAAGTGGTTCCAGTGGAAGAAATAGAAAGACTGGAGTCTACAAAAATGCTTGTTTCTCTAAAGTTTAACTGGGCCTTGCTAGATGAGAAGGCAGAAAGAGTCATTGGTGTCAATGAGGAGGCATTCAAAAGATTCTATGAAGTGTTACATAACGAATCTAAGCTGCTTGCCGAGAAGTATGGCATTCAAATACCGCTCGAGTTGTAATAGACCTATGATATCCTATACTCTAAAACTACAGAGTCTAAGTTAAATCGCCGCAGACGCAGAAAATCTCATGCAAAATTGAGTATAAATCATCAAATCCAGTCTTATTTTTTGCAGAGATTGTAATAATACGCGCAGGGGGGAAGTAACTTATAAGGAAATCTACTAGATCGTACGTAAGATCAGTAAGGACACCCAGATTTTCTTTTCTAAGACGTTCCTTGAAATCACCTACCCTAAGTAGAAACTCCTCCATGAGTTCACGCGTATTCACCCTCTCGGCATCTATTTTATTTATTGCTACAACAATATCGATGCCTAATCTAAGTCTGATGGCAAGGGAAATCAATTGACTTAAGACTATGTCAGACGGCTTAGAAATCATAGAAGCATCCACAAGATAGACCCCAATGCTGCGAACGTTGAGCATTCTTATTAGGGTTTCACCGAGTTCTCGAAATGCAAATAGCTCAAGCTGGCCAGTTGTATCGATGAGCAGCCAGTCTCTTGAAAATGCTAATTTCTGAATCGGTTTAACGATCTCGGTGATCTTGTTTGTAATAATCTCAACTGCGCGTATGAGGCCTCCATTTGGCCCGAGCCTTTCCTTGCGCATAACATCCACTAGTTTTACAACTGATCTTACATCGTAATCGGGTTTGTACGGAAGAACTTCAGCGCCTGGATCTAAATTCACACACGCCACGCTGAATTTGCGCTCACTTAAATATTCAGCGAATGAAGAAACTAAAGTAGATTTTCCTGAACCAGCAAAGCCCATTATGTAAACCACTTGCGCGTGTTGTATCGGAATTGAACTGTTCACATATGATCCCTTAGAATTAATTGTCAGAAGTGTTGGAGCATCATCACTACTCAGGCTCCGCTGTCTTCATCATCTCAATTCTACTAATAATAAAATCACGCTGCTCTATATTATAATCCTATTGTTGCTATAGCAAATCTGAAGTAATAGTTTCGAAAAATTAGATCTTGGGCTTTATCAATGAGAAGTACTAGAGATCTCTACTTGCTTGTTGATGAATCTGTTGATGATTTAGCCAAAGAATTCGCCGTTGAAACGATTGAGAAATTTTTTAACTTGAGACTAAAGTTAGCACCCCTTAAGATAAATCTAAAAATCGCCTATGACCGTTATCGCAGGCAATACAATGCGGAGAATCTACTAAATGTAGTAGCTAGCGGCATCATAGATGGCTTGTTCATGGTGATGCTACATAGGGATATCTTTGTTCCGGGTTTGAATTACGTTTTTGGCGTGGCGCTGCCATTTGTGGGATGCGTTATAAGTACATGGAGACTCAAAAGCCCAGACCAGAACCTTTATCATGCAAGGGTCTCAAAAACAATTAAACATGAGTTAGGACATGTCTTCGGTCTTTTGCATTGCAATAGGCGTTGTGTAATGGTTTTTGCGAACTCCTTGCTAGAGCTTGATCTAAAGTTTGATGACTTTTGCGATAAATGTAAACGATATTTATTGGGAATGAACATTCTGCGCAAATTTAGTGACACTATTGTTCAGTAAATATTCTTTTGCGATATTTCGAAGTTTGCCAAAAGCTACGTGGGGTATTGCATACTTTTGTCTCACGAAGAACCACTCATATGGAGGCACGACAATCTTTCTTTTTCCTTTAAGGTAAGCGTGAAAGTGTAGCCGATAAAGAATTTCTCCATAAAGTCTTGGTGCTTTGAGTCTTATCATCTCGTCAGATGCCCACCAGGGAAATACCATGTACACACCCTTGATGCGAAGGACTTTGGGTTTTTCTGGGAAGTCTCTAACTTTTATATCGAGTTCCTCAAGATCTTCCGAGAATCTCACAGCACTCGCTTTCCCAGTGGAATTAATTGTCATTATTATCTCCTCCTTGTAATTGTAGACAAAACTCAAATCCATGGTTGATGGCTTTGGCTTTTCATTGCTATAGTCAAACGGATGACTGTGACTTACACCTATTATACTAACTCCAGCGGGAAGTGAACTTGATAGTATTAACCGTCCGTACGGATCAGAGACTATGCACGCTTGAGTTTTAGTTTTATATTGAATCTCAAAGCTCTCTATAACATAGTAATTTTCTCCATCAGAAAAACCAACTAGGTAAAAAGCTCGCTCGTTGGTGTCACCTTTAATAATCTTCGTTATGGTTCTCCAAAGTATGTTATCAATGTGAACGGCCAACCGAGTTGCCACCAGAAATACTAATGGGACGCTTAAAGTTTGCTCTAATCATGAATCAGAAATCGAAATCAAATAAAGAAGCTAAGATTAAGTGCTTCCAGTTATCCCAAGCATTTCAGCGGAAGCAATCTGAAAGTTTACGCTTGATGTCTCTTTGATAACATCTTTAACAGTTTTTCCTACGAAGGATACTGGAGTAGAACCTCCTAGAACTCCAACTTGTGTATTCTTGAAGTTGAGCTTCTTGGCAGCCTCACGCACGATGTTCTCGAACAGCTCCGTTATTGGCACTGTTATTGTTATTCCACGGCCGGGTTTATCAGCCCTCTCAAAGTATAGCTCTACTACATCAGGAAGCTCCACGAATTTGACTTGCTCTTTTTGAATTAGCTCAAGCTTTTGGATTTTTTCATCTGCCTTTTCAGGCATTATCGTCGCCTATTCAACTGTGGCTATATGTTAAGTACTCGTTTTTCATTATATTACTTTGCAATTTCAATGTTCAATTGCATAAAACTAGCTATAGCTCTTTAAGAGCATCAGGTATTTCATGAGGGAACCTCACAACGGGTACTCCGGCTTCCTGGAATGCTTTTATTTTTGTTTCAGGTTTACCTTTTTCACCTAGTATTATCGCGCCTGCATGCCCGAATGAAACCCCTGTGCGTTTAATTGTTGCTCCTGCAATATACGCCACTGTAGGTTTAGTAATTTCACCTTTCTTGATAAGTTCAGCAGCTTCCTCCTCCTCTGTACCTCCAATTTCTCCAATGATAACGATTTTTTTGGTTTCAGGATCGCTTTCAAGCATCTTTAGTGCCTCTGGGATTGTTAGTCCCCTTATAGGATCGCCTCCGAGCCCTATAACAACGCTCTGTCCAAGGCCATTTAGGCTGCATATTTGGGCGACCTCATATGTTAATGTTCCGCTCCGCGATATTATTGCTACGTCACCTTTAGTAAACACGTGTCCTGGCATTATACCTATTTTTGTCTCCTCTGGAACTATTATCCCAGGACAATTTGGACCTATTATACACAAGCCCTTGCTCTTGGCTTTGTTCACGAATTTCATTGTATCCCATACGGGTATACCCTCTGTAATTACCACTATTGGGCTCAGTCCAGCATCAATGGCTTCATAAACGGCACTTAATGCGAAATTTGCTGGAACGAATATGATGCTGGCGTCTATTTCATGCTCTTTCATGGCGCTTTCGATACTGTCATATACAGGAATTCCATGAACTTCACTGCCTCCTTTTCCGGGCGTGACACCTGCTACAATCTTCGTTCCGTATTCTATCATTAGCTTTGTATGAAATGAACCTTCACGACCTGTTATGCCCTGTACAACAACTTTTGAATCTTTATTCACCAAAATCGCCATATGATCACCCCATGACAACTTTCCTTGCTGCTTCAAGCATTTGATTATAGGCCTCTATGCCCACCTCCCTCAGGATCCTCCTTCCTTCATCCTCAAGCGTTCCGGTTAGTCTTACAATCATCGGTACTTTCAGATTTAATTCCTCCAAGGCTCTTACAAGTCCTTTAGCTACCTCATCGCATCTAGTGATCCCGCCGAATATGTTGACGAATATCTTTTTAAGGTTCTTCATTAGCAGTAATGTTTGTACTGCATTTCGTATGCGTTCTGCACTCGCGCCGCCTCCCACATCCAAGAAGTTTGCAGGCTTTCCGCCGAGGAGTCTAACTATGTCGACTGTTGCCAGTGTTAGTCCTGCACCATTTCCTATAATCCCAATATCCCCTTCCTCATCAATAACAACAAACGATAACCCTTTCTCCTTAGCCTTGTATTCGACTGATTCTAAACCTCCCCTTGAAGCCTTAAACTCCTTGATGTAACTCTGGCGGAATTCTGCATTGTCATCTGCGATGATTCTAGCATCTAAAGCCACCAGCTCACCCTCAGGCGTCTCAGCTAAAGGATTTATTTCAGCTAAGATCAGTTCGTACTCTGAGAATAGTTCCCAGAGCTTCATTATAATAGGTATAAACTTCTTAGCATTGTCGCCAAATATTCCTACGCGATTCAGGGAGCTATAAATTGTGTAGGGTTGTAGGTCCCCCTCTGGATTCAAGTACAAGGTTACCAGTTTTTGAGGATATTTAGCGGCAATTTCTTCTATTTCTATTCCTCCCTCACTGGAGAAAATTAATACAGGCTTCGCGTGGGAGAAATCGAGTAGAAAAGATACATAGTATTCATGTTTTATGTTAATTTTTTTCTCGATGAGAATTTTTTCCACTTTTTTTCCATGGATTATTAGGTTAGATAGTTCCTCAAAGTTCGTCCTTAATTCTTGCTGATTTTCTGCAAAACGAATTGCTCCGGCTCTTCCTCGCCGTCCACCGATGATCTGTGGCTTCAGTACCACGGGGTATCCTATCTCATCGGCAATCTTAACTGCTTCTTCGAGATTATTTGCTACTTTGCCTGGTGGAGTAGGAATTCCCAATCTCTGAAATAGGAACTTTCCCTCGTACTCATATAAGAACATACAGATCCTCCTACGTAGTCTAGCCTATAGTAGTTAGTAGTCTATTTATTGTATGGTACATATGCCTTTAATAATACAAGTCTCTTATCGATAATAACCCGTGCTCTAGCTTATTTAGGACAAGATCAGCAGGATTATGAATGATTAATGTATCCTAGCATGTGTGAATCGGTTATAGTGGTGGAAGTGTCCGCACTCTGTTAATGTGGTAGATCTCTCGCCATAGCATGGGATTATAAAGCTTGGAAATTTTTGTTTTTCTAGACCCACCACATCTAGGGCATATTAAAGTCTGCTTTGATAGATCGCATGGTGTCGGTATCACTAACCCGCAGTTGCTGCATAATCCGGACACGACTCCAGTTTCTTCGGTGTCTAAACTCATGAAGATGGGTTTAAACCAGGCTATTTTTACGCGGCCTAGGATAATGTCTCCTGTTTTGATAATATCGACTAGATTCACGCATGGAAAAGATACATCTCCCTTGAATATATTTGCGTGTGTGGGTGGTGGAGGCCTTAGAATTACTAGGCGATTGAGTTCCCCTTCTCTTTGAATTCGAAATATCATCGAAATTAGTAATGTAGCTATTTTGTCGCCGACGTTAACTACCTGACCAAGTGCAAGATCACCCAGCTCAGGTTGGATTGTTCTTCTTGTTTTTAAATCTACTTCATGATAAGCTAACATAGCATCTTTACTCATGCTCTCCAAAGGTCTCACCTGATATGAACTTAACATTAATGGAATCCCTATATTGTTATCTCGTCTCCATCATTAGGAATTATCAGCTTAATGCCAAATTGTACTGAAAGCTCCCTAGTGTATTCAGCTATTGCGTCGAGTTTCTTTGCGTATCTTGGGGATATATGCACGAGGGCTAAAGTTTTAACGTTTGCTTTTCCTGCAATTTCAATTACTTCCTCAATCGTCGAGTGGTCCTTTGCGTCTGCTGAACTTTTGTGTTCCTTTAGGAAAGTTGCTTCGTGGATTAGCAGATCTGCATTTTTTGCTATTTCTGCCAGATATTGGAGTGGGCGTGTGTCTCCCGTATAAACTATTCTTCTTCCTGGTATTATTGTTGTAACATTGTCAGGATGGATGATTTTGCCAAGGACTTCAACTGATTTACCCCTCAAAAGTAGCTTTCGTATGCGTGTTCTTGGGATTCCGTATTGCTTGGCCTTCTCATCGTCAAACTTTCTAAAATCTCTTTCCTGGAAAACATAACCCAAGGAAGGAATACTGTGCTCAGTTTTGAATGCATATATAGTAAAGCTTCGCTCCCTGACTGCTGCTACACAGCAGTGATTTTCCGGAGTAACTTCCAGAATTCTCAGCTTATTCTTAACAGGATCTATTCCAAAAGTGTTTATAATTGTTTCCAGGAAGATCTTCGTACCGCTTGGTCCAACGATATGTATTGGTTTTGCAGTCTGCGTTAGATTAAATGTGTGTAGAAATGTGGGGAGACCCCCTACGTGATCTGCATGTAGATGACTTATCAGTATATAAGTCTTAGAACGGAACGGATGTAATCTTTTTTCAATTAGACTGAACTGACAGAACTCTCCCAAATCGAATATTATTAAGTAACCTTCATACTTCAAGGCAATACAAGGCATCTTTCTAAGGTTAAATGGAGCGGTGCCACCAGTTCCCAGGAAAAAGATCTTAATGGGGGGAGGCATAGTTTACACGTTCATCGCATAAATTGCAATATGAAACCTAAGATTTTGGTGAATTATAATGGCTAAGATTGTAACTCGGCTGCTGGATATTGGGTTCAACTTACAGCTGATCTTTGTGATTACGGCAGCATATCCTAATTTGTTACAAGATACCCTCATGTTGATTACAATCCTAAATGTATTCGCTTGTCTATGCATACACTATATTATGGTGTATGGTCTAGTAGTAATTGATAGCACAGTTCTGGTTGCCGTTTACAGATACTTAATAGAATATCAGAGCGAGCCCATGACTAAGCTCTTTTTCATAGGTGTTATTGTTCACTTAATGATACTCAATAATAAGCTAATGACTAACATAATCTAAGTTGCGCTAAACGAATTCTAATCAAGCTAATAGCGAGGTATTACCTTATAGCGAAAATTATGCATGCCGAAATGAATAAATTTTTCTATTTTTCTATCATTATTTTTCTCTAGTAGTCTGAAACTAGGGATTCAACTCAGGTTCTCTCATTTCGTGTGAATTACATGCACAAAGCGTTAACATTAGATTCATTCATCAAAAAGGAAAAAACCGAAGAAAGTATAGGCAGAGAGCGAACCAGACCAACGCAGCGCTCTGCTGATATTAGGGGATACGAACTTAAAGTCCTAGAAGAGCTGAGCGAAATTGCACTTAAGATTCATGAAAAGTCCTCATCCGAAATGGCTCTTTTACTGGGCCTAGATTATAATCCAGACATTAATAAGGTCGTTGCAAAATTTTATGACCTTATAACTGAGGAAATTTTCACGGTAGTGGACAATAGTGGACATCATCCTTACATGCTAACCGATATGCCTAAAGAAGAAATTATGAAACTAGCTGCCTCGCATGGATTAAAGGAAAGCATTATTGACATAGTTGAAGTTGAGAAGCATCATCCAATACTTGATAAGCCAGTAAAGCTTAACAAAATTATTGTCAAAACTCCTCAAGATGTCGGCGGCGGAGTTGGCCGAAGGGGGTTGAGGTCCATCATTGGTGAGGAGCATTCATGGGAGGCACATATAAAGTACTATTTATGCTACTTATACGATAACAAAGACTTGTGGCCGTCCGCTATACATTCTGTTAATCAAAGTGCAATAAAAGTTAAGGTAGACAGCACTAAGTTACCCTCAGAGATTTTTGAGGTGATTGAAAAAAGATTTAGTGATCTGGTGAGTAAATATGTTCCGATACTAATGCAAGAAATTCCGACGGTAAGATTCATTGCACTAGATTTAGAAGTCGAAGCTCCACCTAATAAGCTTCCAGATTTCCGCACGCCGAAGGATAGGGTGCTCTCAGTAAGCCTAGTATGGCACGAAAAAGAAACAAATGACTTCAATGGTGAAGTGCACCTGTTAGGAATTTCTAAGAAGGGATCAGAACTGACCTTAGAGGACATAGAAGTAGAAGAAACTACCGATGGAGTAATTAAAGGTTTCATTAACATCAACCAGAAGAAGATTAGAGCATACGTGTATAAGTCGGAAAAATTGATGATAGCCGAAGTTTTTAAGAGACTCTGGACGGTACCAATCTTAGTAACATTCAATGGAGACAATTTTGATTTGAATTACCTTTACGCTAGAGCAGAGCAATTAGGCATAGAAAGCAAACTTATACCATTTACGGTCAAGCGAACGGTTGAGTTGACGATTGCTGAATTGAAACGAGGAGTTCACATAGATTTATATAAATTCTTTTCAAATGGTGCAATAAAAACATACGTATTTAAGGACGTCTACGAAACTGTAAGCTTAGATGAGCTCTCTCGTGTCTTGCTAGGTGAAAGGAAGCTATACCTAGCTGTTGACTTTGAAAAAATGACACTTGGAGAGATCGCAAAATATAACTGGTGGGATGCCTATCTTACAGCCCGCTTATTTACATTCAGTGACTGGTTACCATGGCGCATAATGCTTATCCTTTCCAGAATAACACGATATCCAATAAGGGATTTGAGTCGTCGAGGTGTATCCAGCTGGATTAGTAATTGGTTCTACTCCGAAATTCGCGAGAGAAACTGGCTTATCCCAAATGAAAAGGATCTAGAATCAAAAAAGGAGCTCGCGAATATTGCTCCGAGACCGAGTCCAGTAACAAAAGGTAAAAAGTACAGGGGCGCTATTGTGTTTCGCCCCAAGGCCGGCGTTTGGTTCAATGTTTATGTCCTCGACTTTGCTTCGATATATCCAACAATAATAAAAGTTCATAACATATCATTTGAAACAGTTTTGTGTCCGCACAAGGATTGTCGAACTAACAAGATTTCCGATCTTAATTATTGGATATGTACCAAAAAAGAAGGACTCGCAAGTGCATTGGTTGGATTTATTCGAGACCTAAGAGTGAACTATTACAAAAAAATTGCCAGAAGGGAGAAAGACCCGGCGCTCAAAACATTATACTCTGCGATTGAAAGTGCTTTAAAGGTTCTAATAAATGCGTCTTATGGCGTTTTTGGTGCGGAGAACTTCAGCCTATATTTTCTACCAGTAGCGGAATCAATAACTGCTATCGGGAGGCAAAAAATTCTAGCTGTAGCCGAAAAAGCGAAAGAGTTGCATCTAGATGTAATATATGGTGATACAGACAGCATATTCATACATAATCCCTCTGACGATCTGATAAACAAGCTAATTGACTGGGTTAGCAGAGAACTAAAAGTTGATTTAGAGGTAGATAAGCAATACGTGTTCGTGGCGTTCTCGAGCAGAAAGAAGAACTACTTCGGATTATTAACAGACAAAAATATTGATATAAAGGGTCTCCTTGGAAAGAAAAGGAACACTCCAGAGTTTCTTAAGAATGAGTTCGCAAATGTCTTAGAATTGCTTCGAACTGTTAGAACACAAGAAGACATGGACAGAGTCAAAGAGAGAATAGGAGAACATATAATTAGCATCTACCGAAAACTTATGAATGGCGACTACAATCTAGAAGACCTAGCATTCAGAGTTATGGTTTCCAAACCCATAGAGAAATACACAAAAACCACACCAGAACACGTTAAAGCTGCAAGAAAATTGCGGCGGCAAGTATTTCCGGGTGAAATAATATCATATGTTAAATGTAAGGACGGACCATGGCCTGTGGAGACACTTAAAGAAGATAAGCAATGGAGAAGGAGAGTGGACTTAGAGAAATACTTTGAGTTTACGCGTAGTGTTTTTGATCAACTGCTTGACGCCTTAGGCATGAAAATCGAAGATCTAGAGAAGAAAGCGCGTGGATTGACTGAAATATCATCGTTTTTGGGTTAATACCCGCGTGGCAGGTATCCTCGTTGGTCAAATCGATGTGGTTCTCTCGTAGGTGAAGCAGGGTTTAACGTTACACCAAAGTACAAGTTACAGGACCCTCTACGCTCATCAAAGTTCGCTTATTTCTGTAATTTTCCGGTCTTTGGAATAGCCCAGAGTACTTGTTCTATAAGTGCTCCTCGTAGAATCTTAGAGCCTCTCTAATTTTCCGCAATGCATCGGTAATATGTGCCCTCGCTTCTTCTGAAAGAGCTTCCGATGATAGCTTACTTTCCAAACTTTTAATGACTTCAACGTATTCCCAGGGATAGACAATCCATGCGTTGGTTTCAGATACAAAATAGTCGGGTTCTATTTCTGACCAGGGCTTTTTATGAAGGGTCGCGATCTTTATGGAGCCCGCTCCCATGGATTTAACATGCTCCTTAGCAACGATAAGAGACTTTCCGGTGTCAGCTACATCATCAACTATAAGCACATTAGATCCGCCTAAATTTGCGTTCAGTGGTTGAGTTATAACAGGCTTGCTGGCATGTATCCCAACGTCAACGTAAAAAGCAACTCCAACGATAAACAGCTTATACACTCCAAGAACATCGGAGAGAATCCTAGCCGGGACGAGACCACCTCGAAGCAATGCAACGATAACATCTGGTTTGAATTCCGATGCGCTAACTTTTCTTGCTAATTTAAGTGATAAACGGATCACGTCATCCCAACGCAGTATGTCGAATTTCAAACTCCTCACCCGTACAATGCAGCTGAGTAGTAAAGCTAAAGAACAAAGTACATAGTCAATATATCCAAATTTATTCCGATAGTAAGAGTAAAGGAGTAAATTAGTGATTGCCATGGAGATAAACTACAAACAAGTAGGTTTAAGAGTTGGACTTGAAATTCATCAGCAGTTAGATTCTCCCAGAAAACTTTTCTGCTTCTGTAAGCCGGAACTTATAGACAGAGAACCTGATGTAAGAATAGTCCGCTTTCAAAGGCCAACGCTATCTGAGACTGGGGAGCTAGATCCAACAGCTATAAAAGAATTTAAGAAGAGAAGGAGAATAATCTATGAGATGTACAAGGACTTGTGTTTGTACGAGATTGATGAAAAACCTCCAGAATTTGTTGATGATTATGCCTTAGAGACTGCTCTGCTTCTAGCAAGAATTTTTAAAATGGAAATTCCGGATGTGTTGTTTGTATCAAGGAAGCAGTACCTGGATGGCAGCGTTCCAAGTGGATTTCAGAGAACAATTCTTATAGGATTAAAAGGTGAGCTCGAGCTTTCAAATGGAAAAAAAGTTAGGATAGATCAACTTTGTCTTGAAGAGGATGCTGCCAGAAAAGTAAAAGAATCCGAAGAGGAAGTTGTATTCAGGGTGGATAGACTAGGAATTCCTCTAGTAGAAATAACAACAGCAGCAGAATTGGAGTCTCCAGATGAAGTTCTCGAGTGTGCACTGAAAATAGGAGCTATATTACGAGCGACTAAGCGAGTGAAAAGGGGTCTTGGAACAATTCGGCAAGATATAAATATATCAATAAAAGAGGGAACGAGGGTCGAAATAAAGGGTGTACAATATCCCGAATGGTTCAAACCGCTAATAGATGGCGAAATAATGAGGCAGATTAACCTCATAGAAATTGCAAAGGAAATGAAGAGCAGGGGTATATCAGCAAATGATATAATAAATGAAAAATCCATCGACGTTACTCATATTTTTAAGGGTACTAAAGCCAAGTTTATACAAAAGGCTATTTCTCAGGGAGAAAAGGTATATGCTCTTAAACTACCAGGGTTTGGGGGTATACTTGGAAAAGAAATCCAAAAAAATAGGCGTTTCGGGAAAGAATTCGCAGAACGTGTGAAGGTTATAACAGGCTTAGCCGGAATTATTCATACAGATGAATTACCAGCTTACGGTATTTCTGAAGAAGAGAAAAATAAGCTTTTTGATGTTACAAGAGCAGATAGAGAAAGAGATTGTGTCGTTGTTGTGGTGGGTCCTGAACCTAAAGTATTGGATGCAATTGAGGAGATAAAAGAGCGCGCAATACTTGCTCTAAGTGGTCCGCCTTCGGAGACACGTAAGGCAAATCCCGATGGAACAACGAGTTTTGAGAGGCCGCTGGGCGGCGCGGCCAGGTTGTATCCCGATACAGATTCGCCTCCGATAGAGATAAAAGGTGAATTATTGAGCAAAATCTCAAGGATAGAATTTAAATTCCCATGGGATATAGCGAGGGAGATTTCAAACAAATATAAAATACCTTATGATGACGTGCATAGAATTATCCTATCACAATGGGCAGACTTCTTCGAAGTGAGCATTAACAAGAGCATCGATCCACGGTTAGTAATTAGATCTATAAATGTGATCACGAGTTTGCAAAGGAAAGGATTTGAAGCTGTAAATGTACCCGAAGACGAGTTAATTAAAGTTCTGCTAGCTATAATGTCTGGAAAAGTTGCGAAGGAAGCCTTAGAGATTATTCTTGAGAAATTATTTCAAAATCCAAGTTTAAGTGCTGAGGAAATAATCAAGGAGCTAGAGCTTCAGAAAGTTAGCGAAGAGATGCTAAGGGACTTTATAACTAAGTTGTTACACGAGAAAAAAGACCTAATAATTGAGCGTAGAGAGTATGCGTTCAAGCCACTAATGGGGCTCGTCATGGAAGAATTCCGGGGTAAGATTAGTGGAAACATTGCAGCTAAAATCTTGAAAGAGGAGCTAGATAAGTTTCTCAGCAAATTAAAAAGTTCTTGAAAACTTCTTACGCCAGACACACTTCTGCTTATTTTTAACTAACCTATATGACGTTTGATAATATTGCTAACCAATTCAAACCCAAGTGAGATAAGCGATTTAGAATCTTCTTCATCTGAACTTTCGCTATGTATTCTATATTTTGGTTCTGTTCCTGATGGTCTAAAGAGAAGCCATGAATCATCACAGAATATAACCTTAAACCCATTATGAATTTTTATTAATTGACGAATCGGCTTAATTTCGAGGCGGCCAATGCGCTCTTCTAGCTCTCTAGTAATGATACTTTTTATTTCATTGGGGCAATCAATAGCAATTTTCATCAAATAGCGCTTAGGAAGTTCCTGAACAATGTCAGAGAACGATTTGTTAGTTCTCTTTAAAAACTCTAGCATACGAAGAGTAGATAGTGCAGCATCGCCGTAGAAGATGCAGTCTGACCATATGTACTTGCCCGATTCTTCAAGACCCAATCCAGATGCAGTCTCCTTCATTTTAGAGGCTATGGATGGAGGACCCACATCACAATAGTGTACTTTACCTCCAAACTTTCTTGCGACGATTTCGACGATGCTACTAGTATTTATTGTGACAACAATGCTATTAATGTTTCTGTTCTTTATCCCGTCAATGGCAAACATAGCACTGGAAATATCTCCCCAGTAAACTCTTCCGTCATCACCGGCAAATATTGCGCGGTCGCCATCACCATCAGTTGCGACGCCCAAATCAGCGTTTGTAGACTTGACTAATGCACCCAATTTTGCTAAATTTTCAGGGCGAGGAAATGGATCACGCTTTGGAAATCGTGGATCGAGGGTATCGTTTATAGCTATAACGTCTGCACCTGCAAGTTCGACTATTTCCTTTAGAATTCCTGAAGCAGCGCCGTTACCTGGGTCTATCACAACTCTTGAATCGCATATGTGCTCGGATTTAATACTACCAAGGACTCTTTCAATGTATATTTCTCTAACATCAACGTATTCAAAGTCTCCAACTTCATTCCATGGCACCTGTGTGTATCTCTCGCTGAGGAACATTTCCTCAAATGTCTTTTCTTCGTCTCTGTCAAGCTCCGATGTATCATTTTTGAAGAACAGTATTCCAACGATTTCAGGGGGTGTATGAGAACCTGTAACAACAATAGCGCCGTCTGCTTTGAACTCTTTAATTGCCCACAAAACCGCTGGTGTTGGAGATACTCCTGACTCTAGAACATTGACGCCTCCTGCTATTAAGCCACTAATTAAAGCCATTTCAACAATTTGAGCATGAGGTCTATGGTCGCGAGCAACAATTACAGTTGAACCCCGATCATAGAAAGCGGCAGCACATAAACCCAGCTTGGCACTGAATTCCGGAGTAATCTCGCTCATTGATCCGCGGATGCCAGACGTTCCGAAGAGCTTGTCCAACGAAGTTGCACCTGCCAGTTTTCAGTAATGCGATGTAAAAATGATACTACTTGATAGAATCTATAATGTTAATAACTTTTGAACGGGAGTCTATTATGCCTGAAAATGTAGTTGAGGTGGTAATACTACCAATTGAAAACCTCAACAAAGCTCTCGCAACTTTGGCTAAATACTCTCATAAAACGCTTAAACCAGCATTCTCTGAGTATAAAGTCTACATTCCGCTTAGGGAATCCCCTGGGAGAAACGTTGTTGATTTTATCAAACAAGAATTAAACGCCGAAATTACGTGGATGCTTCCAGATATTTTCCCGAAGAGAAAGCAAATCATAAGCCTTAAAAAACTTGAGAAGAGTGTAGGAGTCCCTATTCCTAAAAGTGCAACTCTTGTAGGGGACATTCTATTGGTAAATAAACTTCCAGAGGCTGCACAGGGACGTGAATATGAAATCGGGAAGGTTTTACTTAAAAATTTTGGTGTCAGAGCAGTTTTTCTCAAAGCGGAGAAGTTCAACGGGATCCAAAGAGTTGCCTCTTGGCACAAGTTGGCTGGATGGGGGGATACATTTACTGTGCACCGCGAGAATGGATGTTGGTTTTCTCTCGATATCTCAAAAGTTTTCTTCAATCCTCGATTAAGTAATGAAAGACTGGTAATTGCCGAGCGAGTTGAAAGGGACGAATTCGTTGTTGATATGTTTGCGGGCGTCGGCCCCTTTGCTATACTCATCAAGAAATTATCCGGCGCTCAAGTTTGTGCTATTGATATAAACAAACATGCTGTAGAATTCATGAAATTAAATTCTAAGCTGAATAAAGTGAGCATATCAATCCTAGAAGGCGATGCTCGACTTAAAATCGCAGAGGTGGGATACGAGGCAAGCAGAATAATAATGAATTATCCGGAGCGTTCTATAGAGTTCATTGATTCAGCAATAAGTGTTCTTAGATCATATGGATTTATACATGTCTATGTGTTCTCAAGAGTTGATGAGCTTGAAAGTTTAGTACATAGAATTGAGGATATTGTTCAATCACACGATAGGAAAATTATTAACTTATCCAGCAGGGTCATCGAGGAGGTTTCCCCTAGGAGATATATTTACTGTATCGACCTACAAGTTCTCTGATTCATGTTAAAATTTATGATATGTGTACTATGATAGTACTTGGAACCCAACTAAGTGGACTCTACTTTATTCCTAAATATTACCTTAAGCAATCCCAGACCAGGTTCGCGACTACTCATTCGGATTCTTAGCTCTCCAGTCACTCTATCTAATCTTATAGGGGTTCTCACAGTTATTCTTGTTTTCGACCATCGTGCCCCCTCTGCTACAATTATGCTAGTAGCTGCAGGTAGAAGCTTTCCTCGGATCCAATCCCCGCGTCTAATAGTTATTTGAGTTCGTGTGCCTTGAAGCTCACCGGTTCTTATATCATATACAAAGTGGTCTTGTCCGAGCGCATTTATTGAAATAAATGCATCCTGGAAACCCAGATTAACGAAGACGCCGGTTTCTATGGCGTTTTCAACGGACCCCTCGACGACCTCGTTATTCTCAGGTTTAAATACAAGCATTTCAACGTAGACTTTAAAGAATATCGATGGAGTCTGAGTTGTAATGTACCCGAAAGTCTTAGTTCTACCATTAAGGATGGCAATTATATATCCAAAATCTGGATGAACGGTCCCCTCTAAGGCTTCTCTTACTATCCCTAGAGCAACATCATTTATGTCCTTCTCCGGATCTATCTGATCGGGGGCTATCGGAGTTGTTATTTCTGCTTTTACGAGGTAAAACATATGGATATCACTTTAGAAAGCTAACTTCACCCAAATAAAGGTTTCTGGCAGGTTATTTGTAAGTATTTAAGATAAAGCTAGTTAAAAGTTAGTCTCAATTTTCAAGGATCTGAGTCTCAAATAATGTAGCATAAAATTAGGGTTCTAGGCGCTCAGGATCTCTTGGAAATAGCGTACACTCCCTGATATTACCTAAATTTAGAATTTGCATTGTGATTCTATCTAGTCCTATTGCCCAGCCTCCATGAGGAGGAAAACCGTATTTAAATGCTTCCAGATAATATCCGAAAAATTCCGGTCGGAGATTCTTTTGAAGCATTTGTGCTCTTAGTATCTCATATCTATGTTCGCGTTTTCCTCCAGTAAGTATCTCTAATCCGCGGTACAGCAAATCCATACTTTGCGTGAGTTCAGAATTAGGATACTTCATTGCATAGAATGGTCTTACCTCAAATGGCCAGTCAACAATCCATATGAATTCGCAATCATAATGATCTTTCGAGTACTCGTAGAGTACTCTCTCGCCAGCTGGGGGTAAGTCCTTTCCCTCCACAGCGATTCCGCGCTCCTTTATGAATTTCATTGCTTCTTCCCAAGTAATTTTTGGGAAGGGTTTTTCAGGGACTTTGGGTGGCTCAACACCAAGAATTTCAAAGTACCTCCTTCCATTTTCATTTAACTTCCCAAATATGTATCTGATCGCATTTTCAGCAAACTCCAGAAGTGGTTGAATATCATTTATCCACGCGACCTCTATATCCATTGAAGTGAACTCGCAAAGATGTCTTATTGTCCAATGTTTTTCCGCACGAAATGCAGGTCCTATCTCAAAGACTTTCTCCAAACCTGCCACGGCAAGTTGCTTGTACAGTTGTGGTGACTGTCGAAGATATGCATTCTTGTCAAAATACTTAACCTCAAAAACATCGGCCCCTCCTTCAGCAGAGTATACGCTTATGGCGGGCGTATGTATCTCCACGAATCCCTGAGATGTAAAATACTCACGAAATGCCTGAGCGATCATTGATCGGATTTTGAAGATTGCGCTCACCTTGGGATCGCGCAGATCAAGTGCGCGATAGTTAAGTCTTTGAGCCAAGGTGCTAGTTCTGTTTAGGGGATCTATTGGTAATATAGGATCCGAGGGCGTTACTATAACTTCCTTAGGAACAATTTCCTTCCCGCCCTTAGTTTGGGCTCGTCTAACAATGCCCTTAACTTCTACGGCGCTAAGTAATGTAGCTCTCTGCGCGGTTTCAAATAGCTCGTCTGGAACTTCATCCTTCTTGAAGATCACTTGCACTTCTCCTGTGGAATCAAGGACTCTCCAGAATAGAATTTTCCCGACGGATCTCTTTCTAATAATCCAACCGCAAACTCTTACTTCTTCGTCAATCTTTTCATCCAGTGACTCTATATCATCTTTGATGTATACCATATTAATTTCCCTCAAAGCTAAGAACTGTCATTAGGCTACAAAACACTTAATATCAGTATCGTCTTTTATTATCAAGGGTTTTACTATGCAAAAGCTTGACTGGCTCCTTGACTTACTTCAAGGAGACTTAGATTCAGCAGAGAAAAAAGTGACAGATACTGTGCCTACATTGGAAAAAGATAGCGTCTTGAATCTACTTGCTATAAAGCTACTCAAAAGAGATTATGAAGGAATTATAAGCGTTTCTGAGAGGTTTCTTGAAGATCAGTTAGACATATACGATGAGAACAATGTCAAGATTCTCGAATACAGACTTGTGGCCAGTATTCTCGTCAATGATTTTACTAAAATCTTAGATACCTTACGCAGAATTAGGACCAAAATACTTATTATATCGCCTGTTTCGACGCTAGCTCATAAGATAGGCAGCTGGTACGAGCTTTTGAGTGAGCAGAGAGTTACAAACTTGCGCAGACAAATAGTGCAAGACTACTTGAAAGAAGAGCCTTTCTCTAAGTTTGCATTAGCTCTCATAACCAAACTTCTCAGGAATGATAGACTTAGTGGATTAGATCCAGTTATTAGGCAGGAATTAGTATCATATCTGATAGCTCTGATGGCCCAAACACCGTTTGCTAAGGAAGCGCTGATAAAATTAAGGCAATACTCCACTGGGGAAAATGATTATAACTTATTAACAGCTAAAGGTAAAGTGCTCTTCTTTCTTAATAAACCCACTGTAGCTCTTGGACTATTCACAAAAGCAGTAGCTTTGGCTGGGGATATGAAAGATAAGTTTGAGGCTCTAATAAATATCTCCCAGATATACGCCCTCTATGGAGAGTTCAAGCTTGCTTTAGAGTATGTAAAACAAGCATTACTAATACGCCAAGATCCTATCGCTAGGTTGCTTAGAGGAGCAATTCTACTTAACATAGGGTCATATGATGAGGCCTCCCTGGCGTTTAGAGCGCTAATTCAAGTCCGTGATAAAAAAATAAAGCTGTTGGCGTTATTCGGATTATCTGAATGCTATATAGCCAAAGGGAACTTCCGAGCGGCCTTCGATTCTATATGGAAAGCTTATATGCTTTATCCAAATGAACTAGTGCGTATTTATGCTAATGTACTTAAGCGATGCATAGGTAGTTAAAGTGTTGAGAGGCTTATCCAGAGTAATTCTCATTCTTCTGATAATCAGCACTATTGACGCGATTATGTGTATAATAGTACCGCTTCTAGAATATAGTATGCATTCTTATCCATCGTTTAAGGATACACTGTATGCATTATTTTTTGCTCCAGAGTATCTCAAGACCAGCGTGTCCATAAATTCTTCAACGATAAGGAATCTAGCACTAATAATCTTCAGTTTAATTCTAACGGCCGTAACGTCTGAGAGAAAATCTGAAGCAGTGCTGCACTACTTAGGTCTAATAGCATTCGTTTTATTATTAATAACCGTCGGTGATTTCACTGCGACGTTTTCTTTATCGTCGCCCGGTTTCTTAATTGTGCACAATCCGCAAGAATTTTTAGGCGCTCTATTCTACAGAATTACCATCTTTCTATATCATATTCCACTCGCATTCTGCTCACTTGGGATCTTTCTGATTGTGCGCAAATATAGAGCTATCACCTCGGAGCTAGAAGCCCTTGAGCAGTAACGAATCATCATCTAGAGAAATTAAATTCTCCGTGCTAGAGGCGGCGTGAACATTTTAGGTGTTAAGTAAAATTCTATGGGCCCGGCGGGACTTGAACCCGCGACTACAGGCTCCGCAAGCCCGCGTGCTAATCCTGACTACACCACGGGCCCGAGATTATCCGAGATTATTTTATTGTACCAAGTATTTTTTAGCCATATTGGTGATTCTTACAGATATTATTGCAATCTCGATTTCGCCCCCTTAAGGTATAAGTTATTTTTGATTTTTAATTTGCTAATAGTCCATGAATCTTAATGTACTAACACCAAATAGGTGGAATATTTTGAGCGCACGACCACGCATAGTTAGGAAGCGAGCGTTCTATTGGGTTCCGGTGTACCCGCCTGAATTTTTAGGAAAGGAACCATTTGTAAAGGTTTTGACAGTAGACCCAAAAGATCTTATTAATAGAGTTGTAAGAATAAAGGCTGTAGGCTATGTCTCAACGTACGAAGATCAGCTGATGGATCTACTATTTCGCATCAACAAAGTTACGTCCTCGGGTGCTCACGCTGCGTTTATTGGACACTGCTATCCTCGTGAGGTAATTTCTACGATAGTTCGTAGAAGAAGAAGTAGATGTGAGATCGTAACAAGGGTCATTACTAAAGATAATCACAGAGTTAAAGTCTCCGTAATTGCCATGACATCTAAGCGGGCGCATTTTAATCAACGTAGGGCTATCAGAAAGTTAATGAACTCGTACATTAACGAAAAGGCAAAGGAATTTGATGCACAGCATTTTCTTTGGAATTTGGTTATCAGAAAGGCATTTCATAGAGAAATTCTTTCATTGATCCATAAAATATATCCGATTCGCGATTTTATAGTTTATAAATCATTTGACGAATCAAGTCTAACGCCTTACGCTGAAATTTCTGCTCGCATCGAAGGAGACATTTCAAAAATACTCGACAAAATAGCCGAAGCTGTGCGTTTGCGATAAGCCAAAGGCTGGCATCTTATGTCCGTAGAAAAACTATGGACTGAAGTTAAAAAGATTCTGGAAAAAGGTCGGGGATTTACATTAGCCTCCCTGTTGGTTTCTAAAAAAGATTCTGTTGAGGCTATTTTCCAGAAGGGAAATTCTAGGGTATATGTATACCTAATCAACAGGAAGCTGAGTGTACAACACGTAAGAAGAGTAAAAAAGGCTATGGAGGAAAATAACTGCGATCAGGGACTTATTGCTACCATACGTGAGGCCACATCCCAAGCTAAAAAGGAAGCAGAATCTTATGGTATCGAAGTGATTGATATCAAACAGCCCCTCATATACATATTTGACCATTGGCTTGTTCCTCAGCATCGAGTTCTACCTCCGGAAGAAGCTAAAAAAGTAGTTGAAAAATACGCTGGTGGTGACTACCAACTAGCTTATAGAACATTCCCGAAAATTTTAGTTAACGATCCTGCAGTCCGTATACTTAAAGCTAAGCCTGGGCAAATTATAGAAATTAGAAGGTCTGTGCCTGCCTTAGAGGAGCTTATCCAAAAATATGGTGAAGATGCTGGCCAGGAAATATACAAAATCCTCAAAAGACTTATTCCCAGTGGTGAAGAAATATACTACAGGATAGTTGCTGAGGAGTAAAATTGGCACGAGGAAAATACGTAGCTTGTACGAAGTGTAAGAGAATTCTACTTCGAAAGGAACTTATTCAAGAGGGCAACAAATCCAAATGTCCTTTTTGCGGTAACGATAAATTTGCAAGTAATTACTCCAACATAGTACTCATATTGAACCCCCAAAAATCGCAAGTTGCAAGACTTCTTCAAAAGGAGGAATATGGACTTTTTGCATTGACACTTGAAACATAGCATTAGCTTAGTTCGGGCATTGACATAAAAGGCATGAATAAGCTTTTAGTAATCTTTTGATTTTATAGCCGTTTTAAGACTTTAAAATCGCAATCAGTGATTATGGTTTCTTGGTGGTGGTAATGAGATTATACGAAAAGGTATCAAACTTTTTTAGTGTATTTAAAATTCCAAAGGAAACTTTACTAAAAATCCTAACATTAGCGATAGCTATCATCGTAGGCTTCATTTTAAGAGTTCAACCCATAGTACGTTATGGCATTGGTCAGCGTGAGTATGACACATTTGTACAATATTTTGCTGCAAAGCTTCTCCTGGAAAAGGGACTTGATGGTATGTTAGCATACCATGACTTCAAGTTCTGGTATCCATATGGGAATAGTCCTAGCTCTCTATATGTAATAGTTCCCATATTAGGAGTAATAATCTTTCTCTTACTCAATGCTTTGGGCATCCATGTTGACTTATTAACAGCTACTATTGTAACTCCTGCTATAATGGGCTCACTTGCTGTATTAATTGTATACCTCTTAGGTAAGGAGATAAAGGATTCCACTGTAGGTCTAATAGCAGCAATAATAACTGCTGTTTCCCCAGCTCATATACAAAGGACGATTGCTGGATTCTTCGATAATGAAATTACAATCTGCTTTGTGCTCCTAGCGATTCTATTCTTTATTCGATCAATAAAACACGGCAAGAGCATCGATATATTAGCGTGCAGTCTATTCTCCGGCATAGTAATACTTAGCTGGGGTATATGGCGATACTTGATAGCTATATACGTTGTTTATGCCGTCATCAGAATAATTAGTGGGACGCTTGATAACAAAGATCGCTTAACTCTAATGATAGTTATCCCCATAAGCTTGGGAATAGGAATAATAATTCCAAGAAACTATGAAATAGCAACTGGGATCGAAAGTGCAGCAGCACTGATAATTGTTCTGATTATAATGTTAGAATATTTTGCTACGATCTTAGCGAAGATTTTCAGGAGCACGCGAGCTCGTATGTATAATCTCATCATAATGGGAGGACTCGCGCTTAGTATTACAGGAGCATTAGCACTACTAGCAGCAGGAAAGCTTGTCCCAATTGTCGGTAAGTTTGCTTCAGTATTAAATCCCTTTATCCGCGAACAAATGGTTACTTATATAAGCGTAGCAGAAAATCAACCAGGTATTTGGACTAACTTCTACCTAGCGGCCGGACCCGCGATATTGTTTGTCCCGCCAGCTATACTTGCCATGATCGAAAAGCGGACCAAAACCGATATAGTGTTACTACTATTAACAGTGACGTCCTTCTATTTTGCAGCATCGATCACGCGTTACATTGTTCTTGGAGCACCAGTACTTGCTATCGTTGTTGGTCTGGGAATAGATTACGTGCTCTCACCCTATGCTCGATTCTTTAGTGGTAGGTTTATACTTCATAAGGCGCGTGTAGTAAGGAGATACCTTGGTGAAAGAAGAATTCCCAAAGGGGAAGCCTTGGGTGTCTACTTAATCATCTTCCTTGTGCTTTCGATAACAGTAATTCACGGAGTACAGGTATCGGGTTTCTATGCTGGCTACGATTACACAGACGCTGAACGAGCCATTTTTGGCTATCTTAAAAAGTATGCTAGTCCTAATGATGTTGTACTAAGTTGGTGGGACTATGGCTATCGTTGTACAATTGCAGCCAATGTTACGACGCTCTCTGACAATGGTACGGGTAACTCCACGCAAATGGGTGTCGTTGGATCAATGCTAATGCTTCCGCCTAACAAATCAATAATATTAATGCGTATGTATAATGTCAAATGGATCCTTGTGTACTCTGAAGATTTACCAAAAGCCATTTGGATGATAAGGATAGCTAGCGCGCATGCACCTATGTACGGAATTAGCGAGGATGCATACCTGAATAAAGAAGAATTCCGCTACAAAGAACCATTCTTCTACTCAGTTCTATGGGTCTGCCTTGCATATGGTGAAGGCGCAAACGCGGACACATGGGTACGTAATTATGGCGAAACGAAGCTAAAGGATAAGGCGAGTCAGTTCAGAGTCGAGAGTTTGTCTTACTTTGTGCTTGTTATGAAAAAGACAGAGGGAAGAAGCTTTGTAAAGCTCTACAGACTTGTATGGCCGGAGGAACTATCCTACTTGCCATCATTTCCTGCAGTATTTAATGCATCATCAGTTTTGATTTCTACGAGGTAAAAAAAGCGGAGTATGGTGCTAATATGTCGAGATGGCTTCGATTTACATTGCTGTGCTGTTTAATTTTAATACTATTCTTATCTCTGCCGTGGTGTCATACGTCACATGAACCTGGCTCATGTGTTAAATGTGCACAGATCAATATTTCTCAAAAGACTGAGATCAAGTACCCACTAATCTTCGCAACTAAGGTAGCTCCTCGCAAGGTTAATGTAGGGGATCCTTTTAAAGTATCCATAATTGTAAGCAATCTCGGAAATGACACGGCGTATAACTTGACTATAATTGATGAGAATTACCCTGAATGGACCTTAGAAACATATGGGTATTATAGAAACTACTTCATTAACGAACTTAAACCAAATATAAGCGTTATCGTAGAATACAACTTAAGCATAAAACTATCAAAACAAGAGGAATTATCACTTGGGAGAGTTAAAGTTAACTACTTTGATTCTAAAGGGAAAATGTTTACGGTGATATCTGATGAATGCGTCGTTTATTTAGAGGGGCCCAAAAAATCCGCCGACGTTAGGCATGCATTAACAGTACTATCAGTTTACACGTTAGCAGTCATAGTGCCAATGATAATAATCCTCATGATGAATGATTATAAGGTATACAGGGAATACGTTAAGGCGTCCAAACTCAAGTGAGATTAAGGAGAGAGCTCAGACAGCCTAAAAACTTAAGGGTACAAGTTCCTTTTTCCTAATATTGTCTATCGTCTCCAGCGTCGTTTCAAATAAACTGGAGCCTACCGGTCGTTTAGTAGGCCAGCAGACAAAATTACAGGACATATACTGCCGTCGGGACTGCTAAGATATCCAAAGGCTTGTCCAGAATCATAAAAACTTTATAAATATTGAATAGCCAAATGTTGAATAATGGTCAAAGTAGCTTCAAGCTTTTCAGATCAGACGCTTATAATACATTTAAGCGCGAGCCCCCGTGGTGTAGGGGCTAGCATGGGGGCCTGTCAAGCCCCAGGCTAGAGGGGAAATGCGGGTTCGAGTCCCGCCGGGGGCGCCAAATAAAAACCTATTACCTGGATATTTCTACACTAGTGATGCAACCCTATGGAGGGCCTAGAAAAACTGAAACAAAGCGCTACAGGCGTTCAATACCCCAGCATTATGTCCGTCACCAAGAAAGTTCTTCAGATAGATACACTCCCATCCTACTGGGAGGTCCGTTATATAATCCTAAGCTTAGGCAAGAGACGTTGGCTACGATTTTGTTCTAGATTCTCGTTGTTTAATGTTGAAACTGCTGAATTCGTAAGAGCTCTTTCTGACGTTTTAAAGTATCTCCCCAATTTGCGACTAGAAGTTTGTGCAGGTAGTGGCAAACTGTCCTACTGGCTCAAAAAATTTGGCGTGGACATAATTGCCACGGATGATTATTCGTGGAAGTTGAGGCGTAGTAGGTTTAATGTCGAAAAGCTAAGTATTGAGGAAGCTCTCGAAAAATACAATCCAAGAACAGTGCTGGGGTCGTGGATTCCTGCGAATGAAAAACATGGCGAAAGCATATTGAGTTTTTCGTCAGTAGAGTATTTTATAGACATTGGTGAGGGACCAGGGGCCGATTCATCATGGATGCATGCAATTGATCCTCATGAGATAAGAGATTTTGCTAATCAATTTGGATTTAACGTATTGTTTCTGCCAATCTCAAATTGGGCGGTCTCGCAAACTGATGAGCCCACCCCCTGGGGTATCACTAATAAAACAAAGGTTATCCTCTTCGTTAAATTTAAGGAGGAGCAAAAAGGGAACAATTATAGTGCATTTAAGTTCTGAAGTCATCAAATTTGATAAATTGCGTCAGGCTTTTAATATGCTGATCTAGAATTTTGTTTTAGCAATGAGCCGTAAATAAATTTCCTTTAGATGATGACTTCTGACCTGCTCTGATTATGTGATGAGCGTGCACCACTCTGAGCATCATTAACTTCTCTCAAAACAACCTCCGAAAGATGTCGAGAGGCTCTGTATTTCTTTTTATTTAGGTATACAATGTTCGAAGATATGATGTCCTTCGTACTTTTTACTAAGCACCACTGCGGATTGCAACCAAGATACTTTGATATCATCAAGGGATTCCCAGATGATTTAGCGATGGCATACTCTAGTATTTCATTATAAGTCAGGGTTAAATCAACTCTAAGTGGTTTCTCAATAAACGTTACCCTGGGAACGTACAATATATTAAGCTGATGCGTCACGAGAAGTATGAAACGACTATTCGAGCTCCCAGCAATAGTAGGAGGATTAAGATAGTAACCACATAAGCGGTGCGTGAAAATTATAGCTTCCTCTTCACGGTATGTGATTGCTAGTGATGTGTTAAGATCAGATTCAAGTGGAGTGATGACTCTGAACATATTGCAAAAATCAGTGAGAGTATTGATGTTCTTTACTTCACTCAAAATTATCTCAACGGACTTTGCGCTTTCTATTAACGAATTCAATGTCTCGGTGGTCAACGGCGGGTCGATGCATAAGATGAGGTTACCAAATTCTAATATGAAGCCTTCGCTGAAGGGCGATTGTACTATAATGGAACCTAACACTAATGCCACCAATGATTTCTGGCTAATGCTAAGTTGATACCTAATAATTGCCGATTCATTAAATTTCAAAAATTAGCACTTCGCTGCTAATAAGGTAACCTGAGAGTCATTAACGGTGTTGCAAGTGAATGCGGAGTCTAACACATCTAGGCGTTGTAAAGTCATAATAATGGGTGCTTCCGGACGTGATTTTCACAACTTTAATGTCTTCTTTAAGAAGAATCCAAATTATGAGGTTGTAGCCTTTACACAAACACAGATACCGGAGATAGCAGATCGCATATATCCACCTGAGTTAGCGGGGGAACTGTATCCTCAAGGCATACCCCTCGTTCCGGAAGAGGATCTCGCTAGAATAATCCGAGAGAAGAATGTTGATAAGGTTGTGTTTTCTTATTCTGACGTAAGCTTTGAACATGTAATGGAGCGTGCATCAATAGCACTAGCAAATGGAGCATCTTTCATGATATTAGGTCCAAGAGATACAATGCTGGAGAGTGAAAAGCCTGTAATTGCAGTCGTGGCTGTTAGAACTGGTGCGGGTAAGTCTTCCGTCTCTAGGAAGCTAATAAGAATCTTTCGCAATAAAGGTATTAGAGTTGCAGTCATAAGGCATCCAATGCCCTACGCAAAGGACTTGAAAAAGAAGATTGTGGAATATTTTAGGACACTAGATGATGCTTATGAGAAGCTGAAATCCGGAGATCTGTCCATAGAAGAGCTTGAAGAGTTTGAACAATACTTGGTGAACGGCTTTGAAGTATGGGCCGGACTAGATTATGAAAGGATACTAAGGGAAGCTGAAAAGTCAGCGGATGTAATTCTTTGGGATGGCGGTAATAATGATTTTCCATTCATAAAGCCAAATTTGATGATAACAGTCGCCGACGCACTTCGTCCTGGACATGAGTTGAAGTATTTTCCCGGTAGTGTCAATATACGAATGTGCGACGTAGTGGTTATCAATAAAATAGGTCCAGCACCGTTTGAAAACTGGAGAGAAATTATCCAGAATGTTCAGACTGTTAATCCTAAAGCAAAAATTATTCTAGCGGACTCTAAGATACAATTAGACGCACCATCTGCTATTAGGGGTAAGCGTGTGTTAGTGATAGAAGATGGCCCCACGGTAACGCATGGGGAAGCGAACTTGGCAGCGGGTCTGCTTGCGGCAAGGATGTTCGGAGCAAAGGAAATCGTCGACCCGCGTCCGTACATACCCAGCGGCTCAATCTTAGAGGAAGTCTACAAAATGTACCCGCACCTAGGTAAAGTCCTTCCAACAATAGGATATAACAAAAAGCAGGTGGAGGAGCTCCTAAAAACTATAAACCGTGTAGATGCTGATGTTATAGTCTCTGGAACGCCGATATCCATTAGTAGAGTTTTTGAAACATATGGGCTTAAGGTGAACAAACCTATTGTGCAAGTCAAATATGAAATCGTAGAGACCTCTGGATACACTTTGGAAGAAGTTGTAAATGAATTTATTGAGAACTACCTAAGGAGATGAAGTTTGAGTTTTAAATCTCGATACAAAATTTTATTTCTGGCCACAAAAGATTATGAGGATCTCGGAAAAATCTTCAATTTGTTGGGCATAGACGTTAAAATTGTAGAAAGTAACGAAAATCTTCTAATGTCGCTTAAGAGTTTACTGGAATCGCAGCAATTAGAATATGCAGTAATCTTCATGCCTGAAACACTAGCTGAGATAACAAGACCAGTTAGAGAGAAACTTTACGAGGATAAGCAATATATTCCCGCATTTCTTTTCCTGCCACACATAAAGAGTCCAAAATTCCTTCAATTAGATGAATTTGATGAACTCTTTAAACGCGTACAAGGTATTTCAATAAAGCAAATACAAGAGCAAGCCAAGCAGGCAGTCAAAAGTCACGCCTAAGAATTATAGGTTCTCCTGGCGAAGTTTCATCCTAAGAACCTTCATAATACTTTTCTCAAAAACTTCTAAAGGAGCATTTATTAAGATTCTAGTTGAGCGTCCGCGTTGGTTTTTTCCACTAACCTCTAGTTCAACGATTCCACTAAGCTCATGATGAATTTCTTTTAGGTATCTCCAGATTTGTGTTGATTTTCTTGGTTTTTCATTATATTCAGCGCAGATTTCTCTATAGTGCTGTTGTGCAATGGCTTTAGTCACGTAAGCTTTATCAGAATTCTTAAGCGCTCGGACTGCTGATAGTAAAACGAGAAGCTTGTGTAATTCAAGTCCCATCAATTTTTCTAGATCCAGCGTAGGTAGTAGCGCGTACTCTTCTATAGCTACCCTTATATGCTCAGGTTTAATCTCAGATGCTCTTTGTTGTTCTGCTATTTCTCCTGAAAGTCGTAGAAGATCTATTGCAATCCGTGCATTTCCCGATGCCTGATTTGCAACAAAGTTGGCGAGATATCGTATATTTTCATCGCTAATAGAATTGGGTTTAAATGCGAGTTCTACTCGATACTTAAGAATCTCTAGGAGCTCATTAGGGTTATATGGTTTCATAAAAATTTTCTCGTGTATGAATGAAGCACGCGTGGCAGGATCTAGCCACTTATGAATCACTTCTTCGCTTCTGCTTATGCTTAGTGCTGCAACGCGTAAGTCACCAGAGGGGGTTCGCTCGACGTATCTAGATAGGGCATACAGAAAATCCGTAGCTTTATCTCCTTCAGCTCCCCAAAATAGCGAGTCTATTTCATCAAGTATTACTAAGAGTTTTTTCGTTCTTTCCATAGTAGCAAGAAATATTAATTCCAGGAACTCATCCTTAGATAAACCGCGCCGGGGAAGCGATGGTGATATTTGTGATGCTATTTGTGCGAGCACGCGATACACTCTTCTAGAAAATCGGCAGTTGACATAGCAAATATCTAGGGCATCACCGAATTTCGCTTTGAGGTCCATTGCAACTCGGCGGGAGAGCACTGTTTTTCCAGAACCTACGCCCCCATAAATATAGATGCCCTTAAAGCCAGCTCCCGATTGCTTAGAAAAGAAGTCCATGATTTTGGAGAGGAGTTGGTAACGAAGTTCCTCTCTAGCGGGAAGTCTATCAGGAACAAAAGTGTGCTCTAAACTCTCTGGTCTTATAATTATTCCCATGGATTTTCACTTAGTAGGTGATTATTCCTCAATTCCATAAAATTCCTTTTGCTCCTCGGTGAGTATCTTCTTTATGTTTTCTCCTCTCTCTGTCTTCAATAAATGCTTTAAGTCTCTCGGAGTTAGTTTTGTAATCATATCTCCCCGTGTCTCGTCAATTCCATACCATGGACGAATTACTATCAAATCATTAGGCTTAATGCGAATAGATCTCTTTGATTTTGGTATCCTAACTTTTCTAACAACTTCGTCATCGCAGAATACCTCTATCCAATCCCCACCCATCATGCGTAGTACGAGACCCACAAGATCTCCTTCTTCTAGTGTCGTAATTTTTTCCTCTGCCTTTTTCTTTTTCAAGATCTTATCACCAATTAGCACAGCAGACTACTGTTGTTGTGCTTTCTAAAATCTCAGTAAAAATGAGAAATAAATATTCTCGTTAAATTAGTAACTGGATACATGGGTTTAGTTCGGCATTGTAAAATGCACAAGTTGGAAAATATTATAAACTATATGGTAAGAGCTGTTCGTGTCCTAGAATCCATGGGAAAAGACGACCCTATCTTTGTGTTCTCACATATTGATACCGATGGAATAACATCGGCGGTTATCATAGCTAAGCTTCTAATAGAAATGAACAAGCCATTCATACTAAACTTTTTTCCGCAAATATCAAACAAAAGCTTTGAGAGTTACTGGCAAGAAGTAGAACCAAGATATGTAATATTCCTAGACTTAGGTACGGACACGCCATTAGCATACGTAAAGAAAACTGCAAGCATATCAAGCAGCATTATAATAGACCATCACATAGTGTCCAGCTCTGATTTCAGCGATCCATTCAGCGATCCAAGATCTCTAGTAATTAATCCAAGACTGTGTGAGATAGATGGTAGCACAGAGATAAGCTCGGCAGGCATAGCGTTCCTGCTAGCTAATACTTTCTACGGATTCTTTGATAGAAATAAGGCTCATCTGTTCTATGCCATAACTGGAGCACTAGGTGATTCGCAGGACGTAGGTCCAAAACGCTCACTTATAGGAATTAACAAATTCATCGTTAACTATGGCGAAAGATATGGTGTGATAAATAGTTACGAGGATTATATCCTAATAGGAATGGGGTTTAAACCATTATATAGACTTCTTGCCGAAATGTTCATTTTAGATATTCCCGGTATATCTGGAAGTTACGAAGGTGCAGTTGACTTTTTAATCCAAGCCGGAGTATTGCGCCGAGGTGATGATCCAGAAAAAGTTTATTGGGATAAACTTACCCCAGAACAAAGGGACGTTTTGAGAAATAAGCTTCTTGAAGCGCTAGTATTAAAGCATTGTGGAAAATACTCGATAAGAGAAATAGATGAAATGCTTAGGGGATATGTATACGAATTCTCAGCCGGACAAAACCATTTCTGTAGATATGCTAGAGACCTATCAATTCTGATTAATGCGTGTGGAAAAATGAGATCACCAGAAGTTGCTTTTGGAGCGCTTCTTAACCCCCTCAATAAAGATGTGGTGCAGCAGGTGTTTCAGCTCTATGAAAGATACAGAGCAGTTCTATCTACAATATTTCTAAACATGGAGTCCCAAGTAGAGATGCATGGAAGTGTCGCGGTATATGATGGCAGAGATAAAATTCACGAAGAACTTACGAGTTCTGTGGCAAGTATACTAGCACATGCATTAAAGAGTACTGCTAAAATTATCATAGTTCTATCGAGAAGCGTTGAAAATGCTTTAAAGGTATCAATTAGGGGCACAAATGCATTCCAGGGAAACTTAGTTGAAATACTTAAGAAGGTTCTCTCAAACTTGCCTGAAGCCTCTGGAGGTGGCCATGAATTAGCAGCTGGCGCATATCTACCTGAAGAAAAATTAGAAAGCTTCTTAGCGGCTATGGAGAGGTTATTGGAATAGTTAAAAAAGGTATCGACAGTATGGACACAACTAACGTCTTGGAGGAGATAGAGATCGAGGTAAGAATAAAATCGACAGAAGAGTACACAAATACGATCAATATAGCCACACTGCCGGAAAGTAATGTTGAGTTTGAGGACTTATACCTAAAACAACTAGCTCGTGGTAATGAGGTTGCATTGCAAGTGAAGACTAAGCGTAGACCTGTCGACAGGATTTTGACATTACTTCGTACAGTCGATGATTTTCTCGTTGCGGTGGGATTAGTCTTGAGCTCTTTAAAAATTGTTAAAGAAGACTCCACATGCCAGGTGAATCGAACTCAAGAGAATACAAATTTAGAAGCTTTTAAACAAACTTAACTGCATTTTATATTTGTTGAGTGATTATTAAAATTCTGCTTATGGGTCATGGGTATGTCAAAAAAACCAGACAAAAAGAAGATGTCCCTAGAAGAATTCGTTGAAAGAGTGAAGAAGTACCTTAAGATAATTGTACAAGAAATCAAAAATCAAAAAGATCGTCTTGAAAAAATAGAGAAAAAAGTAGAGACACTAAAGGCTGATGTAGATACGATAAAGGCCAAAATATCCATAATTGAGCGCCAGGCGATGCCAGGTATACCAGCTTTAAGCCAACCCAAAATTGCTGAAACAAAGCGTGTTGAACTTCCAACTGAAATTCCGACACTAGAAGAGCTTACAATTGAAGAAAAGTCTATTGAATTTGCTCCAGCACCTACCACAACACGCGCAGAAACGGGTATCATCACAGAGCAAAGAGAGCCAGTTGCACCGGAGAAGAAGGCTTCGGAAGATTTTGATCTAGAGAAGTACTTAGAGCGTCTTGAGCAATTAGGGAACATAGAGAAACTCGGAGTAAGCGAAGTACCACCAGTTGAGGAATCGGGAGTACCAGAAGTCTCCCCTGAGGGTGAAGAGAGCAAACCTGTATCATCTGAAGAACTTAAGAAGAAAGAGAAAGATCTTTTGAAGGCGTTATCAGAACTAGAATTTGCATGAAATTGGTGTAAATTAGTTGGGAGCAGCATTCAAAAACGGTACCATTGAAATAATAATCGAAGACTACAATGCATTAAACGGGATAAAATACCTGATAACTGGTTTCTACGGCTTAGGACTTTGTGGATATTTGGTATCTAAGTATCTTTGCGAAGCTGCGCTAGAAACTGGTAGTCTCCAGCGAGTAGGTTTTGTGTGGTCAATGAATCTCCCACCTATGGTCGAAGTCAATGATTCTGGTACTTTTAATTATCCAATAGAGCTCTACAAGATAAGCAATAATGCGTGCGTTCTGCTCACGCGTTTCCAACTACCAAGCGATCTACATGTGAATATAGCAGACAAAATAACAGATTTCGTGAAAAAATACGGGATGATAATCGTCCTTGCAGGAGGAATAGACATAAAGGTGTTTCCACCTGGCGAGCATGAAGGTGTAGATGCAGTCTATACGAGTAACTCAATCTTCAAGTCATTACTCGACTCTAAATTAATCATGTGGAACTTAAAGAAGTCACCCCCCGGAGTTGTTGTGTCGGGTGGAATAGCTACCTTTCTGATGTTAGCGGAGTTGAAAGGAATTCCGGCCGTGAGTTTACTAGCTCCCACGTATGCCCGAACTGGTTACATAGATAACATTGCAGCTTTAAAGCTAGCTAGACGAATCATCGATGTCTTTGGTCTTGGTATTGATACTACAATATTCGATGAACGAATAAAGCTTGAGATTGCAAGACTTATAGAACTAAAAGCTCAAGAGGAAGCTCGTTATAAAAAAGAAGAGCACTTTAAGCCTGAGACTGAAGAATTTGGGATCACATAGATCATTGAGTGATATTTGAAACAGAAGTAGGTTAAAATGAATTTTCTTGAACTTCTAGCAAACTTAAAATTAATCTGGATGAAGGAATTAGAGGAAAGTGAACTCCAAACTATTAATCTCGAGTTACTCTCTAGACTGCGGTCTCTAATAAGCGGCTCCCCAAAGTTATCAGAGGATGCGGACGAAATTCATAGGGAGGCTTACTTAATATGCAACAAGATTATTCAATGGATATTAAACGATATAAGGCTAATCAGAAGGTTGAAAATACTTTTATCAGCACTTCTGCAACGTAGGATCTATGGGAATATGCTACCCGAAGAAGAAGTATTGATAGAAACTCTCAGTAGAACTCTCCAAAATATCGAAGAAGAAGTTAAGGTTGCGGAAGATCCGCTCGAGAAAATCCGAGTTAACGTTAGCGTGGATAGGAAAATGGAACGCAAGTTAATTTTGACCCAAAGTAGCCTGAAAAACTTAGTGGGTCTCGATGGAGTGAATTATAGAGGCTTGAGAGAAAAGGCAATAATCAACATTCCTCAGAAGAACTACGAACTTCTTGTTGAGAGAAATGCTAGAATAAAGCCTCTGAATTAAAATTTTCTACCCTTATATGCTGAGGCGCGCCGGCTTTAATCAAACTTCTTTCTTTCTGAGGGCTTCAACGGCAAGAAGTCTGTTTTGGAGATTCTGAAGTTCATCAAGAAGTCTTTTTATCTTTGGCAGATAGCTTTTGATAACTGCACGCACGGTTCCGAGTAGGACGGGTTTGCTTGCGTGGACTAATAGTGATGCACCACTTATGTTGAGGAGGACTAGTATTGAATCTGGACTCTCAAGAAATAAGAAATCATTTTCAAAGCTTAAATTTAGTCTTAAAACTTGCGTAAAAAGAGTCTGGAGTCCCTCAAGAGTTCCATCCAACAAGCTTGAGATTGCGTTGAGTTCATCTACACTTAAAGGTGAATCGGAATAACTGGCCACAGGATTTCCACAAACAGAGGCTACCACAAGCTTGACATTTCCTATCTTCTCAGCGATTTCTCTAACAGCTTTATCTAATTCATCATAAATTTCTTGAAGCCTTTTATCTAGCTCGGCAGTGTCAACCATTCTTCTCACGATCATATGAGGTTGTTGCCATAACCGAGAATTATAAGTACCAGGATTATTTTTAATTTTGTCTAAGATCTAAGTATATCCGATAACCTATTGCAGGTAATACGGAAGCCCAGTAGAGTACTAGTTGGGGGGTCAAAAGCGAGGATGGGCCGGGGCGGATTTGAACCGCCGACCTTCCCGTTGTGAGCGGGACGCCATAACCTCTAGGCAACCGGCCCTAACTTAGCTCAATGTTAATATAATATAATGCGGGGGGCGGGATTCGAACCCGCGTAGGCATTCACCACGGGATCCTAAGTCCCGCCCGTTTGACCACTCCGGAACCCCCGCTTTCTTTCGTGTATCATGCTATTTAATGTTATCTGGATTTTTTAAAATTTAAAAGTGTCTAAGTGGATTTGTCGGTTCTTGTCGTATTTTCTGCGGAATTGCCATGGCGTCTACTGAATTTTTCGAGAATTTCTCGCAGGGCATCTTTTTGTGTTATGTGTAAATAAACCTGCCACATTTTCGTTGAGGCGCTCCAACCCATCACTTGGTTCATTGCATAAGGTGAAACGCCGAATTTCGCCAGAAGTGTTGCGCGTGTATGCCTGAACATGTGGCAGGTAACTCTCTTTTTGAGATGAGCAATTTTAGCTAACCGCTTTAGAAGCCTTCTTACAGCAGGATAACTGAGGGGTTTCTTAGGGTTCCTTAAACTACAGAACAGGTAAGCTTCTGGTAAATGCCTTTGAGGATGTTCTTCAAGCCACTTTTTAACCCATTCAGAGTTTACGATCGGAACTAATCGTTTTCCTCCGCCAACTATTGCGTAGTTCTCTTCAACGTTAACGTCCTTGATACGAACCTCTAATGCCTCTAGAATTCTCGATCCCGTCTCATATAAGAATTGTAAAAGGGCTTTATCTCTCAACCTCCTAGCCGCATTCAATAGCGCATTATATTCGTAGTCGTCGATTACTTTCTCTAGAATTTCTAGAATTTTATTCCCTTTAGTAGCTTTAGGGCTTATAGTGAAAAACCATTTCATTGGGTCAGGAGTCGTTCTTGGCGGAAGATCTAAAAGCCACCGCATGAAAACTCTTATGCGCATCATTTTTTCCCTAATAGTACTGTGTTTGTTGTGTTTTTCGTTTAGCAGAACATTAACATAGTATCTGAAATCTGCAGCTGTAAGCTCATTAAAGCTCTTGTTCACAATCTTTGCGAACTCTATTAATGTAAGAGCATAAGCCATTATCCTAAACTGACTGAAACCCTTTATTTTAAGCTCATCAATGAACATGAGAATGTACTGCTTGGAATCATCACGTATATCAGATGATTTTAGGTATCGAATAGTTTCTTCTAAGCTCTCGCACCTAAGTAGTTTTATTTTCTCCTCGGGCATTTCATTCACATTTCATTTGGAAATGGGAACGCATTAAAACCTTAGCATACTCGAGAGTGTTACCTGGATAATACGCAATCTCTAGCCAAACGACAAATGTGCATTCTCCATCTATTTTTAAAGGATGGAGTTCATTATAATTTTGTTTATTATTGAGGTTTTTATTAGGGCAAATATCAACATATAATGTCCTGATCACTATCGCTATCATCAGGAGATTAGAATGACATCTGGAATGGTATATCTACACGCGGCATTATTACTTCACTATGCTGGAAAGAGGATAGATGAAGAAGGCATTAAGAATGTCCTTAAAGCTGCTGGTGTGACGGACTTTGAAGAAGGTTACATAAAAGCAATTGTTACAGCAATAGGCAGAGTAAATCTCAGTGAGATAATAGAACGAGCCAAACAAGCACCAGTTGTCGCTGCGCCTATGGTTGCTACTCCTGCTCCAACTGCTGCACCTCAAGCTCCTGCCCCTGCCGCTGCTGAAGAGAAGAAGAAAGAGGAGAAGAAGGAAGAAGAATCTCTCGCTGGTTTGGCTGCATTATTTGGTTAAAACTCGGATATCGGTGCTTTTTAATGACATCCTCAAACCTTCCTCTCGCCATACTTCGAAAATCTATAAACAAGCACATCAAAGTATGGCTAAAAGACGGTACAATCATAGAAGGACTGGTGCTTAGTGTTGATGAAGTCATGAACATAATGATAGTTGATGCTAAGGAGGTAAATGACAAAGGAGACGTTTTACGGAAATGGGGTACAATACTGCTTCGAGGTTCTAACGTTCTAATGATACAAGTGGCAGAATAAAAGTAACCCGGCGATGATGAATTCAGCCTTGTGTGAAAATTCATGAGCGGCGATGGGCAGACTGAGCTCTAAAGCCTCTTGATGATTTCAATTAAAATTTCCGGTGGAGCATTTGTCTTAACAGCCTTAGGACTAAAGTGTGTTCTCTCTGCAATAAAACCCAACCTTTGCAGTTCTGCAATAACTTCCCTTATTTTGGGGGTAGACTTTTTGAGATTTGATGCTATTAGTTCGATATCATAGTAGAAGGGTATAGACGCAGTTTTAAGCTCTGCCTTAAACCAGGTCTCTAGCTTTGTTCTTGACGTAGCACCTATAGGCACCTTGTTTAAAACTCCTAAGACCTCTTTTATAAACTCCTCATCATACATTGTATCAAGCCATATCGGACCTATTAGATCTCCATCTAGAGTGCCACGAGGCCTTTCTAAAGTCTCTATCTTTGTCCCTTCTATTTTTAACCATCCAGACTTCTTCTCGAGGAGTACATCTGAAGCTTTTCTTCCAGGCACTGTAAGAAGCGCAACCTTTATAAAGTTCGTAAAGAAGAATCCGAATAGAGGCCTCAGCCCGATTCTGTATTTTGTAGCAACGCTAAGCGCGTGATATATAAGCGCGCGGACAGCAATTTCATTGCAGAATGGCACAGCCTTTAAATAAACTCCATACTTTCTTCTAGCGGACTGTGGAAACTTCCCTATTAGAGCAGATGTGTCTGTTGCTGTCAATAACAATAGGCCAAGTTTTCTCTTTGTAGCCCTCACGGCAGAATCTAGAAATGGAGCTGGCGTTCCGAAGGGATCTATATCTATAGCATCCACTGATTTCTTCCATAACTTAATCGAACTAAGTAAGTGATTCGCCTCATAGTTCAATATAGTTGCATGGCTCTGAATATCAGTGGGAAAGAACTTTGCATTAAAATGCATGAGTCTTACACAGTTTATGTCTAGGTCATTAAGAATAACATTAAGGGTTCCAACTTCATTCAAAACTCTAAATCCTCGTATTCCGGTACCAGCGAGTAGTTCCACATACGTTAAGTCCTCAGGCTCTTTGTCGGTGATCTTTAGATAAGTTGCAAGCGTTAGGATTGACAAATCCCTGTTGAGTTCCATCATGGGATTGTAGAACACGGGCAGTTCAGATGGCAGATAATGACCTGGTTTTGCATAGTACTGGGGATCAGGTATCCAGTAAAATGTTCCCCCTTCTCGTATTTTTCGCAGGTAAATCCCGTCAAACTGTGTTGTTTCGTTTAAATATTCAACCATAAAATTCACTCATGTTTATTATCGCTATACAATGCTAGTTTGAGTATTCTTGTCACTATCTATTTTAGAGGCTAAGGCTATGATTATAGTAATAGAAGGCATTGACGGTAGTGGGAAGACGACTCAAGCGAGGTTGTTGTTTGAAAGAATTGCTAGAGCCGGTTGCAAGGTAGCACTCCTAATTGAACCAACTGTTGGGGTATACGGTAAAATCATTAGGGATAAAATAAAAAGTGGAAACTACTCACCAATGGAGTTATATGAGCTCTTTCTAAGAGATAGAAAACTTAATGCAAGGAACATAAGGAAGCTTCTTGATCTAGGATACATAGTAATCTTGGACCGTTATTACATATCGACAATCGCTTATCAGGGAGCTCAAGGAATACCAATAAGTCGAATATTGATGGATCACTCGGAATTTCCTATACCGGACGTAGTGATAATACTTGACGTAGATCCAGAAACAGCGCTGAAGAGATTAAAGAGAAAAGACACGTTTGAGAATAAAGAGTTTCTTGAGCAAGTGAGAACTATTTACCTAAGGATGCCAGAGATACTCAGGGAGTTGAAAATCGAAATTAGAATTATAAACGCAAATCGTGATCCTGAGATTATCAGCGAGGACATGTGGAATATAGTGAGGAATCTAATAAAGTGCAGAGATAAAGAGTGATCAAATTGTCTAAATTTATCGTGAGAGCTGCTATGGATACATTCTTTCTGGACAAAGAGGAGAACATTAATTGGCGTATCTTGGTAGCTGAAGGTTTTGGTAATGCAGAAGGAAGCAAAGTTATTTTAAGTCCCATAGAGGTAGCATACCTAATTTTCAAGAATAGGATAAGCTTAAATCCAGAGTTAACATTTGAAGAGATCATCAAAAAATCCTCCGAAAATGACCCGCTATTTCCTCTGAAGCTTACAGTTTACGTGGACTTGCGAGAGAAACGATTTATTGCAAGAACAATAAACCTTGGCTCAATAGATTTCGAAGTATTTGAGAGGGAATCGGATCCTCTATTGTCAAAGTCTAAATACTATGTGATGATTGTACCATCTGAAAAAAGTATTCCGATTCGTGCCCTCTATGATGCCCTAGAGACTGCAAAGAATGATGGAAAAATTCTTACCTTAGCAATAGTCGATCAAGACGGTGATATAACGTACTACAATATAGAAAGCACACTTAAATTTGAGGTTAGTTTGCGACTTAGGAGGATGGATGTTATATCTAGGTAGCAGGTAATTCGGGATATATCTAGGAATAACCTAGATGTAACACTTCCTTTTTAATTAAATCATGCATATGGTTACCGGTGCGTAAGTTGAAAATTAGCGAATTCCAGAACTTCATAAGAAAGTTACTTTGGGAAGGGTCTTCTAGCATTGAAGAGTTTTTAGCAGATGCTAAACGTTTAGCTAGTGAAATTCAAATGGAATCTAACTTCGATTCCGATGTGATAAACAAGTATTTAGAGGGAGCATTCTTAGAGATGGTGATCCTAGCGACTTTGCTAAAAGTTAACATTGAGGAACTGTTGAGAAATTTTTGTGATAGGTTACTTTTGGGAAATGGTAAAATACTCGCAGAATAATTGCTAACAGTGATTAAGAGTTACCTGTTAAAAAAGTCAAATAGGCTAACCTGACGGCCCACCTTGCTTTCTCTCTCTATCCGTCTCAATACAGGCTCTAGCTCATTATTAACACGTTCTAAACTAAAGTCGTGCTCCTCTACTAGAAGCTCGATTATTTTTTCTCGATTTGGTTCTTTGAACACTATTCTGTAGTTAGTTGTAACAGGTGGTGTTAGAAAAACAGACCGTATTTCATTTATGTCAAACGGATAATTCCATTTGACTAAATCCAGCTTAACAATTCGCTCCAGACTTCCGTATCGTGTGATATATTCGTAAGCACGCTTTGGTCCGATTCCGGGAAAGCCGTCAGGATTAAAATCTGTACCTATAAGAATCGCTAGATCAACCAATTGCTCATGGGTTAGATTTAATTTTCTCAGAACATCATCGAGAGTGTACTCTCTAGTTTCTTCTTCTCCTTTACGGCCTCCGCCTTTGGTGATTCTCAATCCTCTTACTACTCTAGGTGCGCTGTAGAGAAATGAATCATAGTCAGGTGAACCTACCGCGTAGGCGTCTCCCTTCCGGGCTATAAACGCAGCTTGGGCCTCCCCATCGTGGGGCGCTTGTACTATTGGTACACCTAGATACTCTAATAGCTGCTTAGCTGTAGTTACCATGTAATCTTCGATCCTCGCAGCTTGCTTCGCATACTTTCTTGCTTCTTCAAAATCACCTCGAGTAAGAGCTTCAACGTATCTTTGTTCGGCTTCTTCTCGTCTAATTTGGCGTTCCTCTATTGTTCTAAGTTTGAGTGGGTGCGGTGGTCCATCAAAGACATAAATGGGTTTAATTCCCAAGGCAAGCATGCGGCAGGTTCTATTGAAGAGTCCAACTAAATGAGACGTTATCCTTCCTTGGGAGTCTCTGAGGGGTCTTCCCTCGCGGTCTCTGATTATCGAGAGCATTTCATAAAGAGTCACAAGTCCATCTATAGCCATGACCTTTCCTTCTAGTGAACTTAAGTTCTCTATGACTTGGCCCTCTATTCCTTTCTCTTTGAATAACGGTCCTAATTTCACGCCCAACTTTAATGCGCCTTGAGTTGTCAATATAAGAAAATAAAGCCAATAAAGTTAAGTAAAATTTAGCTTATTCCTTAAGAGAGGGAGTACAATGTGGTGTTTCTGCAAATGTCATTCATACAAATTAGTGTAGATTATATGATATCGCTTATGATATTCCTAATGTTAATATTTCTGCTTAACGAGATACAAACCCAGCTCATTATATGGAGCTTAAGGTCGTTTATCAGTGAAATAACGCTGTACGAAAAGCTTTCAAAGAGAGCATTCATGCGCTTAATTCTAGTGCATAGGTGGAACATAACGTCAAAAGATATTGACGAAGCAGCAATTAATGAAATAGTAAAATCCAAAGAGTTCATTAAAGTAAATAAGTGGATTGATGAAATCATAAATAGCTTCTTAATATACCCAGTAACGATAGATCCTACAGGAATTCTAAGTAGGCTTGAACATATATTAGATGTCAGGCGTAGTAGATTAAGAAACATAGCACAAAAAATAATTCCTAGCGCTCCTGAGCGCGTTCAAAAAAATTTAGAAAGCGCTCTAGAAGCAGCAGCTGCAATAAGATACCTGTGGAAGATAACATCTCATATTTACGAAGTTGGATACCGAACTAAGAACATCTACTATCTTCTGCAACTGAAACTTCTAGTGCCATTCATTAGAGAGCTCTGTCTCAGCTATTTTGATGCGCTTAAGGGCTTCGTGGAGGGTGTGCCTATAGGAGATAGTGTGGGAGCTCTCGTAGCGCTCCATTTCTTCGGAGATATAGTTGAAGTCGATGAGGATCTCAAAATAGCCTATAGTTCCTCTGAGTTTGAGGGCAGATATGTTTTAGCTGTCAAGGCAAAGGGTCCAGGAAGTGAAGTTGGATATCCTGGGCGCTTCTTACAAAAGATTCTTGAGAAAATCGGAGGAGATGTCAATTTAATTATTACAGTCGATGCGGCGCTTCGTCTTGAGTCGGAGAATACTGGAAAAGTTGATGTAGGGGTTGGTGCTGCTATAGGTGACCCAGGTCCCGAGAAGTACAGAATAGAATCCTGGACCTCCAAATATAAAATTCCTCTTTATGCAGTTGTGATAAAGGAGAACTACGTAGAGGCTCTAACTCCTCTAAGTGAGACATTACTAAGTGCGGTTTATAATGCGTGTGAAGTAGTTAAAAGGATAATAATTGAGGAGGTTCCGAGTGAAGGTAAGGTTATCATATTAGGTATTGGGAACACCATAGGCGTTGGTAATATTGCACTTCCATGTAAGTAATCATCAGAGATGGTTCTCTGAGCTATGAAAGAATTTTACACAATAGATGAAATAAATTGTAGTGAGCTCAAGGAAATCGTTGATAAAGTCTCCAGATTGTATAACCTATTTCCTGGTTTTGTAATAAAAGTCGACTCAATCAAATCTGCATGGTACACACAGTGGGGTACAATATTACTACCAGAACCTCCAGAGGGAACAAAGCTCCCCGATTTTAACAAGTACTTTCTTCTCCTGGGTTTAGGGTATCACAGTATCCTTCCTGCGACAGAGCTAAATCGACTGATAATTTTAGCTGCTGCAAGAAGGACTCTCGGCAATTATAGTAGTGAGGTACATGGATCATTGTTATCTGTCTTGTGCCTTTTTGTAATTTTTGCCAAACTATCAAACCAAAAACATATTAGCTCTATTGTTAAGGAATCAATAGAAGGAATTCTTAAATCAAAGCCAACATCTAGCACGCCCCTAGGAAGCATTCTTAGAGAATTCTATGAATTCGTATTAGGGAGAAAAATTTCGAGTAAGACAATGCGCATAATAAATGTCGCCCTAGCAGACATGCCACTCTACGCTAAGGCTAAAATCTTCTTTAGGGAGCTACTAGCAGAAATCGATACTCTAGATCCATGGTCTCTCCACGAGAGGGAACTACGAAAGTATCTGATACCAATCTCTGCGAATGAAGTAATGAACAGTGATAGTATTCCTATAAGCTTACAGGAAATGGAGCAATTAAGTGAAATCGACTATGACTTCGCGAAAGAGGTAGCAAAGAAACTCGATAAGCAATTAGAAATAGGCAAGCTGCCAATCAAGGAGCCCGCATTTTCTCAAGACAAAACTATTCTCCAGAAGATGTTAAATAGGAGGAGATACCTTGCCGCTGCTAGGAGGGCGCGCATTAGAGCTATTCTCTCTTTGATAGAAGAAAAAATAATCGAGATAGAACCACAAACCTCAAGGTATGGATTTTGTGAATGGTATATGGGAGATGATGAAGAGAAGATGAACATAGAAATCTCAGCAGATACGTTTGGTCGCGTAATACCTGATGTATCAACACTTCAGGATTTGCGTGAAATTGGCGGCGACCTAAACTCGTTGG
This sequence comes from Candidatus Panguiarchaeum symbiosum, assembly GCA_024720975.1. Lineage (GTDB taxonomy): Archaea > Asgardarchaeota > Njordarchaeia > Njordarchaeales > Panguiarchaeaceae > Panguiarchaeum > Panguiarchaeum symbiosum. Next base: position 77,999 of record JANJXX010000002.1, on the reverse strand, counting down.
AGAGATCAATTAGACATATGGAGTTAGTTATAGATACAAGTGGATCGATGAGTGACGATCCTATCGAGCGTGCAATAGATGTTGGTATGGCTCTAGTTGAAATTGCTAAGAAGTATGGCATGTCTGTGGGATTATCAACATTCTCCTCGGGTGCTTGGGAAGGAGTGCCACCTACATTTAATTATGACGCTATTGAAGAGATAATATTAAGGCTAGACTCTGAAGGAGGTACTAACATCAGGAATGTCCTTAGTGTAGTAGATAATCACTTATCTTCTTTGTATGATAGGGCATTGGTAGCTATAATCACAGACACGGCAATATATGACATAAAGTTTCCTGAGGTAATAAACAGTTTAATGAATGTTAGAGAGAAATCAATCTTGGTATTTTTTGCTATAACTCAGAAGCTCTGGGAAAAAACTGAGGATGTATTAAAAACTCTTAACATTCCAGTGATAATTTTGCCCCCGAATATTACAGAATGCGAGGAGATAGAAATTATCATAAGAGAACTGACCAGAATCTCCCAGAGCACAGTGAGTGCAAATGACCCTCTCTGAAGTCATTGAAAATTACCGCCAGAAGATAAAGGCGCTCTATAAGGAACTATTTGAAAGGTGGATCACAAGTGACGAATCAATAAAAAGTTTCATCATAGCTTCTATTCTTATACGAAATAACAAGGTGTTGTTAGTAGGCTTCCCAGGCTCAGGAAAATCTACGCTAGTGAGACTCATAAGTAGAGCATTATCAAAAAATAAAGAATCGCTAGGAATAGTTATAGGAGCCCCTGAAAAAACTCTTCAAAAGGTTCTGGTCAGTACAAATCTCGTGAAATTACTGACAAAAGGCGAGGAGGATATAATAGTGAGACCAGTAGTTACAGCTAGAATAAAGTTCATCAATGAAATAAATCGCTTTAGTAAGAGTGTTCAAGATGCTCTCCTGAGCCTACTAGAAGAGGGTTACATAGAATATGGTGGCCTGCGTTTTGAAACTCCAGACTACATTTGTTTTGCTGATATGAATCCCTTCCGGGGGGATATTGACAGAGCCCTGAAATCGAGATTTTTAGGGTCTTGCTACATAGAACTTCCTGGACTCAGGGAATCCAAAAGCATTCTGGATAGGATGATAGAGAGCGAGAGAACCTACAGAAGATTTACAATTGTTGACACTATGCCTGAAGTCCTATCATTTGAAGAATTAGAGAAAATATGGGATGACGTAGCGTCAGTAACAATACCAGAGCATATCAAGTTACTTGGAACTATGATTTTGACTTCCTTGCGCATCTGCAAGCTTGGTAAGCTGGACTTAATGCCCTCATATATGCGTCTCCCATGTATGGAATGTGAGTTTGCAAACGAGCCGTGCAGTAAGATTCAGGAACCTCCCGATGAAAGAGCTCTAATTGCACTGTTTGCGTATGCAAGAGCGCGGGCGTGGATAAGAGGAATGAGTAAAGTTGATGTAGAAGACATTTTATGGTCCGTTCCGTATGTCTTTGCGCATAGAGTTGAATTAAAGCCACTAGTCAAAAGTCAATATCGCAATCCTTGGGAGTTCTTTAAAAGTTATGCCAACTGGTTAAAAGAGACTAAAATAGGATCTTTTGAGGCGCCAGGAGCTTGGCTTAAAGCACTTGCTCTCGCAGAACACATACTTAACTCGGAGTCAGAGGAACTCAAAGAAATTTTTACCAAACATTTTGGAAATTCAAATTTAAATTACTTAGATTGCTTAAGAGAACTAGAAAAGATGGCGCATGGTGAATTTGGAAGGGGGGATTTGGTCATTAATGAGCTATACAAATATCTAGAGGAGCACGTACTAAGCTACATAGAGCAAGCTAGGAGAGCATTTCAGCTGGAGTTAAACGAGATGGAGTCTCGTCAGGATCTAACTGTAGATAAAGTCGAGGCATTTATTGAAAAAATAAGAAGGGCTCCTCACAATAGCATACGAGATCTTGAGGAGCGAGCATATAAATTGCTCGAAGATTTTCGTATAATTTTCAATCTTGAAGCCATAAATGACCTATCAAAGCTCCAGAAATTGATTTTAGCTTGTAATGTTAACGCAGAAATCGCTAATAGTATCTTAGATAAGAGAGTAGTGGTCAATTTTGATTTCTCAAACGACTTGATAAGGATCAGAAGATTAGGTAAAAATATCGTCATTGTTGCACGTACTAGAGAGCTCGCAAAGGAAATCAGGAGTGCCGTAGAAATGAGATGAACTATTGAAAACTCCAGAAGTATTCTAAAATAATTAGTACTACTAACCGCAACAATAATAAACTAATATTTCTTTCTCATGAAGTTTTCTTGTCCCTTACCGGGAAGAAAGTTGGTCATGCGATAGAAATTACTCTTTGGATTGAGAACAAAGTTGTAATGATTAAAAGTTTATGGTGCTCTAGTCTGATAATTGTTATAACGTAAGTATTGTTTTAATACATTAACCTCTTATCTGTTTTATAAGGGGAATAATTAAGATATCCAATTGAACAGCATGAATAATTAAACGCGCTCAAGGGTGTTTATCTTGATGAGTTCAGCATCACACAAGCTTCCGGAGCTCGAACGTCCAGCAGTAGTTGCAGACCTAGGAACGGGTTTTACAAAAGCTGGATTTGCTGGTGATGATACACCGAGAACAGTTTTTCCAACAGTGGTAGGATATCCTAAGTACACCGTAGTCATGCCAGAAGCAGAGACACTGGAATATTATGTTGGTCGTGACGCGATTCATATGAGAGGCGTTCTTCAGCTAGTTTGGCCATTGGAACATGCTATTGTAACTGACTGGGATGCTTGGGAAAAATTGATGTATCACTTATACTATAAAGAGCTAAGGACAAATCCTCAAGATCAGGCACTATTAGTAACAGAAGCCCCCTTAAGTCCAAAAGAAAATAGAATTCGCATGGCTGAGGTCCTATTCGAAACCTTCGGTGTTCCGGCGCTCTATGTCGCTACACAAGCTATATTGTCTCTTTATGCTGCTGGTAGGGTTACTGGACTTGTCGTAGACAGCGGTGATGGTGTTACGCATATAGTCCCAGTTCAGGAATCATATCTACTGGCTCATGCCGTTAGAAGACTCAACCTTGCTGGGCGTGATGTTACTCGCTACTTAGCTAAACTGCTTACCAAGCGAGGGATATACTTCACATCATCCGCCGAAATGGAAATTGCAAGAGATATCAAAGAGAAGCTATGTTATCTGGCTGTCGATTACAAAGCTGAGCTAGAAAAAGCAAAGAAAATTCCAAAGGCTGTTGCAGCAACATATGAGTTACCAGATGGGCGTGTAATAGAATTAGTAGAGGAAAGATTTCAATCGCCAGAAATAATGTATAGTCCAATGCTTATAGGGCTTGAGGCTAAGCCCCTAGATGAATTGGTTCTTGATAGCATCTTCGCATGCGATATAGACGTAAGACCGTCAATGTACTCGAACATCGTAGTTTCTGGTGGTAATACTATGATACCAAACTTCGCTCAAAGACTCGAAAAAGAACTTAAGGAAATAGTACCCGAGAAAGCTAGAGATAAAGTCGCTGTAGAAGCTCCAGAGGAGCGCATATATGGTGTCTTCATCGGAGGTTCAATTCTAGCCTCCATACCAGCCTTCAAAAAGATAGTTGTGACACGAAAGGAGTGGTCGGAGGTGGGACCTGATTCAATTCTAAGAACGTTATAATGTCCTTAATCTAGCATTTACAACTATATTTCCATCTTATTTTATTTTTCAAAATGTTCTCTGATAGTTCGAGGTACGTCGTTTCGTATGGTGTATTTGCACAGAACTGCCCTAATAGGTGTTTGAAGTGGTATTTAAAGACAAATACGGGCACTATAGATTTAAAATAGTGCTATATGGACCATCCCTAAGCGGAAAAACGACCATGCTAAAAATGCTTTATAATAAAATCAAGGGACTAAAAAAAGGAAGACTACGAATGGTTGCTGATCAATCCGGGAGAACAATATTCTTTGATTACTTACCACTCAAAACCTCAGGAAACATATTCTTCGATCTATACACGGTTCCGGGTCAAAAAAGACACAAAACTCAGCGGAGGCTAATTATCAAAGGAGCTGATGCAGTAGTATTCGTCGCAGACTCCGACCCCGAAGCTCTTCGGGAGAACGCAGACAGTATTGAAGAGCTAAGATTGTTTCTTGGAAATGAATGGAATGAAATTCCGATAATAATTGCCTTAAATAAGAGGGACCTTCCGGACGCTTTACCTGAGGTAGTATTATTGAGGGTTATGCGCCTAAGTGGACCTCACCCAATATTTAACACGGTTGCAATCGAAGGACTTGGCGTCAAGCGCGTTTTTCAGGAGGCTTGTCGTTTGGCGGTACTTGCTCGAATCTTTCCGGAAACATTTAAAAGGGAGTTAGAGCTCCTTTCATCTGAGACAAGAAGGAAGCTAGGGTTGTAGTTCTCTTATTAAACAATTTCATGAATGATTTATTGCCCCGGGCGGGATTTGAACCCGCGATCCCCGGCTTTCTTCTCAGCTGAAAGGCCGGGATGCTTGGCCACTACACCACCGGGGCTTAGGATGTATACCTTTCAATGATATTAGCAGCGCAGATCTTCATATCTGTTATTCCACATATTCAAAGTTTATAAATTTATCATTAGTTGTTGCGTTACCGATTTTCAGCCTATGATGATACCTTCCGTCACATCGCCTATCGATTATAATCGATTATAATAGTAGTTGATAGAGAGCAAAGCGTAATTAACCTCAAATAGAATGAATCTGTATTGTTTTATGTAGCATGTAATCCAGTCAGAAAAACGTCAACAATATCTTATATGGCTAGAGGGACCTTAGCAGTAGTTACTACCAACAATTTGAGGGTGATATATTAAGCATCTAAATAGCCTACTTGATACCATACATTTATTAAATCCAACTGAACGGAAAAGAGTAGTCATAATGGGGCGTTAGATGCGTGATTGGCTAATTGACATCTTATCGCTTCAGGTTGATGAATTATGTGTAAGAAGATCCGGTGACGAGATCATAAGTGGTTATATAAGATCTAGGAACGAGGTTTTTAGGGTACATGGGGGTGTTCCAATACTTTATCCGCGGGTTCTTCATAAGCATCTTAAGAAGATTATTATTGCATACAGAAAGATTCCACCAAATACTTGGAGTGTTCAAAGAAGTGATTGGCTTAAGTACTTAAGGAAGCAGCAGGCAAGGCTTATTTTACATGGGATAAATCATCTCATGAGAAATAAAAAGGCAAAGGACATTAAAATTCTGGCCATTGGTTGTGGAAGTGGCTGGGAACTATGGCTCGTTATTAAGTACCTCAGGACTGCATATAATGAAGTAAGGTTTAAAGCTGTGGGAGCGGATATTTCTTTAAATGCACTGTTTGAGGCAAAGAGAATCTCTAAAGCCTTATCTTTAGATAATGTAGATTTTGTTTGCGTTCCAGCTGAGTTCTTACCTTTTAAGAGTGCGACGTTTGATATCGTCCTCGCAATATTTGGAGCCTTGGATCATTCGATATTTTATCCTCATGCATTTAAGGAAATTTCTCGTGTCATTAAGCCTGCGGGAGTTTTTATAGGAACAGTTATTAACAGATACTCTCTTGATTGGATCATAAAGGTTGTCAGGAGCATTTCCCTGCTTTCTAAGACTATAAAATATGCGGATAGGCCATTTGCTTTCATCAGAATTCCTACAAAAAATGGTTTTGTGAAGATACCCACTCACTTCTACACCATTCTAGAAACTAAGAAATTACTGAGTATGCATGGCTTTAGATTAACACAATTTAGGAGCATTTTCTCGATGCTTCCCATGAATTTTAAGTTGAGAAAGTTTCTAAGAATTCATTCGGTGCTATGTAAGTTTGATGAAATGCTATCGCAAGCGCCAATACTAAAAAGTATCGGGAGGTATCTGGGTTTTGTAGCAGAAAAGATCTAATATTTAGAGCACCATGAGCTAGATTATATGGTGAATCCTGACAGTTTTTCAGCTATTCTTTTTGCCGTTGCTTCGAGTTCTCTCATGATGACGCCTAATTTTGCTTGGGGCTTGACTATCGCAACTAGGGCAAAGTTTTCCCCGCATTTTGTTATAAAGATAAAACCATTTTGTGTTCTGGTGATTATCATTTTGACGTGTCCTAGATTGATACCTAAACTTTCGCGTTCTGCCGTTGCAAAGAGTCCCCAAAAGTTAGCACTAGCTATAATAAGGGAATCTTCTCCTTGAAGTTTAGTTTCTTGTTTGGATATAAAATCAACTGGAAAGCCGGCAGAGTCCACCAGTAGTGTAGTTTGTATGTCGGCATTATTATATAACAATTGTTCCAACTCAGTATGAACCATTAGTTTGATTTCCTCGGTAGGACCTACGGAGACTTCCTTGGCGAAAATTGTTCTTAAAGCTTCTATTTCCTCGGGAGTTAATTCTTTTAACTCATCTTCCGCCATATTCGATCACATTTTAAATGCGAGTGTCAATCATTCAGGTTTCAGGTGACGCGTGAGGTGCACATCACTAAATTAAACTATATCGCTTAAATTATTTTATATTTGTCTCACTAAAAAATCCCGCTGATAAAAACTCAATATAAAATGAACTTTGAGTATTGGAACTTCACGATGATGAAAACCCGGCAAGCCAGAGCATAGCGATGAAGAATCATAGTTACACTGAGTTTTTCTTACTCGATAAAGACTCCACCTAGCAAGAAACAGCAGCACCTACAAATATATTCTTACTATTCAATGTTGAAATTCAATTCTAGACAGCTCTTATGGTTTCTACGATATTTGTTGGCTATTTGTTTAATACACTCTTTAATGCATCAATTTGATTTGGAAGTTTTTCTGCAAGAGCATTCAAAAACCTGACGGTCGTAAATAGACAGTCTTAAATACTTCTAATGGGATTACAAGAAAGCTGAAATGGGTGATATAATATGGCTAGCGAGGCGAAGAGAGCAATCCCCGTTCTAGTATTGAAAGAAGGTACGAGGAGAACATACGGCACGGAGGCACTCAGAAACAACATCCTGGCGGCAACAACGCTTTCAAGAATGATGAAGACAAGCTTAGGACCGCGAGGATTAGATAAGATGCTTATCGACCAGTTTGGGGATGTTGTTATTAGTAATGATGGTGCAGCGATACTAGATGAGATAGATATTGTACATCCTGGTGCGAAATTTTTAGCAAAACTATCGAAGACGCAAGATATAGAAGTCGGAGACGGCACTACTACAGTTGTTGTTCTTGCTGGCGAGTTATTGGGCAGAGCCGAGGAGCTACTTGATAACGATATTCATCCTACTAAGATTATCGACGGATATCAGTTTGCTCTTAAGAAGTCTCTAGAGATATTAAATGATCTAGCGATAAAAATCGACCCGGAAAAAAGAGAAGATGTTCTTAAAGTCGCTAAAACCTGTATCGCATCCAAAGCCATAGCACCATACGCGGATCACTTTTCAAATATAGCCTATGACGCAATAAGAACAATAATGTATGAGGAAAACGGAAAGCGTATAATACCACTTGATGAAATAAAGATTGAAAAGAAGGAAGGTGGTAATTTACTAGATACGGAGTTGATATATGGTATCGTACTCGACAAAGAAATAGTTCATCACAGAATGCCAAGGAGAATCGAAAATGCAAAGATATTGCTAGTTGCTTACTCACTAGAGCTTGAAAAGAGTGAATTTGCGGATGTTCATATATTTGCTGGAAAAACATCGATTGATACACTCCTGCGTTGGGAAAAAGAAAAACTCAGGGAAATGGCCGAGAAGATAATAAACACAGGTGCAAACGTTGTCATATGCCAAAAAGGCATTGATGATGTAGTACAGCATTACTTAGCTAAGCAAGGAATAATAGCAGTAAGGAGGGTCAAGAAGAGTGATATAGAAAAACTTGCAAAAGCCACAGGAGCAAAAATAATACAGAATGAGGAGTTTCTAAGTCCAAATGCACTAGGCTTTGCAAATGTCGTCGAAGAGAAAAAAGTCGGGGATGAAACAATGTTGTTTATTCGTGGCTGCAAGAATCCGCGAGCAGTGTCTATTCTAATTCGTGGTGGTTCTAAATTAACTATAGAGGAAGCTGAAAGAAATCTAAAAGATGTTCTTAATGGAGTTAGAAACGTTATGTTAGATCCAAGGATAATTCCTGCTGGGGGAGCACCTGAAATGGCGATAGCAACAAAGTTAAGAAAAATCGCCGAGAAAGAACTAACTGGGCGACAAAGCCTAGTGGTTAAAGCTTTCGCCGATGCAATAGAATCGATTCCAAGCATACTTATTGAGACAGCGGGTCTAGATCCAATTGAGGATCTTAACAAGTTAAGAACATTCCATGCACAAGGTAAATACACATACGGTGTTGATGTTATAGAGGGTAGATTAGCGGATATGATACAGCTAGGATACGTTGATCCATACGTTGTCAAAAAGAATGCTATCGAATCCGCTGTTGAAGCGGCAATAATGCTGCTCCGAATAGATGATATCATAGCTGCAAAAGAAGCCTTTGAACTCAAAAAGGAGGAAACAGAGGTAGGGGAAAAAGAGCCTGAAGAAGAAATTTAGTGTTCTCCACTGCTACTATTAACTACTATTTCTGTTACTCATGCTTATTTTTCTTCGCTGATATACGGAAATAATTAAGTGGAAAAACGCCACAGCTATAAAAAGTGTGAGGGCTCCAGTCAAGAATACTAGTTGATATATTATCATTGGAAGCAGAAACAATAAAAACAAGTAAAAACTCATTGTGTCCTCAAACTCACTTAACGATGCAAGCTGCTTTTCTATAGACTCCTTCTTTAAAGCGAAATATGCATCCTCCCGCATGTTTCCTAAAGGATGAATCGCTCCTGAGGTGAGTATCGAATATAACAGCGGAAACTTTTTCTCTGGATTCTTACCCTTGTATTTTAGAAAAATTGTGTCATTTATTAGTGTTATGAGTTCACTTTTGAGGCTCTCTGGTACATTGAACTCGTCTAAAGATTCTATCGCGAATTTAACTGAGCGAGTCTTTGTAGAAATTAATGCTAAAATGATATCAATGTCGATTCTATACTGACTAATCACATGCCTGTCAATGTAAAACTTTAGTTTTCCTAAGTTGCTCCAAAGTATCTTGCAATCTATCGAAAAGATAGAAGCAGTTGCTAAGATAACGGCAATACTTGCTACATCAGGTAGAGAATTCATAGTCTGATCTCCAAAATTATAGCAATCAATATCAACAAGGTACCCTTGATTAGGTTTCTCTTACCAGAAGTTTCATTCCAACCTGATAGCCATTCTAGGATTCCCCAGATTGTTACCAATATACCAACAAATAGGAGTAGATAAAGCATGAAGAGAATAACTCCAGCTATGAATGACATTAAGGCATTCGGTAGTTTAAGAAGATTGTCTAGCAATTCCTTAATGATGTTATCTGGATTTTCTGCTGCTTTTAGAATTAATGACTGGTATCGTATCATAATATCACACTTGAAAGGCTGTTTATCCAATCGACAATACCATTAATGAATCCTACGATAATGACGAATAGGATCATTGCCAGTCCAATTAATAATCCTTCCTCAACTAGTTGTGATCCTTTGTTATCCAGTACGAGCATTGCTAGTCTTCGAAATTTCCCCAAAATTTTGTACATATTCCCTCACCCCGACCAATAGTTTCAGAAAGACTATATCCTGACATGTTTAAGTGTGTACCAAAAATTCTAACTGAGAACAATAGGCTGTAGTCTTGTGTGTGTCTAGTTGAGTTAGGATAACTTTTTATAGGTAGAAGCAAATGATTAATTGGGTATTAATTCTAGTGATCTAAAGTGTGAAGTTATGCAAAAGAAAGCACATGATGATTTAGCATTAAAATCCAGCGTAGTTCTTAAGAAAGTTAAGGAACTTAAAAAGAGCATTTTGGATCGCATAAGTAAACATGAGGTACAGGTACCGCCTAACGCCATAAAAGTAGAGAGGAAGCATCGTGATGTTCTTCATAAACAGATACATGCATTAACAGAGGAAATATTCAAGAGAATTTTAGCTGGAGAAGTGCCAGAATTTGTTTATCCCTCGAGAGATCCAAAAAACGTCATATATGATGATGTTCAGGACGTAATTTTTCTTAAGCAAATATACCGTCGTAGTTCATTAAGCTCTCTGCAGTCAATTAGAAAAGCTACAATAATGGCACGCATACTAGATATAATTCACGAACTTCTTGAAGAGAATATACATGCGACAAAAAGGGAGATCTTTTATAATGACGTAGTTCTCTTTGAGGAACAAAGGGATAGCGACGAGGCTCTTGAGGACATTGCGGCGATGCTTGGTGTCGATAGGTGGTCCCTACGTGTTGTTGCAAGCGCTAAGGGAGCAGTTATAGGTCGACTCATATTTAAAGAAGGAGATGATACAATAGATTGCACCAAAATGGGGACTGGCGGCAAAGCGATAACACCTCTAATAGACACCGTGGAAATCCTGGATTCAGATGCAGAGTTTATACTTATTGTTGAAAAGGAGGCAGCCTTTATCAGATTAGCCGAAGATAGGTTCTATGATAAGTATCCATGCATAATAATTACTGGGAAGGGGCAGGCTGATATAGGTACAAGAGCTTTTCTAAAGCTTTTAGTAAAGGAGCTTAAACTCCCCGTCTTTGGTCTTGTGGACTCTGATCCCTATGGTCTTCACATATTATTAGTCTATGCTATTGGATCAAAAAGACTCTCTTACGAGTCTCAATTTTTAGTCTCTCCTGATATAAAATGGTTGGGTGTGAGACCGAGCGATCTAGACAAGTACCAAATACTCAAGGATGTTCGTATTCCGCTTTCTGCGAGGGACAGGGATAGAGCTCTACAATTACTAGAAGAGGAATTTATCAAGGCAAGACCTAAGTATGTTGAGGAGATAAAAATAATGCTTAAAAATAAAGAGAAGGCAGAAATACAAGCGCTTGCTTCCAAAGGCTTTAAATTCCTAACTCAAAAGTATCTACCTTCAAAACTTGAAAGTGGAGATTGGATCTAGATAACGCTTTAAAATCTTAATGTTGAAGATTACCTTATGCGCTAAACAATCTTTAGATTCTCAAAGGTCATTCTCAGAAGTGATTTAAATGAAGTTTTATGGTAAGGCACGAATCAAGCTTTCAAAAAGTCCACCTGAAGAATTTCTGGAGGAGCTCACAAACATTGTAAGTAAGCTAAATGAAGAAACTTTGCTAAGAGGAGTTAAGAATCCGGAAGACGGAGCTAGAATTATAAGCTTTAGCTTCAAAGATGATGTAATAACATTTGAGATAGAATCTGGTAGACTTATACCCGTGCATACTGCTGCACTTCGTATCAAGAATTTCCTGCTAAAAATTCTTGGAATGCACTATAAGATAGGAATACGAGAGCTAACCCTGGAATCTCCAAAAGTCATACTTAATGGGGAACTCAGGATCAATATCGATATACCAATTATTGAAGAAATTGCTTCATCAAATGGTCAGACGATAATTACTCTTAAGCCTCTCAATGAATCATTGCTTCAAAAACCGATTTTCCAGAGATTGGTTGATCTAATCACTGAGAAAGAGCAGCGAAAACAATGGGGTGGAAAAATTGAGCATTGGCAAAAAATAAAAGAGAGTCAAAGGAAGGAAATAAAATTCAGAGATGATCCCAACGTTATACTAGAAGAAATTGGATGGATAAGTAACGTAGCACCAGGGCAGTGGTTATTCACTCCCCCATTCGCCCATATTCTAAGAAAGTTTGAAGAAATGCTAATAGATATCATTCTAAAACCGCTTGGCTTCATGGAGGCAATATTCCCAAAGATGGAACCGATAAGCATAGGTCTGAAGACTGGTCATCTTAAAGGTACGCCAAATCAAATGATATTTGCAAGCATTCCAAGGTCATACAATATTGAGGAATTCGAGCCATGGCAAGACTACGTAACAATATATAATGAGGCTAACCCAGACTTCTTAAAAAGTTTCCTGGAATCACCTAAATACTACTTGTGCTTTGCTCAATGTCCGCCCTTTTATGAATTCTTGTCAAAAAAGGTATTTACAGAAAAACATCTACCAATAAAGTGGTTTGATAGATCGGGCCCATCTTTCAGATGGGAAGGTGCTGGCGGCTTAAGGGGCATAGAAAGACTCGTCGAATTTCATAGGATTGAAATTGTATGGTTAGGCACACCAGATCAAGTGATAGAAATAAGAAACAAGCTACTAGAAAGATATGAATATTTCATGGACAAGGTGCTTGACCTAGAATGGCGATGGGCCTGGGTGACACCATGGTTTCTAGTTCATGCTGGTGAGACAGAAGAAATGGGTGATAAAATAGATATCAACCAACCGGGAACAATAGATTTTGAGGCTTACTTACCATATAAGGGAAGTAGAGATGATAATAAAAGTTGGCTTGAGATAGGTAATATTTCTATACACGGTGCCAAATACACTAGAGCATTTCGAGTTCAACATGCATCTGGAAGTGTCCTATGGACGGGATGCAGTGGCTTCGGTGTGGAACGGTGGGTGTTAGCATTTCTTTCTCAAAAAGGCTTTGAAAGAGACTCGTGGACCAAGACTGTTCAAGAGTACATTAAGGATTTGCCAAGCGGGCTCGAGGCAGCAAACTATCCAAGTCCTCAATATCTAAACTTAAAGAGAGCGATAGAAGAAAAAGTAGGAATAAAGTGTGAGTAAAGAACTTAAATAAAATGTCAATTATTTGTAATTATTTCCTTAAGGAACGGCGATTTTAGCGTTCTGTTTCAAGAAAACGTAGCATTTAGGTTGGACTTTATGTCGAGAATTAAGACACCTAGTCTATCTCTCAAGGAACTACTAGTTCAAATAAAGGATCTCGTGGAAATTCAGTTAGATTTGGCCTACTCTGCAGTAATATATGACGACAAGGAAGCCGCTCAAAAAGCTCTCGAGCTCGAGTCAAAAATCGCAGAGTATCTCGGATATGTTATCATGAGGGCAGTAATGGCTGGAAGGGGCATGAATCTAGCAGAAAAAATGTATGCTCTAATCCTATTCGCGAGTGCTCTGGAAGATATCTCTGAGGCCGCAGCTGATATATCAAAACTTGCTATAGAGGGAGTTCCACTAGGAAGTGCCTTCAAAGAAGCGTTGCTACGAGCGGATGAAGTAACAATACGAATAAAGGTACTTAACAAGGAAGCATTTAAGATGCGAATAGATCAGATAGAGCAACAAACAGGTATGAGAGTTGTTGCAGTGAAGCGGGCCAAACACTGGATACTAAATCCTCAAAGTAACTTCGAGATCTGGTGCGATGACGTTTTGTACTTGACAGGTCCGGATGAACGTGTTGGCGATGCATATAGAGTCCTAGTAGGGTCAGAACCAGGAAAAACTCAAGCTTCAGTGAGTATCTCCGAGCACCTTAAAAGTCTGCTTGACATTTTGATTTCGCTTAAGTACATGGCCGAAACAAGTTTGATATTAAGTTATTTCGCACTACTAACGAAAGATGAGGATATTGTTAAAGAAGTGAAGCGCCTCGAGGAATGGGTAGACTACATGCGCGAGGTTCTTTACCTATATACTTTGCGAATAAGCAGACACTTCGATGATATCGAGAATTTAAGAGGTATATTTACGATAATTGATGCTACAGAGCGAATAACGGACTCAGCAAGTAAATTAACTCGGATAGTAGAGAAAGGTATCGACGTGTCTTCATTCTTTAAGATAATATTTAGTGCAGCAGACGAAAAAATATCATTGTTTCATGTAGAAGAAGGATCCAAACTTGCAGGCAAAACATTAGGAGAACTAAACGTTGAAGAGAACTTTGGAGTATTCCTGCTTGGAATTAGGCGTGATATTGTGTGGTACTTTAATCCAAAGGATGATATGCAACTAAAAGTGGGGGACATGTTAATACTGAGAGGGTCTGCGGCGAGTATTGAGAAATTCATAGAAACCTATCGCAAAGATTAAGACACTCCTTTTTAAATCATTTGTATGGGACCACTATGAAGTTACCATCGAAAATTTTAACTGTGAGAACATCGCCGCGAATAGAGATTAAATCAGGATATAAGGTAGAAAGTTGCTTCAGCTCGTTTAATTCCTCGGCATTAGCGTTCTCGAGTGAGAGTTCAGTAATATCACAATAGCCTGATTGTAAGCTTTTTATCCAAATTCTAACAAGAGATTCAGGTGCGTTTACTAAAATCTGCTGGTTGAGAATCATTTGTACAAGTACCTTTTTAATTTCACAGTGGCTTAAGTTCAATTCGCGCGTGAGTTCATTCAGTAACTTACCGAGTCTGTAGTATCCTCGGGATATTATTCTAGCGTATATGATATTCTGCAGTGAGACTTCAAGATTTAATGGTTCATAAAAGCGTTTTTCCCATAGCAAACAAGCTTGTTTAAGGAGACGTATAATGTGTTTTAATTTCCAAGCACTTACGTCGAAACCTTTACTTCTAAGAGTTAAAACTATACTCCACACGGAACTGGCTGGAAGAGATTCGATAGTAGTCTTAAGTACTTCAAAAAAAGCTCCTAAATCGGCAAGAAATAGCCTCTGCAATTGTAGAATGAACTCCTCCAGTGATGTCTTTTTAACATAAAGAGTTTCTTCTCCCCAGAGGAAGCCCCAAACCTTGAGGGCACGAAGGTATGTCTTTGCTGTTCTTTCGCTTAATTTGAACTTCTCAACTATGATACTTATAGCATCTTCTTGTGATATCTCTCCGGGCAATGAAATTAATATGTTGTATGCTCTAAAAATATTCACCGGTTGAAAAGTCGTCATTTTTATCCCAGAATTTCTCTTTACCCATTATTCCAAAAATATTAAATATTGTTGGCTGAGTTCTAGATTTTACTGACGACGCTACTTAGGAGTTCACATTGGGTGGGGGAAAAACATCGCAAGAAAAATGCATTAAAGTGATAAATGTAGCAATTCTCTTTCCCATAACACGCACGTATGCACATCTTTTGCTGCCGCCGGAATTGAAAGAGCAGTTGCGTAGACCTGTAATAGAACTTCGGCTAGAAGACGGTCGCGCACTAAGGTTGATGGGAATCCCAATGGAAATTGCCACGGAGATATGGCTAATGGTAAGTGGAAAACCACCGAAGCCGGCAAAGGATTTTAGACTTTCGATGTCAGATCTTGTTTGTGAATTGGCAAAAATATGTAAGGTAGTAATATCAGATGTAATACCAGAGTTAGGAGTCTATGTTGCTGAGGTAGAAATTAGAAACATTTCAGAAAGTCCTGAAGGAAAAAGAACCCTCAAGATGGTACCCTCCCATGCAATTTTGCTTGCCTTAAAATGTGAGGCTGATATATACGTATCTGAGAAGCTGTTAGGATTGGGCACCAAAGGAGAAAAAGAGCGGAGTACGTCCGAAGAAACTTCAGACAAGGACATAACATATTGGTAGTCAAACATAGCAACATCGTATGCAAGAGTCAAAGAAATCAGCAGCTTTCTGGTATGGTTTATACATCACGCAATTTGTATAACATTACGCACCGAAAGATCGCCGGTGACAGCGATTTTAACTTATATGTCGCGGATTCTTCTAGGTAAGAGATTGTTAGTGAGTTTTTAGATATTATAATCAAGTAATTGCCTGATTTCGGAGCAAGAAGTATTCGCCCCCTCTTGGATGTGATATGAGTGATGATATTTTCATCCGCCTTAATAACAAAAGACCATTGGCGTATCCAGGGATCATTTATTGCTATTTCTGAACCAGGCGCTCGAAGAAGACCTTCTACATTGAAAATTTCGAAGCATGCAGGAGCTTTAGGATCAGGCACATCAGATATTAAACCTCGATCCTCCGAGCATATTAAGTAATCCTTACTCATCTCATTAGGAGTGATCACGAAAAAGCAGAAACCTACACAATTTCCCGCCTTCCCCCGTAAGATGCGCGAAGCAAAGTAAAGGATTTTTCTTCGCTCCTTCAGTAAGACCTTGGGTGAGGGACTTAGGAGGAAATCATAGTAGATGACATTGCATAGATCTCTTGGTGAATCTAATTCAAATGCGAGAAGGTAGTAGCTCTCATTTCTTAACACAAACTTTGCGCCTGTAGTCTTAATTTGTCATTTAAGTTCCTATCCCTCTTGTAGAGCTTTAGCAAAGGGGGATCGAGGGTGAATTTCAACTACATCGTCTCTTTTAACAAGAAAAGATGGAATCGTAACTATTTTCCCGTTTACTATTATGTGTCTATGCACGATCATTTGCCGTGCTTGATGGGGGGTTTTAGCATAACCGAGTCTCCAGACAACTGTTTGTAGGCGTCTCTCCAAAAGATCTTCAACCCTGAGTTTTAGTATATCATCCAATGTTGAATTTTTCTCGAGTATACCTAACTGGTATAGGCGTCCTATGAGAGCTTCTTCTTCATTTTTTCTCTCATCAGGAGGCAGAGCTAGGAGTTCTCGAGCGCGTCTTCGTATTTCAGAGAGCATCGTTTTGGTGCGCCAGAGCTCATGTTTATTTCTTAATCCATATTCGCCAATAAGCCTCATTTCTTCAATAAGTCTATCTTTCTCAAATGGTTTACGAGGGGTTTTATACTTCTTTCGAAGACTTCGCATATGCATTACCTCTTAAGGTGGTGTATAATAGCTCTTGGTCTGCTGCGTCCGAGTCTTTGACCTCGGACTTTAAGTCCCCTGCTATGTCTGATTCCTCTCCAGTGCCCTAGATTTATTAGGCGTTCAATGTCTTTTTTAAGCTGGAGAGTTAATTTGCTACCTGTAAGATGGATGTGCTCTCCGGTTTCTCTATCGTATCTTCGATTTAACAACCATGCCGGAATAGCATACTGAATGGGATTTCTTATAATACTGTCCAGTTTTGCTATTTCTTCATCTGTTAGGGTGCCAAGTAGGCGCCTAGGATCAATATCTGCTACTTTTACGATAGCGTTTGCAAAACTTATGCCAACGCCTAGGATTCTAGTCAACGCCCACAATACTGGAAGTTCTCCGGGTAAATCAGTATCGACAATACGTACAATATTTTTGAATTCTGGTGGTTTTATAAATTTGTTGATCAGACTCTTAGGTAATATGAGTTTCGCCTTTCGTTTTGACATGGATGTTCCCTCACTGACAATTTTATCTTAATTCGGAAATTAAAAGGCATGCTGAATAATCATTAATCGCATACATCATAATTGTGATAATGATTAATTATTGTCATTTGCTAAATGGCGTAACCTCGATTCTGGTACTCACACCTATTTTATATGCTGCTAATTTTGCTGCTTTTTTTGCAGTTTCTAGATCCTTTGAGTGGACCCATAGTTCTAAGATAATATCGTTTACTTCAACTATTGCAGCGCGATCTGATGGTTTTCCATAAGCTCGTCTCATACCTTTTTGTATCCGATCGGCACCGGCCGTTCCTAGGAACTTTCTTTCTCTCACTATCGCATGAGGAACTGGCCGGACTCGAATGAAGAAGGTACCTTTACCAATACTTTCGCTTAAATATCTGTTGGTAGCTATCCTTGCTGCTTCCAATGCCCGCGCTAAAATCATAGCTCTTTGCTTAGAGATCAACATCACTTTATAGTCATACCTTTCATTTGGGTTGCCCATATTAAAGATCCTAATTTTGGACTGTGGCACGCTTTTTATATACTCCACTCTAGTGTATGGATGGACTGGCACTTTTCTGTAGCATTTAGCCTCTCTCTTTGTAGGCATTTTCTTTTCCCTCTAAATGACGAAATCAAAGTCTAATTTTAAGGCTTTTAAATATAATCTGGCTTAATGTAATCCATTTTTATATTGCTCTCAAATAGAGATGGAACATGTGTTCCAGTTATTAGTAAAAGTTGACAGGATTTTAAATAGATAGTCACGCATTAAGCTAGTTTGATCATAAACTTGATTGAACTCGGTGTAATTTTTGTCCGATGAAATAAAAAAAGACTGGGTGAAAAATCCGGAACTCAGAAATGAATTAGTAAAAAAGATGGTTCTACTGCTAAGGGAAGGGCATAGAATGCTTGATGAAGTTTGTCCAGTGTGTTCAGCAATTCTCTTTTTGAAAAAAGACGTCGGATTGAGATATTGCCCGAATTGCGATGTTTATCTAGCTACACCGGAGGAATTAAATAAATTGGATTCATCGAAGGTGAAAATTATCGGTGAAATAGCTGAAGGCGGCGTTTTAAAGTTAGAAGAGGCCACGATTATTAGAAGTCCAGAGGGAATTTCAAGCAGGGAAGCACATGAAAGAGAGGTAAGTGCACTGGCGGCTGAGAAAACCGGCGAAAAAACTGGGGAAGACGTGAACAAACAACTAGAGTCTATGATAAAGAGATTGCTTTACCAGATGAGCTATGCACTGGAAATAGAAATTAATAGACTTAGTGTAAAGGACCTTCTTGAAATTCTGAAATCGCTTCTAGAAATACGTAGACTATTATGAGGGAAGTGCTTTGGACTTGAATACGTTTTACAAGGCTCTATTAAGTATAAGTGATGTAAAGTGGGTCATAATATACAAAAACGGCGATGAAATAATTAACGCTAACATAGACTCTGACAGTGTAAACTTAATCATAAAAATTATGAATTCGGTTATCAAGAGCGCCGAAAGTGCCTTGAATAGAATATTATCCGCGCACGACCAGATAAGCTTCTTGACAATATACCTCCAGTCTGGTTTAGCTTTACTTTTTGTTAGATATGAAGACTACAACCTCATAGTTACAATAAGAGCTAGCAAAATCCAGTACCTCAATGAAATGAAACAAATGGTGGAAAGAGTCAAAAAACTTCTAGAAGGAGCAAGGGATTAGGCTAACGTGGATAAAATCTCAACAATTTTTCTAAAATTCGAATTCGAATAGTTTAGGTTCTTATGTAAAAATACACGTGCTGTAAGTCTGAATGATCACGCCGGAGTTTGATATTAGAGCATCTTAGAAGCAGAAATAGTTTGGAGTTATATAGATGCGCGCAACAGGACTAGAAAAGCAAACTTAATCCGGCTAAAGTTTCTTCCTCCTTTTTCTCCTTCTTTTCTTCCTTTTTTTCCTCTCCGATATTTTCTTCTTTAGTCGGAGGCATTGATTTTGATTCTAGTGCAGTAGGAATAAGCGCCTTTAATTCTTCTGGGATGACAGGAAGGTAGTCTTTCACCACATTTAGTAGAGAAATAATTTCAATCAAGGCAAGTCCTATTAGTTCAGGTATAGTCTCTGGTAAGATGAAAGCTATCTCTGTAGCCAAATTGAGAGCCTCTTTTGTAGCAACACTAATGAGGTCTTCAGTAACTTCGGGAACCGGTATCTTAGCTTCTATCGCTAGTGTTCTTCCCTCATTAACAGCTACTTGTATATCTTTGAAGTATTCCTCCAGTGGTCTAAGTAAAATTTCAGCCCGAACAATTGTGTTGTCGATAAGTCCTAGAATAACTTTAGGTCCTATTTTTAGCGGCTTTATGTCAAGGAGAGCCATGACGCGCGCTGCATACGGAGATACGACCTGCCCTGCTCGAACTAGTGTATAGTTCTCAGTTATGAAAACCTCACCATCAAGAATTCTGACCGGGATTCCTGCCATCCTAATCTCGCTTAGTTCAGGCCCAGGCTTGAACCCCGTAAATCCCTTCTGTATCACAACGTCTATTGGTGCAATCTTGCCTGGTTTTAATAATCTTGCCTCCTTAATTGAATCTACAATCTGCGCTATTTCGAAAGGATCTTGATTAGTGAACACAAAGGCATGCATATCCGTCAGGTGGTCCCTGAGTATCGATAGTTCCTTTCGTTCTTTGGAAGCATTGTCTATAGCTATTCTTGCTAGAGTATTCTTTACAACCTTACAAACTCCCTTGCCCCATATTTTTGCCCTCAATTCTTTCATTTGATTTGCACTAACATCCCTGATGCTTATGAGTAGAATGTTGCGGTAAGTCTTAAGAAGCTTCGAAAGCTCTTGGACTTTACTTATCTTTGTTTCAGGGTAGGGCTTTTTCCTCTTATATATTAATGCGTATGACATAGCAATCTCCTACTCCAATGATATCCTTGCTGGCGGCCCCATGGTCGTCTTAATGTAAATGTCACTTATATTACTAAGCCCGCTGGGTAATTTACCAACCACAGCGCTCACTAATGTAAAGGCATTTTCGGTTAATTGCTCAATTTTCATGGATTTGTATCCTATCCTTGTAGCTATTTGCGGCGATGTAGAGAGTCTGACAGCTACCGTATGCTTCGCGTCGTTTAGAGCGTCTATAATGTTTTGATCCAATGGAATTGGAATAGGCATTTTGTTTAGTGGTGATAAATATTTTGCAACATACTTACCGATTATTGGCATTAGAGGCGCACTTGCAATAAAGATTCGAAGTTTTCTGGCTAGTTTTCTTGTAGCCCTTGATTTTGATCTTAAAACCTCTAGCTTTGCGCGATCTATAACCTCAACAATGGCGTCTTCAATTTTTGTGGATTGTATCTGAGATAAATGAGGACCATCTGCGAATACCCCTATCTTGTCGATTTTAGCAACCTTATTTGGAAGTTTTACGAGTAACCTAAATCTGTTCTCAGGATGTCTTAGATCAACGTCGCGTATGACCATAATGCACTCTACGCTTTCCTCAAAGTTCCTTTTTGGCGCGAGCGTAACAGCTTTCTTTATGGAGTCTTCCAGATGCTCCTTTAGATCTTCAAGCTTTGTTATTTTCATGAAGGCACACCAATATAATGCAAAGTGTACTCATTGCTTATTCAAATTTAAGGGGGAACATTTCGATATTCGAACCAAAGTCAATGATTCGACGTACTATTAACTATAACTATCAGTCAGTTGTCAACAAACCTATTGAATGCTTTTAAATGAATAAGTAGTTTAGAAGGTGCATTCTTTTTATAATATCAAAGCCAATATGATAAGGATTTGCTAACTGTAAGTTAACAAGCAAATGTCGTTACAATAGCGCTAAGGTGAACAAAAATAATCATCCCTATAAGGTGCTTTAGTTGTGGTGAAATGATCGGTCACCTCTGGGAAAAATTTGCTGCGAGGGTAAAGGCAGGAGAAGATCCCGGGCTAGTACTTGATAGCTTAGGTGTGAAAAAAGAGTGCTGTCGAAGAATGTTTCTCGCGCATTTAGAGTTAATAGATGCTATAATTCTATACGAACATAGATGGTTTAGAAGCGCTTACGGCGATATGGAGAGGAAATCTTAAGTGCGGTGATTAGATGCCGGATGAATTGCTGGTTCCCGCTAAGACGTATATGAAATTCGGTGTTCACATCGGGACTCACAGCTTGGCAGATCCTATGCAACAATACGTTCACACGAAGAAAGTTGGAGTTTATCTCATTGACATCCGAAAAACTGATGAACGAGTAAGAATTGCAGCTAAAATGATGGCAAACTATGAACCCGAGCATATTTTCGCATTTGCTATGAGGATTTACGCTCAGAAACCTTTGTTGATGTTCTCTAAGTGGACAGGAATTCCAGCAATGATAGGGAAATACTACGCGGGCATATTAACTAACCCATCCCTGCCGCAGTATAAGGAACCAGAATTAGTTTTCATATCGGACCCATCTAAGGAAGCTAATGTAATAAGAGAAGCCAATAAAATTGGGGTTCCTATAATCTCCTTATGCGATACATCAAATGAGCCCTACAATGTAGATTTAGTAATACCATGTAATAATAGAGGACGTAAATCTTTGGCTCTCATATACTGGTTACTGACAAATCAATATCTAAGGGAAAGGGAAGTTTTGGGTCCTGATGAATCAATAGAAGAACCAGTTGAAAACTTTATGGTATTTCTGTAGGTGAAAGATTTGGTCCATAGGAAAAAGAAGGTTGTTAAAAAAGAGAAAGCTCCAAAGCCCGAGGGAATAATACTGGTTATAAGTGACGGAAAGGCATTCATGGGCACGGGATTAGCATTTGAAATTATGCTACAAGATGAGAAGAGTAAGAGAGCTCTGTATGGTAAACGCATTGGACAGTTACTAGATGGCTCGGAAATAGGTCTTCCAGGCTACACGTTTAGTATAAGCGGAGCAACCGATAAATTCGGATTTCCGCACAATCCCTCAATAATTTCTACTGAACTCAGAAAAGTCTCGTTGACGGAACCTCCAGGGATAAGGTTCTACAGATACAAGGTTGAGAAGCGAGGTGGGGGATACAAATTAATTGATAATAGAAAGGTCTATCGTAAAAAAACTGTGAGAGGAGCTATAATCAGTGAATACACAAGACAGATTAACCTGACAATAGTATCGAGATCTGGTCAAAGCATAAAGGAAATGAGCGCGGAATCGATTATGTCCGATCGTATCCTCTCTAAGTTAGTCGAGAAAATTGGCATGCAAGTTCTCAAGAACGGTCTCCAAAGGGTTCGATACATAGAGGATGGTCAAGTAGTTAGCTTGCAAGAAAAACTTAAGGAATTAGGTTTTGATGAAGATATACTCAAAAAGCTTAGCATAGAACTTGGAATTAAAATAATCAAGCGTGGTCGCAGATTCATTGAAACTGTAATAAAACCCGTGCTCAAAGTTCGCGGAAACACTCCCTTTGCTAAATATATTGGGAAAATCCTCCATGAATTATATCAAGACCTGAAAGAAGGTAAAGTTAGCATCGAAAATGCGGATGCTATTATAGCAAATCTTCGTGACAAAATACTTGAGGGTGCGGAGAAAGCATTCAATAATGAGCTAAAGGTAGAGTTTAAGTTTAAGATAAAGTCAGCGGCAGCGTCGGCCTAACTATGTAGTTAAACTAGCAATAATGTCTTCAAGCTTTTTAGTAAATTTCGTTATGATTTCCTCTGCGTAGTTTTTGTTATCTGCGTCAGCCACAATTCTTATTAGGGGTTCAGTATTAGAGGGACGGGCTAAGAAACTGCCATTGTCCAGATAGATCTTAACGCCATCAACGACACTTACCTCACTATAATTATTTAGGGCCCATTCCTTGAACTTATCGATTGCCAGGAATTTTATGTCTTCGCTAACCCCAATGTTCATTCGAATTGTGTGAAATGGACCATAAGAGTCATATATGTTGGCTAATGTTTTTTCAGTCTGTGCAAGCAAATTAATCACTAATGTAGAGGCCATTATAGCGTCATCATAATAGAAGCCATAGACTGGTAAGAAGAAATGGTAGGATTCTTCAACACCTAACTTTCCTTGGTGCTTTTTTAGAGCTTCCGACATAAAGACATCGCCAACTCGGCATTCAACCGTTCTAAATCCCATTTCCTCAGCTTTTCTTCTGATAATAGAGCTGCACATCGTATTGTAGACAATCACGTCGTTAGCTTTCAGCAAATTCTCTGCAAGAAATAATCCGATGATTTCAGAAGGTACTAATCTACCGTTCTCATCGAAAAACGCAGCACGATCTCCGTCTCCATCGTAGGCTATTCCAGGTTTTTTTGTTTGAGCTGTCAGGCTACTTAAATGGCTGGTGTCGCCGTGGAGAGGATCTGGCATTCCTGATGGAAATTTCCCATCTATGTTTGTGTTTATGCCGAGAATCCTATGGCCGAGCTTGGCAAAGAGCTCTGTTATGACTAAATTGGCGGCACCATTTTTCCCATCAATAATTACACTTAAACTCTTAGAAGCACCAGGTATCCTAGAATTTATGAAGTCGATGTACTGCTCAATGATTCTCTTATTAGGGATGCGTCTGACTCTACCGATGCTGTGCCACTCCGCATATTTCACAATTCCCTTAAAGAAGCGTTCTTTAACTTCGAGATTTTCGCTGGAGAAACCTGTTCCATCGCCTCTTCTAAATCTTATTCCATTGTATTCGGGCGGGTTATGCGATGCTGTTACATATGCGCCTCCAGCTATTTGTTTACTCCTCCAAATTAAGAAACAGAAAGTTGGTATCGGTAATGGGTAAGTCAGATATGTATGCAAGCCTGCTGAGATGACACCAGAAACTGATGCATATATAAAGCTCATGGTAGAAGCTCTCACATCTCCACTTATAGCAACACATCTTCCATTGTTTTCCGATACTAGGTTTGCGAAGATATTAGAAGCTTTAAGTATTAAGTCTGGAGTGAGATCCTTATTTGCGATACCTCTAATATCATAGGCTCTGAATACATGCCCGATCTCCATGATTTGCACCAACTAGGAATTCTTTTTCCCTAATTTTTCTTTTGCACATTAGTCCACTAATTAAAGAAAAGATCTAGCGAAGGCCGCAGTACTTTCCTTAATGTTGTGGAGTTAGACGGCTTTAATTCAAACAAGCGTTCGAGGATCTTGATGTTCTGAACAACCTTTATAGGGTTTGCATCTTCAACTTTGAACGTTTGGATTCTTTTATAATCAACCGGCACACTTATGAGTCCCGTCTTCCAATGCATAGACCAGGGAGCTCTGATATCCCCCTCAGGCTTCAGACTACTCCAATCTAACAGAATCTTGCGAGCTCTTTTTTCGGTATGGGCAACGTCACTTGTTGTTATTGGCACATCAAAGATACTTTCATATTTTCTTCTAAGC
This sequence comes from Candidatus Panguiarchaeum symbiosum, assembly GCA_024720975.1. Taxonomy (GTDB): domain Archaea; phylum Asgardarchaeota; class Njordarchaeia; order Njordarchaeales; family Panguiarchaeaceae; genus Panguiarchaeum; species Panguiarchaeum symbiosum. The sequence continues at coordinate 53,341 of JANJXX010000002.1, read as the reverse complement.
TCTTCATACCTATTCTCAAGTCTTTTTTCAACAAATCTTTGAAGAAGCTTGACGGCGTCTCTATATGTTTCGAAGCTTCCTAGCGGTCTATCAAATGTCGCCCAAATTTGAAATCCTCGACCTCCAGAGAACTTAATATAAGCTTGGATGTCAAATTCCTCGTAGAGAGTAAGATAGGTCTCTTTTGTTATCTCTTTTATGAGCTCGAATCCGTTTTCAGAGGACTTTATAGCATCACCAGCGTCGATGTCAACAATGAACCAATCCGGGTACTCTTGATCAATTCTTGAGTGTACGTATGGTATGAAATCAACGGCATGCGCATCTATGTACCTCCATAAATCAGCACTTGAGTTTATGTAATTGTACTCTTTCGGCTTCTGCTTAGCATATCGAGAGAAAATCGGCTTGACTTTATTTATAGGATCGGATTCATCTGAAAAGATCTTAACGACGCTAACTGGTCTTTTAATTAGGAAGGGCAGAATTAAGCTCTCAACATGTTCATAGTACCAACGTGCAATATAGATTTGCCTGTAGCTACGATTCATTTGAGGATCAAATGCAAGATTCCACGCAGCTTTTCTTCCTTCTTCAGTGACAGCGTAATTGTCCTCCTTACGCTGGACGAGGTTTTCTCTTATGAGCTCATTGATCGCTTGGATAATTTCTTCTCTGGATGCATTGCAATCCCTATTAACTTTCTCATGGATGTGATTGAGACTAACGGCTTTGCCAGGTGGTTTTATGGCCAGGAGCAGAAGGACGCGGTCTCTGATTCTTTTTTCCATCATTATGCGCCAATTTTCTTCTGAGTAATTCTTGTAAGGGTTCTAGGATCAAATCCCTGTTCCATTATTTGCTTCAAAGCTTCCTCCTTCCGCAATCCACGTTGGCGCATCATTGTATTGACTAGCTTTCTGAGGTAGTGAAATTGTTTTATAAATTTTTTAACATAAGTTCGATCAACACCACTACCACGAGCAATGCGATCGATTCGCTCAGGATTTTTAAGAAGCTCAACATTGTATAATTCATCCTCGTTTAGTGCCTTTAGTAACGCAAGGGTCCGCCCAATGTTTTTTCTTATTTCCCTTTCGCTGATACCAGAGAACATCTCTTTGAGCTTTCCTAAAACTCCGCCCTCTTTTTTAAGCATGTTTTCATAGTAGTCTCGCAAGTCTTTTAATGTTAAATCCTTGGCTGTCTTCATTAGTAACTTCTCCGGGACAGCTTGAAGTAACTCTTCTAAGAATGTTTTGTCTGGTAAGCCAAGGATTCTACATACAAACGTAGGAGGATCATAGGGTTCGAACTCCTCAATGTGTTCACCGGTACCTATGAATTTTATCGGAGCTCCCGCAGCAACTGCTGCTGACAAAGCTCCTCCGCCGCGCGCGCTTCCATCTAACTTAGTCACGATAATTCCTCCGATTTCTCCTACAGCTTCCTTAAATGCTTTAGCTTGGTCATAAGCTCTTTGTCCGATTAGACCATCTATGACAAGTAGAACTTCATTCGGCTTAAATTTATCCACGATCTCTTGCATTTCTTTCATAAGACCCTTCTCTTCTTTGTGGCGCCCGGCAGTATCAACTATTATAACGTCTATGTTCCTTAACTCCTTAAGACCTTTCTCTATGATCTTTATCGGGTCTCTTTCTTTTTGGTCCCCATAGAATTTGACGCTAATTTGCTCGGCCAATTGCTTTAATTGGTCATATGCTGCAGGTCTATATGTATCAGCGCAAATCAGTCCAACATTTAATCCTCTTCTCTTTAACCAAAAGGCTAACTTGGCAGCAGTTGTTGTTTTCCCACTTCCCTGTAAACCTATGAGCACTATGACATTCCTCTTACCGGGCTGTATGTTTAAGCTGTATCTTTTTTCGCCTAAGAATTTCACAAGCTCCTCGTAGAGGACTCTCATGACAATAGTATCGATCGACACTCCTGTCGGTATTTTTGCTTCTAAAACTTTTTCCCTAATGCGTTCTGCTAGTGATGTTGCGAGGTTAACGTTTACGTCTGATTCTATTAACGTTCTTTGAAGATTCTTGAGTATGTTATCCAGCTCTTTCTCGTCTATGTAACGTCCTCGTAGTTTGCTAAACAATTTTCGAAGTCCTTGAAATATGGCACTCAAAAGAAATCCCTTAAATAACTATTTACTAGGCTTCTTTCTTTCTGCTGTCAATTCAGAGATACTTATATTTCTAAGGGTTGCTATAACATTTTGGTACTTCTTCCAGAAGGGAAGTATTATTTTTTGGGCCCTAGAAATGAACTCACTTTTACTTAGTTCCTCATAATCAATGCGCCTTAGTTGAAGTAAGAAGGGTTCATATTCCTCATGGGTTGTAGGTAGTACATACGCCATTTGTATCGCTATTTGTCTTGGAATTCTCAGTTCTTTTTCTAAACTCTCAATGATGGCTAAAATGTCCTCCTTCGAAGCGAATAGGAATTTCTGAACGTACTCGTAAACTCGTCTTTGCTCCGCAAGCCTGAATCCGGACTCTTTCTGCATTTTCTCTAGAAGTTCTGCTACGTCGTGGTATGTTAACGGTATGACCTCAGTCTTTTTTTCATGGGTTTTTTCTTCATTAAAATCTAAATCGGTGTGCATTCCTTAACCCACCAAGTGATGATATACTACAATGGATAAACGTATAAACTATCGTGGTCTAAATTAATTAAGATTTTTTAGCGACGCAAATTCTGTTATTAATCGTATTATTTAGAGACACTTTATAGTACTATTGAATTTGAATAAAGGAATAACGACTTACTTTGGTCAGTGGGCAAGTAAATCATGGCGACGTACTCTAGCTGTGGTTAAACAAATGAGGAGGTTAAAAATAGAGGGTATAGTCACAAGTGGAATAGGTAAGGGTTCGTACTATACATCCATTTCGCACTACTCTGGATTTTTCGAGAGACTTTTAGGAGGGAAGATAGCGAGTGGGACTCTAAATGTGAGACTGAAAAACATGAGATGGTATGATCTATCACCAATATACAAGAAATTTGCCCCACAAGATGGTTACGGTGCTATATACTATGCTTATGCATCTCTTTGTGGAGAAACCGTATTGATAGTTCGGCCGGAAAAGACAACGCATGGAGATGATGTGATTGAAGTTGTTGCTAAGTGCAATCTGAAATCTAAATTTGGTCTGAAAGATGGCGATAAAATAGAATTAGAGGTCATTGAATAATGGTTTTTACATTCTCAAATATCCGCGAGATTTTAACAATGAAGCTTGTGGGTACGGAAATTTTATCAGAACTGGGAAGGAATATATACGCCGTTAGATTCATAGGCAAGCTTGAGGATATGAGAGAGGAAAGATCGAAGATAATTTTAACGATCAGTGATGACAAAAACAAGATCCAAGCAGTATTTCTACCTAGACTTGCTTTCGGTGGCGCAAATTTTGAGGTGAAACTTCAACAGGGTAAAGTGTATGTTTTCTATGCGCACTTAGAACCTCAAAGCAAACTTTGCTATATTGATTTCTTTGCTGAGCTCGACAAACAAAGCCAGCTAAGATTTCTTTTAGGCATGTTTAGAACCTACTTTAGGTTGGCCTTCATGGGAGATAAACTAGCAAAAAGTTGACCTAAGAAATTCATTGATATAACTCTCGATATTCTCTCTCAGGTGTTTGTTGAACCTATACGCTAACTTAAGCAAGCAGAGAATTCTTTTTTCTACGATATCTAAAACAGAGTCCTGTAGACGTGCATTAAAGAATAATTCTACTAAGATATAATGAACGTCGCTTCTTTTTCTTAGTATTTCGAAGCCTAGCATGGATGCGATCCTAGTGATAACATCAGTAAAAAAGTCAGCGGAAACAATGTTGGAGTAGTATCTACGAACAATGTCAAATGTGTAAGATATGCCGTTCCTAGATATTTGGATATCAGTAGAGCATGGAATATTGTATGTAAATTCCTCCTGAACATCTCTTGGGAGTAAATTTGAGACGTCAGTAAGTATGCGCACATTACTGGGAATATCGAGAAAGTGCAGAGACATTAAGTAATTAATTGGTATGGCGACCTCTAAGACACCCTGAATGGACTCTCCCTTAAAAATGTTTTCACCCAGGCGTATAGTATTGCTATCAATGATTTCAATTTCCATGTTGGATCACAAAGATTGCTCAGAGAATTTTTTTATAAACCACTCAACAAAACTCTCGCATTTTAGGGGATCGTTTTTAGCTCCTACTTTACACGTGGAGACCTTAGTGCAACGGATACAAGGCATTTCAACTAAATCGTCCGGCATGGTATTATCAAGGGCTATGTCTTCGCCATCATACTTAATGAATCCTAGCACGAAGAGCTTTTCAATGATTTCATCAAAGTATTTTAAGATTTCCGGATGCTCCTTGCTAATTACGGTCTTAAGTTCCTCCAGGGAAATCTTGCCCTTTTCAAGTATCTCCTTCCAAATAGCACCTATTCTTCTAATTTCCTCGGACAATATTTGCACCTGCAGAACAATATTAGCAAAAATACAATCATAAGATTTGGTGTAGACAAATGAGTTTGTTTCAATCGATTAAAAATATATTCATAGCAGGACCACCAAGGTCAGGCAAATCGACACTCCTGATGAGTATATTAGAAGACCTGCAGAAAGATAAGATTCGCATCTCAGGTATAATTTGTCCCGAAATTCGAGTTAGCGGAAAGAGGTGGGGGTTTAAAGTCAAGGTATATCCAGAAGGCCCCGAGGAGATACTAGCAAGCGTAGAAATTCAGAGTCCATACAGAGTATCAAAATATGGAGTTAATATCGAAGGTTTTGAGAGAATTGTAGAGAATTATTTAATGAAAATGCTTAAGGATCCGAACGTACAAGTATTACTCATTGATGAAATAGGTAAGATGGAGTTACTAAGCAAAAAATTTAGATCCTTCGTAGAAGAGGCTCTTAACTCACCCAAATTGGTGGTAGGAGTTTTAGGATACGTAGACGATCCACTTGTTCTAAGCATTCGAAGAAGAAAAGACACAGTAGTATACACAATTACGTACCAGTCGTCTGAAATCCAGAGAAAGGAGATAAGACGAAAGATTCTAGAGGATATTAACACATACATATTAGCTATGTCTACCGGTTGTATTTGAAAAATGCCCTCTATCAATTATAACAAGAAAAATAACAAGAAAACTTTGACGAGCTGAAGCTCTCGCAAGTACAATCATTGAAGTCTCTACTCAGCACCTTGAGGACCTCCCTAAAATGATATCAACATTTTCTCTAGTTAGTCCTAGAGGATTTCCCAATCTCCTGTGTAAGCGTCTTAAGCTACAGATTCATTGAGTACGAAAACCTGGAGAGATAAAATGTTTCCCTGCATACCTCTCCAGCTTGCTTTCATCGCATGTAATCTTCCTACAACTTACACAATATAGCCAGCCTCTTTCTCTAAGAATAGTTCTTAGTTCATCAATAGAGAAGGTCTAAGTGACTCACAAACAGCTCAAATTTTATATGTATGAGGTGTATTCTGCTTAATGGCTCAAGCTTGTAGATCTCGAGACGAGCGACTGAGGTTGCTTCACGCGATGTGTGTGCTGCTCTATCAACTAATATGAGTTTTTCGCGTTGTGGTGAATAGGTGAATACTCAGTTCATTTCATGGATTCCAATCTGCCTCACAATATGTACTGATTTAAACACCTTGGCTATTGTTACCGGGTTTTTGGAGTATCTAATTAAAAACATAGAAAAATAGTCCTTGCATACTGTAGATCTTGCTAATTCAAAAAATTAAAAGATAATGTATCGAGATAGAAATAGGGGCGATAATATTTACTTCTTCTCTAGTTCTTCAAGTCTTTTTAGTCCTTCTTTCGACAGCAAGCTCCTGAATATTGTTTCATGTTCAGCTTCATCCTTCATTATATCTTCTATAATTTCTTCTGTTATTGGATCTTTTCCAAACACGTAGTTGAATATCTCTCTATAATGAGCTAGAGCACATCTTTCGGCTAATATGCTGGCAATTATGAATCCATCTATGTCATGCGGATCTTCAGGAAGCTCTGTTTGTCTGCATTTCGATAAATGCCAAAGATCCCTAAAGTCTGGTGGATCTACATCAAAATTCTGTAGTCTATCTGCTAACAGTTTCGCATGATCATTTAACTCATCATCTGCTATCTTCTTGAATACATCCTCTATTTCTGTAGAAGTATGGCCTTTGACAGCATATCCACTTACGTAATATTGATACCAGGCTAGTATTTTATCAGCAAATGCTGAAAGTAGCATGTTGACAAGTTTGTCTACATCTATTCCCTTAACTTCTTCTCTAGTTGGAAATTTTTCGGGTAGGTGTTTATATTTCTTTGGCTCACTCATATATATCCTCATTTACCTTGTCTATCTGTAATGACCTAGCTTTTTGTTAAATATAAAAGCTACTTATGCGAATCGCATGGTAGTTTCAACCTAATTCAGAAGTTTCAGAAACCTTTAACTTCAATTTGGAAAGTTGTAGAGGTTCTAGGTCAAGGGTGGTTTGATTCTGTAGATTTCTACAACAATATCTGCATTCAATCTATAGGACACTTCTTCATCGGCCACATTTTTGGCTAAAAGCTTCTTCTGGTTTTTTAAACATCCTATAGATACAACGGCACTCCTGGTATCTTTGGATCGTCTATTAAATCGCTTTCAACCATATAGAAAGGTTTCATTGAAGCAAAAAATTCTCCAAGTACAGAGTATTTGCCTGATACAGCAAAAAAGACCTCTTTTTGTGAAGTAGTCTTTGTTGTTTGCTGCATCCAGATTGTGGAGAAAAACCTTAGCTCTATATATCCAAAAAACACTTTTCACAAAATTCCCTTGCCGAGGGCTGTTAGTTTCCCACCTTATTCAAGATGTAGATAAACGATAGTGTCTAGAGACTATAGCTAGGTGTTTATGAACACAGCTGTTTGATGCTTCCAAAGATAAATCTTAAAAAATAGTAAAATAGGTAGAGTAGTACTTAGGTGCGCCGGTAGTCTAGTGGAAGGATGCCAGCCTTCCAAGCTGGTGACGCGGGTTCGAATCCCGCCCGGCGCATCACTACTAACACTTACACTATAGGCCCGTGGTGTAGCGGTCAAGCATGGGGGACTCTGGATCCTCTGACGCCGGTTCGAATCCGGCCGGGCCTAATATTTCCGAAAAATTCCTACTTTTCATAACTATAGAGAAGTTGAGAAAATAGGGGCCCGTGGCGCAGCCAGGAAAGCGCGCCGCCCTTCTAAGGCGGGTGTCGCGGGTTCAAATCCCGCCGGGCCCATTTCAAACTGTCACTTTATTAAACCCTGAAGGATCTGACAGCAGATTCTATTTAAAGTCTCGAAGGATCTATTTTGGTACATGAGTGTTCAAGGATTTGCCTGTATTTAGCTCATCCCTCTTAATTATTAAAAATTAGGGTCATATTTGTTATGATTAGGTATAAGTTGCGGGGAATTTAATGAGCGTAGACCTGAGAGATTTAATATTCAAGTATGCACTCAAAAATGCTATCGAACACGAGGGTAAAGCTGATAAGATAGCTGTTATGAACAAAATCTTCGTTGAGGTACCCGAGCTGAAGCAAGAAATAAAAGATGTCTCAAGGCGAGATGCATTAATGTCTCTAGTCAACGAGATAGTAGAATATGTTAACTCATTGAGCTACGATGAGCAAGTTAAACTAATGGAGGAAGAATATGGAATAACCATACAAATGATCGAAGAAGAAAAAGCCACTAAAACAAGGATTGGTCTCCCTGAACTCCCTAATGCCTCGAAGGGGAAAGTTATCACTCGTTTTGCTCCGGCCCCAACGGGTGCCCTACACCTCGGACAAATCTTGAGGGCAGCATATCTTAGCTGGTATTATGCTAGGCGTTATGATGGTAAATTCATACTTCGTATCGAAGATACTGATCCAAGAAGAATTCGACTAATATACTATGATTGGATACAGGAGGATCTGCGCTCCCTCGGCCTAGATTGGGACGAGCTCGTCTGTGAATCAGACCATTTTGAAATTTATTATGAGTTAACCTACAAGCTTTTTGAGAATGGAAAAGCTTACGTATGCCTCTGCTCAAGTGAAGAGTTCAAGAGGAATGTCGCCAGAAGAAAACCGTGCGAACATAGGGAAAAAATGGACACCGTTGACTATTGGGAGAATATGCTTCAGTGTAAATACCGGGAAGGAGAAGCTATAGTGCGTCTTAAAACCAATCTCGAACTAGAAAATCCTGCTTTAATAGATCCCCCTCTGCTTAGAATAATTGAGACAGTACCTCATCCTCGCACAGGATACAATTACAAAATCTACCCGCTCTATAATTATGCGTGTATAATAGAGGACCATTACATATCAAAGATCACTCATGTTATTAGAGCTAAAGAGCATGAAACGAATCGAGTTATCCAGAATTTCATTGCTGATGCCTTTAACTGGAAATTGAACATAAACTATATTGAGTATGGAATGGTAACTTTTGAAGGCGCACCGGCACACAAGAGGCACATAAGATCGGCCCTCAGAAGCAAGGAAATAAGTGGCTGGGAAGATTCATCATTAGTAACAATTCGCGCGCTTATTCGTAGAGGAATACACCCCGATGCCATAAAGATGTTAGCTGAACACGTTGGTATGACAAAGAATGACATAAAAGATATGCCACTCGTGACGTTATATTCGTTCAATTCCAAGGTGCTATCAAAGATAGCCAAGAGAATCTTCTTTGTCGAGGATCCAATAGTTTTGAAAGTCTATGTAGAGGATGACCTCTTCCTAGCGCGTAATCCATGGATACCTGGGAATGAAGCCGCCGGTTACAGAGAGTATAGACTTCGTCCGTTAACAGTCGATGGTAAAAAAGTGCTCAACCTATACATCTCCAGGGAAGATGTCGACTTGCTTCGAAGGGCTCAAGATTCGAAGAGTCCTATAAGATTAAAGGGATTAATGAATTGTAGAATCGTAAACATAGATCTAATGAACAATAGCATCTATGCAGAACAACTAAGTTTAAAGCCTATCAGAGGTGTTGAAATAATTCACTGGGTTCCAGCGGGAGATCTGGCAATAAAAGCGTTTGTAGAAACTCCTAGCGGTATTAAGGAGGGTTACGTTGAATTTCTGGCTCAGCAATTAAAGAATGGTGAATATGTCCAGATGGAAAGATATGGATTTGGGCGTATTATTCAAAATGAAGGTGAGGTAATCTTCATAGCATTTGCCCACAAATAGCTGCATGAATTTATTAGGGTTATCGACTATTATATGAATGATTCAGAACCACAAATTTTGTTCATCATAAACTTTTTGGGGATATCAACACTATTCCCAGTCAAATTAAAATTGGTAATTAAGCTATGGAGCCTGAATCGGACGAGAACTCGCTTTCTGATCTACTAGGGCAAGTATATAAGCGTTTAAAGGAAAGAATCGAGCAGGAATTAAAGCATAGTCCATACGCAATTGTTCGTCTAAGGGTCTTGAAGAAAGAGCTGAAAGGACAAAGAGGACTGCAATTTATTACAAGAAAGCTCTCAAAGGAATACAAAATAAGGAAAGTAGGGTCCTGGCTGATAGTAACTCAAGAAAAATAGAAATTCGCATTTGACTTTGAAATTCTTGGATACCTATGGCGTCGGAGCGCAGCACGAAGTATGAATAAATGCGCAAGAGTAAAAGTAGAATGTATCTGGTTTCTTCTATTGAATTCATCTCGGGGTTTGTCCTAAGGCAAGGTAAAGTTTAAGCTTGGTTCTCTAGGTAACGACACAAAGGTTAATTTGTAATTGATGTCAATAAAGTGTCCCCTAAGGTTTCCAGATAAATTGCTCAAGATTCGTTTTTTCATATTTCCTACGAAGCCAATCAAGATAATGCTTTATCGCCTTATATGCGAGAATTCTGCAATCGTAACCACAAATGATCTGGCCGGTTTTGCAGATATAGGCGTACTCATCTGACTCTCTCTTACTTCTAAAGTAGAATGCCTGAAGCCATTCAAAAATCACACAATCATTAGGATTTCCTCCCTGAATTCTTTGATGAACAGTTGATATAGCTCCTCCAGAATGGGCACGCATTATTTTATTAAATATCGTATAATCGTCGTCCGTCAGGTATATCGCAGTTTCTGGTATCGAACTCGACATGGGCACCTTTTTCAAACCAGACAGGAACTTCACATACACACTGGCAGGTTTTTTCAACTTCAACTTTTCCGCAACGTCCCTGGTAAGTCTCATAAATACATCCTGGTCTAGACCAATGGGAACCAAGGTTCTAAGACCATAATCAATTGTTGGTTGGAGTATATGTGCAATTTGTACAGCGGCGTAAAAGGGGATTCCAATGTTTTTAGAGTCATCTGCTCCTAATGCGTTTTTAACTGTCGATAAAGTTAGGTACCTCGATATAAAAACAGAATAACGGTAAACCCAAGGATGAGTCGAAGATATGTAGATGCGGGTCTTCTTTGGATTAAACCCCAGAGAAGCAATCCACCTAGCATTATCTATGGCCCACGTATGTGCGTCATGCAAATCATCTATCTTACCAAAGACATATTTTTCATCATCCGATAAAGGAATAAACGCGTAAACATCAAATGTGCGCTGAAACCAGGCGACCAACTCAAACACCAAAATATGTCCTAAGTGCATTGGTCCACTTGGACCGCGGCCTGAGACTATGGCCCAGGTTCTTTCTCTTAGCACTTCGTCTAGGTCTCGGTGAGCTATTAGTATGCCCATTTCGAGGTATCTATTTGGTGGCAGTATACTTGCTATGTCAGACATAGGTTTTATCTGAAACTGCGCATACATTCGTTCGAGGTCGCCACTAACTTTTTCTAGGGTTGTCATCCTCTTTGCACCCAACTCTAAGAGGGATCAAAGGATAATGAACAAATGCGATAGCAAGTCCTTAGGCTGGCAATCATGCCAGTGCTTTCATGAACCGCATTATATTCTCTCATGGCCCTAATATAGTAATAATGCGTTAAGATACTAAACATTAAAGAAGGATAGAGTTGGTGGGCGGAAATAGCACGTGAACGTACGATCGTCAAATTAGCCACTTCCACACTGGCTGAGTTCCTTGACTACTTAATCTACAGGAAATTCTTCAAAAATAACGACGCTGAGGATGCAATCCAAGAAAAGCTTGCAACGACTAACTTTCTAATACTAGCATTGAGATATCTTATGGAGGTGCCCAATGTCTCTAACTTCTTAAGCTTTGTGCTTAATCATCTTCTCTCACTACAAAGAAAAAGTAGACTAGCACAACCATCTACAGACCCTCTAGATGGTGCCTGGATTTTAACATCTGATAACCGTGCAGATGATCTACAGACGGGAAGTCCAATAGTATTGGACGACGATTTATACTTCGGCATCATATACCCCACAGCAAGGGCATTGGAAGCTCTAGCCGGAATTAAAGGAATAGGTATGACAGTATTGCTAAGGGGATTAAACTTTTTACTTAGGGTGATATCCAAAGTAGACATAGAATCACTGAAAGTAGAGTTCCTAGTGCCGATAATGGACGCTGCCTGGGCAGCATTCAATAAACTTTCATATGAAAATGTACAAAACTTGTTGCTTCCTTTAGTAAGCAATCTCAGAGATATATCGCTCAAGATTGATCAGGATATGGAAAGTATATATACGTATGATATTATAGCCAGATCAAAGGCTCTCTTAAGAGAAGGATTAAACGAACATGATATCAATAAGATTAGCGAGAACTTCGAAAGCATGGTATTAAAGAGAATTCTAGTGGCCGCACGATGGTTAATACTCCACAATTTTGATGTTCCTACAAGAATCCAGGAATTAATACTCGATCTGTTAGCCAAGAACTTTAGCGGAGTCTTTGACATACATAAAAATCCGATAATGGCATACTTCATATCAAACTCAGAAGTCTTTGCAACAATAATCCAGGAGCTTTCTAACAAAAAATTCGCTCAGATAGTTTTGGATCGCACAATAGAATTTGTCTCAGATTTAGTACTTCAAGAGATACTTAATGTCGCTGAAGCGTGTAAGCTGTTGACTGTAACCAACATCCTTATGCAGGCACGAGCCGTTATTAGGCGCTAACGAATGAGCGAAAAATTAGTTAATGGCATTCATCCAGTAATTTTGCTCGTTGTCACCTGGATAGCATTATCAATAATCTGGAAGAAATTCAAACAGAATAGGGGGCGTTTAAAGATTTATCCTCTTATCGTAGTCTATCAAAGTGATAAATTCAAAAAGTTCATTGAATATGTTGGAATAAAATATAAAGACTTTTGGAAATATCTTGGTTCGGTCGCTAATCGAACTTTTCCGTTTATAATGACACTAAGTATCTCCTACATTTCAATCAACACTATTGCCCTATTCACAAACTTTTACATGGAGTTCATGGGTCTACCAATAGGATCTAGATTTGAGTTAGTTATTCCCTTCATAACCATACCACTAGGCAAATTTCTAATCATCATATTCCTTGGCTTCGCCATAGCAGTGATAACGCATGAGATTTTCCATGGCGCTGTTGCTGTGGCAGAAGATAAGAGGATAAAATCTGCAGGATTACTGATATCAATCGGCTTTGGTGGGGGTTTCGTTGAGCTAGATATAGAAGATGAGCTCCAACAAGTGTTGGACAGATATACTAAAAGCAGCGCCACTAGTGAAGTTAAAAGTAACAAGTCAAGCTCAGAGGAAGAAGTGTCGCTTAAAACGAACAGTAAAGCATTGCTAAAAAAGTTTAGGAAAATCGTCGCTGCTGGTGTTTTTGCAAACATAATCTTGATGCTTGCATTTGCAGGCACATTATATAGTTTTAAGCTCACTGGGGTTTACGAGGAATACGGCATTAAGATTTTGGCTGTAGATAACAACAGTCCAGCGTACATTTATGGTCTCCAGGTAGAGGATATAATAATAAGGTTAGCAGAGCAACGTGTTAGGACGATTAAAGAATTTCAAGAGGTCCTTCTAAGATTTCGTCCTGGTGACAATATATCAATAACAGTTCTACGGGCGGGATTAGAAAAAACATTTTACATCGTGCTAGCCGAGGAAAATGGCAAACCATACATAGGTATTCTAATGCAACAGTACATCAAAAGCAATTTTTCGTTAATAAGTGACAGTATGATGTTTGACATAGTTTACTTCCTTCTAATAAATTCGATGTTGGAGTTCTTAATATTTGTCGTAAATTCACTTCCGATATTCTTTCTAGATGGCTTTAATTGGTTAGCCTCTGTGTTTATAGAAAATTATGGTAAACTTGGCTTTCGAATACTCTTGATAATCTCTGTGGTTATATTAACAATTTTTGCATTTAATTTCATTGTTTGATTAAGGGTCTTAAGGTAGTGGCTTTAATCCATAATTGAGTATCCAATTATACAAAGGGTCTTAAAATGTCGGAAGCAGCATTAAAGCCTAAAGAGGCACTCGTTTGGTCCCTAGAAAATAATGTTGTTGTTAAAGTCAAGGGAAATAAGTACATAAGAGGCAAATTGAAGGGTTTTGATGTTCACTTGAATTTAACTCTAGGTGATGCGCAGCAAATACTAGATGATGGCTCGTTTAAGTCTCTGGGACATGTAGTAGTGCGAGGGGACGTAGTCATTTTCATAGTATTTCCATTCCTCGAGTACAAATCTAAAGGCGAAGAAAAGTAGGTGAGCTCCATGACGAAAGGAACACCAAGTTTTGGTCAGAAAAATCAAGGTAAAACGCACATAAGATGCCGTAGATGTGGTAAACGTGCCTACAATGTTAGGCATAAATACTGTGCCGCTTGTGGCTACGGGCGATCTCCGCGTCTCCGAGAGTACCGATGGAGGCAACCTTACTATCTGAGGTACCGAATATTCTATAGAAGATACTGGAAGGTTCCAAGCGTCAGAAAATTCACTTAACTTAAGATAATTGAAGTGAGTCTAAATGGTCACAAGGATTGAATTAAAGCGATCAGCATTTATATCGTTCGTAGGGTTGATTACTTCACTAATCATTGCCGCAACAATATGGGTTTCTGCAAAACAATACGGAGTTATAGGGAGTGGTGGATGGATATACTATGCGATTATAACTCTACAGCTCGTTATACTGTGGTTTGCTTTCCTGTTTTCTCTGGTACTCTTTGGATGCATTGCCGAATACATGAACCGAGAGCCTGGAATAATAACAATAGGGTTTTCATACATCCCATTAATATTGTACATGCTAGCACTAGGAGTTCTTGGCCGCTTCTTGTACGTATTCGCTGCCTCGAGTGTTTTTGCCATACTATACATATTGTACAGTGAATAGGTGGCGATGGATGTCTAGATGGCGTGGCGCTTGGGGTAGATTAGACCTGGGGGAGAAATTTACTTTTGTTGTTTATGAAAGATGGGGAGAGAAATTCTATGTTGTCGTGAATACTAACGACGCCATAAGATACAAAAAGGGTGAAAGTGTCGATATCGATACTGTTATTGAGCATCCCTATGTATTTAGTGATGTAAATAAGGGTATTTTGGCTTCCACTGAACTACTGCGCAAAATGCTACTTGAAGTGGCAATCGAAAAAGCTCAAAAGAAACTTTCGAGGGAACTTACTGAAGATGAGAAGAAAAAACTTGAGGAGGAATTGATGAGATGGAACGATGAAAAAATACACCATGAGGCTGCCAAGATTGTTCTAGAAAAGGGGTTTGTAAAAATTCCCGAGCCAATTAGGGACAAGTTAATCGAAGAAAAAATGTCTGAGATTCTTAAGTACATTCAAAAATATGCAGTCAATCCCGCGACTAATGCGCCATACTTGCCTCAGCAACTAGATGAGGCATTAAAAAAGGTTCGAGCCGTAAAAGGAGTGAAGCTAGATCCTCTCCTTGACATCAAGGAATTGATTCCGATTGTAATTAAATCCCTCCAAGAAATCTTACCAATAAAGTTAGAGATAATATCTACCAGAATACATATTCCGGCCGAATTTGTGGGGCCCCTATATGGTAAACTAACTAATTTGGGAACATTCATAGAACAGCAATGGCTAGAAGATGGGAGTTTGCGCGCAGTTATAGAAGTACCCGCAGGGGTCTTCTTGCAGTTTAACAATTTGCTAACAAACTCTACAAGGGGTCAAGCTAAAATTGAAATTATATCAAGAAAACGCCTATGACAAAGGTTTATCTCTCTTGATGGGAACTAGCAATGAATGAACAAACTAAGTATCGCATAGTTGTACCCGGTGAAGTAATAGTCGAGGATCCAGCACACTATACGATAAAGGGAACTGGTACGATAGTCAGACCAGATGGAAAAACTGTTGCAACACGAATAAGCCTAGTGAGTGCTAAGGGTCGAGAAATAAATGTCGTACCACTGGTGGGAAAATACATACCCAAGCAAGGAGACAGCGTTATAGGAATCGTTGTTGATTATGCGCTAACTTACTGGTTATTAGAGATAAATTACGTATGGAAAGGGCGTCTAGATGCATCAGAATACCTAAAAAGACCTCTTGATCCGAGCAAGGAGCTTCCAACGGATTATCTAAAAGTTGGTGATGTTGTGTATACTAAAGTTATGTATGTTGAAAGGGGCTTGGCCCCCATTTTAAGTTGTCGAGATTCTGGTTACGGGAAACTCGAAAAAGGAAGGTTAATATCGATAAATCCCGCTAAAGTGCCGCGCTTGATTGGTGCTAAGGGTTCGATGTTAGAGACTATTAAAAGGATAACTAAAGCAGAGGTTAAGGTTGGGACAAATGGTATTATCTGGGTGCGTGCAGAAAAACCTGAGATTGAGGAATTAGTAGAGCAAACAATTAAGAGAATTGAGAAATTAGCACACTTGCAGGGATTAACAAAGAAAATTGAAGACTTCTTGATGAAAGGCATGCATAAGATTCAAAGGGGCGAATCTTAGTGAGTTTAAAGATAAGTGAAGAGGAGTTTAAGAAAATATTAGAAAGTGGAAAGAGAGTAGATGGACGTGCATTTACTGAGTTACGTCCCATAAATATAAGACTAGGAATTGTAGAGAGGGCTGAGGGCTCTTGTCTATTCGAAATGGGACACACTAAGGTTCTCTGCGTTGTACGTGGACCAACTGAATGTGTTCCTGCATACATAGCAGACCCCGAGCGTGCCGTTTTAGATGTAGCCTATAGAATGTGCACCTTTTCTACAGAAGAAAGAAAAAGTCCCACACCCTCAAGGAGAGAAGTAGAACTTTCGAAAGTTATAAGAGAAGCTCTAGAACCGTCAATTCTTCTTGAGGAATTTCCCAGAATGATGATAAAAGTATATTGTTTAGTACTACAAGCGGACGCTGGGACACGGACAGCAAGTATAAACGCTGCCTCATTAGCCCTAGCGCAAGCAGGTATTCCTTTGCGTGATCTTGTCACCTCCGTGGCTGTTGGTTATTGCTATGGAAATATCGTAGTCGATGTTTGTTCTATCGAGGATGAATTATGTGCTGACATTCCAATAGCGATGTTACCTGCATACAGAAAAATAACTCTTCTTCAGTCAGATCATCGCCTTCCGATAGATAGATTATCCGAAATTTTATCAACGGCAATTAAGGCTATAGATCAAATATACGAACTTCAAAAGAAAGCGCTTAAGGAGTATTACTTGTCGTCAACGAAAACCGGAGATTAATATGGCCTCGGAATTCTTGTCTTCGATTCACCGCGAATTTCTTTCTAACATAGAGAAGGAGAGCATATTTAGCCACATAAGTAGAGGCAAAAGATTAGATGGGAGAGATCTTCTAGAAATGCGTAAACTAGAGCTAATACCAAATTGCATCGAAAAAGCGGAGGGATCATGCATAGCAAAACTAGGCAAGACTTCAGTGCTTGCAGGCATAAAAATATCAGTTGGACCGCCCTACCCTGATACACCCAATCAAGGGGCGTTTGTTGTCAACATGGAAACAATGCCAATAGCCTCGCCCAGCTTTGAATTAGGCCCTCCCAATGAAATTGGAATAGAATATGCGCGTGTTGTTGATAGATCAATAAGAAGTTCAAACTTCATCAAATTAGAGGACCTGGTCGTCGAGCCTGAGAAGTACGTATACGTTATGTTTATTGATATATACCCTATAAATGACCACGGAAATCTAGTTGATGCAGCCTTCTATGCAACATTAGGTGCCTTATTAACAACGAGGATACCCAAAGTTGAAATAGGGGACAAGGGTCCAGTGATTTTAAAAAATGAAACAAAGCCCCTAAGTCTTAATATTGAGCTAATGCCAATACAGTTAACATATGCGAAAATACTAGACAAGATAGTCCTAGATCCAACACATCAAGAAGAGCTTGTATCCGGCTATAAATTAACGCTTGCGATCTCTAAGAATGATCTCGTTGCCACGCAAAAAAGTGGAGCTGGGGTTTTAGATATAGACGATTTTCTAGCAGCTGTTAGGGATCTTAAGGAACGGTCAAACTTAATAAAGGATCTGGTTTTAAAGCAAACATTAGGTTGAAAAATGAGTTCAGGTGGGCAAGAATGTCTACCAGAAGATTTGGGGCTCGGTACGGAGCGACAGTCCGCAAGCGCGTTGAAGCTATCGAAAAGAAGAAAAAAGCAAGATACCAATGTCCTCATTGCAAAAAAGAAGGTCTTGAGTGGGTTGCTTTTGGTATATGGGAATGTAAAAACTGTGGTTTTAAAATGGGTGGCGCAGCTTTTGAACCTATTTCTGATACCAACGCAAAATTTCTCAGTATACTTGAACAATACAAAAAACGATAGCAATAATATCCAGTGAAAAAATTGGAACGATAATATTCAATCCAATATACGTCAGTCTTCCGGATTATAGTCTTAAGAAAGCACTTAGAGCCTATCTTCAAGGTCTTCTCATAGGATTAAATGCATCCATAGTTGACGCCTCTAAACTCGACAATCGTTTCACTTTGGTAAGAATCGAGGGTGATGATGCAGAGGTCGCTGTGAGGTACCTAGAGAAGGTCTTTGGGCGAAGGATACAATACAGTGATATCGTAGTTGAACAGGAGTATAGCGGGCGAATTATGGGAGTTCTAGGGAGTGATATATTGACAGACATTGGCACCGAAGAAGCGATGTATGTAAAAATAAATGCAGTTTCGCTACTTTCGAAGATCTTAAGAAAGAATCCCAGGCGCCTGGAACCTAAAATTGATGAAATCATTCGAATAGCCGGTCTAGCAAGAAATATGCCATTTGTTGTGAAAGTGGTTTCGATGGAAGAAAATCAGGTAATAGGTCTGCCAGGGAGAAGGACGATTAACATGTTTAGAAAGTGGTTTCGAGAGCGACTAGACAGAGTTGTAGTTACTGGTGTTCTAAGGACTCATCTAGATAAGGTAATGCGGAAAACAGGGTTATTCAAAAAAATAGTTAGAATTGATCGCATCGGATTTCTCGAGTATGCAATAGTGTGTAGATTTGATACATTTGCAGATGAAGTTGCTAATATTTTACGGAAGAGCACAGCAAAGTGCGTGTCGATTTTCATGCCAAGAAAAATTAGAAAGCTTGTCGAGCAGCTGTCCATCGATAAGATAAGCTAATAGAGGGCTCCTTGAAGCGAGAGAGAATTGACAAAAGTTTAGTGTTATATTTTCTCCTTCTTTCCTGTATTACAATAAGTTACGCTTTATATAATGCTTTGTAATACTCATAATATACGCTGATAATACAATAGCCAAGATGAGAATCGTGTGTTTTAGATGCAAACCGTCAATAAAACTTTGAGAGGTTCTGAGACTAGCTACAGCAAGGAAGAGCAATGTAATACAGAAAGTTCCGAAAAAGTAGGAAAGCACCCTTGTAAATTAATCTCAGCAGCTATCGAGGATTTAATCAGGTCATTCATCAAAAGTTCACCAGTTAGAAATCTGACTAAGGATGTTATCGAGAGCATTATAGACAAAGCTATTGATTCCGGAATAGTTATACCCATCGAGAGCAGGTATAAGTACGAAGTTCCTCATGTAGATCCAATACAAGCGTTAAAAAATAAAGCTATTGTTGGTGTGGACGGAGGAGTCTTTCCAATAAAGTTGCACCCGGTAAGACTGATACTTGCACGATCAGCTGTGTTCACGTACTCGCGTCGTATTGATTTTGATTACAATTTGAGGGGAATTTGGAAGTCGTCTATTGCAATTCAACAAAGCTTAGGTGATAGTGAGGAGCAAATTCGAAGGAAAATCAGGGAGATGCTTCTAGATTTAGAAGTCCAGACCGTAAAAGAATTCCTGAACGAATATGGGGCGCATATAGATGCCTTTTTCTGGGATGGTCCCCTTTACACATCCAGGTACCTAAGCAAATTGCACTCAGCAGTTAAGGCTCTAACTAACAGATCAATAATCTGCGTAAAATTAGTCAAGAATTCTCTTGCTTCAAGAATTTCGCAGGTGATTAAGGGGCGGGGGTTCTCCGACGCCGACATCTACGTTGCATATTTAGGTGTTAATGAACGATCTTCCATATTTGTATATAACGATGGCTATGCCTCCAAGCTGGCAGATGATATGAAGCCAGCCTTCTTCTACTTGAAATCTCCGCAAAGAGTTATACTTCGATACGAGTTTCCATCCTGGGTCCTAGAGGAATTTGGTATAAATTATGTCCTCGATTTAGTCTATGCAGATCTGGCTTTAGGCAATGGTTTAAGCTACGTTATCGGCAAAGCTGATGGTATAGCGAGATTCTCCGATGAGGAGAAAAAACAGCTTACACTTCACGTGATCAAAGCAATAAGGGAAAATGGTATTGAAGATGCTTTCTTCTTTAATGAAAGAAGATGGGCGCGCTTTCTCTCAGAGTGATAGACTATGAGTTTGGATAAGTACCTAATTGCGGATAAACCAAGTGAAAAAGAAACCTATGAGGGGGATGAAAAAGAGGCTCTAGAAATCGTTTTCATAAAGCATGAACTCTATCAAAGATCTAAGCAGAAACTCAGCGAGAAATTGAAGGAGCCGTGGTTAGACGACTGTGTTGAAATTGGATATTTGGTCGTTCCCAAAAAATTATCCGTGAAAGTTGGTGTTGGAGATTCTGCGAGACTTCTATGGGTCCGTCCCTTCTCTGAGTGGTCGACAAGAGTGCGCAGAGGTTTTCCCTTGTTGATTTACGATTATCTTCACGATGAATACATAGCCGGAATAATTACAATGATGGGATATGACGTAGCCTGGCATGAGCTCATAGATAGAGACTCTCCTGAAACTAGGGATATACTAACCTCTCGTATGATCATAGAGGGAGACACAGAATTCCTGGACCTGGTGCCACTAATAGGAATGGAACCTATATGCTCTCTGAAGAAACTTGGCGGCAGTATAGTGAAGGGGGATGTTAACTTCGCACCACATATAAGAGCCCCTGCCTACCTTCCATCGCAAAGGATAGTAAACACAATATACGGTATTCCCAATGAAGGTCCTGCGTACGGTGCCATAATGTTTGGGGACGACATAATACAAGACCCAAAAACCGGTGAGACAATAGCCTACAGGATGCGTCCAGAACTACTATTTGAACATGAATTGATTATAGGCACAACGGGCAAAGGAAAAACTGCCAAATGTAAGAACGATATATATAACTTCATCAATACATTTGGTGGTTCTGTAGTTGTTATAGACACACATAATGAATACTCCATGATAGCTGAAGATCCAATAAAAGATGACGACCCCATAAAACCCAGTCAGTCTGACATTAAAATATGGAAAGACCTAAAACTGAGCCCGCAGAAAATCGATGACGTTTTGGTTTGGATCCCAAAACAGGAATCCAGTTCAGAAGGCGGCGCTAAAGAGTATACCCTAGCTGAGAATGCCAATTTAAAATTCTTTACAATAAGATTCGCCGGAATCCCAGAATCTATGCTCCAATATTACCTGCCAGCACTGTCTCCGCAAGGTTACTATGTCTTACCTAAACTTGCAAAACGGTTCCGATTGATGTATCCAAGTGAGAAACAGACACTTGAGAGATTTTACCGATGGCTTGAAAACTCGGCATTCCCTAAGGAAGAGGTTAGTGATGCTACCAGAGAAGCTATTCTAAGAAGATTAGCTGCAATCTTAGGAGAAGAAATATTTGATTTGGAAGGCACACCCGATATAAATGTCAGGGAACTTCTGAAACCAGAAAGAGTAAACATAGTAAGAGTTGATACGCTTAAGTCTATAGTTGCGAGGAGGATTATCACAATGCATATAATAAGCAAAATAGCTCAAGTAAAGCTTAGTGACTACGATAACGAAACTCCACCAACAATGCTACTCATAGATGAAGCTCACAACTATTTTCCAAGATTTGTCTACGACTATAACGAAAGGGAGTGGGTATTAAGAACTGTATCTTGGGTCGAGCGGATAGCTCGAGAAGGAAGGAAATTTAGGTTACGAATAGAGTTTTCGACACAAAGTCCGGAGGATTTATGTCCTAGCATTCTCAAAACTGTAAATACATACACTATATTTGGTTTGACTCCCCTCCAGGTTAAGACTCTCAAAAAATTTATGGAACTACCCACCGATTTAACAACATTGCTAGTGAATCTTCCCGCAAGGCAAGCTGTTGTATTTGCTAGAAGTAACGCCTCAATACCAATAAGAATATTCGTACCTTGGGCATTATTGAGGCATAAAATGACCAAAAAAGAATAGCATTAGAAGAGCACATAAGCTTCCGGGAGTCTATCCTCAAATATGTTGTTTCTGGGCGTTATATTCTTGTCTCGTGATAGTGTGACATCAATATCAGCATAAATAAGTTCCTCGTGGGTCCTACTTGCTTCAGTTATTATTTCGCCCTTCGGATCAACTATTATCGAGCGCCCTGTGAAGTTTAGATTTCCCTCTATACCTACCCGGTTTGCAGTTACTATATACACGCGATTTTCTAAAGCTCTTAATCCGCATAATTTTTGCCAATATGGTAAGACTAGATTTGCCGGATGGCAGATTATTTCAGCCCCTTTTAGTACTAAGGTGCGTGTTGCCTCAGGAAAGATCCAATCAAAGCATATCATGATGCCTATCCTAGCGATTTTTGTCTCAAATACAAAGAACTCCCTACCGCGTTCAAAGATATCTTTCTCATTCATAAATAAATGGACTTTCCTGTACGTTCCAATGAAGCCATTAGGCCCAACTAGAACTGCTGAATTGTAGAGTTTATCTTCGTGTCTTTCATTAATCCCCGACACAACATAGATTGAGTACTCCTGGGATAGTTTTTCTAAAAGTTTTATTGTTCTCCCTTCTGGTATGGTCTCACTTGCCCTCCAAGCGTCTTCGCGACTCTTGAAATTATATCCAGAGTTCGCTAACTCCGGGAATACTAGTAAGTCTAGTTCATTTTTATATCCTAGTTCAGCGAACTTTCTAATGATTTCTCGGTTTCTATCCAGGTCTCCAAGGATTGGTCGAATTTGAGCAGCCCCGACTCTTATGTTCATGGGGTTATCACCAAGTCATTAAGTTTGCTAAGATAATAACAATAATGTGTAATATACTACGAGGTTGAGAGCTGTGTATACGTTTGTGATTGTCAGAGCTGCACTTGAATTAATACCCAAGGCTCTGTGGAATCATCCAGCAGTTAAAAAGTGGGCAGAAACAAGGCGAAAACATCCATCGAAAATGCTTCTAGACCAAACACTTCACTTCTCAGCCATGAGAAAGCTTAAAAATTTCGAAAATCGCGGGCGAGCTGATATTCTGCATAGAGCTCTCCTGACGATTCTGGACTCAAGATTGAGTAGAAGAGGTCTTGTCTCAGCTATAATAATTCATACAATTGAAGAAAGATACTTCATAGTAAAACCAAATGTACGCATTCCAAGACATTATTTCAGATTCATGGGTGTCATGGAGGATTTACTTCAGCGAGGTGTGATTCAAGCAGATAATGGAGAAATTCTAATGTGGGAGGTCGCTAGTTTAGACCAGATACTTAGAGAATTCTCCATAAGTTATATAATCTGCCTGGAGGTTGGGGGTGAACGGAAAAGGATAATCGATATACTCCAACAGATTAAGGGAAACGTCGCAATTATCATTGGCGCAGCGCCACATGAGAATATACCTGAAAAGTTCCTAAAGATGGCGAATAGCATTATAGAAATTGACTCCGAACGCTTGACTACCTCCTATGTTCTATGTAACCTAATAGTAGAGCTTGAACGCTATCACGGAATTGTGAGTTAGTTTATACTCTATAAAAAAGCTGAGTATGCTCATATGGGCAGGTTAGGTTACTTTTTATAAACAGCGGATTAAGTGCAATATGGAATTTAACTTACAGATAGCTGGGTTTTTGATGAGTATGCCAATGCCTTATCAATGACTGTAATGTTGCTAATGGATCATATTACCGAGAGCTCTAAGCGTGTATTTGTTGAGAATTAGAACTAGTAATAGCAAATTGTGGATTCCAAAAGCAAACTTTTAAAAAAAGAGGATAGAAATATACTATAGTAGGTCCCTATCTCTGGTTCATGAGAAGATATCATGGGCCGGTGGCGCAGCTGGGAGCGCGTACGGCTGAAGGAATTGAACTCTATGTTGTACAAGTGTACTAAAAGTCGCGGAGACCGTAAGGTCGGCGGTTCGAGTCCGCCCCGGCCCACTACACCAGCTTTTCACAAAAAATTTTGATGGAAAATTTCGTCCTCTAGTTATCAGTTATTGATCACTTCAGTTTTTCAAATGCCTCCTTTGGAGCTCCACATAATGGACAAACCCAGTCATCAGGTAACTCCTCGAATGGCGTTCCGGGTCTGATGTTTTGAGTTGGATCTCCTTTTTCAGGATCATAAATATAGCCGCAGACTGTACATACCCACTTATCCATAAAATATCGCCCTGCCTCAACTCGTGCATTTGCTTAGTAAAAGTAGGAATTTGATTTAAAATTTCCTACACTCGAAAATCTCTCTAATCTATTGAGTTAAAAAATACCTGATTGGCTAGAAGAGTATTCCTCTTAAGAAGTTTAGAAGATCCTCAGTTAATCTCAAACTTGGCATGTAGTGATAGGTTATATGTAGCTAGTGTTAATTTGAAGATCTCAGGCATCGAGGCTTTTTGATGCATTGTTTGAATAATACTGTGAATAAGTCAGCAGAACCACTATACGGTGTACATAGATCACGGATTAGATCAGGTTTCCACGCCTTCACCTAAATGTTTAAAGACTATTTCCATGATAGCTTTCCTGAGTTTATCAATCCTTTCCTTGGAGGATATTTGAATACCTCCCGCATAGTTCATCAATATGCCATAAGATCCACCATACACATCGGCAATTTCCTTAACTATTGGCTCAAGTTGAATTCCTTTGGATCTGAGAATGACTCTTATAAGCTTCTTTCCTCGTTCTCTCTTGGGTGATATCACTATACTGAGATCCGCTCCCATGTCCAGTAATGAACTCGCAACCTTTGATTCATAGCTTCCCACGTGTGTGATGCAAACGATTTTACTGTTAATTACCCTTAGCATAATTCTTTGCATGGCCTTTAGGCGCGCTAGTTTCTCCGGTAGGGGTTGCTCTCTTTTCTTTCTAAGGGTCTCAACGATCTTAATGTACTGTACTCTTTCGGATAGCTTGCTCATGTAGCGAAACGTACTTGGTGTTGCTAAAGTGAAGAAGTATGTATCTGTGACCAAGCCAAGTATGGCTAGTTTAGTCAGCCTTTCATCTTCGAGTATATTACTTAGAACTCCAAGCTCCTCGCTGAGTCCTAGAATTATTTCTGTGGTCGCTGGTACCGGATGGTAAAGCAATTCCAAGGTAGCTGATGCACTTTCGCCTGTGAAGTGATGATCGATCGCAAAAATCCTTCTTGACGCTCCTATGAGTTGTTTTATTTGTTCAGAAATGAACCTTTCTGGGTTGCTTGAATCTATCAACACGACATCATAGGATCCTTCTGTTGAAAAATCTCCTGGATTCATCCAAACGAGATCTATATTTAATTCTCTAAGAACGTATTGAGTTTCCAGAGTCGGCGAATCCATTACAATTACACTTTTGATTTGCATTAATGTCGTCAGCAGTTTCTGTAGAATACAAGAGGATGCTATTGCATCAAAGTCTGGCTTCTCATGGGGAATGAGCACATATAGTTCTGGACGATCAGTGGTAAGCTTCTCCCAGAACTTTAGATATTTGTTTTCTGATTGTTTCAAAGAATGCATCAGCGATCTCCCTAGCGATCAGATCTTGCTCTGTGACTTTTGGGCTAATAGGTGATATTTCAAGGTTTATGGTAAGCAGTATTAGTAATTTTATTCCTTTGTTTTCCTGTAGTAGTTTGACGTCGGCATCGATTGCGAAGTCTATGAAATGTCTAGAAACCGCTTCATGGAGTCTTTTATATGCCTCCTCCTCAGCGGATTCTAGGGCTTCTCCTAGAAGGTTCGAGTTCACTTTTTTGTTTTCAGTTCCCAGTGTGAATTCAAATTCTTTTTCAAATCTATATATTACCATGTCTAGCTCTATCCTCCTTCTGGTTTTTTAGATACAAGTTCTCGCAATTCTCTTCGCAGGGCTATTAATTGTTCTTCAATGCTCTGAATCCTTTTGGACAACACGTCTTTTTCCTGGTCAAGCTCTGTAACGAGCTCATCTATGTTTCTTCTAACTAAAATATTTGCTCCCAGAATTTCATATGCAGAATCTTCTCCATGGACTTTAGCTTTATTTAGTGATCTAATAGCAGTCTCTATTTCCATTAATCTTTGTTTGTACAACCGTAGGTACTCCTCGAGAACCAAGATCTGTTGTTGTTTCGCCTGAGCAAGTTTCATTGCTTCAGTTGACATTCTTCATCACCTTTAATCCCATGGTAAGTATGTATATCCATCGGAGGTAACTGTTGAGAGCTGCTCTTAAACTAATCAAGTCTTTAGAAGAAATCTCTATTTTTAATGATCTATCCTCGATCCAAACTTTGGCTTCAGATCTATGTGTGGGAGGGTTTTTAGTCTCTGGCACTAATGCCTTGTAAATTGCTATGAGATCCTCTAAGCGCTCAAACTTAAGTGTTATTTTTATTATTCCCTCAAGCATTTTACGTGTCTTACCAGAATTTTCGCTAAAAGTTTCTCTTTCCACCAAAAGGATATCACCGACTCGAGGTTTTCGTCACAAATCTGACACTTAGATATTTTTCCTCCGCGATATTTTGAGCAATCATCATTTCCAAAAGCGTTCATTAAGATCCTCCATAAATTCTTTGACACGGCGTTACTTCCAGCAAGAGATAATTCCATACCAACGCACGCAGGGGGACTTGCAAATAAGTTGAAGCCTCTCATGATCACTAGGCCTAATTTTTCAAAGTAACCTTCAGGTCTTAGAGAGTATATGTCAATCCGTGAGGGTTGACCTTTGTAAGAGAAGACTACAAGAAATGATGTGAATCCTGCCTTTTTAGCAATATATGCAATGTCATCAAGACGAGATTTCCCTCGCGGGAGAATTGAAGCACCAGTGAGCGCGGACATAACTTTCATAAACTTTCTTGTGGTAGGAGTAACACGAACGGTAGATGTAATTACAGTGTTTGGGCATGTAACTAGTGTACTTGGCCTTTCCGTGGGTGTGGCATTTTCCTCCATTGAACTTTCTCCTCCTCACCAGCTATTACGTAGCAAAGAAGTTGTTGTCGTAGGTCTTTGCTCGTTTGTTCTTTCGCTCTCCTGTCCAGAAGTTCCAGAATGTGGTCCTTCTCCTTACTATTTATTTTGACGCGTGCATATGGAGACTTCGTCGGGCCAAAACATTCAATGACAACTCCAAGTTCTCTCATGAAACCGTTGTAAATGACTGTTCCCGGCTTTACGAACTCATCAAGTTTAACTATTAGAATATTATCCGTAAGATTGGATATATGAAGTATCTCTCCCACTTTTTTAAGAGGTCCAATCATTTGTCGCCCTCAGTATCTTCTTCCGTCTCCGGTTTCGACTTGCGTATGACTACATAGACGCTAGCCCTATTTCTTATTTTATCAGCCAGCTCTTGAATCTCCCTTGGAACATATTCTCGACTCTCTTGTTTTTCCACCGTTTTTACTTCGCCTATTATTTCTACTGGTTCATATGTTTCGAGGAGACCTGCTGCTATTGAGATTGCTGGTACTTGGGGACGATAAATTATTTGACCGGGGTAAGCAATGTGATCGCGCCTATAGATCTTTTGTCTATAGTACCTCGGAAGTTTAATAAGAATCTCAACATCATCGAGGAGTATTGCTTCAGTTTGGATTGGTAATGTTGAGTAAATCTTTGAGATTATAGATGTTCTCTCAATTCTCTCATAGGTTACGGACTCTCCATACTCTCCTGCTGGGTATCGAAGTAGAGCCTCTAAAATGCCATGCTCATCGAAGTCGAACACTACGCTTCTAATGATTCTCCTAAAGTAAACGCCCGGCAGTACCATTCTTATCACATTCACAGAGACCTTAATAACAACGATTTCATAAATTTTATCTCAATATAATACAGAGCTTTCCACAGGAGATTAAGGTGTTCGAAGCCGTATCAGTAATCCTTGATGGTGCTGGTTTCTATTCAGGTGATTTAGACGATTTCAAATCACTCCTTGAGCATTTGGGATTCAAGACACATCCGCTGAGGGAGGTCAAATTAGATGAGCTTTCTAGGGGCAAAGTTCTGCTTATATGTCCGAGATATGAAATGAGGACGCGCGACCAAGTCTCACTTATGCTTAGAGCAATACGTGACGGATTAGGAGCACTCGTTTTACTGGACACAGAGAGTGCCCCGCACTTTGATTTTGCGTCTAAATTTTTAGCCGAAATGGGAATATATGTCTCAGACAACATAATAAAAGAACAAAACGATACAGAACATGTTCTCCTTACAAGTATAAATAAGAAGCACAGCATCACAAGTGGTGTAAATGAAATAATCGCTCAGCATCCAAAGGCTCTAATATTGATTGACGGAGAGAGTGATAAAAATAGAGTGCTCGTAAGGAGTAGCAAAAATCATAGTCCTCCAGATGCAATCGTTAGTTGTGTTGTTCACTATGGAAATGGAAACGTGGTTGTTTTTTCTTCGTGCAGTATAGCCAATAATAGTCTACTAGGAAAGGCTAATAATGCTATTTTCCTTGTCTCAAGCATATATTGGTTGGCCGGACTCAAATTACCGGTTGATCTATCAGATAGAATAGCTAAAGCTTTAGCAATCTTTGGTATTGAGTCAGTTTTGTAGCATATTTAATCTAAATTGATTACAACTTAGAAATATACGTGACCAAAAATGCGAAGTGAGTTGCTGAGAACTCTAATATTAATCCTATTAGTTTTGAATGCTGTTCCTATGATTAGAATCAATGAAACAATCGTTGTTGATTCAGACAAAGGAGTCTCAATATTAGCCAGCAATAAAACTGACAACGTAACTAGACTTCCAATTGCAATAATATCCCTGGAGAACGGATCGCTTATTAACTGTTCATCCGTTGATGAAGCATTGAGACAAATATACTCCGGAATTATTCCAGCAAATGCTATAAGAAGCGTCAATATTTCGCTGTTTGGGAACTACTACGAATATCTAAGCAATGAGAGTTCATCAGTTGAGTATACGTGTGCACTGAAGGTATTTTTCCAAAAATTAACCCCAGAACTTAGTAAAGTGTACTCGAACTATTCGGGACAGATAGTTCCCGTATCCGATAAGGAATATTTGAACTTAGTCTATGGTAGCTATTTTCCCAGAATAGCTCTATACGGTAGAATATCCTACTTTAACATAACAACATTTGATCCCTCTAACAACACGACGCTTATAAGAAATATCCTAGAAGGAGCGGATTCAAGGATCTTCCTTCTAATCTACGCAAGAATAGAGGTAGATGAAACACTAGACATAATTCTGAATTATGCACAAAGCCTAATCGAGCGCTTCAAGAGTGATATTCACACCCTAGTAATTGATACAACAAATAGCTTCAACATCTCCAAGTATCTCTCAAATAAAACATTACCGAAAAATGTATCCATTGTTTGGGACAATCAAACGATTGTCCTCGCGGGAAAGAATGGTTCACTTGAGATCTTTACAGTAAATAGCACAAATGCAGAGCCCCTTATTATCCTCCTGGACAGCTCAGGCTTAGTCTGGTTCAAAACCTATGGAATCGTTCCCTCAACTGAGCTAATGATATACATAAGCATGTATCTTGAGAAAGGTGTCTTTAGTCTGCCTATATATCCTATACTAGCAGTTGTGGCAAAGGACCCATATGCAGGTAAACCCTGCAAAGTCTATGTAATTCCTGGAACTGGATTTGGAAATATCACCGAGGTAAAATTGTCTTATGCCTTACTTGATAGTGAGAATAAAACAATCTACAGAACATCAAAGCCTATCTCAATATCCCCAATTTCGTTATCATATACTATTGAGAGCTTAGACAACAGAACGAGATGGATATTAGTCAATGCAACAATCTTCTCAACTTATGGCTCATATAGTTCAGAAATATTTGCCTATAGGGTTATGTATAAGGAGGAGAAGGAAGTAAGTCCTATCGAACTAGTAGCCCCCATAATTTATGCAATAATTTCGCTTGTAGTCATTTTTGGAATTGCACTTCGGGTATATCGAAAATACTTCAAAATCAAAAAATGATTATTCATTAAGCAGTTCTTCTAACCTCTTCTTTCTATACTCCTCGAGGATCTCTAAGAACTCCTGATATAGATGCTCATGGGATTCAAACCGCTCGATAAGAATGCCTCGAATCCGCTTGCGTATTTCTGATATCTTGATCTTCTGCACCAATAGATTTTTGTCTATAAGATCTAAAGTATCCTGATAATCGATCACTGCAATGCCATTGGCTTCTAGTGTATGGACCGTTTCTGGTGGAGTTGAATCTCGGTCAACTAGTATTATTCCCAGAATTTTTGACTCCTTCAATATCTCAAGCAATCTAGAACTGAACAAGATCCTATGCGTTAGAATGAAATCAAATCGAGTCAAACCATAAGTTTGGATCCACTCCTCTGCTGTCTGATGTGATAGAGTAGGAATTTTTTTAATGATCACTTCGTCATTTTCTCTCGAAGCAATTCGCTCTAGGATCTCGATCTTGGACTCTAACGTCCTTATTTTATTTTCGAGATTCGTAATGGTACCTTTAAGAGTCTCGTTCTCTAGGCAAAGCTTTTGTACGATGGGATCCTTGAGTTTTAATTCGTCAAGAGTTCTCTTAAACTCTTCTCTGTGAGTTTTTTCGAGCTCCTTTAACAGCTCTGATATTCTACGTTCACTCTCAGCCAGTTTTAAGCGGAGGTTTTCGTTTTCTTTTAGGATTTCTTCATACTTTTCTTTAAGCTGTACATACTTCTCCCTGAGGATAGAATTTTCCTTCTGCAGTATAGCTTCCCGTGAGGAGATTATATTTTCAGTTTTTTGCGGCTCTTGGAGAAGTTTAGAGAGTTGCATAATTATGGCAGAGCGCACGTCGATACTCTTAAGTACGACTTCAGCTTTAATTGAATCCGCGTCGATAAATGGTATGTACTTCGCTAAGGCGTTGATCTTAGAGAACTTCTTCTCGTAGTGCTTGTAAGCTAGCCAAGCGGCGACATATGCATCGCGTTGATGAGAATCGAAGACTTTCACCCCAGCTTTTCTTGCAACTTCATTCTTCTTGCTTACTGGCAGTACCTTATCAGGTCTATATATAACTGCTCCAGATTGTGTAGCAATCATCTTCACGAAATGTGGTACTTTTGGAACATCACAGCTGATTATTAGTGGCTGCCCATGTTTGTAGATCTCATCGATAAGATCAAATAATCCTATAGACCTTCTGCTCGCAATGTATAGTACATCTCCATTTAAATTTAGTATTGCAAGACCCGTCGTCTCGCCTGGATCGATTCCAATTATTAGGTATTGCCCCTTCTTAGAAACTTCGGATGGTTCAGATCCATTTATGAAGAGCAGTTTATTATGGCTTATTGGTTCAATCTTTATTTGATACCAATCGTTCTCAGTCTGCTTTATGATGCCGCGAAGGTTATTGAATGATTCATAGACAATTATCTTAGCAGACTTATATCCACCCTCACCTTGGCGTACGAATAGATCATAGGGAATTCCCCTCTCGTTTAAAAGATCTAACACTTCCTTGGCAGCAGCCTTTATCCGCGCTTCCGCGGCTCTAAGGTATTGTCTCTGATGACTTCCACCAACGACTCCGAAGCTTCTCGAACGTGTGATTGTAATCAAGGTAGCCTCCATAAATGCTACAACTTTTGCTCCCTCTTTAGAGGCGGCAAGCCTGGCCGCTATTTCTGCAGCTTGCTCTGGGGATAACTTTCCACCCCTGTGCATATCGTATTCTTTAGCTATTGAAGCGAGCTTTCTCTGCCTAAACATAGAACCAGTAACTTGTACCAGAGTTGTTCCAGTCTCCTCAAGAAACCGCAGTATTTCATTTGTGTTGCTGTATAATTCAAAGATGTTATCTATAGCCACTAAGTCTATTGAGTTCCTCTTTATGAAGTCAATGAGATCTCCTCTACTTACAATGCCCTTGAGAATGATCTCTTGTGTTTCGGAATTCAGAATTACAAAGAAGAAATTGCGTCGATCCGGCAAAATGTCCAGTCCGAGTATGCGCAACAAGCTGGCACCTATTATCCTTTGACTTGTGCTCAAAATTTAATTCAATATTTTTGAGGTGATAAAGCTGTCTTTGAAAGTATAAGAGAAATTTTTCTGTGTGATTTGATTGTTCGATGCACTTAGAAGAGCCGTAGCCGGCTTAGTTGAGAAGATTGCATATAAAGAGCTAAGCGAGTCAGATCTAACAAGGATTCTATTCGAATTTGAACTAAATCTTATCGCTGCAGATGTAGCAGCCTCCGTTGCCAGCGAGATTTCAAAAGCAGTTTTAAACAAACTCAAGGGACAAACCGTTGGAAGATTTTCAGATACCAGGAAATTGGTCCTAAATGCCGTGAGGGAAGAACTAAGTCAAATACTTGCGATCAGACCGCTTGATATTTTAAAGAAGATTCAAGAACAAAGGAACGCTAATTTAT
Organism: Candidatus Panguiarchaeum symbiosum; assembly: GCA_024720975.1. Lineage (GTDB taxonomy): Archaea > Asgardarchaeota > Njordarchaeia > Njordarchaeales > Panguiarchaeaceae > Panguiarchaeum > Panguiarchaeum symbiosum. Next base: position 21,138 of record JANJXX010000002.1, on the reverse strand, counting down.
CATCAAGCCAATGGAAGCCTTTTGTTATAGTTTTTCTGGGACCGAATGGTAGCGGAAAAACTACAACCATAGCTAAAATCGCAAACTTACTCAAAAAGAGCGGATTCTCTGTAGTTTTAGCTTGTTCTGACACATTTCGTGCCGGCGCTATAGAACAGTTAGAAGAGCACGCTAAGAGGCTAGGAATTCGCATGATAAAGAGGGAATATGGAGCGGACCCTGCTTCAGTATGTTTCGACGCAATAGCGCATGCTGTAGCCAAAAAAATCGATGTAGTGCTCATTGATACGGCTGGTAGATTAGCTACGGATGTGGATTTGATAGCTGAAATGCAGAAAATAGTAAGAGTGTCTAAACCAGATATTCGCTGTTTAGTGGTTGATGCACTAATGGGTAATGACCTAGTTGTTCAGGCAGAACTCTTTAATAATGGAGTAGGAATAGACTGCAGCGTCTTGACAAAAGTAGACGCTGATGTGAAGGGTGGAGCTGCGATTACGCTTATCCATGTCACTAAAAAACCGATAGAATTTATTGGCGTTGGACAAAAATATGAAGATTTGAAAAAATTTGAGCACGAGTGGTTCCTTGAGAAAATTATTGGCGAGCTTTGAGTCCCGAGAAATACTGCTTTAATCTACTAATACCCTCCCTTAGAACTTGAGGTGTCTCAACAACAGGCGCGAATGATAGTCGCAGCCAACCTTTCGCTCCGTTAAAATCGCTGCCAGGCGCTAGTGCGAGTTGTTCTTTATCTATTAAGTCGCGCCAGATCTTTTTATCGTCATTGCTGTAGGCACTAACATCGAAGAATACATAGAAACCTCCTTGAGGATTTAACACTCCTATATCTTCGATACTTTGCAGCTCCTTTGTAACTTCACGGGAAATCTCTGCATACTTTCTAGCACCAGAATCATAATATCTTTTTAATTCCTTCAGGGCCTCGGCATCTGAAAACAGTCTAATAATAATCATTTGAACTAATGAAACCGGAGCAAGCGTTCGGGCTTGTTCTATTGTATCCAGGGGTCTTTTAAGTTCCTCGGGTACTACAACATACGACGCACGCCAGCCGGGTGTCCTAAACTCTTTGCTAAAAGAACAGATCCAGATCTCTCTCTCAAGTGGCTCGCGTTCAAGTGGCTTTTTGTCTCCGTTCCATATAAATGCGCGATATGCGGCGTCGATAATGACGTAGAAGTTATGATCCTCCGCCAAATCATGCATAGCCCTCAACTGGGAATCATTCCAGACAGCACCATCAGGATTTCCTGGGGAACAAACAAGTACAGCCTTTGTCTTGTTAGTCAACATGTCATTTAATGCATCAATTGAAGGTCTGAATTCCAAATCTTCAATGATTGGCCAATACTTTATTTTAACCTGTGAGTGAAGCTCAAGATCAATCTGTCTGGTATAATTCAGATACCCGGGTCGCGTCAGTATTATTTCATCTCCGGGGTCGAGGAGAAGTTTGAAGATTGCAGAAGTTTGTGCTGATGATCCCAGTCCGAAAACTACATTTTGTGGATAAATGCGCCGACCAAAAACCCGATATTCATATTCTGGAATAAGTTCAATTAAGTCAGGATAACCTATTGTTGGGGAGTACCTCGCAGCTTTTATCCAAAGTTTATCATCATTAACAACCTCTCGCAATTTTGCTCGAAGAACTTCTGGCGGTGGATCTTGGGGCCAACCTCCTGCAAGGTATATTAAAGGCTTAGGAAATTTCTCTGGGTGCTTTTCATATTCAGCAACAAGTGTCATTATTTCTCTAATTGAACTAGGTCGCTCCAACATTTGTTTTGCTATTTGACTGATCATTTTAGACCGCCAGTTTGGTTCCAATAACTAAAAAACTTAAAAGCATTAAGAAGACAGTAATATCTAGAAAGTGGAGGGGTAGTGTAGGGGTAGCACGCAGGATTCGCAATCCTGAGGCCGCGGGTTCAAGTCCCGCCCCCTCCATCTGTATGTATGCAGCCAGGCTCTTGTCCTTTGATCACCGAGTGAAGCATGCTAACAGCGCCAATAAATTCGGTCTGCGGAATTAGAACTTTCTTCTTTACAGATTGGTTTTTAGTAGGTTGAAGGGCATTCAGGAAATGCTTCTTAAGATTAAAGAATGAGACAGACTAGATAATGTGATAGACGCTAAGTAAAGATTGCCAAAACTTAGTATTGAGAAATGAAATCAATATAATCCAATCAGGTAGTCCAGGTTGATTTAGAGGGAGACTGGAAGCTTACTCGATTTTCTCTAACTCTTTCTCTAGCTCTGAAATTTCTTCCTCAATTTTAGCTTCTTCTTTCTCCTTGCGTTCGAGCATTTCAATCTCTTCCTTTAATGTCTCTTCAAGTGCTAATTCGGGCGCAGGCGTTGAAGGTGGAACCGGTGCTAATATTCCCACGGGCTTTCCTCTTTCCTTTAGGAATCGCATGCGAGCATAAATCCCGCGAATTCGCCTCTGGAGGGCCATTCGAATCTTTTCATGTGTATTCTTTGCTTTTTCCAGTGCAAGTCTTATCACGTTTTCTTCATTTGTTAGTTCAGGTGAGATATCCAGCTTGGTTTTCTCCCACGTACCAGCAACGTACTCCTCAGATGGTGTTTTAACAACTAGATACACACCGTCCTCTTGGAAGATCACATTTGCGAAGTGATCGTTGACTATGGGGCAAAGATCTAAATCGCATTCACCATAGCTACACGGGTGTCTGCACAGTGTCCGATTTAAATACTTATCTCTATACGCACAGAATGTATTCGAGTAAAGTGTCTTGCGTGACAGATCCAAGATGGGTCACCAACTCATCTGTTTTTGTAAGCTCTATTGGACATTTATTAAGTTAAGGTTGTAATTGATCAGGTAACTCAGATTGCCTAAGGAAAGAACACTAGAGATACTGACCTTATTAATTGCCTTTGGGATTCTTGCGATATTTATCTATCAAATCCACGAACAGTATATGATATCTTACATAAAATCTGGCTCTATGGAGCCTACATACAACCGAGGCGATTTAGTAATAATCAAACGTGTAGATCCCAAAGAGATATCCGTGGGAGACGTAATCGTTTTCAGAGATCCCCGCGATCCCAGTGTGCTTATTCTACACAGAGTAGTTGCTGTGAAAGAGCACGATAGTGTAAGATACTTCCTAACAAAAGGTGATAATCCTGATACAAACCCTTGTGTTGATGTTTGGGGTTGGGTCAGAGAAGATAATGTTATAGGCATTCTTGTTGCTCGTGTACAATTTTTGGGTTATATATTTTTGATGTTCGACGAACCAAGTGCAAGATTTTTACTGATATTGCTAGGGACACTGGTGATCCTGACATATATAGCTAAAGGATTTGAAGAGCACATACAAATAGCTCCGGTTCTCCAATATCTCAAAAATAGGAGAGTCGTTATAATTTGCATGGCTTTGCTTCTCTCAATAGTTTTGTTACTTCTCGTCCATAGTCATGTCTCTGGTAGGGGATATTGGAGTGTCACAGTAGTTTCTAAAAGCCTCTACAAAATCGAAAGCGACTATTATATAACCTTGAAGCTAAATATAACGTCGAAAATAAGCAGTATGGAGTCAATAAGCAAAATCTACATTCAAGTTTCTTATGGTAACGTGACCATTGGACTAGGCAGCTGGAGTATCATTTACCCTTTCTACGGCACAAAAATTGTTTCCATCGCAATACTCTTAAGCTCGCAAGTGGAAAACTTGGAAGATATTAGTACAAGCATTAGTGTAGTAATCTTTAACTACCTGCAGGGCTCAAGCATTGAGGTGCCAGCTCAGTGAAGTGGATCACTCCGAAAAAAGAATTAAGAGTCCTCGGCATTGCAGAATCGTTTCTTAAGAAGTCACCTATCAATAAATCTTTGCTAGCAGGCGTGGTAATGAGAGCTGATCTCCAAATTGATGGTTTTGGCTTTTCACTATGTACGGTTGGTGGATTAGATGCTACAGATGCCGTACTCTCAATATACAATCAGCTGGGAAGACCTGACGTCAGAGTGATAGTTCTCTCAGGAACGATAATATCACTATATAACATCATAGACCTCAACAAGCTTTATGAATGCACGGGGGCACCAATAATAGCAGTCTCATACGAGGAATCTTCAGGAATAGAGAAATTCCTCGTGGATTTACCAGACGCCGAAAAGCGAATAGAGATCTATCGCAGAAATGGTCCGAGGATTCCAGTCAGATTAAGAAATGGATACATAGTCTACATAAGGCCCGTAGGAATAACTATCACGAATGCTACAAATATACTTAACCTATTCGCTATCCATGGTCGTTATATAGAACCATTGCGCGTCAGCCGTTTACTCGCCAGAAGCTTATTTAGGTTCTTATTTTCGCAATCTTTCAAAAAACCAGAAATTCCTGAGAAAACTCCTTAGTCGTGGGAATAGCGTTTGCTTAAAATGGTTGCAATGATGAGCATCGACTACATGTTAGAAGCTATAAAGGTTTCTAGAGAATTTGCTAAGTCGGCTTATGAACGCAGACTCTTCATAATGGTTGGTGAGAACCAAAAAGTGGCTAGGACTGCATTGAAAATTGCTGAGCAAATAGTAGATGAAGATTCCTCGGTGATTTGTTCATCGAATTATAAACGTTTTCAGAATCTGTTTGATGAAGTTTGTAGATCTAAGTCGAAAAGAATCATTAAAAATTGGGAGACGGACCGTATACTTGGCCAGACTTATGACCTATCGTTCATTGATCTGCGAGACTGGCTAGATGTAATGGCATTATCGCGCGTTGTAGGAACAGTACGCGGTGGAGGAATAATTGTGGTTATGCTACCTCGTGACTATGAATCTAAAACCTACTACGAAGAAATAGTTCCACCATACTATCCCAAGCCTCCAAGGAAGATAATGCTGAGAAGACTCATAGAGAAATCAATCGGATATCAGGGAGTATACATCTTCGATGTAGATAAAAATGAGTTCATCTGGCAACCCAATGAGGAACGAAGAGTCTATACTAAAAGCGAAATAAAGATTCCAGAGAACACGCAATTTCCAAAAGAAATTTATAAACTAGCAGCCTCGCAAGATCAAGTGGAAGTTTTGAGGAGTTTTGAAGAGTGGAAGAATTATATAATACTACTCGCTAACAGAGGCCGTGGAAAATCTGCGAGTATAGGGCTAGGAATAACAGGTTATGCCTGGCGATTTGCAAGGAAACATAAGAGGGCGTTATATGTATGCATAACTTCAAGGGATGAGCTTAATGTAGAAGAAGTTTTCAGGTTCGCTGAGATTGCACATAAAGCTTTAGAATTAGAGTATAAATTCTCAGAAAGTAATAAAGAATTCGAAAGTGATTTACTAAGGCTTGAATTTAGATTTCCTCATAGAGCAATAAAGCTAGCGGGTCTGGCCGATTGTCTTATAATAGATGAGGTTGCTGCCATTCCATTTTCATACCTGAAACGCGTCATAAATGCATATGATAAGATAGTATTCTCAGGTACCGTCCACGGTTATGAGGGAACAGGTAGGGTTTTTGCTGTTAGATTCCTAAAAATGCTAGATGAAAGTGGGATTAACTACCAAAAAGTAAGGCTTGAGGAGCCTATCAGGTACTCTGGAACAGATCCCATAGAAAAGTGGCTCTTTGATATGTTGTTCCTTGACGCCGAGCCAGCACCTGTTGATGAAAGCATTCTGGAAAAGATCGATACTGCAAAATTAGTAGAAATAGATCCAAGCAAATACTTTCTTGGTGAAAAAGAAGCTGAAAATTTCGTGCGCTCGCTGATAGGAATTCTTACAACAGCACACTATAGAAACAATCCTAAAGATCTACTACTCATGTGCGATGCACCGCATCATAGAATCTTTGCACTAACTATAGATTCTCAACCATTAGTGGCATTGCAGATCGCAGAAGAAGGGGGGATACCTCAAGATCGCGTGCAAGAATTGTTAGAAGAAGCACCACTTGGTCAACTGATACCGGATAATGTAACCAGATATACTGGACTAGTATCATTTCCGCAGATGAAAGGACTCAGGATCGTGCGTATTGCAACGCACCCAAAATTGCAGGGCAGGGGACTAGGTAGTACAGCACTTAAGTTATTAGAGGAATTGGCAAAGAAGGAAGGTAAAGATTGGATCGGAGCGTCTTTTGGTGCCAATCCGGAGCTCCTCAATTTCTGGTTAAAGAACGAATTTTATGTAGCAAATCTCTCACCTTTGATTAATCCCAAGACCGGCGAATACTCAGCTATCGTCATAAAACCGCTCTCTGAAGAGGCAGAACGCTTGGTTAAGGAGGCTAACAGGCAGCTTAGAATCCGTCTACTCAGAGAGTTGAGAAACACCTACTGGGAGCTGGAGACAGAGACAGCTCACAAAATTCTTAAATACGGAGAGCCCATAACAGGAGTTATTCCGCAACTAAATATGGGTGACGTATTTCGCCTTGGTCTATACGTCTCTTTAGGAGGGAAAATAGAAGCCTGTATAGACGTCGTTGACGAGATTGTTAAGGTGTATTTTGCTGGGGGTTATAATTTCTTATCTCCCGACGACGAGCAGCTGATAATTAAAAAGATACTCCAACGTCAGCTGCTTAAAAGAGAGGAACTGCATCTAATTAGGGAGATAATCAAAAGACTCTGGCAACAAATAGCGAAAGTTAAATTTAGTAAGGGTCGACCCAGAGGAAAGAAATCGGACTCAAAACATTCGTCTCAGTAGGTCACTAATTTTTGGTCCCCAATAACCTAAGGCTCCACGCTCTTGATAGAGTTTTCGCGTGCTCCTTTTATATCCCTTCCTTGGGGGATGCAGTCGAAAGACTGGTTTGAACCACTCTAAATCTCTGAAAGTTATTTCTCCCCTCCAGATGGCTTCAGCAAGGGCTTTGATATCTTGGTACCTTCCGTTTGTCTTTTCCTTTACTATGTCATCAGTTAATGATTTATCTCCGATAATGCGTCCCCTTTCCTTAAGGAGTTGATAAAATGTCTCGAAGTCTATTTCGCCCCAGGCTATCTTATGTTGGGCTTTAATAAGCATTCCGCGAATACTTGGTGTATATCTTATAATAACGCAATGATTTGGTTTATTTAGTCGAAGAAGTTTTAATGTCCATTCAACATCCTCTCTGGTGTTTACTCGGCCTCGAATCCTAATAACTGCAATCCACTGGCCCTCCGGTTTAGGAAGGGTTCTGCTTTCTTCAGTAGCAACGGCCATCAGAGTCACCATCTAACTATCGTGCAAGTAAAACTCATAGACATTATTAAGGACAAATTTAAGCTTTTATTTTTATCTAGAAGGCGTTGGCGATATTCAATGTCACGAGATATTGATGCCATTATTGACAAGCTATTTGAAGAAGACAGGAAGTTTCTGAAAAAAATTATAAACAGAAACAAAAGAGTTGCGACGATATTAATGCTGGCTGGTATTGTGCTCAATGCAGGCGCATTATTGTCGATAATATTCATCGCATTTTCAAAGCTTGAGCCAATGCAAACACTAACATACACCGCCTACGCGCTTTTCATTGCATTATTCGGATCATTTATAAGCAGACAAGGGACGATGATGTTGCACTCGACAGCAAATTTATTAAACCCTGGCCGCGGGAGATACAAATGCTTTTCAAAGCTGAAATGCCCCAAATGCGGTTTTGTAGAGACTCGTGAGAAACAGAGTGATGAATACGTTGGAATGGTTACCGAAACTAAGTGTGGAGTATGCGGAGAAAAAATGATAATAGCGGGTATATATGCGCAACCAGAGAGGGAAGTTAAGACAATAGGGTATCCTTTGCTACCAACACCCGGACAAACAACAATCACACAAATAAAAGCAGCAATGTTAGACATACTCACTCCATTTAAAATAGCATTCAGGATCAAAAGAAACAGCCTGAAAGAAAGTAATACGAAGAACTAGTGCAAACATTCAAGTTAAGCTTAATCGCAACTTGCAATTGGTAACTTTTAAAATAAGAAATGTTTTAATAATTGTACCTAACTACGGTGTCATAATAATTTGACGCAAAAACAACGGCGGGGTAGCGCAGCCCGGTTTAAGCGCGTGGGATTGCAGATCCCAGTGTCGCGGGTTCAAATCCCGCCCCCGCCTCCATGTAATTATTACTCAAAGTTCATTCTAAGCTCTCAAAACTCCCAACCAGAGACTAGCTAAGCAATCTTAGCATATCAACCTACATCCTCTACTTCTCTTATGCGAGTTATAGGTTTTATCAAACTAGAACCTCAAACTCAATTATTATACCGCCTACTTGATAAATGCAATAATTGTTTAGGGGCTTCCCGATGCTAGCATTAGACTCTCATTGAAATTCGTAGAATCATTAACGGACTAGTCAAACGCAAACTACGCACAGTAGCATGTGTATCCCTCAGTCGCTAAAATTTAAAAATAAGGTTAAAGTTTGAGCTAATTAAGAAGGAACCTAAGAAGTGCGTCGACCATCGCTAATACATCTCGGTGCATTTGATGGATCCAGAGTACTATGCAGTTGTTGCAATGCTCGTAACGCCTAAGATCGCTGACTGGAAGGTAAAATTTAGTGAATTCAAGGAACTAACAAAGGCGGCAGGATATATTATTGTTGGCGAAATTTCTCAATTCAGACAGAGTCCCTCTTCGGCATTTTTATTTGGCAAAGGGAAGGTTGAAGAGATAAAACGCTTAGCTGAAGAACGTGGCGCTGGCACAATCATTGTTTGGAATGAACTTAAGAGCATACAAAAACTTAATCTTGAGCGTTCTATTGGTCTAAGAGTCATTGACCGCTATGAGCTGGTGCTAGAAGTATTCCAGAGAAACGCTGGCGATAAATTGTCCAAAATGCAAATCGAACTGGCCTACCTCGAAAAGCTTATTCCATACTTCAAGCTTCGAGAAAGAGTACTTCACGGCTCTAAGGATAAACCATTCTTCAAGGCCGGAGGTGAATATGGCTGGGTCCCTAAGGTTGCATGGTTGAGGAGGAGAAGAAGCAAGCTACTCAAAGAAATCGAAGCTGAGTTGAACAAAAAAGTGACTGAGATCAAAAAAAGAAAGGATCTAGGTTTCAAAATAGTTACCATAATTGGCTACTACAATGCGGGGAAAACGAGCCTCTTTAATGCATTAACCGGCGAAAATAAGCTAGTCTCACCACAGCCATTCACAACGCTGTCTTCCAAATACTCTCGACTCAGAGGCACTGGAAACGTACTACTAGTAGACACAATCGGATTTGCCTCAGACTTGAATCCAAAGATCATATCCTCATTTCGAGTTAATCTAGAAGACATGACTGAAGCACACTTATTACTCTGGGTTATAGACATTAGCGAAGAAGATTCCATATTAGAAATGAAAATCAAAGCCACAACAGAAATACTAAAAAAGACTGGTCTCCTTGAGAAACCAGTAATAGTTGTAGCTAACAAGATAGACTTAGTGAAAAATACGCTCAACACGCGCTTAGAATTCCTTAAAAATACCCTCTACAAATATGCCGGCACCGAATATAAGATCGTTGCTGTTTCAGCAAAAACAAATACCCATCTAGAAGATCTAATAAATACAATCCTAGAAGCATGCTGAGGAAGACCTCATGGAACATCCCCAGTCAACTGGAAATTAGTTAACTTGAGCAAAAGAAAAACATCGAAGCTTACATATTTTTATGGACAAAATTGCAGACGAGAGTTGCGTTAAACTTCATACACACCAAGCTCATAAACTTGGAGCGCAAAACTCAAGTCATGAACATTCACAGGCAGAGAGATATTATAATGTAGCAAAGGCAGAGTATCTTCAAGGGCCCGCTGCAAGTTACACCTAAGGGAAGGAAGAAGGAGAGAAAAACCTTTGGGAAAATTGCTGAATACAGAGTCATTCAAGCTCCCATTAAAGAGGGGAAGAAAGGCTTGAGAGACTTGCCAAAGGGATCTTAGCAGAGCGGGAAATTGAGAGAGAACCAAAGGAGTATCCTTTGTACACTCAAGACGAGAGAGGATATCAAGAGGGCTCCCAGTGCACTAGGCTTTAGCAGCCCATCTAAGCCTATATTCTTAGAAGTCGCTTTCTTTTTCGTTTGTGTTGGTATTCAGTCTATACGCCTCCGATTTCTTCTTTGAACTTATCAACCTTTAATTCTATATTGTAGAAATGAGGTGAAACTATATTTAATTGACTCTTGCAGAAGATATGCTGCGTCTTGAGTTTAATCTAAGAGTTCCAATTTTCTCGAGGGATTAGTTTTAGTCAAGTTGGTGACAAGCTTGACGAAATTTATTGTTGATGAGATGCTTGAAAATCTAGCGCGCTGGCTGAGAATTTTAGGTTTTGATACGCTTTCTGCTAGCAGTTTTAGAAAGGAAAACATAGATGTTGATAAAGCTATCTTAAGAATAGCAATGAAAGATGACAGAATTCTATTAACCTCTGACAAACAGCTAGCTAGCAGGGCAAATAAAATGGGCTTAAGGGCAATGTATATTGAACCAAATTTGAGTCTTAAAGAAGTCCTAAGAAAAATTCTAGAAAACCTAAATATTCGCGAGGAAGCCCATAGAGACATGCTTTCAAGGTGTCCGTTGTGCAATGGAATTCTCGTTCCTGCAAACAAAGAAGATCTAACAAACAAGGTTCCTCCATCAGTTCTCAAAATACATAACGAGTTTTGGATTTGCAACAATTGCGGTCATGTGTACTGGATCGGCAGTCATTTTAGGAACATTAACAAAGTTTTATCGGAGGTTTTGTAGTACTCATATGTATTATCCTCAATACAATCTTGGTGCGGCTTCTTGGCTAAATACTATATCGGCTGCTCCGGATGGTGGTATAAGGATTGGATCGAAAGATTTTATCCAAAGGAAATTAATGAACCAGAACGGTTAAGATACTACTCGCAAATTTTCAACACTGTTGAGGTAAATGTAACATTCTATAAGCTCCCACCAGAAGTGATGATTAAACTCTGGGTTAGGAAAACTCCGAAGGACTTCATCTTTAGTGTTAAAGCTCCGCAAGAATTTACTCATCAGATGCATTTCCTATATGCACATCGCAAAATGATGAACTTCCTGAACGCACTTGCACCACTAAGAAGCGCAAATAAACTCGGCCCTATTCTATTTCAAGCTCCTCCGGAATTCGTGTATACAGAATCAACACTTAAACGTCTAGAGGAATTTTTAAATAACTTACCAAAAGATCATGAATTTGCAATAGAATTTAGGCATAGAAGTTGGTTAAACGAAAAAGCATTCGAACTACTGTCGTCGTATAATGTTGCATTTGTTATTGTTGATGGACCATTGCTCCAGCCAATCTTGAGAGTCACCACCAATGATTTTGCTTACGTGCGATTTCACGGACGCGGAAAGAAAGTCTGGTATTACTATGACTACAAGAAGGAAGAGTTACAGAGCTGGGCCGACCGAATTCGCAAGGAATTAGAACCTAGCGTAAGAAAGTTATACATATACTTTAACAATCATTTCAGGGCTTTTGCGCCCAAAAATGCGAGAGAGTTTATTGAGATTATGGATTTACAACCAACTGAGCTTAAGCGTCAGACAATACAAAGCGAACTTAGCAGATTTTCGATATTAAAAAGAACTGATAAGCATCCTATTTGAGGTTTTTGAATGCTCTTAATAATTATTTTGAAGATAGGCTTCGTTGGGGGTTACAATGAGCATAGCATTAGCAATGCGTCTAGCTATGGCAGAGAAAAAAGCAGGAGAGATAATCGAAAAAGCTAAAGCAGAGGCTCAAAAAATCATAAATAATGCCAGAACTATGGAGAAGGAAATCTTAAGTGAGGACTATATTAAAAAGTTAACGGAGTCTCTCATAGAAAAGTACCGCCAAGAATTGGCCAGCGAAGTTAGTAAACTTGAGCTGAAACTTGATGAAGAGTTTGAGCGTCTAATGTCAATCTCAGATGAAGAATTAAATGAAATTGCAGAAATGCTTATTAAGGCGATCTTCAAATGAGTGACGAGCTCGAACTCTTTATACGCGACATACTGGGAAAAGTCGAGGAAGAAGCTCGAGAAATTCTAGAAAAAGCCCATAAAGAGGCAGATGGTATTATCAAAGCTGCAGAGGAAAAAGCTAGAGCTGAAGCAGAAAGACGTGCAAGGGAAGTTATTGACATGGAACGGCGTAGAATCTTGGATACAGAAATACGCAGAATTAAAGGAGAAAAAGCTGTGCTCAAGGATAAAATCCTCAATAATTTACAGGGCAAAATCCTGAAGCTAATCGAGGAAAAAATCCAGGAACGTACCAAGGATGTAGACTACTATGGATTTCTATACAAACTTGTAAGAGAAGCCGTCCTAGAACTAGGCGAAAATGAGATAGTAGTCAGCGCAAATACCAGAGATCTTGAATTTATAAAGTCTAGGAATGATGACATTAGACGAAAAATCAGAGAGGAGATAGGCATAGATGTAAATCTAGAGTTAGGGGAAAAGATAAATGTAATTGGCGGCATCATTGTGAGAAATAAGAGCGGAGATAAAGTATTCAACGCAGTACTTGACACTTTAGTGAAGCGTGTAATCTCTCGCAATATCAAGAGGATTGTGAGGAGGTTAGGCTTAATATCCCAAAACAGATTCGTGAGGTTGCTCTATACTATGTTTTCAAAAATCAGCGACAATATAGAAATAGAAGCCTCTAACGGAAAAAAAGTACTTCTCCATCCCTGCAAAAACATTTATAGCCTCACTACAGAATCAGGTAGAATAGATCTGATCTGTGAAGCTGATAACATTGAAACGGCGATATATGCCACGATAGGTAAAGCCACATCAAGAAAAATTGAGGAATTCATAAATGTTGTCAGCAGCAAGCTCGCAGGCAAAGAATATCAAAAGATATTCATAGCTTTTAGCGGCTCAGATGAGGAAGTTAAAGAGCTTTTGCACGAGCATGACATTGCACTGTTAACTAGAAAAGAGCTCTTCAATATTGATCGTCAAGTTGGGAGCAAAATTTTTGAATGATCTATAAAACTTAATTGCTTGAATGTACTATTTTATAAAGCTCTATTGATGATAGTAGTGAGTTGACAGTCTACTGTGGGCTGAAAAAATGAGTAGGCAGATTCAGCCAGTTACCCAAAAGAGCTCAAGGTTAAAGAGACTGAACCTGATACGGAAAGCTTTACTTGATGCAAAAACAGTCAGAGCCAGAAGATGTATCAGATGCGGTACAGCCAAGGCTGTAATTCACAAGTATGGTCTAAACTTGTGTCGAAGATGCTTTAGGGAAGTTCACAGTCTACTTGGCTTCAAAAAATCATCAGTTCATAGGAGTTGATTTAAATGACACGCCTAGATCCACTTGCAGATGCATTATCAGCGATAAAAAATGCGGAGATTGTGAATAAAAAAACAGTCTACATCTTCCCTGCAAACAAACTCATAAAGGCTGTCTTATTAATTTTAAAGGAGCATGGCTACATAGAGGATTTCAAATCTATGACGTTGAACAAGAAAGAGTACATAATAGTTCATCTGAACGGGAAAATTCATGAAATAGGTGCCATTAAGCCTCGATTCTCAACAGGCTGGCAGGATCTAGAGGGGTGGATACGAAAATATCTCCCAGCATATACTATGGGTTTATTGATAGTCTCAACGCCTAAAGGCTTAAAGACGCACATAGAGTGCGTTAAGGAAAGAATCGGTGGCAAATTAATTGCTTACGTTTACTAAGTGAGGGGGAACAATATGATTGAACCCAATGAAGCGAGCGAAAAGATTATTCTTGAAGCAATAAAACGTGGAGGATACGGTATAGACTGTCGAATAATAGATGTACCACCGGACGTTAGAGTAGAAATCATCGGGAAAATAGTTCGTGTAGAAGGTCCGAAAGGAAAAATTGAGAAAGATTTCACTCACCTACCGGTGTATATAATCAGGGATAATAACAGAATAATCGTGGCAGGTCAAGCCAGAAAGAGAAGACAGACTAAATACCTAGGAACAGCCGCAACAAAGATCAAAAAAATGATAGAAGGCGTGCGGCAAAGATATGTCTATATACATAAAGTTGTCTACAGACACTTCCCGCCTAGGGTCGAAGTAGACAAGGAGAATAAGAGGATTCTGATAAAGGGGCTTTATGGCAGAAGAGACACTATACAAGTACCAATATATGGAGACGTTGAAATAAACATCGAGTACCAGGCTGGATCGGAGATACCAGACCTTGTTTATCTAAAAGGCTGCGATATAGAAGCTGTATCGCTTACAAGCGCAGCATTAGAGAATGCGTGTAAATTAAGGGGACGCTATAGAAAAGACATTAGAGTCTTCTTCGATGGAGTCTGGTTGTGGAGGCGGACTAGAGAGGAGTGAATTAGTACTTCTGTTCTGTTTAATAACTGGCACTTCAACACAATAAGGTAACAGCTATTTATACTTAAAGTCGACGTAACCCAGTGTTTTTTGTCGTAGATATTATGGTGAGTTGTAACCAGAAGCACCATTTAACTATTCAATATCGTTAGACTTGTGCAAACGAAAAATCATAATCTGCCGCCTGTACTTGGAATAATCCTGAGAAATGCCCTAGTTTTCTAGTACTGCCTATAAACAAGCGTTAATTCCTTCCAGAGACATTTCTGGTATGTTTCGTTTGTTTGATAAAAAATGAAAATTTGCTAGTAGTAATCTACGGAACTAGGAGAATCGCTATTAGTAAACCATATATAGCGATACCTTCAGCAAGACCGACGAAAATTATTGCCTTACCAAAAACCTCAGGGCGCTCAATAACGGCGCCTATAGCAGCTGTACCAGTCTTTGCAACTGCATAGCTTGCTCCTATACAACTTATTCCTATGCTTAATGCAGATGCTATAGCTCTCAGCTCTTGTTGACTCTGCGTTGTTCCTTGCTCTTGTGCGAGGACACTACCGGTAGCGATAAGCATTAATACACAAACAGAAAGTAGCGCCAATGCTATTCTCATGGCAGCTAGTGTTCGCATATGTCGTCACCTAAGGGACAATTAGTAATTATTCGGCCTTTTTTAGTCTTAATATAGTTCACGAGCATTGGTGACAGGAGTTATGTATAAGGTCGCAATAATATATCCTAAAAGGCTTGAAGACGACATAATACTGCTGATAGGCAAATTCGGTAAGGCGGAGCTTATCAGTGTCCCGGAGGACAAATTTGTAGGTTTTAAAAAAGAGGTACCAACAGAACTACATAGTTTTCATTTACTTATAGGGCTCTTAGAAAAACTAGCTCAAAAAAATAATGTCGATATAAAGGAGCATGTCAATAAGGTAGCAGGTGTTGTTCCTGTAAAATTATATGACTTGGGTGAAATCCAGCAGGAATTAAAGAACTTAGAGGAATTCTTTGAAATCTCAACTCACGTAGAAAAATTAAAAGAAAAGCTATCAAAATTAAGGTTAATATATGGCCTAGCCAGAAATTCACAGAAAGTGTTGGAAATTCTTAGCAGGGAATTTTCAGCCATTGTAACTCTTCATGCTGAACTGCGAGATTTTGTTCTTGAAAATCTTTCAGCGATGAATCTGGACTTCGAGACTATGGAAATACCCAAGGATCTACGTAGAAACGTAGGCCTCGCGGGTGATGTAATTGCATTTGTTTCAGCACCCTCAAGAGATATTCTAAACGCTGCACTAGCGGTTCTAAAAGTTCCTGGCGTCAACGAATTAAGTCTAGATATAGACGAAATTCCAAGAAACATAAAGGACCTAGAGAACACTATCTATGACATAGAGAGCAGTATAAAGAAGCTCACTGCAGAGTTTGAAGTATCTTTTCAAGAGCGAGCCCTAAGTTTAGTGAAACTTTGGTACAAAGCCAATATATCGCGCAAAATACTCACAGCGAAGACAATGACTGCTAAAGGGGAGTATATTGGAGTCGCTCTATGCTGGATTCCTGAAGAGTACTTTGAAGAGTTTGAGCGTCTACTTAAGAATCTGAGTCCTAGTATACTGATAAGAAGAGAAAAACCCTTAAAAGGTGAAGCTCCGCCTTCCTACGTAAAGATACGAGGTTCATTATCTCCTTTAGCATCGATTCTAGCGCAGATGGGCTATCCTGGAGAGGGCGATATATTCCCTTGGATTTTAGTGAGCATCTTATGGGCTCTCATGTTTGGTTACATGTTTCCGGACATAGGGCAGGGAGCGGTTCTGTTTGCATTAGGTGCCATGTTTGCTGGCGTCAAGAAAATTCGAGTTGGTATAGAAAAGCTCTTGGGGTTCTCTGGGAAAAAGGCAGGGGCAATTCTCATGCTAGCAGGATTTTCTGCAACATTATTCGGCATACTATTCGGTGAATGCTTCTTGATTGGACTATACCCTCCGTTGTTGCCCTTCTTGAAGGAACACTGGGTAGAAGATATGGCAAGCATCAAATGGGTTATCAAAATAGCTCTGTTTATTGGGATTGCAGAAATAATCCTAGCAATGCTCTTATTTATGTACAAGAACATCAAGCATGGTCACTACATTGAAGGAATCCTGGGTGAATGGGCACTGCCTGGAATGCTGATGTACATAGGTTTGATCTCACTTGGTTTCCACTTCTTAGGCATAACTCTGTTGCCTCCAGTTACTGTACCCATAATAAACGTCAGAATAGAGCTAGTATTCGAAAAGTACGGTATGGAAGTGCTAAACATCCTAGACCCGTCAAAGAGCTGGCCAGTATACATGATACTGAGTGGTGTTGGGCTCCTTATCATCAGCGGCATTATTGAGAGAAATCTAGGAGAATATGCATCCAAGCTCATAGAAATGCCAATTGGTATGATATCAAATACGCTTTCATTCTCTCGATTAGCTGGCTTCCTCATAGGCCATGCGGCATTCAGTATCATAGCAAGCAAATTTAAGGTAATGGGGACGCTTACTTATGTGGCTGGGTTAGCCTTTCTTAACTTACTGATAATAATACTAGAAACGATTGTAGTAAGCTTACAAGCTTTAAGGCTTCTCTTATATGAATTCTCTACGAAGTGGTACTTAGGAGGAGGAAGATATTTCAAACCATTCGCGTTAGGATAAAATGAAGTGTCAGTGTATGTTAAACCAGGGAGATATTTCAAAAGAAGAACTAAGGAGGAAAAATTTAAGGAGGGCAGTAGTATATTTCTCCCTTTTAATATTCGTGCAAATAACCGTCTTGTTAATAATACGAGCTTATATCAATGTATTGCGCTTGGAAGTACATTTATTGGCGCTCGCTTTGGTAATTCTAGCTGGTATTTTTGTAGCAACTGTTTTGCCAATCTTACTGGGAAAAATAATTTTTGGGTCTAAGCTATGGGGATAATATGAGCATAGGGCATGTAACTCCTACGAAGCTTGCTCTAATTGAACTTAAAGAGAAACTTCGATTGATGCGCTCCGCAAAGAGAATCCTAGAGCAAAAGCGGGACTCGCTGCGGGAAGCACTTAAAAGCTCGATTGTTCTGCTAGTAGATATAATATCCTTCCTTAAGAGGAACATTCTAGAAATTTTGGAGCTTCTCTATGCCAATCTGATAAAGTATGAGGAGGCAGTAAGGGCATATGAGCCCATCGCTAAAGAGAGGATTGAAGTTGAGGTAATATGGATTTCAAAGGGAGGTTATTACGCACCAGAATTTAGGATTGCTAATATACCCTCTACAGTAGAGTATCCAGAGGGCTTGAGAGCTATAGCTAGCAAGTTCTATGAGGAGTTGCCAAACATACTCAAACTCGTGAGTAGTCTAACGGAGCTTTTAATTTTGCTCCGAGAGATCGAGATCACAAATAGAATCGTTAATACCCTCGAGAAGGTGTCAATTCCATCGCTTGAAGAGAGAATTAAATACATAAATATGATGTTATCTGAGATGCTCCTTTCTGAACTCTCTTCTCTCCGAGTACTTTTTTCGGGATGAGAAGTATGATGCCTGCACAAGATTTGGCTTACTTGACTGCTAGGTGCCATGCAAATAGAGTACGCCTAATCGATACTGCATACATCAGTAACTATCTTGCCAAGGCTAAATCACTGGACGAATTTGTTAATTATATGTATGCTACCTATTATGGTGAAAAGCTCACTCAACTTGGCAAAGAGATAAGCGAGGACGCACTTTTAAGACTATTTCTTGATGTGTTTGAGGAAAGACTACAGATGATATTGTCCGGTTTACCGCGCCCATACGACGAGTTCATGCGTTCTTACATACTTAAATTTGATATCAAAAACTTGCTTAGGATTCTCTCGGAGACGATAAGAGGCATCCCTCACGCGCCCGCAGAGAGTTACAGGTACAAGTTTTCTATGCTTAACTATGAACAACTACTAAAGGCAGGAAATATGAAAGAATTATTAGAGGTTCTGCCGAAAGCCCTCTTCGGCGAAGCACTAGAATTAGCAATGAACTTGTGGGAAAAATATAAAAGTTTCTATGCAATTGAACTCTCGTTCTGGAGCACCTATTACAAAAAGCTTATAGAAAAATTGAAAGAAATTCCCGGTGAGGATGCGGCTATTATCTGGGCAATTATTGGAACCGAGATAGACTTAATGAATATATCAATTGCCCTCGGGCCAATGAAGTATGGTTTTGCTGTGGACTACTTAGACAAAATGCTCATCGAAAAATCTTACAGGGTAGCTGTGAAAAAACTTAAGGAACTATATGCCCTGGAGGGACGTTCAGTAGTGGAGGTAGTTCCACAAGTCTACAGCGAAATAATTGAGCAATATCTGATTGGCATGGACTTTTTTGCAAGAACTCTTGGTGAGCGTCTAATACTAAGAGAAGCTCTGCGTGCCCTGCCTAAAAATCCCATAGGATTTCCCTATGTCTTTGGTATATACAAACTCTTCGAATTTGAATACGAGAACTTAAGAATACTCACAGAGGCTATAGCCAAAGGTCTTAGACATGAAATAATTCAGCAAATGATCATTGTATAGTCACTTTTATGCTTAGCGGAACAACTTAAATTTAGTGCCTAAAAAGGAAATGAGTATGAGAAACATAGAAGCTTGGAAAGAAGTTGGGCGAGTCGCTGGTGAGATTCTTCGCAAGGCTGTGACACTAGTAAAGCCGGGGGTTCGGCTCCTAGAATTATGTGATAAAATAGAGGACCTGATCAGAGAGGCTGGTTACAGACCAGCCTTCCCGGTAAACATAAGCATTAATGAGGTCGTTGCTCATTATACAGCAACACCTTTTGATTTTTCAGAGGTCTCAAAAAAAGCCCTTGTGAAGCTTGATTTGGGCGTCCTGCATCCCACATCGGGGGCGATAGCTGACACAGCCGTAACAGTATCTATCAATCTAAATGGAAAAGTGGAGGCCTTAATCAAAGCAACGCAACGTGCACTAGAGAAAGCTATAGAGCTCACAAAAGATGGTATAAGAGTCGGGGAAATCGGCAATATCATCTCCAAAGAAGCTCATGAGGAGGGGTTTGGAGTACTAGTGGATCTAGGGGGACATTCCCTAGAGGAGTATAAACTTCATAGCGGTATCTTAATTCCCAACGTTCCTCGAAAATTTACCCCAAAGCTAAGAGCTGGGATGATCATTGCGATTGAACCATTTCTTGTTGCATCACCAATGGATTCTTACACGCGACCTAATATGGCTATGGTAGGCATATACTCCATAAAAAACCCAGGAAAAGACAAAGTATTAGAGATGCTGCATCAGAACTTCCGAACCCTACCATTCACACTGAGATGGATTGATAAAGCCAGAGCCGAAAGAGAGTTTTATGATACCATTCACAAGCACTTGCTGGCGTGCCATCTAGAAGGAAAAGTAAACATATATCCAGCATTAGTAGAGGCACGAAATCGCCTAGTGGCGCAATTTGAGCATACGATTCTCGTAGGAACTAACTCAGCAGAGATTCTTACAGCATGGTAGTTTTATAGGATAGCCCCTCGGGTAAATATCGCTTCTAGTCAATTATTATAACTTCTTTTTGATTACTTTAAGTGGCGAAATAACTGAAAAGTCGGTGGAAAGTTGTGCAGATGCTTTCGCTTCCATATGTTCTAGAGAGACTGTCTCTGGAAGCAAACATAGACATAATACACTTTGCGATAGACCCCATATCCCTGAAAGTAGCTTCACAGATATCGCTTAAGAAATTGAGGAAAAAATACATAAAGTCCCTTGAAGGCTTCATATCTGAGTGGTCTGCTGATCCTGTTAATACAGTAGTGGTTTTATCGCCTGAAAAATTCGAAGTTTCCAGAGTTATAGGTTTGCTCAACAATATTGTCCCCATTTTACAGCAAAATGGGAAAAAACTTGATGTCAAACTCTGTATCTTTGTTATATTAGCCAGAAGTGAGGAGTTGGTTAGAGATATACTATGTTACTCAATTAGGCATGGTACAGAGCTACTACTACCATTCGATTTAGAAGCTTTTGCCAACTCCATGTTAACCTTGGCAAGAAACAAAAGGAGCGGAATAATTATCTGCGAACCATCTTTGATTGAGGAAAGTTTGGTTATATCATCTCAACCGGTAGAAACAAAGACTTCAATGACAATTGATACATCAACGATAGAAATTGGATCTGGACCCGTGGTTGTTTTAGCATTTGGTGTTATGTTTAAATCGATCTTTAACGTGCTTCTAGCACAAAAGATGCTTGATATGGTTCGTCTCACAGGGATTTTGAAATTTGATTCGTCATTAGCAAACTACTTGGTTGATGTACTCAAGAACCATAGGTATGTTGTAGTAGCCGATCAGGCTGGTACCATAAAGCCGCTAATACATTCTCTAGCTTACGACTTAGTAGCTAGAGGAGAGCTCAAGTGGATACCAGAAATCGTTGATATATCCAAGGGTTTAGACGGATCAGTCTCAATAGATTCCCTAGACATTTCGCAATCTCTTAAGGATTTTTTAGCACTTGGTGCAAGAGCAGAAGATGTGCTAAAAATACAAACGAGAAACGAGATTTATTTCTTAGTACCGGATGCTATTAGCAAATTTATCAGGGGCATAACTGGCAGAAGGCAATTCAGCGTTTTGTGTATTAAACCACTATCGTTGGGTTTACCTGATGCCAGCAG
>JANJXX010000026.1 GCA_024720975.1 Candidatus Panguiarchaeum symbiosum | reverse complement strand
ATCCTCATTGCAACATCCTTCAAACTAACTACCTTTGACTTTATTATTTTAGAAAGCCCGAAGCCTCTTGAAATTCCCCTACCAATTCGTATTTCTAGCTCATCAATATATTTCTCAATCTTATCTGGAATAGCTAATGTTGCCCAGAACTTCCTTCCAGGAGTTATAGCCTCATACTCATACAACATTCCAATCTCTGAAGAACCCCTCTTCTTACTTACACTAGTACATATGAATCTACTAGCTGGAACCTTGCCAGTCTCGCTGGGATAGTACTTTGAATAAAGATTCTCAAGAGCCATATGCCCATTCTTGCAGGTAATGTCTATTAGCTCCTTCAATTTTTCGCAGTTCTCAAGATTCTCAATAATTTTGCCTAGGTAATTTTCGTATTTTTCACACACTTTGCACTTATACATGAATGGGTGGCTCGGATAACATTTCTCCCCATTACTTGTTACTGGATAGGCGTATGAGACTATTACTGAAGGCTTTTCTCTTTCACTCTTCAGGAAGTCGTCTCCAATAATGCCATTTCTATAGAGTTCAGAAAGAATTGCACCTCTGAGCGTCGATGCTGGAATATAGTCCAATGTCTTTAAGAAGCCCCTTGGAGACCTTCTTTCAGTAATTATGGTCGGTGACAAGATTTCAAGTATTATTTCAAGGATAATCATTCCAGAGCCACTCCTTAAGCTCGTTGAGAAGGTTTGACCAAACAGTATTTTTAAGAACATTATCTAGCTCATCAGCATTCTCAATCTTTAAATCTATAAGGCCACTTCCACGACCTATTCTTCCAAGTCTAAGTTCAGCGAGCGAGAGAGGGAGAAGAATTGTTTTCTCCTCTGGAACATTAATTAGCTCTATTGTTCCAGCGAATTCGCATTGTGGTGGTATATACTCGGTTGAGAATAATGCGCCTTCAGCAGTCCTCATGGACCTATCATCTATTCTAACTCTCGTTAGAGCGAGTGTCTCCACAGGGCCTGTTGGTAGAAGGTCTGAAAATATCAATGGGCTTGGTAAGTTACTACCCGGGTAGCCAAAAAGTTCACATACATTACAAATTCCTCCAATCTTCTCATGCTTCTCTCTAATGCGTTCAGGTCTAATCTCTTCGCATGACTTGAAACCGTAGCTTTCCGCAATCCTACTTGCAGAGGATCTCAAGGCACCCTTAAAACTCGATGCTGGAATGTAAATCTGAGATTCACCATTATAGCTAATTCTTTTAACAAATTGTATGTCCGGTCCCATTACAGTGGGGTAGCTCCATCCAATACAGAATAATCCAATAGTTTTAAGCCTAATGTTAAGTTTCAGATTACTCCACCCCCAATAATCTTGATAAGCCTATCCACATCTGATAGGCTTGAGAAAGAGTCTAAATCTTCTGGTATAAGAGACTTAACAAATTCGTAAGAATTAGACATCTTAACTCTAGCAATTTGGCGGCAGGCATAAATATATGCTATTGGAAAGACATATCTCTCATATTCCTTAAATTTCTCTGCCTTAGTAATTATGGATTTAGCAGCTTGTAAAACCTCGCTGATGGTATGTCTAATATTTTTGAGTACTTGTTGGATCTCGCTTATTTGTCCAACCAAGTTGTCTTTAACGCTACCACTAAAATATTTCCTAAGAATCTCAATGTTTCTTGAGACCAAGTAGCTTAAGCGTGCTATTTCACTATACTCTGGTGCTGAGAGGCCTAATATTTTGCACAGCATTCCTTCAAAACTTTCTGTATTAAATGGTTGGACTGTGAGCTTCTCATGCTTTAAGGCTTCAAATCTTTCACTAATAGTGCTGCCTGAAAGGTCGCCAGCCTCAACAATATCGAAACATATCGTACTTTCAATAAGCCCCTCTTTAATCTTTTTTCTAGCCTCCTTCTTAGCTTTATGCATTAACTCTGATGCTGCATCCACAAGTGCCCATATATTGGCCTTTGGACTTGCAGTAGCTATACCAATTGATAAGCCTCGCACACATCCAAGATAATGTAGGAATTCTTTGCCGAGTATAAGAGCAATCAGTGGTGATGCCCATGAAGGGACAAATATTACTGCGTCATCACCACCAGCATACAATATGCCCATCTTTATTGATAATGCAGCTCTAGCAGCGTCTATTTTATCGAATACTTTTGAAACGCCATTGTAGATTTCGTTTATTGCTACTTCAATTGACTTCTTTAGAGCTAAATCTATTCTAGCACTTCTTTCATAGGCATCGGCTATTGACAAACATGTGGCCATCAATGGACCCATTAGTGTTCCATCAACCTTTATCACTGAGATATTTCTCATTTTGGATAGCCTACCGAGCTCTTGCAACTCCCTAAGATCGTGACCAGCGATTATCTCCATAATATATTCAGAAGCCCTAACCTGAGCTCCTTCTCCATCCCAAGGCATCTCAAAGACTTCCCTTGGTCGATATACACTTCCACAAATCTCAATTTGTGAATCATATTTCTCTTTGAAGTGAATGTTGAGACCTATCTCATGAAGTTTGCTGCAAACTCCACATACGTTTACTTCTCCTTCAGGTGTTTGAATCTTAGTTGTTGGCGGTTCCATGAAGCAAATCTGACAAACGTTTCTAAAGCCTTTCTCAATGCTTTTAGGAATGCTAGCAGAGTATCTTTCATTGAAGATCAGCATATTATTAATTGATATCTTTTTAATTGACATCTTTGCCGCGAGCTCCTTCACTGTCTTGGCATAATCTTCATGTAAATCTGCATCATCTATGTATAATGGAATACCACTGTTTAATGTTAAGGAACGACCTAGTTTTGAAATGCTGTGTTTAACAGTTTCAAGAATCGTGTATGGTACTAATACCTCGACATTCCCACCAGCTGTGTGTAAGAAGGCCTCGTAAGGGAGCCAATAATCTTCACTTATTATCCATTGGAGGAACGCAACTATATAAGCCATGACTAGGGAATCTATCACTAGACTTGCAGCCGCAACTTGTTTCAAGCTGTGTGACTTATATATGAAGCTCTGGATCCCTCCAACATCTATCAAGACGATCTTAATTTTATTGGATTCCTCTTTGCTTTTTTTCTCTTTTGTTTTATCATCCTTGGGAAGCGACACTGTGAAGTTCTTTGTCAATTTACGAACTTTCTCGACGAACCTCTCCGACAAATCCCTTATGAGCTTTTTATCATACTCCTCGTGAATTCTTTGCCAGAAGCTCCAATCATCAAATTCTAAACTATTGTAGTTGAGGGCCTTGGCTGCCTCCTCAAGTCGATTCCTGATGTCTATAAAGTTTTTATCATCCAAAAGCCTTTTGAGCCTATCTATTGCTGAAGCTGAGCAATCAGCTTCACTAACTATCTCGCTCAACTCGCTTTTACGAGTCTTTGAATGATGTTCTTCAATAAGCTTGATGATTAATGCAACATCTTCGTCGAGTATGAGTCCCTTTAAAAGCTCCCTGGCAACCTCAACGGAGGCTTCTACGTGGTTTTCGTATTTGAATGGCTTGCCGATGTCGTGGAACAGGGCTGCAAGTCTTAAAAGGGCTAATGTCTTCCTATCCTTAATCCCCTTATTAATTGCCATAGACCAAGCTATTGCTGATGTTAAAAGTAAGTGTGGGATTAAGCTTGATGTGTTAAGGATGGGTCTTGTGTCGGCCGGTATTAGGAGCCAGCAGGACTCCAAGAGGTCGGCGACCTCGGTCGTCTCAAGTTTGCTTAGCATCTTGGATAGAGTAGGTAACTGCTTATCCTCCCTTAGATACTTTCTCATTTGCTCATTATAGAATGTGTAAGTAAACTCTAGTGGATCAAAGTTTATTCTCTCCCATTCCTTAAAGAGTTCTCCAAAGTCGGTGAGTCTCATAAGCATGTAGGCTTTTAGTGGGCTTGGCGCAACGCTTGGAAAAACCTCCCTATTTAATGGGGTTCTTAAGAAGAGGGATATTAAGTCGCCCAGAAGCTCTAGCTTCTCATAATCTTTAAGACTCCTACCGCTCTCTGATAAAGATTTTATCGCATCTGAGAGGAATTCTCTTAGTATTTCAAGCATTCTCCTCCATAAATCTACTTCATCAGCGTCTACCTCGACTACGTCGTATAATTCCCTATCCCGTCTGTATGGTATTATGAAGGCTCTGTATATTGGATATCCTGGTGGTTCGAAATCAATATCTTGTAATCTGCTCAACTATGGCCACCTCATCCACGTCAATAATTTCGCCCTTAAACTCCATATTTGCAAGAAACCTAAGCTTCTCGATGAGCTTAATTAGCTCTGCTCCCTCAACGCGATCGCCGCCCTTAATTCTCAGTCCGTCGACCTCAAAATCTTGGCTTTCCTTTAAGAACTCTATGGCCCTAACATCATATCCTGCCTTGCCAAAAGTTCTGCCTGAAATAACATGCCTATACTTGAGTCTGCCTAGCAACACACTCTTACCAACCTTCATTCCGATTAAAAGCAAG
>JANJXX010000025.1 GCA_024720975.1 Candidatus Panguiarchaeum symbiosum | reverse complement strand
ACGTGGACTTACTAATAGTAGAGTCAACACACATCGACTACTCAGGATTCACATCAGAGGATGAAGTAAGGATGAAGCTCAAAGACATAATGCAAAGATTTAGGGGAAATGTGCTTGTAGATACATCTAAAGCTGATTATGACAGACTTTACAGCATAAGCAGTGCAACGAAGGAAACCGATAGAATCCTTCTGATGGACTTAGCTGGGTGGATATATTTGAAGAGTATCTCCAAATGCCCTGGTTTGAGAAAGGAGCTTAAATTTGCAGATGTTTATGTGTACTCACCAAAGACAAGATTCTCAAGACAAGAAAAGGCCATACTTCAAGACATTGATAGAGAGCTTTCAGAAAATATACTCGTCCCCGAGACACTTGAGCATTCATTTAAAGAGTACAATAAGGATATTAAATACAAAAGACTTGGCGAATTTCTTAAGAGATACGAGGCTGAAAATAGATATTCAACAATAATGTCACCTGGCAGAGACATCGAGAAAATATTAAGATTGGTCAAGCATGGGAACATCTTCATACTTGCATCATCAGAGCCAATAAGTGAAGAAAGTGAAATCGAATTTGAGCGCTTAATGAACTGGTTTGAAGAATTAGGTATTCCAATATACCATATTCATGCCTCTGGTCACATAACGCCACTAGATCTCAAAAGACTAATTGAAAGCATAAATCCTAAGAGGATAGTACCAATCCATGGAAAGAGGCCAAGGTTATTGCAGAATTTCATTGGGAGAGAAAAATATCGGTGGATACTCCCAGAGAAAGGACACAGCATACACATAGAAATTTAACCGTAAATCTTAAGTTAATGCATGTACATAGCCCTAAAAACAAGCCTTTAATCAAGGAGGGGGTAAGTAACCAAGTGTTCTCCTATAATCAATGTAAAGGAATGAGCATATAACCACTAAAGTAAGTATCACAATTAGCAAGATTACCGGAACCTCCAGGCTGGGTATAATGACTGTTGCTATCCCGAGAATCAGTAAGATGCTAAGCAGACCAGATAAAATACCAGCAGCTATTACACGCCTTCTGAAAAGCGATATTAACTTCTCAGGCATATGACCTACGACAACATCCTCACTTAAAAACACCTTATTATCAACGACATTAATGAGCCCCAATTTCTTCGCAATTTTAACAGCATTAACAAGGTCCTTTGGAACATCACTTAATGAAACCGCCTTTTCAAGCGCTTTAGCATCCTTATAATTTAGCCACAGTAAAAGCAAAGCTACTTTCTCCTCTCTACCTCTTTTCGCTGCTCCTTCGAGGATATTCTCATCTGATTTAAGGTCTGAATTCTTCTCCAAATCCATCCCCAAACCGAGTTTATCAACACGTGCAACTTCATAACCGAGGGACAAAAGTTCAATCATAAAATTTCCTATTAAAAAATCTCTAACTTCTTAAGGCATAAATCACATAGGATAGTGATGATAAGTAACATACAATTAGGACTTTATCTTGAAGAATTCATGATCTAATGTTAAAATGAGACCCACATCGTCAGATCTAAAGCTCTTACCGGAGTGATCTAGCTTTCATTCAATTTGAAACTTTTGCATTTTTAAGCATCCATAGTTTGTTATTGGTAGCGTGTGTGTTGTCATTTGGTGGTCTTGTTGCAGGGTATCTTGGTCTTAGCATGGTTTCTTGTTAGCATATCTGTCATGTTAATCCTAGCTAAGAAAAATTTGTGGCTGGCGATATTTGTTGCTGGCCTTATACTGGCCTTTTCCACTAGTAATAGCATTAACGTCATCTTCAACGCTCTTATAAAAATGAGTTCAATTGATAACATCCTACTTGCGTTTGCTCTCATGGAAATACCACTCATCGGAAAACTCTTAGAGAATCCCCTTACCGAAAATATTAGCTTTCTCGATAGGCGTGTTGCGAGCGTTATGGGTCCTGCTATTTTTGGCTTTCTTGCGGTTCCCGGTGGTGCCGTTCTTTCTTGTCCTCTTGTTGACAGAATCATCGGCAATGATCTACCGATCAACAAAAAGGCCGCACTTAATGTTTGGTTTAGACACATAATCTTCTTCGTGTATCCTCTATCTACGGCTCTGATTGTGGCTGTTGCTTTATCTGGTCTTGACCTCGTTGTAGCTATAGCATATATGTTTCCTATGCTTATAGTGAGCGTGATAATTGGTTACATGTTCTACTTACGGGGTCTTAGCGGTGGTAAGAATGCTGGCGGTAATTTATATCCCGGCGCAATAACAATAATAATCCTAGCGCCTGTTGTTCAAATAGTTGCGGATATTTTAGGGTTGAGCATGGAGCTTAGTGCATTCCTAGGCGTTACAGTTGCATTCTTGCTGTCAATTTTCTATGTAAAGATCACATTCAGGGAAGTCTTTGCCATAGCTAGACGTGTCGAAGCATGGGAATTTGGTCTCGTATACCTAGCAATAATGTTTTATGGATACGTATTCGCGCAGACTAGCGTATCAAATGTGATATACTCACTCAGTCCGCCAAGACTTCTGCTGGCTGTGATTATTCCATTTCTAATGGGTATAGCTACTGGTAGGGTACAACTAGCCCTGACAATACTCATTCCCTTGTATAAGGGCTTGTTTGGTGTCATTGACTACTTCATATTGACTGCAATGTATACAGCATCATCAGCAGGATATCTTATGAGTCCAGTTCATCCTTGCCTGGTCCTAACATCAAAGTACTTTAGATTAAATCTTCACAACGCAATCAAGGAAATCGCCCTACCCTCAGTATTACTCACATTCTTTGCAGCTATTTATGCAGGTTTCTAGTAACTTAAATTAGTCGACCACTAGGGAATCCTAATGCGAGTTATTCTCTGGGCATATTTCCCTGATGCAGAGGAAATATTAAGCAAAGGCGCCTGGGCTACTGTTTCTCACTCCGTTGCCCCTGATATAAAGCCGAGAGTGGAAGATACTGAAAAGATAATAAAACTCGCTAAGACCAAGAAGCTATCCTCTATTCTTGACTTTCCCTACTATGTTTTCTCTATTGAGGATGTCTCACGCATCTTTACACACCAGTGGGTTAGATATAGAATAGCTGCACATATGCAACAAAGCCTGAGATATGTTAAGATCGATACGTCAAGAACTGATTGGTTTGTCATACCACCAAGCATTCTGAAGGCTGGCGTTGATAGCATTGAAAAATATGTTAGAAAAGTTCTTGAAGCCGGAAGAGTTTATGAGGAGTTGACAAAAGTCGTTGATCCCGAGGACGCCAGATTCATAATACCTATGAGCGTTAAGACTCACATATCCTCAGCCTTTGACGCAGAAGAAATGATTCACATAATAACCCAGAGAACATGCTATGACGCACAATGGGAAATAAGAAATGTAGCATGGTGCATGCTTCTTGCTGGACTAATTGTTCATCCGAGAATATTTGAGGGCATCGGACCACATTGTTTGAATATTACAGATGGAAGATGTCGTGGATTTAAGAGAGTAAAGGATTGCGAAATTCAGGCGAAGCAGACACTCGATATAATCAATAGAATAGCGTCAGAACAAAGGAGAAGATTTGAGGAACTCAAAGCAGGAGAAGTGCTAAAGATAGATTTAACCGAGCATCTTGGCTATGTTCCACCTCCAGAGTTTAAGAACGAACTAAGAAGGAGGCTGGGGTTAGACATAGACCCTTCATACAACGTTGTTTTAGAAATAGTTAAGAGGTAGTGACCTAACTAAGGCTTTTCATCATCGAAATAGACAATGTGTAACATGTCTTGTCTAGAAGTAAAATAAAGAGCAAGTGTTCTGGGAAGTTTGGGGTTGCATTCTTTACTCCCGTCGGGTTCAGCTCCACGCTTGGTCTTAGATGCATTACCTCTATCCACATAATGTGGGGCTTGGAGATATAGTTTTCACCCGCTGCCCTTCCATTCTTAAATCGATAGAATACACTAAAAAGTACGAGATTAAAACCTTACCTATACCACCCCTGCCTTAAAGGGCGAGGCTCTTGTTATAACTTTGCGTCTGCAAATGTTTAAAATCTACGGAAAATCCATAGAAATATAGAAAAAGCAGTCAAGGGGGCGTTCAACCTAAACTTAATGATATGTGTTCCAATTCAATGTAATGAAAAATAAGGAATAAAGTTATAAAGAAATAGCCTCGTTTTGACGCATACGCGGATCTCTTGTCTGTAGTCGACATTTTATGTCGAAAATAGATTATATCTTAGAGTAACACTAGCTAGATAGGTGCTAATATGACATCATCCCTAATACAAAAAGCTATGAGATTTATCTCATTGATGGCGTTAATTTTCCTGATTATTAGCCCACTTCATACAAACCTAAGCAAAATAACAGAAAACAGTAGCAGCATATACATGAAGTCCAAGAACCTTCAAGGATACAAAGCACTGGCGAATGGCACTTTAGTTCAAACACTAACAAGCACAACTCCTGGAGATACAAAGAGGTCCATAGACATTCAGGGATATCAAGAGATAATAAAATTGCAGACGAGTGGATGGACATTCAAAAACTCCACCCTGGTCAATGCCTCTTCAACAGATTCTGTGCAAATAAGAATATCAAAGAACCT
>JANJXX010000024.1 GCA_024720975.1 Candidatus Panguiarchaeum symbiosum | reverse complement strand
CTTAGTGCTAATGCCTTATCATAGAGTTCAGTTAGATCCTCAGCCATTATTACACCAGATTGTTTAAATGCTGCCTCATAAAGTTTTGCAGAACCAGCCATAGATCCAGTGTGAGATACTACAGCAAGTTCTCCCCTCTGTGAGAAGCCAGCCTTGAGGACTACTATAGGCTTCTTTGGAGAGACTCTCTTTGCCGCTTCGAAGAATTCTCTGCCTGCATCTGTCCCCTCCAAATATATAGCTATACACTTTGTTTCTTTGTCTCGCTCGCCGAAATATATTATCAACTCAGAGAAGTCCACGTCAGCTTTATTACCTAAACTAACTATTTTCGAAAGTCCAACTCTATGCAACCAGCTCCAACCTATTAGGCCTATAATCAATGCACCACTTTGCGAGATAAGTGTTATACCTCCAGGATAGGGAAGCTCTGGGGCGAAGCTGGCATTCAAGCTACTTGGATTACTTAGTATACCGACGACATTGGGACCTATTAGCGGTATCTTAGCCTTTCTCGCAATTTCTACTATTCTATTCTCATCCTCTATGTTCCCGACTTCGCTGAACCCAGAAGAAATTACAACAACACCACCAACCCCTTTCTCTGCGCAGTCTCTCATGACTTGCTCGACTTGTTTCGCAGGAACGACGATTACGGCTAAGTCTACTGGACCTTCTATATCTTTTACACTTGGGTAGCATTTTAATCCGAGAATTTCACTAGCATTAGGATTTACCGGGTAGACTTTCCCCCTGAAGCCGCCATCTATTATATCTTTAAGGACTTGGTATCCTATTTTTCCAGGAGTCCGACTCGCACCAATAACAGCTACACTGCTTGGATTAAATATCTTATCAAGTTTCTCTATAGTATAATCCCTTATTCCTGGAATTTTCATTTTTAGCCCCTCTGTCATTTCATAAAACAATATTATAACCCTAAAAATATGATGAATAAATATCAAGTCCGTGCAAGCTATTAATGCTACGATAAACTAATTGACATAACATATTTGATATCCTACTGTGCAGTTCATTGATTAGGTCAATTTGCTGAAGTTTTCCAAAAGAGGTGGTAAAATAATGTACAAGAAACCAGACTACGATCGCGCCGTTTTCAGGATATTACCTACTATCATCGCATACAACTTTAGTTTGGAGCTCGAAGAGCCACATTCAAAATTTACCTTCAAAGGAAACATACTAAATAACTTTGAGGATAGTGAGATAGTGATCCTCCTCACTTATGATGCCTTATCAACAAGTCATTTGAGCGGAAACATGCTTGAACTTTGGAAAGAACACGATGGTCTTGAGCTCTCGAGCGCAATTCCGACACTTACTGGACCTGTAGGGCTTGCAATTAATGCTGGCTTACCGCCTGAACTTACCGGCTTCATGAATACTAAAGTTTTTGTGCCAGAGATAGGAAACTACGTTGACATGCTCAAGGGAAAAGTTCCTGGATATGACATACCCCTTGAAGAGGCTGGAGTTAAACTACGAAGTCTTATGTGGGAGAAGCCTGCCACGGAGTACTTTCCAGATGATTACGTGCTTATAAATCTCTTGCCAAGTGACATTGCAGACTCTAAGGGGCTTAATTCGTTTTATAGTGAAGGGTTCAAGACACTCTCTTACAGCAGCGAGATTGACGCTATGTATGCAATTAAGAGAATACTCAAAATACTGGAAAACAAAAGCGATAAAGCCTTCATCAGCGCATACTTCAGTGGTTTAGACTCTATAGCTCATGCATATGGTACTGAGGGTCCAGAATGGAAAGAGACCCTAGAACTTTACTACAGAATCACATGTT
Source organism: Candidatus Panguiarchaeum symbiosum (assembly GCA_024720975.1). Classification (GTDB taxonomy): domain Archaea; phylum Asgardarchaeota; class Njordarchaeia; order Njordarchaeales; family Panguiarchaeaceae; genus Panguiarchaeum; species Panguiarchaeum symbiosum. The sequence goes on along the minus strand of JANJXX010000024.1, from coordinate 3,118 downwards.
TACTTAAGGAGATTATAAACAACTATAGGAGAAGAGTAAGCGTCTACATTATTAGCGATCATGGACTGATGGAAATTAAGAGCCATACTGAATTGAATAAGGATGCACTTGAATCATTCCTCGAAAAGAATAACATTGACCTATTTGCTAAGAGCGGGAGATTCGCTATGATATATGCTGATGAACTTGACATAGAAGCTTTTGAGGAATTCTTCGACCACGGAGTAGAGGTGAAGGAAACCAAGAAGATAATTCACGATCTATGGCCTCTTGCTAATAAGGAGAGATTCATGCTTAGAGCTGGAAAATACACAGTCTTATTCAAAGAGAACTTCGATATATGTGTTGATCGTGCAGAGGGAAAATCGAAAAATCCGGTGATAGCCGAGCTTATAAATGATCTAAGAAGACTTAGGGTCAATCACGGATCGCCGACAGAAATCGAGCTAAAAGCATTCTTTATGGCATTCTCCAATATCAGGGAATAACTAATCGTCATTAGTCACTACTTTAGATGAAGTATCATCTGCAAAAGTTCGGCCTTTTGGTTCATCCCAATGATGGGCTTTTTGGCAATTTTTTTCAATTCTTCTAGTCTCGTGAAATTCTCAGAGTAAACCACCGCAATCGTCTGATCATTAAGGCTCTGCAAAATGTCTATATGCTCGTCACTCCCAATAACTATCACATTCCAGGGTTTAATCCGCTTATAGGGAAGTCTTCCTTCCACTAGAATGAAGTCCACACTTCCATTTAGTATTTCTATGGTATTACATAATGTATCTATATCCACAGTTACTTTAGTTCTCGAGAATAGATAGAGTCTTTCAGACGACGCACCAATGACAGTTTCTGCGCCGGCATTGAATAATCTCCAAGTATCTTTACCCTCTCTGTCGACATCAAAAGTTGGTTTGTGTATGTGTTTTACAGCAACCACCTTAAATCCTCGACTATTAAGCTCCCTAATAAGGTACTCCATTAAAGATGTCTTACCAGAGCTACTTCGTCCAATAAAACTGATTACTTTCATTCTCTCACCTCAAGAATTATTTTCTCATCACCCTTTAAGTTAACGCCCTTTAGGTTGCTTAGGAAGGCGAATACTAAGCTCCTAAACAGCCTCTCTACCCAGGGCATGAGGAATATTCTCTTCCCATGCAAGCTAATCAACACTTTTCTCTCTGCAGATAATATAGGACAGTTAGAGAGTTCTCTTTCGTTATTCACCACGCTCTTAGCAAACTCAAGGCAACTTCTAAGGCCACATCTACCACAATCCAACCTGGGTAGTTTTGAATAAATGTTGATGATCCTCAAGCGTAAAGGCAATTCATTTTCTAATTTCAGTAAATCTTCCTTCTTTTCAATTTGTATGCCATCCTCTATGGAATCGCAGGTTAAATATATCGCTGGATTAGAAACAATTATATCCTCCAGTTTGCTATTTGGAAAGCATGCATCACTGTTGTAGATAACAACAGCTTTCTCTTTCATGCGGACAATTTTAATGATATCTACGCCAAGTTTCTTAGCTATCTCAAGTAGAATCTTAATGGCTTCACCCTCAAAAGCTCTGTCTTTTATGATAACTATCGGTAACATTAGAATCCCTTAATAAAGCCAGTTCCTCTCAAACACCAAAGCTTTAATTGTGATATTATTGTTAAAAGTAGGGTGCGCGTGGAAAAGAGCTAGCTTAACATCAGTGAGGCTTTTATAGGCTTTACAAGATCTAGGATATGTCCAGTTATCATTCAAAAACTTGTATCTTGTACTTCTCAAGAGTTTCTCTCCCGATTATTATATCGCATGGTTCCATGGCAGCACTCATTGCTTCATCGCTGACATAGACTCTTAGTTTGATTATGATTTTTCCGATTTCAACTTGCAAATCGGCGACCCTATTTATTTCGATCTTGACAGCTCCCTTATAAAATATCAGTGGTGTAGGAACTTCAAACCAACTTTGACCAAAAAGCTTCTCGAATAATTTCTGGGATATCAAATTAAAAGGTACTCTCTTCGTAAGTAATGCTACTGCACTATGTCTTTGGCCTCTATGGACTATATACACGTTCATCAGAGGCATTGGCATCACCGCAAATCTAACTGAACTCTCCTTGGTATTTTTCCATCTTTAACGAGTATTATGAAGTTGTCTCTGACTGACTTATATACATCTTCATAAAATCGTCTTTGGTCAAGTAGCACACTTTTTGGGAATTGCCTTACGTATTCGAGTGCTGATTGCCAAGCTTTCTCAAACTCGACTATAGCATTAATCTTGCTGGCAACATTCTTGTCGAAATCCTCAGGTACTTGCTCTTTGTCTCCTATAATGAACCACCCTCTCTCAGACACAAATGCGCCCTCATCGCCGACATACACCATTCTCTTTCCCTCTTCTACGACCTCCTCAACATCTATTGTAGGCTTAAACCTCTTCCTAGGCATAGGTTTTCGATGGTACTTAGCCCAAGCGTAAAATATTGCCCTATTTAAACCAAAAGACTTCGCTTTTTGAATATCCCCAGTTAATAGATAATATCTCGCAGCTTGAAGAAGAGCCATTACTTGAAATCTACCGACGCTCACTGAAATACTCTCCTTAGACACTTCTCTCACCGTCTTTTTGGGTTGTTGTATACCAACAACTGTCCTTATTCCCCCCACCCGCTCGAAATATCCTCCTACTTCTTTAATGGCTCTAATTGCCAGGTTATCTGCTTCTCCCACTTCATACAACCGCCAGTCTTTATTATATTTTAGCACATCTAGACGGGCCCAATCTGGCGTGAATTCATCAATTTGACCTGGCTTTATGCAAACTGCCGCAAGATTGAGCGATTTATGCAATGATAATGGAACCGTAAAGACTCTTTTCACATCAATTTCATTTTCTAACTTCAAAGGTCTATCAGCCTGCGGTGCTGCTTTAGCTACCTCCTGAATTTTACTGCTGAGCTTTCTCAAAACAAATTCTACAGTAGCATAGGCAAGATCCAGTGGATGATACCTCTCAAGAACTTCATCCGAGAAGGCATTTTCATGTATGTGCACATGCATACCCCTACCGGACCACTTAAGATACACCGACTTAGTAATGCCCTCCCTC
>JANJXX010000023.1 GCA_024720975.1 Candidatus Panguiarchaeum symbiosum | reverse complement strand
GCTTGAAAATTTAGGGTTCACCGTGAATAGACTCTATAAGCCTGCTAGGGATGCTTTTCTCCTATGGGGTGCCTTTGAACCAAGCAAACGTGGCGAGTGGCACATATACACGGCAGGTTGGGCTAATACGGCAATAACCGCGTATGATGATGATACTCCATGGTTCTGGTATTCGCCAGACAACATACCATTATGCCAAGAGTATCGTGGTCCACCATTACTCAGGGAGGCAATGGATAAACTTCATGCTGCTGAATATAAGTCAATGGAGGAGCGAAACGAGTTAGTTAAGAAAATATCTGAACTAGCATTATGGGATGGGGTCCATATTTGGGTCCTAGATCAGTTAGTAAGCTTTCCTTCAAGCGATAAAATAGGAGATTCTGTGTTAGATATTTATGGTGGTGTTTGGAGCTTTTGGTTCCTGCGCACAATGAGGAGAGTTGAAGGTCCAGGAGGAGTTGTCAAATTTGGCAATGGACTAATGTTCATAGAGGGCTTTAATCCAATAGCTGGTTTCTCTTGGCTTTACGATGTGTTTGCATACTATTTAGTGGCCGACTATGGCGTATTTCCACATCCACATACTGGCAAATACATTCCCATTAGAGCAGAATTTAAAGTCACTACTGCGGGGCCGGAAGGTAAACTAAACGTTCCAGCCGACGCATTAATCTACGATCTATCTCTAGGAAAGTTTAAGCCCGTAGGCGAAGGAGTTAAAGCGACAAGTAAGGTTACCTTTAAGTTCACTCTGGGCAAGTGGCATCACGGTCAGCCTGTAACCAAAGCGGACATCCTCTATAGTATAGCGGAAGTATTTAAGGTCGCGTCCGAGGAATCTCCACTCTATGATTCTGTAGCAGCGTCACCTGGAAGAGTTCTGTTTATAAAATCTTTTAGAGGCATCAAATTCACAGCTGATGATACAGCAGAGGTATACATAGACTATTGGCATGTAGACGATAGTTATATTGCTTCTGCCGCAAGTGTATGGCCTGACACTCCCTGGGAGCTCTTTATGCTCATGAATGAGGCCGTCTTAAGAAAGGAGCTTGCTTGGTCGGTCGACATGGCTGACATATTGGGCGTGGATCAGCTAGATTTAACTAAAGGACGATCAATAGACGTACTTAAAGCGATTCTGGATGGATTTGTTAGAGAGAAACCTATACCATCAGAGCTTGAGGGTATAGTGTCTCCAAGCGATGCTGCTGCAAGATGGAACGCTCTTAAAGCATTCTATGAGGGCAGAGGGCACTTCTGGGTTAGTAACGGACCATATATATTTGCTTCGGCAGATCCAGCAGCTCTACAAATGACCCTTGAAGCATTCAGAGAATATCCATTCAAAGCCAACAAGTGGGATGAAATGATTACTGTTAAGATTCCGAGCATTCGCGTAGCCAAGGCCCCGGAAGATGTTGTCCCAGGATTGAGCGCTATATTCAGCCTAGCAGTTGAGGTTCAAGGTACGCCATATGATAAGGCGGAAGTGAAATACTTAATAACCGACATTGCGGGTAATCTGATTCTATCAGGAATAGCTACACCTAAAGGCGGGGGAGCATTCGACATAACTCTTACTAGTGTTGATACTGGTAAAATGACGCCAGGAACATATTCGTTATTACTCATAGCGATCGGTGAGGAAGCTGCCCTTCCATCAACTTCCTCATATGCATTCACGGTAACGCCAGAAATCACATATTTTGAGCGTCTAGTTAAGGCCACAGAAGCCGACTTGAAGAATAGAATTTCAATTCTTGAGACAGATATAAACTCTCTCTCCAATAACATAAATAATCTATCCGCCGCACTTACAAGCATACAAAATACCGTTAATATTGTTCTGGTCCTATCGGTAGTGGCATTAATTGCGTCCATAACTGCTATAATATTGTCGCTACGTAAAAAATAGCTGACCGGGCAAACTCAACCCTTATCCTCTCTTTTCTTTTTAATAGAAAGTTGAACACTATGAAAAATGTTTATAAATGGCTATTTTGAATTGTTTGGATGTTGATTCCTATGTTACCGCTGGCAATGCTCAAGTATCTTGGTAAGCGTATGTTACTGCTCTTCATTACCCTAGTATTAGCCGTGTATTTAACCATAATAGTAGCTAATGCCGGTGGGCTTATAGACAATATATTGAAGTCTCAAATAAAATACGATATTGTATCTAGTCTTGTCAGATTGCCTACTTGGTCTGAACTCACCGAGGAAGAACAGAAAAGGATCATAGACGAAAGATTTCAAATGGCTATACAAGCTAAGGGTCTTGATAAACCCTTCATAGAACGTACATTCATATATTTGATTGACGCCCTCACTTTAAGACTTGGCAGAGCCCTCTTCATAACAAGTGCCAGCGGGTCTAAAAATGTGGGCGATATAATACTTGAGAGATTACCTCAAACAGTTCTCTTGTTCACTACTGGTACAATATTGTATTCAATTATAGGGTTGATTTTAGGATTATATATGGCAAAACATCCCGGAGGATTTTTTGATAAGGCTTTTTCAATCTTTGCAATAGTGACGCAAGTTATACCTCCATGGTTTTTTGGTATATTATTCATTATGCTCTTCGCATATTATCTTAGACTTACGCCTTTTGGGGGTATGGTAAGCGCTCCTCCTCCCAATAACCCGATAGGTTATATTCTTGATGTAATTTATCATATGGCTTTGCCTCTCTTCGCATGGATTTTTTCCCTTTTCGGTGCCTGGGCGTATATAGCCAGAAACCTCATGGTTCAGATAGCAGAGGAAGACTTTGTAATAGCCGCTAAGGCTAAAGGCTTGTCCGAAAATATCCTCATGCGTCGTTATGTACTAAGACCGAGTCTCCCACCTGTAGTGACAGTTATCTCTCTCTCGCTGATATCTTCGTGGCAGGGAGCTATAATAACGGAGACCGTATTTAACTGGCCTGGGCTTGGCACTCTATTTTTCCAAGCAATAAGCTCGCTGGATGCGCCAGTAGTAATAGGATTAACAGTAATATATGCCTATTTGCTTGTAATTACTGTTTTAATACTGGATTTAATTTACAGCGTACTTGATCCTAGAATCAGAGCTAGAAGGTGAGTTTATGAATGTACCCAGAGAATTTCAAGAGATGACAAATGCCATTCTACGCTCTAAGGCAGGCATCTTTGGTTTATCAATTATAATAATTATGATAATTTTATCAACTCTTGTGCTAATATATGTGCCATTTAATGTGGCAAAAGAATGGAATAATCCAATGTTCTGGCAACGTAACCCTAGACTTGCATTGCCAAATTGGGTGAACATATTCTTGGAGAAAAAACTTCCTGAAACTATTATCGTTGCTAATGAAAGTTTTCGAAAGTACTCCTATTATTTGGAAACTGCTGGGCTTAAATATAATGTGCTTGAGGGAAAGTTCTCATACGAGTATCAAGACTTTCCATCGGAGCTACGTCTAATATTATACGTAGATGCTGAGAGAATTTTAGTAGAGATAAAATGGCTTCAACCGAGTGGCATAAATGTAACTCTCTGGAAAGGCTTCCTTAAAGGAGGACTGAATTCCATTTATATATCCCGCGAAAAGGAGGTTTACGAGTATATTGAAGATTCATTAAAAAGATTTAATATATCGTCATCTATGATAATGCGTCCTGAAATTATACTTTTCATGGACAATAACCCATCTCATGTTAACCCAACGCCAGTTAACGGTGTATATATGCTTAAAATAGTTTCAATCTCTTCAAATCCCATGGATAATGTGGATGCTGAGCTCATAATATACGGTAAGGTCTTTGGTTTGGCTGGTACTGACGATAAAAGGCGTGATATCTTTGTGGGCTTAGTGTGGGGTGCACCTATAGCCTTATCCTTTGGCTTGATAGCAGCTTTAGCTACGAGCTTTCTACAGACTTTTATTGGCTCATTGAGTGCGTGGTATGGAGGTCTAATTGATGAATTTATCCAAAGAGTTACTGACGTGTACATGATATTACCATTTCTGCCTATTCTTATCACAATATCAATTGTCTATAGAATAGATATATGGACGCTATTGTTTATAGTTGTGGGATTAAGCGTTTTTGGAGGGGCGACAAAAACAGCTAGAAGTATGACTCTTCAAATCATGACGGAACAATATATTGAGGCAGCAATATCGTATGGTGCAAGCCGCAAGAGAATCCTGTTCTTATATATCTTGCCTAGACTACTACCATACACCATGGCCAACATGGTTCTATCAGTTCCTAGCTATGTATTTTTGGAGGCGGCTCTAAGCGTGCTGGGTTTAGGAGATCCAATGATGCCAACTTGGGGTAAAATTATAAGTGACGCTTATTCTGGGGGCGCGGTTGTACATGGGTTGTGGTGGTGGATTTTGCTCCCATCTGCCCTCATAATACTCACAGCCATATCATTTGCATTTATAGGTCTTGCGTTGGATAAGGTTGTCAATCCAAGATTAAGAGAGAGGTAAGAGAAGTTTGGAGGAGATTCTGAAGATTAGAGATTTGAAGTTATACTATAGGACTCTCAGGGGGACGGTTAGGGCTGTTGATTCTATAAGCTTCCACTTATGTAAAGGCGAGACGTTGGCGATTGTTGGAGAATCGGGATGCGGAAAAACCTCTACGGCTATAGCGATAATGCGTCTTTTACCTAGAAATATTGATGTGTATGAGGGGGAAATAATATTGAATGGAGTAAATATTATGCAGATGGATGATGAGAGGTTTAGAAAAGAGATATCTTGGAGAAAAATCTCCATGGTATTCCAGGGAGCTATGAATTCATTAAATCCAGTAATTAAAGTGGGGTTTCAAGTGGCTGAACCACTCATAATACACGCTAAAATGGATAAGAATAAAGCTCTCTCTAAGGCCAGAGAGCTTCTAGAATTAGTCGGTCTTCCAGCCTTTATAGCGGACAGATATCCACATGAGCTTAGTGGTGGCATGAAGCAGAGGGTTGTAATAGCGATGGCTTTAGCTTTAAACCCAAGCATAGTTATATTAGACGAGCCTACATCAGCGCTAGATGTCATAACGCAAGCTAATATAATGAATCTTCTTAAGAAACTTAAGAAAGAATCTTCTCTATCCTATATACTTATCACCCATGATTTGGCTCTTTCAAGCGAGCTTGCGGATAAAATTGCGGTTATGTATGGGGGAAAAATAGTTGAGTATGGAACTTCAGAGCAAATATACTTGGACGCAAAACATCCGTATTCGCAGAAGCTCCTCGCCAGTATACCGACTTTAAGAACAGATAAAAAGCTTGAGTTTATCCCCGGCGCTCCCCCAGACCTTGTATCGCCACCTTCAGGATGTCGCTTCCATCCAAGATGCCCATATACTATGCCTATCTGCAAAGAGAAAGAACCTCCTTTCCAAAATGTTGAAGAAGACAGATATGTTGCATGCTTTCTTTATGGGGGATGATTTTGTCCGCAAATAGTCTAATTGAAGTGCAAGATTTGAAAGTGTGGTTTCCTATAAAGAGGTTTCTCAGAGAGCCGATATTTGTTAAAGCGGTTGATGGCGTTAGCTTTAATATCGCTAGAGGTGAAACTCTAGCTGTCGTGGGTGAGTCTGGATCTGGTAAAACCACGCTTGGAA
>JANJXX010000022.1 GCA_024720975.1 Candidatus Panguiarchaeum symbiosum | reverse complement strand
CATGCATAAGCTATGACTGTCTCCTTTCTAGGTGGGATGTCACTAGGAAAAAGGTCACCAACATGATGGAATTACAAGGTTTTCCGTTCAAATCGAGTTATGCAGAATGGGATCATTCAAAAATGTTATGGACATGGGCTTTGGAGAAGGTCTTAGACTCTTTGAACGATATCATTAAACTCCTCCCCGCGAATACTGGAAAAGTCATGGTCTACTGCGGCGATGCGGCAGCAATACCCCTACCCGACGGAAACGTCGACTGCATAGTCGTCGACCCACCATACTTCGAGAACGTCATGTACAGCGAGGTAAGCGACTTCTTCTACGTATGGCTAAAACGACTGATAGGCGACCTATACCCAGAAGCATTCCAATACGAACTAACACCAAAAGAAGAAGAGGCCGTAGCCAACCCCGCAAGATTCAAGGGCTTAAAGAACTCTAAACAGCTAGCAGCCCAACATTACGAGTCTAAGATCGAGGCATGCTTCAGAGAAATGAAACGCGTCTTACGAGATGACGGAGTTCTCACAGTGATGTTCACGCATAGAAAGGCAGAAGCATGGGCAAGCCTTGCCAAAGCCCTCATCAACGCAGGCTTTACCTTCAGAGCCTCATGGCCAGTAGCAACAGAGCCTGGCCAGAAATTCGGTAAAAGGAACAAAGGCATCCTCAAATACACAGTACTCCTCAGATGTGAAGAGCGGAAGGAGGAGAAAAAAGGTCTGTGGGAAGAGGTCAAAGAAGAACTGATAAGAGAAGCCGATACAAAAGTAAGGAACCACTCCAAACTAGGAATAACTGGTCCAGACCTCATAGTCAGCGTCTACGGACCAGTACTAGGCAAATTTGCTGACTACTCGATAATAAAGGATGCCTCAGGGAAAATCAAATCTCCTGATGACGCTCTAACAATAGTTGCCGAAGCCGTGAACAGATTCCTCACAGAAGATATACAAAACGCCGACCTAGAAACCCTCGCATACCTAAACCTCCTCAAGAGCTTTCCCAGCTTAATCGTCGAGTATGACCTAGCAAGACTCGCAACAGTCTTCGGAGGAAACATCAGCCTAGACACACTAATGACAAAAGGCGGAAGAGGGCTCGTAGAGAAAAAAGGAGAGAACGTCAAGATACTTCTCTCTAAGGATAGATTATCAGGAGGGTATCTAATACCGACTAAGCCAGATACTTTAAGAACCTTGATAGATGTGGTGCATGCATGCTTAATCGAATATGAAAGAACAGGTCTGACCTCCGTAAAAAAACTTCTATCAGACACCGGTAGGGACCACAAAGATGCGGGAGTGATCTCGGTCTTAAAAGCAATAGCTCAGCTCGGCTATAACGGCAATGGGGCTAGGGAACTACTGAATGAAGCGAAGATCGCCTCTACTTTATTAGAAGCACTAGGATATCAGCCTCAAACATACCTCAAAAAGGGCGAGAAGCTCGACGATTATTAAAATTAATCATGCATATCCACTATCTTAACTACTTCATATCTAAACTCGTCTAAACTACCCTCTCTCCAAGAGGCCAAATAACGCTCCAGTCTATTCAACCTGTCCATAATTCTTTCAGCTTCATTCACCTCTCGATCACCATTGCCCTCTAACAAGCCGATAGCTTTAGAACCCTGTGTCAACAATTTCCTCAATAGCATATTATTATCCACAAATTTGGACTGCTCTATCACCAATTTTCTATTTTTCCCTAGAAAGTTAAACAATAATCCTGCACGAGTATCCAGTCTTCTACTGAGAGAATGTAATACTTCATCAATTGATGGATTATTTTTTAAATCATTATCTAACGATGCATAATAGACTCCAGCCTTAAAAAGATGTCTAGCGACTAGCTCGTAGGCTCCGCTCCTAATATTTTCTTTAAAGGCTTCGAGTTGACTCGCATATCTCATTCTCTCTCCTGCAGCCCTAGATTTAATGACCTTCAGAGATTCATCCAGGCTCCTCTTACAATAACAGCTCAACTTACCACCCCGAAGAACTCATCTAACAGACTTAAAACACCTTTTGCATCGAGTTCTTCTTGTGCGCCCTCCTCTTCCCTTATTAATCTAACACGCCAAAGACCGTCAAAGTCTTTTATCAAATATACGCTCTTAGACATATGGATGCTCCTGTTTCCAGCCTTTGATATTATAGAATCACATAACCATTGAACAATAGGATGACTTGGTGTTAAAGCATTTTGGCCACCTTTAACTATACTTATTCTATTCCACCTTCTCAATTCGATAGGAAGTTGTCCCTCGTTAAAGATAATATGATCGTCTTCTATACGCACTTGAATTCTAAGAGCATTACACGCCTTCATGACAAACCTTTGGACTCTATTTATTGCCTCTTGAAACTCATACTTTTCTCCCAACCACTCAGAGGCTGAGAATATACCAGACATCCTCGCGATTTTCTCTTTTATCTCCTCAACTTTGTCAATTGTCTCCTCAACTATGCTTCGCATAGTCTCAAAGGTCCTGCCCTCATCAAGGGCTCTTCGAAGTCCCTCACTTATTATCTCCTGAGCAGGACCGACGACTATGTTGTAAATTTCCTTACGATTAAAGAGAGAGCTATACATCTCGGCCTCAATACTTTCAGGATACCAGACGTTTCTAACATAAACAACACTAGCTCTCTGGCCCAGTCTATCAATTCTGCCAATCCTCTGTTCTACCTTAGCAGGATTCCAAGGCATATCCACATTCACAATGGCGCTCGCAGCTTGAAGGTTTAGCCCCTCTCCTGCAGCATCGCTACATACCAAGACCTTAATAGGACCATTGGTCAACTCCTTAACAACTTCATCCTTGGTAACTGGAACATAGTCTTTAACATCGTGCTTATACAATTTTCCACCTTCTCCAGTATAGATCGCAATCTCATTACGTGAGAAGCTGTCCATTATTAAGAAGCGAACAACTGCATCAACTGTGTCGGTATATTTACTAAATACCAAAACTTTATTCCCCTTATTAACGAGGTCACTAACAACCTCAGCGACTTTCCTCAACTTCGGATCGGAAAGACTCTGCTGTTCCGGCGAGTAATCTCTCAGCAAGCTCTCTAGATTTTCCAACACTTCAATTTCTCTTAGTAGAGGCTCCTTCCCAACTTTATTGAGAATTTCCTCCATCGAGTTTATAAAGTCATCCTCATCAATTTCTGATTCGATGTCAAAAAACATTCTCGACGCTAAGCGCATAATGGCTTCTCGGTCATTACGCAAAAGTGCCCTTAAGAACTCCAATCTATTATTAATCGTGAGGTAAGCTGAAGTAAAGCTACTAACGAACCTCTGGTGATAGATCGACTTTACAAAACCAATTACTGAACGGTTTACCCCTTTTAACATCTTCTCGTAACAACCATAATCATTCCGCAAATAATGATCAAGCTTGTCTAGCATATCCTTGTGATATTGGCTGAGTTCTACTTGTTCTTCTTGAACGTCTCTCTTAGGAAAAGTATATCCCGCCTTAATTAATTTTTCACGAGTGTTTCTTACCATAAACCATCTAGTGGGAATAAATGCGAGCATTAATTTTTTGACAGACTCTAGATCCAAAAAATCACTAACTTGCTCTATTCCTACTCCATGATAAAGGGGACGCAACAAATTGTCAGCATAATCACTAACTACTGATCTTAAGATTCTTTCAAGAGTTTCTTTGTCTAGATACCTCTGGACAAACCAAGAAATCATCCTCAAACATGCAACTATATCGCTTTTCTCAATGTTAGGCGCATCTTCCATTAATATTTTAAAATATTTTTCAACCATATCTTCATGAACCCACGGCCCTCCTAAACCAAGGATCGTAAGTAAGTCCATTGCCTCTTTAGCATCAATCTGTACAGGAGTTGCTGTTAATAGTAGGATGTGAGGGCTTGTTACCCCTATTTCACTTATTAAATCATACAGCCTAGTTGCTTCAATTTTATCCGTTAAGTATCTCTTTCTTCTGGCATGATGTGCCTCATCCACGACTACTAGATCAAAAAATTTATTCGCTCGTAATAATTCAGGGTCCCTTTTCCTACTGCCTCTTGCGTAGTGCCATGATGCGACAACCAGTTCAATGCCACCGACGTCAAATGGGTTTTCATCTGAAATAGGATGCGTCTCACCATCGGCAGAGACATAGGTTTTCTTTAACGGGTCCAATAACCAGAAACGTAATCCAAACCTTACCCACATCTCTTCAAGCCATTGTCTCGTCAAATTTTTAGGTGCTAAAATCAGAACCCTCTTGACTCTTCCTTGCTGTATCAACCTTTTGATTATGGCGCCGGCCTCTATTGTTTTACCTAGTCCTACTTCATCTGCTAGCATTATCCTATGTGGATAGCGGGACAAAACATAGTCCACGGCATATGCTTGATGCGGGTGTAAAATTACTGGGCCTATGCCTAAATAGGCGAATTCTTTAACGTTCCCGAGTTCTTTGATTAGTTTTGCAGCTGGTACGAGAGATTTGCAAACCAAATAATCCGAAATCGTGTAGTACTTTAGGACTTTTTCATCTTCGAGAGGGTCTAAGTCAGGAGGTATACGCGGATAGAATTTCTCTCTCAATTTCTTTTCGACAACTTCTGGTAAGGGAAAAACCATATAGTCAGGATGCCTTCCTTCCCATAATGCATCGAACCTGTCGATATATCGTCTAATGTATTCCATATGTCCTTCCCGCCAAGACATATGTATTGTCAAATTCTCTCCATTAAGTTCGTAGGCATATCTTGTTTCGTTGGCACTACCAACTGCACCTATTATACAACCATCACCATCCCTGAAGATCATTACTTTCTCATGAAATATGCCGTTACCGAGACCTAGAAAGGTCTTTTTCGGTAAAGCTACTTTGACCTGAAGCATCCCTTCAACAAGCATCCAAGCTAAAGCTTCAATTCTCTTCTTCGCAATTGTATCCGCTACAGTATCTAAGTCTTGCACAATTTTTTCACCAATTTCCTTGATCAATTCTTCTGCTTTTTCACGACTCAAGCGATAAGCTTCTATGAGGTCAGGCCCAACATCATGAAGACCCACTACTAATCTCATACGTCCATTGTTCTTTAATAATCCAGCCAACCCTACAGCTATTACTACAAGCGAATCGGCGCTAAAAAATCCTGAAAGCCTATCGTATGATTTTGTTCTCTTAAGTACGGGTATATAAAACTCAGATGCCACTTTATTCCCTTCTCCCTCATAAATAATGTCTAAATTAGCAGCTAGGTCGACATAACATGACATCTCTTGGCACTCTTATTAGTGAAATGGACGTACTTAAACTTTAGTAGTATCCAAGTACGCATATTCATCTACCTACTCGCCTTACGATCTTGCAACGTAGTAAAAACGGATTAGTAATTAAAAAAGAAATTATGTCTGAAATTTTAATTTATCTATAATGAAGTTGTGGTCTAAAGAATACCAAGGAAGGTCATTCGAGTCTTAAGATTTTAGTAATCTTGGATTGTTTTTATGATCCATTATATCATGGTTTCATAAAAATCCTAAATGATTTAATTACAGTTGTCTATGATTTTCCCCATGTGAAAAAACCCGGGCTGTCTGAAGCATATGATGTATAAAAGAACTTTTAAAACGAGTGGTTTAGTTAAACAAGTTAATGAAGTTAATCAGCCTTTTGAGTAGGACATTTTGAGCTGTTC
>JANJXX010000021.1 GCA_024720975.1 Candidatus Panguiarchaeum symbiosum | reverse complement strand
GAGCGATCCAGGTGAGCTCGAGAGATTCTTCCACGAGGCGATAGAGAATGGGTGCGAGGGTCTCGTGGTCAAGTCTCTCGGCGCGGAGGCGATTTACAGGGCCGGAGCGAGGGGCTGGCTCTGGATAAAGCTGAAGAGAAGCTACAAGAGCGAGATGATGGACACCGTCGACCTGGTGGTCGTCGGCGCGTTTCATGGGAGAGGCAAGAGAAGCGGAACTTATGGAGCATTACTCATGGCCGCATATAACAGGGAGAAAGATGTATTCCAGTCAGTCTGTAAGGTTGGCAGCGGATTCACCGATGAGGATCTAAAGAAGCTTCCAGAGATGCTGAGGCTCCACGAGGTGCCGCGTAAGCATCCGCGCGTCGAGACCGGGATGGAGGCCGATGTATGGTTTGAGCCGAAGCTCGTCCTCGAGATAATCGGCGACGAGATAACGATAAGCCCGATACACACAGCGGCCTGGGGCGTCATCAAGGAGGGATTCGGCCTCGCGATAAGATTCCCGAGATTCACGGGCAGATACAGGCTCGATAAGGCGCCGGAGGACGCGACGACCGTGGACGAGCTCCTCGAGATGTATAGAAAGCAATTGAAGAAAGTGGTTGAAACCGCAGATGGAGGGGCAATTAATATAAAATGAGAAGCTAAAATTTTGTGGAAGGATAAGCTGCGATACACTTGAATGCTGAATAATTTTGTCCAAGAAAAAAATATATGGAAGCTCAGAAATTTTTCTAACATGCAAGCAGAAATTTTAGTTGATACAAGCAGCACGATTGGTGACATTGATAAGCGAATCTATGGACAGTTCATTGAGCATCTTGGAGAATGCATATATCCAGGAATATGGGTGGGCGAATCTTCGAAAATACCCAATATCAAAGGTTTTAGAAAGGATGTTCTTGATGCGATTAAGAGGTTAAAGCCTCCAATTATAAGGTGGCCGGGAGGAAACTTCTCATCAGGCTATCATTGGGAGGATGGCATTGGACCGAGAGATAAAAGACCGAAAAAGCTTGAGTTAGCATGGAATATTGATGGTGAGATGAAGGTCTGGAATGTTGTTGAATCTAATCAATTTGGGACTTGCGAATTTATCGAATTGTGTAGACTCATTGGAGCTCAGCCTTTCATCACAGTAAATGCTGGAAATGGCTCGCCGGAGGAAGCAGCTAGATGGGTCGAATACTGTAATTTTCAGGGCGATACGTATTATGCATCCATGAGGAAGATGCATGGATATCCGGAGTCATTTGGAGTAAAATTGTGGAGCGTTGGTAACGAGCTTTATGGTGAGTGGCAAATAGGTTATTGCTTAGATGGAGTTGAATGCGCGAGAAGAACTATAGAATTTGTTAATGAGATGAAACGTGTTGATCCTACGATAGAAATCGTGGCCGTCGGCTGTGATTATGACGCCCAGTGGAATATTGATATGGTCAAGCATGCCGGAAAATATTTTGATTACCTATCTATTCATCGTTATGCTTTCACAAGCGGCATGACCTATCATGATCTTATAGCCGAACCTTTTATTTGGGAAAATATTCTTCACACAATTTATGGTACTGTAGAAATGACAAGAGTTCGAGTAGGATTGAAAAAAGAAATAAAGTTAGCATTTGATGAATGGAATGTATGGTATCCCGAAGCTAAGCCTCCCATGCTTAAGCAAAATACCTCAGTAAAAGATGCTTTATTCACGGGGCTCGTACTAAATATGTTGCATAGGCTATGCCGTGAAGTACCTATAGCGTGTTTTGCTCAAACAGTGAACGTTTTACCCCTAATAATGGCAGATTTTGAGGGACGCATGTTCGTAAACCCGCAATACCTAGCATTCAAGTTATTTGTGGATTCAGCCCAAGATAGCGTGGTCAAATGCTTGGTGGATTCACCATCAATATTCCTGAAGAAATTAAATCGTGACATTGATCTAGTACAGGCGACTGCAACATTCTCTAAATCACGAGATAAACTTGCTGTGCACTTAGTAAATCTGAGCGAAAATGATGATGCTGTTTGCAAAATACAGTTGAAAGGATTTAAGCCGAAGAAAGCTGTATTTAGATATGTTTCTGGAAAAAGCTTAGATGATAAGAATACATTCGATAATCCCAACAATATTATCATAGAAGAGGACAAAGCAAAGATAGAAAATGATGCAATCGAAATAGAGCTAAGAAGGCATTCCGTTGCTAGCGTGCTGATAGAGGGGCTCACGCAGTAATTAAACATCCACTTTTATTTTACGTAGGTTTTACATAGGTACTTAACGAATGCTCTTAGCTAAAAGTGAAAAGTGATTAGAAAGTATTGGGATAAGCTTATATACTGCGAAACTAAAATCTATGCTACGAGCTTGGGGTGAAAATGTATGCCTGCGCAAAAAGTTGTTGTAGCTATACTTATAGTGTTAGTAATAATATTCGCCGTCTCAACGGGTTATCTACTAGTATTTCCACCTGCGGCCCCTGAAAAAACAGTAACTGTAACTCAAAGCGTTACTGTTACAAGGACCGTTACATCAACTGTAACAATCATGACCACTGGCACTCTTATAACCACAGCTCCACCAACTACGGTTGTAGTAACACCAACAGTGAGGCCGACAGTTCCAGTAGCTAAAGAGATTCATCAATGGGACGGGTTGACGGGAGGGGACGGTGTAGTATTTGATGAAATAGTGTGGAAATTTGGAAACGCAACAGGCATTAAAATTGTGAGGACGACACTATTCTGGAACGACCTTTATGCTAGAGTTTCTTCAACATACAAAGCCGGTGGAGAGCTTCCACCAGTATTATTAATGCATACCTCTGAAGTGCCTCTGTATGCTGGAACGGTGTTCGTACCTATAGATGATTTGGTTAAAGAATTAGGAATCAGTAAGGATATGTTCCTTGAAACGGCATGGGAGGGGTGTATTTGGAATGGAAAGCTCTATTGCCTGCCTTGGGATGTCCACCTGTTTGCTGTATTCTTTAGAATAGACCTTGCTCAACAGTATGATATACCTGTTCCTCCGCCAGCCTGTAAAACGTATGGACTAAAGTGCTGGGATAAACCGATCAGGGATAGAAATGATTACTTAGAGTGGCTGAGGCTTGCTAAGAGTAAGCTGCCGCCAGATATCGCTCCGGCAGGCTG
The DNA here is from genome assembly GCA_024720975.1 of Candidatus Panguiarchaeum symbiosum. Classification (GTDB taxonomy): domain Archaea; phylum Asgardarchaeota; class Njordarchaeia; order Njordarchaeales; family Panguiarchaeaceae; genus Panguiarchaeum; species Panguiarchaeum symbiosum. The sequence continues at coordinate 3,336 of JANJXX010000021.1, read as the reverse complement.
GACGCCGGGTGACTTGAATAATTTCTGGGCATATTGGGGATTCCTGGAGAGTAACCCATTTGTAGGCACCGGGACGGAGCAGGATCCAAAGCCGGATTTCAAATCACAAGATTCCGTAGAAGTCTTTAGGTTGCATCAGAAAATGTATGAGGAAGGCTTAGGTACCGTAGTGACATGGAACGATCTAGCTTCATGCCTATGTAATGGTAAGGTCTTTACTTGGTATAATGGTCCATGGATGCAGACAACTTTCGATAGACTGGAAGCTTGTCCTTATGGAGTAATACCGGTATTTAGCAAGGTTGGAACCTGGGGTAACAGCCATATTATTGCTCTGACGGAGACGGCATTTAAAGATCCTGCAACCTTAGAGGCGGTAAAACTCTATCTTAAGCACCTATACACTGCTGAGAGCAATGGCTATTGGGGGATGCACGCGGGCCATGTACCGACATTCAAGGAAGCTCTTGAGCCCTATAAGTCATTCTCTTTCCATAGAGCCATGTTCGCCGCCCAAGCATTTGACTTCGGCTTCAGATACCTCCCAAGGCACGCGCTAATAGTCCAAGTAGCGGATATCGTAGCCAATGCACTAGGGTTACTGCTAGCAGGGCAAACAACGGCTGAAGAAGCCGCGACAAGCGTACAAGATCAAGTAATTGAAGCATTAGAAGCCTTCAAAGCCGCGGCTTCATAAAAATGCTTAATCATGAATGCTATAACCTTTCATTTTTTATGAGGTGAAAAGTATTATGAGAAAAACTTCTCGCAATTTGTTTAGCGCGCTACTATTATTAAGCCCCTTCCTAATATTATATTCAATCTTCGTATTATACCCTGCTTTTCAAGCGATTTACTGGAGCTTATATGAAACATCTCTTTTCGGAGAAGTGTTTGTGGGCGCAAGGAATTACCTGAAATTATTAACTGGTAAGGATGAGATATTCACGATGGTTCTTAGAAATACCGGAATATACGCGCTATACAATATCACTGGAATACTTTTAGCATTATTCGTAGCTCTTTTGATAAATTCAGCAATTGTTAATCCAAAGTTCAGAAATCTGTTCCATATAGTTATTCTATTGCCGATGGTAATTAGCTGGGTTACGCTAGGACTGTCATGGAACTATGGAATAATATGTTACATCAATTTAATGAAATATTTCACTGAAATAACTTTAGGTAATCCACTTGCCAATTATGTGATTGCCCCCTGGGCTTTGGGATCGATAATTTTATGGGCGGGTCTCGGCTATAATACCCTGCTGATTATATCATCCTTAAGAGGAATTCCAAAAATCTACATTGAGGCTGCATTGCTTGATGGTGCTGGAGGATTTGCATTATTCAGGTACGTTACATTACCTCTGCTAAAGCCGATTTTATTGTTCTTGATTGTTGGAGCAGCTGTTGGAGCTTTCAACATATTTGATCCTATAGCGACCGTAACGTTCGGAGGGCCGGGCTGGGCTTCCTCATCTGTTGCTTGGTATGCCTCAAGACAACTACTCTATGCTCTTAAATATGGCTATGCTTCAACCCTCAGCGTAGTAGCCATAGCGGTAGTATTAACCTTAAGTATAATCCAGTTTAGGTTATTCTACGCCGCTGAGAGGGTCTATTAAACATGTTGAGTAAAAGATTCTTTAAGCATCATTCCTCCGAATATCCTGGCTTCAGGCATTTAAGGGAAGGGGGAATTATATCGAAAATGAGACATGCTTTTCGAGAAGATATCATTAAATGCTTGATCTACATGCTTATGATAGCAATCATTTTATTATATCTATATCCAATATGGGTCATATTAATAATTGCTTTGGGTGCTGATGTGTATCAAGCTATGCCTCCTGAGATAATACCTCTTAGACCCCATCTCAAAGGATTCGAATACGTCTTCTCAAACCCATCCTTTCTACAGTGGATCCAAAACAGCCTATTGTTCACGTTAGCGGTTACAGGTGCAAGTATTCTCATTTCGATACCAGCTGGCTATGCCTTGTCACGTGTTAGATTCCCCGGGAGGAGCATATTATTTTGGCTTACAGTCCTAGGAATGATGTTACCTTTAGTGATGTTATATGTGCCCTTATACATTCAACTTACTCGGATGAAACTTATCAACACGTATATTGGATTAATAGTGCCGGTAATTCCCAGCGCGTATAATGTTTTTCTGATGAAGCAGGCTTTCGATTCTGTGCCCGAGGAATTGCAAGATGCAGCAACTATTGATGGTGCAGGGCCATTCACCATAGCATTTAGGATATTTCTTCCAATTATTCGACCTATAGTGGTAACTGCAATGTTATTCAATATCGTATGGAATTGGAATAATTTCGCGTGGCCGTTATTTGCCGCCCCTCAAAGAGAATATTGGACTCTTCCTCTAGGAGTATTCCTTTCCACATGGTCTTACACGATAGATTTCTGGAAGCTCGCAGCTGGAGGAACAATTCTTTTCCTACCTCCATTAATCTTATACATAATTGCTACGAGTTACTTCCTGAGGGGTATAGAGTTTGCTGGTTTAAAGCGTTGAAAGGCCTTTCCCCGTTTTTACTTGGCGATATGATACTGAGAATGAGCAGTACAATTGCAAGGACGAGATTTTGGATGGGAAAACAATTATTAGAGGCGACTTCGCAAGCTTAATGTGACTTATGAAGAGCATGGAGCTAAAGTGCGGTGCTGAGGAGGTGTTTCCCACCAATGAGCAATGATTCTGAGAAGGTAAAAGCTCTCGCGTCAATAAAGGAGTATCTTGAAAAGAAGATTAAGGAGCTTCAGGATGAGCTCGAGATACTCGAGAGCATGAGGAGCTTCGTGGATGAGGAGCTGGCGAGTATAAGCTTCAAGAAAGCGGCTGAGGCGAAGCCGGCCAAGCCCTCGGCAGCCGCCCCGCAGCCGGAAGCCGAGAGGTTGAGGGCCTTGAAGTCGAGGAGCGGCGAGGTCCTCGCGAGGGTGGCCATATCGCCGAATGAAGTGAGATTCGTGATAGAGCCCGAGATAAGCTTGATGAGGGACTCGAGGCCCCTCCAGTCATTTCTGCTGAAAAAGGTTCTCGAGGCCATGAGCAAGGCGGATCGAGAGCGCGTTGATAAGGGCTTGCTGCCGCCAGGCCACGAGCTCGAATATGATGTAATCTATGAGGGCGATAAGGTCAAGGAGATAGTGGTCAGGAATTTCCGGGAAGAGTATAGGCTCAGGGAGATAGTTAATGCTGTGAGGTGGACCTTGGAGACCGCGGCGAGCGAGGCGAGGTGAAGGATTACTCGCCCATCACCGTGACCACGATCCTCCTGCTCCTCGCCCTGACATCAAGCTCTATGA
>JANJXX010000020.1 GCA_024720975.1 Candidatus Panguiarchaeum symbiosum | reverse complement strand
GAATCGTCGTTTGCCCCTTCCTCGTAACCATAACCTCGTACTCCATTTCGTACTACTTTATTTGAAGTACTACTTTATATATATTACTACTAGGTAAAGAGCTGGAAAGGCAAAAAAGAGACTAAACGGTATTTACGTAGCTTGAGATTAGCTGTTTTTCAAAGTCATTTACATACATGAACCAGCATTTTCCACGTTACGCTGTCCAATTGAACCACATTAACCTTATACCCTCTCTCTTCTAATATTGGTGGAATATCCTTGACCGTTTTGATCCTCTTTATAGAATAGATATAGAATAGAATGATTATCTTAGCATGACATGTTCTCCAGTAACGCTGTAAATTATAGATTCACCTATGTAGGCTGCATGGTCGGCTATTCTCTCAAGATACCTCGCCACTAAAATGCTAGATATTATACACTTATTTATAGCCGATGTTTCATCGATCAGCCTATCAAGAAATTTGAAATACATCTCATCAACATTTTTCTCTAGTTCTGAGAGGCTATCAGTCATCTTAACATTGTAGCTTTCGAGCAGACCTATGCTTATACGAATCATCTCAAGTACTTTTCTCCCCATTTCAATAATATGATCTTTAATCCAGTTTTCACATAAGCCTAAACCATCTAACTTTTCATAGATCTGTGATATATCCAGCGCATACCGGCCGTATCTAGCTAAGTTATAGGATATTTTCATGTATGATTTCAGAAGCCTTAGATCAGATGCAACCGGTTGAAAACGCGCAATCAATTCGAAGACTTTGTCTTCAACCTCATCAGCAGTTGAGACTAAAATGCCAGATGTTTTTTGAACTTCTAAGTAGGTGCTTGCACCATTAATGTATCCTTTAAGAGAGTTGGAGATCGCCTCATAAGCAAGATTGCCCATTCGAATAAGCATGTTCTTAACCTGCTCCAAACCTGAGTCAATTAATCTAGTCATTATCCCTCACTTATCCGAAGCCTCCGGTTATATATTTCTCGGTCAATTCATTTCGCGGATTCTCGAAAATCTGTCTAGTAGGCCCATATTCTATTAGTTCTCCCAAGTAAAGGAAAGCGGCATAATCTGAAACGCGTGCCGCCTGCTGAACATTGTGGGTAACTATTATAACGGTGTATTTTTCCGACAGTTTTCGTATTAACATTTCTATCTTTGCAGTAGCAATAGGGTCTAAAGCACTGCACGGCTCATCCAGGAGAATTATTTCCGGATTAACTGCAAGAGCCCTAGCGATGCAGAGCCTCTGTTGCTGTCCACCTGAGAGAGTGAGTGCACTATCGTTTAATCTGTCCTTGACTTCGTCCCAAAGCGCAGCTTCTTCCAGGCTCCTTTTTACAATATCAGCTATTTTACTTCCACTTGTCATGCGATGAATTTTGACTCCATACGCAACGTTTTCAAATATTGATTTCGGAAGAGGATTTGGCTTTTGGAATACCATTCCAACTCTTCTCCTCAATTCATATACATTAGTATTTTTATCATAAATGTTTTGATTATCGATAAGCACTTCTCCCTCAGTACGACATCCTTCGATAATCTCATTCATCCTGTTAATTGCCCTCAATAAAGTACTTTTCCCACATCCTGATGGACCCATTATTGCTGTTACACTATTTTCCTTTACTTTAAGGTTTATGTTCCTCAACACGTGATTTGTTTTAAACCACACGTTCAAATTTCTGATTTCTACCTTAACCAAGGTTGTTTCCTCCTATAGTAGATTCTTAAGACTATTGCTGCAGCAGCTATGGAAACGACGATTAAGAAAAGAACTATGGCTATGCCGAAGACTCTCTCGGAAGACTCTCCCAAGACAGTAATCTTCACGAACAGGTTGAAAGCCAAGGCCATTACAGGCTCTAGGGGAGATTTAGGCAAACCTCGAGTTACTAAAACACATGATGTAAAAAGTATTGCTGCAGTTTCTCCAGCTACTCTCGCCATTCCTAAGAGAATGTTCGTAATTATTCCAGGAGCTGCAGCAGGAAGGACTACTGAGTGTATAGCTCTCCATCGTGAGGCACCTAAGGCCAAAGCAGCCTCTTTAAAGGAGCTCGGGATCATCTTAAGCGCTTCCTCTGTTCCTCTAACTATTATTGGGAGTATCATTAGCATTAGAGTCAACCATCCAGCCGCCATAGAAATCCCTAGACCAAGCAACCTTGAAAAAAACGTATACCCAAACAATCCTACGACTATTGATGGTACTCCAGCCATATTGTTTAAAGCCTGATCAATAATTCTTGCAAATCTTCCTTTAGATGAGTATTCTACGAGATATATTGCTGCTAGAACACCTATTGGAGTTGCTACTCCAACTGCACCTATCAGTAGGTAAAGAGTCCCGATAACCATTTCAAATATTCCACCCTGTAAAACACTCGTAGTTAAAAGCTCCCATCTAAGAGTACTGATGCCTGTTGAAAGAATTAGAATTATCCATAGAATTGCAGCCAAGCATATTAATACGGGTATTCCGAGAATCGCGAAAAATATTTTTTCTTTAAGATGATTCATCGTTTTACACCACCTTTAAATTTTGATTCTCTCCTGACTATTACATCTGCCAACGTGTTTACAATAAACGTTATTGTGAATAAGATTAACCCTAGGCCGAATAAGGCACTGTATTCAAGGCTTCCTACAGCAGCCTCTCCCATTTGCATAGCTATGACGGCAGTAATTGGGTATACTGGCGACAGAAAGTTCCAAGGCGGCTCTGGGATTATTGCTATATTTCCTGCAACCATAAGTACTGCTACTGTTTCGCCTATTGCTCTCCCAAAACCTAGCATGATGCTTGCAAGTATTCCGGATTTAGAAACAGGTATTACCACGGTCTTTATAGTTTGCAGTTTTGTCGCGCCAAGTGCTAAAGCAGCTTCCCTATACTCCTTTGGAACTGAAGATATGATTTCACCTGAAACTCCAATAATAGTTGGAATAGACATCATTGCAAGTAATATTGAAGCGGTTAATGCTACTGTTCCAGAGGGTATTCGGAAGAAAGAGGCTATCTGTGGAGCTAAGAAGACAAGCCCAATAAAGCCATATATTATTGACGGGATAGAGGCCAGAAGTTCAATCAGCGATTTAACTAAATCCCTAAACGTAAACGGCAGGACCTCTACTATGAATATTGCTGCTGCAACTCCAAGTGGAACCGCTATAACCAGAGCACCAGACACTACCATTAAGGAGCCGTATATCAATGGAAGAGCTCCGTAAAGGTTTGCGTTAGTTTCCCAAGTTCTACCGATTAAGAAATTGATTCCGAATGTAAAGAATGCTTGTGCACCCTCCATTGTCAGGAATCCAAACATTAACGAAATGAAAATTATCGAAGATGATGCGCATAAAAAAAGAATAAGAATGATAGGCTCCTCTCTCAATGACTTATGAATAAAAATCAACTTGCGCATTATAGGTTTCATGGTACTTGCATACACGTTGATTCAGACTGGCCTATATTCATACTTAACATCATGAAGTAGGGAACAAGTAAGGAAGTCTTAAGTAGCCGTTTGCCTCAACTATTTTTTGTCCTTCTTCACTTCTTATGAAGTCTATAAACCTGTCTACTAGGGAACCGCTCTTCGGTTGGCCGTTTGTAACTAGATACAGGTATCTTGAAATCGGGTATTCTCCCTTAGCAATAGAAGTAATCGTTGGAGAAATGTATGGTTTTCCAGATTCCTTAGCTAGGGATACAACATGCATTTTTTCACTTATGAAGCCGAACCCCACGTAGCCTATTGAGTAAGGAGTGGTTTCAACCTTTGTTCTCACAGCGGGATTACTCGGCTGCACGCTTGCACGCTCTGTTAAGTTATATTTCCAAGGATGCATTGTGTACTCCTCGAAGGTGCCTCTCGTGCCTGATCCAGGTTCTCTTACGATCACAACTATCTCTTTATGTGGCAATCCAGGTTTAACTTCATCCCAGTAAGTGTACATACCAGCAAAGATCCTACCTACTTCTTGAAGAGTGAGATTTAAAGGATGACTGGAATTCGCAACAGAAGGATGGACGACAACTATCACAGCATCTAAGGCTATCGGATGTAACCACAGATTGACACCCTTATTTTTAGCATTATCTATTTCGGCAATTTTTGGTTCCCTTGAAGCCATTCCTATGTCGACCACACCATCTATGATATTACTGTATCCAACTCCAGAGCCACCCCCTGAACCGTTATGGTTATTCCAGGGTATTTATTCATCATACTAATAGCACTCGCATTTGCTATTGGTAATACTGTAGTTGAGCCTGAAATGGTTATACGAGCATTTCTCCAAGCAATATCTTCTTCAACTTCTTTTAGAGTATTTTCTAGTTCCCGTAGTCTAGCCTCTTGTGTAATGAAGCTAATGTAGTATCCCACTATTAGAGCTACTGCCGCTACAACTATGATAGCAATAATGTTTTTGACACCCATCTCTTTATCCTCCTCCGCTTTTCGTTGCAGTAGAAAGACATATATAGATTGTCCAAATAGATCCAAATAGAAAATATATAGGTAGATAGTCTATATAGATGAAGTGAAGAGGAGATGAAAGAGCAAAAAGTTCGTTTAAGTGAGGAGATAAGGAAAATCCAGTTAACCGGAAAATCAACGTATATAGTTTCTCTACCAAAAAGTTGGGTGAATAGGATGAAGTTAAGCGCTGGTGATCAGCTTGTAATCTCTGAGAACAATGGTTCGCTAGTAATCACTCCTAAAAGAGCCGTAAAACCAGAGAGGCCCGTAGAGGCCATTGTCAAAATATCGCATGAAGACAATTCGGATGCGATTATGCGTAAGATAATTGCACTCTATCTCGTAGGCTACAATGTTATAAAAATTAGAACTTCGGGTGAAAACATAACTTCTCTTCAAAGAAATCTGATTAAAGACTTGGTGAGGAGGAAGCTTGTCGGCGTTGAAACAATATCTGATTCTGAAAACGAAATCGTGCTGCAAACATTAGTTAGTTATCCTGAGCTTTCGATTGAAAATGCTCTGAGACGAATGTGCTTAATAACCACCTCTATGCATAAAGATGCATTGCAAGCATTAAAGGAGTCTGATAAAAAGCTTGCTCAAGACGTTATCGCCTTGGATGATGAAGTTGATCGTTTCAGTCTTTATGTAATAAGACAATTAAAGATAGCGGTACAAAACGAGAAAATGCTTAGAGAAATCGGTTTATCGAATCCTAAAGATTGTTTAGGGTACAGGATAATAGTGAAATTTGTAGAGAGAATAGCTGACCACGCGGTTAAGATAGCTGAAAACGCGATGGTAATAGGCGGAAGTATTGAGACGCCAATTTTAAAAAGAATATCTGAAATGAGCCTTTTATCCCTGTCTATTTTTAACGATGCTGTAAAATCGCTATATGAAAGAAACTATTTATTGGCCGATAGCGTGATCTCTAAAGCAAAGATAGCATCTCCTCTGGAAAGCGAACTAACTAGACTTATTTCTAGAAAATTGAAAGCTACCCAAATATCAAGTCTAAGAATGATTATAGAAAGCATACGTAGGACAATAGAATACGCTAGCGATATTGCCGAAGTTGTTTTGAATTTGAACGTGAATAAAATAATTGAAACTAATTTTTAAAGAGAATTACTCTAAGTAATAAATATCGTTGGTTTCAAAGCTTTTTTCTGAAATGTTTTAATAACCTTGTTATTTTTCAGTGGCTTAAGGTGTTTAGAAAAATGAGCGAGACTTTGAGGACAGTAGAACAGATAAACGAGAAGATAGCTAGAGGAGATGTTGTTGTCTTAACTGCCGAAGAATTTGTTAAAATTGCAGAAAGCTCTGGACTTGAAAAAGCGGCAAGAGAAGTAGATGTTGTTACTACAGGAACCTTTGGGGCAATGTGTAGCTCCGGGGCTTTTCTAAACTTTGGACATGCTGACCCACCTATAAAGATGACTAGAGCATGGCTAAACGACGTTCCCGTTTACAAAGGCCTTGCTGCAGTAGATGGTTACATCGGTGCAGCAGCCTATAGTGAGACAAGGGGTATAGAATACGGCGGTGGGCATGTGATAGAAGATCTGGTAAGTGGCAAGGAATTAATATTAAGGGGGGAAAGCTACGGTACAGACTGTTACCCTAGGAAATACGTGGAAACTATAATAAGGATAGATGATTTGAATCAGGCCGTTCTCGTAAATCCTAGGAATGCCTACCAGAGGTATTTTGGGGCAACGAACTCTAGCGATAGAACACTCTACACCTACCTTGGAACACTATTACCCAATTACGGTAATGTCGGTTACTCTGGCTCCGGTGAGTTAAGCCCATTGTATAAAGATAAGGATCTTGAGACAATAGGTATTGGGACAAGGATATTCCTTGGGGGCGGAATAGGCTACGTTATAGGTGAGGGCACTCAACATTATCCTTCTAAGAACCTTTCCACGATTATGGTTGCAGGAGATTTAAAGCAGATGAACCCGAGATTCCTTAAGGGAGCGACTTTCTACAAATACGGTGCAACTCTTTACGTCGGATTAGGAATACCCATACCATTAATAAATATGAATGTTGCTAGAAATGCAGCTACTCCAGATAGGGAAATCTTTACTGAAATAATGGATTACAGCGTTCCCTCTGTAAAGAGACCTGTTGTAAAGAAAGTAAGTTATGAGGAATTGAAATCTGGAAGGGTTGA
>JANJXX010000001.1:63407-409838 GCA_024720975.1 Candidatus Panguiarchaeum symbiosum | reverse complement strand
AGAAGGAATTCCTCCATACTATGGTAGGTATCTCTGGTATATGTATAAAGGTGGTCTCGAGGAAGCATTTAAGATTATCGTGGGTGACCTCAAGCAAGCTATAAAACTCAAGACTGGCACAACTGAAACCGAATGGGATAGAATACTTGAACATCTAAAGAGAGTAAGACCAGATCTTTCAAATTTAACTGATCAACTAGGGGAAATAACGAAGATATGGGATCTGATGATGAAAGGCAAAAGGGTTAAACTAAGAATAACGGACTACACTAAAATGTTTGAGTTAATAAAGCAAATTAGGAGTAAGCTATAGTGCTTCACATAGGATGCGCTCCAGGCTCTCCTTATCAATCCTTTCGGCTGTGCTCAACCTCTTGGAAATATCGCGTAAAAGTGCTCGTACTCTTGCATAGTCGGCCTCTTCTGAGACTTGCGCTACTATGAAATTAATCTTTGCTCTATTATCACCGGAGCTTCTGAAGGTTTCGATTATTACCCTCAGATCATCGGCTAATGTGGCCTCCGAAGCATACTTAGAGAGAACTGATAGCTTCATAGAGAATAATTGATCCTGCAGGATTCTCCTCACAAGTTTCGCATGTTGAGAGTGTATAAATTTTGGCATTGGTCCGTAGACTTCATCGAATTCAATAATACCTATTGCTTGGATTCCAAGTTTTCTCAATGTAAGGAATGCCTGTTGATCTACCGACAACTTCAAATTAAACCCCGTGTGTCAGAATAAGTCTGACTCTCTTATAAAGTCACATGTTACCAAAGGAAAGCTTTGGGAATATCCCTATAAGGTTTGTAAGCGGAATTCTACATCTTTAAATGTTTTAGATTAATACTAGTAGGTCTCACGAGAGATGGTGATGTTTTTGCCAAAGAAGGAAGAGTTAACGTTTTTAGTCAAGGGAGGGCAGGCAAGTCCCGGACCCCCAATGGGCCCAGCTCTCGGACAGGCGGGTCTACCGGTTGGTAAGGTGATTACAGAAATAAACAAGCTTACCGCTGAGTATCAAGGTATGCGTGTTCCCGTTAAAATAACTTTCAGCAAAGAAACCAGAGAATACAAAATAGAGGTTGGTACGCCTTATACATCAGCCCTAATCACGAAATATGCTAAAATTGAAAAGGGATCTGGAAAAGCAGGACAGGAATTCGTAGGAAATCTTAAAATTGAGGATGTTATTGAAATTGCACGTATCAAGAAAAAGAATATGATTGCTAGGAATTTCTTATCTTGCATAAAGCAAGTAATAGGCACTTGCGTCTCCATGGGAGTTAGAGTCGAAGGCCTTCATCCCAAAGAAGCGTTAGCAAGGTTAGAAGATCTCCTTAAGCAGAAAGGTTTGTACGAAAAAGTTATGAATGAGACCTTGAGCTAATGGTGTCTAGTTTTTGCTAGGAGGTACTTACATTGACTCTAAATTGCGCAAAAAGCTCGAGGAGGATAAAAGTACACTCTACGTCCTACTCAAAAATAGTGGTATAGTTAACGATATATACTTAGACGCATTCATGCGAGTTCCTCGCGAGTATTTCGTCTTACCAGAGTATGTAAAATACGCATATGTAGATACGCCCTTGCCTATAATCAAAGATGCTACAATATCAGCTATATCTATGTGTCTACTATTGTGTCACTATGCAGAACTAAAGCAAGGTAAGACTGTTTTTGAAGTCGGTACAGGGTCAGGCTATCAAGCTGCTTTATGCGCTGAAGTAGTTACTGGTGGTCATAAGAGGGAAATGAACCCTAGACCCGTTTGTTCTATGGAAATTGATCCTGACATCTACGAGTTCGGCAAGTCCAATCTAGAACGGTTAAACTATCTAAAGGTTGTTGACGTAAGACTTGGGGATGGAAGCATGGGATGGGTAGAAAAAGATCGAAAATTCGATGCAATAATCGTTACAGCCGCAGGGAAAGGCATACCGGAGCCTCTAAAATACCAGCTTAAAATCGGTGGCATATTGGTCATGCCTCTCGAGATCGGATACGATTGGCAGATTCTAGTTAAGATGGTAAGGGTCGGAGAAAAAGAGTTTATTACAAGAGAACTAGAACCAGTTAGATTTGTGCCGCTTAAGGGTAAATATGGTATTCCAATGAGCGAAATCTAAAAATCCTAGTCCATAAAGTGATTACATGTTAGTCTTAAGGGGTTTGGCGTTCATTGGAGAAAAGTGGCAAAGAGCTAACATAGCAATTTCAGACAGTGGATATATAGTTAGAATATGGAGATCTAGCTATGTAAATAGGCAAATTTTATCGAAGGTAGATGCTATCTATAATGCCTCAGAGTATCTTATAATTCCTGGATTAGTCGATGTACATGTTCATTTTAGGGAGCCTGGTGAGGAGTATAAGGAAGACTTTGCAACCGGATCCAAGGCGGCTTTAGCTTCTGGTATAACTACAGTAGGTGATATGCCTAACAATCGCCCTCCCATAGACTCCCTCGAAAATTTTAAAAAAAAGCTACAGATAGTTTCCAAAAATGCTTACACAGACTTTTTTCTATATGTAATGTTGACTTCTCCATCGGAATTGTCAAACATATACAAGAAGTATGGGTCCGTTCCCGTTAAAGTATACCTATATCACAGGAACTCTATCGAGAACCTTTTTAAGTGGAGCTTACCTAGGGAGTTGTTGTACGTATTTCATGCAGAACATCCAGAGTACGTAACTGATCACAATAAAGCAAAAGATGCACATGAACTTGATTCAATTCGCCCGATTCAGGCTGAGTTGAAAGGCCTAGATGTTGCTATAAAGTTTGCGATGGAAAATAAATGTCGTGTACACATAACTCACGTAACCTCATATGCCGTCGTAAAAGAAATTGCTGAAGCTCGCAAAAAGGGAATTAGAATCACTTGTGATGTAACACCACATCACCTAGTGTTTTTCCTGGAGAGAATAAATCCTAGATCGCCCCTATACAAAGTTCTTCCACCTATAAGAAATAGAGATGCGCATATAAGCTTGATAAAAGCTGTAGCAAGAGGACTTGTTGATGCTATAGCCTCGGATCATGCTCCGCACTCGCATAAGGAAAAGGAATGTGATTTTAGTGAGGCTCCACCGGGGATCGCTGGGATACAATACCTGCTTCCGCTCCTCTATAGCATTTCTAAAGTAACAAACATAGACTTTGAGTTATTGGTAAGAATGGCCTCTGAAAATCCAGCAAGAATTTTTGGCATTAGAAAAAAAGGAAGAATAAAAGTAGGTAACCTAGCAGACCTTGTAGTCTTCGATCCCAAGTGCAAAGAAGTTATAGATCCTGACAAATCTCTATCAAAAGCCACGCAGCATCCATATAATGGCATGCTTGTTAGAGGAAAGGTCATTGCTACATTTCTCAGGGGGCGATTAGTTTACGAGAATGAGTACATAACATCTAAGAGTGGTACATATGTATGGGAATGCAATTAGAAGTGTAATTACAAGTTCCTATCGTGTTACTACCGCAGCAAATAATCCTACATCATCGTGTTTATCTGGGAATACTCTCAAAGCGCAATCAGATCCAACGAATCCGGGCAGGCCAGTTTCACCGAATTTTATTTGATGACGAACGGCCTTAAATTTGAGTTTCTCTATGAGAATTTCTAGGATATATTCCCCTTCAATTGGATCAAGAGATTCTGTTATATACAAGAGCCTGCCTCCCTTTCTAAGGCCAGGTGAGAACTTCTTTACTAAAAATAGTGCGTCACGGAAGCAACTAATGAAATCTCTTTCTTTAAAAAGAGCAGCTAATCTAGGTCGCAATCCTAGCTTTGTACTTTTGGGTCTTATGTAAACATAATCAAAGGCACCCTCGCTTATATCTATCTTTTTTAAATTTCCAGCAATCCACTCTATCTTATCGATGTATTGTTCCATTTTTAGGCTTCTTAACCCCTCCTGGAGCTTTTTCTCTTCAGCAGAAGTTTTTGAAATGATTACGATATTAGCTTTACAGCGAGTTTGATTCAGTGTCCAGATCAAGTCAGATAATTTTGGGGAGATTATAAGTATCCTAGAATCAGGTTTAACATCCCACATTTCCAAGGCCTGGAGTGAGGCCAGATTGGATTCATAAGCGAAGCCCCTTATGAAAATCTTAAGAGCCTTAAGATTAGGTTTCTGATAGATGCTTTTAGTTATTTCAGCAACAGGTCCGGAGGGTTCTTCAGTTGACGCGATGAGACTTTTTCCGACAGCTACAATATCGCCAAATCTCGTTGATATAGCAACAGTATCCCCGGGCTTTATATCATCTTCCAATCGTACTACCCCCGGATGGTAGAGTCTCGGAGCTCCCATCATGATGTCTTCGGCGGCTTGTACTTTAACTATAATTTTCTTAAGTTCGGATGCTTCAAGTTGAAAAGGTCCTTCGATTGGAACCAGGATTGTATCCTTGAAAATCTTGCTAATTGTCGTTGGTAAACCCGCTCTTTTAAGTTCGTCAATAACATATCTAACGTTACTTCGTAGTGTATTTACGCAGATAACAACATTTCTAGGAGGTTTTCTTAGAGTTTCAACCAATGATATAGCCCTACTGTACGAGTACCAGAAAGAGAGTCTAGCTATGATTGCAGGAGAGAAATTGTAGTTTCTAGACGCTGTGCCAATGATCTTGTTTATGTATAGTGGTCTTCTAGCTTCTGGACCTCTAGCTTCGGGGTTTGACACCGGTCTCACCCAAAGGTCTCGTTGATATTTTGGGGTAGACTTGATCTTTAGAGCAATATGACCAAATGAAAGTACATAACTTGAACATTAACTATTGTAGAAGATAACCGCTAAGTATTACAGAATTGGAAGCAAATGTTAAATCAAAGTCGAGTGTTATATTGTATATGATTCATCGACTATTTCGTTGAATCCAAGTGGAACGGATATAGGTGAAAAAACGACGGTTTTTGTGCCTAATTTCTTGATCTCCTTAAATACCGGTGTTAAACTGTCCCGTCGGGTGCATATGATTATACATTCCGCCTTTTTCTCATACGCTATTTCCATGGCATCTAAAGACATGCTAATTTCATTGGGTCCTATTGTTACCTTTACATCTATTCCTCGTTTCGTGAGTTCGCTGCTTATCGCGCCAATCAGCGTTAAGTCTTTTTCTTCCACATATAATCCAGCATAGATCAATCTTCCAAAGTTTTGTGCGGATTCATATGCTTTAATTATTGTCTTAAGATCCCTAACACTGTTTGCATCAATCAATATAGCAACGCGACTTTCTGGAGTAGTGATATCTTTTTGCTCTGAGAGCATTAGTATCATCATCTATAACACTATGGGCCAACGAAGTAGTAGCACGAGACATTCTTATAAATCAAATTAATTTGATGGTTAAAATAGCATATCATATGCTGATTGTTAGATTTCTTAGCAGTCTCATTGTAGTATCTTCCGTCCGAATACAACGAAGGCAGAGAATACATAACCCTCCAGCACGGGACGAACTGCGGTTGGATTTGCTTGTAACTCTCTGTAAAAGTGGTCTACTATTCTTATGTCTTCGAATAGCCCCTGCATGCTTTCCAGTAATTTATGGACTTGATTAAATGTAGGGACGTAGCACACTAGCATTCCACATGGTTTGAGAGCATTATGAACTTTATCAACTACTAACCAGGGTTCTGGTATATCGACGAAGGCAACATCGATGTCGGTTTCCTCAATACCATCCTTGGTAGCGTCTCGGATCTTGATTTCATATACGGGTGGTGCATTTATGTTCCTAAGATTTTCCATCGCGATTTGTGCTCTCTTTTGGTCTATTTCATATGAATATACACGACCACCAGGTGAGACAAGGTGGCTGAGAACTGCTGTAAATGCTCCACTCCCTGTTCCTATTTCAAGAACGCGCTTCCCAGGATAGATGTCAGCAAAGCTTATTATTAAGCCCCAATCTCGTGGTCTTACAATTTGCGTAGCGTAAGTAAAGCACCTTGAGTGTTCTATTTTCTCATATAAAAGCGGTTTGAATATGAGGAGTTTTTTTCCCAGGTGTGTATTGACCGAGCTACCTGGAGTCTTTCCTATGATATCGTTAGAGTCGATGTATCCCCAGCGCGTGTGTATTTTTTTGTTCTTTGAGACTTTTACTACAAGTTTTCTCCTTTTGGTCGGTTCATAAAGGGTTACAAGATCTCCTTCGCGAAAAACGTCCAAGAGCTCTCACCCGAACAGACGTTCAATTTCACTCAGGATTTGATCCAAACCAATACTCTGCTTTATGCTAAGTGGTATGGGCTTTATGTTTATGTCTCTTGTAATAAAGTCGTATATAGCGTTATAGACTTTCTCATCCATAATGTCAATCTTATTTAGGCCGGCTATTATCTTGCTATTACGAAGAAAACTGGTTACCTCCTGGTAGATTCTAATTTGCTGCTCTGCACTAAGAGTCCTTTCGACACTGCAATCGAATAGAAATATAACACCATTAGCTATCGTCCTTATGGATTGAAGTGTTAGTAGCTCCTCCTTTTTTCTATCTCCTAAAGGCCTATCGAAAAGTCCTGGTGTATCTACTATCTGGATCGTCTTCTCAAACCGCGACCTCAGTTTGATATGGCCAAATACAACATTCTTTGTAGTGAATGGATACTCTGCTATCTGAACCCGCGCATTTGATAACTTCCCCACGAGGCTGCTTTTTCCACTATTTGGCGGACCGCAGACAATTATAGTCTCCAGCTCAGGATTGTAATCAGGAAGAGCCTTGAGTTTTTTAATAGCTGAGTTTAAGTAATCAAAAGCCTCAGAGATTTCGTATATGAAGGAATTCATTCTTGCTAAATACTGACGCCATAATTTCTTAAGGTGTCTCACGAAAAAAGTCTCTGGCAAGTAAATATTTACTTTTATTCCGCGAATGTTTCGCAAGTATTCCTCAGAGAGTTTCTCAATAACTCGAATCGTGCCACTAATGCGACCTAGCGTCTTCTTAAATTCATCTATGCTGAAGTAAACGTCAACAGCGGCTCTGTAAAATTCATGCGTATTGTCCAGATCGGGTATCCTTCTGAGAAATTCAAGCAAATTTGTTACAAGGTTCTTCTCAATGTATCTGATCCTGTTCAGTAATAAGATCCTTAATCTCTCGGTTTTACTTGTTTTTATCTTCGGTAAGGATAGCTTTAGAGATCTCCCAACTGCGGTTTCCAAAAGCTGTTTCGGATCAATAGTGATGGCATACTTAAAAGGATTGCCTTTGATATTATTACTCATTCATCCCTTCACACTCATTCAAAATTTAATACTTGCTATTTTATATCATAATAGATAAATTGCAGTTCTAATCCTAGGCTGCTACGAAGCTACTTGACCATATGAAAATGGCAAGAGTTGAGCAATTGGTGAATCAGAGATAGTTCTGGGTGTTTTAATGTCAGAAGACGAATTCATACCGCGGGCGATTCCAAGAGTACGCGTAGCATTATATGGTCCATCGGGCTCCGGCAAGTCAAAATTTCTCAATACGCTAATAAGGAGAAATGTTCCCGAGGAAAAAACAACAACGGAACCAGAAATAATAGAGATAACTAGAGCTTACAAGCGTAGAACAGTCATGGGTACTCTCGAAACAGTAACGAATTACAAACTCGTGTTGATCGACGTTCCAGGGAGGGAAGAACTGGAAAAGCAGAGAACAGAAGCAGTTAAAAAGGCCGTAATTTGGTTATTCTTTTATGATTCCACCAATCCAGCATCAGCCAACGAATTATACAATATGATTAAAAGCGAGCTTGAGAAGAAGGAGATCCTAAAATCTGCTATTGCTATGGCTGTTGTAGGTACAAAAGGAGATATTAATCCAAATCCAGAGGCAGTTAAAATTGGTGATGACATAGCTAAGTACTTATCGAAAGTTGTAAGTTACTATGGTTACGAAATTCCGCACTTCATAATTTCATGTCTAAGTTCAGAAGATGTAGATCTTACTTTCTTCTGCGTGGAGCGACTTAACTTCGAGCTTAAGTTGCCGGATGACATTGTCGGCCAACTTAAAAAAAGATCAGAGCAATATATTATCAAAACTTCCAAACTAGCAGTTGCGGTTTCAGAACCGATTAAAGTGGAAGAAGCAGAAGTGTTAGTCGGTACCAAAGAACTAGAAGCACCAGAGATTGTCGAAAAAATTGAAGAGATTTCGCTTCCTCCATTACCAGAAATTCCTAAAGAAGCTGAGAAGGTATTTGGCAAGCCCGAGGAAGAGGGCAAGATTTTCGAGGCTGCTAAAGAAATCGTCGAAACCACTGGAATCCCAGAAACAGAAGTTCCAGAGAAAATACCAAGCATTGAGGAGCTCTCTATAACGGAGGAGATAATCTCGGTTGCGGAGACAAAATCTCCACAAATATTGGCATCACCAGAAGATTCAAGCTGGGTTATGGCTAGCAATATTCAGGCTAGCATAGGATATGATTCCAAAGTCTATATTGTTGATGCTAAGCCGGACAAGTTACTTGTAGCTAGAAATATCCGAGGCGACAAGCTCGATATTGATGAAGAGGAGATGATAAAGAAATTACTGGGCGTGATATCAGTTGTAGATGAAGATGTTGGAATACTAAAAGCCATGCTCGTTTTGAGTAAAGAAATGTGCGTTACAATAAGGGGCGAGAAGATTCTCATAATTAAAATAAATAGCGCCCTCGCTAGAGAAATATACTCAGCGCTTACGAAACTTGGACGCAGCGAGAAGTGGGCACGAATAGAGCTGGGGATGCCATCAAAACCAAGTCTAAGCATAGAGCAAACGAAAAATCAGAGCCTCAGAAAGTTAGTTGATAACATCCAACAAAAACTAAAGAGCGACGAATGCTTCGTATTGATTGTCGAGGGTGAAAAAGCAGAATTTGCTTATGCTGGAGTTGTGAGAGACCCGGAGAAACAGAGGGAATTTTTGTTAAAATTGTATTCAGTGAACAGGACTGTAAGTGAGGTCTTTCCCGATTATAAGCTATTAGTAGTAGTAGGCTCTAGAAGCATTGTAGTTTTTAGAGGATCAAAGGGGATACTTGTTCTAATATCTAAGGAAGCGCCGTCGTCAGAACTCATGGATTTTATATCTGCTTAACTTGAAAGATTGGGATGTTAAACGCAAAGTGTCCTAACTGTTCGAAGGAATTGATGATTCAAAAGAGGAAAGTTGACACTGACCTAGTAAAAGTAGTTATAATTTGTAGATCGTGTGGATACTATCAAGAGCTACTCGCCAGAACGAAGGATGAGAAGACTGCGGAAAGTTTCGAACAAAAGAAGGATGATAAGATAATCGTGTCTCCCCTGCGAGAGATACCTCCAAGCGCATCCAAACCTATCCAAATAATTATGGAAAAAGCACGAGAAAGTAACTACCTGGAGTTGTTACCAATTTACTATGGGAATCTCTATAATGAACCACCAGAGCTAGGGGTTGAAGTTTCACCAGAGAGCCTCTATACTTTGGGTCTTAAAAATACTGCTGTAGAGATCAGTAAGAGTCTCCTAGCTAGAGGTATCGAGCGGCTCTATAAGTTCCAGGAGGAGGCTATAAAATCTATACGTAGTGGTAACAATGTGATAATTACAGCACCGACAGCTATGGGAAAAACAGAAGCTTTTTTACTACCGGCTCTAGACATCGCCTATGAAACTGGTGAATGTCCTTCAGTGTTGATGATATACCCTACTAAAGCACTGGCTAGAGACCAGCTAGAGAAGATACTATACTACTCCAGGCCTCTGGGTCTTAGGGTGTCAGTCCTTGATGGGGATACTCCTGCACAGGAACGCCTGAAAATAACCAAGGATCCGCCGCATATACTCATAACGAACTTCGATATGATACATTACTGGCTCCCTAAAATTTCTAAAAATAATGCGATACCAAAACTTTTCCTGTCGGCAAAATTAGTGATCCTAGATGAGGTGCATGTTTATTCAGGCGCATTCGGAAGTCATGTACACTACATTATAAAGCGGATGCGAAGACTAGCAAAATCGAGCCAAAGAAAATTGCAAATAGTCTTAGCATCAGCAACAATTTACAATCCGGCTGATCTAGCCAGGAAGCTTATAGATGATGAAGTTAAGGTTGTAATCGGAAGCGGACGTAAAGTTTCTCTCGATGTTCTCTTCTTATACACCCAACTTCCCACGTTTCATGCCAACGCAAAAATATTGGCAGAGCTCATTAGGCATGGAACTAAAACTCTGGTTTTCTGTAACACTAGATCATGCGCAGAGCTTACGTATAATTTCATCAAGAGATCAAAGCTTTACGAAGTTTTTCAGAGGGTGAACATACATCGAGCTGGCATTTCAGCTCAGGTGCGTAGGAAAATTGAGCGCGATTTTAAGAGCGGTAAGCTGCTGGGTATAATATCTACGCCAACACTAGAACTTGGAATAGATATTGGTAACGTATCGGCTGTAGTAACGGAGATTGCGCCCTCGGATAGATTTATCCAGCGCAGTGGTAGAGCAGGTAGGAGAAAAGAGAGCGGTGCTGCTATACTTCTTCTCAGATCAGATGATCCCATATCCGAGTACTATGCTACTAATCCAGAAGAGTACTTTAGGGATATTTCCAGTAGATACCTAGAGCCAAGGAATCCACTTATTGCAAAGCAGCACATATATATAATGGCCTATGAAAAACCACTCTCGGAAGCTGACATTCACGAATTCAACCTGCCAAGAGAGGTAATAGCCGAACTCGAGAGTGAACGGGCCTTACTGAAGGTTGGTGATCACTGGGTAGCAAATGGAGTGCTATTCTATAAGTACTTCAGCAGGAATATACGTGGAGTAGATATCCAGGTGGATGTGTATTGCAACAACAGAAGGATTGACCGTAGAGATATAGTTACAGCTGTGAAAGAGCTTCACCCAGGAGCGATACACATCGTTCAAGGTAATAAATATTTAGTTAGATCGTTGGATCTGACAAAGTTAAGGGCAGAGGTAGAACCTGCACCTCCTGAATATGAGCGTATCTACACAAAACCTCTGTATAGTTATAGTGCCGTACCAATTGGTAGCATTACTAAGCGGGAAGCCTGTGGAACAATAATACACCACGGGCTACTAGAAATGAAAATAAGTGTTTGGGGATACAATTTGTACGAAGAGGGTCAGAAGGAACCTATAGCTCATATGCTACTAGAAGATGTAATCAGTTACAAATATGTCACATATGGACTCTTTTTCTTGGCTCCTGAGTACTCAGAGGAAAAAGACGAAGAAGCGATAACTGGTGCTTATCATGCTGTTGAACACATCCTGATTGAGGGTACTTACATGATCTCAGGTGGCTCAGAATATGACCTCGGCGGAGTATCCTTTGGAAAGTCAGGACTTATAGTTGTGTATGAATCGCTACCAGGAGGAAATGGAATAACATCACTTCTGTTTGACAGATTCGAAGAAGCTGTGAAGAAAGCATACAAGATATTATCAACACCATCCTGTATGGCAAAGGAGTCCTTCAATAAATGCGTCTTTTCCTATCATTGTGGAAACAATAACAAGCCGTTAAATCAAAGGGGGGCTCGAGAGATATTACGGAAGATGCTAAGTGGAGAGAGAGTTCCGAACGCTGATAAGGCCGTGGATTTGCTGAAGGTTTTTGAGGAAGGAATTGTCTAAGTAACTGTATGATTGAATGTTGCAAACATCATGTTATGCTAGTTTTTCTGGTATTTACAAGCTAAGAGGTTGTTTGACCCATTGCAAGATAAAGGTCCTATTCTCGTAGGTGGCTGTAAAGACTCGCACTAAAAGGATAGCAAGGTAATCGAGTCGACAAAATGTAGTTTAGAAGTGGGCCGGGCGGGATTCGAACCCGCGACCATCCTGCTCCTCCTCGGAGTTTCAGGTTAAAAGCCTGACGCTCTTCCAGCTGAGCTACCGGCCCTCGGAAGTTTTCCATGCCCCATTAAGTGGATATCAATAGTTATCTTCATGATTTTTAAAATTAATGTTGCACTTTCTCAACAAGAGCACTTATGTGTATTCTTATACATACGTTGGAGATACCCTCACTTAACTGGTTAACGGTAGTTCGAGCTTTCGTGCATACTGTATTGCTTCATTGAACTCATCTTTCGTAAGTCGTCTAGAGATATCTTTATACGCACTGGCTTGATATTCAGGTCGGTATTGAGCCATCACGTTAACACGTACTTTAGAGAGATCTAAATTGTCATGTATCCAACGCAAAATAGGTTTTGTGCAGCAGTCTAAATGATTAGGTAAAACTAAGTGTCTTATTAATATCTCATCGCCATTTCCGTTAACTATCTTGAAATTTCTAGTCACGACATCAAAATACCTTGGGGCACCTGAAAGCCTAGTTGCGCATTCATTATTTCCATATTTGAAGTCCGGTAGCCATAAATCTATAACGCCGTCAAGTATTTGGAGGGCTTCAATGCTATTGTAAAAATTTGAATTCCAGACTTGTGGAACATTCGAATTAGTGTATAGCAATACACCTAGAATAAAGTGTATGTTAGGTGTAGGATCCCCGCCGACCCAGTTAACATTTCTAATTTCGTTCGCTTGAAATCGTTCATCAATACGGATAGCGACTTCAATGGGTGGCAGGTGAACTCCTGTTATTCTTTGCGAGATGTCCCAGTTTTGACAATAGACGCACCTAAAATTACATCCGGAGAAGAATATTGTGTATGATGGAACGAGCTCGGGTTCCTCTCCAATATGAACAAAAATTGACGCTATACGAGATTTAGCATCAACTCGGCATCTTCCTACAGCGCCCTCTGCCCTGTTTATATTGCATTTAAATTCACAAAACCTACAGCTCTTTACAATTGCATTCGATAAGTCATGCTTAAGTCGAAGCAAATTATAGTGAGGAAAACTGCTTTTCTCGTACCAATCTAAAATCTCCCTATCGTTTCTTGTATTTAAGAAATCGTGAAATTCCTCCATGTAATCGCGATGTATACGCCACATAGAGTTCTCATCCAGAGGATCATACTCATCGACAGCGAATTTTTTCGCAATTAAATACTTAGCCAGACTCTTTCCAGACAATATACGCCAGTAGCGATTAAAACGAATTATAGCATCCTTATCCCTCAAAATAGCTACACTATCTGGGCGCCAGAAAGGAACTGTAGGAATACCTGACAAATCCAAATCTGCAATTACGTCACGTGCTGACATACAGCAACCCGTATAATCTATAGATTCATCAGAGAAGGACCAACTCGTCATTGCAGAGCTCAGAGGTACTTCTTCTCATCACAGAGTTGAGCACTATAATCTCTCCCTTTAGATTATTCCTATAATTAATTCAAAAACATGAGATGAAAAATAAACACACCCGAAAATGAAAATCAACTGATATTTGCGAAGCTTCCGGCATCAACCTGCAAAGTCTTCCAGCACTGCAGAAAAATATATATCTAATAAAAGTTTAAACAAGCAGACTTATAATAAATTAAAAACACAAATATGAACGATGATAATAATAATATATACAATAATAAAAAAAGCTACCAGGAGCCAATGTATTATACTATTGGCAGTCCCAAAAGCCCACCTGAAAAGAATGAAGGTAAGGGCATCCGGGGACTGCAACAAAAATAACGGAAAGGGTATCATGCTCAACATCCGGTCCCCGCCTCAAACGTCCCACGGCGATAATGCCTCCCGGAAAAGGGAGGCACGCCAAGCAGATACCGGTTGAACCTGCCGGACCGCGATGCTGGCGGGCTCAGCTTAAGACATGCAAGCCGAACGCCGCGCGATCCCGCGGCGTGGCGGACGGCTCAGTAACACGTCGCCAACCGAACCTCGGGAGGAGGATAACCCCGGGAAACTGGGCTCAATCCTCCATAGGTGCGGAATGGTGGAACCCCTCCGCACCGAAAGGGGACAAAGGGGCGCCTTTGTCCCGCCCGAGGACGGGGCGGCGGCCCATTAGGTTGTAGGCGGGGTAACGGCCCGCCTAGCCGATGATGGGTACGGGCCGTGTAAGCGGGGGCCCGGAGAAGGCCACTGAGACAAGGGGCCTAGGCCTACGGGCTGCAGCAGTCGGGAGCCCTCCGCAATGCGGGAAACCGCGACGGGGTGAGCCCGCGTGCCTCCCGAGAGGGAGGCTTTTCCCGACTGTAAACAGGTCGGGGAATAAGGGGAGGGTAAGGCTGGTGCCAGCCGCCGCGGTAAAACCAGCTCCCCGAGTGTCGCGGTTATTGCTGGGCCTAAAGGGTCCGTAGCCGGGTCTGCATGACCGTGGTGAAAGCCCGGCTCTTAAGGTCGGGACGGCCACGGTTACTGCAGACCTAGGGACCGGGAGAGGCCGGAGGTACTTCCGGGCTAGGGGTGAAATCCTAACCCCGGAAGGACCAACGGTGGCGAAAGCGTCCGGCCAGAACGGCTCCGACGGTGAGGGACGAAAGCCGGGGGAGCGAACCGGATTAGATACCCGGGTAGTCCCGGCTGTAAACGATGCCCGCTAGGTGTGGCAACGCCTAAGTGGCGTTGCCGCGCCAGAAGGGAAGCCGTTAAGCGGGCCGCCGTGGGAGTACGGCCGCAAGGCTGAAACTGAAAGGTTTAGGCGGGGGTCGACTACAATGCGTGGAGCCTGTTGCTTAATTGGATTCAACGCCCGGAACCTCACCGGGGGCGACAGCTCAATGATGGCCCCGCTAAATACGGTGCCGGAGTAGCTGAGAGGTGGTGCACGGCCGTCGTCAGCTCGTGCTGTGAGGTGTCTGCTTAAGTGCAGCAACGAGCGAGACCCGCGCCCCTACTTGCCTCCGAGATCCTCTCGGGTCTCGGGGAACAGTAGGGGGACTGCCGGCGACAAGCCGGAGGAAGGAGCGGACGACGGCAGGTCAGTGTGCCCCGAATCCCCCGGGCTGCACACGGGCTACAGGGGGCCGGTCAGACCGTTCCAACCCCGAGAGGGGGAGGTAATCGGTAAACCGGCTCGTGGTTGGAATCGGCGGCTGCAACTCGCCGCCGTGAACATGGAATGCATAGTAACCGCGTGTCACCAGCGCGCGGTGAATACGTCCCTCGGCCTTGCACTCACTGCCCGCCGCCGCACCCGACCGGCCTCTCCCTGAAGCCTGCTCCGGTGGAAGCACCTAGTGTGTTTCTACTGGGGCGGGTCGAAGGTAGAGGCTGGGAGGGGGCGTAAGGCGAAACAAGGTGCCCGTACCGGAAGGTGCGGGCGGATCACCTCCTGGTGGACCGGATGTTGAGCATGATACCCCCTAATTCTCTTTCTAACTCCACTCATTCAGCAATATATTTGATTGTGCAGGTATTGCTGTTTTTGCAGTGGTGTTGTTACACAATACATACTTTCATCTTGCTTATTGGCTAGCGTCCTTCAGTTGCTGCTGATAATGTAATTTCGCCCCTATTTCAAAGCATATTCATTTAGAGATAAATCAGGAGCATATTAGTAAGCATGACTAGAATGCCCTCGAGTAATCCGAATTTTTTATATTGTTCACTATTCGGTTTGCGGTCGCCTCTCTAATGTTAGTCCTAGTTGGATTGTAATATTGGTCAACTTGTTTAGTGTCTAAACTTCTCAGTCCTGCGCATTTTGAAGATCCTTAATGTAGGGCAATAGCTTACTTCTATATTCCGACGTTTATATGCGCGTAGAGTTATCCTGTTCTTAAGACTCAAGAAGTGTTCATAGCGAATCAAGGTTTAGCTAGAATGCGTCAGTCGGTGTGGAATCAATCTCCCATAACGTATTTCCCAACAGCATAGAACAAAGGAGACATTCTCAAGGAAAATCTGCTTGGATAATTAGATTCTAAGAATTGATGGTGGAGGGGGCGGGATTTGAACCCGCGGCCTCAGGATTGCAAATCCTGCGTGCTACCCCTACACTACCCCTCCTTCTTCCTTCTTAATTACAGCTACTTATACCTAACGTATCTATAATTCTCCCTTTTTAAGTTCTGCAATCAAAAGTAGCGAGTCAAAGTCGAGAGGGCAAGTAGGAAATCAGCGCTGGAGAAATGCTAGGAGAGGTAGACACACCTAGTAGGCGACACCGAAGGCAACCGGGCGATTAGTGGCGGCAGCCTCGGCCCTCGACTTTTCGTCTCGGGCCATACAGCCCCGCTCTATCAAACCCGTGTTCTACGGGAGCCCTCGCCGCCTCGTTTTGGGGCCGGATTCCCGCTTAGATGCTTTCAGCGGTTATCCGTTCGGGCGTAGCTGCCGGGCGACGCCCTGTCGGACGGCCCGTAGACCAGTGGCCCGGAGGCCCTGTTCCTCTCGTACTAAGGGCCTCTTCCCCTCAGGCGGCTGCACCCCCGACAGGAGAAGTCCGAGCTGCCTTGCGGCGCTCTAAACCCAGCTCACGATCCCCTTTAATGGTCGAACAGACCCACCCTTGGCCGCTTATACACGGCCAGGATGGGAAGAGCCGACAGCGGAGTGACAAGCGGGGAGGTCTCTAGGGACGATCGCTCCCCACTGTCCTGTTACCCCCGGGGTAACCTTTCCCATATCCCGGGCCCTCACCAGTAAGGGCACCGGGGTTCGCTAGGGCCGGCTTTCGCCCCTGGGAGTCCTGTTGTAAGACTCCCAGTCAGGCCGGCTTTTGCCCTTGCACTCTACCCCGGGTTTCTGTCCCGGGTGAGCCGACCTTTGCGGGCCCGTGATTTCTTATCACGGGCGTGCCGCCCCAGCCAGACTGCCCACCTGCCGCTGTCCCCTCGTCGGGTAAGCGATTTTGCCCGTCGTGGGCGGTGTTCCATGGTCGCGTCATCTGGGACCGGAGCCCCAGATCCATCGCTCCCGCCTACGCTCTGCACGACAGGCAAAACCGCAACGGCAGGCTGCAGTTAGGCTCCACGGGGTCTGCTCTCCCGATCGGGGGGGCCAAGCCTATTCACTTGGCCATGGATTCGCCGGGCAGGGGGCCGGGACAGCGGGGCCCTCGTTAATCCGTTCATGCACGCCGGAACTTACCCGGCAAGGCATTTGGCTACCTTAAGAGAGTCATAGTTACTCCCGCCGTTTGGGGCCCCTTATCCCGGTTGTACCCGGGTTTCGGGTGACCCCACTGGGTCAGGACTCACCGGCCGATCTAAGCCTTACGGCCTAGCGGCCGGCTATGTTTTTATTAAACAGTCGGGACCCCCTTGTCACTGCGACCTGCGGGCTACTCACCCGCAGGCACGCCTTCTTCCGAGGGTACGGCGCTAATGGCACCGAGTTCCCTGGCCCCCTATCACCCGCCCCGCCTTAGGCTTCTCACCCAGGGGCACCTGTCTCGGTTCTCGGTACGGGCGCTGGGAATCGGATTTCCCTGCCCCGTTTTCAAGGGAGCTGGGAATCGGCGGCACCACCCTTAAAACGGGCGGCTATTCCTGGCTTCGCCCCTCTCCCTCCATTACGGAACTCAAGGGGCTTCACCAGTTAACTGGAGCGACAGCTCCAGGCCGCCTATCCCAACCCGTCCGGGGCAAGGCTTGCGTTGCCGCTATCCTATCCCAGCGGTTCCGGAATATTAACCGGATTCTCTTTCGGCTGCCTCCAGTTGGGGGCAGCCTTAGATCCCCGACTAACCCTCGGTTAAGGATTAGAGCCGAGGAACCCTGGCCCCTTCGGCGGTCGGGATTCTCGCCCGACTATGCTGCTACTCCCGCCGGGATACTCATACCCCGCGGGTCCACTGGACCTCACGGCCCAGCTTCTAGCCCACGGGGTCGCCCGCCTACCGGATCACCCCGTCTCAGGGTGCCCCGAGGCCTCGGCGCCCGCCTTAGCCCCGTCCATTTTCGGCGCCCCGCGGCTCGGGGGGTGAGCTTTTACGCACTCCTTAGAGGATGGGAGCTTCTGTTCCTACCTCCCCCCTGTCTTAGCCGCGAGACCGCCTTCCGAGCACTTGGGCGGGACTTAGGGGCCTTAGCCTCGGTCTCGGTTGTCCCCGTCTCGGCCCGGGAGCTTACCCCCCGGAGCCCGTCTCCCGCCGTCTACGGCGCCACTGCGTTCGGAGTCAGACAGAGGCCTTCCGGCTTTTACACCGGTCAGCCCCTATCTGTGACTCTACCGCAGTGGCAGCCTCAGGCGGGGTTGGCCTGGGGCGCCACTTCGGCGGGAACCAGCTATCCCCCTGCTTGATTGGTCTTTCGCCCCTACCCCGGGCTCCCAGGATCGGACTGTCCCCCAGAATCCCTAGCGGGCTTCCACCCGGCATACGCCGGGCTTCACCCTGGCCCGGGGTAGATCGCAGGGCTTCTGGTATAGTCCCAGCGGCTCCCCGCCCTTTTCGGACGGCGCCCCTCGTCCTACTGTTGTAGGACTGCGGGCTGGTCGCTTTCGCTTCGCCTCCGGCCACAGCCTTAGACTCGCCGCTGAGACTAACTCCCCGGCCCGTGTTTCAAAACGTACCCTGCGACCTTGATCCGCTCCCCTCGTACTCACCCGTCGCCGGGCTTTCCTTCGGGGAGCTTCGACCTTTCAGGCCGCAGGCGTCTGTCGGCGGGTGGTTTCAAGCCTTTTCACTCCCCTCCCGGGGTTCTTTTCAGCTTTCGGTCACCCTACTAGTTCGCTATCGGTCTGGGGGAGTGTTTAGCCTTGGGGGCTGGTGACCCCCAGCTTCGGTTGCGAATTCCAACGCAACCTACTCTGCCCGTCTCTCGCAACCCACAGTTGGCTTCGCTTACGGGACTGTCACCCTCTACGGTCCCGGATTTCCACCGGGTTCAGCTAGCCACTGTGGGCTGCTTTTGAGAGCGGGCCTGCAACCCCACATCCCGGTCGGATTTCTCCAACCGGTTTGGTTTGGGCTTTGCCGGTTTCGGTCGCCCCTACTCCCGGCATCACTTTTGTTTTCTTTTCCTCCGCCTACTGGGATGCTTCGCTTCGGCGGGTTCCCGCGCCTTTCGGCGCGCCTGGGCTTTAACCCAGGCAGGAAGTCCCATTCGGGGATCCCCGGATCAACGGCCGCCTGCGCCTCCCCGGGGCTTATCGCAGCTTGCCACGCCCTTCGTCGGCTCCCCCAGCCGAGCTATCCACCACCCGCCTTCAGTGCCTTCGGTGTCTTTGCCCTAGGTGTGTCTACCTCTCCTTTCCGTTGATAAATGTACCCCCTTTGTTTGGGGGTGCCAGAAGTCTATACTACAGTGTTTGGGTTAAATTTATTAATTCGTATATAACGGTGCTAACTGCTGACATATTTACAATTTTTGTTTATTATTTGTTGTATCTAAGAATGTTCTAATGGGTATATAACTTAAATCTAGAGGCTCTTTATTTGCCTGTAGAATGAAACAAGCGCCTCTGTCAATCTGTTTCGGTTCAGTTGATATAATTTGAGCCTGTTTGTACCTGTTTCTTTTATTACTCCCAGCTCCTTAAGCGCTTTTAGTCTCGGTATCACAGATGATGGAGATGTTGAAAGTTTCTCTGCTAATGCTCGTATTGAGAATAACTCGTTAGGGTTCTCTAAGAATATCTCCAGTAGTCTTGTTTGTAAGTTTGTTTTGAAAATTTCTTCAAGCTTCATCTTTATTCCCATATGAAAGGTTTTAGATTCATTAAAGAGTTTTAAGTCAAGCTCTGGTGTCATTTATGGCAAGTACTAGCGAGTTTAAGTTTAATCTAGATGGTATAAAAATACGGAGATGTAGCATTGAGGACATCGCTGGTGTCATTAGCGTTAATAGAAGGACTCTTCCAGAGAACTATAGTACCTCCCTCTTCTTGGCTATGCTACGGAATTTTGGGAGCATTTTCTTCGTTGCTGTTGACTTACAGAATGACGAAGTAATTGGGTATTGCATGAACAAACTTGAATTCGACGCAAAGTCTTTTTTTGAGAGAAATCGGAAAGTAACTAAGGGTCATGTATTTAGTATTGGTGTGCTTCCTGACTATAGACGTAGAGGAATAGCATCTGCATTGATGGTTGTGTCTATGAGACACATGTTCAAGCTTAATGCTTCGGAAGTTTTTCTAGAGGTAAGAGTATCGAATATTCCTGCCCAAAATTTGTATCATAAACTTGGCTTTGAGGTCGTTGCAAGGGTTGCTAATTATTATGCAGATGGCGAAGATGCATACGTTATGGCCATTCCCAGAAGCAAAGTTGATAGTCTTGTAGAGGAACTTTACCTCAGACTCAAGAAAATTAACGCGTTGGAGATATATGAGGATCTATAATATCGATATGAATAAAGGAGTACTAGAAGCACAGGTCGAGGATATAAACGATTTATTTGCCTTGTGGAATTTCCTCAGACCTGGGGATCTAGTAGAAGCTATTACCGCCAGAAAAGTGAAATTCGAAGGTACAAGCGAACGAAAGAAAATGAAACTAACCATCGTAGTTGAAAAACTAGCCTTTCATGAAATGCTGGAAACTCTAAGAATCGGGGGAAGAATATTCAGTGGTCCTGAGAATTTTGCTCCGCTCGGTGCATATCACACAATCCAACTAAGGGTAGGATCAAAAGTTAAAATTATGCGTTCAGATGGTTTTTCAGAAGCTGAAATTGAGGTACTCAAGGAGGCTGATACACTGCGTAGATTAAATCCAATAATCATAATTGCAATAGAGCGTGATGAAGCTACTATAGGTGTTCTCACTGGCAGAAGTCTTGAGATTTTCTCGTCAGTTTATCAGCACATTTCATATAAGGATGCATCAGATGCTACATCTTTGAGAAATGCATTCTTCAAGAAAGTTTTGGAGCTGGCATCGGAGGTTATGAGCAAATACAGGAATATCTCAGGAATAATAATCGCGGGCCCTAGTTTGACTAAAGAGGAATTTGCTGAATTCTTGAGAAGAAATTTAGGAGATAGAGTTCCAATTATATTAGATCAAGCAAGCTCAGGGACGGAAGCAGCTATAAACGAAGTATTGCGTAGGGGTACGGTATTAAAGATAACAAACGAATTTCTCGTAGCTTCGGACCTGAAGGATTATGAAGAATTCCTAGAGCATTTAGGGAGGGGGGATGGGTTAGCATGCTATGGTCTAGAGGCTGTTTCGAAAGCGATAGAATGGGGTGCTGCTAAAAAGCTCCTGGTCATTATAGATCTCATAAATAATCCCGAATGCACAGTTCGCAGTAAAATTCTGGAGTATATAAAGCGTGCTAACGATTTTCGTGCTAAGATTAGGATAATTTCTAGGGTTCATCCTTTGCACGATAAGATAAAAAATTTCGGAGGTATAATAGCACTACTAAGATATAGATTACATGGGGATCTGGGTGAGAGAGGAATGGATTCTGATATCTAGGGGTGCTGAAGCTGAAGTATATAAAGGAGTCTTTTATGGACACCCAGCTGTAAGAAAGTTAAGGTTTCCCAAAGAATACAGGCACCCACTGCTTGATATAAAAATACGTAGAGGAAGAACCCGACGCGAGGCTAGACTCCTAAGTATGGCTAAGGCGGCTCGGGTGCCAGTGCCGTACGTATTATACGTTGATGAGGATGCCTGCGCACTTATCATTGAGTATATAGAGGGGGAACTTCTTAGGCGCGCTATCCTCAAGCTCGAGGTTGAGCATCGTCAGGAGCAGGCTCTAAAATATATCAGGCTGGCTGGAGCTTATCTTGGTAGGCTTCATGATGTGGGAGTAATCCATGGAGATTTTACTACCTCGAACTTAATATTAACTCCAAGTGGAAGATTATTCGTTATAGACTTTGGACTAGGCTACTACACCGGGAGTAAAGATCCGGAGGATTATGCAGTAGAACTTAGAGTCTTCAGTAGAGGTCTTGAAATATACCACTTCAATTATTACCAGGAGTATTGGTCGGAGTTCCTCTCGGGTTACGAATCTGAATATGGAAATGCGGATGTAGTAATTAAGAGAGTGAAAGAGATTTTTATGCGTGGTAGATACGTTGCTGAACGCAGAACTAAGTGGAGATTTACTCTTGAGTAGTTTGTTTGAGGTATTCGTTTATTGATTCCTCGATCTTATCAACTAAGTAGTCAAGTTTTCTTTCGAATATTGCGTCTATTTGGTCTAGAATTTCATCAATTTGAAGCTGCCCTATGAGTTTGATGCGGAATATGAAGTCCCTGTTATTGGGTTCAATCTCCAGTGCCTTCTCTGGACAATGCCTTACACAGATGCGGCAAAGGTCGCAGTTGTAAAGGCCGAGGCTTTTTAAGACGGGTTTGCCTAGTTCCATCTCTAAACAATTATATGGGCATGCGTTAACGCACTCACCACACGAGGTGCAGTTATCCTTAACATTCAGTGTTGGCATGATCTTATAGGCTACTGTGGAGACAGGGGAGAATTTTGCGTGGTCCTTGCCGCGACCAACTTTCGCAATGCACTCAAGGTCTATTTCTTGCTTCGGTCCAAGTTTAACAATCGGAATATTATCGTAAACAGGTCTCAAGGTTTTTTTATCAATAGACTCCAAATCGCCTGAGTAAACGGTTATGACTTTAGTAACCTTGGTGGCGTCTTCAGTGTTTATTTTCCGCAATCTGAGTCTTGCAGTGAGTTTATAAAGTCTCTTTAGGTCAGGCTCTACAGCAGCGGCCTCCTCAGTGAGATTAAGCTCTGAAGGTTCAACTCTCAGCGGAATAAGCCCCAATCTTTGTGCTATTACTTCATCTGGGATGACAGATGTGTTCTGATTTATGTAGACGTCGTGTATAGCTAAAGTTACTGTTTCGGCTAGTATGGTCCTTCGGAGAGTATTCATAATATGCACATCGCTGTTCTCTATGAAGAATTCATAATACAGATTATCTCTAGATTTGAACATGAGAGTTACTTTAGGCATAAGCTTCCGCCATATGTTGCAGTAAATCTGACCTAATGCTGTTTTGAGGAAATTTAAGTCAATCGAAAATTAGCATCCAGCAAATTCAAATGTGAGATTTAGCCAAGCGTCTTATGCGCTCCTCAAAACCAACAATCTTCAATCTATCAGCTACGACATCTGGGACGAGCTGCTCCCACGGTTTTCCTTCGAGAATCCTTTGGCGAATGACTCTTCCTTGATACTCCGAGCGATTTACCTCAATGATTCTTTTAACTGGGATGTTCATCGATTCAAACAGCAATAAGACGAGATTATTCCCAGAATAGACTACATCAAACTTTGGAACTAAAGACATCACATGTCTTGGCCATAGGTAATTGTTATTTATGTCCGGGACAGCACATATAATTGCGCGTTCACAAAGCCCCTCACTCTTAAGATATGTCCAGATAAGATCTATTCGTTCCCCAGCAGTTAATGGATTCTCAAAGGTATAGTTCTCCTGAGTAGTTCCGACAGCAATTATAATTTCATTCTCATGCTCAAGTATTTGATTAAGTGCATGTTCATGTCCCTTGTGAAAAGGTTGAAAGCGTCCAACGAAAAGTGCTCTTGGCATTAAGACACCTATTTTTCAACAACGAATAGTATAATACCAAAAAACGTAATTAGGAAAAGTCTGTGTGGTGATAGAGATACAGAAAAATCTCGAAACAATGGAGAACTATGCCGTAATAGACTACATGGGCTCCTGGAATATCGGTGCGTACATAGTCCTCACTAACAAGTTTTGCATAGTAGGAGAGGGTTTTCGACCACAGACACTGGATATAATAAGAAAAATCACCAAAATCCCCCTACTAATGCAAAGAATCTACGAAGAAGATCTTGTTGGTTGCTTTGTAGCGGCAAATTCGCATGGTGTCGTATTACCTCCTCAAACACTAGATGTTGAATTAATGAATGTCAAGAGATTTCTCGGTGATGCAGTTATTGTCGAGAAAATTGAGCTCAAGAATACACCCAACAATGCATTCGGAAACTTTATCCTTCTTAACGATATGATAGCTGTAATCCATGATAACCTATACAGAAGAAATCGAGAGGCTATGAATAAAATCGAAGATGTTCTCAATGTGGAGGTTGTTCCCTTCAAAACAAGCCTTACTGAAGCATTAGGAAGTTTTGCTTTAGTGAACAGTAGAGCTTTAGTTCTGTCACCCTTATTCAACGAGAATGAAATAGAAGAACTCAGAAAATTGTTCAACATCTTGCCAGAGAAAACAATCGTAAGCACAGTTAACATGGGGAGTCCTATTGTGCGAAGTGGGGCAGTTGCGAATGACTATGCTTTATTAGTCGGAAACAAAACATCCGGAGTCGAGTTGGCTCGTATGCATAACGTGCTGATAAGGTAGATATCCTGTACTCTATCCGTATCTGCAAAGAAGTGGAATTAGCAATAAAAAGTATTGATGGTATGATAAGTGTACGCAGGGTCATGAAGGTAGTATTGTGCTCTAACTGCGCTTTCCTACGCGCTTTGGTGCTATTATACCAACTTTCTTCCCGGGGGGTGCATTTCGCGCTACGGGTCGGCGCCTTCGGCCGCCTCCGTGGCGATGATCTACAGGATTCATAGCAGTTCCGCGTGTTCTAGGCCATTTTCGTGGGCGTTTTTTCCATTTGTAATAAGCATTTCCAGCTTTCACAAGTGGCAGCTCTTCTCGGCCACTGCCTGCGATTATACCTACCTGGCATCTACACCTTGAGTCAATGCTTATTATGCGCTTCGATGGTAAAATAAGTTCTGTCACACCACGTTTGGGATCATGCGCTCTAACTATCGCGTATGAACCTCCAGCGCGTGCATATCTGCCTCCATCACCAGGAGTTTTTTCGATGTTTGACACGTAGAACCCTTCTGGAACTTTTCCTAATGGAACTACATTTCCTAGATCTAACTCCGCGTCCATCCCAACGTGGATTTCCTTCCCAACATATAAACCTTCTACACAAGGCAAGTAAATGCGTTCAACGCGGTTCTCTCTCCAGGTTCTTATGACAGCAAGAGGTGCGGAGCGTCCTGCATCATGTACAATATCCTCGATCACGCCAATAATTTTTTGTCCTTCTGACATTGTTTCAGGCCAATCTGGGATTTTTGCTGGTGCTATGTGAATATTGGGCGGAGATCTAAATGCATTAGTCCCTCTTCCGTAGCGCTGAGCTCTTGTTCTCTTCCCCATATCTAACACCAAGCTTGTAGGAATTCAGTCTTGAACATCAAGCCTACTAATGTTGTATGTGTGGCACTGCTTTTTACAAACATTTGCTGATATTAAATAAATAATAATACCCCTGGGAAGCCATTAGGTTATTAACGTTAAAAGTTTATTAGCAAAATTCAGACTTGATAAAGCATTGGGGTTTCTGCATTAGAGTTAATAATAGGGATGCAATAATGTCTACTGAGGTTGAAATTCCCATTCATGAATTTTGCAGCATATTGTATCGTCGTGACATTCCACACCCCGGCGAAATCGTCGTAGGAAGAGTTGTGGATATTCAAGATCATGGCCTATACATTCACTTGCCTGAGTATGGCAAGACAGCTTATGTTCCCCTAAGAGAGCTCGAGTGGGGTATCGTTCGCTCGCTGAGACAATACTATAAGCTAGAGCAAATAGTCGTTGCCAGGGTTATTAAAGTTGGGAAGGGAGGTTATATCGATGCTTCGCTCAGGCGTTTATCTAAGAAAGAGTCTCAGTCAAAGTTATCATATTGGAGAAAGCTAAATAGATCTATCCGTCTTGCTTTGCTTATAAGCAGCAAGATAGGACTCGATTGGAAGTCTGTTGTTGAGAAGATATATGTTCCGTTAATGAATTGCTATGAGACACCGTTCGATGGTATGGAAGATGCAGTGATTAGAGGTAAACAAATTCTTGAAGAGTGTGGCGTTCCCCCGGAGTACGTTGACATTGTCTTCAAAACAGCCAGCGAAAGTATATCTATCAGAAGACAGAAGATGAAATTTTTACTTGATATATCAACCTTGGCCCCAGACGGTGTCATCCGCATACGAAATGCGTTATTAGAAGCACTGAAAGATTTCAAGAATGTAGAGGTGAAATATGAGAGCGCACCCAGATATGCAATCTGGGTTGAAGGATTCGAAAAAAATGAGATACGAAATACAGCAATGGAGTTTGCTAAGAAAGTGGAGTCGCTGCTAGCTAGTATGCCAGACGCAAAAAAATACAAAACTACAGTGAACATAATTCAAACATAACTCAGTAATTAATGGTGTGTTCTAATAGAACTATCATCTTATGGGAGATTACATGGAAGAAAATATTGAAGAAACTTCAGGATTAGTAGAAATTACCGGAGGCCTCAGCACTTTGAATCGACTTAAAGAATACTTCAAGAGGATTTTCAAAAGCTTAAGTTACGAGGTTGTAATTCTGATCGACGGACCTAACATGTTGCGTAAAATTGACGGAAAGCGGTTGTCTCTAAAGGATGTTATAAGAAAAGCTAAGAATTACGGTCGAATAAGGGCAGCCAAAGCCATAGTAACATCAGATGCACCAACATCACTCATAAAAGCACTCCAAACCAGTGGTTTTGAGGTTATTCTAACTCAAGAAAATATAACGTACGTAACGCTAGCCATAGAAGCTGCGCGTATGATATACGAATGCTCGCCCGATTTTTTTGTAATTGTAAGTAGAGACAGCAGATGTCTTCCTATCGTTCATAAGATAAAAGAGAAGGGTATAAAAGCCATCATTGCTGGCTATGAACAAGGGTTTTCAACAGCGCTTAAAAATGCGTCAGATGAAGTTATATATCTCGAATTAACTGAAGCAGAGGAATAAGGTAGGTTACCATGAAAAAAGGATCGTGGATTTTTTCATATGGGATAGGTTTCACTGTGAATAGCACTATAATACATGCCTTCGCTTATAGAATTACCATAGGGGGGATTTATGAGTTGATCCTAATCTTGCTAACGGTAATGATTGCAGCGCTATGCTTTGCTTTTATTTCTATGGTGGTGGGCAGTTATTTGTCCACTAAAATTATCTCTAAATATGACATTGAGCCGATTCTGATTGCACATATACTGGTAACTCCGGTGTATGTACTCATATCACTTGTTTTTGCCATGGGTTTTTCAAACCTAGTTTCAGCAACAGTTGATCCTATAAAGTTTTTCGTCCCAATACTTATACTTCCTTCCTTGACTTTATTAGTGCTTATATATGTACTTAGTTCATGAGTTGGTGTGGAAGTTGTATGTGAAGAACTTCAGGATATTAGCAAAATATCGTAGCCAAGGAAGGATCTTTACCCTATATAAAGAAATACGAGCTTTGAGTATTAACGAAGCGCTCGAGAAATTCTATAGCCTCCTTGGTTCGCAAAAAATCAAGAGACTTGACATAAAAATTATAAAAGTTGATGAGATAAGTCCCACTGAGCTTAAAAATCGGAAACTACAAAAAATCGCTCTAAGCAAGGATCCAGTTTTGTATGTTGAGGAATAATGGCTTCGGAGCAGATCGAGCAAGTCCTTCGCGAAAAATATGCACGTTATTTGAACATTCAGCAGACTGTACAGGCCTATAGGTTGCTCTATGAAAATAACAGGAGAGACTTAGAGGAACTTCTAATAACGATAGATGCCCTAGAAAAGATAAAAAACAGAAATTTGAAGCTGCTAAACGGATTCATATCTTTGGGGCCTAATGTGTTTATCTATGTAAAAGGAGAAATAGGGGACAAAATACTAGTTAACGTTGGTGCTAATACGTGTGTTTACATGACCATCGATGATGCCATATCAACGCTGAGGGAAAGAGAGGATAGTCTACGCGAATCGTTGAATAAAATCTCAAAAACGATAGAAGATTTGATTCAAGTAGCAGAGGAGTTAGAAAGGGAAATAGTCAGTTTACAAAATTACCTGAGGACACACAGAAAAACGTAGAGTATTCGGCATTAATAAGCAAAGTTATACCAAATTCTGGAAAAATTGTAATTAAGTTTTGTGAAAAGGTTCGCAGAAATTACGTTGTTAAGGACAAATACCAGTCACGTATCTTCGCGATTAACATTTCTCTTCTATTGAGATCGTCTTTTAGGTTTAGTAGAATCGCTTCAACTCTAGTTGTGTATACAGCATCGGGAAGTTCACCCCGCGTATATCGCTCCGCAGACTCTATGAGTCTTTGTTTGTAGATGCTTAATCTTTCTTCAACTTTCTCCAACTCGATTAGGTAATCATAGAGCTCAGCAATAGATTTTAATCCCTTCATTGTAATGAACATCAAGTCTATTTTTTCGCCAAGTTTGATAATCTTCTTAGAATAATCGCTAATGAACGTCATTACTGGTCTTCTAAGCAGCAAATTCTCATAGGCTGCAGCCCATAAGTCCTTATCAGTTGCTATTATTGTTTCATAGTTCGTGATAAACTTTTCTAAGTCCGCAATTTTCTTGACCTCCTTGGGTTTAACTGGTTTACGAGCCAGCCTATGAATACTGCACGAGATCTCGACTGTAGCTATCGAGGCTATAAGCACATAGATTAGAAGTATAAAGTATGAGCTCAAGAATATCTTCCAGTCATAGCCTATAGTCAGCAGTGCATAGTCGATGTCTTTGGGATTCAATCTTTCGAATGCAAGAACTACTTGCTTGAATTGTGAAATGAAGAGGTTCTCCATACCGCTGCTATAGTATCTTGCAATATAACCCTTAGGCAAGTTAATAATTGTAGGAGCTGATGTCTTTATCGACAATTTAAGTGTATATAGCGAAGTGTTCAAAAGGGGTGCTATTGGCAACTTCAAATTAAATTTATCACCGCTTATGAACTTTTTATCTAGCTTTATGAGGTACTTTATGTAAATATTCCTGCTTTCTCCAGCGACAATAGGTGTTGGAAAGTCCACTCTTAGCACGTAAATGGACTCTGGTAGGTCTTTATCTAGGTCCTTCGCATAGCTTAGTTTCCTTGTGTTATCTTTGACCTCTATGATCTGAGAAACATTTGCAGCCAACCCAACTCTTATGCTTGAAAGTTTCCATTTTGACTCCTCCGGATTTTCTGCGGGTGCTTCAAGAGAATAGCAGGATACGACTAAATTATCAACAATGTAAACCTGGTAAGATCTAGTTACAAATACAGAGCGATTCGCATGCCTAACGACAGGTATTGCCTTAGTAGTGGACCAAAGGGCACATACCTCACTCTCAAAGCCGTACCTACTTAATTGCTTTGTTAGATTTAGTGAGGGATCCATCGGAGGAAGATTTTCTTTAGAATACCTGAAGTTGTTACCGCCAAAAAGCGTCTTGCCGGAAGTTGGTTTAACGTAATCGAACTCAAGCGTAGTGTCTTCTGGTGATATAAAGCTGACTACTAGACTTTTTATTGGATAGGGAACAAATGGTGTTGGGGTCATGTTTAGGTATATGCCTAGCTTAGTTCCGTATGGTTTGATTTCGAACAGGCCCTCTCTGAGTTCGAAAATTACTCTGACTTTGAATGTGTTTTGAAGTATCAGAGAATACTTATCCAGTAACGTATAGAACTTTACCAGCACACCGACGTATTCTTTTGACCTATAGTAAAGCGCATACTCTAAAGATCTGAAACTGTCATTTCTATAGGCACCCAGTACAGTAATTGATATCATGTCCTCCCAGAATTTTACTGGATAGTATACAACGATTGCAGTAAACGGTCGATCCTTAGTATTGCTAATATTAAACTCATCAATAACTCTGATGAATAGAAACTCAGAAATTCTGACGGTTCGATTAAGCCAGATTTCTGTTTGATTCTGGGGTAGTATTATTTCAGGTGCGTAATCAGGTGTGCTGTCCGGACTTCTAATGTGAACGACAATGTCAGGCGGAGTAGCTAGGGTTAACATGGACATCGTCGGAATTGCTAGAATTAAGCAGATTAATATCATTGTTGTGCTTAGTTTTACAAACCGCCTCATAAAAATTCACCAATTCTTACAAAGCCCTATTTGTGCGTTATTAGTATAGATCTAATCTGAAAAGCAAAATCGAATTTAATCTGTTGTTATTGTACTTTAATTATGTCTTTGACACATATCGCCTTTGATCATGTACAAAATTAAGCTGTCCGGGTTAACTTCGCTATGGTAACGAACGTTCCGCCTAGATGTGCTGAATACTATAAGAAATACGAAGAGGCGCAAACGACAAAAGAGAAAATAGTTGCGCTAGAGGATCTAATAGGCTGTATTCCTAAACATAAGGGAACAGAGAAGCTTTTGAAAGATCTAAAACTGAAGCTTGCAAAGTTGCGTGCAGAGCTAGCGAAGGAAGCCGAGGCTAGGAAAAGCAGAACGAGCACATTATTCTCGCTCCGTAAAAAAGGGGATGGTCAGGTAGTCCTTTTAGGAACACCTTACGTTGGTAAAACTAGTATTGTGAATAGGCTTACGGGATCGAAATATGCTATAGGTAGGCCAACGCAAATTCCCCAAGATGGGATCTTCAAGTGGGAAGGTTGTGAATTTCATATCGTCGATACACCCCCAATACTAAGTGATGATATCGATAAGACACCCAATGGAAGAGCGATAATGGGGATTGCCTATAATTCAGACCTCGTAGGGCTCGTAATTGACGTAACGCAGGACATAGACTGGCAACTTTCGACATTGATCTCGGCAATGCAGGATGCGAACATCACTCTTCGACCTAAACCACCAATTGAGGTTAAGAAACTTTCTAGGGGAGGTATCACAATAATTGGACATGAGTTTTCTCCGTTTTCTATTGAGGAACTGAAGGAAATCCTCGCGAGTTACCGTCTAGTAAATTGCATAGTAGAGTTTAAAGACCACGTGTCCGAGTTTGACTTATACCTTGCTCTTAACCCAAAGATCGCATTCAAGAAAGGGGTAATTATATTGAATAAGGTCGATGCTGCTGACGACGAAAATAAGATCTTAGAACATGTGAAGGGGAAGTTATCGGAAGTAAGCAGAGTGTTATCAATAATTCCATTCAGTGTGTATCGCGATAATTATGTTGATTTACTTGGAAGAACAATATTCGAGGAGATGAATCTACTGCGCGTATGGACTAAAAAAGGAGGTA
The DNA here is from genome assembly GCA_024720975.1 of Candidatus Panguiarchaeum symbiosum. Taxonomy (GTDB): domain Archaea; phylum Asgardarchaeota; class Njordarchaeia; order Njordarchaeales; family Panguiarchaeaceae; genus Panguiarchaeum; species Panguiarchaeum symbiosum. The sequence continues at coordinate 378,886 of JANJXX010000001.1, read as the reverse complement.
AGGTCAATAGAGATAGAGCGCTAGTTCTCAGAAGGCCGGCAACTGTTAGGGATGCATGCGAAAAAATTCACAACAGTTTTGTTGAGAAGTTTCGATATGCTGTAATTGAGCGCGAAGGATCTCCAATTAAGCACAAAATTGTGGGTTTAGACTATGAACTTCAAGATGGCGACATACTCACAATCTATACCAAAGATTGATCAGATGGTGCCAGGAGCATTGATCGATGTAATTAACCCGAAAGATCTAGAAAGCTTAAAGCAGATGGTGCTCCTAGGTAAACACATGGGCCTCAAGTACCTATTGGTTGAGACCTCAAACCTAGATGTAGACATCAGTGAAATTCAAATTGAAAATAGCCCCAAATTAATACCCATAATAACGATAGATTCACGCAGCAAAAGTACACTAAGTGAGGCCTTCGGTCGTAAAATAATATTCCTCCAGGCTAGGAGTAATCGAGAATTTATTGAGGGGCTTAAGATTCCACAGGTTTCTGTGATAAGTGTACGTCTCGAGACCTTACCTGAGTTGATAAATCCAAGAACACTGCATATTTTCTCACAGTACTACAAATTTATAGAGTTGCAGTTTCGAGATTTTATAGTCGCCGATTCTCGCACAAGAGCGGGTTATGTTAAACTCATTCGTAGAAACAACAAGCTCCTTAACAGTAAAAGATTAAGATTGTTGGTAGGCTCCAGGGCATCATCTATATATGAAATGATAAGTCCAAGATTTCTGAGAGACTGTTTAGAACTGCTTGGTTTTAGAGACTACATACTAAAGAAAATCTTCAAGGAAACTCCTAAGGAGCTTATTTTGACTCCACTAGAAGTCGTTGTATCAAGGGAAGGTGGTCATTCAGGCAATCGCTTGAACATATAGATCCTGAACATAATTAAGCTTTCAAGCACGCACTGAATTTTTAAATACCCCTCTCCCTGAGAAGTCTTCTAACAGCAGGATTAGAGTCCTGAAGCTTTGCCAGCTCTTTCTCTGTGCTTTCATATGGTTCTAGGTAGACTTTTAAGAAAACACCAGCTCTGCCAGCTCGTCTTCTTCTTAGCAACATAGTTTCTCGCTCGATGACCGTTTGTATGCTAATCCCCAAAATTCTTGCAACTTCACTCTCGCGGCCGATTATGGAGTATTCTTTATGTCCATATCGCGTTGGTAAAACTAAACAAAGCTTCTTGTTAACTCCTGGGACTCTTTTGCGAAAATCAGCGGCCTCTGGAAGCTGTATTTTTCCTCCAAAGCTATAAAACTCGTATTCGCTCTTATTGAGGGGGACAGCAGGAACTGCCACTGTTACCTCAAGGTTTATGTTAAAATAGACCTTAGGAGCACTTCTAGGAGTAGCCATAACTATAATTTTTTCCTCCAAGTTGAAATTATTTAGAAGTAGTAGCTCGATTTGAGACAACGCTTTATGGTTCGTAACAACAATCTCTACATCAGAATCCTTATGAACATCCCCACGTGCAACACTCCCGAATATGAATGGATTTAAACCATGATGAGATAGAAATGTCAGAATGCTTACGCCTTTATCTCTTTTTGATCGCAAGAGTTTCCAATGCTCCTCACTGTACATAATTTCGGTTATTTCGGTGTTTCTCATTGCATGAGTTTTTGGCAATTAATAATGCACCTTAGAGTGTTCAGATGGGCTACAGTTCGTCATAGAGTTGCCCTCTCAGAAACGCCTAGAATCATCATTACCGTGAGATATTGTCACAATATTTTCTACATTTATAAAGCTCATAAAGAGAGACCCGCTGATAAACTTGATGAGTTTATATGACTGCTGTTAAGCTATTTGAGTATAACGTACCTGGTGAAATTGTCGGAAAAGAGGTCATTGACAAAAATTCAGCACTCGTAGGCGTTTGTCTGGGCATGTTTTTGGATTTAAGGACAAAGACTGTATACTTAATCGTCGGGGGAAAGGACTACATGCTTAAGGTTCCTATGAATGCTGTCGTTGATGTAAACAAAGAGTTTATCCGAATAGATATGACTGTTTATTATGATTCTACAAGTGCTAAGGACATAGAAGGTTTAATTAAACTGCTGCAGCAAGAGGTCTCACTGATCGCTAGGATATTATTAATCAATTCTGGAAGGTCTGAAAAAACATCGCAAAAATCTCTTGATATGCTTCGACTGTTCAATCTCATCTAGCTCTTTCTGGGCTTTCCTTAGTTTTAGTCTGCTTGGCTCCCCTGCGATAAAGTGTCCATAGAGTCTTACGTGGTGAGCGACCAAGTAGATAATTCTTTCGGCACTTTCCGGAGCAGAAATGCAACACACGCCCCGTTTTAAGGACGTAGATGAACAATGTTGCCGGATTTATTATCTGTCTGCCACAAAAATCGCATTTGGTCAGCTTAGACACCCAAGTATCTACTGCTTACTGATAGATAGTAGATCCTCCGCTAGCGGGAGCGCGCTTTTACCTTTGGGACTTCTCTTTCCCATTCACGTAACATTAGTATATCTCCTACGCGTACAGGTCCTTTAACATTTCGAGTTATAATTCTTCCCTTGTCCTTACCTGCCATAAGTCGGCATCGGACTCGTATAATTTCGCCTGCGCGTCCGTAGCGATCGGGGTCTATCCACTCAACAATGCAAGGCATTCCTATGGTCTTTACTATGTTTTCCATTTCTTCCGGACTGCGGCTTTCTAGCAAAGCTTCGGCTTCTTCTATTCGCTTCCTCTCTTCAATTGAAGACAAGTGAGAGCACCTAGCGTTTTCCTAATCGGGCTTCATTTATCTTTCGTATTAGAGATTCAAGTTCCCTGGCTAATTTCCCCGGATCGACAATGGCTACACTACTCGCTGGGCGTTTGATACCAGCAGCTGCTCCTAGCGCCTCTTTTGATTTAACGAAAATGTATGGAATGTTCTTCTCTTTGCACAGTGGTGGTAAGTGCATTACTATCTCAGGAGGATTAACATCAGATGCTATCAGGACAAGTTTAGCTTGTTCTCTCTCGATGGCTTTAGTAGTCTCATTAATTCCCTTTTTGATGAGTCCCCCTGCCTCTCTAGCCTTTCTAACAAATTCGGTAGCTTCCTCCATTAGGGGTTCAGGTGCCTGCCAGTCTACGTATGACATTTAGCATCACCATCATTCAGTTCTCTTCCTAATCCTTTACGTTTTTTCATTTAAAAACTTACTTCCAGCTCTTTAAGTATTCCCTCTGCCTGGGTGTTAATTCATCAAGCTTTATTCCTAAGGCTTTTAATTTATACATAGCAACTTCTTCCTCAATCTCATATGGGACCTGGTATATTCTTTTCTCAAGTTTGTCGTAATTATTTGCAATATACCTCGCTACTAGCGCTTGTAGTGAGAAACTTATGTCCATGACTTCAGGAGGATGCCCCTCGCCGCAGACAAGATTGACAAGTCTTCCGCATCCCAGTAAGTAAACATACCGTCCATTCTCTAAACTATACTTTTCTACGCAGTAATTGATTTTTTCTGTTCCAGTGGAGATCTCTCTTAAGTCTTTAAGATTTATCTCGACGTCGAAGTGGCCAGCATTGCATAGTATTGCTCCGTTCTTCATCTTTAACAGGTGCTCTTTGCGTATTATATCAATATTCCCTGTTGCTGTTATGAATATATCACCGAGTTCAGCTGCCTCATCCATTGGCATGACTTGAAAGCCATCATAGTGTGCCTCTAGGGCCTTTATAGGATCAACTTCAGTTATAATAACTCTAGCTCCTAGACCCCTTAATCTCTGGGCTATTCCTCGCCCTACGTAACCGTATCCAGCGACGACAGCAGTTTTTCCAGCTAGGAGAATAGATGTAGCTCGCAATATACCATCAATTGTGGATTGTCCAGTGCCAAATTTGTTATCTACCAGTCTCTTTATGGTGGCATCATTGGTGGCAATAACTGGGAACAAAAGTCTCCTATCACGCTCCAAAGATTTTTCCCTTAAAACCCCTGTAGTTGTCTCCTCAGCACCTCCCAGAATATCCTTAGCTAAGTCTTTATATTCCTCGTGAAGCATAACGATTAAATCTCCGCCATCATCTATGACTATATTCGGTTCGCTTTCAATTACTCTTCTTAACATCTCTTTGTATTCATCTTCAGTCTCACCGCGCCATGCGAATACGCTAACTTCGTGGTACTTTACAAGGGCTGCAGCTACGTCATCTTGTGTCGAGAGTGGATTTGACCCGCATAAGAAAACTTCTGCACCAGCGTTTTTGAGAGCTATCATTAAGTTTGCGGTTTCTTTTGTTACATGTAGACATGCCCCTATTTTCAATCCCTTCAAAGGTTTTGTTTTAGAAAAATCCTCTCCTATAAGCTTTAATGTTGGCATTAAGCTCTGTGCCCACAATATACGCTTTTGTCCATCCTCAGCCAGGTCAATGCTTTTTATTTTATGCTTTGTCATAGGCAGATTACCTCCGCTAATTATGGCAGGATTTAAAATTCGACGATCTTTATTCCTAATTCACGTAGCTTAGGATAAATGGCTTCGAATTCTTTTGGTGAAAGCTTTATTGTGTATAAGTACCTCTTAGTTCTAAACTTGACCTTCACAGAATCCTCGCGGCGTTTAATTCTAATCTCCGAGGTCTGTTTGAGGATATCGTCAATCTTGCTTACATCAGTTATCTCCTTCGGCATATGTCAAAAACACCATATCATGAACTTTCGAGATGAATACTCACTATTCGGGATTATTAAAACAGTCGTATGATAGTAAAAGTGAGGCATAAATTGTCATTAAACAAGCCTAAACGAGCTCTGTATAACTCTAGTAGGGCAAATCTACACTGTCCATTCGCCAGAGTGGTAGAACGTAGCTTTCTTCTATTTCTAACGGCTTGGCACCATTTAAGTAATACAACATAGTAGTGTAGGCAATCATACACCCATTGTCACTATTCCAGCGCGGCGAGACTGCAAATTTTGCATTCCACTCTTTTGCTACTAAGCTGAGCATTTCTTGGAGCCTCTTGTTATTTGCTACCCCACCGCATAGGAGTATTTCAGCTTTTTCTGAGTGAGCTAGCGCGCGTTCGACGACCTCGCACAACATGGCAAAGGCGGTTTCCTGAAGACTTTTACAGAGGATCCTTACATCAAGACCCTCATTTAATTTCGCTTTCAATGCTGATAGCATTCCCGAGAAGGAAAGGTCAGTTCCTTTTACAACATATGGAATCTCGACGTACTCCTGCGTCTCCGCCGCAAATTTCTCGCACAGGGGTCCGGCGGGTGATGGATATCCAGCAGCTCTCATGAACATATCTATCAGATTTCCGAGGGATATGTCTAGAGTCTCACCCCAAACTCTGTATCTACTTCCTTCCTTAGACGCTATGGTTGTATGTCCTCCTGATACTAGAACAACGAGTGGATCATTTGAATTCGTTATTTTTTTCGCAATTTCAATATGTGCTATCGCATGATGTATACCATACAGCTTAAGAGAGAGCTGTGCTGCGAGAGCTCTTGCTAAAGTAGCTCCTAAACGTAGACATGGACCAAGTCCAGGTCCCCTTGAAAAACCAATTGCTACTAACCTTCCTCCTCTTCGTTTTAGGTACTCCATTGCTTTCTGAAGTAGTTGTGGAGCGACTTTTGTGTGATGTTCAACTGCTTCTCTAGGATGTATTCCGCCTACTTTAGGAGTATACGTGCTTGATATATCAATGATTTCACCGGTGTCAAGTCCAACTAGACCTATTCCAAAGGTATGTGATGTTGATTCTATCCCTAGTATGTACCTCAACCTAACTTACCTGCTAAGAATCCTTACACTCCAGGGATATCTTTTTATAATCCTTGTAAGCAATACCTTAACTTTCTTTTCTTCATGGGTGTTTTTGTAGTACAAGATAATAACCAAGCCACGTCTGGAGCGCTTGATGCGTTGATACATACTCTTCGCAGTGGATACAACGTCGTGAACTATAACTAGGCCAGCTTCGGGAAGATCTAAATCCCTTTCAGCTACGGGTGTTAGCACTAGAACAGATTGTTTCATACTTTTGAATTTTTCGAGTACTAGCTTTTTGTTTTTCACTTTCCCCGTTAGTAGCAACACATTATTAACGCCTTCATTCCTTAGGCGCTTGATAATATCAAGTGCGGTTCGTACAAATGACGCTAATATTACAATACTACTCTCCCTATGCTCCCACCAGCTTCTCATAATTTCGATTATTGCTTGCATTTTTTTCGATTCACGAGGTAGTATATCCTCTAAATCCACTTGCCTGTGCTCCTTGATTAACTTTTTGATCATAGGTCGCGCTAAGAATTTAAAGTAACTTGACGGCGTTCCAGCAAATAGGTGTCTTCGAGCTAAGGCCAACTTGAGAAACTTTACTTTTAATGGATCGGTATTTGGTAGGGTTGCAATTGTGTCCATAACTTTCTCCCGCGTCCGGAATTGGGTCTCCTCGGCCGGATACAATTCACGGTTGCGCTCGAGTATTTTATCTACCACTCTTTCGATTTCGGCAGAGATTTCACTCGATATGATCTCTACATTAGGATCTTCGACACCCACGGGCCTGATTATCGTTAGGTTCCTGATAATATATTCACCTAAGTCGGTCCTCTCGAGGAGGGAATCCATTGTTAATATCACAAGTTCCTTGCTTGGGAAAAGTTCATTTGCTAGTGTGTCGATCTCTTTCCTAACAACAACCCTCCCTTCACTATCTATGGTATAATGTTCATCTCTCAGCGTACCACTCATTCCAATCCAGCACGCGTCTTTCGGTAGAATTCTTTTTAGGATATTCCAAGGGTATGCTAATGAAACATCTGGTGCTTCTTCAAATTTATTTTTCTCTCCAATAAGGTCTTCAAAGAATCTAATTTTGTGAGTAAAGGATACTCCCGTGCACTTTGTCCTAGCAACACGTCGAATCACTTTGTCGGCTTCGTTTATAATGATTATATCAAACTTGGGAACGACTTCTTGGTGCCTTAGCGCTCCTGCAAGTGATATCGGAGTTGCAAGAATTACACGTCTATTCAATAAAAGTCCTCTCTTCAACCATTTCGGCGTTCCGCCAGTTAAGACGCCAAACCATTCATCACTGCCTGAAAGCTCTCGGAATTTTATAGCCATATCCCAGATCGACGCACGAGAAGGGCTTATTATCAGTATTCTTTCATTATCAAAAAGTTGAGTAATCATGTACATTATTATCCGTTTTCCCATACCGGCATCGAGTTCTAGTATTACGTTTTTTCCCTCAATCTTAGCCTTACATATGGCATTGACTATCCAAAATTGATAAGCTCGGGGCTCAATATTTTTGCTTTTCAACAGATTCTGCAACCTGTCTGCAAGTCTTCTGAGTTCGCTAATTGGATCATCCATAATTACACCGGCTCTTTACCGAATTCTAAATCCACATCTCGGACAGAAATTCTCATACCCTCCTAGCGGGAACCCGCAATTCGGACAGAACAACACTTTACTCGGATGCTCCTTAAAATGGTGTAGCGTTCTTAAACCCTTGGTGTTTTTGATTACTCCTATAGAGGGTAGGAGTACGATAAGGAAGAATCCCATAGGAAGGATATGCATAACTATAAGAAGCAGTATGATCAACGATGCTATCAATGTTACAATAAATAAAGCTGATGCAGTTCGCATTAATAATCACGCATCTCGAAACTCACTATTATATCTCTTGAATCATTTAAAGGTTATGATGAAAATCGCTTAGGTCGTGATTATATTGAAGCATGTATTTGAGATAGTAGAAAAAGACGCTGCTGCAAGGATTGGAAAAATATTTACCAAACATGGCATAATAAACACGCCTTACTTCTTTCCTGTAGTTAATATACACGTGCCTGTAATATCTCCTGAGGACCTTAGAACTCTCGGTTATAATGCATTCATAACTAATGCTTACACAATCTGGCGCGATGAAAAGCTTCATACATTGGCCCTCGAGAACGGAATTCATAAGTTGTTCGGAAACTGGCAAGGACCCATTATGACTGACTCTGGTGCGTATCAGCTTTCTGTTTATGGTGACGTTGAAGTTTCGAACGTAGAGATTGTTAAGTTTCAAAATGACATAGGAGTGGACATTGGCGTAATTCTCGATGTTCCATTATATACTGGCGATCTAGAAACCAGAAAGAAAGCTATTGATGAAACTATAAGACGAGCTCAGGAAGCATGCAAAAGTGGTTTTATTAACGAGGAGAGTGAGATTATTTGGGTAGGTCCTCTGCACGGCAATCCCATAGAAACCTTATTGGAGTACTCCGCTCGAGAAATGCTTAAATTTCCATTCAAAATGTATGCGCTAGGAAGTTTGGTACCCTATGTAGAGGAATACCAGATATATCAGCTCGTAAGATCGGCTTTGTTCGTTAAACAGAATTTTCCATCAAATTATCCACTTCACCTATTTGGTGTTGGCCATCCCATGACCTTTAGTTTCTTTGTTCTATTAGGATTCGATACTTTTGATAGTGCACTCTATGCTCTGGCCGCGAAAGACGGTCGCTATTTGACTACGCATGGAACTTACAACATTAAACGCATGGAATATTTTCCATGTAGCTGTCCAGTTTGTACCAAGTACTCACCAAAGGAACTCTTAGAAATGGTTCCTATTGAGCGGCAGCATCACTTAGCTATGCATAACTTGTATGTAATTATGGCTGAGCTGAAGAGAATAAAACAGTCAATATGGGAGGGAACGCTTTGGGAACTTGTTGCACAAAGAGCGTCTTCGCATCCAGAGCTAGCTCGTGCATATAATCTCTTACTAAGTGGAAAAGATGCTATCTACAAATTCTTTGAGTTGTACGAACCAACATTTAAAAGGAGGGGAATTCTCATAACGAGACCTGAAGAGATAAACCTGCCAGCAGTGCTGAGGTATAAAAGTCGCATGAAAGAGCGTATCTTCATCTGGAGTGACAAACTTATAGTTACAACGCCCAGGGGTGCTCATAAATTACCCACGTATCTTGATGCGCAGGTAATGATACTAGACGATATTTTCTGTCTCATTCCTCGAGAAATTAGAATGGTATACCCTCTCTTCCAACATATATCCTACCGCACGGCAATATCCGAGGATGCATTGAGATGGACTAAGGATACCATAGAAACATACCTATTAAGCAAGTTCAAGGAGGTATACATTTACGATGAAAACAAAGAGTATGCCTTGAAACTTCGAGATTATCTGGGATTTGGAGAAATATACACAGGTCAAGACGTAGGAGTAATACCCATCGAAAAAGTTAGACTCTACGTCACTAAGGCAATGCTTAAGTTTCAATTTGGACAAGAAGCAGATAGTGTCGTTGAAGGAGTAAAGTTCGAGTACTCCCGTACGACTGGAGTGCTCCGAAAGATCTATGCCACAGACGTTAGGGAGCGTGAAGAGAGAATAATTCAATGGGAGTTAGAGGAAATCGTTAAGGATAAAATCAAGAAAGGTGAGGAAGTACCCGAAGATCCATATCAAGAACTTTTTGTTAATAGAGGTAGAACGTGGCTTATGGCCTCCCTAGTTGCTGAAAGCTTCAAAATCGTTCCGCAACCACTTCTCGCCTATAGACTATGGGAGAAATTCAAAGACAAGCTCCAATACAGTATAATTCTAAAAGATGAAGCAGAGCCCTTTGTTAGAGATGGGAAGAGTATATTCTCGAAGTTTGTCGTTGATGTGGATCCGCAAATCAGAGCTTCTGATGAAGTTCTCGTACTCAATGAAAATAGAGATTTGATTGCATTAGGACGGGCTGTTATAGGTGCAAAGGAAGTGTTAGAATTTAAGCGTGGCATTGCTGCAAAAAATAGATGCGGGATCCAGATAAAGCTTTGACCTTAGAGGACGAGGTGAATATCGCTTTGAAGCTAAATGTATTTCAGAAGTTAAGTTTCTTGAATTTTATGGAATCCTTATAGAGCCCGCAAATCTAACTGGGATTCGATTTGTGGAACATACCGCAACTTCAGAGGTTTATTAAAAGATTACCAACGCCGAATAAATTACAAATTGGGAATGTAAACTTCAATTTCTGTACAATAGGAGGTACATTTGATCGCCTGCACATTGGCCACAAAACCTTAATTAATGTCGCTTTAATCTTTTCTAAGAGAGTTCTTGTTTGTGTCACCTCAGACCAATATGCTAAAAGCCTAAGAAAAATTGCGGCGGAGTTAATAGAACCCTATGATTTGAGGAAGAAAAGAGTTGAGGAATTCATTTCTAGCTTAGGTAAGTCTAATGCAACATACATGTATAAACTCGAGGATCCGTACTCTCCTGCAACTACTTCAGAATTTGCTGTGGATATTGACTCAATAGTGATTTCAAACGAGCCTGCTGTAACAGAAAGAACGTTTAAACTTAACGAGTTGAGATTAGAGTATGGATTGAGTCCGTTAAAGATACTTCGAATTCCCCTCCTTAGAGATCCTTATGGAGAAATAATATCATCGACAAGATACAGACTAAATGATTTCTTCCCACCGCCTAGACCACCAGAGCTTAGACTTACAAATGAAGTTATCAAGAAAATTCGGGAGCCAAAAGGTGCAGCTATAACATCGCCAAAGTACCTACCTGACTACCAGCTGTTTAAGAAAAGTGGGGTAATAGCGATTGGTGATGCAGCATTTGTGAATTTGTTGAGGTTTGGCTACCCGGTCTCGGTTGCCCTGGTGGATTTTAAAATTCAGCGGAAAGGAGTCAGTTACGCGACTTTCTACTGCATTAATGAAGAGACGAAACTTATTGATGTTCCACCAATGATTCCTGTAATAAATCCGCCGGGCAGAATATCAACGGAATCTTGGTATGCTACTCTAATAGCTTTTGTTCAAGAAAATCCCACCATAGTAACAGTATATGGTGAAGAGGATCTTTTAGGGTTCCCAGCAACGATGCTTGCTCCCGAGGGGTCGCTTGTCGTATATGGCGATCCATTTAAAAAGAAACTTATTTACTTCATTGTAGATTCCGACCACAAGGAGAATGCTCTAGATTTGCTCTTGAAAATGCAAAGTGTTGATGTTGGAAATAAACAATAGAGTGTGTTTTAATGTGTTATTCCAGGAGGCTCTTTCTCAACCGAGCTATCTCAAATCTGAGAGCCGACAAGAGATCCTTAGGTATTTTCTCACTTGCTCGCTCATTGTTTTCCAGTGCTTTGATTAATTGCCATTCGATGGCTTCAATTTTTATTAATTGCTCTAGTGAGGTTTCCTTTCTGGCTAACTCCTCCCGCGCTTCATGAACTAATAAGTCTATCTGATCAACGCTAATACTTGTTGTGATCGATTTTGAAAGAATGTCTGTGTTTGTTCTACTTTCAATAAGAGGTTGCTCGATTGATTTTGTTTGTAAAACCTTTTCTAGGTTGGAAATGCGCCTTTCAAGTGCTTCAATCCTGGACATTATTGATGCCCTGAGATTTTGCAAAGCTTCGTTCATGCGAGTTATTATTTCTTGGTATCCAGTTTGTTGGGCTAAACCTTCAGCAGTGGCTATTTGGCTGCCAGCGGCAGGCAAGGTATTTGGAGGGCCTGTCACTCTGGTTTGAATCTCAGCAGCAATTGTTGGACTGATGGTACTCGTAGGTTGCTCTGTTTCTTTAATTTCTACTCCTAGTTCTAGTCTTAAGATTTTTATGAAGTAGTCGACAGCTTTCTCTGCATCTTGCATAAGCTTCTGCCTTTTTTACTTCACTCGTTTAAAAGAACATGAATTAAATAAAATAGCTTTTTAGAATTTGCCTTTTAGAAGCAACAGGTGTTTAAACGAGGCCTTTAAGTGCTGAAGACTTGGGTGGTGAAATGAAAGGTAAAAAGTTTAATACAGAGACTGACGCTCGCATACTTATGGCCATTGCAATGCTTGAAAAACTTGACGAATTAACCAAGATGGGAAAAGTCCCAGGAATTAAAAAGGATGAAGCCATGCAAATCCTGGAGCGTTTGACTTCAACACTGAATAAAATTCGAGAATCACGAATGAGCAAGCATGAACTCATTTTCTCAGGACTTTTTAGAGCATATAACCAATTGCTATCTACATATGTTTCTGCAATGGGGACGAAGTGGTTCCAAATAGCAAAAAATCGCGATGACTATACTGCAAAATTACTAAGGTTTGCGTTACTAAATCTAAGAAGCCTAGGATCACGAATAAAGAAAACTGAGGATAGCTCTCTACTGAGTGCTTTTAACATACTATTCGTGAGAGTCATTGACAAAAAACCTCTGCGCTGGGCTAAAGAAATGTACGTCTACGAATGTACTGATCTAGAGTCAGTGTATGAAGTTGCCTCTTCTCTTGAAATAAGTAAGGGAGAAGTTGTTGCTTTTGCTCATACTCCTCCGATAAAAGTGAACCACTTCTATAGTGAGGGTATTTTTGTTAGAGGACCCGACGGCAAGATCTTAGTAGGCTCCTCTGAGCATGTAGGAGGGCGTGTAGAATCCCTCGAAATATTTGAAGAGGACCGCAGGAGATTAGAAGAGATAGTATTGGATTATATCGAAGACTACATGCAGTTATAGTGCAGTGGTCAATTCGACATATTGATACTTAAGAGATTAGAATATAGGACTACATCATAATGTTCTATTTTGGTCTTAATCTCAATGTAGATTAAACCAAGGAAGAGCTACATGCAAGTAGATCCTAAGGAATATGAAAACGAGTTTTTCAGACGCGAAAATTTTGTCAGGAAGCAATGTCCGAAATGCGGCGGTTTCTTTTGGACTCTTAATGAAGAGAGACAAACTTGCGGCGATGTTGAATGTGAGGGTGAGTACAGATTTGTAAGAAGACTTGATCCAGTGGAACACTGGGACATACATAATACAATATCACGTTGGTTAGACTTTTTCAAGAAGCGGGGACATGAAGTTCTGGATTACTACCCGGTTGTAGCTCGGTGGAGGGAGGATATATACTTCACGATAGCAAGCATAGCTATATTCCAACCCTGGGTTGTTGAGGGTTATGTTGATCCTCCCGCAAATCCACTTGTCGTCCCTCAACCGTGCATTCGCTTTGGAGGCGAATTTAGTGACATTGATCGCATTGGAAAAACAGGCAGGCATCTATCGAGTTTCACGATGGGTGGTCAGCATGCATTCATCAGTGACAAATGGAAAGGAGGATACTGGAAAGATCGATATCTGGAATTGAACTTTGAATTCATGACAAAAGTTCTGGGGGTGCCTCCTGAAGAACTTACATATAAAGAGGATTGGTGGAAGGGGGGAGGCAATTGTGGCCCATCTCTAGAAACCTTCTCACACGGCCTAGAAATAGTCAACGGAGTATTTATGCAGTACAAGATAGTTGATGGTTCTCTTCAGCGAATACCAATAAGAGTTCTTGATGTAGGTTGGGGACTTGAGAGGGTCTCATGGTTTACACAAGGAACTCCAACTATATATGAAGCCACATTCGGCCCTATTTTCATATGGTTAAAAAAGGACCTGGGAATTTCAGTAGATAAGGATTTAATGCTCCTCTATGGACGCTATGTAGGTATGGTTAAAACCGAAAGCGATGAGATTTTTAGTTCAACTCGAAAGGCTCTTGCTGATAAACTTGGGATTTCAGAAGATGAATTTAGAAGCATATTTGGTCCACTGGAGGCGATGTATGCAATCTTAGATCACGTTAAGACAGTTATCATGGCAATACCCGATGGTGGCATACCGGCTAACATTGGGGGTGCGGCTAATCTCCGAGCAATTCTAAGGCGAGCAATTTCATTGGCCGAAAAATATCAGCTAGAGATCGCTTGGGATGAGCTAATTTTACGTTCCGTGGAATACTTCTCTAGAACGTTTCACAGGATAAAGGGAATCGAAAAAATAGCCATCAAAATCTGGCATCTAGAACAGGATAGGTTCTTGGAAACCATACAAAATGCTATTCGGGAGCTCAAGAATATAGCTAGAAAGACCAAGAAAAAAATCATTGATTTTCCTATACTACGGGACTTATACTTAAACTATGGGATACCCCCCGAAGAGGTCGAGTATTTATCCAACAAACTGGATTTAGGAATTACCGTGAAAATTTCATCCGACTTCTATGATAGGCTTAAGGAAATGTACAATAAACCAGACGTAGAAAGCACCGACAGGAAAACGATTGAGCGCGAGATTGTTGAGCTCCTGGGAAAGGAAATAAATAATCTTCCACACACAAGGAAGCTTTACTATGAAGATCAGTTCCTGAAGGAATTTGAGGCTGAAATTGTATTTTCAAAGGATAGATTTCTTGTGTTGAACATGACAGCCTTCTATCCTAGAGGCGGTGGCCAAGAAGGAGACTCTGGTATAATTATAGCGGGCGGTAAGGAATACAGAGTAGTAAATGTCTTCAAGGTAGGAGACGTTATAATACATGAACTAAATGAAGCGATTCATGAAAACACTGGAAAGGTAAAGGGTATTATCGACTGGAATAGAAGACTCCAGCTCATGCGTCACCATACCGCAACACATATAATAAATGGTGCAGCTCAAAGAGTACTAGGGCCTCACGTATGGCAAATGGGTGCAGAAAAAAAGGTTGATAAGGCTCATTTGGATATTTCGCACTATGAAAATCTGAGTTTTGAAGAATTAAAGGAAATCGAGAAGCTTGCAAATAAGGTAGTTTTAGAGAATAGACCAGTTTATATAGAATTTATGAATAGAACTGACGCAGAGCGTAAATTTGGCGTTAAGATATATCAAGGAGGAGCAGTGCCATCAGCTGTATTGAGAATAGTAAACATTGATGGTTGGGACGTCGAAGCGTGTGGTGGAACGCATTTACCGCAAACAATTCTCGTAGGACCCATAAAAATTCTAGGTTCTAAAAAAATTCATGATGGAATCATTCGACTAGAATTCACGGTTGGTGAATACGCAATTGATCATATAATTTCTAGCGACAGGCATCTCTACGAGGCTTGTGAAGTCTTTAAGGTACGACCAGAGAAGCTTGCAGAAACTTCATCAAGATTCTTTTCTGAGTGGAAGAGGCAGAAAGATGAACTCCAAAAACTCTGGAAGTATATTTCAGACAACATAGAAAAGCTAGTCTCGGATAAAGTGGTCAGTATAGATGGTAAGAAATTCCTGCTAGAAAGAATTGATCTAGATCTTAACTCACTCTTCAATATCGTGAATAGACTAGAGAGCAAAACAGATAACATTTTGTTAGTCAGCACGACGCTTGCAGAGAATATATTCATTGCTAAGGGTGACGAGGCTTTTAGAAATACCATAAAAGAAGTTCTTAAACAACTACGCGCCGAATATAAAGAAGCAAAAGATAGGATCTTTGGAAAACTAGAGATACCATCAGATAACCTACTAATCATCATAAGGAAACGGATTTTAGAGGAATTCACTAGGAACTAACAATCTAGATTCAGTATCTTTTCAATAAGTTCCTCGCATTCCTTTATGAATTCGTGTACTGGTTTGTTATCGTTCACTAGGTGAAAATCTGCCATAGCCATTAGTTCACCTATACCGAAGCTCAATTCTTTATAATCACGCTCTTTGAGCTCTGGAATAGTCTTGAAGTCATCGGGTCTATTTCTCGACAATATGCGGTCGTATCGTGTCTTGGGAGAAGCATGCACAGCGACTACATAAAACTTATCAAAGAACTTTTCAAAAACGTTTTTTTCCTCTGGGGATCTGAGACCCTCAATTAAAACAACTTTTGGTAAAGCCTTTGCTTTTCCCTCTTCGAAGAGAAGTTTCTTAAGTCTATTTATTACCAAAACGGCTACAGCACCTCTCCCATGCTTCTTTCTAAGCTCTTCAGCGTAATGCAATAAATTTTCTGATGTAAGTTCTAGGCCGTTGTTTATAATTTCCTCGCGGACGACGTCGCCCATATTGAGAACCAAGACGCCTCTTTTTCTCGCAACGTCACCTAATGCGGATTTACCACTTCCTGGCATGCCGACGATTCCAACGCCTAGCATCTTCTCTCACGTCATTTTACTTGATTTTTTCTTTGGTTTTTCTATCAGCAGTATGTCGCCTAGCGTGAATGGTTTAGGTTCATCTTTAAGTTCGCTAGTAAGGCTAAGTGATTTTGTGTCTACTCTTACTAGAATTCTTACATTCAAAACCTTCTCAATTCTTTGTGCTAGGTGTAGCTCGGGCTTTACTTTTTCTCGTTCAATTTTAAGCAAATATGAGGGCGAGATACCTAGTATCATAGCTAATTTCTCAGGCTTGAGCCCTTTTTTAATTCGGGCGTTTCTTATCAAATCCCCAAAGCCCTTTACGTAATCATACTCGAGCTCTTTGGGCTGCTGTTTTGGAAGCTCCATTACTGTTTTTCTTGTGTCATCCTTTAGTTTTCTGGGAGTTAGTGTATCAGGGGCTGCGACAATCTCCTTGGCACGTAGTTGTTTAGCGCAAATTTCACATAGCAAAAGTTCTATGTCTTGGAATACATAAAACTTTTTGCCATGCACTGGTCTTCCGCAAATTTCACACACGAGTTTTTCTGCCAGAGCACCCACCAATTTTCAACGTTTAAATATCAATATCTTCTCTTTACTTTAAACATTAATGAAATGATTCATTGGGGTTTTGCCAACATAATATTGCTTGGTGAGTGTATTGGCAAAGCTATATGCTCGAAAATGTGGAAAGGCGCAATCTAAGAGGCTATATAGAACCAGTGGACCCAGCTTCGTTGCGCTTACCCCAAAGGAAATAGAGAACATAATTATTGATCTCGCACAGAAAGGTGAACCCCCAGCAAAAATAGGCTTAATATTAAGAGACCAATATGGGATACCATCCGTCAGATTCGTACTTGGTAAGAAGTTAAACCAGATACTTAGAGAGCATAATCTGCAACCGGAGATTCCAGAGGATTTAATGAGCTTAATCAGACAGGCTGTCAGTATTAGGAAACATCTTCTACAGCATAAAAAGGATTTCGTTTCTAAACGTGCGCTTCAATTAGTTGAGGGAAAAATAAATCGCTTAATAGACTACTATAAGACCAAAGGTAGACTTCCTCAAGGATTCTCTTACTATAAGTACATTAAAGAGTTGCGCACGAGCTCATAATGAATCGAAAAATTCTTTCTGTAGTCGTTGGGTGAATTTCGTAAGTGTATTTCTTCAGCTTTAAATTGGTGCAGTTACTTTTAAATGTTTGATTTTTCAATGAGCTCGCTTTTTTGGTGTTTTTCAAGTGATTGAGATTCATCAACTAGAGAAAATCTCGCCAATGGATAAGAGACCTGTGGAAATAGTCGAGAGGAAAGGCATTGGTCACCCTGACACGATATGCGACGAAATAGGCGAAAAAATCTCACTCTATCTAACTAAATACTATTATGAAAACTTCGGTGTTCCCCTGCACTTTAACATAGACAAGTGTGTGTTAGTTGGAGGCAGATCACAACCACAATTCGGCGGCGGAATAGTATTGGAACCAATTCTGCTTCATTTTGTGGGTCGAGCGACTCTTCATGTGTATGGGGAACTAGAAAAGGAAGTGCCCATAGGAGTCCTCGTTAGGAGTGCAGCTTTTGATTGGTTCTCAGAAAACTTTAGATACTTAGATCCACTTAGGCATGTATCAATAATATACTCGATAAGACCCGGAAGCACAGATCTGAGGAAATTATTCGAGGCTGTGAAAGACAGTCCAGCACCATTAGCAAATGATACAAGTATAGGTGTTGGGTTCGCCCCTCTAAGTGAGACTGAAAGAGTTTGCCTGGGGGCAGAACAGTTGCTAAACAGCAGGGAATTTAAAAGGAGATATCCTGCAGTAGGAGAGGACATAAAAGTAATGGCTGTTCGAAGAAATGATAAGATCAGACTTACGGTTGCTATGGCTGCTGTTGATCGCGAATTAAGCTCTTTAGATGACTATCTTAGTTTGAAGGAATCCGTCAAATCTGAATTATATGAGCATCTATCAAAATTAACGGATCGAGAACTATATGTAGAAATAAATACGGCGGATAATCCCCAAAAAGGTATATATTATCTTACAGTGACTGGTACCAGCGCAGAAGCTGGTGACGACGGGCAAATAGGTAGAGGAAACAGATGGAATGGATTGATAACACCCCTAAGGTATATGTCTATAGAGGCCCACTCCGGAAAAAATCCGGTATCGCATGTTGGTAAGATATATCAGTATGCTGCGCAAAAAGCTGCAGAAAATATCCAAAAAGAATTGTGCCTTGATGAGGTATACGTCGTTCTAGTTTCTACAATAGGAAAGCCCATAACTGAACCGCAAATGGTCTATGTTGAATACATTGGAGAAGAAGGTGGTAGTAATGTGAAGAGTGAAATTACATCGATAGTCGAGGAAGTATTAAAGTCGCTACCGAACTTTTGGCGAAGATACATCGAAGGTAAACTTTGAATTTAGACTCTCTATTTTTGCCTTTTTCTAGCTTTATTCTTGAAACCTATTGAAATTAGATAAGGAATCGCATTAAATCTGGGTTTTATGTTGGTTGAGTTCATGTAATTATGGTGACGAACTTGGCAGCAAAAACGGGAATTGAGGGAGAAGATATTCTTTGGGTTGAGAAATATCGTCCTAAAAAACTTGACGATATTGTAAATCAGGAAGAAATCGTTGCTGCCTTAAAAGAGTTTGTAAAAAATAGGAATATTCCGAATTTGCTTTTCTCTGGTCCTCCTGGGACTGGTAAAACAACAGCAGCCCTGTGCATAGCGTATGAATTATACGGTGATACATGGCGTACTTACACACTTGAGCTAAATGCAAGTGATGAACGCAAAATCGAAGTTGTCAGAACAAAACTGAAAAACTATGCTAAAACTATGGTTGTTGGTGAAGTTCCATTTAAGATAATAATCCTCGATGAAGCTGATCAGATGACAAGTGAAGCCCAACATGCGTTGAGGAGGATGATGGAAAAATTTGCTAATATCTCTCGGTTCATATTAATATGCAACTATCCATCGAAAATCATCGAGCCGATACAATCAAGGTGCGCTGTATTTCGTTTTAAACGACTGTCAAACGATGCTATAAAGGAGCGACTAAGATTCATTGCAAAAAATGAACACGTTGATCTAAAAGAAGATGGTCTAGACGCTCTGGTTGAAGTATCAGAAGGCGACCTTAGAAAGGCGATAAACTTGCTTCAAAGTGTTGCGTACTTTGGCGTGCCTGTTAATAAAGACCTCGTCTATCGTACCGCAGGTATAGTGTTCCCGGAGCATGTTAACAAACTCTTGCAACTGGCGTTTGCAGGTAAATTCGAGGATGCCAGAAAAATGTTGATCACAATGCTAGCCGAAGAAGGAGTTAGTGGTGTGGATTTACTGCGTGATATCTATGCAGCTATCGCTCGAAATGCTATTCCCATTGATCCCGAGGACAAGATTAAATTAATGGAGCTCATCGGTGAGTTGGACTTTAGAATATCTCAAGGTGCTACTGATTATCTACAGCTGTCGGCGTTGCTTGCAATTATTACGGATTTCGGCACTAAATACAGAAAGAGCGCACGTTAGTGCATCTCTAGAATAGCAACTATTCTAACAATCCTAAGGGAATTGACATGCTTAAGGACAGGCAAAAACATGTACAAGTTCCATGGACTGAACTATTTCGTCCAAGGTCACTTAGCGAAGTCATACTTACCAAGTCTCAAAGGGACAGCATAGTAAAGTGGTGGCGTGCTTGGGTATGTTTGTGGAACCTAAAAGTTCTTTGGATTCAGAAATATTACAGTAGCTGGAGAGAATTCATTGGTAATAAGGAAAATAGACGCTTATGGCAGCGACATAAAAATTCATGGCATGAGCACTTCCTAGGAACATTCGAGAAATGGCTTGGCAACCCAGAAGTAGAATCAAAAATTTTTCAGCAGGGAAGTATTGCAGATATTAAAAAGACAGCAAAACCCGTTCTTGAGAGATTTCTCGAGGATGTATGGATCTCCTACATCTCTGACAAGAAGTCCGAGGGAAAAGAAGCTCTAATGTCGATAATGTATCCCATGCCACCTTACAAACCGTTGCTTCTGGTAGGGCCCCCTGGAAGCGGGAAAACCACTACAGCATATGCACTTGCTAACGATGAGGGTGTATACGTAGTAGAATTTAATGCAAGTGACGAGCGAAGTAGAGCGGCTGTGAGAAGGGTAATCAAAGAAGCATCTATGAGTGCTGGCTTCTTTATCTGGCTCGATTTTCCTCAAAAACCTCCCAGACTCCTGCTTTTAGATGAAGTGGATGGTATGAGTAGTCAAAGAGATAAAGGAGGCTTTCAGGCATTACTCAAGCTTCTTGAAGATATAAAAATCCCACCCATACTAACTGCAAACATACTTCATGATCCTAAGGTGCGTCAGTTATTTAGGTATTGCATCAGTGTGTTCTTTGATAGACCCATGAAATATCAAGCAGAGGCCCTCATTAAGCGCATAGCAAGTACTGTAAAGATGGACTTACCTGATGACGTCGTAGATAAACTTACCAAATATGCAACTGACTTTAGAAGTATCGTATTAGCGCTTGAGACTTACTACTATTCCGGTAAGCTTCCTACCCTCTGGCATGATAGGATGACTTCGCTTCAAGACTCTATTAGATTTGCATTCGGATTAAAGAGCTCCTCAGGAAAACTTGAAGACGACATTAATCTCGCTAAAAGATATCTAGAAGAGTCAGGAGAGGACATTTACGATCTGATTCTAGCCGTTTGGGACAACTCTTGGGAATTCATAAAGAAGGATGAGATCTTCGGTTTCTATAAGGCTATTGCGGATGCTGATTATTACTACAAAATCGGGGCATTAAAGGGCAACTGGTATGTCGCATATGTGAATGCTTTCGATAAATTAGCTTACGGAATGGCTAAATATGGTATCCGATCTGACTACTGGACTTTGAGAAAAAAACGCATAAATATTCCGAAACTGGGTACGCAGTTCCAGAAACTTTACCAGACTCTGGCTGGCGAGGGCCCATTAGGCAAATTTGTAGTCTCTCTGGCTAAATACTGGCACACATCACGGCGTGATGTAATAAAGTCCATTCCTCTAATTATTCACTTTGCTAAGACAAATCCGGACATAATCGGCGCTTTACTTACGTTTTTGGGTTGCTCGCAAGATACTGTGGAGGCATTCCTCAGCGAATACATCACTGATGAGGAAACGAGAAGTAGAATTAGAGATGCGTATAAAAGATCTCTTAAAGAGGGGCATCGACTCAAAATTTCTGGCAAAGAAGAGGTATCTTCGCCCAAAGCTGCTGAGGAAAAAGGAGTTGAAAAAGAGAAAGCAATCCCAACTAAAAAAGAAGAATTAAAAACTGCTAAAAAAGGGACAAAAAGAAAAAGCACGAAAAAAGAGATGACGGACACTCTAGATCAATTCATCTCCAAAGAGTAGTAACCATGGTGGCTAAAGTGATAATCAAGTATTTGGAGGCCTGGCTTAATTCACCATACGTTGGTAGACGGAGAAAAGCCTTGAAACTTCTAGGAAAGTATGCCATCCAGGGAAAATATGACAGGAAAAAATTGTTTGAAGAAGCAAAGAAGGCGTTGAGTGACGAAGATTGGAAAATAAGGGCTGTTGCAGTAAATGTCATTGCTGATATTGCTATTGTGGAGGATAGTCTCAGGAAAGAAATCCATACAATACTACTTGATTGCTTAAAAAAAGAGGAGCACCCAAATGTACTTGGAAATGTGTTACGCGGCATTTCAAGGATCATCAACAAGGGAGTTGTTGATAATACAGATGAAATCTTTAAGATTGGTGTTGAGACAATCAAACATCCTAATGGAGATATAAAGCACGGCTCAATATTGTTGTTGAGTCAGATTGCTATTCAGTGCGAGGATAAGGTAGGTCCGACAATAAATGCTATTAGCGAAGTTATCTCTGATCTACCGCCATTGGTTAAAAGAGATGCTCTAAGGTACTCGCGTGAAATTTATACTAAATATCCGGAAGCCGCAGCCGAATTTCTCAGGAAATCAACAATAAATGCACTTTCTGATGAATCGCATCTTGTTCTTGAAGAAGCGCTCAGAAACTTAGCAGTGCTCATAAGGGATCGCAAAGTGCAGTTAGAAAACGATACAATTATGATGCTCAGAAAAAAGCTCCGATCTGAGAAAGCTGCAATAAGAATGGCAGCACTCGATGTAGTTGATGCAATACTTTCTATAGACCCCAGACTGGCCGATGCGTATTTAGACATAATTGGGAAGCAGATACTACTGAGAGAGAAAAATTCAAGAGTCAAAATCAAAGCCCTTGAGTTATTACTGCGGCAAATAGATCGAATTCCTCAAGACCTTATATATCGCTCCGAACTTCTCAGAGTGCTTGATGTAGTTGATCTTAACACAGTCCCTAAGAACGACGAATTGAAGACAATAAAGAGATTGACTAGGATATTACTCGAGAATAAACTTGGACTTGACTTCGCAGCTCGCGCGAGATTGAGAAGTTCTTAATGTCTACTTTCTAAAAGTGCTCGAAACTAGGAGACTCGGACAACTTTCTTTCCCCTAGCTTGTGGTATTACCACTAGGTTAGCATCCGAGAAACGCAAGCTAAGTTCTTTTCCCTCGAAGAGCCAATCTAAGAACACTGCTAGAGCAGCTACTTCAGAATGCGGTTGATTGCCTATAGCGACATTAAAGTTACTAAGTTCGTATACTTCGCGAGGGACCTTCTCCGATCCTACCACTATAATAATATTTCTTCCAGCGGCATAAGCCGCTCTGATGTCATCTATTACTTGAGGTAAATTCAAACCGTACATCGTTAAATGAACTATGATGTTTTGTTCGTTTTTTCTCAGGTCCTTTAAAAAACTCCGCCAGGATTCTACATATGTACATTCAAACTCTCTTCCGCCCCACCTTTTGCATACATTATCAATGGTTCTAATTACGCCTGGATCAAAATCACCTGTAATAAAGCAGCCACTAGCGCCGAAGGCTCTGGCTACTAAACATACGTGTGTTGTTATGCGTTTATCGCGGGAGACTCTATGGCCAAGTCTTAAAACGTATACTTTGTTCATGAAGTCTCCCATCAACCTAAAATTCATAGTTAATTAATTTCAAAAGTTTCTTATTTTGTAGGCCCGGCTGAGAGAGCCTCTGGGAGCGTAAGCTGGAATAGCGCGCAAGGACCAGCAGGTGTTAGTCCGCCGGGCCATACAAAATTGCTTTTGCACTTTTATGTAAGTCGATAATGCAACAACTACTATTTTTTAATTATTGAAAAATTGAGATTCATTTGCGAATTTTAAGTTGCTAAATCAGCAGGTTGCTGCTGGTGGAAGGTACATGCCTAGGCTCTTTGATATTGGTCGCTGCTGCGTTATATCAAGGGGAAGACGCGCAGGTAAAAAAGCAATTGTTGTCGATATAATCGATGAAAACTTCGTATTGATAACAGGACCGCCCCTACTGAACGGCGTAAAGCGAAGGCGAATGAACATTGATCATTTAATACCACTAAATATTAGGGTTACAATCGATCGAGGGGCAAGTGATGAGAGCGTTCTAAAAGCGATTAAAGAACATAATTTAGAGAACTTTATGAAAGAACCTATCAGAATTCCACGCGAATACCTCTAAATAGTTCCTGTATTTATTTCTCGCCTGGTTCCTCTCTACATTTAATAAGTTTTTCCACAATGGCTAGGCATAAGTCGATAACCGAGTTTTTATCCATATTTGACGTGTTTACGATTACATCAAAATCATCGGGTCTCCAAAGATCAACATTATACAGCCGTTTAAATCGAGTGTATTCTCTTTTCTCTCTCACCGAGAGCTCCTTAGCTGCCTCATCATAAGTCAAGTTTTCTCTTTCCATGAGTCTTTCTATTCGTGTTTTAAGTGGTGCATGTAGCATGATACTTATCTTAATTATATCAGGATCGTTTATCTCCTTCGCAAAGAAGTAGGCAAGTTGGGAATCGAGTACAACGTCTCCCTTTTTAATTTCCTCTTTTGCAATTGAGTCTATCTCATAGTCTACCTCTGGGTGCTCATCAACGTATTTTGTAAACTCAATTAAACTCATTCCGAGCTCTTTAGCTTTTTTTCGAAACAGCTCCCCGGTCGAAAAATACCTCAAGCCTAATTTCTCAGAGATCGCTTTTGCTACGGTAGTCTTACCGGAAGCGTGCGGTCCGGAGAATAAGATCACTATTTTTTTGCTTCTAGTTTGAGATTCCATGTAATTTGAACCTCAAATTATGTTGAATAAATTCTCGGAGCAAACTTTCCTATAGTGGCTCTTGTTAGGTACCTTTGTAAACAACTTGAACAAAGAAAGCCTCCATATGGGCGCTCAGGTCGTCGTGATGACTTAGGGTGTTCTTTGGCCTCTCTAGGAACGCCAGACAACTCTTTACCGCATATGGCACAGTGTGCTTTTCCTTTGATTTTTTTCTTGTAATGCACAACAAGTCTACCCCCTGGCGTTCTTATGTTTCGTCTTCTGAGGGAGCGCGATCTATATCTAGGCGCAGGCATGTGAATCACGTTAAAGTACTAAAGATGAGCGTACAAATATAATCCCATGTTTACATTTTTTAAAAAACGTCAGAGAGCCGGATCTACTCATATCCTTTAAGCTTTAAGATTATGCTGAAAATAGAGCTCCACGCGAATGAGCAAAGAATCAGAAACCAAACTGCTGTTATTTCACCAAGTAAAGGTACCAGTATAAGGCTTTCGGAAAGGCTCTGGATGGCTACAAAAAATACTAACAGCGATGCAGTTAGTGTCGTCATCATTGATTTGAATCGCATTTTAGATACAGCCATTGTCAGGCTGTCTATTTTAGCCTTCTCTCGTTTAATGCGTTCCATCTGTTTTGGATCCCCTCGTTTGATTGCTTCTTGGGCTTTTTGTCTCCACTCCTTCATTAGGCGATTAAACACGCGAACTTGGTGTGGATTTACAAAGAGAAGCTCCGAAAAAACACGAATTCCATTAATGATTATTGCTGCTGCTAATGCGATTATAGCTGCATGCAAGACAAATAACCTGTGTTTGATTTTTATCCAATGACCCTTGGTGCTAGCAAGTATTTTATTTCGAAGCCGCCCCCGACGATATAAGTAAGTTCCATTGGCATGTTCTCAGAGAATCTTAGTAATACGCCATCAGCAATTTTTGCTGGTATACCCATTTTCCTAAGGTAGTCTAGGGAGTAAACGGATTTAGCGTTTTTCACAATTTCATATCGTGTTACCATTTCATCACGAGGAAGCAGTATAGGAAACTCAAACTTTCCTAGGTCACCTTCTGCATAAAAGATAAGCTTCTCCTCGTCTTTTTTAGCAATAATTTGTAAATCGTCTGCGATTGTTGCTGCACTGGCAGCAAGTTCGGCCACCCAAGATCCTGTAGCAAATTCCACAGTGACATCAAGATCAAGCTCGCGTAGTGTTATTGTTTCAGCAGGGATTTCGAGTGTTGGCAGCTTAAAGATCCTCACTTGTGTCATATCTTCCATGCTGCCTCTGAAGAATGTCATCTCAAAGTAGGGTCTTTCCTCCTGCACTAGTGCAAACTTAACAGAATCTTTTGCTTTTGCATGTGCCATTACTTTTATTACATCCGAGAAATTTAGACCAATTTGAATTGCTTCAGAGCCCTCGGGTGGTGTGAAGTCAAATGTGTGAAAAGCTGATGATGGCATTTTAAGCGATAGCATAGCTACTCGGCTATCGTCAAGACCCTGAATTCGGATTCCATCGTGATCAATGTACATATTAGCCTCCGACAATAAACTCGAAACACCTTTGAAGAGACTTCGTGCGATTTTTACATCCTCTAGTACTGCTATGAAGCTCATTTTGCACCCCTTCAAATGTCTACTAAAATATATAAAATAAAAGGACAGAGATTAAATGCACTCCAATATCATTTTACTAACACTACAAAGTAGGATTTCACCGGAATAAAAAGTGTTCATAAAACTTAGTTTGGCATTTTCTATTGCTTGTCTATTTATGAACATTGCGAGGTGTTATATGCGTCTGTAGATTAAACCAAGCTCCGCTAGAATTTGCGCAAGTTTAGTTCTTTGTTTGCTAGTAAGACCCTTCCAATCTATCAAAGCGCAATCTATTGGAAGCAATGATTTGCTTACAGCTTTTCTAATAGTGTCCTTGTTTAGGTCATCTATAACATACTTCGGTGCGATGTGGCCCATTAGAATCTCCTTCTCATGGATCAAAATACTCCAAAATTTAGGACCATAATGTGGACCACCAAGACCTAGCTTTGCAGTGCCTTTTTTATCTTTCAAATTTTTCACAGAGTCGATAATTATTTCAGCTATTACTCGTCCCGCATTCGGATCTTTCCAGCTTTCGGCGTCGCTGCCGATTTCAATAAATGTGCAGGCCTTACCTATTGTTGGCCCGTGGTGGGTGACTTCAATGCCTATGGTATAAATCTCTGGTATGAGTCCATCATGTTTATACTGATATAATCTCACCGCAACTTCCTTAAGAACCTCAGGATCTGCTATTGAAAGTTCTTCAGGTCTTCCACCCATGCTATTGTCCGCCGTCCAATTCCCAGGAAAATGTACGAGCAGGCTAGGTAGTTTGCTCTCTGAAGCATGTTTTGACAAAAATATAAGACGATTGAAGTCGTCTGATAATTCGTCTAAGAAATCTGCTCTTATCAAATCGCACTCTATTACCAGTAAGTACGCATTCAAAGTCTTGGAAAAAAGTAGTCTATTGCCGTGGAAGATTATATTCGTTGGCTCAAAATCTATTAGCTCCATCAAATTATTTAAGATGTTCATGCTAGCAAGATCCTGTTTTGATGCAACCAGCAAGATGTTGCTATCATGCAATATAATCACCTGCAAATTAGTCGTAAGATTGGCAGAGCATCAATTGGCCTGTCATTTTAATGTTTTTAGCCTTCAATTGCAATATTTTCGCTATCAACATTGTTGCCTCTGTCATATACAAAAATAATACAGATTGTTCATTTGTGGCTGTATTCCTAAGCAGATAGGCTACTCATAACTTTACCAACATGACTGCATATTTGCGCTTGGAGGCAATTTTAACGTCTCAAAGATAGCTTCCTTACATATGTTGCTTACAGTGATTTACGTCTTGAAGCGTGAGGAAAATTTTATCTTAATACAAGATGCGAAATTCTTCAGTGAGATGGCAATTTTATCTTTCTTACAATGTATCTAAATTTTTCTGAACCACAGCTGGGGCATTCATTAGTGTCGCTGTCAAACTCAAATTCGCATACTGAGCACTTCTTAATCCTTAACAGCAGATACTTAATACGCTTTTTGAATCCGATAACTTCTATCCCTGAAAAAACACAGGCGTTTTGAATCCTAGCGTCGTCAGTAGCAACATAGACTCTTTTGTATCGCTCCTTAAGTTCTAAAGCCAATGCTATAACTTCTAAGTCGGTTTCGGACAACTCGGATTTAAGTCCAACTTTAGCTGCAATTTTCATGGCTTGATCCAGATATTTCCTTCCCGCTTTTATAACAGTAATCCTATCCGAAAGTAGGTTTAGTTGTACTTTCGTACTCTCGTATTTGGTCTCCTCAACAACTGAATGCGGTAAGAAGAGAAATATTCTTTCTGTTCGCACAACTTTATCAGCACCATTCAGACCCTCTATGAATGTCAGGCCCCTTATTACTGCAGAAGTGTCCAAGACAATTGCAATTTCTTCGGCTTGCAAGAATATCACTAGATGTCAACTAGTACATGCGCATACCACATATTATCTTTAAAACCAACTTCCATATCATGGTATGAGACGGCTTTTATCTCAACGGAGCCTCCATGCTTTTGAGGATTGAACTCTTCACCACAAACTTTAGCTGTCACACTGATAATGTCCTCTTCTCGGGAGGATAACTTTATGTTGATGGAAATATCCGTGATCCTGCTAATAAATAAGCGTCTCGCATCTCTCAAATAAAGGAACTCTTCTAACCACTTCCTGAGGAAACCTAGTAGGTTTTGCGCCTCGATAGATATTTCAACGCATTCCTTTGGTTCAACATTTCTTAGGTCAACCTGGATCGCGGTCAGTGCCCGAGCACTGTTAATAAGTAATTCCTCTAGATCTCTGCCATATGCAATAAATGCTACATCTGCTGTATATTTTTCAATGATTTCGAAATCCTTCTTCATTCATGACACCTTGGTAATGCGTTAGCTAAGTATTATCTAGATATCTCGTCGTCTTAATAATTCTCTTGCTTTTAAGCTCATAGGAGATAGATATGGATATAGAAAGCTTGATTGCTCAGTTAGCTGCGGAATCAGTCTCTGAAAGCATGGAAAGTAGTCCTAAAATCATCGAGGATAGTACTCCTCTTCAACTTCCCAAGATAAAGGTTATTGGAATAGGAGGAGCTGGAAATAATTTTGTCACGGCTTTATTCGAAAGAATGCGCAGTTCTAAAATCGTTGAAACATTAGCTATAAATACAGATGCAAGCCAGTTGAGTGTAAGCAAAGCCCATCAGCGTATTCTAATAGGGCGCACAGTAACGCGGGGCTATGGTGCTGGCAATGACCCAATACTAGGTCGCAAAGCTTTTGAGGAATCTCGAGAGCAAGTGGAGAAGCTAATTTCTGATGCTGATTTAGTGGTTGTTGTCTCGGGACTCGGGGGAGGAACAGGTTCAGGCGCAGCACCGGCTCTATTAGAGCTAACTAGTGAGCTGGGTATATTATCAATAGCGTTCCTCACTTTACCATTCAAGTGCGAAGGGCGTGTGCGTATTAGAAATGCGCTTGAGGCTTTAAGTGAGATTTTGAGGATGCAAACTGTTACAGTAATTGTTCCAAATGAACGTTTAGCAAAAGTAGCTCCGCATCAAACAATGCACAGCGCATTCTCTTTAGCTGGTGACCTATTTGTTCAGTCAATGGAGTCTCTAGAGGATCTAATAATCGAACCTGGCTTGATTAATGTAGACTTTGCAGACGTTTGTAAAGTGTTATCTTACAAGGGAATAGCCGTTGTTGGTGTTGCATCCTTAGAAAAAACCGACCAGAAGCGTGCAACGGAAGTTGCTGAAAAGATATTGAACAATCCGCTGTTAGATATTAATCCAGCGCTAGGAAAGTCCTGCCTAATGGAGATTGTAGGAGGAGAGGACCTAACTTTAAGTGAATCCTATGACATAGTTAATACATTTACAACAACTCTGGGCGAGGATAAAGAAATAATATTTGGATTAAGAATACTTCCACAGTATAAGTCAAAGATACGCGTATTTTGCATGATAACTGGTATAGACGTTCCATTGGGTAATTTCAACAATAGTGAGGAGATTTTCAAAAGCCCACTTGGAAAAGATTCCCTTCTGAGAGAAGCCGACGTGGACACTCCGAGCGCATGATTGTCCGCGTCTAACAAAATACTCGAATATATACAGCAGGTTTAATATTGGTTTAAATATAAGAGGTTTATAAATCTGTCTTTTTATAAAGGTGAATGAGGGTGTCCGAAGAAGAAACAGGATATGAATTTGTAGAACCATCAATCAAATTTAAAGTTGAAAATATTGTCGGTTCGCTGATTCTAGGAATCAGACTCAATTTACCGCAATTGTACAAAGATCTTCTAAAAATGCAGACAGAGTTGCAGAAAATATACGAGTTTCGAGAAGAGCATGAAAGAACCGAGGAATTTCCCCTAATTGCTCGGCACTCGCCTCAAGAATTCCCAGGACTCATATTAAAGATGAGATTTCCTGATGTCAAGGCTTCTATGCTTATATTCTCCTCAGGTAACTGCGTAGTTACAGGAACGCGCTCGGAGGGACAATTAAAGAAGGCAGTTGATAGGTTCATCAGTATTTTAAAACACTGCGGATATGAAGTACCCAGCGATATTGGACTTAAAATACAGAACATAGTCGCTAGTGCAGACCTCGGACGAAAGCTAAATCTGGACCTTATAGCGCTTTCTGGCGGCTATAACGTGATATATGAGCCAGAGATATTTCCCGGATGCATATACAAGGACACAATACATAGAGTAGTGCTATTACTGTTTAGATCGGGCAGAGCTGTCTGCACCGGAGCTAAGGGTTTAGATCAAATCAGATCGGCCCTTAAAAAGCTATATGAGTGGCTTGCGCAAGTTGATGCTTTTCTAGAGTGACAATACATCATGATCTTCGCTGCAGTCCCTCAACCTTATGCTTGAAATAACCTAATTATGAAGACATCAATGTTGATGAGTTGTTGTCTATTGTTGATGTTAACAGTTACTGGCGTTCGATATTTACGAAGGATAGCAAGTGAGAATTTCCTGTTCAAAGCCGATAGCAACTCTTTAGCTAACTTTCTACTGGAAAGCCTAATTACGATTCCCTCGCCTTCCTTCTTAACATCTATTGTCTCCAGTTTCTCCAATCTGGTAGTAGTGGTGTTGATGAATTCACTTAGAACCTCCGTAAGCTTGGATCGACTTTCGCGCTGAAACCTGATGTGAATAACACTTTCATAGTATTTTCCGCTCTGCTTTTTGGAACATAGTGGACAGAAGGCCTTATTTATCCTAAGTGTTATTTGCTTTCTTATGATTTTTTGGTCCCTAACGGATACATTTGCTATAATGTCTAGCTTATCGTACTGATATGCTGATGATAAGTCTATATTTGTTGGTAGTTCTACTTCAAAGTCATAAAATTTCAGCTTCGTACCATGAATTAAGCTATACAACCTTGTTTTGAGGACTTCCTTATTTAATTCTAGCCATAAGTTACCATGTTTAATTCTTCCACAACCAATGCATATTGTAACGTCGAACTTGAAGTCTTCGTTTTCTAATTCAGCCTTTTCAAGTTCTACGAAGCAGTCAATGCAAAGACCGTTTCTCTC
Organism: Candidatus Panguiarchaeum symbiosum; assembly: GCA_024720975.1. Lineage (GTDB taxonomy): Archaea > Asgardarchaeota > Njordarchaeia > Njordarchaeales > Panguiarchaeaceae > Panguiarchaeum > Panguiarchaeum symbiosum. The sequence goes on along the minus strand of JANJXX010000001.1, from coordinate 347,916 downwards.
CTTGTTATATTGTGTTGGCTTTCCGCATCTAGGGCAGAAATAGGTGTATTTTAGGGCCAAGCAAAACACCAGCTTCCCGACGAACTCATCTTTATAAAATTCACTCGAGATAAAGATGACTTCTTTAAACTAGGAGTGTGTGAGCGCAAGTATCTTGGTCTCCACAATAGTGCACTAATGTTTAACCAGGCCTTGAACGTCGACCTATAGTTGGAAAGATAGAAAGATCCTAACTAGATGATGATGCAAACTTTGGAGACTTTATCTGCAATTTGTCCTTCAGCCTCAAAGTATTCTATTTTATCTGCAACGTAAGCTGATTTGAGATCTAGCTCAAAGGGTTTAAGTTCAATTGGTATAAGAACTGATTTTAATGGAGCATTAAGTGGCAGCTTTCTCTCTTTTTTAAGTGTCCACACGCGTGCGTTAGTTTCCTTAATAAGCCCAGTGTAATTTAGTAGTTCAGGATTATACTTGTCGACCTTTGGAAAAGCTTCTAAGTGGATGGTTTTCCCGTATAATGCATGGTAAATATAATCAGTAATAAACGGTGTTACTGGTGCAAGCATTTTGAGAACGAGCTTTAATACATAATGAAGTGTCCACCAGGCAGCCTTTTGTTGTTTATCATTGCCGACATTTCCGTATGCTCGACTCTTGACGAGTTCTATGTAATGGTCAGCAAATGTATACCATGCGAAGTTTCTAACAAAATTTACAGCGAAGAAGTCAAAGTTATCGTAGTACTCTATCACTTTTTCAAGCGTCGCGTTAGCTTCTGCGATGATCCACTCATCTAGAGCTAGCAGTTCAATCTCGCTTCTGCTTGGTTCTGGGAATGCAGAGATGAATCTAGCTATACTGTATAGTTTCTGGATGAACTTTGAAGCTGCTTCTATTTTGGATTCTGAGGCAAATAAATCCGAACCCAGCTTCGCTTCTGCTGCTCCAGCAAATCGAAGAGCGTCGGCACCGTATTTTTCTATCAGCGGTCCTGGATAAATTATATTGCCAAGACTTTTTGACATTTTCCTGCCTTTTTCGTCCATCACAAGTCCGCTTATCCATACAGACTTAAATGCAGGCTTGGAAGTGAGCTGATACGTTCGAAGTATTGTATAGAATAGCCAAGTTCGAACGATTTCTTTTCCCTGGGGTCGCAAATCAACTATAAAAGCTTTTGAAAACAGTTTTTCGTCTCTCTTATACCCACTAATGTACAGGGCTGAAATACTTGAATCCATCCATGTATCAAACGTTCGCGTCTCTGGAATAAACTTTTTAGATTTGCAGTATGGACACTCATTAAAAGGTGGAGCTTCAGCCCATGGCCGATAATACCTGCCGGGTTCTGGTAAAACAATATGTCCATTTTCGCAGTACCAAATTGGGATCTCGGTACCATAGTAGCGGCGTCTAGATATAGGCCAGTCGCTCTTAACGGAATTTATCCAATTTAACAACAATTGTTTACTCTCCTTAGGATAAAAGGTTATTTGGTCAATGATTTCTCTTAGTGAATCTAGGAATTCGACTTGCTTTAGATAAAACTCTTTCATCGGTATGAATTCTATCGGAGTTTTACAACGCCAACATACTGGAATTTCGTGCTTGATTTTCTCTATTCTTTCTATATAACCCGCTTTCGTCAAATCTTCGACTATTTTACTTCTAGCATCCTTAACATGTAGTCCTGCATATTTTCCTGCCGCTTCCGTCATGACCCCGTTTTCGCTTATTATAATTATAGGAGTCAATTGAAGTTCGCGGAATAATCTAACATCAGTTTCGTCCCCATAACTACAAAGCATCATAGCGCCAGTTCCGAAATTTACATTAACTTCGCGGTGTGGTAGTATTTTTACTCTTCTTTCATACATCGGAACAATAGCCTCATTGTTTTGCAGGTTTCTGTATCTAGCATCGTCTGGATGCACAAGGATAGCTTGACATGCAGCCAGCATTTCAGGCCTCGTAGTAGCGACTGTTATGACTCCGCCGTTAACTAATGGAAAGCGTATATAGACAAGGTCTGTGATCTCCTCTATGTATTCTACTTCTGCATCAGCTATTGTTGTTCTGCATCGCGGGCAGTAGTTATTTGGACGGTAGTCTTCGTAGATGAGTCCTTTTTTGAAGGCCTCTATAAAGGTCGCTTGGGTCAAAGCCCTATATTCGGGAGAGTCAGTTCTATATACCTCATCGGGTTTCAATGAGTTGTTAGAGAATCCTAGCCTGGTGCACAGGTCTAGGAGCTCCTTCTCGTATTCATCCAGTAAATTCCTGCATAATTCAATAAACTTCTCTCTGGGGTATTCATACATGTGTATATTGTACTTCTTTTCCACTTGCACTTCGATCGGTAAGCCGTTTCGGTCAATACCCATTGGAAACAAAACTTCGTATCCTTTCATGCGCATGTATCTTGCAATTGAATCTATCGCAGAATAATGCCAAGCAAAGCCTATATGTGGACGTCCGGAAGCGTATGGTGGGGGTGTATCTATAGAGAAAATTGGTTTTGTTGAGTCTACGTTGAATCTATATATATTCTTCTCGTTCCATAGCTTTATTAATTCAATTTCTTTCTTAATGTCCCATCTCTTAGCCTTTAGGTTCATCGAATACTTGGTTGTCACATCAGACACCCTTATTGCCGCTTTTATCAAGTAAGCAAACAAAAACAGCCTTAACTAAGTTTTTGTTACATTTACAATGCAAAATAGACTAACCTTCGAAAGCTCATCGATTATTCATATTTTAGTCTTCCTCTTATTTCGATATAAATTTCTCGGCGTTGAAATTCCTTAATATTGCTGATTATTCTACGCATGCTAGAGTGCAGTAATCTGACATTAGATATTTATTTGAACTACTAGCATACTTGGAGATGCGTTATGGAGACAATCGTGTTGAAACTTGGTGGTTCCGTTCTCTTTGAACCCGGTGGAGAGTTAAATTCAGACATAGTTAGCAAATGGCTAAGCGTACTCGTTGATTTAACTCAGCATGCAAAGATTATAGTAGTAGTTGGTGGTGGAAGACCCGCCCGAAAGTACATATCGTGGGGACGAAATTTACATTTAAACGAATATGAGTGCGATGAATTGGGAATCCAAGTATCCCGTCTTAATGCCTATCTTCTGCTCGCAGCTTTGAAGCATCGAGTAAGCAACACGCAGATTAGGATATATGGATCAATACCGAAATCTCCAATTGAGGTTTACGAAATTAAAGACGATTATGATGTTATTTTCGTAGGTGGGTTTATTCCGGGACAGTCAACAGTAGGAGTGGCCGCAGAAGTGGCTGAACTATCGGGGGCAAGAGTGTTAGCAATAGGTACAGATGTTAATGGAATTTTCGATAAGGACCCAAAAATATATTCCGATGCAAAAAAATTCGATCTAATAATGGTTGATGAATTAATCAATGCTTTTCTCAGGGGTAGTGAGTTTGCTGGTACGTATACGCTATTTGACATACAGTCGCTAAAATTGATAAAACGCTCCAAACTTAGTGTATTAGTATTCAATGCCAACAATCCAGAAATAGCTAAGAACGTAATTTTAGCTTTCCTTAGGGGCAATATAGAGCACGTAGTAAAATATGCTTCAATGATTGTAGTCTAAAAAATAGGGAAAATGCAAAGAGTTAGATCTCCTCCTCGATTTTCCATTCAATTCTTTTAAGTCGCGCTTCTGCAGATTGCTGAACACCTTGGAGCTCTTTTTCATACTTCTTAAGTGCAGAACGAATGGCATATCTTATGAATTCCGATCTAGAAATAAAAACTCCTTTCATACAGAGCTGATCTATCAGCTCCAGCATCCAGTCGGGCAATCTAATACTGATTACTTTCATTCGAAGGCACCAATCTTTGTCTTTCGTAATATAAAAGTAAAACCCAGGTAATTTTTAATAAATACGTTATACTCGCGTGTTATTCTAGCTTTTTATAAGTATTATCTCGATGGTCTAGCTCCGTAGTGAATAATGATTGTTTCAATGGAATCAGAGCGAACATATGTCTAGTAATCCCAAGTGCACACGGTGAGTAGATGAGCAATTGGATTTCTAGTCATTCTTTAAAGTCCTTATTTGCTGTGTGGTATAAACAACGGCTCCGTCTGGTACGTTATCAAATATTAATGTTCCCGGACCTATCCTAACATTCTTACCTATGAGTACGCCTGGCATTGTGCCTGAATGTATGCCTATCTCTGTGCTGCATCCAATGATCGTTCCAAATTTTTTCAATCCTGTATTCAGTCTTCTCGTACCTAATTTCACTCTAATTTCTTGGCGATCTAAACGAACATTTGCTGTTATGAATCCAGCTCCCACATGAACGCGCTCGGAGAATATGCTATCACCAATGTATCCTGAGTGCGTTTCTGAGAACATTCCAAGCCAAGAACGTGCCACCTCCATGTATGCTCCGATTATGGAGTTAGCCTCAATTATGCTATTTCTCACCAGCGCGTAATTACCGACAAGCACTCCTCGGCCAATATAGCATGGACCCTTTATAACAGCTCCCTCGAGAATTTGTGCTTCGCTGTCTATGTGACAGGGGCCTACAATGTTAACACTCTCACTGATTTTCGCTTCTGGGCTTATGTATCGTTCAGTTACCTGCGAGTCTAATACATATTGCACTATCGGCAAAAAATCCCAGGGATACAGAATAACGCGTTCCTTTGATGCATTAACATATACAATATTTGGGCTGACCCTAGAATTTTCTCTTATCGCTGCTCTTGCGTTCAAAATCTTTTCGGTGTCCTCTTCTACATAAATTGAGCTTTCATGAAGCAACTCATCGAAGTCATGGAATGTGAGTATTCCTAGATCGCATGCAAGGAATGCGAGGAGCAATCTCTCAGCAACAAGACTTTTCAGATATTCCAGAAGGTCTGTAGCCTTCGTATCAAGTCCTAATTGTAAAATTTCCAAATCCTTGCAGAAGTTGATACCATTCAAAGCTTTTTTATTTAAGTCTCCGTAGTGTAAAAGAAAGAGCTTTTGTATCTGCACGAAGTTAAGAACATGTTCTGCGATTCTCATGAATAGTGGCTTGCCAATGAATGGCATGAGACTTATATTATAACTATCAAGAGGCCAAAAATTTTCCTTTGGTGGAAAAATTAAAGCCAAGTCAGCTTTAATCAAATGGTTTCCCCCATGCTATCTACGCTCTCTTTAATTAATCACATAATTATTGGGAAAAATTGAGGAACAGGTAAGCTTTTGAAGCTGTTGTATGATGCCTACTACAAAGAAAGAGGAAGTAGAAAGTCCAAGTGAATCCAAACTCCGCCTTCAAGTTAGCTCTAATTCTCAATCAGAAGCTGGATTGAATAACAAGGATAGTGTCAGTCAAGTGTATGTGCCTGCGTTTGGAGATCCGTATAGAATAGAGGCAAAGCAACTAGAGACACTGGACCTTATGGATGCAGTTAAAATTTTCCTCGATAATATCAATCTGCCGGAGATAAAATCGCCGGGCATGCAGAGATACTCATTGGAAAAGATACTTAAGCCGGGTACAAAAATTCTCGTTATCACTGAAAAACCAAAGGTTGCTCAGGCACTTTCAAAGGCATTAGCAAATGGTAAGTTCAGGGTCTTTCGCAAGTATGGAGTGCCCATATTCTCCTTGCAATATAAATCGCATTTTGTGACCGTAGTCCCTCTTAAGGGTCATATTCTCGAGTATGATACAAAAGACGAATATAGGTCTTGGAGTTCAGTAGACCCGATAAAAATAATAAAGGATCCAAATGCATTAATTCTGAAGCCCCGATACCCAAAACTAGTGCATTTGCTAAGGGCATATGCCTCTAAGCATGACGTCCTTATAATAGCTACAGATGCCGACGAAGAGGGTGAAAATATTGGATTTGAAGCTGCTGAAGTGATAAACAAAGTTAAAAAAATGCCAGTGTATAGAATGTGGTTCATATCAACGCATTCAGATGAGCTCATAAAATCTTTCAACAATCCAACGAAACCGATTATCACTTGGGCACTCGCACCAGAAGCCAGAAAGATAATCGATGGCTTCGCAGGATTTTCATCAACACGTGAATTGACACTATTGGGACGCGGCGTTAAAGGTCCTGCATCCGCGCTCCTCAGAAATAGCATACTATCGCTGGGAAGGGTCCAAAGTCCAACGTTGTATCTCCTGTATTTAAGGGAGCGCTATATCAAAAACTTCAAGCCAAAGCCCTATTGGTCAATTAATGCTAACCTCGTAAAAGGTGAACAGAAACTTCTAGCACGCCATAAGGACTCGCCATTTTACGACAAAACTAAAGCTCTAGATGTCTACGAAAGAATCAAAAGGGCGGAAAAAGCTGAGGTCATAAATATTGAGAGCCAAACTAGGAGAATAACACCCCCGCCACCATTAGACACGAATAAGGCACTGGTGATGTTAAATAGAATTTTGGGTCTACCATCCGATAAGGCGATGAAAGTTCTCGAGGATTTATACTTAGATGGACTAATAACATATCCTAGAACAGATACAGATAAGTATCCACCTAACTATAATCATGCGGAGAATTTAAGCGTGCTTGCACGCTATTCTAAGTTCGAACCGGTAGTTAGGTGGATTTTATCTCAGGGTGCTGAACTCAAGAGAAATGGGCGCAAGCTTATCGGTGATCATTTACCTATAACACCTATTGATGTCCCAGCGCCTCACATGAAGTTATCTCAAAAGCATATACAAGTTTATGAGCTTATTGTTAGGAGGTATCTAGCCCTCTTTATGAACGCAGCAGAGCTGGAATATAGAAAGGTCGCAATTAGTATAGGCGGTGAGGTGTTCTATATAACAGGTGTTTATATCCTGAACGAAGGCTTCTGGCGGATTTACGCGTTTAATAAGCCTAGGCAGGCTTTCCCGGATATAAATAAAGGCGAAGTTCTGAGAGTTAGTAGAGTTAATTTGGAGCAGAAATCAACAAAGCCTCCAAAGAGACTATCAGAGGCTGAATTGCTTAAATTAATGGAAAAACTAGGACTGGGAACGAAAGCTACGAGGCCAGAGCATATTCAAAAACTCGTAGCTAGGGGTTATGTGATTCGGAGAGGTAGAACACTAATTGTAACGGAGCTTGGTTATAGGATCGCTGAGCTTCTCGAAAAAATTTGGCCTGAATTCTTGCAGCCATATTTCTGTGCTTATGTGCTTAGTCTTCTTAGACAAATTATGAACGGAGAAATTGATTATTTAGATGCCATTGAGAAAGCACGAAAAGAATTCTTAGGGCTCTTCTTAAGACTAAGAGGAGCGAGTAATGATTTGAAAAGAGTTCTAGCCGGGATTATTGAGCCGAGACTACCTCAAGACTGCGCTAAGAAAAATCGGAGACAGAAGTGATTTATATAAGTTCAACATAATTAAGTAAACTTATAGCTCATGATAAGGTTCCATATAGCAGAATGACTAAAACATCATGATGAAGAGGTGATCCTCCGAAAAATGACGAAAAAATAAATATCTGAGGTGATGATTATGGCCCACGAAATACAGAAGATACTCGAAGAGCTTACTGAGGAGGAGAGAAAAATAGCTAGATTCCCGCGAAGCACCTTTCTAAAAGTCCGTTGTAAAAACTGCGGTTACACAATTGTAACATTTTCCCACGCTTCGACTAAAGTTTCATGTCCGAACTGTGGGAAGTTAATAGTACAGCCAACAGGTGGTAAGGCAAAGATAGATGGAGAGGTTATTGAGGAGTATTATTATTAACTGGCATATGAAAGTAAAATTGGCTTTCTCGTAAATTCATAATGAATGTGAGCTCCTACACTACCGAAAGAATCACGCTGTGATTAAAATGAAGCCTCTAAATCCAATCTTAATCCTAGTTATCTTAACGGCTAGCGCACTCGTTACTAGTACGCAATCTGAGGAGCCAAGTGATTTTGCTATAGTTGTCGATATTAACCACAATCCGGTGATACTCAATTTTACCAGAGCCTTCTATGCTTTGAATGAGAGCTTAAACAGTCGCGCTAGAATATTCTACAATAATAGTACATTGAGTGAAAGTACGCTCTCTGGCGTAGCTGCATTCATAATACCGCCCTTTAATAAAACATTCTCAGACGAAGAGCTAGAAGTCATTAGAAAGTACGTTTACCGAGGTGGAATCCTGATACTGCTAGCACTGGATCACGATCCAGACCGTGAATACAACATGGACCCGATAATATTTGATGACCTTTTATCAAGTCTGCCGTTAGAAGAGAGACCCAAGTTAAATTATACAGCCGGGGGTATAGGATTGCGTTGCATAGATCCTCTCTCCAACGATAGTTTTCTCCGAGTGAATTCCTCGAAGTACTTTACCAATGCTCTAAAGTTTAACTACCTACGAAAGAAGGAGTATAATCTCATTCTCCAAACAACAATATTCACCATAAAAACTAAAGATCTAAATGAAACTCCAGCTATAGTTCCTCCAAAGTGGGTGTATTGTCTAAGTGGAAGTACTGTTTTGTACTTTGAAAGCGGTGGCGTTTTATTCTATATTGGGAAATATGGTCAGGGTTATGTTGCATTATTTGGCTTCGCCATTAGTGTTAGCGATATCGAAAATGTGATTTATCAGAAGCCCTGGATTGATCTAGGTGACAATAAAAAATTCTGGGTTGATGTTGTATTATCTCTACTGAAACCGGCTAAAGAAAAACCTGGTACAATTTCGCTAGAACTCGTCTCAGTAACTCTTATAGGCACAGGCGTTGTTATAATTGGCCTTGGCTTACTGATAATTCAGCGCGAAAGAAAATTACAGCCAAAGAGGAAAAAAGAGATTAGTATAGCTGAGGCGCTAAAACAGATTCGTAAGAGAGGTTAGATAAAGGTCTCATGTTCTCATTGTATTTTCTTTTCAAATTCTTTGACACTTTGCTTGTATTTCTTTGCGTGGGGATACAACAGAATTGCTAGAACAACATTAAATGCAATTGCAATCGCAGCTATTAAAACTACGGGATGAAACTTTCCGAGTAATACCCTTGGAATCAAAATTTCAAATCTTATCCTTTCACTCCAAAAGAAACCATACTGGTCATTAAATACGACTAAGCGCAGGTATACTACTACGGATCTTTCATATGAAACGTTCGTTGCAGCCTCCACAACGAGTTGCGCCTCTTTGGTTGTAGTGTTGTAAGTTTCGTTTACTATTTTCGGATCAAACAGCCTAGTCAGTATACCTAAATACTCTATACCGGCTAACAGATTTAGACCAAGCTCTGAAATCAGAGTTTTATTGCTACCTTCCAAGTTGCTTTGATAATCCAAACCTCCTATAGTGACTCGAAAGGTCGCGCTTATATGACCAACACCACTAGCTAAATATACGAGACCATCCTCTGGAGAACGACTTTCCGTTGCTATTCTAATACTCTCAAGGTCTTTGATGAGCCACCGAATAGTATTCTTCAGTAACTTTTCATTATCAAATTGAGGCAGCCTTATGTATCTATTAGCGAACGTGTGAGGAGATGAGATAACAAGTACCCGGCTCCCAGACCAGAGTTTTATTGAAACACCAAGCGTTACGTTAGGTCCATAGAGATAATAGCCCTTTTTGTACTCGACTGTGGTGTTGTTGCCACCCCAAATTAACGGAGATGAATACACTAGCGGCACACTTCTGTTGTCCGAAATATTTAAGGTGTTCGTTAGATTGAAGTTAGTAAGAATGTCAAGGCTACTAGTTAGATTTAAAGCAGATGCATTAGCGACGATTATCGATTCTAGATCCCGCATCAAGTGAGATTCTGTATGCCAAGTTTTGTTAAGAATTATTATCCTACTATCATTCTCATAATGCGAAACATTGTCATAAGCGATGCCAAGTGGTTGTATTCCAAATAGTTTTAGGAACTTTTTAGAACTCTCGGTTAAATTAGTTGGTACAAGGTATAAGATTGACCCCCCGGATAGCATGACATATTTCGTTAGCGTGTCTATATCGGCGTCACTGAATTCGCGTTGTCCCAGCAATAATAGCGAAGTCGTATTTGCTAGCTCAATGAATGATAGTTTAGAGATGTTTTTGTAGCGCAAACCAAGACCATCAATTATAGCTAGTAGGTCTGAGTAATCAGTAATAGAAAGTTCAGGCTTGCCTTCAGTGTATATTGCGATTAAGGGGTTGTAACCTTGCTTGTTTCGCAAGATGTTTATTGCCTTGGCATCTCTAGTAACTACATCAACTTGCAATATTGTTGATGAAATTAAGATGATTAACGCCATTAGCACTGCCATGGCAAAGTGGTATTTGCTTGTCATATCAGGCACCCTACTAAAGCTCATTAAAATGGTTTTAATTATTATTGCATCATCACAAGATTCCAGGATTATAAGCTTATGGTGGTAACTTTGATTCGCACTTTTGTAGCGATTGATATAAATTCGAAGGATGTAGTCTTAAAATTAATTGAGTTGCAAAAAAGACTCGTGGCAACAGGAGCTACAATGAAGCCGGTCGAGCCCGAAAATATTCATTTAACATTGTATTTTCTTGGTGAAATACCCGAGGAAAAAATTGGACTAGTAAAGGAAATAGTTGAATCATGTTGCAAAGGCACAGGTAGTTTTGAAATTTACCTAGCAGGGGTGGGCGCGTTTCCTAAATTTTCAAGCCCTAGAGTCGTGTGGGTCGGAATGAAATATGGACAGGAAATTTTGTCTCAAATAGCTAATTGTCTTCGAAAAAATTTGCCCAGACATGGATTTCGAAAGGAGGAAAAAGAGTTTTCTCCTCACATAACACTAGCTCGTGTTAAGAAATATAATTCTAAGCTGGTGAATGAAATCAAGAATCTGTCAAATGTCGAAATAGGTAGTTTACTAATAAACAGTGTGAAAATTAAAAAAAGTACGTTAACAAGCAGGGGGCCTATTTACGAGGATCTTCACGTTATCGAGCTTAAATAGCTATAGCATCTAATCATTTAGAAGACTGTCCTTCTATCCATTTAAGTAAGTTGCTTTCTACATTCATTAAATCCTCCAGAATCGTTGTACTAAATTCATCTAAAAGCTTTAGCACCGACTTTAGAAGCATTTGTTCTAAAAGATCTAATCCTTCCAAGTTTCGGGTGTGGAATCGGTGAATAATCCTTAGCAGTCGCTTGCTAACTAGCGCCTCTAAGCATGGTTTTAATTCATTAAGTTGAGTTGAGCTTAGCTTTGGTAATGCTTCTGCAAGGCGCATATAGAAATTTCCTTCAAGAGCTTGTAGTTGTAATTGCGAACCTTGTTGACTTAGCCTTATTAAATCGCTTATAACCGCAGTTCGTTGAGGCTCATCTGAGATTTTAACGATGTCTTTCTTCTCCAGAATTCTTGCTACAAAACGTGGAAGCTTTTTTTCTTCTCCAACTACTAGGGATATCTGGGAATCAAGTAAGTTTAGTGTGTAATCTTTTCTTGGAATTACTGTGACTTCTTCTAATAAATACCAGATATATGCTCTCAATAGATTCCTCTTGAGATCTATTATATGCATTGAAATCACGTTTAGGTGTTTCATAGATGTTAGCAACAACACCAATAAAGCAAGTAATAATTGTCAGGAAGGATTTAAAATCACTGGGTTTATCAGTAGGTAAATTAGCTGCACATGTAGCACATGCTGCAATTGAAGGATTCCTTGTTGTACAAAAAATAAGGCCAGAAATCAGTGAGCTATGGATCAAACAAGGTCAGAAGAAGGTAGTGCTACTCGTTGAAAATTTGAGAGAGCTTCTGAATAGATATGAAAAGTCGAAGATTATAGGCGTTCCCTCGGCAATAATAACCGACGCAGGCTTAACAGAAATTCCGCCAGGGACAGTAACCGTTCTAGTACTTGGACCATGGTTTGAAAATCAAATTGATAAAGTATCAGGCGATTTGCCTCTGCTTAAGGATTGGTAACACAGGATGGCTAGTGCTCTGGATCACATATGTGGTATTCATAAGTATTCAACTGAATCTACTAAAGCGATATATGCTGAATTGCACTGCGTAGATGACTTCATAGTAGAAGAAATTCTTAAAGATGGAACAATAATATCCGTTGATGATCCAAAGCTAAGACCTAGCGGTTATCCGGGACTATTTACACACTTCATTCTGGTCAAACGCAACATGGACACGCTTATCGCTATAAAAATCCTATCCAAGAGACTTAATGTACCGTCTAACTTTTTCTTCCTAAGTGGTCTAAAGGATAAAGAGGCCCTTACAGCTCAGCGTGCTTGCGTGTTTAACGTCCCTCCAGAGAATCTAGTGTCATTGAAACTTCCTAAAAACATGAAAATTTACAACCCAATCCGCGAGCTTAGGAGAATCTCCATTGGTGATCATCAAGGAAATAGGTTTAGAATACGACTTCGAAATGTTGTAGGCTGCTTAGAAGATGTATTCCATGAAATCGTAAAGGAGCAAATTCTTAATTTCTTCGGGCATCAAAGGTTCGGGATCTGGAAGCCTACAAATCATATTGTAGGCAAAATGATACTTCTGGGGCTGTATGAGGAGGCGTTGATGACTTTTCTCAGGGAAGTAAATCCACTATTCCCTAACAGAGAAGCGTTTATAGATCTCTTAGAGGAGCGTAAGTATGGAGACGCGTTGAAACTTTTGCCAGCGCGAAAATTTTGGCTTGAACGATTAGTACTAAGGGGCCTTACAAAAGGAGTGGATCCAATAAAAATATTACGCTACATGCCACAAGGTTTGCTTAGACTAGTCGTTGAGGCGTATCAGTCTTTTCTATTTAACTTACTCTTGAGCGAGTTAGAAGATCCGCCGAGGAAGCTGCCGCTCGTCGGCCATAAGCTAAATCTTGAAACCCTTGACAGCAAGACAGCATCGGCTATAAAGGAAATACTTGATGGAGAGGGCATTTCACCGAAGGATTTTAAGGTGACTTGCGCCAAGTTAGAAATATCGCGGGGTGGATTTAGAGTGAGTAGAATATTGCTGAAGGATCCCGCGCTTAGGAAGGAGGGAGGGAGAGATTATTTGGTTATGTTTTCATTGCCTAAAGGTTCATTTGCAACCATTGTCTTAAGGGAAATAGCAAAGGAGAATTTAGTCCAGTTGCTGCTTGGTAGAAGGAAAAGCAGCTCTATTGAAACTGCTCGTATATTTCGTGAGATGAATAACTACTACCTCGCGATAGTCAGAAAGTACTTCGTAGGTTCCAATTTACAGAATTTCACTGTATAGGCACTATATCTACGGACTAGGGACGCTCTCAAGAGCCGTCGTTATGATATCTATTGGTTTAACTCCTCCAAGTTCAACCTCAGGTTTTAGGAATACGCGATGAGGTAATGTAAACGGAGCAACGGCTTTCACATCATCAGGTACAACATACGCGCGCCCATTTATGAGAGCATGGGCTTTCGATGCTAGCAGTAGTGATATTGATTCTCTTGGAGAACAGCCAAATAATACTCGAGAGTCTCTCCTAATCGCCATGATAATGTCTTTTATGTATCTAAGAATCTCTTCGCTGACATCAACTTTGGTTTGCAAAAACTTTTGCATTTCTAGGATGGTTCTCGAACTTATTACTTGGCTAGTTAAGACTCGTTTTGTAGTTTTAAGTTTAAGTTTTAAAATTTCTAACTCTTCTTCCTCGGTGGGGTAATCTATAAACAGATACATCATGAAGCGACTTAGCTGTGCCTCTGGGAGGGGATACGTTCCTTCTAATTCTACTGGATTTTGTGTTGCGATTACAAGGAATGGTTCGGGAAGTTTATATGTTACCCCCTCTATTGTTACTTGGCGTTCTTCCATAGCCTCCAATAAAGCAGCCTGTGTTTTAGGAGGGGCTCTATTAATTTCATCTGCTAGGATTATGTTAGCGAATATAGGCCCACGACGGAATTTGAACGTGCCTTCCTTCTGATCGTAAATGTATGATCCAAGTATGTCAGCCGGTAGCATATCGGGGGTCATTTGTATTCTCTTAAAGGTGGCGCCTATAGAATTTGCAAAGTTCTGGGCTAAATATGTCTTACCCACGCCAGGCATTCCTTCAAGCAGGATGTGACCTCCAGAAAGGATGCTAATGAACGTAAGTTTGATTATTTCATCCATACCTATTATGGCTTTCTTCAGTTCCCTATATACTCTGTCGTACGCTTGTTTTACGAAGTTTTCATCGATAAGAATTTCCTCAGGAGTTTCTTCTATGCTTTCCTCTGACATGTTTTTCTCCTTCTATGTCTCCCTTCTCAATAATGATACGCAATCCCATAAAGATAAATCAAAGCTCTCCAGTTATTTTACTTCAAGGGTAATTTTTATTCATAAGCTTTGATATCCAGAATATCCTTCTTAAAGGTTAAAATAGCATTTCCTAAAAGAGCTGTCTTATGAGAAAACCTTTTTTAATATTACTAAAGTTAGAAGAGGATGGATTTAGACATAAGCTGCAGCTACAAACTGGGTGTTATTCTTGGGGCGTATTAAGCCGAGATTCGTAAAAAATGTAGCTCGATATTTGGTGGCTAACTACTTTGATCTACTAAAGAACATATGGGACAAGGCTGAGGAGCTTAAACAAATAACTGGAAATCCACTGCTTGCCGGGCAGTTTCGCTTTAATTCATACAAGGAGACTGTCAAACGCTTGACCAATATTAGATCGAAGAAAATGAGAAACAGAGTAGCTGGCGCTGTTATTAGGCTTATGTACCAGATATTAGTTCTTGAGAGGATAACGCTTGAGGAACTTCGTGCAAAGTACTACTTACGTCCAGTAGAAACCGAGAAAATAGAGCGGGTCTCCGAAGAGTCAGGATAAATTGAATTTCCTCTAGATTCCTGCAATAATCCCTCAGTTGCTATCCATCTCATTGAAGCACTATTATGTGGGGATCTTGTTGAAGTTAGTTATAATTGGGGGTGGTCAAGCAGGATTGACCGCCACTTTGTTGTTGCAGGACGAATTAGAACACTCAGAGATGCTGCTACTAGAGAAGGATCCTTACGATCCCAAGCTAGAATCTTTATACGTTATCTCTCCGGGCTCGAGTTTTGAAGAAATGGTAAGGAGTCTCGGAATAGATAAACTTGAAGAAATCGCCTTTTACGATTTAATTCAAATGCACGACTATAACGGGAGAACGATTTTTGAATACGAGATTCCAGTTGCTATAGTGAATATGTCACTTCTCAGATGGGCACTATCCCGCCTGATAGATGGAGAATTTATACGCGAGCAGACTCAGGCTATTAAGATCCAGAAAGAATCAGAGGAAAAGGCGATCAAAATTTTAGCTGCAGGTAGAAGCTCGAAAGTTTTTGAGGCCAACAGTATTATTGATTCCTCCGGTTTTGATTGGTTTCTCACTAGGGAAGTAATGAAAAGGGAGGGCTACGAACTCTTTAGGCATAATAGCTTTTTATTTTACCAAGCATTGCTAGAATCAACTAGAATTCCCATAGACAAGGAAGCTTTGCATGTAGTATTCAATGAGTTCGCCGTTCCGGGGGGAATTGCTTTCTTGTTCAGCTTAGAAAATGATAAAATCTTGATCTCGGGATACTACAATACTTACCTTACGAGCAAGACACCTAGAGAAAGTGCAAATATAATAAAAAACTCTTTTGGTGTTGTTGGGCGTATAGTTAACATACATTCAAGGAGAATCATTTTAGGAAGGCCACTTCTCTTAGTGTCGCCATCTGAGTCTGTATTCCTCTTAGGTGCATCAAATTTAGGAATATATCCAACGATTTTCTCGGGCATAGTACATAACAACGATATTGTGCGAAAGCTTACTAGAACTGTGCTTAATTTAATGGACTCTGGAATTCCCCTGGAGGAGATATCTGCGAAGATCAATGACTATAATGCAAAAGTAATATTTCCCTTTTCTGAGATATTAGACATAATCAGGGTAATACTCTTAATGATGAGGAGTGCGACACTTGAAGATGCCTACGTGTGGATTCCTAAGCTCCTCTTAAAAACTTCGTTCCTGGAGCAAATAGCCTCAGGTGAACAGATGATTAGGATTGCAACGAGTTTATTGAGTGACTCTAAACTTTTAAGAATCGTGACCAATTTACTCGGGGTAGTATATGAACTTTTGAGGATATCTGATGGTATACCTATGAGTTCCACGCAATCGCAGGCAGAGTTCATCAAATACTTCAGCACAGAGTATTCACAGAGAATAAATAAACTGCTCCCTTCGTATTTGGTTGAAAAAATTAAGTTTTAGAATATTAGTGGCTTTCTTCTTCCGTTTTATCTGATTTGCCTCCAAATCCATAAAATACTCTTACAACTCCAGTTCCAACTGGCAGAGTCTGACCTGTTATTACGCTCTCTGCTACTCCAATTACTGGGTCTATCTCACCGGCTATAGCGGCAGCTATAATGTGCTTCTTTACCTCCTCGAATGAAGCGCGGGCAAGTACTGACTGTTTAGCACGAACTAAGCCATAGCGTCCGATAGGCGTTGGCTTACCGGGCCAGAATTGAGCATCAACAGCCATGGAGATATGACGGACATCTACGTCCAAACCGTAGTAGTCAAGAACATCGAGAGTCTCTTTTATGGCAAGAAGTCTTGCAGCTTCAATGCCATATATCTTTGCAAATTCGCGGATGTTATTGCATTCAAGCCTCGATAGATCTATACCATCTTGGCACAATATGTTAGACAAGTTCTGTGATGCTATAACTAAGTAGTATTCCTTGGAACCACTCTTCTTTGTCAATTTGGCATCGGTGTAGTCAGCAATACCTTTGATGATCAATGATGATCGTAACTTCATGTACAGTTCACCAAGTGAAGGCTCTCTCCCTCTTAGTGCTTTCCCTGAAGGTAATTCTATAACGATTTGTTTCTTCTCCTTATCTGTGGTGACTTCTATTTTCTTATTTACGCGGAGCTTTTTATCTATGTCATCAATGCTAACATCATGCTTGCTAAGTTTCTCTGGATCTAAGCTTATAATGATTTTCCTGCCTTCAGCGTCTAGTATAATGTCTGTAGCGACATCCTCCAGACTTATACCCTTAATCCTAGCTAAGACTGAATATGCCTTTTTTTCATCTTCACGGAAGTCCGCTTCAAGGTACGCCCTTATTATTGGTCGTTTGATAACTCTTACAGCATCAAATATTTCTTTGATTCTCGGTAGACCCCTTGTTATCGCAACAGCGCCAGCCCAATGGAAAGTTCTTAATGTCAGTTGTGTTGCTGGTTCGCTTAAACTCTGACTTGTAACAATACCTATAGGCTCTCCAGGATCAGCAATTGCCTTGATGTAGCGATCTAACAATCTCTTGAAAATGTATTCAATCTCGTCTTCAGAGAATACTATTCCCTTGTCGAGAAAGTTCTTTAATGCATCTTCTAAATCTTTGGCAGTAGCTTTAGATATTCTTTTATGTACGTTTTCTATGAGGCTATTATAATAACTCGGCCACTCTCTGCTATAGACTTCAATTTCTCTCTTGTCTTTCTCTCTTTTCAGTATTATCTCGTCAAGCAGCGCTTCCACATCTGTTAATTTACCATGATAGGACTTTACAACGTGGATTCCGTCTCCGCCATATTTGAATTGTATAATTTTTCCATCAATCGTCCTAGCACTTAGGTCGTATTCAATTCTAATGTCTTGCAGTGCATTAACCAATCTTCTGTAAAAGTAACCAGAGTCAGCTGTTCTTATTGCCGTGTCAACTAGCGAATCTCGGCCAGCAGCGTTGTGGAAAAAGAATCCTATCGGATCAAGACCTTCAACGAAGCTTCTAAGGACAATGCCTCCGGATAAGGGGCCTATTTCACCTTTCTTGAAACTTGACAGTGTTCTGTTGCTATATCCTCTTTGCAATCTCTTTCCTCTAACGAGCATTGGACCCAATGTGGCAAGCACCTGCTGTATATTGACATCGCCACCGCGCGCGCCTGTGAGTGTCATTATCATGAATTGGCTATCTGATGGCATATGCTTAGTGATAATCTCCCCAGCTTTGCCTCTAGCGTCCTCAAATAATCTTATAATTTTCTCCTCAAGTGTTTCTCTTTGACTTAAACCGGGTTCAGGTTCAAGCTTTCCTTCCAAGTATTTGTTTACTAAATCGTTTGCCTCTTTCATGTACTTATCGAGCAAAGTTTTAATCTCTTTTCTAGCGCTTTCGGGAACATTGATATCCCACAGTGTTATACTGAATCCTCTGTCGGTTATGTATCTTAGCAAAAGTGCTGAGAGGTTATTGAGAAACTTCTTGGCTTCCTCAAAATTATATCTTTCTACGATTTTCTGTATAAGGTTCTCGGGTTTTTCGGCACCAATGGAGTTTTTATCAATGAATCCCTGTACGATCTTTCCATCGCGTATTTCTATCAAAAGGTCCTTTTCAACCCCTAGGACGCGGCCTTTGATTTTACCTTTGTAAAATATTCCAGGTGGAATTATTGCAGAGAAAATGTCCTTACCGGCCCAAAGTTCTTTTCCGTTTTCAACTTTAGATGGAGGTATAGGTTCTGTTATTCCTGCAGCGTATAGTAATTGAAACACATCACTTTTTTCGAGATATGTGTCCGGTTTAGTCATTAAGAAAGCACTGGTTATATAGTCATGTTTTGGTCCAATTATTGGTCCGCCGTATCTAGGAGAAATTATGTGCTTTTTAACCTCCATGAGCGTAGAAACTTCAGCCTGGGTCTCATATGAGCGTGCCAGGTGTAGATTCATTTCGTCTCCATCGAAATCGGCGTTGTAGGGAGTACATGTCTGAACGTGTATTCGAAAGGTGTTGTAAGGTAGCACTCTAACATAGTGCCCCATCATAGATATCCTATGCAAAGTGGGCTGTCTATTAAAAACGACAATATCGCCGTCAACTAAATGGCGCTCAACGATGTCTCCAGGGGCTAGGTCATTTGCATGGCGTTCAATCATTTCCGGACTTATATTTTCAAGGCTGATCTTTGTATATGTTCCATCGGTTTCTCTTTTATAAATGTAGACAGCACCAGGATAGCGCCATGGCCCGCGTTTGACAAGCTCTCTTAGTCTATTGATATTATATCTATTTACAACCTCCGCCACTAAGAAGCGCATAGCAACTTTTTGTGGTATTCCCACTTCATCTATCGATATGTAGGTGTCCGGGGAGATTACGGCGCGTGCACTAAAGTCAACTCGCTTGCCACTAAGGTATTTCCTAAAGAGGCCTTCTTTTCCGTGTAACCTATGGAATATTCCCTTTGGCTCTTTGAGTATCTTAGTATACTTTCGCAGTCCGAATAATGTTGCAACTAGGTGGTGTATTCTTATAAGGTACTGCTCTAAAATCTTCCTTGGACCGCCTTCCAGCTTGTCTTTTATTCTATTATTCTCGCGAATGATATCTCGCAAAATTAAAGTTAGTTTGTCCTCCTGGCGCTCTCCGGAGGATGGTATTGCTGGAGGTCGTATAGTTATTGGTGGTACGGGAAGCACTGTCAAAATGGCCCACTCAGGACGGCTCCTACTAGGATGAAATCCCATTAAAATTAGATCCTTGCGTCTTTCTTCTGCATCAGGCGTGTTAAGATGCTCATATTGACTGTAAATGGACGCTAGTATTCTGCGGATTTCATCTGGTTCATACCTTCTTTCACAGTAGTAATGGATCTTTCCTCCTTTCATCTTCTTCGTTATTTTGACGCCCTTAGGCTCTAATGTCTTTGCTTCGTCCTCGGTGACCTCAGTCATTTTTACAAATGTCATTATTTGCTTATCAAACTTGAATGTAAAATTTTTCTGGTGTCCACAGTAGGGACAGGCTTTTAACTCCGCAGCCTTTGTCAGAATCTTTTTAGCCAATTCTATTCGCGGATATCCATAGAGATCGAAGAATTTTTTCATTCGCTTCCAAAAACGTTCGCGAACATCGCTAGGTAAGGTTAGTCGCCCGCATCTTTCGCAAATGCCGTTTAAAACCAGTTGAATCCACTTAACAAATGCAAGATGATATATAGGTGTTGCAAGGTCTATATAACCGAAATGCCCAACACAACCAAACAATCCGTCCCGACGCTTTAAGCCGCACGTTTCACATGATTCATTTGTAGCAGGACCCAGCCTAGGATCCAGAGGTCCTCCGCGCATTGGTTTACCATCTATACTGTACAGTTCAGCAGTATTTATTGAGGCAACGGACATCGATATTATCTCATCGGGAGATAGTATTCCGAACATTATCTGCGAAAGTCTCTTTGGTATCAATAAAATCACCACAACTTATGATCCTTCAGAACCACAGAAGACATCGTTGAGGTATAGACAATAATTGTATCCTTAATAAATTAACAAAATTTCAGTTCAACACTAAATAAATCAAACAACACTAGGAGTAAAGTTGGTGTTTTACTTTGCCGAAAAGAAAAGCTGTAAAAATGCCTAGGATAAAAACATCAGCTGGTATTATCACAAACACTATGATAGAAGTTGCCGATAACAGCGGAGCGAAAACGGCTCAAGTAATTTCGGTTCTTGGATATAAAGGTAGGAAAAGGAGGCTACCCAAAGCAGGAGTTGGAGACATTGTTATAATTGTCGTAAAAACTGGGACCGAAGAAGTAAGACATCAGATGTTTCGTGCCGTTATAATCAGACAGAAAAAGCCATACCGAAGAAAAGATGGAACATGGATTGCATTTGAAGACAATGCTGCTGTTATCATAGATGAGGAAGGCAATCCAAAAGGAACGATAGTAAAGGGACCGATAGCTAAAGAAGCCGCTACGCGTTTTCCTAACGTGGCAAAAATAGCAACACAGATCATCTAGTAATAACAG
Organism: Candidatus Panguiarchaeum symbiosum; assembly: GCA_024720975.1. GTDB lineage: Archaea > Asgardarchaeota > Njordarchaeia > Njordarchaeales > Panguiarchaeaceae > Panguiarchaeum > Panguiarchaeum symbiosum. The sequence continues at coordinate 327,060 of JANJXX010000001.1, read as the reverse complement.
GCGGTCTAATGATGAATCGTCGTACTAGTTATTTTCGGTTCAAAGATAAAGACTTCTTGCGATTCTAGCGTTTCTTTTATAGCTTTAAAAATTCTAACTACAGAGAGAAAGGCCTAAGAATAAAGAGCTCCAAGCACTTCGGGCAGTCTCTCGATGTGATTTATATCTGATATGTGATTTGCTTCTTCCTTGAAGATCTTCAGAAATTTGAAAAAACGATTTAAATCTTTAAAAGCTGGGAATTCTTTGAAGTCTATGTAGTTAGGATTTGCTATTTTTGTATCTTTGTTATACTGGTAAATTGTACAAAAAGTTCGCTTAATTAGTACTAATCCTTATTCTATCCTGTTAGTGAAATTCACTGATTTGCATAGAGTATCACGCTTGATGATGAAAATGATTGATGAGATAGATAAGAAGATTATTCAGGACCTCATTAGAAATGCTAGAATATCATGCTCTGAAATTGCGCGTCAGGTTGGTTTGAGCGACGTAGCAATCTCAAAAAGGATAAGAAGATTAGAAGAGAATAGAGTTATACTAAGGTACACAGCCATAGTGGATCCTATAAAAATTGGCTATTCCAAGGTAAGCTACACTGGTCTAAATGTTAGACCTGAAAATCTAATTGATGTTATTAACAGCCTGAAAGAAAGGGATTATATAAAATACTTAGCGGTAACAACCGGGGATCATAATCTGATAGCAGTAATTTGGGCTAGAAGTGGAGAGGAGCTTTTGCATATTCACGAGGAAATGAAGAAAATTCCAGGAGTGATAAATGTGTATCCAGCTATGATAACCGATGTAATTAAAAATGAAGCGTACTTCTAAAATTTGCTGTATTCTTCATAAGACATCTATCAATTCCTTCAAGCTAGAATTATCTTTTCTTAGTATTATCGGCGAAATATTTACCTAAAAAATCAGATTTTTAATATATTGGTTAAATTTATAAATCGAATAGTTAGATAATCAATATGTCAGTATTATCGGAGGTGATCGTATGCCTGGTACAATTCCCTTAATCGGAGAGAAGTTTCCCGAGATTGTCGTGGAAACTACGCATGGAGCTAAGAAACTACCAGATGACTATCGTGGCAAATGGTTGATACTATTTAGTCACCCCGCTGATTTTACACCGGTGTGTACAACGGAATTTGTAGCGTTCGCTAATAAAATTGAAGAATTCAGAAGACTCAATGCGGAACTACTTGGGCATAGCGTTGATGCTGTATTTGCGCACATAAAGTGGATCGAGTGGATAAAGGAAAAACTTCGTGTTGAAATACCATTCCCAATAATCTCAGATCCAAATGGCGAGGTTGCTAAGAAACTGGGATTCCTCCACGCACAAAGTGCTACTAGTACAGTTAGGGCAGTGATAATAGTTGATCCAGAGGGCATTGTTAGAGCTGTTTTATATTATCCACAGGAGGCGGGTAGGAACATAAGTGAGATATTAAGACTATTAAGAATACTTCAATTAAACACAGAACTGAAAAGAGCCTTTCCAGCAAACTGGCCTAGTAATGAGCTAATCAAGGACTCTATAATCGTGCCTCCAGCAAAGACTGTAAATGAAGCGCAGGAGAGGCCCACAAAGTTCAAATGCTATGATTGGTGGTTCTGCTACGAAGAAGGAAAAGTGAGCAAGGAAGAAGTTAGCAGGATCAAAAATTGGTTCAAGAACATAAGTGATTAAAGGTTCTGATTTTCGTTCTTTATTTCTTATTTTTTAGTGAAATCCGTTAAAAAAAGCTCCACAAAAATATATTTGGAGTGATATAGCCAATACAGCTACCAAGAATTCTGTGTAGTGTTGCATAAGCATGTGTAATCCACTTAAGTTATCACGATTGGTAGACAAGCTACATTGCGTCAAATTATAATGTTCAACTTTAATATCTGAAAGTTGTATTTATTATTGCTTGGTCTATTAAGTGCTAGAGTGTGAAGCGACACCAGTAAACATAAAACATAGGCGAAAAATATGTCCTCTAGAGGATCTCAGAAAAGGAAAACGGAGCCAGTAGAAAGTAGCCCCAAAGAACAAACACCAGAACAGCAAGATGATGCAATGAAAATATTGACATCTCTCGCGGGTGTGGGAAAAGCTACAGCTCAAAAACTCATTTCTCAAGGATACACTAATCTTGAAATAATTGCAGTTACCCCACCGAAGATTCTCGAAGTAGAGTGTCAGTTATCGCCAGCATTGGCAGAAAAAATCGTACAACAAGCAAGAGAACACGTTGGGCTTGACTTTATCAGTGCTCGAGACATGCTCCAAATCAGAAAGAATGTCAAGAGGTTAACGACAGGTTCAAAAGCCCTTGATGATTTACTGGGAGGAGGTATAGAAACACAAGCAATAACTGAATTTTACGGGGAGTATAGAGTTGGAAAAACACAGATTTGCTTTACACTTGCAACCACTGTGCAGCTGCCGGAGGAGAAGGGGGGTCTCAACGGTAAGTGTCTCTTTATAGACACAGAAGGAACCTTCAGGCCAGAAAGAATAATACCCATAGCACAGAGATTTGGTCTTGATCCAGATGATGCTTTGAGTAGAATAATAGTAGCCAGAGTATTCTCCACTAGCCAGCAAATGGAGGTTGCCAAAATTGCTCGCAAGTTGATAAAGAAGGAAAACATAAGGCTAATAATCGTAGATAGCCTTACCGCACTTTTTAGATCCGAATACGTAGGAATAGACCAACTAGCCATCCGTCAGCAGCAACTTAATGTTCATATACACGATTTAGCTAGACTAGCCTGGGCATTTAATTTAGCTGTTGTAGTAACAAATCAAGTTATGGCAAATCCTGGTGCTTTCTTTGGTCCGCAAATGTCAGCTATTGGGGGACATATAGTAGCACATCATGTAACTCATAGGCTGCACCTACGTAAAGCTAAAGGTGATAAAAGAATCGCACGCGTAGAAGATAGTCCATACCTTCCAGAATCCGAAGTCGTGTTTAGAATAGCTTATGATGGCATTAGAGATGCTGAGGAAGATTTAGAAGAAGAGACCAGTACCCAGGAGTAGTTTCTTAGAAATACGATAAAAAATGAATGCACTAGCTAGATTTATAAATTTATTGTAAAGACTCGTTTGCTTACACTTTCATCAATTTCTAGAGGTTCATGATCAAGCACGTGAGCATACCATAAACTTCTAAATAAAGGAGATATCTTTTTAGCTATCTCTTCGCTTACGGCTGGTTTTAGGAATGGATAGTCCTTGTAGACAGTTTTGTTTTTATGTATATAGAGGGCAGCTACAAAAGCGCGTCGGTGTGACCTGAGAAAGCGCATTGCATCATCCAGCGCAATAGGAGGTATTATCATAATATCGCGCATTTTGCATAAGAGCTTGTATGCAATATTAGGCTCAAGTGCACCATGCATCGAATTGTACATAACAAACTCACAAAATGCTTCTTCTTCTTTTGAATCTTTGATAATTGAATATTCGCCTAGATTATTGAACTCGAATAAAGTTGATACATCCTCAACGACATGATGTGCGAGTGCATGGAGGTATAAAGCCTCGATATATAGCACTATAAGAGTGCTTAGACCTAGAACTGGGTGTTTCGTAAAGATTTTTATGTAGCTTCGATCAACTTCTGAAATCTTTAATCTGTCAAGAAATCTATCATCCTGTAATAGATTCCATGCAAGCCTTAAAAACGCCTCTGCATCATCGTAGGTGTTCTTTTCTCTAAGATATATTCCATAGATGGTTGGATCGTGGTAGTGATAAGGTATGTAAATCGTTTGCGGGTCGACTACGTATATAAACCTAGTATATCGATGCCCCATTGGTATATTTAACGTTAATCCTTCTTTAGCAGGAATCCTCGAGAAAAGTTCTAGTGCTTCTTTTAGGATGTCTTTAATCAAACCCGCTAGGTGCTCTTCGATGGTTTCTTTAGTGTCAAGAAATCGCATTAAAACATCAGCTGATATAACCTTATATTCACCGACCGGATAAAGCGCTTTCTCTCGAATTGTAGTTATTGGCGTCTTGTCTGAACCAACATGATGCATTTTATCGTCCCAGCGTGTTTAATTAAGCTATGAATTTTTGGCAATATTTCTTCTGAAAAAATAATAAGTTAGTGTGACTAGCTTTATCGAATTAGACTTCTGATAATATATCTTCTAGCTCGGCTTCGTCTAGGATAGGTTTCCATTGATCTTTGTATTGAGGTAAAGATTTGCTAACTTCATCAATAAGTAGAAGAATAGCTTTTTTCGTAGTCGCTTCGGAAACCCACGCAGTTTTTTCGTCAAGAATTATCGAAACGTTAATCCATTTGTCAGGTGCTTTTTCGTAGATAGCGTATATATAGTCAGAGGTTTTAATGACTAAGCCAGTGCTGACCAAAGCCTCTTGAACAAGTTTCTTAGCCTCCTCTAAGGGGATCTGCTTTTCCTCTACCAAATTACTCTCCCTCCTCTTTCCAGCCTAGGATTTTTCTCAGCCAATCTCCAAATTCTCCCATAGTTCCTGTGTAGGTTATTATTATTTTTTCTTTCTCATAGGCTTCTGCCAGCCAGTTCTTTCCTTTAATAATCCACTTTCGTCCTTCGTTTCGTACTTCCTCGCCTTCGACTTTAAGGTTCCTAAAAATATCTTCATCCCACTCTAGCTCTCTAACGTTTTTGATAACTTCCTCTAGTCCGTGCTCCGGAGGTGGAATCTTCTCAAGAGTTAGTACTTTCTTGTAATGCTCAATCGTGAAAGAATTCCAGTCGATATCTATTTTTCCGTCTTTGATAGTGTATATGAATCGTATCCGGACAGCATCTTGTTTATCAACGCCTTTTTCGCGAAAGAGATTAAACAGATGCTGATTTATCAGCGCTGAAATTCGTATAGCATCCCTCGGATCCACTAAGTGTCTAGTTTGTGCTAACAGTGTGCGCCTTAACTTGCTAGCATAACCAGCAGCGATTACAAGTCCTGTTGAAAACTGCTTTCTTTCTGTCATGGAGATCACCAATTATATTTTCTTATAGCGGCGAAGGAAAAATAGTTATCATGACGCGTGGTTGATAAGGACTTGCTATTGGTAGTCTTACAATATACATAAAAATATAAATAATAACACAGATTGTTGGCTATCGTTAAACCAAGACTGGGTCATAACCAAGAAGGCTTCACATTTGAGATTAAAACAAAATTATGTATGGTATCAATCTTTTTCCATTAACTTGCGGCGGACTTCTGACGATGAACTTATACCAGCACTGAATTTAGGTAATCTGACAATTTTGAGTTTAAGTCCCTGCCTCTCTGCCCAGGTAATTAACTCACTTTCGGATATTTTTTGGTCGTATCCTAGCGCTACTATGTCAGGTTTAATAACCTTAAGGATTTCGAAAATATTATCTGAATCGAGCCCTAGAATTGCCTTATCCACGGGTTTAAGTGCGCTGACTATCTCAAGTCTTTCGGTTTCGCCAAATATGGGTTCATGACCCTTTATGCGTTTGACGTTTCTGTCGCGTGCAACCACGACGATTAGTTCCGAGTCATTGGCAAGACTCTTGGCAGCATATAAGAACTTTATATGACCAGAGTGGATTATGTCGAATGTGCCCGCGACGAGGATTTTAGTTTTAGTCTTCTTTTTCATGGTGTTTTTCACTAAGCAACCTATCAACACATATGTGAACTGCCTCAATGGCACTTAGATTGTGTCTATCAAGCGCACATCTATATGATAAATCTGAAGTTTCAAGAATGCTACCTAGTGCACTCTTCAGGCATAGAAACCCGGCAATAATGTGAGCACAAAAGGGTCTTCCGTGGTCTTTTTTTACATTAAAAACAAAGTCTGGACATGAACAATAGGCCGAAGCATAAATCGGAGCAAATTTTTGGAACCTGTTAAAGGATATTAGCGTAATTCTGTCATTGTCACCAACCATAAACAGCAGTTGTATCAGCGCTTTTTTTGTTGTATGACAATTTAGTAGGCTAACCTTACCAGTTATGACATAACTTACAGCTTTCGCATAAACTTCATGAAAGTTTGTTTGAAATTTGCTAATAGTGCGGCTAATGTACTCATAAATCTCTCTTGCAATAGTATCGTCAATCACTGCTCCCAGAAGTGAGATCTCCCTAACCAATCCTATCAACTGGTAGTTTGTTTAAATGTAGCAAAAGTCAAGTCTGTTTCTTCCTCTTAGCTAAGGCTTCCTTAAGCTGGAATATAACTTCTAAGCGTCCGTGAAGACCCGGAGGGACTGGGCTTGGAGCAGGGGTTGGGGCGGGAGTAGTCTGCTGACTAGTTTGAATGCCAGCTTGCTGTGAAGGCATCTGGGTTGGTTGAGTCATGGGCTGTGTTATTGGTGGTTTAGGTAGTTCTTGCGGGCTCTGTATCTGTTGTGCTTGTGGGATGGCCTCCCTTGGTGTTAACTGGCTCTGAGGCGTAGGAAGGGACGGTTGCTTATATTCAATCATAGTGCCCTGCGTAGTAGGCGTACTTTCTGGAGTGTGTACTTTCTCTATCGGTTCTATTGGAGGTGGAGTTGATGGTGGTCTTGGTCCCCCAGTTGGTATTTCTATAGGAGTCTCTGGTGCCTTAGCGCTCTCAATCTCGCGGGCTTCCAGTTTTAGAGCCTCCAAGGGTTTTTTACCAAGCAGAACTTGCTCTATATTATCAGTTCTTTTTTCGAGTTCATCGATGGTAGCGTGTGTAGTGTTTATTACGTCGATTAGAACCATAACAACTTCTCGCATAAAAATATCTAAGTCGTTTACTTTTTGCGCAAGTTCATCAATTTTCTTCTTTAGTTCTATTGCCTCTTTAGCTAATGTAGTAAGGCTAACTTCTGCCATTATGATCACAAACCGTAAATGTAAAAACGAGCTATTAGCATGCAGAAATGTAGATATTTACTTTTAGACATTTATTAATGTGGCAATAATAAGGAATTTAAAACCCTGCTTTTAATACGAGTCCGTGCAGCATACCCTCTTTAGCTTTGCTTGTATAATCGATCGATTGTAGTAACAAGCAACAGTCAGAAAATCGAAATAGCGAATCTTAACTTTTTAAAGGATGTAGTGTATAGAAATATTATAGCATTGATGTGTCCTTCAATTAAAGTCGAAGGGGGCGTGGCGTAGCCAGGTGAACGCGGCCGGCTCCAGTTGCTGAAAAATAGGAGCGACCGGTAGATCGGGGGTTCAAATCCCCTCGCCCCCACTACTAGGAGTTCACACGGCCCGTAGCTCAGCGGACTAGAGCGGCCGGCTGTAGCCCTCCGGTGAGCTAACTCCCGGAGGGTACTCAGTAGCCGCTCGTACATGTTATGTAGTATTGTAAATCTTGCAGACACCGGTAGGTCGGGGGTTCAAATCCCCCCGGGCCGACTTTCCTAATTTCTTCATCTTGATTGGCATATCAGCACAGCAATTGAACTGTGTGGACTTTATAACTAGTGCAGTACTTTCCTTCCTCAAGATTTGTGAATGCGAAGGTGTATTTGATACTAATTATTTCGGGGTGTTTTGCGCGTCTTTATCAAGAACACTTCTTGAAGTTTAGTCTAATGTAATAATCGTTATAATCTCTGCCGAAAATTAAAGTCGCTATGCGGAGTAGAGCCTGAGAGTTTTAATTGAGTGCCGCCGGCGGGACTCGAACCCGCGACCTCCGGATGTTGGGTTCGGCTCTTACGTCCCATGACAGGCTGATTATGAGTCCGGCGCGCAAACCCCTACGCCACGGCGGCACTCACTTTATCAAAAATTTTGTAATTAATTGCTACAATTATAAAGAAAGATTTAGACAGTACATCTTTTTAAGTTTGAGTTAATTACGTAGCTAGATTATGTACTCTCCCGCCAACGATTCTTAAGCCTCTTAAGAACCTCTGGTAGCGTAGTGTATTCAAGTTCCTCAGGACCTAACATATGAGGCTCAAACGGGCCCATGCTCCTAATGTAGTCGGTTATTAGCATTGCCTTTTGTCGTACTAAATCAAATGCCGGATCGTCAAACAGGTCTATAGGTCCAATAAGTTTTCCTTCGCAAAGATTAAATCCGAGTCCAACAACTCTTGGCGGGCCATCAAATCGCGTGCACTGCGAATACTTAAGCGGCACTGGCATTAGAGGACCATGATGGGACCCACGCATCCATCCTTTAACAAGATGCGCTTGCGAGAACGCTTCGAGAATCTCACCCATGGCAGGTAACCCATGTTGTGCTCTTATAATACAGACGGGGTCATCTTTTCCAATGTAACGTCCAGCAATCAGCGATAATCTCTGAGTTGATACGGCAGCAGCTACTCCTATCGTAGGATCTTTTGAGTAGACGAATTTTATTATGTACCGACCAGTATGCCCTATAAGAGCTAAAATATCGTATAGATCTTCAGGAGTTTGGAGTTCTATTTCTTTTCCTTCTATGACGTCCATTATTATAAATTTGAATCCTGCGTGCATCTTTGGGTCTATAATCAGTCCTGCCGTATTAAACGGATCCGCAAATATTCTAAATACTGGTAGATTAAAGGCTCCTGGCTCTGTCTTATCAGCAGCAAATACCGCAAAAGGCTCTGCGGGTCTCTCTTCAAATTCAATCTCAGCAACTCCAGGTCCCATGCCCTTTATGTTGCCGCTAAATGATTCCTTTAATAGATCTTGTCCAGCGGCATATAGCTTCAATTCCTTAGCTTTTTTTGCGGATTCCTTAAATATCTCCCATGAAAGCTCGTGAATTTCTGGGTTATCTACTCCTTTGGTATGTGTAATTAAAAGCTCTAGGTCATCCCCGGCATTGAATACATAATAATCTATTACAAGGCCTTCTTCCTTGGCCGTCTCGAGTTTTTTCTTAGCTACCTCTATGGTGTCTTGGTGCACTCTTACATGACCAGCGATACTTCCGATATCAGCTTTGATAACACTTACAGTTATTTTCATTCTTCATCACCGAGGTTTTTCATGTTGAAAGCTAAAGAAATTCTGGAATTAAAGCTCTTAGCTTTCATGGAAGGCATACATTGAATCAAGTACTGGATACTAGAAATATCAAAATATTGGCTACTAGCACTAGTGGATTAAGATACCAGTTCTATCTAGTTCCTTCGTATTCGCGTAGTTAAGGATGTGTATTGTAGTGCAGTAAAGGTTCATCTTTTTTAATACAATTTAGAATGACTATCTTGTATGCTTAAGGGTGAAAAACAAATGCTTCGCGGAGTACTGATGAAAGGCTCAAACGTGGAATCTGCTAAAGGCAAAGTCGTCAATGAACTGTTGAAGGATGATGTTTGCGCACTCTTGGTCGAAGATAAGGATTCGATAATATACATGTGGATAGGTGCTAAAGCCGACGTAAAGACAAAATTTCTCGTCTCTCGTCTGGCACATGGAGTGAATGGAAAAATGTTTGGTATGGCAGCAAAAGTAAGTCAAGATGCTAGGGAGATTCAAGAAAAGTTATATAACAGAACTGTTGATGATGACTTACCCCAGGAAGTAATTCGAGAAATATTAGGTTGAGGTGTGTTTGACTTACTTAACTCTTATTCTGTTATAGTTCCCACATTTTTTGCAGAGAATTACAATATGAGTAAATCTATTGTTTCTTACTCGTACCCTCATGTCTGGAAAAATAAAACTTTTACAGTGTTTGCAAAAAAAGTACCGCCACCTACGTATTCCAAAGCCTAACCACTTACTGATCTTTCTTGCTATTTTAGCAGATCTTTCGGCGAGTTCATTATGGCCTTGACTTGCTAGCATCATTGCTTGTTTCATAAGGCAGTCTATATGGTTTTTAGCTAGTAGTCTCCGCAATTTTAATGCATTCCTTCTAGATCGTCTTTTCCTCAACTTTACCATCCTTTCGCGCAACTAAGATTCGTGCATCTCGCACGAAGACGCCGCTTTCTATCACTCCAGGGATGCTTTTTAATTCAATTTCAAGACTCCTAGAGATAAGGTTTGGTTGGATATCTATATCAATGATCCAGTTTCCGTTGTCGGTCACTACTGGTCCAAGTTTGTCTCTTGCGCTTCTTAGTTGAGGATTTCCATATTTTGATAACTCATTCAACATGAATTTAGAATATGCAAATGGAAGTACTTCCACAGGAACTGGAACTACGCGTTCAAGCTTTTCTTCAGTTATTATTACGATGAACTCGTCGGCAAGATAGTCTACAATTTTTTCGCGTAGAAATGCACCCCCATGTCCTTTGATTATGACACGCTTATCTAAGAAAACGGAATCGGCACCGTCAATTGCAAGATCTATTTTATGTGCATCTAACAAGGATATGGTATTAAGGCCCCTACTCCGCAGAGCCAGTTCTGTGTCATAGGAAGTTGGTATACACTTTACTTGAAGGCTCAACTTAGAGAGCAGATCAATGAATTCTCGAACAGTCGATCCGGACCCAATACCCAGTATCATGCCGTCTCGAATGTACTTTAAAGCAGTGTTAGCAACTATTCTTTTAAGTTGGAGTGAATCTAGGCATACTTGATCTTTCAGCCTTCTTCACGCATTTCAATAGCTTTTCGAGGACAGACATTTGCGCAGATTCCACAGCCCTTACAGAAGTCGTAGTTCCACTTGGGCAACTCATTAAAATTGCTCACAATGATAGCGGAATCAGGACATGAGAGGTAGCACTGATAACACTTAATACATTTATCTGCGTGGAAAATAGGTTTAAAAACTCTCCATGACCCTGTTTTTCCGGCGACACCTTCTTTCGGTTTTGATATGGGTAGCAAGATTTTGTCTCGTGCTTTCATTATATCGAGTTCTTCGTCTGGGATTATTATTTTCTCTTCTAGCTCACTCATACAGGATCCCATAGAAAGCCTCAGAAATTAATCTTTTAAACTTAGGGTGTTAAGTAGTCTTACTTATTTACATTTTGCATTTAAGTAAACATTTGTGCGTTTTCAAATCCTCTCCTTGCGGCTTCTGAATTAATATCAGCGAGTTTAGGATTATCAGCCCAAGCATGTTTTATAGCCTTAATTAGAGACTCCAAGGATGGCAGTCCAATGATTTTTGAGAATGCACCAAGCATCACAGTGTTTGGAACTACAAGACCCGCAACTTTTAAATTTAGGTCTATAGAAATCCTGTTGGCATCAACACCGCCGATTTTAATTCTTTTATCGCTGGGAATATAGCTCCTAATAGCGTCAAGATCTGGAGTATTAACTATGAGTGTGCCGCCATCCTTAATTTCATCGAAAACCCTTTCAATTGACAGTAGCTCTCTGGAGAAAACGACAAACACATCAGGCCTACGAACGAAATGGTGGTACCTGATTGTGGTATCCGAAATTCTACTATACGCACGAACAGGAGCACCGCGACGCTCAGCACCAAAGAATATCATTGATTGGGCGTATTTATTCTCGAAGTTTAGTGCTTCAACAATTAAGCGTGATGCTAGGGCGACTCCTTGTCCGCCCCTACCCAACCAAGTTACTTCGATTAGCATCATGTTCACCAGTAAATGAGAGTAAAGTCAAAACCTCATTAAAAGTCTGGTAATTATCTAACATTAGCCCCACAAATTTATGCAGGCGTCTGTAAGTATATGATAAACAGTTATAACTTTAGATTCTCCGAAGTTTATTGGTGTTCTAATGTGCCAAGGACAATAGCATTGACAGGAAATGAAGCTGCAGCTTGGGGTGCAAGGTTGTCCCGTGTTGAGGTTATAGCCGCCTATCCCATAACACCCCAGACGCAGATTGTAGAAAAATTGAGTGAATGGATAGAGAAAGGTGAATTTAACGCTGAGTTTATTCGTGTTGAAAGCGAACATAGTGCCATGGCAGCAGTTGCAGGAGCTTCTGCCGCTGGTGCAAGAACTTTTACAGCGACCTCATCGCACGGTTTTGCATATATGTATGAAATGATAGCATGGGTCGCAGGTGCGCGCTTACCAGTGGTGATGGGCGTCGTTAACCGGTTTATTGGTCCCCCCTGGAACATATGGGCTGACTGGATGGATGCTTTATCAGCGCGAGATTTAGGTTGGATTCAAATATGGGCCTCTAACAATCAGGAGGTTCTCGATTCGATAATACAAGCATACAAAATTGCTGAGAATAAGCACGTGCTGCTGCCGGTTATGGTCTCCCTAGAAGGTTTCGTTCTATCGCACACTTCCGAACCAGTTCAAATTCATGATCAAGAGCTTGTTGATCAGTTTCTACCAGAATATAACCCGCCACACTATGTTCTAAATCCTGAGGTGTCCAAACCCTTCGCTTTTGGTAACATACTTTGGCCGTGGGACACTGTCCACTTAAGATGGGACATGCACAAAGCAATGCTGAATGCGAAGGATACAATCAAGAAAACTGTCAAGGAGTACGAGGAGTTATTTGGGATAAACCACGGTGACTTAATAAAAGAATACGAAACTGATGGGGCTGAAGTAGTAATAGTTTCAATGGCAAGCATTGCCGAAACTGCTGAGAACGTCGCTGCTGAACTGAGAAAGGAAGGAAAGCGCGTGGGATCATTAAAAGTTCGGTTCTTTAGACCCTTCCCGTCAAAGGAAATTGTTGATGTCCTCAAGGACAAAAACAAGGTAATCGTTGTAGAACGTGATCTAAGTATAGGACACGATGGGATTCTTGCGATGGAATTAAGAAGCGTCCTGCATAGATACAATACCGAAATACCAGTGTACTCTGTAAGCTTAGGTCTTGGTGGTGATGAAATTCTCCCCGAGCAAATAAAGAAAGTCGTCAACAAGGTGATCTAGATGAGCCTAAAGGAAATTATCTCTAAACCAGATTTGTTGTTACGCGGACATTCAGCGTGCCCAGGCTGTCCCTCCACAATAGCACTCCGTATGGCTCTAAAGGCGCTGGGCGAAAAAACAATTCTAGTCATACCTGCAAGTTGCAGTTCTGTTTACCAAGGAGTATATCCAGGAGTATCATTTAACGTAATTACTTATAACGTAGCTTTTGCTAGTGCTGCAGCTGTCGCATCCGGAATCAAGCGAGCTCTCACGAAGAAGGGGTACACAGACGTCAATGTTGTCGCTTGGGGTGGGGATGGAGGATTAGTAGACATAGGATTAGCAACAGTGTCAGGTGCGGCTGAACGCGGCGAGGACATAATCGTGATATGTTACGACAACGAAGCGTACATGAACACTGGCATACAGAGGAGTGGAGCTACACCACCAGGCGCATGGACTACAACCACTTGGGCTGGTAAAACTGAAATAAAGAAACCTATGCCGTTTATATTATTGGATCATGGCGTTAGGTACGTTGCTACAACCTCAGTTGGCTATCCAATAGACATATACAATAAAGTAAAGAAGGCGGCCTCATTTAGGGGGGAGGGGTTGAGATATATACACATTCTAGCTCCAGATCCACCAGGTTGGAGATTTGACTCAAGCTTAACAATTGAACTAGGAAGGCTCGCCGTTGAAACAGGATTCTGGCCTCTTTGGGAAGCGGAAGTAATTGGTGGTAAGATAAAATTCCGCCTAACGCCTCCAAGTACGACACTAATAGATCCCTCTAAGAGAGTCCCCTTAGAACGATTTATAGAAAAACAAGGTCGCTTTAGAGCAATGAAAGAATGGCATGCTGAGAAACTTCGGCAACAGATGGAGCTTTATTGGGAATTAGTCCGTGCTTTCTTATCATTGAGCAGTGGTGAATGAGTTAATCCTAGCTCTTGTTCGCATATCATTTTTTCCAATGTAGTTCTGCCTATAAGGTTAGCGTCCTCTATGGTAATTGATTGAAAGTCCTTTGGGATTATCGTTCTTAATAGACTATAGATTGCATCACAATTCACTGCAGTACCCCAGACCTTTGGATTAAGTGCAGGAATTATTATTAGGGTTTTTTTGATGCTTTCTTTGACCTTATAAGTGCATACGACGAACGGTTTATCTAATTGCGTGGCGGGGTGAAGGTGTCCTGTAATTATCAGGTCCGACTTAGCGTAGTCACTATATGGCAACTTCATGTGACCGTGCGTTAATACAATGTATGCTCTCTGGTCGTGCAAGATTAGATGATCCGTTAGATCAACGTTTAGGTTGAGTTTATCAATCAAATCTAGTAGCGCACCATCGTGATTTCCCCTGACTATTACAACTCTTTTGAAAAATTCTCCAACTTTCGAGAAGAACTTATCAATAGCATTCAGAATGAACTTTCTTGGCATACCGATACTATCTTTGACATCTCCTACAATCACAAGCTTATCATAATGCTTCTCAGCAACCGATGAAATTGCATGGATCATAGATAAAACTTGGTATTTTGAAATGCGTTCTCTTGCGCGCAAAGAGTAGCGAAAAAGATTAGCGGCAAATCCTATGTGAAGATCAGCAACTACTAGTGTGCGCTTGATACTCAGTGCAGGAATTTCGGCAAGTAGTTGGATTCCAGATAACTTCAGAAATGCTGTGTTTGGGATCATTTGTCTCAACTATAACTCTTTAATATAGCAACTAGCAGTTGCGCCTCTGTGCATTGTGCTTATAATTTCGCCCAAAACATATACAGTTCGATATATGCAGATTATACACAATTCAGCTAAGAAAATTGAAAATCAATAAATCGAGGAGAGCCCGGGGCGGGATTTGAACCCGCGGCCTCGGGATTACGAATCCCGCGCTCTAGCCACTGAGCTACCCGGGCATTTCAACCAAGGTTCCGAGGTTTCGGCCTGTCATTTTGATGCCGGGGGCGGGACTTGAACCCGCGAGGCGCAAACGCCACCCGGTCTCATGATCAATTTCTCAAGCCGGGCCACGTTCCAACTCGTGAACCCCGGCCTAGTTTAATTGGTGCGGGGGGCGGGGTTCGAACCCGCGAAGGCATACGCCACCGGATCTTAAGTCCGGCGCCCGTGCGTGTCCGGCCCGTTTGTCCTCTCCGGAACCCCCGCTCAGTTGGCAGTCTGGTATAGACCAGCGCCTACTGTCTGAATACCAAAATACAAAATTTAGAGTATTAGTTAGGCTGCTTTTAAAGGGCTAGGTCTAATCTATGTTGCTCAAAGATTTTTACTTTCAGTTTCGCCTGGATTTTGTGGCGCTTGATGCACGCTCCTGGAAGTTTCTGTTTTGGTAGAGATTCTGTGATCTATTATATCTACTAGGTAAGCATAAATAGCGTCATCTCGCGCTTCTATGCAATCCTTGTATTTAGGATCTGTTTTCAGTATCTTGGATATACTGGTAGCAAATTTTTTGGTGTATCTCATTAGAGCTTTGCGTTTTTCCTCCAGTTGTTTCAATCTCTCTAGATGTGTTAGATATATCCTTAGCTTTCTTAGGACTCTCATAAACGCTAGCTTTATTTCTCGGCGTAAAATGTCAACGTCATCAATATAGTCCTTTGAAGTCGTTGGGAAAGGTATCTTGGTAGAGACAACACTAACTGCAAGAACTATAGGATCCTGTTCCGTGACTTTGTATCGCGATAGATCTATTTCTTCTAAAGCTTTCCATCCAACATCGCTCTTGGTTTTATGGAGCAATGGAACTCTGTTTGCAAATCTTAGGAGTTTTATGCCGGGTTGAATCTCGCCACCGTAAGCCACAGCTGCCTCAACTATCAATGGATGTCCCTGAAGAGAGATAGGTTTTCGTTGATACGTAGCGGTAAATGCAGGCTTTAGGATTGCAGTTAATCCTTGCTTCAGTAGCTCCTCACCTATAGGAGACAGGGCCGATGGATCAGGGCGCTTAAATTTGTATACAGATGCCAAGCGCACGAATGAAGTTATTAATTTGTCATTTCTGAGTATATTCTTCACGGGGGTTTCAGGACGTACTTTGAGAGCTTTCAGGAACTTCCTGGCGGTTTTTTCTCCTACTCTCTCGAAAGTTATTGTTAGGAACTCAAGTATACTAAGTCTCTTGTGTTCGCGCATTAACTGAATTAAAGTTTGAGCGTCTATGCCGGATAAGTGATACTTGGATTCTTTTGCAGGCGGCGGCATTTTGTTGCTAACACGTTCATAATATATTTTTTCGTCATTTGGTCCTTCGAATAAAAATGTTGCATATGGAGTTATTATAGCGAGTTGTTTTAAATATTCAAGTACATATGGTTTTGCGCGAGTCCAATCTCCGACTATCAGAAGTTTTATTACAGTACCATGTTGCATCTTCCTATTCCAAGGATCTTTAAATTCACTTTTGTTTATCTCTTTTTTCTCCAGGATTATGGGTTCATTGTTAACAATATCTATCTTCAACTTGTAGTAGCTTAGAAATTTTTCAGATCTTGTGGCGGACCATACCTCTACGGGGGTATTAAGTTCCTGCAAGCTGTAAATTATAGCCATTTTCAGTCCGAGGCCAAATCTTCCTCTTTGTTGCTTGATTTTATATTTTGTAGATGTCAACACTTTTCCAAGTAAAATTGGTATCTTATCGCTAGGTATGCCTTTCCCGTTGTCTGATACAATAATTTCAAAGACTTCTGGAACAGCGGATTCCTCTTCATCTTCCTCCTCTTTTGATTGAGAACTAGCCTCCTCACGAACATTATTTATTCTCTCTCCTGCTTTTTGAGTTTTAGCAGCTAGTATGTCAATGATGCCTAACTCTCTCAGTTCTTCGGGTGTAAGTCTTCGAACCCTTATGCAAATGTTTGGGAAGACGTTAATCGCCTCACAGGCGTCAAGAGAATTCTCTATAAGTTCTCTTATTGTCGTATATAAGGATTTTGCAGGATTCGTAAAACCAGCTATAGCCCTATTCATACTGAAAAACTGAGCCGGGGAAATTGATTGAGCTTCATCTTTTGGCATTGCAGTAGACCTTTAGGTGTAGCTCTTAAGACAGATGAGAAATGTAAGAGAGGCTCTCAAACATTTTCTATTGCTTTTAAAGTATTAAAAGATAGGTTTAGTCCTACTGCAATGCTGGTGCATAGATTTGAGGTTATGTCCTAATTGTGGAACCCCCTTAGAACGGCAAGACTGTGAAAATAAGACAATTTGGACGTGTCCAGTGTGTAACTATAAAGTGGAAGATAAGACTACTCAACATAGAAGCATAGAGGGATTAAGATTAAGCAAAAAAGTTAAGACTATTGATGAGGGTGTTATTATTGAGAGAGAAGAACTAGGTGCCTTGAGTTCAATCACCTCTTGCCCCAAGTGTGGACATAGTCCAGTGTATTATACCTCCATACAAAGTAGGGCCGCAGATGAACCTCCAGTGCGAATATACAAGTGTCCAAAATGTGGCTACGGTTGGCGTGAATATAGCTGATATCTCACTTCAAGTCAAGAGTGAATAAAGTAATTTGTGTTGATTTGAATAACGCTGAAGTCTGCTGCTTACCACTAATGTTCCTCAATCCACAAAATTTCGATCGTATAGCTGTCATTAATGAGAAGTCTACCAAGACAGATATATAGACGCAGATAGACCTTAAAGAAGCCTCGTATTGTGGAATCTAAGAGGAGTCTGTAAAAATTCGGATTAAGTTTAATGTCTTCTTCCTACTCAATCAAAATTTGGTCCTAGTTGTTTTGAGTGGCTGTTGCTATGTATGTCTACTACAAGAAGGATGCGGGAAGATACTTTGGTAAGGCAGAATTCATAAGGTACGTGAAGAAAAAAACTCTCAAAACCATTCAGAAATATAATATGCTCAGGTTTGATGATAAAATAGCTGTGGCTGTCAGTGGTGGAAAAGACTCTGTTGCTTTGCTCTATATAATCGATGAAATTGAGAGAGAATTTCCTACAGAGATAGTGATAGTGCATGTTGATGAGGGAATAGCGAATTACTCAGACAAATCTGAGCCTATTATAGCCAAGCATGCCAAAATACTCGGTTACAAAGTCTGCCAGGCAAAATTCAAAGATTTATTTGGCTTTACTATAGACGATGTTGCGAAATACTATTCTGAGGGAAAAATGAATCTAGAGCCATGTAGCATTTGTGGAGAGTGGCGTAGGTGGGCCCTAAATAAACTAGCTAGAGATTCTGGAGCAACAGTCTTAGCAACTGCTCATACGCTTGATGATTTTGCACAAACGGTTCTAATGAATGTCATTAGAAATTCACTCGATAGACTTCTCAGATTGGCTATAACCAGAGAGAGAGTTGTTGAAGGTTTCGTTCCGCGTGTTTATCCATTTATTGAGCTCTACGAAAAAGAGACAGCTCTATATACGCACTTACTAGAGCTAGATCACAATGATATACCATGTCCATACGCACAACTATCCATGAGATGGGATATCAGACTATTTCTTTATCAGCAAGAGGAGAAGCATCCAGGAACTCTTTACAATATCCTTCGTTTTTATCAGGATTTGCTCAGAACCGTTCCTGAACAAAGCATAGAACTAAAGAAATGCGAAATTTGTAATTACCCGACGACCGATAACATTTGCAGAGCACATAAATTGGTAAGAATGTTGAAATCTCTGAGCTAAAGTTTAGACCTCAATTTTCTGTAATCTTCATCCGAGAGGAAATCAGGGATCTGCTCCCCAGATTGTACGGCTTCTCGTATTTTCGCGGTGAGTTCAAGGACTTTTCTTTTAACATTTTCCTTTGCTAACTTAAGAGCATCTAGAGCCTTTATTTTCGTCTTGTCAGTTCTCACAACAAACCTTGCTTTATCGAAGAGTGGATGGATGATCTTGTATGCTGCGAATACAACACCTTCTATGTTCATTAATTCCATGCGGAGTGGGTTAAGTAATGTGTGAGTTTCGCCATCGACTTCAAATTCAAGGAGATCATCGCTATAATTGAGAATCTTTACTTCTATTTTCTTGGTTCTGGGCTTCCAAAGACTAAGCTCATCAACACCATAGTAATCTTCATAAGACAATATGCAGCACCTCAGCCCTTTCAAGCTTCCTCATCGGATCAGTGGCCAAGCTCTCATCATTGCTACCGTTTACTAATATCATTCTGGCAAGATAAATCAGGCAATATTATAGCCATCCATTTGCCATAAGCAAGCACAACAATCCGAATGAAAACACGTAGGAGTTCATCAGAAGAATCAAATAGTGCCTTAATGTTAATCTTTTCATTTCTCTGATGATAACAGCGTATACATGGGCGTATATCAAAGTAGATATTGCCAAAAGAAGCACTCCAATAAGATTTCCCCACTCAAGTAAAAAGGCCCCGTAGCTCAAACTTCTTCACCATAAGACAAATACACCTAGTACTTAAAGCACATTTTCGAAATAAAATAGAACCGGTGACATTTTATGAAAGTGAAAGAGATCCCGTCCATTAAAACGAGCGTTCCTGGCCCCAAATCAGCGAGTATTATAGAAGAGGCGAAGAAATATCTAGTTACAACAACACGCTTTAGTTATATAGTCATAGCTAAAATGGAGAACGACTTAATATTTGACGTAGACGGTAACGTTTACATAGACTTAGCAGCAGGAATTGCTGTTGCAAACATAGGTCATAGAAACCCGGAGGTTCTTGCTGCTGTTAAAGCTCAGCTTGAAAAATACATTCACACGGGTCCGCATGATTGGTTTGATGAAATTCAGTTAGAGTACGCAAAGAAACTAGTAAAGTACATTCCTGGACAATTCGACAAGAAGGTATTCTATGCAAATTCAGGAACTGAATCAGTCGAAGCAGCCATTAAAATTGCTCGGTGGAACAAGAAGCGCCCATTAATACTAGCATTTTACGGAGCTTTTCATGGGAGAAGCCTGGGTTCACTCACACTGACAGCTTCAAAGAAAGCTCATAGAAGGTATTTCTATCCATACTACCTAAGCGTGCATGCTCCCTATGCATATTGTTATCGTTGTCCATTCAAATTAGATCCATCGAATTGTAACGCATACTGTGCTGATTTCATTGAGGAATGGATTTTTGAAAAAGTAGCACCACCAGAAGACATAGCAGCAATAATAGCAGAGCCAATACAAGGTGAGGGAGGCTACGTTGTTCCGCACCCGTTATTCATTGAGAAAATAGCAAAGATGGCGAAGAAATACGATATGTTATTCATAGTTGATGAAGTACAGACTGGATTTGCAAGAACTGGCAAAATGTTCTCTATTGAGCATTTTAATGCGGTACAAGACATTATCACTGTAGCTAAGTCAATAGCAAATGGTTTCCCACTTGGAGCGACTGTAATAAGGTCAGATCTAGATTTTGGCTATGAAGGAGCACACTCAAGTACATTTGGTGGAAATGCAGTTTCACTCGCGGCTGCTAATGCTACTTTGGACTACATAATAAAACATAGACTCTGGGAGAGAGCAGCCAAGCTAGGAGATCAGGCGCTCAAGATCTTTAATGAGCTTAAAGACGAAACCGAGATACTCGGTGACGTTAGGGGCAAGGGTCTGTTCATAGGTCTGGAATTTGTTAAAAACAAAGATACAAAGGAGTATGGTACCGAAGAGAGAGATAAAATTACTGAACTAGCATATAAGAAAGGTCTCGTTGTACTTCCTGCGGGAAGGTCAGTTCTAAGGTTGGCGCCTCCGTTAACAATAACCGATGAGAATTGGGACTATGCACTTAACATCCTAGTAGAAATAATAAAGGAAGTCGACAAGAAGAGGACTTAAAATTCTTTTTAGGGTAGCAGCATATAGACAAAGAGAAACAATAGTGCCAAACCTATCGAAAGCTTTAGCCACATAATGTATGCATCCCAATTTTTCTTATTATTCAGGTAAGAATCAAGTTCTGCTGGTGACACCCTCTGAGATTTTTGCAAACTTTCCCTAAGGGCTCTGTATTCTTCAGATTCTTCTATTAAATGGGCACGTATATGCAAAAGAGCTCCAAACAGGCCGATGTTAAACAGAATAGCATAGTAAAACTTAGTTGGAGGGTGGGTTAAGAGGATTACTGGTAGTTCTATGAGGATTGCGAGTATGGTGAGAATTGCTGCGGTACTGATTGCTATCTCAAGAGTGCTCTCTCCTAAAATTTCTTTCACTCTTTTTAACTTTATCAAAGTTTCTCTTTCCCTCTTTGGCTTCATCGAGGTCCTCATGATCTATCATCAGATCAAGCTCACAGATTTGAGCAATACTGGACAATGAATTAAATCTCAGATTAAAAATCAGTCGTTAATTTAATTCTATGAACACTACCTCCTGGCTTATCCTCTTTAAAAATTATCCCTTGGTATCTATAAATCTTAGTTTCAGGCCACTTCCAGCAGTCTTTGGGGAGGAATGCCTTCCAGCAAAGATGCTCTAGGAACGTTCTCACGTCCCAGCCGTATTCAACGGGAACTTGGGGTAGTAGCGTTCCGCCAAATCCTTTATACTCTACGATTAGACCATCGCGACCTATTATTATCTCTTTCAGATAATCTGTGGGTGAACTTACCTTAATAAGTTCAGGAGGAGTTAATATTGTGACCTCCACCAGAATTTCGCTGAGTTCTTCTGCAGATAATGGTGGAAAACGAGGATCTCTGGTTGCAGCGCTTATAGCAGCATCGATTGTCGCTTCTACAAGCGGGTAAACAGGCTGAATATAACCAATACAACCTCTTAGTTCTTCCCCCTTACTTGCTATAAGCTTATTTAATGTAACGAATACTCCGCTTTTCTCCTTTAAGATCTCCGGTGTATTAGGGGGCGGTTTGATGTGCTTTCCTTCATTCAAGTAAGTTTCTATAGCCTGTCTTGCTAATCTAACTAGAAACCTACCATGTTCATCAGTTATATCTTCGTAGCGTAGCATTTAAACACCTAGACTTATTAACAATACTTTGGAGTAAATTTATAAACGAATAAAGTTCCGACTATGTTTTTCCGAGCGTTCAATGGTGCAAAAGCATGGTCAAATATCATGCACCTCGTCATGGCTCACTTGGTTTCAGGAGAAAAAGAGCGCGGAGAATATATCCCAACATTATATCCTGGCCTAAAACAGACAGGGTTGGCATTTTAGGCTATCCAGTCTATAAAGTTGGTATGGTCTCAGTACTAGAGAAAAATCTGCTTGTAAGTGAACGTGCAATGTGGCATGGAATAGAACGCGTAGTCGCTGCTACAGTCCTTGAAGCACCACCCCTAAGAATCTTAGCGCTTAGAGCTTATACAGCGGATCCGTATGGACTTAAAGTGCTTAACGAAGTTTGGACACCATATTGGAGCACATATGAGAAGAAGTATTTAAAGAGAAAGTTTCCAATACCCAAAAAACCCATTACTGTGTTAAGAGACGAGGCAGAAAAGAAGATAGGATCTATCGAAGATGCTATCGATGAAGGGAAAGTTGATGAGATAAGAGCTATTGTTCGCACGAGTCCAAACCTGACTACATTAGGAAAGAAGAAACCAGAGGTCTTGGAGATAAAAATTGGTGGCGAAAATAGGGAAGCTTTTAAGTGGGGCATGGAGAAACTCGGTAGGTTCGTTAGGATATTTGAAGTATTCGAGCCTGGTACATTCGTTGACGTTATTGGAGTTACCAAGGGAAAAGGTTTCGCCAGTGTCATTAAGCGATTTGGTGTTAAACTACTTCCAGAGAAATTCAAAAAAGGGCATAGGAAAGTAGGTTCGCTAGGTCCATGGACTCCAGCAAGAATAATGTGGACAGTCCCCCGACCAGGTCAGCTGGGATTCTTTCGTAGAACAGAATTCAACAAGCAAATAGTAGCATTGATTCCGCACTGGTATAATATTCGATACAACTTTTCAGATGAACTAAGTGAAGGTCAGGAGCCCTACGAATTGGGAAGAATGGATACGCTGAGATTAAAAGATTTATCAAACGTTGCACCCGAGGTCAAGAGTGCAATTATAGAAAAATTGGGCCTTAAACCAAAGAGGAAAGAGGCAGTAGAGCCAGAAGTAGAGTCTTATGCATTGAAGATGACGCCATCTGGTGGGTGGCCGCATTATGGAATAATTCAAAACGACGTTGTAATAATACGAGGTAGCTGCCAGGGCCCGCCAAAGAGGCTATTAGTACTTAGATATGCTGTGCGTTCCCAGGTTTTGAGGAAGGATGTTGATATAATCTCAATTTACTATGGGCGTGAGTTACTGTTAAGTCGCGAGGATATAGCATCTGTCTTTGAACTAGCTAACTTTATTCCACAAATTCAATTTTCCTAGGGGATTCAAATGAAGGTTGGTATATACGATTTCAATGGCAATAGAGTTGAAGAAATAGAGCTACCTGAGGTATTTGAGACCCCTATAAGACCAGATCTAATACGGAGAGCCTTCATAGCGGCGTATAGTAAAAAGTTCACCCCCTATGGTAAATCCCCTATGGCCGGTAGAAGAGCAGTAGCGTGGTCTGTAGGAGCCGGGTTTGATATTGCTCGCATTAGGCGAATCGAGGGCTTTGGGCGTGCAGCTATGGCCGCAAATGTTGTTGGGGGGTATCGTATAGGAGCTCCTAAACCTTACAAGAGATTGGTCAAATTTATCAATAAGAAAGAGAAAGTTCTCGCTTTAAAATCTGCAATTGCTGCAACTAAAGACTCCGTTTTAGTACAGTTTAGAGGACACAGAATTGATTTCGTTCGTGAATTGCCAATTATTGTTGTGGATGAATTTGAAAACATTTCTAAGACAAGAGACGTGCGCAAAGTACTAGTCAACCTGGGCCTTAAAGATGAGCTCGATAGGGTTGAAGCTGGCCGCAGAGTCAGAGCCGGAAAAGGAAAAAGACGTGGGCGGAAGTATAAGAGAAAG
This sequence comes from Candidatus Panguiarchaeum symbiosum, assembly GCA_024720975.1. Classification (GTDB taxonomy): domain Archaea; phylum Asgardarchaeota; class Njordarchaeia; order Njordarchaeales; family Panguiarchaeaceae; genus Panguiarchaeum; species Panguiarchaeum symbiosum. Next base: position 303,339 of record JANJXX010000001.1, on the reverse strand, counting down.
AAGGGACCATTAATAATAGTATCAACTAAGGATGCGCCTTTAATACGTGCCGCCAGGAATCTTGAAGGAGTTGATGTTAAGGTAGTGGATAATCTATCAGTTATAAATGTGGCACCAGGGGGCTGGCCAGCGAGACTTTGTATATGGTCGAAAAAAGCAATTCTTAAGCTTCCTGAAATCATCAATAGTAGGTATGGGAAGATGAGGGGATACTAGTTGAGCGAATCAGTTTATAGAAAAAAAGTTGAAACTCTGAGGTCATCGGAGATAATAATCAGAGCTGTTGTTTCAGAGAAAGCAATAGATCTCATACGCAGAGGAAATAAGTTAACCCTTATTGTAGATCGCCGCGCTAATAAGTCAATGATTAAACGCGCAGTGGAGGAGGCCTTTGATGTTCGAGTAGAAAAAGTCTGGACAGCAATAACGCCTCAGGGTGAGAAGAAGGCTATTGTCAAACTTAAGCCCGAGTACTCTGCTATAGACATAGCTAGCTCACTTGGAATTATCTAACGCGAATTTTATCTACATGCGATAAAGAGGAGTTATTCCCATCAATTTCATTGCGGTTGCTATAACACTTCTAAATGTTGCTACAAGCAATAGACGAGCTTTTCCTAGTTCTGCATCTTCAGCACTCAAAACTGGACACTTTTGGTAAAATTTGTTGAATAACATTGCCAATTCATTTGTATACTCAGCTAGAATATCCGGCCTAGAAGTTCTAATGACTTCGTCCAGAACCTCCGGAAATTTTGATATTTTGTAGATTAATTCGAATTCTTCTGGCTCTCTTAGTAGAGATAAGTTACAATCTTCTGGAATTTTCCAAAAAGCTTTTCGGAGTATAGAAGCAGCCCTAGCGTGTGCATATTGAATGAATGGTCCTGAATTTTGCTCGAAGTCTAACACTCGATTCCAGTCATACGTAATGACTTTCGTTGGTATTTGGCTGAGAAGTGCATACTTAATAGCACCGATGGCTATCTCCTTGGCTAATGCGTATTTAGGCATATCCCCAAGTTCCTTGTATCTTTTTTCGACTTCATCGTAAGATCTTTTGATAGTCTCCCATAGAATCTCATCAAGCGTAATGTATTGTCCCTTTCGGGATGACATTCTTCGACCTGGGAGTCTAACGAGTTCATATGCTACATGTTTATATCTTTGAAGAACATTAGTGATCCCCAATGATCTTAATGCCAATACAACATATTTCTGTTCAAGCTTCTGGTCAATTCCTATCACGCTGATTGCTTTATCAGCCTTGAGAAAGAGCAACTTATAGTAAGCATATGCTATGTCGCGCAGCAGATATAGTGTCGATCCATCTTTGCGAACGAGGACGGGGTTTTTAATTTCCTCAAATTTGATATCTTTTCTCCCATCAAGGAAGAATTCTTGCATTTCTGGAAAGTCCTTAAGGATTTTTCGTGCATCAAGAAATATTGCGTTTGATTTCTCATCCTTGCAAGCATATCCTCTCTCCATTAGCTTTCGTAGGATATCTTCAACGATCCCACTCCAGATAAGATCGCTCTCCCAATCATAGGCGTCGAAATATATCCGCAGGAAATCAAGAGTTTCCGTAAGACTATCTAGGACCTTGTTAAGTGTCTCTCTTACGAATTTAGTGATATTTTCATTTTGCCTCTCGTAATCCCTAATTATCTGACTAATTCTAGCCGGAACATTTCCCTTAAGCCCATTACTTAGATTGTAATATATCGCAGGCCATTTAGCTGCAATCGAGGCCAAAATCTCAAACGAGTTTTTTATGGATGCTGTAGAAACTTCCAACCGTGCGATTAGATTGTCAAGAACCTCGCTGGAGTTTTCAGTGATAGCTTTTACTCTCTTCGCAATCTCATGGTGCCCTAGGGCGATATCGCGCACCAAGTTTCTTATGAGTGAGTCGTATAAGTGGTTATTGGTATTTATTTTCCTTAAAGTAGCCCTCAGTTGATCTATGTTTTTGATAGCATTCTTAAGACTTTTATGTAACTCTACAATCGAGGCTATGCACGAATACACAGCTCCGCAGAAATGGTCCACTTTAGTATTCGATGGTATTTTCCCAAGCGCCTTTAGTCCGAGAATTAACATGGCAACCTGTTTGCCGCAATCATTGATGTAAAATCTTCTTGAAACCTTGTTTCCGACGAATTTATAAATCCGCGCTAAGCAATCTCCAATAAAAGCATTCCTAGCATGACCGATATGCAGTGCATGAATGGGATTTGCAGAAGTGTGTTCGATAATGATATTTTCAGATTCTTCAGTGAATTTACCGAATTTCTCTCGGTCTTTCATTAATCCCTCAAGAACAAATTTTGCGAATGCACCACGATCGAGGAAGAAATTAATATATCCATTTTCAGCTCTCACGTGACTGATGACGTCAGGTTTGATTTCATTGATTTTTTTCGCTAATTCCTCAGCTAGCCTCACGGCGTTGGCTTTAAAATTTTCTCTGTATAGATTCTTCGCTATCGCAAATGCAACTGTGGTAAAGAAATCACCGTGGATTCTAGATTTTGTCTCCTCAACTTTAATATCATCCTCAGCGACATCTACATTAAGCGTCTTCAAAGCCTTTAAGATAAGTTCTCTTATGATACTTATCAGGGATTTGTAGGGTCTGAACATGATAGAAACACCATAATTGATGACATGTTGAAGATTGGCTGGGCAGTTTTATACAACCGTCATTTATAATCAAGTCTTAACTTTAAATTATCAAGAGAGTTACAACAATATTTATAGTATGGTACCGAAGGTGGTTTTAGAAGGAATTGAAATTGCCCAATGCATGCTATGGGGGGTTAGTCTAGCCAGGAAGGATGCTGGCCTTGGGCGCCAGTGGTCGTGGGTTCGAATCCCACACCCCCCACTTCGCTAAAATAGTGCAACCAAAACAACAAGGTTACTCGCTTGCAGCTAGAGTTCGAAAACTTCTTAAAGAGTGTACTGGAATACTCCCCTCTGGTTATCTTTGGTGAGCGTGGAGTCGGTAAATCAGCCCTTCTTCTTGCACTTGCTAGATTTTTAGTTGAATATTTGAACTATAGGGTTTTTATGATCGTAAGGGAAGAACTCAGCAGTGTTCCCAAGGGAATCAAATTAATTTGCGCTTACGAAGATGTTTCCCTTAATGAATATTCTAACTTACTTAGAGAAACGCTACTTGAGGTACTGGATGAGATTAATAAAAATGGCGTTACAAAGCCAAATGTGGCTATATTGATAGATGATATAGTTCCCCGCGATGCGCTTATAAAACATACTGGCAGCATGGAAATGGAAAAGAAAATATCTAAATTCCTATTACTGGGCAAGATATTTTCGGAAGTGCTTGGCTGCGTCTTTATAGTGACTACCATCGAGAATGTATACCAAGGAAGACCTTTTTGGTTCAAATACTATCTAAAGTTCGGTTTCAACTTCCTTAGAATCGAGAGAATTTCAAGGGTCAGGAAAATATGTCTGGCAAAATTCGAAGACGGAAAGTACACCAATAAGGAGTGCATTAATTTACTGCTGGCTGGTCGAAGTTTTACCTCCTTAAAGCGGAATCCCCAGTAAGATTACGGCTAGTCTGTGTCGCAGTATCGTGTGTTTTCGCTTATGATGAGTGCAATCTTTTTCATTTCTTCAACTTTTCTAATCGATTTGAAACCACGTATTTTGAGGGGATAGAAAATATGCTCCCATAAATCTATAGCTTCGATACGATTTTGTTCAAGCATTCGTCTAAGAATATGCATCTTCTGTCGTCCTCTGGCATCGCGGTCTAATAACAAGTAGGTACGTTTAAATCTCAAAGAGATCTTATTGACAATATGATCTAACTTGCTGCAACTGACGCAAATTATCTTGTTGGGTGGTATACCGATCATGAGAAGAATTTTCTTATCTTTAATACCCTCAACAACGACACAACTTTCCTCTTCTTTTAACTCCTCAACGATCTTTGCCCACAGTTTATGAAAGTCTGTAATGATCTCATTCTTTCTTGCAGGCAATTACATATCGCCTAAAATCTCTCGGAGACTTTTAATAATATTAAAATGCAATCAATGTGATATCATACTGGGGTGTTTAAGTTTGCAAAGCCAACAACAACAAAGAGGAGAAAGGAGACCCATGCATCGAAGACCATCCACTAGAACTAAGCACGCAAAACCTGTCCATATAAAGCTCATAGGACTCGATTATAACTCATTAGACAAATTTGCAAATGCTATTGTTCAAGCACTTAAAACTAGGAACTATAAGGTTAGCTTTGTTAGACTGCCAACAAAGCGACTTTGGGTGCATGCTCGCCGGACTCCCTGTGGACAGGGGTCAGATACATTTGACCACTTCGCATTGAGTATTCATAGGCGTCTAATTGTTTGCGAGATTTCGTCGAGAGATCTGGCACTAATCGCCGCTCTTCCTGTACCCAACGATGTTTGGGTTCATTTAAAGATAGCAGCATAGAATTAGTCATGTATCTCTTTACACGACATATACAATACAATCCTTATGTGTTTTAGTTCGAGTGCTAATTTGTTTGTCGGTTTATTCTAATGGTACTACAATCTTACGACCTTCTTAAGAACTTCTTCGGACAAATTCAAATCTTTACTCAGAGTCTCGAAAACGACTCTTAGGTCTTTGGTAGCCGCATATATCCGTCTAGCGCGCTCATTGATAGCGCTTACATTCAGTACGCGAGATCTAATCGGGATTTTGATTGTCCTCCTTAAGTAATCTCCATACGTTAGATCTAGAACCTGGTTTACTTCAATCTGCAGTTCATCAGATTTTACTGAAATTGTAAGTTTCACGGGTTTCTCTGAATGGGGCAAAAGCTCGCCAGAAGCTTTAATATTGAGGGGACCATCGCTGATGATATTGTATGGTATCTCTTTTCCAGAGTTATTCCGCAAATGGAGAGTTATAGCGTCTTCGGTAGTGATCATCTCATCAATTTGTAACTCAGCACGTAATGTTTCCAATGGAACTACCATGAAATTGTATTTTAGCATCATTTGTCTCTCTTTGTTTTGCTCGTTGTAAGAGTACACTGAAATTTCCACGCGGGCTATATCACTAGTGTTCCTTACCACCCCTAGCTTAAGTTTGTTGTCCTTGACAAGGGTTTTGACTATTTCGAGTCCTCTGGATTTGACCTCTAGTTCTTTTTTATCGACTTTTATATCATCTATAGTGATAATGTCCTCTTCGGCCAAGGCAAGGCTCCTAGTAAGCACCGTCAATTTACCAGTGTCTGGGACTAAAATAAAACTTCTCAGAAGCGCTTTGTTGTCAACTTCAACAGTAAGTTCGGATATACCTCCTTTATACGCTGCCTTAAATGGTATCTCACAAAGTGATATCTTTTTCTTATCAAGAGATGCGCTGGCTACCTTTCGATTTTTCGTATCAAGTATAACAACTTTATCGGTCTTAATCTTTGCAGTTGATGGTATTATTGCATACAGCATGCCCTCAAGAGTATTAAAGTTATTGAGTTTTGACCACACGCGCGGAACAAAAGAATAGCAAGTCATTGTTTCCTTGTTAGACCTAAGTAAAATGTCCTGTGGACCATATCCTAAGGTATTTCCAAAACAAATGCTGTGCAATGAGACGCTAGCCTCGAGCTCAATAACGTCTTTAGGCCAGATTACTGCATAGGCGCGATCCCCATCAGTTCCGATAACAATCTCCTTCTGAAAACAGCCGCGAAAATCGCCAGCTAGGATGCAGAGTGGATTTCCTTCAATGTTGTATTTTGCTATTTCCTTCAGCTTTTTCTCTTTCTCATTGTATTCCAGGACAATCACTTGATCCTCGGACCAAGAGCCTATGAATACTTCATCGTTCATGTCGCTGTTGATGTCACATGATAGCAGTACACGGGTTTCTCTTTTAGAACCAAGATCAGTCCTCGCCAATTCCTTTAGAGTGACAAGATCAAGGAGGATAACTCCCCCTCTTGTTCCAACAGCGAGCATCTTTACTTTGTGGTGGCTCTCTTGAACGATATTAACTATCGCTATTCCATGAATATCCTCGCGGGTTATACTCTTAGTTTGTCTTAGAGTTCCATCGAAGTCTATTACCTTAATTTCATGCCTATCAGCTAGAAAAATTCTTTGTAACTCATTATCAACAGCTATTCCATATAGCATACGGTTAAGACTGTTCTCTTGAAACGCCTTTTCAAGTCTCCATGAAATATTCCCCTCTGGATCAACGCAATAAATTGTTCCCCTGAGGTCTACTGCTAGTAGTGCATCAATGCCATACTTACTAGGACCGATATTGATCAGACGCACAATCCAGGAGGATAATGATGTCTTATGGAGTTTTTTTCCCTCTAAATCGAAGTATATCAACTCCTTATGAAAAGAACCAACGATGCGGTAGGGCTTTCCCATGGATGTTTTAATAACCGTAACATTCTCACCGGGAAACTCTTGTTCTTCAGTTGACCACAAAACCTTATTATGTGAGATTGCATATATCCTAGAATCGTGGCTGGCTAAGATCACTTCATCAAGTCCATCAGAATTTATATCAGCTACATGAATACCCCTGATCTCAGAGTCGAATCTTCGCTCCCAGAGCTTTATTAGCATTCACTTAGCACCCAGACTAAGAGATAGCTGATGATATTCGGGGCTCAAGCTATTTTTAAAGGGAGTTAAAAGATTTAATCAGCCCTTTATATAAGGTAAGGTGTCATCATTCTGAATTTATGCATTATGTATTAGTAAAGCTATTCTCAATATTCAATCTAATAGGTACTTAGTGAGCTTAGTTAAGTAGAAAAATCTGGTGCTCGATTTGAGTATAGTAGTAGAGGACAGGAAAGAGCTTGATATGCCCCTCAGAGTTTGCAAGAAGTGTATCGAACTATTAACGCTACTCGGCTTTGCAGCGTCAGCTTTTATAGTACCTCGACCTATATTTAAAGACATAACTAAATGTGATGTGTGCAAGTTACATGATGCGAGCTTCATTATGATACCGGCTAAGTTAGGAATAACAATATGTGAGTTTTGTCTTGAAAGCTTAACGTCAATCTCGCCGAAACATAAGTGGCTCCTATGGCCAAGAAGAAAACCGAAGATGCCTAAATGCGATCTATGTGGCAGGCAAGCGAAGTACACACTCATTACCCCTCAAGCGATACTAAAAGGTAAATAGTGGGAATCATGAGTAACTCTCACGTGTTGAGAATAGAATTGAGAATAAACATAGTTGGATACTGGAATTTTCTAGATGAAATACCATTGATATATGTGGATAAACACCCTGCAGAGGACCCCAACCGTGTTAAAGAAGAGATAAGTGCCTTTGCCGCATGGAAAAAGTTTAATCAAAACATACCTTTTGAAAATCTTAGGTATGTCAAGGGCGGAAAATTTCTTGTTGATGTTGACTGTACCAAACTACTTGGCGAAGAGCACTCAGACCAGTTTAAAAAGATTACAATATCAATTTTATGCCCGAGAACATATCCACGAGCTTTACCTAGACTTGCGGATGATCCAACATCTAAGGAAGACCTCATGTTCAGGAGAATCATCGATAGAGAAACAGGTGGGGCGCCATTTATGTGTATACCCCCCATTTTGAGGCAAATTTGGATAAAAAATTCTCCTTATGCAGGCATAGCGCATTACTTAAGTATCTTTCTCATATGGTTTTCTATAGTATCAACTAAAAAAAGTAAAGTGGTTCAACAGCTTGGAAGGGGCATAAGCTTCATAAACCTATAGAGGGAATTCTGGTGCATATAGTCATCCTTGAATCGCCATGTATAGAGGGAATTAAAGGCAAGATAAGCGTCTGGGATATCGATGAAGTGGATATATACAGCTTCCTAGCAAGGCTTAGGGATGAGGGTCGCTATATTCCCTCAGTAGCTAGTGCCTTGTACAACTCAGTGTTCACTAGGCTGCAAAGAGCGGTAATGCGACTAGAGAGCACTGGCGAGAAGGTTCTATTGTACCTAGTGACACCATATGGAGTTATAAGTGAGGAAGACTATGTGATAAGCATCAAGGAGTGCTTCGATAATTTAAGCGTACCGGAGCTAGAAATTTTGTTTGAGAGGTTTCAGGTGAAAAACAAGATATACGACATGATCGAGCAGGACTTCGATACTGCGATAATATGCTTAAACCATAAAATATTGAAAGTACTAGATCTTGAATATCACTTACCAGCAACGAAGCCTGTTATAATTATATCTGACGCGTACATGACATCAAAATCAAACATCTTAGTTATTCCACCAACCCATCATATGGTCCGAAAAGCATTTAAGCTCACAGATTATGGACTGGAGCTTTGCATCAGTGTCGTAAATTATGTACTTAGGGCTATGAGTTTTCTTGCGAAACAGATAGGAACCAAAAACTTCAGAGAGCTTCTGCGTGACTCAAGGGCCTTTCTTCAAGTGCTTCTTTCACAAGAAACTATAGATAGGGTTCTAGGAAAGAAAGGGCAGAAGCTTGATTTATTTATTGAGGATTAAACTTACGATTCAAACCGCCTCCGTTTTGGGCGGGTCGGTACTCGGTGCCATTGAATCATTGGATTTCATATAGGGCCCTGATCCTCATACCCTATGCCCACAGACTTAAGGAATAATATAATAGGTGCAGAAGCTATTAAATATATCCTATTATCTAGAGGCAACGGTTGATTGCTACAGTAAAGTGCCCAAAAGTGTTCAAATATGGCTCAGAGAGAATTGGTGATATCAGAAATCATCAGGGAGCTTCAAAAATATGAAAGCGTGGACAAAAACTTACTGCAGCGCATCAAGGTAGATGTAGCTAAGAGGCTACGAGCTAATTTTGTTCCCAAAGATCACGAAATACTCTCTAGGCTAAATGCTAGCTCAAGAAAGAAGATTAAAATATTATCTAAGCCAGTAAGAAGTATATCGGGAATAATAGTAGTCTCAGTCTTTACAGAGCCAGCTGGGTGTCCTGGCTCTTGTATCTATTGCCCAGGTGGACCTGGTTTCTCTCCAATCCCAAGTCCAAAAAGTTACTCAGGTCATGAACCAGCCGCTAGACGTGCAGCTGAACTAAACTATGACCCATTCCTGCAAATAGTTCGTAGAGTGCAACATATAGAACGTCTAGGCCATCCACCAGACAAGATCAGCGTTATAGTTATGGGTGGTACATTTATAGCTCTTCCTAAAGATTACCGCGACGAGTTCATGAAGGGAATCTATGAAGGAATCCTAGGTCGTAGAGGCCTATGTTCCTCCCTGGAGGAATTAAAAAAAGCACTAGAAACCTCGCCGAGACGTCTCGTAGAACTGACGTTCGAAACGAGACCTGATTATTGTCTTGAATATCATGTTGATGAATTCCTTCGCTATGGTGCGACGCGGATAGAAATCGGTGTTCAAAGTCTCTTCGATGATGTCCTAGAATTTGTCAAAAGAGGACATGACGTAGAATGTACTAAAAGAGCGTTTCGGATAGCCAAAGATGCTGGTTTCAAGATTGTAGCTCATATGATGCCCAATCTTCCGCCTGATCCTAGTCCGGAAAGAGACTTTAAGGACTTTATGATGTTAATTGAGGATCCTGACTTCAGACCTGACATGATAAAGATATACCCGACAGTTGTTGTAGCGGGTACTAAACTATACGATATGTGGTTACGCGGGGAATATAGACCGTATCCTGAGGAGAAACTAATCGAATTATTGGCTAGGATAAAGAAGCTTCTCCCTCCTTGGATACGAGTCCAAAGAGTTCAGAGAGATATACCTACATACCTGATTGAAACAGGATACTCCTTCGGAAACCTTCGTGATGTTGTTAAAAGATACATGGGAAAGCTAGGTTGGCACTGCAGGTGTATAAGATGTCGTGAAGTTGGTCACAAAGCTTTAAAGGAAGGATACGCACTTGATATAAGCAAGGTCCGGTTAGTTAAGAGAAAATACAAGGCATCTATGGGTACTGAGATCTTCCTATCGTATGAAGATGTGAGGAGTGATGTCATATTTGGCATGCTTAGGCTTAGGATTCCATCAGATTTATCTCATAGACCTGAAATAAACCACAATACAGCCATCGTTAGGGAGTTACATGTCTACGGACCTCTGGTACCAATTGGAGAAAGGAAACCTGAAAGCGCCCAGCATAGAGGATTAGGGGCTTCTCTGCTTAAAGAAGCAGAGCTTGTAGCTGCGGAAGACTTCGACGCTGTCAAGGTCGCTGTATTAAGTGGAATTGGTGTTAGGGAATACTATAGGCGCTTTGGCTATAAGCTTGAGGGTCCTTATATGGTCAAGAAGATCTGCTAGAAGGACCCCAAAATGATAGTAAATAAATTCAGGACTGGACTTGGCTTCATAGATAGCCTTGGGGGAATACCTATTAATCAAGTTGTTACTATTTGTGGACCACCTGGAGCGGGAAAGACGCTTCTGATGCTGCTACTGGCACTAAGATTTTTGGAGGATTTATTTAATGCCAATGTCGTTCTTATAGATCCCGAAAATATCACCAGGAAATTTGATCTGCAGCAAATTTGCGAGAAAAACATGATCTCAGAACATGTTCTTAGTAACATCAGGATATCGAGCCTAGCTGATTCAGATCTTATATTGAATTACATAAGGACACTTATTGCGGAATCGGACGAGAACCGAAGTATATTTCTGGCTATAGATCCGCTCCCTTCAATATTCATCGGAACGATTCTATCAAGAAAGTTCTCAGATGCCAAGCGGGGAGCACTTAAAAGAGAAGTATACAGTTTTTTAGCCGGATTGCGAAACTTGCTTGATAAGAGAGATTATATCTTAATGCTTGTCGATGAAATGCGGTCCATAACAAAGGAAGTGAACGCACCGGAATTTTGGAAGAAAGAGGGGTCAATTCCGGCATTCTGGAATGTGCTTCAATTATTCACTGACACATTAATACTTCTCAAAAAAGTTAGAAGAGGACTATTCATGTTGCGTATTGTTTACTCGAAATACCTACCTGAAACCATTGGGTTCTTTAAAGTAGGCCTAGACATACTCATTTGAATAATTCCGGTATCCAAAATGTGCCTTTTCTGAGGCGATTGCGTTCTTCATCCCACTCATAGAGTATTCGAACAGCTTCGCATGCTACCTTACATGCTTCGCTTTCTCCCTTCTTTGAGAAATCACCAGTTTCTCTATTCGCATAAACTGCACACACGCTACCAGCTCTGGCTCCAAAAATTGATGCTATTGTGAACAATGTAGCGCATTCCATTTCAAAGTTGATTACTCTCAGTCGTTTTAGTCTCTCTATTAAGCCACGTTGATTATCGGGTAGCCAACCGTTGATAGGTCTCTCTTGCCCAGCGTAGAAGGAATCAGTGCTAGCTGCTATTCCAACGTGGTATCTGTATCCGAGAGCCTCTGCTGCCTTGATTAAAGCGAGTGTTACATCAAGACTAGCAACCGCTGGAAACTCCAGAGGTGCATATGCACGGGAGGCTCCATCAAGTCTCACAGCTGCATAGTTAATAATAAGGTCTCCAAGCTCTATATCCTTAACTAATGCCCCTGTAGAGCCAACCCGAATAAATGTATCAGCACCAGCATACAGTAGTTCGATGATACAAATCTCCGTTGCTGGCCCCCCAATGCCCGTAGAAACAGTTCCTATAGGAGCATTCTTATACTTTCCCCGAAAGCTTCTGTACTGCCTATAGTACGCCAACTCCTCTTTTTCATCCCACATGTTAGCAATGATCTCAGTTCTTTGTGGATCACCTGGTACTAGAATGTAGCGGGGAAGCTCGTTTGGGGCGATAGCTATGTGGTACAATTTACCATCTAAGATGGGTTTGTCAGCTAGTTGCATCGTAATCAGCCGTCATAATTGAGTACTCAGCACTCAAGATCTTCATCAGAGGCTCAGAGGGCCGAACATCATCATCGTAGGTTCGGAAGAGCCTTATAGGTATAATATCTTCATCAAATTTTTGTTATTTTCACCTTTAGCAAATCCCGGGGTCTAAAAAACCGATTTGGTTCTTATTAAAGGTTTGAAGTGTTTAAGCCAGTAGCTAACCTTTTTATTGTACTGCAAACTAACTAATAAGTAGGTACTAGACGGCTTAGCATGGTTTTTAGCATGTCAGAGAGCTTAAAAAACATGCCCTTACAGAATCTTGCGATAAGGTACTTCGAGGAGGTCCTAAACTCTCACCAACGCAACTTCAAAATAATAGAACCGCCTCCTAGTGTGCAAAAAAAGAATGCAATAAGTTTTATAATATTCATAGAAGACACCGGCGAACGTTGGGGGGTAATAATTAAAGACTGGCGACGCTCAATAGGAAGCGACACAATAATAAAGTTCAAGAGAGTTGTCGAATCTCTGGGATTGACTGCAGGGATAGTTATAGGAAATAAAATATCGGATTTAGCAATCGAAAAAGCTCGGCGATACGGTTTGATCACCCTTACCCGAGGGGAAATGATATCCTTCCTCTACAGCAGAGGTGCCAAGGTTGAGCTAAGTGAAGTAAATAATGATGCAACTAGCAATTCTTCTAGAGAGGCCAAAATGGAAAAAGAATAGTACTTCTCCTCTGTAATCCCAAGGTTTATTGCTCCTTAGTCTCGTTTTCGATTGAGCCTTCAGTGCTCTTCTCAAGTCCCACAGCTGGTGTTTCGATTCGAACTTCGTATTCATCAATCCAAATAATTCTCGTAATGCCTAGATCTTTAAAGAGTGAGTTTGCTCTTGCCATAAGGATGACTTTTGGCGTGTACAATTCGCGTATGATTGTTTCTGCAGTTTGTCTATCGAATTCCGAGAATTTTAGAAAATAATCCTTAGACAACTCAATTTCTAGGATGTTCTCGCTTAAAAAACGTGATTTTAGAAAACTCTCTACTGCGCCAAATAATTTTCTAAGGATTACTCTAACCAATTGCTCTTTAGGAGCGGTTGGTAGAATAGCATCGTGGATTTTAAACCAGGTTTTCATAGTCTTTCCTGCGAGTGGATGATTCCTATCTACGACAACATCTCTATCACCGACGTGAAGAACACGACCATAGTATACTCTTAGTCCTCCTAAGTTTGCGTATAAAATTTTCCCTACGTTGAGTGCTTTAGTATTGTCATCCGTAATTAAAGCCTCTTGTTGGAGTAATCTTCGGATCTTCTTTAGCGGCACTGACTCTATTTTGTTTGTGTCTCTCTTACCATAGGCTTTTTCGGGTGGAATTTCTTCTAGATATTCCTTTCCTATATCAATGTCGGATTCTTGCAGAAGTTTTTCAAAGAATTCCGGGAGTTCAGCATCACCTAGTCTGACTATTACTGGTTCGTCAACGATTTCCTCGGAGCTTTCATTCCTAACAATTTTTCGGCGTGTAGTTGCAAGTATATACTCCTCCCCATGCTCTAAGTACTTGATCTCGTAACTAATTGTTACGTAGCTGCCGATAGTCAGCTTCATTATTATCGCCTTTTCGCTTCTAGTTACAATGGTGATTTTATGAAGAAGCCACTCATTATCCTAAATTTGAAGGCATATAAAGAAGCGTTTGATGAAGGATTAGAAATCCTAAACGTCGTCGAAAATGTTGCGCACGAATTTCCTCAGATAAGCTTTGTGTTGGCACCAAATGCGTTTTGTCTGTCTGAATTTTCCAAAAAGAAACGCCTCGTGAAAATATATTCCCAACATGTTGACCCAGTTCCCTTAGGAGCGTACACGGGTCATCTACCTCTGGAAGCAATAAAAATCTTAGGGGCTGATGGTACGATCATAAATCATTCTGAAAGACCCATTAGCATAGAGGCAATCTCTCAGATTATTGATAAGTCGCGCAGTCTAGGCATAGAAACTCTAGCATGCGCTAGAGATCTGAAAGAAGTCTCAAAGATAGCAGCATTAAGGCCAGACTACGTGGCATTTGAGCCACCTGAGCTTATTGGTACGGGAGTTAGTGTTTCGAAGGCTAAACCTAACGACCTAAAGATAAGCGTAGTCAGCATTGTGCAGGAATCAGACGGAAAGTCTATACCGATATGCGGTGCGGGAATTTCCACAGAGGAGGATGTGAAACTAGCTTTTAGTTACGGAGTTATGGGTGTTCTGATATCTAGTGCGTTTGTTAAGGCCTCTGATAAGAGGAATAAACTCTTCGAGTTTGCGTCCGCTGTTGAGTCTGCATTTTTCTAGTGGTTTTATCGAGGCTCTTCTTAATTAGGCTTATCTTTCCAATTACAGCACTGCGTCCTATGACTTTCGCAAAATCAGCGCCAATTTCGTATGCTAATAAATTTGCAAGTTCTTGAGCTTCTTCTTTTGTTGCCGCCGCATTACGGAGGATCCTTAGCTTTATGATTCCACCCCTCTTCTCTAGTAGATTTCTAGCTTCTTCAATTAATTTGCTATGAATTCCTCTGTGACCTATTCGAAGATCAATGCTTCCATGAAATCGTCTTCGAATTATTCTTAAAATGTCTTGCATCAGAAACCCCATTCTTCAAAAGTTTCCCCTTCAAGTTTGGCCTTTTCAATCAATGTCTGAAATTTCGAACGCAACCCTACAATCTGCCGGGCTACATGTGCTATGTTTAGCTCTCTTTTTCCGAAAGCAATGATTGTCCACCGAGGAGTGATAAGGCATACTATTGCGGTTCCATTATTAGCAAGAATTATTGACACATTTGGATCGCCTATATTTAAGCCGCCATCAAGACATAGGTCTTTCAGAGCGGGAATTAATCGACCTAGTACGCCTCCCTTGAGTTCGGTAAAGCCCCCTCTTGCACTTAATTCCCTAACCTGGTCCTTCCTAATGTATTGCATTGTGATTAAATCACTTTGTGAGTCGACTAATAAAACTCCAATCATGTGTGCATCAGACTCGCAAATGGATTTAAGAATCTCATTTATTTCCGCCCTAGCTGCTTTTGTATCCTCAGAAGCCATTCTGCTACCCCAAAACAACTTGTAGGTTTATATTAAAAGTTTAAGAAATAAAAATGTAGAAGTTTGTTCGACTTGTCAATAGTGCATTATGGGATTAACCGTTGGTGGTTATTAGAAGGAGTGCAACGCCTAATCTTCAAGTTGGTTTGGTAATCCCTGTGAGTACCATTCTGTAGAAATAATCACGTACTTGCGATCTTTAGCAGTAAGTAACAGGAGAAAACCTAGGAAATCGCAGGTAATTGATTACATCAAGGCAAAATTTTGGTATTATTTAGGCACGTCTTTAAGATAAAGGGATTGATACGTGGAAGATACCCATGGAAGAGCTATTCAAAAAAGTCAAAGAGCGATTTCAACTACTACCTGAAGGAATGCTGCATATAAAAGACCTGCAATCCTTGGTATTTGCCGATACCCACATAGGATTGGAATTTGCGCTTGCGGAGAAAGGTCTTTTTATTCCGCCTGTTCAATACAGTAGGATGAAACTTAACATACTTAGAGCTATAGAGCACGCAAAACCAGAACGCATAATAATCCTAGGCGATCTGAAGCATAAATTCGAGGAGAGGACTCCTCAAGAGCACAAAGAGGTTCTTGATTTACTTGCGTCTCTGAAGAGCCTGAATAAAGAGTTAATACTTATCAGAGGTAATCATGATACATATATCAGTGGCTTCCTTGAGAGATTTGGTGTTAAGGTACTCGATTACCTAATACTCGAGGATATAGTACTCATACATGGACATAAACCGGTCCCAGAGGATATCGTCACTGAAGACAAATTCCTCGTGATGGCTCATGTGCATCCAGTAGTGACAGTTTTCGATGGAATATCACATCATAGATTCAAATGTTTCCTACTAGGGGAGCGTTCCTTGATACTTCCGGCACTGACGCCCTTGTTGTCTGGGTTTGATATCATTAACGGTATGATGGACTCAGATGAGTACAAGTCCCCATTACTTGAGGACAACTTAAATGACTATGAGGTTATTTTGGTATCCACCGCAGGTCATGTATTAAATTTTGGTAAAGTTATTCAATTGCAGGATCGATTAAAGCGTGGTATTATTGTGAATCATTAAAGAACCCCTATTCTCTTGAGTACCTCCAATCCTCTAGGAGGAATGGCTTTCTCTCGGGCTTTCTCACTTAAAAAGGACCTTTTATTTGATTCCGTTATAAAGTTCTTGAGCAAGAATTCAACATCTTTTAGTACATCTTCTGACGCGTTGATTAACATCAGTAGCAAAATATCGCAGTAATCTGGTAGAACCTCAGGTTTAACCGCAGGGTTTATAGTGTTCAATATTCGTGCTAAATTCTTCATTGCATTGTCAATTAGGTAGTATTTCTCCCGAACATCCGTTATTTCCCTTTGCTTTCTTAGTATAACATCTAGAATGGCACTAAACTTATCCAATTTCTCAGTCAAGTGTTCTTTAAATTTATGTGCCAGTTCTGAAATTATTCTGAGTATCGTATCATAGGTTTCTTCATAGTTAGGTGCATCGAGGATGTAGTCCAAAAGTTTAACGGCATTTTCATGGTTGGGATGTAGCTTTAAGGCTTCGAAGAAAATCCTACAGAAAATCTCGTAGAGTGTTGCACTAGGTACTTTTCTATATGCATCCAAAAGCTCATCAGCAGAATCCAGTATTATACGTGGATTAGTCCTAGCAATGCGTAGTAAGACGTTTTCTGCAACCCAAATACGCATGAATGCGCTAAACTCCTCATCCGAGCGGTTATAAGCCGCTAAAGTGAACTTCAAGATATCTTTAATTATATTTTCCTGAGGAGCGGAACTCGCGATTGCACTTAATGTGTCAGTGAACTTTCTCATTAGCTCGATATCCGTAATTCTAGTAAGCTCGTTCACTAGAAATCCTATGATTAACCTAGAAAGCCTAGGTAAATTCGAATAGACACTGAACAACGCATCAATGAATAAGTGGCATTGGTGGGGGTCCTGTATCTTACTATATGCAGACAACAGTCCTTCTATAATACTCTCGGGAATTTCTAAATCACCCCAAGCAGGTATAGATAGGGCCTTTAGGCAAGCCAGTGCAAGATTTATATTTGCTGATTTAGTAGCCTCCGTTGAAAGTTGCTCCAGCAGTTTAATCAGTCGTTGTTTTTCTTCAATAAGTGCGGGATTTCTATACATATTGGCTAAGCCAAATATGCTAATTATCCCCAGCTCGCTATCTTTATGTAAGAGCGCTATCTCCTCTAGCAATTTGCCTACGGAGTTTATGTCTTCCCTTTTATATATCGGAATATTGAGGTTTGCAATAAATCTCACTACATGCTTCGGAATATTTGTCGGAATCGTATACTCTTTGAGAAGCATTTGCACTATAGGTCTGACTGGGAGGTAACTTTTCTTAGCGATTTTACCTAACTCTTCGAATAAGGTTGCATGTAAAGGATCTTGCTCATTTGAAATTAATAGATTTAACAGATCCATGTAGTAACTAGTCGCCCAGGGAACGATCCATAGAGAATCTATTAATGAGCGGAGCCCCTCCAGTCTCACATAGTGCTCTTTGCTCATTAGAGCTTTTCTAAATAAATCTTTAACATAAGGGTCAAAGATAATTTCGTGTTTGATGCCCACAAAATTTTTTAATGCATGCAATGTCATTGTTAAGGCTCTTCCAGAGAGAGTCTTCGGGAACGCTTCATGGATTTTCCTCAGGAATTTAAATGTTTCGTCAATGTACTTAGGAGCTAACTTTAAGACTTCAGAAAGAATTAAAAGCAGGGTTCCATAGGTTTCCTGCTCCGATGGAATTCCCATTTCTACGTACTTTCCTAGATAGGTCAATGTCTCTAGTATGCGTCTAATGTTAGCGATTAAAATATTTGAATCTAATTGTGGTATTTTGTTAATTGCCGCAAGACGCTCTTGGATTTTGAGCTCACGGTCTTCAATAATTTTAAGCACATCTAAAAGACTCGAACTGGACATGTGAACCATCCTGCTAGCTAAGATTTATTGCAATTAGGCAATATATGCACGTTTAGACTTAGCCCACAGTGTATAAAAGTGTATATAACGGAGCAATTAATAATTGATACCTTTAGAATCATGCAAAAACTATTATTGGTCGGTCCGGAAGTGATCTTTGTGCTCTATCCCTAATATCAGGTGTAGCAGTTTCTTCGATTATTATCTCAACTGAGGCTACATCCAACTCGCGAGCGATGTGTTCCCGATTCTGTTGTAAGTATTCATAAACATCTCTTTGGGTTAACTCAACCTCTGGTACCTTTATCTTTCCTTCAAACACCTTCTTTAATATCTCCGCGACTTGTTCAATATGCTTTCTTAAACTCTCCTTCTCTCTTACTTGGCCAAGCATTTGCTTTAGATCCCTTGTGCCACCTTTGAGGAATTTTTCACGTAAGAGATCTAGTACTTCAAATTTCCATTCGGCAGCAACAACTATTAGGGCGGAGCTCACGGGGCTTTTAAGTAGTCTCTTAAGTTCTCTACCCAAGCTTATTAGGTTCCCTAAGATGTCTTCAAGAGCTTCTAGCCTCTCGTTTATGAATTCTTTCCGAGTCTCTGGCCAACGCTCTAAATTAATGCTCCATTTAAGGGGATCGCGGTTTATCCTTGACCAAATTTCCTCTGCAATATGTGGAATAACCGGGCTTAATGCTATAATCCAATCCTTTAGAATCAATCTAACGGCTTTCAGCGCATCATGCTCCCCGATACGCTTCTTTATCTTGTCTATGTAGTTTATGATCTCATAGTACATTGAGGTTATGTAGTCTCTTATCTTGAAATTTTCGAGCAAAGTTTTAGCGTTTTCAAGATGCCGATAGAAAACTGATAAGAACCATCGAACTGCAGGCTTTTCAATAACGCTAGTATCCGCTTCCTCAATTTTTGTCGCATCTAGACAAATTCTCATGAATGATAATAGACTTCTTTCAAGCCGAGCTACTTCGACTTCCCGCCAATCTACAACACCATCGAGATCGGCGCTGCTAGCAACGTATAATCTAAATAAATCTGCGCTATACTTCTTAGCTATATCTACTAGAGGTATAACGTTTCCTCGAGATTTCGCCATTTTTTGGCCTTCGCATATAACTAATTCGTTGAGTGAAATTCCTCTAGGCCAGTATTTTTCTGGGAACAATGCTATGTGATGCATGATGAAAAACGTTAGGTGATTTGATATGTGCGGTGTTGCCGTGTGTCTTAGATCGTTTGGGTACCAGTATTCAAAACTTCTTCGCATCTTCTCTAAGGTATCTATGGGTATACCTGTTTTAGTGGATATCGCCGCCGGATCGCCGTGTCCCAGAAAGATGAAGTCAAAGACTTCTGGAGTTAATTGTTCTGGGTCTATATTGGAGCTTCTTATTATATGGACTATTGTGTAAAAAGCCATATAAATCGTTGAATCGCTTAATGACTCTATTAGCCACTCCTTATCGAAAGGTAAACGTGTTCCTAAACCTCTTAATCTAGCACAAGGCCTGAATTTAAGCCAATCTATGGCGTCCTCGAAGACTTTTCGGTATTTCTCTGGAACAATTAACATTCTCTTAAAATGTTCTTTTGTTTTCTTTTTCCACCACTCAGAGGAGTAATCCAAAAACCATTGATTATCTACTCGTGCGATAATGATCTTGCCTTTTCCCCTGCAAACAGCTTTTCGAGAGGTTTCATAGAAGATTATTGCCTTATTTTCTCTGATTAGCTTTTCTCTTATTCTATCCCGTGCAATAATTACAGGTAAGCCAGCCAGCTCGCCTGCATTCTCATTCATAGTGCCATTATAGAACTGCTCCCTATAAACCTCCTCAGTAGCATCTTGAAGTGATGGATCTAACTGATTCTTAATGTTGTATTTATTTATTACATACTCGGCATGAAGTCCAGATATGCCCTTGACCTCGATAATCTTCTTAGGTTTGATACTATCCAGAATCGAGGGATCCACACCATACTTTCTCAGGGTATCAGGGTTTCTCTTAAGATCCATTAGGGCAGCATAATCATACGGAGCATCAGCTGGTTCTGAGTAGACAAAGCCGGTAACCCTGTCAGGATCAACAAATGATGCTGGTAATATGACTAATTTGTCTCCTAATGGGCTCTCTACGTATTTACCAACGAATGCACTCCCTATGGTGTCCTCGATGGCCTCGAACTCAAAGGGATATTGGTGTTTCAGTTTGATTAGACTCTCCCTCGAAATGTACCAGATTTCACCGTTATGAACGCGCACTTTGACGTATGTCGCATTTGGGTTGACCCACATGTTAGTTGCTCCATAAAGGGTTTCTGGTCGAAGAGTCGATGCTAGTATGTATCCATCCTCGTATTTAAACTTTATTGCTACGAATTCCTGTATATGAACTGGATTAACATCACCATCTTCTATATCATCCTCGCCTTCTGGTTGTTTATGGAGAAGACAGTAACGTACGTAGTGTGTGCCTTTCTTTAATAGATCCAGGTCTTTCAAGCGATAATACTGCCACTCAATGAATTTATTATATATTGGTTCAGCCGTGTGAAATTTTCTCCTCCAGTCAATGCTTAATCCTATAGACTCAAAATCCTTCTGAATGTTATCGGCAAAGAATGTTGCAACATTAATAGGATCCTTGAAGGATTCTAAAACTCTTTCGACTTCCTCTTCATTATCAATGTAAAGCCGAACATAAGTCCGGTACAGGTCTATAGTTTTTCTATCCCCTCGACTTATTCGGTCACTTATGGAGAGTATAGGCATTCCTGTAACGTGAAAAGCCATTGGGAAGAGAACATTGAAGCCAAGCAATCGCTTAAATCGCGCAATAATGTCGCCTAGAACATATGTACGACCGTGTCCTATATGTAAAGGACCCGATGTATAAGGATATGGAACAGTCAGGAAGAACTTAGGTTTTTTAGGATCAGCGTCAGCCTCATAGATGTTTCTCTCCTTCCATATTTGTTGCCATTTCCTCTCAATTGTGCGTAAGTACTCCAAAGTGAGCTTTTCCATAATCCCCGCACCCGTTGAAAGAATTTTTCAGAGTGGCTCTTCCATCATCATTAGTCAGAGTCTGTTCGTGTCATCATATGAGTGTCCAATAGATGGTTTAAATAAATGCTATGTGGTAGGATTTAAAATAACACTACATTTAATATTAGGTTTATTCAAAGCTTTAATATTGAAGTTTGCGTTAGGATGAAGGTGACAAGTTATGTCCGAAGAAGAGATAACCTACAAACCAGTTAGTGCCCTAAAAACTGGAACGTACATTATGATCGACGGTGAGCCCTGCAAAATAGTTGAAATCTCAAAATCGAAGCTGGGTAAGCATGGAGCTGCGAAAGCGAGAATTGTTGCTGTAGGCGTCTTTACTGGTCAAAAACGCACCATAATTAAGTCTACTGGAGATAAGATTGAAGTACCAATAGTTGCGAGAAAAGAGGCCCAAGTTCTGAGTATTCGCGGAAGATATGTTGAACTTATGGACCTGGAAACCTTTGAGCAATTCGAAGCACCAGTGGCTGATGACGAGCTCCTTGGGAAGCTTCAAGAGGGAACAATGGTTGAAGTCTGGTTTATGGGTGGCAAGCCTATTATCACTCGGGCCCGGCGGACGGAATAGCCATTTCCAAGGGGACTTAAAATATGGAAGACTATGAAAAATCATGTCTGGAAAAAGCTCAAAGAATTCTTTTTGATGTGCTTGATTCAATTTCGAAAAATATCACCAGTGGCAGTAAAATACTCGACATTGCAGAGGGGATAGAACAAAAAATAATCGAGCTCGGTGGCATGTGGGCTTTTCCGGTAAATATAGCTATAGGAAATATCGCTGCGCACTACACGCCGCTAATGGGTGAGAACACGGTAATACCAGAAGATGAAATTGTGAAAATAGATCTTGGAGTGTGTGTTGATGGATACATACTTGACAAAGCATTCTCGCTTTACTTAGGTGAGGATACAGATAAAAAAGCCCTTATTGAAACTGCTAACGAAGCCCTGGAAGTTGCTCTTAAGAACATTAAAGCTAATGAACCCATTGCTAATGTTGCAAGTGCAGTGCATGACTTCGTAAAGTCGAGGGGTTTCAAAGTGATCTCGAATTTGCATGGGCACAAAATAGAGAGGTGGAAGCTTCACACAGACAAAGAGGTACCAATAGATCCTAGCATTAACGTCGAAGGGACATTCAAAGAGGGAGAAATCTATGCCATAGAAGTATTTGTTACAAATGGTGAAGGATTCGCTTATCCTTCGGACGACGTTAGAATATATTCATTACCCAGCGTTTTTGCAGAGGTCTCTGGTAGACTCAAACTACCCATACACTTGCGAGATGTTCGCGAAGTTTTCTTTTGGTTGTTTAAAAACAGAAAGGCATTACCCGTGAGTATTAGGCATTTGAATAAGGTTTTTGATAATACCACAGTAAGAATAGCTCTCTCTATACTGGATCAAAATGGACTCTTAATAAAATACCCCGTTCTTAAGGAGAGAAGTGGTTCGGTAGCTCAGTCTGAAGAAACAATCTTAGTAAAAAAGGAAGAAATAGAAATACTAACCCGCAAGTTGTAAATAAATGGAATATTTTTATTTGTGATATCCTTCGTACTTAGTTTTCTCACACGGTCTCTATGTTCTCCTCTGGAATTCCCAGTTCCTTTGTCAAGAACTGTTTTACTTTGTTTACCTGGTCGCCCTGGAGAAGGATTATCTCTCCATATCTGGAATCATTTTTATATGTGCCTCCTGTGGCGCAATGCTTTTTGAGTTTGCTTGTTATATCCTCGAGATTAGTACTTTTGCTGTCAAGTCCTTGTATTATCGTTACTACGTGTGTTTTCTTTCTTGTTTCAGTGAAAACGCGTACTTTTTTAGTGACTAGAGCAAGCCGCTGTTTGAAGTCGAGGGGTTTCTTAGGTGGTAGTTTTGAAGCCAATAGCTCCCCCTTCGAGATACTGTTAATACTTAACTACTGAAAAGGCTTTATAATAGAAAAACAAAGGTGGATGCATTGAAAAAGTTTCCGCCAAGTGAGCAGGTTAGAAACGTTGCCATAGCTGGGCATATTGATCATGGAAAGACAACAATGGCTGACTATATACTTGCTGAGGTAGGTGTGATAGCGAAATCATTAGCAGGCAAGGCGAGATTTCTAGATTATTGGCTTGAAGAGCAGCGACGCGGTATAACTATGAAGACTACAGTAATGAGCCTCAGAATAACTAGAAACTCCTCGGAGTATTTGGTGCATCTGGTGGATACACCTGGACACGTAGACTTCTCTGGAAAGGTGTCTAGAGCTTTAAGGTTAGCAGACTCAGCGATATTTGTTGTAGATGCAGTCGAGGGAGTTATGGCGCAGACAGAGTCATACCTCCGTCTAGCACTTCGTGAAGTGGTGCGCCCGATTCTATTTATTAACAAGATAGATAGACTCATCAATGAGATAAAGGCAAGTCCCGCTCAAATCTATTCCAAGCTGTCCTCGATAATTAAGAGGTTTAACTCGATATTAGAAAGATATGCATTCCCGGAACTTGCTAGTACTTGGCAAATAAATCCAAAGGATGACACAATAATATTCGGATCTGCTTTGCATGGTTGGGGACTAGTATATAGCGATTTCAGGAGGTATGGCCTAAAATTCGAAGACGTAATTAATTATTACCGTAGTGGAAAAATCCAGGAGCTCCAAGGCGAATTTCCACTGGGCAAAAAAATCATTAACGTGATTTTAGATAAGTGTCCACCCCCAGTATATGCTCAAAAGATTAGAGTTAAGTATCTATGGAATGGAGAACTTCCAGAAAATGCTTTATTATGCTCTCCAGATAGCGAGGTTATATTCTATGTGAGTAAGGTTTCTATAGAAAGAGGATTGAGTTATATCACAGCTCGTGTTTTCTCTGGGACAGTCAAACCAGGTGAGTATATAAACTCTAGTAAAGGAGAAAGAAGACGTTTGCAGTCAGTATTTTTAATTCACGCAAACAAGTTAGAGAGTATCGCTGAAGTTCCTGCAGGTAACATTTTTGGGGGTGTAATGAATGCACTTCCTGGTGAAACGTACTCCGAAAAACCTATTGATGGATATTTTGTTGCACCAATGTATACGGCTTATCCAGTCCTTGTGGTGGCAATTAGTCCAAAGAATTATGGTGAAATAAAGCGTCTCCTCGAGGCTCTCGAGAGGCTTGTAATTGAAGATCCAAACTTATCATTTAGAGTATCAGAGGAGACCGGACAAATAATCCTGCATGGCTTGGGGGAACTTCACCTTGAACTTGCTATCAAAAACTTGAATGAGACTGTGCCTGTATTTACAACAGAACCTATAGTAGCATTCAAAGAGATTCCCAAAGAGAAAGTTAAGATTTCGACAGATGCACTTGAGATCATTATTGAACCGATTGAAGATGTGACATCGGTTGACGCAATAAAAAATTTAGAGAATCGTGTTGAAATCACTGGCGTTTTGCCACCTGACAAAAAATCAGCGCTCGAATCGATAATATTAAATAGCTTGAGAGCAGGCCCAAGGATAAGAGAGCCAATAGTAGCAACTCGAATTTCGGTTAAAATTAAAGAGAAAATTCCGGAGAGCGAAATCATTCAAAAAGTATATGAAGCCCTCTCTAGTTTGCAAACATATGTAGCACAACCATACTATTCTTTTAGCATAATCACTGATCATGAGTTCATAGGTCAAGTGACTAGCTTATTGTCATCACGTAATGCAAAGATAGAAAATGTAACTAGCACCGATTTATGTGAGATATCAGGACGGATCTCAGTTCTGGATTCCTTAGGATTTGCAGAGGCCTTGAGGAATGCTACGCATGGACGAGCAAGTGTTCAATTAGAATATTGGGGATTTAGAATTGCGAATGAAAACGAGGAAAAACGAATCTTTGAGTATCTATCCCGAATATCTCACTTACCCACCGGTACTCTCTGAACTTTCTAGAATCTCGAGTACACTCTCAATTTCTTCCTCGCTTATTTCAACGCGTTTCTTTTTCTCTTCAATAACTCCCTCTCCCTTTTGTTCAATCTTGATTCTTATCCCCTGCTTCTCATCAGTTACGGGTTTTTTAATTTTAGCTGTCTCTGAAAAGCCACAAATAGGACAAACGAATAACACATAATTACCTTTTCTTTCTCTCCTCTCAAGTGGGGTTCCACACTGTGGACACATCCGCAAAACGGCACCACCACAGAAAGTAATATAGTAGTGTCAAACTATTACTTTTAAAGTTTTATTAGAAAAGTACTCTCAATAGGCCTGAATTGCTTATGTTTCTATGGATTTTAACGCAATTTGTCTCTAAGTATTAAATTTCCTAAAGGGGATAGCATTTTCCATCACTTTAATCCTGGAGGGAAGTTGTGTATGAGTGAAGACTTTGATTTGTATCTATTACTTGCTAAAAATCTCCAGGAAATCAATGATGAATTGCAGTACGTTACAAAGTTGGTAGAAGAAGCTCAGAGGAAATTAAGTGCAGAATCGCTAAGCAAACTAAGGCATTACATGGCAATTTTACTTCAAAAAATGGGGGAATTATACGCAAAAAAATCTGCAACAGAGCATAGACTCAGCGAAAGTAAGCCCGAAGCCATTAAGAGCATCGATGCAGTTGAGGAATATGTTTCCAGGATTAGGAGTTACCTTTCAGCAATCTCCACTGGTCAGCTTAATCTTAAGGTTTTGTGGAATACCATTAAAAGCAACCGTGACACGATTATCAAGCTCTCAGATGATCTTAGGAGGAGTCTGGAGACAATAAAAAATCTCCAAAGTAAATACCAGGATGAGCGTTCATCGCATCTTCAGAAGTTACTGGTTAAAGCAGAGAAATTACTAAAAGTTCTAAACATACTTTCTAATATCTCGGCAGTAGATCCGACAATAGTACTTCGATTCAAGAGAATGATCGGTCAAAATGTACGTTTAGAACCTGATGGCGAGCTCGCTCTAGTTACGGATCTCTACATAAGTGCGGAAGGGCAAGTTTTTCTAGAAGTAGCTTCAGAGGAGGAGATTGATAGTACAGTATTAGATGCTTTGTACAAAGATCTTGGCTTTGATTTCATGGCTACAGATGTATCAGACTTCCGCGCTAAGTTCGTCAGGCGCATGCAGGCTAGAATCGGTAAACAGGAATTAAAGCCTTCGACAATAAGGCATTTCCTAGGTGTCGAGGGTTATTTGAATTACTTATCTTCTGATACTCTGAGCAAGCTGCAACCAAGGTACAAACCGTTGGGTTATGTCAGTGCTGAAAACTTGAGGGAACAGAGGGGTGTACTGCTTGTGGAAAGAACCCTCTTAAAAGAACCTTCTAAAAATTTCACACGTTGCCCATCAATAAAGATGCTCCCGGAGAGCGTAATAGGTAGCTTAATTGAGGTGGGAAATAACTACCTCCAAGTGCTTACTCAAACGTTCCTGCCTGGTATTGGAAGGGTTCTCATCTGCATGAGGCAAGACAAGAACGGTGAACCTATGCCAGATATAAAATTCGTTGAGAACATTTTTCTGTACCTTTCTAGGCATAAAGATCTGAGTCAGGAGGAGCGAAACCAGATTGCCCAAGCACTTAAGATAATAAGGAGTGGAAAAAGCGTTGAAGAGGCTTACTGGCGCTTAAGGATCATGATTGCACGATCTGGCATAAGTTCAGAGATAACTGAAGGTTCAGCGTTAAGGCCATCCAATGTTTTTCTTTACTGCCTCCAAAAAGGTATACCGTTCCTACTTTCTGAAATATATGCGCACTACTTATGTGTTGTTGAAACTGATAACCTGGAGGCGAGTGGTCGCAACCTAAGGTATAAAATTTACAAAGAACCATATGCATTTCTCGAGGTTTTTGATCTTACAAAGCTAAAACGTTCTTTAGGTTTTGAGTGTCACGAATTCCTCGGAGTTCTAGTAGAAAAAAAGAGATTGATTATTTTGTGTGCTCCTAAGCTAGAGCGTGAACTGTGGGAAAAAGTGAGAACAGAATGCAACTTGCCTTCTGACTTTGTTGGATCCGCAGCTAAATTAATAAAGGCTCTGATGTTCATCAAAAAGCTCAAGACAGCATCCGATTATTACGGAATACTAGATAGACTTAATGTTCATCGCTTAGTATACTCAGAACTTGCTAAGGAATTTGATGATGAGTTTATCGTTGCTCATGCTTACATATTGGGGCTTGTTGAAGAGCTCATTAGAGAGCCAAGCGGTGGATGACTTTGAGTGAATACATCACTGAACGCAATCAGTATTGGATTATTTATCCCGAGCATGTGGACTATCGGTTATCAAGAAAACTTGGCAGAAAGGTTCCGCTTAGTCTTGCTGTGGAAAACCCTACTTTGAATGAGCTAATTAAAGCATGTGAGCTTTTAAATATTCCCGTTATTGTCGAAAGGAATAAATCGCATCCTAGTAACTGGATTGAGGGAAAAGGCAGAATAAAAATTCCGAAGCTCGCTAAGGTAAGCAAGCATAAGTTGCTTAAATTGTTGGCGCATAAAATAAACCAAATACGTGAGGGTAAGGTTGTTGTTAAGGAGGTAAAGAAGGAAACTCAAGCCGACAAAATGCTCAAGCGGATAATAAGGTGAGAAAACTAATGAGCGATCTTCTGTTAAGCTTCCTTCGGGCTTTAGTGTATATTCTGCCAGCGTACATCGCGAATGCCACGCCAGTAATAACTCGCGGAGGTCCTCCTTTAGACTTTGGCAAAAAATTCGTTGATGGTAAGCGCATTTTTGGGGATAATAAAACAATTTGTGGTTTTTTTGGAGGTCTAACTCTGGGAACTTTGACGGGATTAGTTCTGCCCCTAATATTCCCTCTGGTTAGTCTTGATGAAATTTTAGTATCAGATGCTTTACTTTTAGCATTTCTCCTGAGTTTAGGAACGCACACGGGGGATCTCTTAGGATCTTTTATTAAACGTCGGTTGAATTTGAAGCCTGGATCAACATTGCCTCTAATGGATCAATTGGGATTCGCTGTTTTTGCACTACTGTTTTCATATCCTTTTTACCCGCTTCTAAGTTCATTTGAACTAATGGTGTGTTTGCTCTTTACTTTACTCATACATCCATTATCCAACACAATCGCATATCTAGCAGGGCTCAAGAATGTTCCATGGTGAACCATCTGGAGCTCAAAAAAGATTCCTAGAGCTTCCATCAATAAGGATAGCACGCGAAGAAGGTAGAGAAGACCTCGTTAATACACTTCTTGAAGTTCTTCATAGAATAGTACCATCAGATGAGGAGGATAAGCGAGTAAGAGAGCTAGCCGAGAAAATTAAATTAAAGGTTGAGGAAGCATTAAGAAAGCTCGAAATTCAAGCATCAGTTGAAATCGAGGGATCTGTTGCTAGAGGTACTTGGATCTCTGGATCCGTGGATTTTGATATATTCATTCTACTGCCGCCACCGCCTACTAGTGAATATGAATATAAAGGTATGCTTGAAGATCTTGTAATGAAGGTTATGAGAGAACTCGATCTTCGTAGCCAAATGAGGTACGCTGAGCATCCATATTTACACGTATGGATTGAAGGCTATGAGGTTGATATCGTACCGGCATTTGAATCCCACCCAGAAAAAATAATATCCGCAGTTGATAGAACGCCCTACCATACACGTTATGTGCGATCAATGCTTAACGATGATCTAAGAAATGAGGTTAGGTTGCTCAAAGGGTTTTTAAAAGGAATAGGAGTATACGGCGCAGAGATAAAAGTTGGCGGCTTCTCTGGGTACGCCTGTGAGTTACTGATAATATATTATGGCTCATTCCTACAGGCTGTAAAGGAATTGTCAAGAAAGAAAAGAATACTTATCGATTTAACGCGCACCTGGTCTCCTGAGGATGCGTTTAAGAAATTCAACCACTCATTCATACTCGTAGATCCAGTAGATAGGAATAGGAATGTAACGAATGCGCTAAGGAGGGAGACCATATGTCGATTTCAGTTGTTATCCAAACTATTCCTAGCAAAACCGAGTAGTAAGTTCTTCTTCCCGAAAGCTCCGGACTTACCCAAAGATGAGTCTATCATAAGCGAGATTTCCAGGAGAAAATTATGTATGTTAGTTCTAAGGAGGAGTAACGTACCGCCAGACGTGTACTGGGGACAGGCGCTTAGAATTATGCATAAGATTAAAAATGTACTAGAACGCAGTGAGTTCTCCCCAATTTTTCTGGGAATAAGCGAAGGGAAGAATTCAATGATAATTCTAATTGAGACAAGATTTCATGCGACGCCTACTCCTAGAATAGTTAGTGGCCCTCCAACAAGCGCTAGCACTGAAAACATATTGTCATTTATTCGAAAATATCGTGGCAGATCCATTGCTGGACCATGGATTGAGGGTCAAAGAATTGTTTTTTTAGTGGACGAGTCAGTTTTGCTGAGTGACTTTCTTGAAGAATACGTGAAGACCATTAAGATTGAACCATCATTTACTTCCTTCGAAATAATCGATTCACCTAGCAAAATGCTGGAGGTCGCTAGGGAGGAGGAAATGCTCCAAGACATGTATAGTCTTGTAATAAGGCGTGAGATTTTGAATTATATTGATGAATAAAAATGAAATAATACTTAGCCAACTACTATTGTCCCATATAAAACTTAAGCTCTTCCCCGGCGCTTAGAGCTTCTTCGATTGCTCTGCCTGAATGAGATCTTTTAGAAACTACTAACTTGCCACTTCTTGATGTTACGCCTCTCGCGATGATTTTCGATCCAGCGTAACCAACCACGTGTTTGGATCCGTATTTCTTTCCGAAGTCAAATATATATGCGCGTTTGGTTTCTCTTAATGTAAATATCAGCCCCTCCTGGGTTGGGGCTTCTAAAGCTCCTTCCATAGATTCACCATAAATTTCTCTACTAGCCTCCCTTGAAATAGGTACCACGAACGTTCTCTCTCCAAATGTATAAATCTCAAAAAGAGGTCTACCTGAGAGGAAGTCGTAAACTACGACCACAGGACGAGCTAGATCTTCACTTGTTAACCCGTGCGGAATTTTAACCATTGTTCTCAAAGCTAGGACCCTTTCAATTTGGCCATGCTTCATATGGATTACTGTGTCAATAATGCTAGGTATCATCCCGAGTTCTACCTTGCCTATAAATCGTTGTATGGCGTCTATAGCCGTCGTTGAGTGAATAACACCAACCATGCCTATACCGGCGAGCCTAAGGTCAGAGAATAGTTCTATATCCTCCGGATTGCGTATTTCGTCGAATATGCAATAATCAGGTCTAGAGAGCAAAAGAATGTCATGGAGTTCCTCTGGTGTTCCATAGCTTTTTGAGTATTGAGTTATATCCTCACTTAGCTGCATGTCTCGCGGTGCTTCTATAGTTTTTATTATTTTACCCTTTCTGCGATAAAACTCTGCTAAAGCCTGCGCAAAAGTAGTTTTTCCGGCACCAGGACTGCCAGAAATCAGAATTCCCTCGGCTCGAAGCTCAAGTCTTCGAATCAGTTTTTCCGGAAGATGATAGTCCTCTAGATGTAGTCTTCTCACAGGCCTAACAGCGGTTATTTCAAGGCCATCGGAGAACGGAGGTCTTGTTATCACTATTCTGAGATCCCTCAATTGAATTATTGTACTGCCAGGTCTTTCAATCTCGATGAAACTTCCAGGATGAATTTTTGCAGCCTCTATAACTTCTCTTATTAATTCTCTTAGTTCATCCGCCGTAATAGGATTGTCACGTATTTCTTCAAACACCCAATTTCCAGGCACCCCCTTCTTTCGAAATGGCTTGCATTTCTCTTTTAAATGAATGCTCAATGTTTCATCATCAAAGAATTGTAGGAGTTTCAACGTATTGATATCAACATCTTTCTTTATTAGAATAGAGTCTATTTTGAAACCCCTGCATAACTTGTGGACGTTTTCATCACTAGTTAATACAGTGGCAGATAGTCGCATTGCGAGCTCTAAAATTGCTTCAGTGATGGAAACTCTGTCGGGAACATCGGAGAATTCAAATTCAAGTCGAGCTTTTTTCCCGAAGTTTTCGAGTAGCGAAATACCTATGCGACCCTCGTCTAGACCTTCGTCGGCCATATTTTTTAGTTTTCGTATTATTAAGGAGTGAACATAAAAGGTAGCATTGTCCTTCGCCAACTCCTGTGTGGTTTCCGTTTCCAAACCTCCTGACGTTATAAGACTTATGTCAATGACGTATTTTTTGCGAGGTTCCATAATCCAGCCCGCTACAATGCAGCCAACAGGTACAAAATTTGCAAAAAATTTATTGGATGAATTTAAAAATGACAACTGCCTGAAGATAAAGCAAAAGTTTGCTTTTCCTAATTATTCTAGTAGTCTGAACAGTTGTCCTAGCGTATGCATTATCGTGTATTTCAGATGTATTGTATAGGTAATGCCTTCTTGTTTAAGCTTCCTCAGGAGCTCTATATACGCACAAGTCTAGTGGGTCCTCGTAAAGATGAGTCTATTAGACAAATTTCTTGAGCAAGCACTTAGTAGAAGAAGCGTATTTAAGGACAAAAGGTACCTATCTGTAGACTACGTTCCAGATGATCTCCCCTACAGAGAGAAGGAAATATTAAAACTTGCCGATATTTTAGTAAATATACTCAAGGGGACGCGACCCAGTAACATTTTTGAGTATGGTCCTGTAGGCACTGGTAAAACAGCAGTTACACAGCTAGTTCTGAGAAAGCTAAAGGAAAAAACAGACGAAGCTAAGGTTCCTTTCGGCTATTCGTACGTGAATTGCCGGTTCTATCGCACCAATTATCGCGCACTCGTAAAAATAGCCACAGACCTTGAGCTTAAAATTTCTAAAACGGGGCTTCCTCCAGATGTAATTCTTTCTTTGATTATGAAAAGACTAGAGGAAAATTACATGTTTTTCCTTGTTGTTTTTGATGAAGTAGACTGGCTGGTTAAATATTCTGGGGACGATATTCTTTATCAATTCACGCGACTGAACTCCGAACTTGCAAAATCGAAAATATCGTTAATTGGCATTACAAATGATGTACGCTTTAGGGAATATCTAGATGCTAGGGTTCTCTCAAGTTTGTCGGAGGAAACTATAATCTTTCAACCATACACACAGGACCAGCTGTATGGTATATTACTGCAGAGAGCAAAGTTAGCCTTCTGGGAGGGAGTAATAGATGACGAAGCAATAAGATATGCTGCAGCAGTGGCAGCCAGAGATGGTGATGCTAGAAAAGCCATAGATTTGCTTCGAGTAGCGGGGGAGATTGCAGAGAGAAAGGGTGATTCAAAAGTTGCAGTGGATCACGTAATGCAGGCATCTGAAGAGGTAGAGAGAAATATAATAAAGGAGGTTATATTAACTCTTCCGCCAAATCAGCAACTTTTATTACTGGGAATAGCAGGACTGTCCAAGACGAGTAGTAAGATAGTAACAGGTAGGATAAAACAGACTTATGATTGGCTACTCTCACAGATAGGAAGGCAGCCTATAACTCTCAGAAGAATTAACGATTACCTGGCAGAGTTAGAGACACTTGGAATAATAAGTTCAACAATAGTTTCGTTTGGCAGACACGGACGTACGCGAATAATCAAATTAGAGATACCGGTGGAAGTCATCGAGGATATCCTACTCAAAGATCCCCTTTTTGCGGAGATATACCAAGAATTAGCTTGCGTGTTGGCGCAACCTTGATTAGCATGTTTCTTAGAATTTCTGAGCCAGAGTACCAAGATCTCGGACCCTACTAGAATTACAGAGCGAATTGGGCCCGGCGGGATTTGAACCCGCGACCCCGGGCTCCGAAAGCCCGCGCGATATCCTGACTACGCCACGGGCCCAGTACTCAGATGTTGGGAGGAGCCTAGGCCCATAAGCCCCCTTTTGTTTCGGGTTTGATACCCTAGCGGGATCAGACTAAGCGGTCCGCGTCGGCTCAGGCTTCACAGCCGACGGTTCATTCCTTAGCCCCTCAGGGAGGGCCTCGTTTCATCGTTCCCTCCTGCATTCTCGGCAGGTTAACTCGGGCATGTTGCCATGCCCTTCGCTGCCGCATTGGCATCTGCAGGAGGACGTGTCGTTTCTGTTGCCCTTACGGAGGATTTCTCCTCCGCGGCTTGCGCCGCCCTGCCTGAATTTGGGGCGGGGGACTTTCCACCATGAAATGGAAACCCGCTAGGCCTAAGCTCCCCCCAAGATAAGGATAAAATATCTAATATCCTAATTTATTGTTTCGTTATAAATTGTCTAAGGTTCATCTAAGGTTACTTGATCCTGGTGGTGTAGCTAATGGCATTGAAAGAGTTGAACGAAACTCAAGTACGAGAAATACGTAGATTGCTTAAGGTAAGGAAAAGAAATCGCAAAGAATTCCGACGGTACTTATCTTGGCGTTGGACGAAACTGGATGATTCCTGGAGGTATCCTAAAGGACGGGATAATAAAGTTAGACTACAATACAAAGGCTACCCACCTAAGGTGAAAGTTGGATACCGCGCTCCTAAACTCGTTAGATACCTTCACCCATCAGGTAGAAGAGAAGTTCTAGTACGTCGAGTGGAGGACTTATTTATAATAGATCCAGCTACGGAAGCAGCGAGAATAGCATCCAGTGTGGGCCAGAGAAAACGATTGCAAATCATTCAATTTGCTAAAAATTTTGGTATTCACATTCTTAATCCAAGAAAACCGCCCGAGATGCGTCTTGAGACTCCTCCCCAACCATTAGAAGAAAAACTCGAAAAACTTGTTGAGGAAATAGAAGCTGAAGAAAGACCCAAAACCGAGTCCGAGAGAAAAACTACTAGTGAATCTGGAGGCTCCTAGTTGGAAGGGAATAGATAAAAAGCTTGTTGGGGATTTCTATGACAAGAAAGCTTATCCTACAAAGACGAGTAGCGGCTAGAATTCTAAAATGTGGAATTAATAGAGTTTGGATAGATCCTGATGCCACTGACATTGTTTCTTCTGCGGTTACAAGCGAGGAGATAAGAAAGTTAATAAAAGAGAGAAAAATCTGGAAGCGTCCAATTGAAGGAACTAGTCATATTAGAGCCAACAAGTTGGCAGAAAAACGAAGAAAAGGGCGTAGAAGAGGCCCTGGAAAAAGAAAGGGTTCCTACTATGTCCGCGCAGGCGGGTCGTACATTTGGGTTACCAAAATAAGAGCAATTAGGCGCACGCTAAGAGCATTGAAACTCGCCGGAATAATAACTCCAAAAACATACAATTATCTTCGCAGACTTGCGAAAGCTGGAACATTTAAGAGTAAAGGTCATGTCATTAGCTACATATTAGAACGTAAGCTCAACACCAAACCAATACCAGAAAATTGGAAGGAGGAAATTCTCATAAAGTATGGTGGTGAGAAATGAAGAAGTTCGGAAAAGCGTACAAAGTTCCATGGCGGCGAAGAAGAGAAGGCAAAACTGACTATCGCGCCCGATATAAAATGTTGCTCTCCAGGAAAATTAGAGCAGTAGTAAGAAAAAGTCTCAGAAATGTCATCGTTCAATTCGCTGAGGGAGCGATACTAGGTGATAGAACTCTATCTTATACACACTCGTCTGAATT
Source organism: Candidatus Panguiarchaeum symbiosum (assembly GCA_024720975.1). Lineage (GTDB taxonomy): Archaea > Asgardarchaeota > Njordarchaeia > Njordarchaeales > Panguiarchaeaceae > Panguiarchaeum > Panguiarchaeum symbiosum. Next base: position 268,733 of record JANJXX010000001.1, on the reverse strand, counting down.
AAGAAGGTACGGTTGGAAATACAGCTGTGGTAATGTGCCTGCAGCATATCTAACAGGATTCTTAGCGGGTCTGAAAGCTAGAAAAGCTAATATCAACGAAGCGATACTAGATATAGGTCCTCAAAGATCTACTAGAGGTAATAGGCTTTATGCTGCTCTCAAGGGACTCATAGACTCTGGAGTGCAGATTCCATATGACCCAGACATACTTCCATCAGCTGAGCGTATAGTTGGAAAGCATATAGCTGAATTTTCTAGGAGACTTAAGGAAAAAGACCCTAAACGTTATGACAGACAGTTTAGTTTTTATCTAGCTAATGGTATTAGGCCAGAAGAAATAACTAATAATTTCATTGAAGTATTGAGTAAAATAGCGAAGGAATACAATACCAGCCTACCCGACTGGATCAAAAGAGTAGGTGAATGAAGGATGGTTATAAAAGTTAGGGAAGTACCTCCAGAATCTATAGTAAGGCCCCGGGAAGAATTAGAAGAATTTTGGAAGCCGCGAACAACAATTGGCAAGCTTGTAAAAGAGGGTAAAATTGGGACTATACAGGAATTACTTTACTACACTAGCAGCATACCAGAGCCTGAAATAGTAGATTGGTTCGTTGGAGATAAAATTTATGGCTACATTTTGAACGTTATTGTAACAGCACGAATGACCGACAGCGGAAGAAGATTTAGCTTTAGGACTGTTGCAGTTATTGGTAATAAAGATGGGTTAGTTGGTGTTGGAAAAGGCGGAAACCCAGAAATGCGCTTTTCAATACAAGAGGCAATAACTAATGCGAAAAAGAACCTAATACCAATAATGAGGGGTTGTGGTAGTTGGGAATGTCGCTGTAATATGCCACATTCAGTTCCATTTAAAATCGTTGGTGAGTGTGGAAGCGTAAGGATTCATTTACTGCCAGCACCTAGAGGAACAGGTCTTGTTGCTGGAGAAGCCGCGAAGCGTGTTCTCGAGCTTGCTGGAGTGCAAGATTGTTGGACTAAAAGCTTTGGTAGGACTAGAACAGCAATTAGCTTTGTGTACGCGACGTACGACGCACTAAGAAAATTGTATCGCCTCTTATAATTTATTCTCCTAGAAAGTATGGTTCTATTACCTCATATTCACCTATTCAATGTTTGCGTGCATTTCTTTCATAGCTTCTTCTGTGATACCGAATCTATTTGCTAGTTCGGCGATAATGCTTTCGTACAGTATGAAGCATGAAATTTCAAAAGCGGGTATGAAACGTCCAAGTTCCTCGCGTCCAAGTTCAAAGTATTTCTTGCGCTCCTCGATATCCTCTAACAACAAGAACGCGTCAGATAACTTAGCTATAGTGCTTTCATCATTTCCAACGATGCTTAATATTTTCATTCCGCTCCGTTTTCCTTCTTCTGCTAAGATTTTAAGTATGGATGCTTCTCCGGATCCAGAAAGAATCGTTAGAACGTCTTCTTTCTTTCGTAGGATCCAATCCGAGATATCGCTAACGTCTATTCCAAGGTGTTGGAATCTTATGGATATGATATCACTGATGTAACTTAAAAGACCCATACCGCCAAAGAAGCATGAATGGTTTTTTTTCTTAGCAACTTCGTAATAAGCTATTAGTCTATTTAGGTTATCTCTATGAATCAGTAGTTTGCTTAACGAGCTTTTTGCTACATTGATTATCGTTGTCAATGTCCTTTTAAATTCTTCTATAGGTTCCTCAGAGTCAATCATATTAGCTATCCCGGCGGAAACAAGAAGTGTGGAAAACTCGGATATAGATCCCATGGGCGCAAGTGGTGATCTGTAATCTCCAGAGATTTTTCTTGCAATGTAGTCTGTAGACGTCGGTAGAGGTTTTCCAAGCAGGTACAACGAATAGTCAGATAGTCTGTCCAGTTTCGATCCTTTAGTTGCAGTGAATGCGATAACAGTAGCTCCTCTCTCTAGGCATAACTCAGTATAGAGGGTCGTGGTCTTAGTCCATCCGCTTCCAGAGATTGCAAAAACAACATCGCCATTATTGACCGGCTTTGCTAACGTGGTGCCAATAACAGAAGATTTTACACGTCTGAGTTTTAGTAATTCAGCGAGGAATTTACCACAGAGTCCAGATCTACCCATTCCTACCGTGTGAACTCTTCTATTATTTTGTCGGGCTTCTAATAGCAAGCTTCTAATCTTGAGGAGAATTTCAGCTTGATCTAAAGCATATTTTAGCATGCGTTCTCCGGCGTCAGTGAACGTTATAAAGGCATCTTCAAATGCTTCTAGCACTTGAATATCACCCAAAATATCAATCATAGCACCAAGTCAAGACTACTTTCCAAATTACTATAATTCTTATTCTTTTCTTTCTTGTTAACATGAGATTAATCTGTGATGTCTCTATGTTTCTGTGCCTAGAGATAATTCCAGGTACAAGCAAACTCGTCGAAAGAGAAATCCGCAGGATATTAGGTCAGAGAGAAGTTTTCGATTTGACGCCCAATCTACTCCTCGTTAAAAGTGATGATATCAGTGAAGATGCGACACTGCTTTCCTTGTTCTCTCGAGCAGTGATTAACTTATATTTCGCACCAAAGGTTGAAGAATGCGAAAGTATTGAGGACTTATACCAACTGTCTAAAAGCATTCCATGGCCGGATATATTCAGCTTTGAAAAATCCTTCGCTGTTGTTCCTAAAACTACGGATATCGACAAAAAAGTCGTTGGGCGATTAGTTGGTCAAGGAGTCATAGATAGATTTTTAGAGGATACTCAAAAGCGGCCAGCTGTCGATTTAAAATCCCCAGAGCTAGAAATTGCAGCTTTTATCGTTCGGAATAAGTTCGTTCCAGCAATTAAACTTTTCAAGAATGAAATGAACACAGTCACAGAGGCTGTAAATAGGCTTGCGACTCTATGCTGTAACAAAGTAACAGGGATTGGTGAAATCTTCCATGCTGGAATTTGTGAATCAGCATTTGAATTCTTTAATCAAGAACCGCAAAAAGAGCGGATCTTAGAATCAGCAATCGTCAACTTACTGAATGTTGATTATCAAAAGATTCTTGATCTAGTGGCTAAAAGCTGGAGAAAACAAATGGTAGAGGTCTTCTGTTTTTCAGACGAATGCAAAACAACGAAAATAAAATATAGAGAAATACGCATGCAATCAATTGAAAGCCTGCGATCGGTTTCAGTAAGTGCACTGCTTTCTAATTTAACGCTCCTGTTTCCTGGAAAAGAAAAACAAAGAGAGGTCCTGAACAGAGTGAACTGTCTACTAACTAATAACGATACTTGGGAGGAAGCAGTCTTAATAGTAAGAGCGGATATCGATGTAGATTTTGTCTTTAATAAGGCAGAAAAAGTCATTGACATAGCAGTAATGGGTATCCCATCACGAATATTGCGTTTAAGCCGAAGGTAAGGTGGATGCAATGAGTACAACAACAGTTAGTGCAATCTTGGCAAGTGCTACAAGAAAAACAGCAAGAGCCCGCTGTATAATAACACCCGGAACGGGAGTCGTGAGAATTAATGGAAAGCGAGTTACATTCATAGAAAATAAATACCTGCGCCTATTAGTGCTTGAACCCTTGCTATTGATAGGAAAATTAGCCCAGCAGATAGATGTGAGAGTGAAAGTAAGAGGAGGGGGTTTAGTCTCGCAGTTATATGCTGCCAGGTGTGCTATTGCTAGAGCTGTTGTTAAATACTTCCAGGATCCACGTCTAGAAAAACTTTTCAGATGGTACGACAGATACTTGCTAGTTGAGGATACCAGACAGAAAGAAATGAAAAAATTTGGCGGTCCGGGGGCGCGTGCCAGATTCCAAACAAGCTACAGATAGCTAATCCTCCAAAGGCTAGTATTTATAACGGCTAAACATACAATATTGTATAAGTCAAAACTACTGCTAGTGTGAGGATTACATGTCTGAGAATGCCGAAGAAAGCGAAGAAGAGGTAAAAAAGACTCCCGAAGAAGCGGAAGCGAAGGCTGAGGTAGCAGCTCTCCCAGCGGATCCACTAAAAATTGGGATAGCATACTTATTCTGCCATAAAAACAACACATTGCTGACGATAACAGATGCAACGGGTGCAATATCAATAGCACGTGCCTCTGGTGGTCTATTCGCAGAAACTGCGAGGGATGAGCCGACACCTTGGGTAGCACTAATGGTCGGACGTCACGCGGCCCAGAGAGCAAGAGAGCTTGGAATATCAAAAGTTATGATAAAACTTCGAGGAAGAGGAGGTAATCGCTCTCCAAACATAAATTCAGCATCTGCTGCAGCAGCGATAAAATCAATTGCAAGAGCGGGGCTGCAAATAATTTCCATAGATGACGTAACGCCAATTCCTCATGATTCTATTAGAAGACCTGGAGGACGGCGAGGTAGGAGAGTTTAAGTTACTTGCATCGTCCCTCATTTTTAAAATTGAAGTACTAGTATACTGTTATTTTTGGAGAGTATCAACATGTAGGGGCCCGTAGCGTAGTGGCTAGCGCGTCCGGCTGATAACCGGAAGGACAACAGGGTTAACCTTATGCCGGTTCGAGTCCGGCCGGGCCCACTAAAATTCTCTTAAGAAAGACCATTGCCCGGGTAGCTCAGCGGTTAGAGCGCGGGATTTGTAATCCCGAGGTCGCGGGTTCAAATCCCGCCCCGGGCTTCTTATATCGCAACCGATCAGAAAATCTCAGATGAGGATCCTCTTGTTTGGTAATAACAATTTAGAGTTGAAATGGGCTAAGATGAAGGATTGTATTAAGACGCATATTTTCCTAATAAGACGAATAGACAAAGAAATAAGACCGAGGGAAAATTTTGGTAAGCAAGCTTTCAAAGTGCGCTCTGAGTATACTAGAAATAGTATTTGAAAAACTAAAGACAAACATAACACCAGACGCTTTAAACATACTTTCAGTGATGTTTGAAATTCTTCCCAAGAGTCTTTTTGAAGAAATAATGAAACAACTGGCCTATCGTGTAGAAAGACATAATATTTCAGTCATAGATAAGAGCTACGTTCAAGATGCAATAAAATCGGTGTTGTATGAATCTCGAGCTCTACCCAAGACGCGAACCAAATCTCCAATGATTGGTATTAGCGAAATATTAGAAAAGGCAACAAAGAGGGAAAATAAGAAACATGGGCGAGAAACAGAAGCCAGCTGCAAATCAATATTACATCAAATGGAGCAGACCCCTCAACAGGTACTGGAATTCAGCGTTGAAACTCGCGGGCGGGTTAAAGAAAATGTATTAGCATCAAAGCAGCGTCAACCGGAGGCATCTTACGAGGAACCTTTAAATAAAATTTTCAATGCTCATATTCGCGAGGAAGATTCGACTGAAAAACTTAGGGCTGCGTCTATTGAGGCAATTCAAGAAAAAGCAGTAGAAACTGTCGGGACTGATAAAGCAGCATTCTCTAAGAAACGTGATCAAATTAAAGCATCGGTTAGAATTGTAAAAACAGTTCCTTGGTATAATTTAAGTGACTCCCCAGAAGCTTTCAGAGCATATTTCCTCAGTCGATATGAGAAACTTCTAAAAATTCTTGAGAAGAATGTAGGCGGACGCATCATAGAAAGTTTAGACCTGAAGCCGGGTGAGTATCAGGATACGTATGTAGTGATTATGGTAGACTCAAAGGAAATAGCTAAGAATGGTAAAGGAGGGTTAATCGTCGGTGATGACACATACTCTAGGTTCAAAATATATGTACCTTTCGACGCTGATCCGGATCTTAAAGCAAAATTTGATAGAATACTAGAAGATACGGTTATCGCAGTTGAAATAAAATCAGTAAAGTCAGAAAGGTTTGTCATTGCCTCTAATATAATATTTCCCGACTTACCTAGAGTGAGGACCCGCAATAAATCGACTGAACCAACGAAAATACTAGTAGCAGCAGATCTACACGTAGGCAGTAAGCAATTTATGAAGGATCGATTTGAGCGGCTCATAGAATTCCTGAGGGGAGAGACAAAAAGCCCAGAATTAAATGAAATAGCAGGAGAAATCGAATACATAATCCTTGTTGGAGATCTTGTAGATGGTGTTGGGATATATCCTCAACAAAAGGATGAACTTGCAATATTTGACCAAAAGAGTCAGTATAGAATTCTGGCAGAGTACCTAAGTAAAATACCAGACGACAAGCTGGTAATAGCAATACCCGGGAATCATGATGCTTCTACGAGATTTATTCCACAGCCCCCAATCAGCGAAAAATTTGCAGATGCTCTCTATGACCTCTCAACAGTGCAAATTCTTTCTAATCCCGCGATGGTAGAAATACATGGGGTGAAAATATTATTATACCATGGTCAGGGTCTGGAGCGAATAGCGGGCTTATTTGGAGTCAAACTTGAAAATGTACATGAGGTAACGACGGAACTACTGAGGTGGAGACACTTATGCCCCCAATGGGGATTGATACCACAAGCCCCTACTCAAGAAGATCATTTGGTAATAGAGGAGGAACCTGACATTCTACTGATGGGTCACGTACATATATCAAGTCACGCACGGCATCGAGGAACAGTTGTATTAACGGCAGGAAGCTTTGAGGGTTTGACTGCATGGCAAAGAGACATAGGTATAGTTCCGACAATAGGATACTTCAGTGTTCTTGATCTGCAATCATACGACTTGATAATAGCAGAAGCTAATGAAAAAGGTATAGAAATTGTCAAAAGCCTCAGGATATAGCAAATTTTTAAAAAAAGTGTATTGAATTATGTTACTCTTATGGATAATGTCTGGTAGCGCTTGAAAATAGGGCCCGTAGCTCAGCCAGGTAGAGCGTCCGGCTCATAACCGGACGGTCGGCGGTTCGAATCCGCCCGGGCCCACTCAGCGGTTTAATTAACTCCTTCTCAAAATCTTAGAAAGAATTTACTCAAAGTTATTGAACAAATTCTGGTCCTTATGGAGAATTAAAAAGCGGCTTTAATTTGTTTGCAAAAGGAGTCGTGGGTGACATGAAATATTTTTAAATCACTAAATAGTAGATATAGTCTAATTCAACTGGGATCAAAACAAAAAGGAGGAGGGGTGGAGTAGAGGTATCTCGCAGGCATGGCAAGCCTGAGGCCGCGGGTTCGAATCCCGCCCCCTCCACCATGGATTTTTATGACCCAAAAAATGCGAGGGCCCGTAGCGCAGCCAGGATAATTACTATGTTGATAAAATTTGTTGAATCTGAAAGCGCGAGGGCCTCCTAAGCCCTGTGTCGCGGGTTCAAATCCCGCCGGGCCCACTACTCTGCTATGACCTGATCGCTTAAGCAAACTAGATCCCGTGTTTGTTATGATAGAAAGTTTATCCCTTAGGAAAATCGCGAGAATTGTAAAAACGGAAAACAGAAAGCACGATTTTATTGTTGCTCTCTTTCAGATGTACTTTGAAAAATCTGGTGTTCCGCGCAGCAATCTAATAGTTATGGATAATTATAATGAACTACAACCCGATCTTGTTTGGGTCCATAATAATTTTCCTGTCGTTGTTGTTGAGGTTATGGATCCAGAGGTAAACATTAGAGATCCAACAGTTAGGGGGCGCTTTGAGAAGCTTTTAGTATTACCGTATATTCAAATTCTGAGGCCTTGGTACGTCGTTTTAACGGATGGAATTTCGATGTTCATATATAACTATGAATTCAAGCTTGTTTATCAAAATGACGATTTGGAAGGCATTTCAAGTGAAGAGGAGCACCGAATTAGAAAAATCCTTTTCCTTGAATAGGTGTTCAATCTATGGAAACAAATGCTTACGAAGAAATTCTTTCAACCTTCGTTAAATTGTACAATCAGCTAGAAGATGCAGGAAAGAAAAAACTCATCTTAATGCAACTTGCAGATGAACTTGAGCACATCAAATGGGCAGGTTTATTGATATTGTTAGAGCACATAAGTGAAGACATTCTTAGTAAGGAAGAATCGGGCATGACACTGGCAATATTAGCCGGAATCCTATCACAGAATAAAATTAGTAAGTCTATTGAGCTTGCTAACAAAATAGATTCGAAAGCTAATGTGTTATTCGAGTGGGATTTTGATGCCGCGCTAGCATATGGTATTCTGTCTCAAGCTTTCCTGAGGGCAAATAATAAAGATCTGGCCAAGAAGTATTTAGATAAAAGTATTGAGTACGCTCTAAAGATTCCAGATAGATCTGATCGTTCAATAGCACTAGCGAGGATATTACCTTTTATATATGAACTCTATGGATTCAATAAAGCCTTAGAGTTTCTTCAGAGAATAACCTATGAGATCAAGCGTGTTGAAGCCATAGTCAAACTCGTAAAGATGGCCATAGCAAAAGGTGAAAGCATCGATGTTAAAGTCCTATTACCTCTTGCCTCCAAGGAAAAGAAAGCATATATATTATCTGAATTGTTTCTGGCGCTAGCTAATAAAACCAAGGGCCAAACAAAAGAGCTCGCAGAGCAGATACTTCAGCTTGTTCAGGCCGATACATCAATAATAGACCATCTACGAGCGTTGATAAATGCATTGCATATATACCTTATTGGAGGGACTAAAATAGACCAGCCTGAGGTATCCTCGTTGTGCAAGAAAATAAAATCATCGATAATTCAAAATTTATACAAGAAGGAGTTCCTGTCCACAATACCAGATCTAATAGACATCCTCCTAAAATTTGGATATAGAAAGGAAGTGCAAGCATTTCTCGATGACATTAAAGTTAATCTCCAAAAAACGGATTCTTCATCAGAGGTTTTTATTGCCAACAGACTTTCAAGGATTTATGCTAAATATGGCGATTTTGACTATACGAGCGCACTTTTAAGTTACTGCCTTGATGAATTATCAAAGGTTGATCCTATTATACGAACACCGCTTCTAATAGACTCTGCCTCAAGTCTCTTGTTTGTCATTAATGAATTTCCCGAGAGTATTCCTACCTCCTTAGCTGAGAAATATGCAAACGAACTACGACCCACAGAAATGATAGGAATAGAGGTGAAGATTCACAAGGACAACATGGCATACCTCACTGAGGTATACAAGGAAATAGGCTTAGATAGAGCTATAAATGAAATCATAAGGGATTTCAGAGCAATAAACATAAAACAACTAGAAGAGTCAGCAAAGGAAATTCTCCTGAATCTACTAGAAAAGCGCGATGGGAGTTTCGTTCTCAACTACATATTAAAATATGCCTACGAAGCAAATATTCCCGAGACAATAAGGCTTCAGATACTTGAGTACTTAGGTGTAGCCGCGGATGCATTATTGAAACATGATATTGCGAGAGCAAGAGAATATACAGAGTTCTCTCTTCGTGAATTTGAAAGAAGAAGAGTAGGTCTTCTACCAATAATTATTCGCTTTATTCAGGAGTACGTTCTTGCTATACTGCCCTAGTCTTTACCAAATGCTCTAATGGTATCTTCTAAAATTCCTCGCAGTGTATTCAGGTCAATTCTATACTTTTTATGAAAAAACTTAACAATATTTTCCATGTCTTTTCTAAAATAATTTTCAGCTTCCAAATGATCACTTGGTAACCACTGAGACCAGTCAATGATCCATATGTCCTCTGTGGCTTCATTAATAATAACGTTATACTCACTTAAATCTGCGTGAACGATTTCAGCTTTCGTATACGCCTTGAGAGTTTCATTTATGATTGTTCTAAACACGCTTAGCGGATTTTTAAGACGTGCCTTATATAACTCGCGCCCAGGGACAAATTCCATCAATATCATATGGTATGCATGTGCTATAGGCTTGGGAACGGAGACGCCAACTTCCCACAATTTTGTTAATATTTGAAACTCTCTCTTAGCAGCCTTGGAGCTCATGACTAACCAACCGGCTGTTGTCTCATAAATGGGTCTTTTAGCCTTAACCTTGCTAAAACTCGTTCGACCAAGTCTATAAGTCTTTACAATATAGAGACGACCGTCAATCCCGCGGCATGCGTAGATGTCCGCCTCTTTTCCAACGTTGATTCTATGTGATATTTCCTTTAACTCTATTAAGTTCCGTAGCTTATGAAGAGCAAGCGTATCTAATCCACACCAAGTAAGCTTATATCCTTCATAGTCTCTCTTTCTAGATTCAATAAGTTCCATGTTCATTAAGTATTCGAGTATTTTTCGGGTGGTATCTGCTTTCATTCCCAATTTCGAGGCCAAGGCATGTATAGGAACATATTCATATCTACGTAGGAGGCGATATAAGAGCTTAAGAGCTTTAACATGTTTTTGCCTAAGCATAGAAATAGCACTAATAGCGCACTCTAACATAATGAGACCTAATCGGAACTCAATGAGAGTGCAATGGATTCATCAGTGAGGCGCAGAAATTATTTCAGGAATATGAGCTAGTTGTGGCTTAGGATACCCTTAGGCGTCTATAGATGTAAATGGCGAGCCCTATTAGGACAACTTCGACGACAATAGCCCAGACTATCGTGGGGACTTCAAATGTTGGCTTAACCCAGAACAGATATGTGGGTATAATATAATCCTCCCTTTCGCCTGCTGCTCCTAAAGCAAATCTAGTTACCACCGCTAGTGATAAATTATACTGTGCAGGTTGAAATGTGACCGTTACAAGAATTCGTAGTGAGTATATTTGTCCTGGTGATATCGTCTCGTTCTTTTTTATTGTTGAGTTGTAAACTAGCTCTACATTGCGCAACCTATCGTAGCGCTTTTCCACTCTCCAGATTGTCAAGTTAAAGTGAATTATTCTAAGCGCCGATGTCCCATTGTTCCAAACTGAAACATCGATTATTAAGTCCTCCCCCTGATAGTATACATCCTTCAAGGAGGAGTGCCCAATAAGAACTTCCAGAGAATGTACCTCTGTTAACACAAGTGCTGTCAGCAAAAATAGTGCTAAAAGTATAGTGCGGATTTCTTTTGTCATTCCGACTCACGTTCTACTAGCTGCTTTAGTATTTGTGTAATCTATTTAATTAGATTTATTGTGGTTGTTTAAGGTCCTTAAGTTGACTGTAGAACTTGCGTACACCTTATTCTTCCAAGGAAAAGTTAAAGAAGCTAAACAAATAGTCAAAAGAATCCTTGAGAAGGGAAAAGATCCCAAAGCAACGCTCCTCCTTGCATGGATATGTTTTCAAGAGTCAGAGCTGCAGAGTGCCCTAGAGGCTATAGAAGAGACAATAAACTCCGATGCGAAACTCTTTGAAGCTTGGGTATTGCGAGCTAAGATTCTACACAAGATGGGCAGACCTGCTGAAGCTTTGGAATCACTTGATAAAGCTTACGAACTGCGTCAGGTCTTTGAAGAGTATGAAGACTATGAGATTTTGATCCTCAAGGCTAGAATCTTGCTGGAAATGGGAAATTTGGACTTAGCGAGAAAAGAGATAGAGAAAGCAAGAAAATTAAACCCATATGATGAGGAGATTTTAGACATAGAAAAGGAGCTTGGATCTGGTGTGGTTAAATGAAGCTTTACTTTGTAACTAGTAATAGGCATAAATTTGAGGAGGTGCTAGCTTTAGTTAAGGAGCTTGAGTCTGGCATCCAACTAGAGCCACTTGGCAATATAAGGAAGTTGGAGATACAGGGGGATTCATTGGATGAAATAGTCCTTTTTGCGGCAGAAAACTTAAGCAGAGAGATTCGTGTGGACTTCTTTATAGAGGATGCAGGTTTGTTTATAGATGCTTTAAGAGGATTTCCAGGTCCATATTCGAATTATGTCTATAGGACTATTGGTTGTGAGGGCATACTAAGGCTAATGAATGGAATAACAAATAGAAATGCTGAATTCAGAAGCATAATAGCGTTGTGCTTTAGGGGAATAATCAAAGTGTTTAGAGGTGTATGTAAGGGTAAAATAAGCAACGAGGTTAGGGGGCATTTCGGCTTTGGGTTTGATCCTATATTTATCCCGGAGGGTAGTCAGAAAACTTTCGGTGAGATGAGCACCGCAGAGAAGAATATGCACAGCCACAGAGCCAAAGCTGTGAAATTAATGATAGAGTTCATACGGACGTTCATCAAGTAGTGATTGTAAATTGCTTGGACGCTTTCTAGGCGATGTATGAAACTATAGTGTCATGGTCAGCCACAAGGGCCAGTTTGTTCCTCTGATAAATCCAGCGCTTCTGGCTAACTTCAAATTCTGCAAGGAGTGAATCGCCACCCAGAGTTCCAACGATTTTGCTGGCTAATTTAGGTGGTAGGATCATTTTCGATTGTTGGTCTACGAGTGTTAATATCTTTCCATTTGCGGCTAGTAACGAGTACTTCTCAGCAATGTTCAAAATAAACGAAAAACTACTCATAGAATCCATTTTTTCTACTCTCCTCGTCGGTGTTGTCCTGCATGCAATTTTTTCGTGAATGATGAATAAATCATCAGCGTCGAATAGATACACCCTCTGAAAATATAGGTGATCTCTAATCTCAAGAAAATTCAGGGGCGAAGCCCCACGTATTATCGTTTTATCTCTGATTATTGTTCCGGCAAAATAACCACTCCTAACAAGGTAAGAATCGTCTGTACCCAATTCATCAATTTCGCCTAAAGTCTCGAGTATGCTATCAATCTCGTCATTTTTGTCTGATAGCATAGACTCTAAATGTCTAATAATGAGCCACCCAAATCTTGCAACAGTGAATGAGTCGTACTGCTGTTCTATGGGAATACCTGGAGTGATTTCTATTGTTTGTGGCTTAATCACGACTAGATCAGGATTAAACTTGCGCCTTACAAGATATCCTCCATCTAGAGAGTATATAGCAACGATTCTATGGAGGGGATACAGTGTATCAAGGTTAGAGTACTGAAAGAATCCTCCCTGGAATCTTAGGTAATTGAAAGGGACGTCCCAGTACTCACCGTCCTGATGCTTGAAAATTACTCGAAATTCTGCGGGATCCAACCGATTGTCGTAAAGTATTTTCGATATTGCAGATTTGATAGTTATTTTCATTGTTTGAAGCACCTTTTTAGTATTGAGACTTTTTTTAACAGGTTAAGATCCTAGTTCATTATGCGTGACTATAATGGTGGAGCTAGTAAAACAAAAAATAATGGAGACCCTGAAAAGAGTTAAGGATCCAGAAATAGGTATCAATGTCGTGGATTTGGGACTGATAAAAGAAGTAACGGTTGACGAAGAGCACAAGAAAATCGAAATAAGGTGGATACCTACATCACCGTTGTGCCCTCTTGTAATTCCTATAGCGGCAGCTATGAGATATGCTATAATGAATGTTTTTGAAATTGGCAATTGGGATCTGAGAATCCTTATTGATGAATCTGAGCCAATGGCCTCCTATTGGAATGCTCAACTCCTGGATGCATCTTTTCTCGACAAAGTAATTTCTCGATTGCAAGAAACAAGCCAAATAAAGCTATTTATATCTTGAATAAAATCCAAAAGTACCTCTAAGGCACGGTGATGATCGTGACTCGCAGATATGAAAGGATAACCAATGTTCAACTACTTGCACTAATCAAATTCCTGAAGAAGAAAGCGAGAGAAAATGAAGCTAGTATATGGAGACGCGCCGCGGAACTACTAGGAAAGCCTCGCAGGCTAAGAGCGCAAGTCAATATTTCGAAAATATCCAGATACACACAGGAAGGAGACACAGTATTAGTCCCCGGAAAAGTCTTAGGCGCAGGAATATTAAAACACAAGGTTAACGTTGCAGCATTTGCATTTAGCGACACGGCAAAAAAGAAGATACTTGATGCTGGAGGAACGGTAATGAGTATCAAAGAACTCATTGAGAGAAATCCAAAAGGCTCTAACGTAAAAATTCTGCTATAGGTGAGCCGCTGTGAGTATTGATACAGTGTTCATAGATGCGACAAATCATAAAGTTGGACGATTGGCGACTAGAGTTGCAAAAATGCTCCTAGAAAATAAAAGTGTCATCATCGTGAATGCAGAGAAGGCAGTCTTCGTTGGTGAACCAAAGAGAATAATCGAAAAGTGGAGAAGCTGGATGGAACTGAGAACTCTAACCAATCCGAGAAGGGGGCCATTCCACAATGTCCGCCCGGATCTATTTCTTAAGCGAAGAATAAGAGGGATGCTGCCTTCGTATTGGAAGCGAAAACGTTCTAGAATATTATTCAGGCGTCTTAAAGTATACATTGGCGTTCCAGATGAATTTAAAAATGTTCAGAAAATAACAATTAGAGATGCTATGATAGATCCGCAATCTGGCAAATACAAATTTATATACCTCGAAGCCTTGTGCAGATTACTTGGATGGACACCCAAAGGCAAATCTCAATAGCATTTTTCACTCATCACTCTCACTTTTCTAGTCATCCGGTGGACATTTTGACGAAGATAGTTTTTTGGGGAGATTCTCATATTCCTTATCGATCAAACAGGCTACCAAAGAGATTTATCGAATTTCTTATACAAGAGCGGCCTGATATAATGGTCGTAACGGGCGATCTAGTGATATACAGCGTGCTTGATTCTGTAAGACATCTAGCAAAAAACGTTTATGCCGTGAGAGGTAATATGGATGAGGGCGACGCTATGAAACTGCCATTGGTGGCTGATTTCACCATAGGTGATATAAAGTTTAGTGTATTCCACGGTCACGGCATATACCCCCGAGGTGATCCCGAGCAATTATTAAGCATTGCAAGGAAAAGATCCGCCAGGGTCATAATCACTGGTCATACACATAGTCCTGCTATACTTGCGTACCATGATGCAATTATATTAAATCCAGGCTCGGTTTGTGGTGTCTGGGGAGGAGCGGGCGGCTACGAAATTCCTACGTGGGGAAAAATAACTATTGAGGATAGGTGCCTTCAAATAGTCATTTATGAATTAACTGAGGATCAAGTGATAACGCGTGAGCAGCGAATTATCCAATTATAATCTACTGGTCATTGCTGTTAGTCATGCAATTGAGTTGGCAAAGAAAGGCGAAATTCTGAAAGCTAAGTACACATTAGATGCCGCTCTTGAGTTGGCGGATTCCATTGAGGATCCAAAAAAGAAATCTGCTGCCTTCATTCAACTTGCAAGGGCTTATACACTAATTGGGGATTCGAATAAATCGATGGAATTGCTTGATTCAATCTACGAGGAACTCAAGGACAAAAATTCAACGGACTATGCGCTCTATAAATTGATCTTAAGATCGGAAAAGGTAAAGTTAGGACTTGCACAGGGGCGAGACTTATTAGATGAGCTCGAAAGAATCCGCAGTGACTTTGAGAGGCTTCTGCTCGAAAGTAACAATAGACTTGACATTTTGAGATACTACATCGCATTCATCCTAATTCTCTGGGGTCCAGAAATAGCAAAAACTGACATAAAACGCGTTGAAAGTGTTTTAACTGAATTAGTTGGAAAGTATTCAAATTTAAGTGATGATCCTCAATACGCTGAGTTACTGCTCTTTCTTGCGGAAATATATGTAACGATGGGTGAAACTAACCGTGCCGTTGGGGAACTTAAAAAAGCACTAAGAATATACTGTAAATTTGCAAGTAGTGGCGAAGTGGAGGACATACTAAATTTCGTTAAGGAAAGGCTTCCTGATAAATTCAATGAAATCTTACAGTACCTTCATGAGCTAGGATTCAAGAAGTAACTAGGTGATTTTTATGGCCCTCAAGAAACGAATTTCAGATAATCACGTCGTTATTGGACCACCCCATCTCACTAGATATGAATACGCAACACTTGTTGCCATTAGGGCCATTCAAATAGCATATGGAGCTCCCGCTTTCCTCTCGAAAGATGAATTGAAAATGATAGATTCATCGAATCCCATTCAGATCGCAAAAATGGAGATAAGTAAGAAGAAAGTTCCTCTAACAATATGTCGCTATTTGCCTACTGGTGAGTACCAGCTAATACCGTTGGCTTGGCTTGAGGTTTTGGATGAATAACCTTTTACTTTTATTGTAGTAAAAATTTTAATCATGTGAATTCGCATAGTCGCTGGGGATATTGATGAAGCTAAATTCCAGAATTTCATCTCAGCCAAGAAAGATGCGTAAATATTTATACAACCTTCCACATCATATGAGGCTCAAAATGATGGTAGCACCATTAACCAAGGAGGCCAGGGAAAAGTATGGCATAAAAAGGATTCCAATAAGGAAAGGAGATACGGTTATAATTCAAAAGGGCAGATTCAAAGGCGTAGTAGGCAAGGTCGTGGAACTCCTTCCAAAGAAGCTTAGAGTGTACGTTGAAGGGGTTACTATCAAGCGTGCTGGAGGAGCTACCAGATATTACCCAATATATCCGTGGAATGTTAAAATAATTGAGCTTGATCTCTCTGATTCACGAAGGAAGGAGATGATAGAAAGGAAGAAAGTGTCTAAAAGTGAAGAAGCTACGAAAACAGAGTAGTCTGAGGTGATTTGTGCATGAAACTAGGTGGAACTCGTCACATCAAAAGGCTGGCCGCCCCTCCGGTCTTTCCGATATCAAGAAAGCGTCGACATGGTAAGTATACCATACGCCCCAGTCCCGGACCGCATCCAATGGAATATTCAATTCCGATAGCAGTGATTCTACGGGACATTTTGAATTACGCTAAATCATTGCGAGAAGCTCGTAAAATCTTAGCTCAGCGACTTATCTACGTAGATGGTCGCGTGATTACTGATTATAAATTCCCAGTGGGAATAATGGATGTCCTGTACATAAAAGGTGCTGAGAAATATTGGAGGGTGTTCCCACACAAGCGAAGAATAATTCTTCACGAGATAGCCCCCACAGAAGCAAATATAAAGATCGTGAGAATTATTGGGAAGCGCTATGTCAACAATGGGTGGATACAGTTAAATCTGGAGGATGGTCGCAATATTCTCTTCAAGGTGAGTAAAGAAGACGATAGAAAGAAGGTACTTGATACATATAAAACTTGGGATGCATTGAAAATAACATTGCCTGAACAAAAGATACTCGATCACTTCAAACTAGAAGAAGGCGCCTATGGCCTCATAGTAGGCGGAGCTCATGCAGGTGAACATGGCAAAATTCTCAAGATATCTAAGCAACTTATGAGAAAGTATCATACGGCAATGATTAAAACACAAACTGAAGAAACAATTTCGACGAGCCTTAGGTACATCCTAGTCGTTGGAAGAGACCGCCCAGAAATATCTTTACCATAGTTTGGTGATTCTGATGAGCAAGAGAGCTAGAAGGGTAGAAGAGAAGAAAGAGGTGACGTTGGCTAAAAGTCTCAGCGAGATAACCGAAGCTATTATAAAAAAGTATAAGGATAGATACCCAAATCCCAACCTAATACCACGCCTTGAGAAAGTGGTAATAAATTACTCGTGTGGTCCAGATGAATCGAAATTAGAACGCGCTAAGACTATACTAGAAGGAATTTTCGGCAAAAAGTTAGCTCTAGTGAGGGCTAAAAAAACAATACATACATGGGGCATAAGACGTGGAAAAACTCATGGTTGGAAATTAACTCTCCGTGGTGAAGAGGCATATCAATGGCTAAAGCGTCTAATGAAAGTTATCGATTACACAGTTTATGAAGAACAAATAGACAAATATGGCAACTTTTCCTTCGGTGTTAAAGAGCACATCGAAATACCTGGAGTTAAGTATATTCCCGAACTCGGCACAATAGGCTTTGATGTTTGTGTTACATTCTGTCGAAACGGATATCGTGTTATGAGGCGAAGACTGAAAACTAGTAAGATTCCATTAAGACACAGATTAACTAGAGAAGATGTAATAATTTTCCTAAGGGAAATGGGAGTTACAGTAAAACCTGGTGCTAGGCCGGAAGAGGAATAATTAGCCTCTCTCTGCTACAACAATGCAATGGTTTCGATTTTGCATTCTTTTACTCCATTAATCATGCGGATGTACGCTATATCTGCGTATTTACCTACTATCACGTCTCTCTTAGCTACGCTTCTAAGCGTTCTAGTAATTAAATCTTTTCCATTGTCAAAACTTATATCTGGTCTATACTCCTTCTCTAAAAGACCGTATGCGACCTCGGCAGAGATTCCAGAGGCAACATAGTCTTCCTCTAAAACTGAACCTAAAGGATCCAAATCGTATAGTTTAGTCTCGCCTGTTAATTCAAATCCTCCAACAACTCCCCAAGCGATGTTTGGAAATAGCTTGTATGAGAACATGAGTATACCCAGAAAACCAATGACTTCGGCGATACTAAGTTCCCTCTCTCGCTGGAGTTGTTCTGTACGTAAGAACCAATTTAACTCTCGGAATATGTGTTGTATATCCGGCACATGACCTGAGAAACAAACAATAATTCTGTTATTGAAGAACTTCATTAAGCTTCCTTTATCTGAGATTACTAAGGATCCGTATAACTCTCGTTTAGAAGAACCGATGATCACGAAGTCCTTTCCGCGGAGCCCAATGGTTAGGCCTGTGATTAGTCCAGGGGTTATTGTTTCCATTGAACCCACCCTAATGCATATTGGAATCACATAGTTGAATAAAAACGATCTTCATAATTCTTAAGAATAAACAAGTGGTGTTAATTATGTTCCGCCTAAAACCAATACCTGTCGAGGAAATCATTGATATTCTGGAAAAAGCTGAAGAAGTTTTCAAAGATGAGGAGATAGTACTAGATATTGACGCAAAGGAGGCATTCTTTATAGGGGATATTCATGGAGATCTAAAATCCGCGACGAAGATATTTCAAATAATTCAGCAAACCAATGCAAAGTTTGTATTTCTAGGTGACTACATAGACCGAGGTCCTTTTAGCGTTGAGGTTATGGTAGGTATACTTAGATTAAAATTAAGCGAACCAGATAGGATAGTAATGCTCAGGGGAAATCACGAAACAGCACCAGTCAATGAGGTATATGGATTCCTTGACGAGCTCCACTACAAATACCCAACCCATACGAATACACTATATCGAGAATTCAACAAGGTATTTTCTCAGATGCCAGTAGCAGCAATAATAAACTCTGAGATACTATGTCTACATGGCGGCGTACCGAAAGATGCGACATTTAGTGACATAAGGAGAATACCCAAGGGAGATCTCGAAGGAATGAATATGGTGCTAATGCAAGTACTTTGGAATGACCCCGAAGAAGGTATAGATTACTTTGCACCATCCTACAGAGGCGCGAACATATACATATTCGGAGAAAAAGCATTTGAAGAATTTATAGAGAAAGAGGGACTCAAGAAGATAATCAGAGCCCATACATTTTTACCCCAGGGGGCAAGATGGTACTTTAAGAGGAGGCTTCTGAGCTTATTTTCACCAACAGAATACGTAGGTCGAATACTAGAGCCAAAAATAGCAAAACTTACGGGAAAGAACGAGATAGTAGTAATAGATATAAGTAAAGTCTAGTGAAATCATACCAGGATTTGCATGATTTCATATTTGACAGACCAACCAGCAAGCGAGTACAATGATAGGATCAATTTAAATGAAACGATATCCAAGTGTCATAGATTGATTTGATAAGCAAGCAGTTCTCAATACCAACCAAAGCGTAAACTCTGACCAATTAATGTTCAATAGAAAGTCGATTAAAGTTGCATTCAAAGCGACTTGAATTAGAGATAAAAATGTAAACTTTAAAAAATGCCATAGCGACATAGGAGTACTAGTAATAGAGTCAATTCATCAAAGCGGGGTAGGGTAGTTAGGTCGAGCCCGCCGGGCTCATAATCTGGCCTCTACAAGAATCACTGGCGGATGAGACACCCGGAGGTCGGTGGTTCAAATCCACCCCCCGCTACCACTAATTCTCCTCCTGTCAGAACGATAAATTCGCTTAACTTTGAGGTAACACGAAGCATACCCTGTAATAAAAACATACATTACCTCACACAATGCCT
Organism: Candidatus Panguiarchaeum symbiosum; assembly: GCA_024720975.1. Classification (GTDB taxonomy): domain Archaea; phylum Asgardarchaeota; class Njordarchaeia; order Njordarchaeales; family Panguiarchaeaceae; genus Panguiarchaeum; species Panguiarchaeum symbiosum. Next base: position 248,902 of record JANJXX010000001.1, on the reverse strand, counting down.
TATCGAATAGATTTGAAGTACTCGCAAGACTAAGAATTAGTATGCTAATAACTCTTTAACTCTGAAAAGAGAAAAGCCGCATAAAAGAATTCGAGCAAATATCAAGGAGATTTTATCAGCCGGCTTTCTTAAAACTCTTACTTTAGAAGCACGTGATCTTGGAGTGGTATTGGTTCAAAAACACAATCTAATCCCTCAATATGAACATTAACAAAAAGTTTTAGCTTCATCCTTAAAAGACCTCTGGCAGAAATTCTAAGCAATAAAGTTCATCGTGATCATCTGCTAGATGAGTTTGTCTGTGTTCATATTAATTGCTTATCCAATTTTATACAGAAAGAGCTTATGCTATTGTTGGTCATTTTTCTAGAAGACTTTAAGTATCATCACTTAAATTTTATTCTACCATCTAGTTAACTATCCAGGGGCCCGTTGTGTAGTAGGATAGCACGTGGGCCTCCGGAGCCCAATTTAACTTCAAAGGGCATTGTCGCGGGTTCAAATCCCGCCGGGCCCGCTACTGCTTTGGTGTAGAAGTTGGACTTGTCCGCAAGAATTTTAGGCACAAAAAAGAAAGGTCAGAAAAACTTCGTGGGTATTGTCGTGTACCTAGATCTTGAAACTTTTTTGATGCTTGAAGACATCGCTGATGTAGTAGGTTCAATTGATGAAGCTATAACTAAAGCCATTCAGAGAGAGCATGCTCAATTATTTGGTGGTGAATCCTTAAAGGAACAATCCCCACAAATTAATGTAAATGAACTCATACAAGCCATTGAACAAAAGTTGACCGGACTTTTAACAATGAGTCCTGCTAGTGCATCAGTAGAGCCAAAAAAGATCGAGCTTGAGATGCCTCCAGTTCAAGTAACTAAAGCCGCCGAGAGCTACGAGGAGCCGCTTCCCCTTGAGAGTGTGCTTGATTCAATTATTGTTGCTGAAATAGACTCATCAGAGCTAAAGAAAAAGGAGGATAAAGCTGCCGATGGGCAATCGCAACAGTAGCATCCTGAATAATCTTCTCAAACGTAGAACTACTACCGTTGCAAGGAAGATACTAAAATGGGACAAGTCACTGGGAATTGTCGTAGTCAAAGACAGGCATCTTCTCGTCCTCTCAAAACTTGTAAGTGACGCTCTAAACAGGTGGAATGTTTCATGCAAGCTGGTTGGTACTAGAGAACTCAGCGATGCTGTATCTAAATACAGTATTATCATTGCTGTTAGTGCAGCTGCTGATTGGGATAAATTTCGTCAATTCTTGGAGCTTCCAACGTCCAAGGTAATTGCTTTTGTCTGCGGTTCCGCTCAAGATATTCCCATAGATCTCCGCGAAAACATTGCTGCGAGAGTTGTATTATCAGCTAGTGAGTGTGAGATCATTAAGAAAAAGGCTCAGCGCATGTATACTCTAAATCTCATTAAACATGGTGTGAATAAAAGCGTGGCTAAGACACTCATTAGAAATTCGATGGACCTATTATCAAGCGAAAAATTTGGGTGTATAAATAACATATTAAGAACGTGGGGGTTTCTTGTAGGAATTCATAAAGACCTTTCGGAGGAATTGTTACCTGTGGTGAGAGGCGTACTAAGCATTCTCAGCAAGGTTTGTGGCTTGGTATTTCCGTTAGATTTAGATCACGAGATCACCATTAAGAACGTCGCTATCAGCTCCGAAGAAGAGCTAAAGATACTGTACGAATTTAATGGAGAAGAATTCAGTCTCAATATACGGTTAACACGCTCTCTCGAGAAACTCTTAGACATGTGTAAGTTCGCTATTTTTATGTATGAGGGTGATACTGAGCTGGCAATTAGTGACATTTTTTCCACAATGGGATATTTTGCCGACAGAAAAAATACTCTGCTTATATATCCGCTAAGAAAAAGCTTAGTTCAAGTTCTGCGGTGCGTTAGGAGGATTAGCGAAAGTAGCTCAGTATATAAGTTACTTAACCTAGATTTGTTGCAAGCTTTCTTGCGCACATCAATAGCAGTAGACTTGGGAGAAAACGGGGTCATTCCAATGGAGTACGTAGTTTCATCATGTATGCTATACGGGCTAGTTCTAGGAGCTTTAAAGGTATCCCCGGCAGTGCTAGAGAAAAGGAATGACTTTCTACGCAAATTGATTTCTAGTTCATTGTCTATCAGGTATTCATCGGCTAAAGAGATACTTGATGGTGTCTTCAGTAGAGTTCAGAGAAGGGGTATCAAGATCGCGGATGTCTCAGAGAGGGATATCGTATTGCATTGGGGAGAACTGCTTAGAGATATTGCCAATGAAATAAAGTTCAGGTATGAGCTATTAACCTAGCCTTATCATTCCATTAATGAATCCCTAGGGAATAACATTTTAGTCATTAAGTCGAGGGAAGCTTCTTCTCGGCAAAGTATCTCGCTACAAGCTCAAAGCCAATACTATTGGCCATCACAGGATCATCTGGAATGAGTATTTGCTCTTTCGTTGCAAGTTTTCTTTCTATTAACGCATCCTTCAAATATTTCCCAAGTATGTAGATGCCTCCTCCTGTCAGGATGTAGTATTTCACTGAGGCCTGAGGTGGTAGATTTCTTATTAATCGATCTAGTGTATCGAGTATTGATTCTGCGACAATTTGTGCGACTCTCTCCAACTGAGGTTTTATGTCATATACTACGCCACCAATCGTGATTTTTGTTCCTTTCTCAAGGGCAGCAGCCAGGCTTTCAAGCTTTACTATATAGCCAGTGTGTTCCTCTAGAAATGATGCTAACTTCTCAGCCAGGGTATCTATTGCGTCAGGCGTGGATCCACTAGCAGGTCTCACTATAGTACCTCTATGAATCGAAAGTATGTCTGTCGTTCCAAAGCCGACATCTATAATGACAGCATCAAATGCTTTTTCGATACCCCTACTTTTGAGTACATAGTAATAGCATCCATAGGGCTCTGGTAACACAGGGGCCGCTACCACATGTAAATTTATTGTTTTTACCTCTCCAGTAGCATCATTTTTAAGTGTAAACTTATGTTTCCCTACGATAGCTTTACTAAGTTCTTGCATTTCGGATGTACCAGTAGCGACAGGAACACCTGTACCTACTACATACTTGATATCTTGATGCGGTTCGTGTATTATTCCTAGTGCAGAAAGTACTGCGATTTTTGCTTCTTTCGTACTCTTTACTTTGCCTTCACGAGCGAGAGGTATTTTCAGCACACTTTGAACTCGAGCCAACTCACCGACATACCACTCTTGATTGTCAATTATAGCAACCAAGTTGTTCTCCCAACTGGTGTCCTGAGTAATTCCTGCAAATCCACCCGGATTCGGTTCGCCTATAATTGATGGTATTCTGTACCTCTTATCTCCAAACGAAACCTTAATAGTAGAAGTTCCTAAATCGACACCTATGCACTTTAAGTTCACGCTTTGGTCGCTCAATTTTAAAGCACCAAAAAATTCTAAGGCACTAAATAGACAATTGATTTGACTGATTATAATGCAGATAGTTAAAATCCTGGTAACAAGATCAGCTGATGTTAATAGTGAGACAGCATCAAGCGAATAGTGAATAATTCTTTGAAGGAACAAGAAGTAACCGCATAGGACTATCCAATTGAGCATTATATCACTTGCAATTAAAACTCAAAAAACTAGTAAACCATCTTATTAGCAGAATCCTTTCCTTTGAATAAGTAGTCTGAACATAGGATTATAGTAGCATAGATATTGGTGGTAGTTGTGTCAAACAAGAAGAGTTTAGGTGCAAGACTTGAAGGCTTCTTTATGGGAGCCTGGAAATTAACTAAACTATCAACAAAACCCTCCACACGAGAGTTCTTCTTAGTACTCAAGATAGTACTCATACTGATAGTTATGCTAGGTCTTCTTGGTTTCGGAGTAAGAATAATCACACAAACGATAATAAGACCAGGCGGATAGTGCATGGACAAAGAGAATGAAGTGAAGAAATTTACGGAGGCATCAGGGAGTCCGGAAAGAGATAGAAAACCAATATTTATAGTTAGTGTTCCTAAAAATCGGGCAATAGACGCACTAATCCTCATAAAACAAAGGGCGCAAATCCTTAACTTGCCAATTTACTCGGCAATTATCATCGACAAACATCCAGACTTGATATATGTTGAAGCTGATGATTACAGCGCTGTAGCTCAAGCTATAGCGTACTTCCGCTATGCACGTGCTTTCGAGACTCCCCTTGATGCGCTCGAATTTGATGAGCTGAGAAGATCGATCGAAGATGCGATTAAACACTCTAGGGAGGTTGAAGAAAAGAAAGAAATAGAATTCAAGGTAGGGCAAATAGTACGTATTATACATGGTCCCTTTAAAGATAGGACTGCAAGAATAGTTAGCGTCTCAAAGACGAAGTTATTCCTAGACCTGATGGTTGGTGCTACTCTGATAATAGAAGTTAAACCTGAAGATGTAGAACCGGTATCCGAATAGTATCAAAAACTTCAGCGAATACGCTGCTTTTTTGTGTTTATAATGGAACGTGATAACGTCTTTTCTAGATTAAACGAGAGAATAGTGCGCATACTGAATAAAATCGGATTAAAACAACCAACGCTCGTCCAAAAATTAGCTGTAGACTTTATTCTAAGATCAAATGAGAACGCTATACTAGTTGCACCTACAGGGGCTGGAAAAACTGAAGCAGCAGTACTTCCTATTCTATCCAAAATGCTTGATAGATCAGAGTTAAAGCCAATAACTCTCATATACATAACACCTCTCAGAGCCCTAAATAGGGACCTTCTAAGTAGGCTGCTGAAGATTTTTCATCAAATCGGTGTTTCGGTTGATGTCAGACACGGAGACACACCTCAATCCTTGCGAAAAAAGCAAGCAAAAGAACCACCAGTAGCTCTGATAACTACTCCTGAAACTTTAAACGTTTTGCTATGGAGTCCAAAAATTAGGCGCCACCTTAAAAACGTCCGATACGTGATAATTGACGAAGTCCATAGTCTTGTTGATAACAAACGAGGAGTTCAGCTTGCCTTGGCTCTTGAACGCTTGAAAATACTCTGTGGTTCACCGCAGGTAGTTTTATTAAGTGCAACAGTAGCTGATCCAGATCTCATCTTAAAATACTTCACGGGAGGTATTGGCGGGAAAGTCATCAACGCCAGCCAACAAAAGATTTATGATGTGCAAGTGCGTTATATACCTCCAAAAATAGAAGCCGTTGGAAATACCCTAATCATAAAACCCGACATGAAAGAACTCGTTAGGAGACTTTATGAGGATATAACAACATCTGATGGTAAACTAATAGTCTTCACCAACACTAGAGAAATGGCGGAGATAATAGCCATTTTATTGAGGAAGTTGCATAATTTGGATGTTCCTGTACATCATTCGTCAATATCAAAAGAGCTGAGGATAAATATTGAGGAAAGACTTCGGAAAGGTGAGATAAAAGCAGTAATAGCGACTAGCTCCCTCGAGTTAGGAATAGATATAGGAGACGTAGAATACGTAATTCAAGTTTCCTCTCCGAGAAGAATAGAGACAATGCTTCAAAGAATGGGTAGAGCCGGGCATTTTATAAGCAAAGTATCCAAAGGAAAAATTTATGCTTTAACAATCGACGACTTTCTCGAATCCCTAGCAATAGTATCGCTTGGAAAAAAATGGGAAGTGGAATCCACGACTGCTCTAGCAAAAAGTTTTGACGTTTTAGCACACCAAATAGTGGGGATAATAAGAGATTTTGCACTCGATGGTAAGCAATATCCAACGATGGAAACTGTATATAGTATTACTACTAGGGCGTATCCATATAGAGATCTGAAGGAAAATGAATTCACAGCATTATGCAAATTCCTAAGCGAGAAGTCTAGAGTGATAAAGATAGAAAATAACGTCCTTAAAATTGGTAGGGGAGGAGTGAAATTCTACTTCAATAACATTTCTATGATACCAACATCGCCAAAGTACAAAGTTATTGATATGGCTTCTAACAAACAACTGGGTGAGTTGGATGAGAAATTCGTCCTAGATTTAAATGTTGGGGATAAATTTGTGCTCGCAGGCCGGAGTTGGGAAGTTATTAGCGTAGATTACAGCCTGCAGAAGGTACTAGTATGCCAAGCAAGCGAAATATCACAGGCTCCATCATGGGTTGGAGAATTAATGCCTGTCTCGAACACAACCGCCAAGCAAGTTGGCGTGCTTAGAAGAACTATCGCAAGTGACATTAAAATCGAGGATGTACTTGGTGAGCTCGTGGATGAAAAATCTGCAAGCGATATAGAAAGAATAAAAAACTTGTTAAGTAGCATCGATGTAATTCCTGATGACGAGCATATAATCTTTGAATCAAGCTACCAATTATTCGAAAAAGGTCTACTAATCGTGCATCTGTGCGCGGGTAATCAAGTCAATAAACTGCTTTCTATGGTTTTGTTTAGGATCTTTTTAGAGGAGACAAGCCTACCGGTTTTGGGATATTCATCTGATGCATATCGCATCATAGTTGAACTTTATCCTGGAATCCACAGGCCCGAGATTGTAGAGAAGGCCATTCAAAAAGCCATCCAAAGACTCAAAGAACTTCGAGTCACGGGTATGTTGGAAAGTTATGTTAGAGAAACAATTAAGAGAAGCTTCGGAGAGTTAGCATGGTACTTCCTTAGTGTAGCAAGAAGATTCGGTGTACTTGGAGAAGAGAGCTATCCCAAGAGGTACATTTTCACGGTGATGGATAAATACAAGGACACAATAGTCATGGAAGAGGCCATAAACGAATTTTTAGCGCTGCGAGGTGACTTAGCAAACTTAACTAGGGTGCTTGATGGAATATTTTCTGGGGACATAAAATTGTTGATTCGAAGAGGAATATCAATATTAGTTAATCCAGAAATGCAGATAGTTAGCACTGAAGAAAAGGAGAGACTGCAACATGATACAATTCAGCACTACAAAGAAAGGCTAAACAAGCGTCGAATAAAATGGGTGTGCCTTCATTGCGGACACTGGGAAATAAGGTGTATATCTGACGGTGTTCTTGAGAAATGCCCCAATTGTGGATCTCATTTATTGTCAGTAACAAAGCCTCGCGATTCAACAGAATTCATACTTGAGAAAATTAAAAAGAGGCTTCAACTTGATAGAAATGAGTCGAGACGTCTTGATTTGCTATATGCGATAAGTAGATTTTTAAAGTTTAGACCATTGGAGACGCTTTATGCCGTGAGTTCGATGGCGAATTTAGAGCTTGCGGTTTCTTTATTGAATAGGTATAATAGTCTCGATATTCTACTTCAAAAACTTCTTGAAGCAGAAATCAATTATGCAAAGCTCTCTAAGTGAAATCTCCAGTAGTGTTCAAAGTTTTCAAAGTTAAGGTAATAGCTTTAAAAATGAAGGAAAAAACTTAATAACTACATACAGCTTAGATTCTTTTCTAGTTGCTTAATGTGGTTAAATTGTCTAGTCATGGAACACGAAAGACTCCCAAGAAAGAGCTGTCAGAATCCACAGATAAAAAAACTTACGGACTAGAGCGAATAAAAATAGACCCAATGTTTACAGAGAAGGGTCCGGGAGATATAAGCCTTGATGCTAATTCTCGATGGGCAGTAATAGAGGCGATGTTAAAAGAACTCGGACTTACGAGATTTCATGTCCACTCCTTTGATAGATTCATAGACGAAGACCTTGTCTCAATAATTGAGCAAAATAGTCGAGTCGACGCCCAAGTAGGGGTATATGTGGATTTTAAAGTTGACGGCCAAGTAAAAATTGATACTAAGCCTCAGGTAGGTGAAGATTTAATTTTCACACCACAAGAATGCCGGTGGATGGAGATCACATACTCAATTCCCCTTCGTGTAGAGTTTGTTGTTAAAAAATTACGTTTCCAAGAAACTCCTTATGGACCAGAAACTATTGAGGAGGACATTAAAAGGGACGTTATCAAACTGTGTGATCTCCCGCTAATAATAGGTTCTAGGCATGATCCATACCTAAATGAGTACATGAGAAAGGACTTTGCATGGATGCTCTCAATAGGAGAGGATCCCACAATACCGGACGGCTATGCTATCATAAACGGTTCTGAGAGAGTATTCTTACCGAGAGAAGAGACCGTTAGAGGCAGAATCATTGTTGAAGAACTCAAGGGAACATCCGCAGTTTCAAGCAAGTTCAAAGTATCAGCTTGGATAACAACGCCAGGTATATATAGAAACAGAGTAAGTGTATACATCTCTCGAAAAGACATGCAAGTGGTTGTGAGGTTCCCGCAAGTATCACTGAATAAATATGTACCACTCATGGTTCTCGTTAGAGCTCTGGGACTGACTATAGGGGATTTCATAAGGCTGGTGGTTCCAGAATATTTTAGTGAAGGCAAATATCACGATATCGTTCAATTACTGTTCCTTAACATCAAAATGGCGCCTACGGAAGCTCTTAAATCCCAGGAAGAAGCGCTGAAAGAACTTTTCAAGTACATTCAAAGAGTAGGCTTGAGTAGACTAATACGAGTCGCAACCGATGCACAAAAGATAGCACTTGTAAAGGACGTTTTGAATAGATACTTCCTCTCACATCTAGGAACATCTGAGGATTCATATTACCTCAAAGCATACTATCTAGCGCGCATAGTTAGGCGCGCAGCGATGGTTTATCTAGGCTACGCGCAAGCGGATGATAGAGATCACTATAAAAACAAGCGCCTTAAAATGGTAGGAGACTTTCTTCGAGAACTCTTTAGTTTTGCCTGGAGAGAATTCATAAGGGCTTCAAGAACAGCTCTTGCAACAAGAGCAGCGGATTTTGAAGCAGGAAGATTTTCTCACAAAGACATCCTGAAGACCGAGAAAATCTCAGAGGTTGTTAATAGATCACTCGCCACTGGAACATGGCCCACGAGGGTGACCGGAGTTACTGAAACATTCGGACAACTTAACCAAATAGAGATGATAAGTCATCTAAGGCGTGTCAAAAATATACTTATCTCGAGAGTTCAAGCAAAACACGGTAAACCAGAAGCTCGAGACTTACATCCAACCCAATGGGGACGCATATGCATAACTACAACATCTGAAGGTACCATGTGTGGTTTAACGAAACAATTAGCTCTTTCGGCATATGTAAGTGTTGGTCTTAGGAAGCAAGAACGAGAACAACTGATCAAAGAAATACTCCCCAAGATAGGACTTGAAGCAGTAGAAATAAAAACTGGCTGGTTCCCGGTAGGCCTCACACCGGTGTTTATAGATGGTGTGATAGTAGGAGTTTGTAGGAATCCCAAAGATTTCGTAAGAAGGTTCAGAGAATATAGGAGGAAAGGTATAGTGCCTTGGGAAGCTAACATAAAATACTGGGAAGAATGGAATGAGGTCCACATAAATGCGGACTCTGGCAGAATATTAAGACCACTGATAATAGTTGAAAATGGCAAACCTAAGCTCACAAAGGCGCATGCAAAGAAACTACTCGAAGGGGAAATGAAGTTCACTGATCTCATAAAAAATGGAATAATAGAAATGCTTGATGCAGAGGAAGAGGAAGACGCATACATAGCTATCTGGGAAAAGGATCTCTCGCCCGCCCATACGCACTTGGAGATAGCACCCGCGGCCACCTTGGATCTCATACCTAACCTGATACCATTTGCAGATACAAACCAGGCACCGAAAATAATACATGAGACCTCAATGGCGAAACAGGCTTTAACTATACCCAGACTTAATTATAGGATCCGGCCAGAAACTTCAACTTACCTAATGTATTATCCTCAACGGCCAATAGTTACTACCCGACCTCTAGAATTCCTGGGCATATCAGAAAGAGGCTTTGGACAGAACGCCATAGTAGCCGTCCTCTCATACGAAGGGTTTAATATAGAGGATGCGATAATAATAAACAAAGCGGCAATAGAGCGTGGCCTATTTAATGGAGCACTAATAAGAATCTACGAAGTTCTTGAAAGAACGCACACAGGAGGAGCAAAAGACGAAATAAAGCTACCAGTAGAGCAGAGGGATATTATCAAAGGAAAGTTAGAAACTCTAGCGGAAGATGGCTTGACTTGGGAAGGCTTATCCGTGCAAGAAGGGGAGGAGATCGTAGGAAGACTGACACCAATAAAGGGTGCCTCTCTGAGAGCTTTTCGAGTTAAAGAGGAAACGTCAGAGAAAGTTAGACCTGGAGAAGCAGGATACATAGATTCAATAGTTATATCATCATTAGGTGAACTTGGACAAAAAGGAATCAAAGTTTACGTAAAACTAAGGCAACCAAGACCGGTAGAGTTAGGAGATAAATTCGCCAGTCGCAGTGGACAAAAAGGCGTAGTAAGCTTGATAATTCCGCAAGAGGACATGCCATTTACTGAAGATGGAATAATCCCAGACATAATATTCAACCCGCACGGAATTCCAAGCAGGATGACAGTTGGATTCATACTCGAAGCTCTCGCTGGAAGCATAGCATGTAAGCTTGGACACCCGGTTGACGGGACTACATTCGAATCTGAAAATTGGATGGAATACCTGATAAAGAAGGCGAAAGAGCTAGGGTTGAATTATTATGGTGAGAAAACGCTGTACGATGGTAAAACAGGAAGGATGTATAAGGCACACATATTAGTTGGTCCAATGTATTATCAGAGACTCAAACATCTAGCTCGAGACAAGATCCACGTAAGATCTTCAGGGAAATATACGCTTCTTACATTGCAACCACCAGGGGGAAGGGCACATGGAGGTGGCCTTAGACTGGGAGAAATGGAAAAAGATGCTCTAGTAGGCCACGGATTGAGTCTATTCTTGCGCGAACGCTTTGTTGACTCTAGTGATGGAATTGAAATTTTCGTTTGCGAAGAACACGGTGCAATAGCGCACTATGACCCGCGACTCAAACGCTGGATCTGCCCGTTCTGCAAAGAAAAAACCAGCTCACTTGCTCGCATCACAGTTCCATATGCATTTGTTCTATTAATCAGAGAACTCCAAAGCCTTGGTATTAAGGTTCAACTAAAAACGTCAGAAATGATGTAATCGTAGAGACGTGTACCAATTTTAGCTAATAATCCAAAACTATCTAGCATTTTTCTAGTCCTAAATTCTCTCCGGTGCCATTGTCAGAAGGAACTTATTTCCAACATTTACGTGCTTTAGATACTTTCGCGCGCGTCTTTCTGACTCCTCGGCGATTTGTCTTGGTGTAATTGGTAAGTCAGTCATGGCACCATCCGGATGAAATACTAAAATAGAGTATGGAATTTCAGGATTTAGACTTGCGATGAATTGTGCAATTTCTTCCACATCCTCTGGCATAATGTATCCAGGAACCAGGAGAGTAGTTGCTGTCAAAATTGGAATTTTTGCCTCAGACCAAAACTCTCTATAAACCATCTCAAAATTTTCATAAACTCTCTTGTTGTCAACGCCAGACAATGCCATTGATAAAGGTGAACCCGGCGGAGCCTTCAAGTCAAACTTTATTACTCCGCCCGTCAGCAATGCTGACTCTGCAGCTTTTCTTACGATCGTGGAATTTCCTGCACCATTCCATTCATAGCATATCCTAACTATTCTCTTGCCTTTTCTCTCAAGCAATTCCTCATTAACTTTCAAGAAAAATGGAGCATGAGGCTCTGGACTCCCACCAAAGTAACAGATACAAGTGATCTTGTCATTTTTAATAACTGCTTGAACTAGATCCTCTGTTTGTACTACAGGGGCTCCCGAAACATCTTTATGTTCCCAGTTCTGGCAAAAGAGACAATTAAAATTGCAGCCATAAAAGAACACAGCCAAGTTACTATATCCATACTCAGGACCCTTTGTGACAGAATACTCTGGATAGCCTAATCCAGTTCCAGCCGGGCAGAACCAGGCTGCACAGCAATTTGTTATATGCGGATCTAAATAGACGTAAGCAAGAGCCTGGTTCGGTGATACGTAAGATCTGAGTTTATTTTCTTCAACCCATCTTAAACCGCAGAAACTTATGTCACCATTTTTCATTTTGCAGTTGTTAGAACATAATGAGCATATGATATTACCATCAGAAGGTGCAGGGTAGGGAAGAAGGTAGCGCGCTCTGACTTTTCTGTGTGCATTAATTATGTAATCCTTAGCGTCCTCAAACCTATTTATGATGCAATCTCGACAGACCGACAACACCGAGCTTAACAGTTTCTCATTCTTGCAAATTGCGCAGCTCTTTTTGTATGCTTTAGGAGATAATCGAAGCATAATATCACGAATATAATCACTATCATAATTTGTATTAACATATATGTGCACGTTATTTATTGCCTTAGCTGGGGGTGTATATTGTGCGAATAACAGAAGATTTGCCGAACATATTAAGTTTAATTAGATCCCTTAGAAAGGTCTCTGATTGTCCCAAAAAGGTTGACCTAGCATGTTTATTTTGCCTTGAATGCGACAAAGCTGGATACAGAGAACTAGAGTACGAAGATGGTGTGGTTAAAGTAACGAAGAATTCCATGCAAATCAACATAAAACTTATAGCGATTGGGGAAGATCCCATCAACAGGGCACTAGCAGCTGAAATTGTACGGCAGCTTTCGGCCAAATATCGTTTCGTAGCAGATGAACCTGAGAGCGGTTATGACATGACGCTTTTTATACTTCATAGCGATCCAAGTGCAAATCCTAGCATCATTACAGCAATCATCCAAAAGCTCGAGAATATCGGAAGTATTCTGGCAGAGGGACGATTGGCAATAAAGAACTGGACCAGAGGCGCTATTGAGAGATATTTTAGTGTTTGACTCAAGTTTGTTCTCTATTAATAATTGCATTGTCGGTGATATACTTTAGATGGTGTCTTGAAATGAAAATAGTAAGTGTAAAGGAGATATTCAAGGGAGTTTTTGTTGTAACTGATGAACTGGGAACAGAGAGATTAGCCACTAGGAATCTCGTAGCTGGCGTTAGCGTTTATGGAGAGAGACTAATGAACTTTCAAGGAGTTGAGTATCGAGAGTGGGTACCTTATAGATCCAAGCTGGCTGCAGCAATAATCAATGGTTTGAAGGACATTAGAATATCCGAGGGAGACAGGATACTCTATTTAGGTATAGCATCAGGAACGACGTCATCACATATCTCAGATATCATAGGTCCAAAAGGGATAATATATGGTATCGAATTTGCTCCAAGGCCAATGCGGGACCTTGTTGCTGTGGCTCAGAAGAGAAAAAACATCATTCCCCTACTTAAGGATGCTAGAAAACCATACGAGTATGCCTATATTATAGGAGAATCCGTCGATGGTATTTATGCTGATATAGCACAACCAGATCAAAGCGAGATATTCATAAGAAACTGTAGAATGTTTGTTAGAACCAACGGCTATGGCTTTATTGCTATAAAAGCTAGAAGTATAGATGTAGCGCGTCCTCCCGAAAAAATATTTGAGGAACAAAAGAAGATTCTCGAGTCAAACGGTTTCAGGATAGAAGAGGAAATACGCCTTGACCCATACGCTAAAGATCATATAATGTTCATTGGTAGATGGAAGCCCTAAGTCAAGGAGCTATTTTGAGTTTTCAATTTGACTCAATGATAGTGATGACTTCGATCAACTTTCCAATAGTTTTGGTAAGTTCAGGAGCGATGAAATCAAAAACTTTAAATAAAAAAGAAGTCAGTAAGATAAACAGAGAGGATGATGCCGTCCCAGTCTGAAAACTGATGAACCCTGAGGTATCTGATTATTCCTGATAAATTATCCTCCTGATTTCTCTAATTGCAACTGGTATTTGCTCTATCACATCAGTTGCAGTTAGACAGTATCCGTATTTTTCAAATGCTAAGTCACCGGCAAAGCCGCATAAGAAGGCACCCATAGCCGCACTCTTGAACGAGTCAGAACACTGCGCTCGTATAGCGGCTACAATGCCCGTTAAAACGTCACCTGTACCACCAACAGTCATTCCCGGATTTCCAGTTCTATTGAACAGCAGTCGATCTCCATCGCTTATTACATCAATATGCCCTTTGAGAAGTATGGTTACATTATCCAGCGCCTTTGCATGCTTCTTAACGAGTTCGCCTCGCATGTATAAATCTTTTGAAGGTTCTTCGCCGAATATTAATTTGAACTCTCCCGCGTGGGGGGTTATTATGATGTCTCTGCTTCTTGGGATGCCATATATTGCCAGCGATTTAAGAGCATCAGCATCAACAACTAATGGCTTCTTACCTGCGAGCTCAGTAATAAATTTGTATGTAGTTTTGAGAGTCTCAGATTCTGAGCCAAGTCCAGGACCAACTATTACTACTGAGGCTTTTTCGGAAAGTTCTAACGCTCTTTTCATGGAATCCTCATTGAAGAATTTTCCCGGATAAGACTCGGCAATAACGTTAGGTGAGAAAGAGCGGATGGTTGATGCCACGGCTTCTGGGGCGTATATTATAGACAGATCTGCACCTGTTCTTAAAGCTGCCATGGCAGAAAGTGCAGGTGCTCCTGTGTAGTGTTCGGAGCCTCCAATAACTAGTATGCGTCCGAAATCGCCTTTATGCGACCAGGGATCCCTTTCTCTAATGAATTCTATAAAGTCACCCGGTCCTACAAAGATTTCAGAGTCTTTTGGAATACCAATATGCTTAATTATAACTTCTCTTCCCAGTTTTTCAAGGCCATGCTTCATGGCATGAAATGTAGTTATAACATCGGCATTAATCATTAATTCGGAGGGTTTACCCTCCTCGGTATCGAATCCACTGGGAACGTCAACACTTATGATTTTGAATCCATACTTCTCCTTCAGAGCATTTATTTTGGCTATGGTTTCACCTTCCAAGCCTTTTGGTTTGCCCTTAACACCAACGCCAAATATAGCATCGATTATGATGTCAGCGTCTTTTATAATATCTTCTAGGATTTTTAGATCTTCTGGGTACTTAATTATAACTTTCTTTACAGTATGTAGATTATACACTCTTTGCCAGTTTTTTCTTGTCTCAGCTGTCTTAATAGTTTCCGGATCGCCTATAAAGATAACTATAACATCGTATCTCGCGCTTAAATGCCTTGCCGCTACTAAGCCATCCCCCCCATTATTGGTTCGAGAACAGATGCACACGATTTTCTTTGCAGTTGGATATTTTTCAAAAATAACGTCAGCTACACTCTTTCCCGCATTTTCCATGAGGAGTTCTGTATTAACTCCTAACCAACGTGAATTTATATCCAAACGATAAACATCCTTTGACTTAAGCAATAGATAGCACCACTATGGTTTTTCTATAGCACGCCATGCACCACAGGCAGTGCACTTCTTTATTAATCGGCCGCCTTCCTTAATAATGATGCCGTGTGGTCGTCCGCAGACGTCGCATACCACATATTCTTTTATAAAAGTTTCGAGTAGCTTATTAAGTCTGGCCTTTGTAAATGATCCCTGCAAGTATAGCCTTCCATGCTGTGGCATTCCTATTGTTCCTAGTCTCTTTTGGAGAAATCTCAAAAGTAGTTTTTCATCAATCTTATATTTATCGATAATTTCTCCCCAATTGAGTACTATCGTTCTATGAGTTTCTCTTTCGATCTCAAATTGAGGCATCTCAGAGCTTTCAGAGACCTTAGTTGCTTTAGGAATTGCTTCTAGGGCTCTTTCCAACATTTGTGAATAGGATAGACCTGCAACGGTTGGGCTCTTGTCCCGAACTTCGGAGTTCTCCATTTTTTCCACCCGTTTAAAATGGAGACTAACTGGATATGTATATGTATAAGTGCATAATACAATAACCTAAGTATTCAGCTGATTTACTTCGTTATCTATCTGATAGTTTTGAGTGTTGAAAAATGCCCAGACGAATTTTTAAGTGTACCTCTTGCGGAAGATACACCTTAAACAGAACGCGATGTCCAGCATGTAGAAGTGAGGTCAAATCAGCCCATCCACCGCGCTGGTCGCCCACAGACAAATATGCCCATTATCGAGTACAGGCAAAAATTGAGCTTAAGCTTCAGGAACCTCGATCGGAAAAGTCTTCAGAGAATGCGGGAAAAATTGATAAGTGAAAAATCAAGAACTTGTTTCTTTTGCGCGTGTTCGATTTATTGTGTTCTCCCTAGTAGTTCGATCAATTTGCGAGCGATGTATTCGGCGGCTCTATCTTGAGCCTCCCCAGTTTGAGCACCTATGTGCGGTGTTAACAGTACGTTCTCGAATGATAGAAGCTTCGATATTCGTGGGTCATCAGTGGGCTTCAAATCAGTGTCAGCAGCGAATCCTCCAATTAACTTGCTTTCTAACGCCTCTATTAAAGCATCGAGATCTATAACACCCATTCTAGATGTATTTATAACATATGCTCCTCTTCTCAATTTTGAGAATAATTCACGCCCGAAGAATCTCTCAGTTTCGTTATTTAACGGCAAATGTATGCTGATAATGTCGGAGTTGGATAACAACTCATCAAGTGGGGTGGGGATAAGCGGTGGTTGCACTAGTTCTAACCTCCTTCTATAACCAAGAACGCGCATTCCGAAGCCATAATATGCAATTTTACCAAGTGCTGTTCCTATGTTACCAGCTCCAATAATGCCCAGTGTTTTTCCATGTAATTCCATTCCAAAACACTCGTTTTTAGCCCAGCTTTTTTCTCTCAGCTTTACGTACCCATGATGTATCTTCCTTATGATGGCCAGTATTAGACCCATAGTGAGTTCAGCAACACTTTCTGCTGTTGCTTCCCCGGCATTTATTACAGTGATTCCTTTTTTTGTGGCGTATTCGACGTCAATGTTATCCAGTCCTACGCCTACCCTAGCGATTACACGTAAATTCTTTCCAGCTTCGATGATATCTTTCGTGACCCTAGTGCGAGACCTAACAGTAAGTGCTTCATATGAACCTACGATTCTTCTAAGCTCCGTGGGATCTATATCGGGATAGTAGTCAACGCCAATTCCCGCAGACCTTAGTATATCAATCAGTCTATTGGAGACGCTGTCCGTGATGAGAACCCTGACCATCTTGGACCCTTCTCTTACCTAAGAACCTTCTAAAATTTTTTAAAGGGTGTGATTACGGGAGTGTATGATCTAGTAATAAGAATCACTAAAAGCCTCGACCGAACAGGAACTTTCTAAAGGCGCCGGGAACTTCCTCTAGATATCTTCTCGCAATCTCTTGGTATATACCTATCGATATGCTTGTAGCCAATAGTAGTCCAGGACCTGTCGCGAACGCACCTAGACAATCTGCAATAGCTGCAATTAGACCAATTAAGACGCCGGAGAGGGATGCTGAGGTGTATATATAAGGACGTATGTAGTCAGCTATTTCGTTGATGTTCGCTCTTATACCTGGTATTTTAAGCTCAGATGATAAAAGCTGCCTGGCAATATTCTTGGGATCCAGACCAGCTACATCCACCCACATGACAGCAAACATCCAACATGAGAGTATCATAATGAGTGTGTATCCAAGTGCACGAACTGGTTCATGCAGGCTTGCTAAAAGGCTCTGGGGTGCGACGGTAAACCGTGCTAATCCACCCACTGGAACGGGTCTGCCTCCTTGTGATGTTTCTTGCACTGTCCACGATCCCAATAAGCCGACAAAGAAATTACCAGGGAATCGTGACCAGAGGATTTGTGAAAATAGCATTATGTTAGCGAAAAGGGCACCGGTTAAGATTACGGGAATATTGCTACTGTACATGAGTTTTATTGGATAGGTTACTCTGTATTTTAATCGTACATGTTCCACTGGTATATCAATACGAACATTCTCCAAATATACAATAAGCATGAAAATGAAGATAGTAACGACTAGGCCTATAAGATCAGGACTATTCCATCTTAGTAGTAGTTCCTCGATCCTTCCACTTCCATATAATACTGTCACTAAAGCTGAAATAAATCCTATTGGAAGTCCATCAGATGCCGCGTAGGGCCAGAATAATGCCCAAAAGATTTGTTGGGCGACGCCTGCAAGAATGAACAGCGATATTCCTGAGCCGATGCCGTAGTGTCTCAATGTTTCATCAAGCATAAGTATTAATGCACTAGCTAAAACTAATTGCATGAATACAGCAAATGCCTTACTTGCAGGTAGGTAACCGTATGCTCCTCCCGAGATATAGACTAAGCTTTCAAACAGGATCATGATTACAGCCATTCCCCTCATAGCTTCGTTGAATGCACGTCGGTCCTGTGGATCTGACAGATCGATATTTATCATCTTAGATCCTGCAAGAATTTCAAGTATCAGGCCTCCTGTTACTATGGGGCCTATCCCGAGTTCCGCTAGAGTTCCTCTTGATGAAGCTAAAATAACTCTTAAGGACCAGAATATATCGTAACCCTGAGAGACATCAATTCCCCAGATAGGTATACTCATCAGTAGCAGGTATATCAGAACACCGAGTACGGTGTAAAGGAATCTCAGTTTGAAACTTGGGCTTCGCTCAGGCTTCTTTACTATAGGAACCAGTCTTGCAAATGGTCTCACTAGCTCTACGAAGGTACTAGGCATCTCTACCACTCAACAGATGATCTCAATGTACAATTCGAAAATGAGATAACAGAAAACCAATAAATATAAACTCAATCTCAGATTAATTTTTTCATACAAGGATAAGAGGGGTTTACTTTCTTTTCTTTTCCCTCAAACGCGGCTTTGGCCTTTTCATTTTTTCAGGGGGTGGTTTAGCGTACTTCTTTTTTATCTCCTCTACCCTTTGAAGTAATTCATTCCAAAGTTCATCTCCAATGTATTCTTTCGAGAAGTAGTCGACTCTTGCAGCAATAGCTAGCTTAGATGCTAATGTTCTGGCAATTTTTCCCCTCTGCCACCAAGGGGCTCTGAAAACAAATGGATGTGTGAAAAGTATCCCATGTTTTGGGGGTGTCCCCTTACCACGTAGAGCCCTGAAAAGGGCCTTTTCGGCTCCCAGGACTTGGATTGTACTAGCAGGCTTAAGTGCTAATTGTCGGAGTCCACCGGTTTTTCTTATAAGCTTAGCGCCTATAGTTGGTCCGGCTAACTTAGTCAAGTTTGGACATGTATCCTCCATGAGTTCTTGCAAGTAAGTCTCGAGATCGTCTCTCAAGTTGAACATATCTAGAACTAACTTTGCAACTGAGCGTAACTCTTTCTCGTCCTTGTCCGTTATTTTGACTGGAGCTGATGTTTCTAAGGCTTCCAAAATTCTGTCAACGGTCTTCTTATTTCCTAGTATCTGTTCGAGTTTTTTGACATATTCCTCTCTGTCTTTTGACTCAGCAGATAACCTACTCGGGTTTCCTATTTCGTAAACTATAGTTGCGAATTTTCGGTGATCGTCAATAATTTTTCCAAGCTCTGGAAACACTATCCCAAACCATTCTCTTAAATGTGCCATTAGTGCATTTGTTGCTTCAGTGAGTTCCTCAATCATTGTTATTGCTTGGATAATCATCTTATCTGGTTCTTCGCCTACTTCGCGTAGCTTATCGCGAGTTATTTCAACTAAAGTAGCGTTAGCGAATTCAACGTATTTCTCGTAAGTTCCAAATAACCTCTCCAGGAATTTGTGCACACCATTTCGAACTTCAGTAAGTTCAGGGCCGTCGTACACAACTTCTATCTTCAACTTGGAAAAAGTGCCCTTCAGGATTTCGGCTATGATTTCACTATCGGTTTTTATTCTATCTATGTTTTGCTCTTTAATGAGTGTCTCAAATTCTGAAGGACATTCCTTTTTTTCTAGCTTCTTTATTCCTTCGATGACCTCCGATAAGGATGGTTTTTCCTTACCGTAGATTTTATATGAGATCACGTTTCCATTGTCATCAAGAATTACAGGGCCTACTATTGTCGAAATCAACCACAAGTTCATCCCCAGTGAGTCATGAAATAGTCGTATTCTTATGACTTTAGGAGTAAAATTTTTAATATTTGCTTAGTTAAGTTAGCTCATCTTAAGATACACAATTAAAAAGCATTTATACACATCTATGCATTTAGTGTTTGCTCCGGTGATAAAGGTTTCAAAGAAAAAATCCAAGCATGTTGAATATACGAAAAATGATTTCGAGAAAGACCTCGTGCAATTAATCAAACGGGATTTTCTAAAGAAATATCAGGAACTTGATGAACGTTTTGATGTTGATCGTGGCAAGTTACTAAAGGCAGCAATAGAGCCTCTATTGGATACACTAGATCTAGAGCTCAACCGCGGTGAAATAAGACGCGCTTCAGAAATGCCAGCGATAATATTATATAGAAAGGCTCAACCGAATCCAAAACCTGTCTGCTTCATATATGCAGAATTTCATTTCAAGCAGGCACTCATAATGAATGCAGAAAATGCTTCCCGAGTTCTTAAAAACTTATTCCCGGGCGCCTTAGCTGTATTTGTTGCACTAGACAAAGAGCCGGAAAAAATAAAGGAATCGAAACTAAAGAGTCTCGATAAGCTCATTAGCGGCTCTAACTTAGAGGAATGCTGGACACAACTCTATGAGTTCCTAGCTAGTAATGTCTTTGGGCTTCAATAGCCATCAGAAATCGCGATTTCGTAGTAATTAGCAATTGACCAGTTTTCCACTACGAGAGAACCTAAAAATTGATCTACTAGTATTGTCTTTGTGAACAAAATTTGTGTTATAGAAAGATTAACCGTGTCCGTTAAGGTGGGATGATATGCAAATAGTAGATCTGATTATAAGTTTACTTGCACTATCGATCCCACCGCTAATACTCTTACTACCGTTCTTTCTTGCTTGGTGGAGAGGTGCGAAGAATCTCCAGAGAACCCACAGGAAATACGAACGTGCACTTAAGCTCGTCTTCTTGCGATTGTTCGGTTTTAACTTAGAATACTCGATAAAAAATCCTCTTGAAGCGGTTTTCGAAGGGAAAAACCAATTAGCTGTCTCAGGGAAAACATTTTTGTTTGATCGTAGGTTTTATGGCTATTACTTTGCTAGACTCTTCGGAGGGGTAAATGATGGCATACTTGTTGAACTGGTAACGCAGGAATCGCCCGGATGTTCCCTAATAATTGTACCAAAGAGAAGACGCAAGCTTCTGGAAAAAATATTGACACTATCTGAGGGTTTAGAAGTCGTGAGGATTGCAGACCTAGATAAAGATTATCTTATATTAACTGATAACATTCTTGCTGTGCAAAAATTAATAAATTCGTTTATTATCTACGAGCTAGCTAATCTCAAGAGGTTTTTAGCATACCTTATAATTGATTATTTTGCTCCCCAGATGGAGGTATATTTCGAAATAAATGATAGGAATTATAGCGAGTTGATACCTAGACTACTCACACTAGTAAAGCACATCATGGAGAATGCACTTAAAATAACACCTAGAAAGTCAAAATTAGAGACTATCAGAATGCTAAGGAAATCTCTCAAATTAAGATAAAAACAACGTAAGTTGCTACACCTGATAACCTAGCTCTTTTGCCACGCGTTTTGCTATTTCCTCCGGACTCGCTGTTTCTGTCAGTGTTTCGAATATATCCTCAGCTAGAAATCCAAAGTTCACGAGAAATTGCAAGTCTGGAAGATCTAACTCGCGGTGCTCAATTTTTGACTTTATCTCACCCAGCCGTTTCAAGACAACCTCTCTAAACTCTTCTTCGGCTCTGAATTGCTTCATTTGATGTTTAAGCTTCCTAAGTTTGTTTAATGTTTTGGATATAGTGTATCGCATCTCCCTAATGTTATCGAGTATTTCTCTGATAATCTCTAGCTCTTTTGCGTGTCTTTGAACATTTTTGTGGTGTTCATCTGCCTTCGACTTATAGAAATCTCTCTCTTTGCGAAGTTCTCGGATTTCGTTTCTTGTTTTATTAAGTTCTTGGATGTATAAGACTAATGCCCTCCTAAGCGTTCCGATGGAATCCCTAAGATTCTCTCTTTCCCGCTTTAGCTTATTCAGTTCTTTCCATTTTTTCTCTTTCTCTTTCAAGCCCTGCAGCTGGCTCGAGAGTTCCTCTATCTTTGTGGTCAATTTTGCCTCGAGCTCTGGAGGGATATTAAATCTCTCCAGTATGCCTTCGTACTTTTTTATTTGGCTCCTTATAGCTCTTTCTTTTCCAAGGCTGAATCCTTCAAGACTCTTCTGTAGTGTTTCGAGTGTGTTGCTCAATTCTCGGTATGTTTGTCGTTGTGCATCTAATTCTTGTCTCCTTGCGTCGATATATTTCTGGAGTTCATTACGCTTCTCATTGAGTTCTCTGATCTTTGCTACAATTTCTTTAACTTTTGCATTAAATTCATCTCTTTTACTTTTTTCTTCTTTAAGCTTCGATAGTATCTCGTTTCTAACAGATACTATTTTATCGAATGCCTCTTCGATCTCCTTCAGCTTTTTGTTGAGATCTTCAAGGACTTTATCGTGAGGCAAGCGCAGTAGAGTTTCTGGACTGCCATCGAGAGCAGCTTTTGCTTCTTCTGATAAAGAAGTCAAGGCATTCATATTAATTCCTATTTGTTTCAAGAGATCGTCAGCGGAAATCTCTATTGTCTCTTTGATTTGTTCTAGCTCTTCATTATCAGCACTAGTTTTATCTAATGTGCTTTGGGAGTTCATTTCATTCACCGGAATATCTTAAGACAAAGATCGACACGTATGAGGATTTATAATAATTAATAATCTCATCCCTCACCAGATTCACTTTATTAGCTCTGCAAGGAGTGAGACAATATTTTCAAAAAGCCTTTTACTTATGACCTTGCCTCGACTTTCAGTAAGTAGATAAAGTATCAGCGGAAGAACCTCCCTCAGTGAACTGGCCTCGGGGTTCAGTGTAATTGCATCAGTTACTTTCGAAAGCCTAAGCTTTTTTATAGAGCCCTGATCTAGAATGTATATACTCTCATCATTCTTTTCTTTGAGTACTTCATCAAAGTTTACTCCCTCAGCGATCTTGTGGAAATTCCTGAATGAGTCCTTTAGAATGGATAGAATCTCATCCATTTCTGTGTTGAACACTGGCAGCAGAGAAACCGTATCCTTGCCTTGAATTTCAAGCAATCCTCGGGACTCTAAGCTTCTGAGATGTTTGATAACTCCTTCTGAGTCAATGTTAAGTGTCCAACTGCATAGTTTAACGATAGATCTTACATCACTTCTTCCCATCATGTATAATGTCATAGCAGTTAAAAATTCTTCTTTCGACAGGCCAATCTTCTTAATTTTAAACGCTGCCATGCGAAAGTTTGTATCTTTTTCAAAAAGACTGCGAATTAGTTTGAAAGTTCCTCGGGATGTTATTTCACTCGGATTATACAAAGCGCCGTTTATTAACGCCTCTAGTATCAACATTAAAGCCAAAATTTTTGTGTCATTATACTGGCAATTAGCAGTTCTATATATCCTCTGCTGAATTTTTAGATTAAGCCTCTCCAGGATTCGGTCTGATTCATTTTTAATGCGGTCAATAACTTCTCGTGTATTTTCTCTTACAAGGATTGTGATCTCTCCCTTTCCTGGAATTACTCTAAACGATAAAATTTCATAGGGATGGTTTGACTTAAGCTCTTTTAATGCATTTTCTATTTGTAATGCTGAATCAACTGAAAGTGCATCAACAATGTATATAATCACATGCAGCATACGATAATCAACTCAAACAAACAGCAATAGGTAGTCCTCCTCATAGAATCTGTCTATTGTTAGGTATCCCTCGATCTCTAGGGGTATTCTTTCCAGCAAAAACTCCCTTAGAACTTCTTTGCGGGCTTCTGGCGCAGCTTTAAGTTCCTTGAGTAAACTAAGAGGAAAATTGAGAAACACGGGTCTTAATTTAAAAACATGGCGTGTTGACTTTGGTGGGAAAACTAAATTCTTCTTTGCGAAGTTGATAACGTCCTGCTTTTCTATTCTCGGCGTCATGATTATTATTTTCCCCTGCGACAGGGACTCTAATGCTTCATTTTCAGTAACATAGTCAATTCTAACGCATTTTTTGCGTAACAGCTTTTCAAATTCACGTAGGGCTGAGTATTTTTCGAAAACATTTTTACCAGCTTCGATTATAAATGCTGAATTCTTCTTCGCTATCACAATTTCTCTATCCAGCAGGTCCGAGTTTATGCTTGGGAGATCAACTTGCTCATAGTTCAGGTTATTTAGAACGCTGATGATGTCCTTTTCAGATCCATCTAAAATACGGAACCATCGTTTGAGTTGTATTGCGTTGTGTGCATAATTCACGCGTACTACTGGTGCAAATTCTAGATGCATTTCCTTAAGTACGCAAACTCTGTGAGTTCCGTCTAGAACAACCTTGGAGTAATCATCAATAATGACTGGGTCGGATATAACACCACTTTCCTTAATTGCGCAAGATAGTTTTTTAAGATGATCCTCGATAACCTCTTCATGCAATAGCAGTTCGTCTAGGGGTACTAAGTCGAACTTTAAGATAAGAGGCTCTTCAGTTTCGAAAAAGTATATGT
Source organism: Candidatus Panguiarchaeum symbiosum (assembly GCA_024720975.1). Lineage (GTDB taxonomy): Archaea > Asgardarchaeota > Njordarchaeia > Njordarchaeales > Panguiarchaeaceae > Panguiarchaeum > Panguiarchaeum symbiosum. Next base: position 224,462 of record JANJXX010000001.1, on the reverse strand, counting down.
ACTCCAAAAGGAACACCTACTATCTCAATAAGCCGACCTTCATAGAGAAAATTGCCCACAAGCCAAACACTGCAAATAGAGTCAATACTAAACCAATAGATATGACAGTACTCCACTCCTCCTCAGCAGTTCTAACTGCGGTTCTAAGCAAATATGTACCTATTCCTGCCATCAGGAATATCATGATCATAAATAGAAACTCAGTTAAAGTTTCACGGGAGAGTCCAGGGTAAATTAGAGCTGGTCTTTGACCGATTTCAATTAACGGTGGTGTAAATTCGTAGATAATCATAAATATGCCGCCAAAGAATATAGCAAGAACAATAATCAAGAGGCCATAGATCAGCAGTCGATTGGATTCTTTCTCGAGTCCCAAATACACCTTAGTTATTCTGTATCTGGGCTTGTGTAGTCGCAGGCCGTACTTAAAGATCCAGGGTACGTAGAAGCGGGTCTTTTGTGATCTTGAACTGGCTGCTTGCATGTAGAATCCCCCTGAAGGTCATATAGAGGTAAATAAACATTTTTAATATAGCTTGCCACCAGTAAAGCCTATACCACTAGCCTGTATGATTCCGGAAGTATTCAAATTTCCCTCCACCTTAAACTCAGCGCCGACGATCTTGCTAGCAACGTGTATCGCAGTCAGTGTGTGCAGGGAAATTTCGGAGCTTCTAATTATAGAAACTCCTTTTGCAAGGGCCATGAATATAATTAATTGATCAGTGTGGTGTTTATCAACGGCGCCGCCCTTAGTTATTTGATCCCATAACTCACGAGCAGCCTCTGTTCCAACATCCTCTGCTGGTTTTCCCCTTTCACCCAGAGAGTCTCCAGAAAGTAGCGCTTTTGTGCTTGTTTTTGCCCAGCAAACGATACCAGAACCTGGCCCTAAGTGAGGATCTTCATCTGGTTTGTAGTATTCGAGTTCTATATCCGTGCGATAATTCTTTTCTTTAAAGAATCTCTCAACTGCAGCTGCTTGCCTCTTTGCAACATGATCAGGTAGCTTCACGCAATGACTTATTCCGCGAATAATATTTACCTTGCCCTGTTCTGTGAGAACTATAGGTTTTAGGTGGTCTATTGGATCAACATAAACGCGGACTAGGCCCCCTCCGCGGGGATAGTGTCCACGTCTAATGAGTTCAATCTCAATGTTAGCTCCCATTAATTTAAGTCCTTGATTTAGAACGAATCTAATGGCGTCAATTGGTGGGGCTAGAGGAACGTCGGTACCCCCACGTATTTCTACTTGTGACTCCTTATCAGCAAATAAGAGTACGGGTAATATCCCCTGAAGTACGAGCGAGATGGAGCCAGCCGTTCCAACATCGAATCTGTGATTACCACCTTTAATTTGTCTTGGTTCAAATGTTACATTCATGCTCCCTATCTGTGCACCATGCACTTTAGCATCCGTTATTTCAGCTAAAGCCTTGAGTACAGTCAGATGTTGGGGTCGAAGGCCGGGGTTATCCCTCTTAGCGCGAATGTTTATTATTCTCACCGGCTTAAGTACAACAGAAGCGTAGGCGAGGGAGCTCCTAAAAATCTGACCGCCTCCTTCTCCATAGCTTCCATCAATAATAATCGGCTCCATAACAATCACTAGACATACTAATAGAAAGTTTTAGCGGATTTTCTTGATTGTGTATTCTATTTAAGGGATATGTACTTTACTTCCTCGGATCAGCGAAATTAAGAAAAAGTAGGAGTCGCTATTCAGAGCAAGTAGAGAGTGTTTATATAACATTCAATTCTCTTAGGACGCTCTCAAGAGTATTTAACATAGCATCAATGTCTTCGTCTAGTATGTATCCCATATGTCCTATTCTGAAACTGCGATTCTTCAATTCACCATAACCAGCAGCTAGCTCAAATCCACGATCTCGCATCTTCTCATAAATTTTGGGGCCAACGCCTTCTGGTGTTAGAACGCAAGTTATTGTTGGACTCTCGTATCCCGGTTTTGCCAGAAGTCTAAGGCCCATATCTAAGACACCCTTTCTGATTTTTTCTGCCCTTCTTTTATAAATGTGAAACCAATTCTCTTTGCCCATACTCTTTATCTTCTTCAACATAACGTTTAAGCCCATGATTTGGGGAATAGGTGGAGTTGTTGGAGTGCTCTTTCTTTCTTTTTGCTCCTTAACGTAGAGTAGCAGATCGAAATAGTATCCTCGATTGGGTATTTTTTCGGCGACTTCTAGTACTTTATCACTCACAGCGCAGAATGCTAGTCCGGGTGGAATCCCTAGCGCTTTCTGGGAGCTTGTAAATAGGAAATCAATTTTCCACTCGTCGAATTTTATCTCCGTACCGCCGCAGGAACTCACAGCGTCAACAAAGCATAGCTTGCCGTATTTATGCACTATTTGAGCAAGTCTAGGTAGGTCATTTAAAACGCCGGTTGAGGTTTCATTATGAGTTATTGTGACGGCTTCTACATCCTGATATTTATCAAGCGCTTCCTTTAGTTTCTCCTCGTTAACAGGGTCCCCAAGATCGAACTTAAGCCTTATAGCTGTCCTTCCGTTTGATTCTACAACTTTGGCGTATCGCTCTCCAAATTCCCCGATAACTGTCACTAGGACCTTACCGTTCGGTGATACCGCATTGCGAATTGATGCTTCCATGAGCCCCGTGCCTGAGCTTGGAACAAGAAGCACGGTTTGTTTTGTTTCTAGGAATTCTTTGAGTAGCTCAACGGTTTCTGAGTGAAGTTCTTGGTATTCTGGGCTTCTATGACTAAACATTTGGCTAGACATTACTTGCAAAACTTCAGGAAAACAAGCTACGGGTCCCGCTGTAAACAATTTTAATTGGTGCTTCATAGGAATCCGCCAGTCAAATCGAATTTCTTTAGCATTAATCTTTGAATGTTAGAAAAAAGTCTTATTTTTTCTTTCTGGAATACGATTGATAGCATAAGCGGCTATTAGCGGAAGTAAAATAGAGGCATCGCCTTCGACAACTATATGCTTTGCTTCCTCAGCAATTTTACCCCAGGATATGGCCTCCTTTGGTCTAGCCCCGCTAAGAGAGCCGTCATACTCAGGGGCAGTTGTTAGATATATCGCATAGCGTAATCCACCTGCAAACTGAGCCCACCATATAAGATGGTGCTTTGAAATGCCTCCCCCAATGATTAATCCTCCAATCTTTTTTGATGACCAGACAATATCAGCGAGCTCTTTCTCGTCCTTCAATAAGTCGATGTTGAATTTGTGATCCTGATAAAACATAAACAATTGAAAACCAAATGCTCCATCTACGATGCCCGGAACATAAATCGGAATTTTTTTCCTCCAGCACCACCACAGAATGCTGTTTTCCTTCTTTGGGCTTTTATCGATAATGACCTCAGCTAGTTTCCATAGAAGTTCCCTCGTAGATATAGACCTTATTCCCTCATTCCACAGATACTCGAGAAGGGCTTTTGTTTTCTCTTCTATAATCAATCCATAGCTTTCAGCGGGGACGAATATGTTTCCAATACGGTGAATATTGCTCCTATGGAGAAACTTATCATCAGCCTCAAACCATCCATGATAGTACTCCTTAAAGCTTCTAGCTAGATCATGATCTATCGTTCCGCATGTGGTAATAACAATGTCAAAGTATCCACGTTTAATAAGTTCAACGAAAATTCCGCGTATGCCAGTTGCTATAATTGCCGCTGGGAAAGAGAGCATGTTGATGCATTTATCGTCTCTAAGCATTTTCTCCAAAATTTTGGCTGCCATTGCTAACTTACGTGCAGTAAAACCGGATTCGAGGTAGAACCTATCAACAAGTTCAGCTACTGTTATATTTTCGTCTAACTTTAGATCTTCTACTACCTTCAGTTTTGAGGTTAGCTTAGTCATTTTTTGCCACTATTGACTTGTAGTCATGGATATTCAGTACCACAAGTTGGACATTTAACCCTCCTTCCTATCCTACGGCATTTCTTGCAGCGTACTATAATGGATTCCCTACATACTGGACATAAGAAGATGACGTTACCCTCCTCTGTATAGTCTATGAATTTGTTGCAACTGGTACATCTAATGGGTTTGAGTGGCAAATCCTTTATGGATGATCTTGAGCTTTCCTCAACTGGTTTTAATTTCTCCTCTGAAATCAGCTTTAGGATAAGTTTTGAGCGCACCTGCAAATCATTCACCTAGCTTCATATTCGTCTTATCATTGCATTTTGATTATTTTAAATGTGGAGGTAGAGCACTCAGTTGCACGATATTCATAAGAATATTTGAATTTTCAACAATTTTCTCCTAATTATATGTGGACGGGGCGAAGTAAATGTGCGGCATTGCTGGGATCGTCTCTAAGAATTACTTTAACATCATTCCTAAGCTCATCAAGATGCTCAAAAACTTAGAATACCGCGGCTATGATTCTTGTGGCTTTGCATTTTTCGATTGCAATAGCAAGTCTATAACCGTTATGAAAGCGAAGGGCACCATAGATAACTTTCTAGCGAATTCGCGAATTCAAGAAAAGAACTCTGAGATCGGAATAGCTCACACACGCTGGGCAACGCATGGTGTTGTTAATGATATAAATGCGCATCCCCATGTAGATTGTCACGGAACTATTGCAGTAGTCCACAACGGCATAATTGATAATTACCTAGAGCTCCGCGAGGAACTAGAACTCAAAGGACATGTTTTTAGATCCGAAACAGACACTGAGGTTATTCCGCATTTACTAGAGCATTACTATCGAGAATCGCGGAATATTCTAGATGCGTTGAAGAAAGCTTTAAAAAGGCTTAAGGGAACCTACGCAGTCGCGATTTTGACGAGCTATGACAGCGAAAAAATTTTCTTTGCAAGGAATGGACAACCACTAATCATTGGTATTGGTGATAATGAATTTTATGTAGCTAGCGACATACCGGCATTTCTAGAGTGGACTAAAAAGGCTTTGGTCCTGAGAGATGGTGACATAGGCTTCGTGTCTCGAAGTGAATTACATATCGAAAATTACATGGATCCTAATCTGAAACCCCCGGAACTCTTTGAAGTTCCATGGAATATTGATCAAGCCCGGAAGGGAAACTTCCCCTTCTTTATGCTAAAAGAAATTTATGAGCAACCAGATGCTATACAGAGGACAATAATATCAGTGTCGCATAAAGCTAGTGAAGTAGCAGCGGATCTCCTCAATGCAAACTTTTTATATATTGTCGGAGCAGGCTCTTCGTATTATTCATCACTATATGCTCAATACTTGTATGCAAAATGGGGTCTAAAATCGATGGCAGTTATTGCTTCAGAATTCGAAGATCTTGTCGGAGGCGCGATAGAGCCGAATGACGTGATCCTTGCTGTTTCGCAATCGGGTGAAACTTTTGACACGATTCAAGCGGTTAAGATTGCTAAAAGTAAAGGAGCTAGGATTATTAGCCTAGTTAATAACATGGGAAGTACATTGAGGATGATTAGCGACAAGTCCATTGTAATGGGTGCGGGCCCAGAGATAGGCGTCGCAGCAACAAAGACTTTCACTACGCAAATAGCTAGCTTTATCGTAATTCTAAAGAAAGTACTTGAATTGCAAGGTATAGACTACGAAAGACAAATACAATCACTCCAAACTGTTCCAAGAGTACTCTCGGAGAATATGGAGTATTTCAATAACAGAGCCCTCTTTATAGCCAACTGGATAAAGGTAAAGACAAACGCATTCTACCTCGGGCGAGGTTTAGGCCAACCCATAGCATTAGAAGGAGCGCTTAAACTGAAGGAAATAGCGTACATTCACAGTGAATCGTATCCCGCAGGCGAATCAAAACATGGCCCCATAGCATTGGTCGAGGAGGGATTTCCTGTAGTTGTGATCGTACTTGAGGATAAAAATCATAGTGCTGTAATTGCAAATATTCAAGAAATGAAATGTCGTGGTGGTAAGATCATATCCTTAATACCGGCTGGCGATACCGAAGCGCAAGAGTTATCCGACTTGACGATAGAAATTCCAAGGTTAGATCCAGAAGTTGCTCCTATGCTTTATGTGGTTCCGCTACAACTTTTAGCGTATCACACCGCAGTTTGCAAAGGTCTAGATCCGGATAAGCCTAGAAATTTGGCTAAGAGTGTTACTGTCAAATAAAGAAAGAAGGGGCTAGGGTGAATAAAACTGGTAGGATACGGAGGGCTTTTTCTCATAACAAATCCGACGAGGGAAAAAGGCGCATTTGAAACTATTACGGACTGCTTTAGAATACTCTCACACTATGGTAACGAAGGCTTTGGTTTAGCGATATGTTTCGATTCAAACGTGAGAATTTGGAAGGACTTGGACCTTGATGAAATCATAGGCAAATTTCGAAGAGAAGCCGATTCGTTTGACCTTGCAATGGGTGTCTGCAGATATGCTATTCATGGACGTCCTGCCATACAAAATACGCCACCTTCCTTAGATTGCACGCAAAGATTTCTACTAATAGCACGTGGACTAGTTTGCAATCCCACTAAACTCTATTTTGAATTGATAAAGATCGGTCATCTGATTGAGGGGAAAGATCCCTCGGAATTATTAGTACACAGAATTGAAGAGGATACAAAGCACTTGTCAAGCGTAGATAAGGTTCTAGCAAATATGCATAACTCCATCAAAGGTGTCTTTTCAGTATTACTGCGTGACGCACAGGACGGCAGTGTATACCTCCTCACGAAGAATTTAATGGAGTATATAGGAATTAGTGAGGGAGAACCAGGGAAATTGATAATATCATCGGAGCCCGATGTAATAGCTAGACATAATCTGCAGCTGTACGCAATCGCAGACGGTCTTATCAAAATTTCTGATGGAAAAATAAACGTGATATCAGGTGAACTAATTAAGCCACAAATTCGGTTAGGAAAGATACCTGGTGGTTTTGACTACCACATGGAGCGTGAGATATCTGAAATTCCACTCGTATTGGCTGCACAGAAGTATGCCCAACCGCCAGAGTATCTAGCGATTGCTGCGAGATTAATTAAGAGTTCTGAGAAATTATTTGTGATAGGCTCTGGTTCGTCATTTAACTCAGCCCTCTATGGTGGATACATTATAAGCGAGCTCCTGGAAATTCAACATATCGTTCAAAATGCTGTGGAATTCATATACTTCTATTTGCAAAAGGTCAATCCAGGAGATGTAGTAATTGCAAACTCACAAAGCGGGATGACTACAGATGTTATGAGAGCAGTGACTCAATCAAGAATGAGGGGTGCAATAATAATAGGTTTAATTAATCGATTGGGCACGCCATTAATGTTTGCTTCTAATGTCTACCTTCACATTGCTGCAGGTATAGAAGTTGCTGTCCCCGCTACGAAAACATTTATAGCTCAATTAGCAACTTTTGCCAGGCTTACTATTGAGCTTCTAGATGAATCAAAAAGTGTAAAGAAAGAACTTGAGGATCAACTTGAGAACTTACCTTCTCTAGCAGCAAAAACAATGGTCGCGTGCTCGGCAGTTGTGGATGATTTTGCTTCGAGGGTATTTAAATTTAACAATGCATTCGTTCTAGGGCGTGCAGCAAATTATCCAATAGCACTAGAGGGAGCACTCAAATTAAAGGAAGTAGCTCAGATACACGCCGAAGGATTAGATTCTGGGGAATTTAGACATGGAACAAAAACGCTTATGGAGTACAGGTATCCAGTAATATTTCTAATGCCACAGGACCCAGAGGCACGAGAAGATACATACGAGTTGATGAATGAGATTAAAGATTTTGCCAGTGAAATACTGGTAATAACAGATGAAGAGGATACGCTAGGAAGCAAATTTGCGAAACATATTGTGCGGGTGCCCAGAATACATGACCTCCTTGAACCGATTTTATATACATTACCACTACAACGACTGGCTCTAAAACTAGGCATGCTTAGAGGAAAAACTATTGATTATCCACCAAAGTTGACTAAGTACGTAGCTACGATGCAAAAAGAGCATTAACAGTGATTAATCTAGATATCAGTGATTTTACTTAGCAAAGTTCTATTAACTTTGGTGCAGTTTATGAGAGTAGTTATGATAAATGATTGTTCATTCGTTGGTGAGACTCTGCTCAAATATATGCCGAACTCTATAAGAAAGCAGCATATCAAGCGAACAAGAAGCCTTTGGGATAAAACCTTTGGTATACTATATAAGATTCTAAGAACACAGAGTGATATTTATCATGTGCATTATCTTCTCCAAGATTGCTACCTTACGCTGCGTCTTAAGAAGGGCCCTATAATTGGACATGCCCATGGTAGTGACTTAAGGACGACGATGAAGCATCGCGTCTGGGGCAGAATAGTTAGATATAACCTAATGAATTGTGACAGGGTTATAGTTAGTACACCAGATCTATTACCCATAGCTAGGAGATTTAGAGATGACGTGTTATACCTACCGAATCCCGTAGATACTCAGGTATTCTATCCGAAGCCTCCTATTGAGCACAGTGGAAAAAAGAGAGTGCTCATAGCAGATGCGTGTAATTGGATTACAAAGGGTACAGACAAGGCGATAAGGGCTTTAAGTAAAATCAGAGACGACGTTGAAGTCTCAATTATTAGATATGGAGTAGATTTTGATAGAACCTTAGCTCTAGCCAATTCTCTAGGTTTGCGCTTAAATATACTTCCAAAAGTTCCGCATGAAAAAGTTCGTGAATATTATTGGAATGCAGATGTTGTAGTGAGTACATTCGTTGGCTATTTGCCAATTGTTCCGTTAGAGGCTATTGCATGCGGTAGGCCAGTTATAGCATATGTTTCATCCAAATACCCTGAATACAGGGACTTTCCCCTAAAGGATCTTATTGAGGAGGAAGAGCTAGCTGAGGCGATAATGGGAGCAGATATTAATCTCTGGAGGAAAGAGTATGAATACTTTGAGAAATACCATAGTCCTGATAGAGTTGTAGAAAGGCTACTGAGCATATATAATGAGCTAATTGACTGTAAATCAGGTTAGAGCAAATGTAAAGGAATGAAATTATGTACTACGTATAGTGCCATGTGCGCGTTTCTACTAGTAGAGCTTGCGTCGTGGATTGAGGTTCTACAGTAGATTATCAACAAAAAATAAAGTTGCTTATACTAGTGCCGAATTTCTCGCCCTAACAAGTGAGGCTCAAAACGTCTAGTTTTGCGTTAGAGTCGACAAAATCTCGAGTACTAACTGGAGTAATAGTTTACCACAAACGTATCCGGGATCAGCTTCTGGTGAATATTCGACTACATCAATATACCTAGCGTTGGTTTTTCTGACTTCATTAATGATTGAGATAAAGTGATTTATATCAAAACCCAAAGGTTCGGGAGCACGAACAGCCCAGAAACTGCTAGGATTGAAGAAGTCTAAGTCTATTGAGATATACTCACTCTCTCTGAAGCATAATTTAACAGTTTCCTCGCTTACAGGCCAAGCAAAGATTCGCTGACTTCGTTGTTTCAAGAATTCAATCTCACCTTTCAATGTTGAGTATCCGCGCATTCCAACAAGAGTCACTTCTAGTCTGTCTTTCTCCTCTATCAACTTTCGGATGACGCACCCGTGATGAACTCCTTCTTTGCACTCCTCTGAATCTAAGTGAGCATCAAAGACCGTTAAATTAGCCACATTGATGTCTCTTAGCGCATATAGGGTTGTTGTGTGATCTCCTCCAATAACAAGCACTCGAGCTCCCTTTCTTAGAACTTGGGTAACAACAGAAGTCAATTTCTTGTTACAGAAGTCGCCGAGGTCAACTATGTCATAGTCCTCTAATAGGACCTTCGCATGAAGACCATGTGTGCAAAACTCTCTAGATAGCTTTCTCAGAACTTGAGTAGCTCTCCCCTGGCCTAGTGCGGGGTGTATGCTTTTCGATATGCAGAGTGATCCTATGATAGCTATCGTGTCTCTGGAGACAGTATCAGGTTCGGTATAATAGAAACCAAAGAATGTTTCTCTTCCTTTTCTAAACACTTTTATCTGCACGTTTAATTGCCTTAACAGGACATATGTCCATGCATACCCCGCAACCAGTGCATATGTCTGATCGAATGAATGGCTTATTTTGTTCAGGATCGAATTGAATTGCAGGACAATTGAATTGCTTATAACAAACTCCGCAATTTATGCATATACCTGAGTCTATATTATATACCCCTCCTTTTCCTGTATAGCCCTGTACTCTAAGATTATAAAGTGCGCACGGTGAGCGCGATATAATTGTAACAGTTTTACCAATTCTGTACTGTCTTATGGATTCTTGGAGTTTCTCTATGGCATCATTGATGTTTAGTACAGGGTCAATAACGCTGACGTAGTCGATACCTATCGCTCTTGCAATGTCCTCTATTGGAACAACCTTTGTCCTTTCAAGCATGCCAGTCAGTCCAGTAGACGGACTTGGTTGAAAGCCGGTCATGGCTGTAATCCTGTTATCAAGTACAATGACAAAGGCCCGGTGCTTATTAAATACAATGTTAATCAATGCTGGAATTCCCGCATGGTAAAATGTAGAATCGCCAATAAGAGCTATTATTAGTTGGTCAGTTGTCTCAGCGAGTCCATTTAGCGTTCCAATTGAGCTCCCCATACAAAGCAGCAAATCGCCCATTTGGTACGGTGGGTTAATTCCTAGCGTGTAGCAACCTATGTCAGTTGTGTAGATAACGTCCTCTGGTTTTATTTTCTCACGGATTAAAGCCATCTTTAGTGCGAAATATGTAGCTCTGTGAGGGCAACCAGGACATAGAATTGGAGGTCTTGAGGGAATATCTGGAGCCTTAATTTGCACTGAGTATGGACTATACGGAAGTCCAAGAATCTTTGCTATAGCACCGTCAACGATTGCAGTATTTAACTCATAAAGTTTTGGGATTAAGTCCTTTCCATGTATTGGGATCCTCAGGTCGTTTTCATGAGCAATTGCCTTGATTTCCTTCTCGAGAATACCGTCGACCTCCTCTACAATTAATACAGCGTCTTTGTTCGACAGGAAGTCCACGATTTTCCTCCTAGGAAGTGGATAAGTAAACCCCAACTTTAGAATATCAACGCCGACGCCGAGTTTTTCTGCAGCTTCAATAACGTACAAGTAACTCACACCAGAGGTTATTATCCCAAGTTTCTTTTTGAGAGCTCCGGATGTGCTTGTGATGAAGTTTAATTTGCTCTCCTCGCTGATTTTTTCTGCAGTTTCTATCCTATCTAGCAAAAGCTTGTGATTTCTACGCGCATTTGCCGGTACTACGACATACCTGGAAATGTCTCTTTCGAATTTACCCTTAGTTTTGATTGTTGAAGGAATTTCACCAAGCTCAACTAAGCCTCTCATATGAGCTACTCTAGTAGTCGTCCTGATAATGACAGGTAGGCGTACTTTTTCTGAGATTTCATATGCAATTTTTGTCATTTCTTTGGCTTCCATCGGAGTTGATGGCTCTATCATTACCAGCCCGAATATACGAGCGTACCATCGATTATCTTGCTCGTTTTGGGAGCTCCAGCAGTTGGGATCATCTGCGCTCACAAAAGCGAAACCAGCATTTGTTCCTATGTATGCGGATGTGGCTATAGCATCTGCTGCAACGTTTATGCCGACATGCTTAGCGGCGGTAAAACTTCTTACGCCCGCCAAGCAGGCCGAAAAAGCAGCCTCATAAGCTACTTTTTCGTTGGTACTTATCTCAACGTAGTATTCAAACTTACCAATGTGTTTTGCTTGGAGAAGCGTGTCAATGATTTCAGAAGCAGGTGTTCCTGGGTATCCTGCCGAGAATCCAACTCCAGCCTCTATGAGGCCTCTAGCAATTGCTTCATTTCCAAGTAAAAACCTTTTTTCGCCGGGTTCTCCGATTATTGATGACAAGTTTGGACACCAACATTATTTTGAGGAGAAAAGTTAAATTATCTGTTAGTTATTAATCCGACAGACTTTTTTAGCTCTGGATAACTTGACTCTTGTTACATCTTTCTGGTCTTTAGCGTTTAGACTTTTGCATCTCCACCGAGCTATTTAAGGTTTTAATGTTAAATGCTGCTGACTTTGTATCTTTGGTTCGTTTTCATATAGTCCTAATGGACCAATTTGTAAACACATGATATATATTGGTGAAGTTAAGAATAAAACCGCCCTGATGTCTTATTACTGAGTCCTTCCTTTTAGTACCAGGTACATTATAAGAATCATACAGATGGTGTTCAGATGAGGCATTATTATGACGTTGTCATAGTTGGAGCCGGTCCCGCAGGGCTTTTTGCAGCCTTCGAGCTCGTAAAAAACTCCAAAAATAAATTGAAAGTGGCTATAATCGAGCAGGGAGGTTTTATTGATGAGCGTTTAAGAAATAGTGATTATGTAAAAGGATGGGGTGGTGCTGGTTTATTTGCAGACGGTAAAATTACAGTATCCACGCAAGTTGGGGGATGGCTCTCAGAAATTATTGGAGAAAGGAAAACTCATCAACTTATTGAGTATGTTGATAAAATTTGGAGTGAACTTTGTCCGGAATCAAAAGTCATTGAGCCCGATAGAGATGCTGTTGAGGATCTCATAAGTAGGGCCAGAACATACCATATGCATCTTATACCTTATCGTGTTCGTCATGTGGGCTCTGATAACACTATCAGAGTGCTAAGAAGAATTCATGATTTGCTTAACTCTCATGTCGACATATACCTTAAAACCACCGTAAAGAACATTCTAATTAACAATATGGGAAGGGTCGCGGTTACTGAAAATAACGATGAGTTTGTTGCGCGCTACCTGGTGTTGGCACCGGGTAGAACCGGCTCTAACTGGCTTAAAGACGAACTGGAGAAATTAGGCGCAAAAATGTCAATAAATCCCGTTGACATAGGTGTCCGAGTTGAGGCAACATATGAGACACTTAAGGACATAACAGATATTCTCTATGATCCTAAATTCGTTTACGCTGCTCCAACATACGACGAGAGGGTAAGAACTTTCTGCGTCAACCCTAGAGGGTATGTGATAAAGGAGCAATATGAGGACGTAATAACAACTAATGGTCATTCATACACTAATAAGAAGAGCCTAAATACAAATTTCGCAGTCTTAGTCAGTAGTTTCTTCACGGAACCGTTCAAGGATCCGATTGCTTATGGCAAGCATATTGCACGCTTAGCAAATCTTCTTGCTGGTGGATCAGTATTGATACAGCGTCTTGGCGACCTTAGGAGGGGACGTCGCTCAACGAAGGACCGTATCGCTAGATCTATTGTAGAGCCAACGTTAGAGGATGCCGTTCCGGGAGACATATCATTCGCACTTCCACATAGACATCTCGTTAGCATACTTGAGTTCCTTCAGACACTTGACAAAATAGCTCCTGGTGTATATTCAGATGATACATTGCTATACGCTGTTGAGGCAAAATTCTACTCATCAAGAGTGAGTGTAAATGAGGACTTAGAAGTCGAAGGGATAAAAAATGTATTCGTGTGTGGGGATGGAGCCGGAATAACTAGAGGTCTAGCACAATCTTCAGCGTCAGGGGTCGCGGTTGCTAGAGCAATTCTCAGAAGAGAAAACCTCTGGAGCGGCTAAAAGTGAGTGGATTCTCATAGCGAGGCTCCGTATGAATATCTGGAATTTTCGGGAGTTATTGGTGGTCATTGAAAACTATCTCAAATATTTACTCAAATCAGAGCTTATTGAAATTTCATCTAGTAAAAGCGCGGTTATTGTAAGTGTTAATGGCATGAATGTGTTACAACTTCTACTAGAAAAGGATCCTTTTGGGGAGTTGATTTCCATTTTATCTTTTAGAAGTTTGCGTAGGGACGCTTTTCTAGCAGTCCTCAACTTCTTCAAAATTTTATCGGTGTTCAGCAACTCTTCACGCCGTCAAGAAGCAACTTTCCTATCTCGAGTCCCCTCTGAAACGCCTTCAGATTAAGCTCTTGTACTCTTTTATCACGTGAGAAGGCAAGCTTGATTGCTTCTTCAAGTGAGTTGGAGGTAATTGGTATCTCCGGTATGTTGGCAGCAATTCCTAGGATTATGGTGTTCTGCAGTCTTGGATCGCCAAGCTTCCTGGCTTCTTCTAATATATCGCAGGCTAAAATTCGCTTTGAGACTTTTCTCAGGGTTTCTATTATCTCTCCCAATGGCGGGTATTTTGCGACGCCTAACGTTACTGTAGGCGGGGGTATAGCGCTCGTGTTGAGTATGATGTCAGTATTCGGACCAGAGAAATTTATCACGCGTAGGCATTCAATCGGTTCTAATCCTATTAAGAGGTGAGCTTCGCCTGGTGAAACTACCGGCGCTAGTAACTTGCTATCGCTTATGCGAACATCTACAACTACACTTCCATACCTTTGAGATAGACCATGGATTTCACTCATGTATGCATTTTTATTACTAAGCAGTGCTGCTTGGCATAGAATTCTTCCTAAAGTGAGTATTCCTAATCCGCCAACGCCGCTTATCACTATGTTATATATCATACTATACCACCATAAATCGCTTAGGAAAAAGACTAAATAAAATTGAGAACTCATTGCCATGAAGTTTATTGAGTCAGTGGATCTTGCTGAACTGACCGAAACCCTGGCTCTTAAACCTTCTGCTGAAACTTTCTAGTTGATCATCAGAGGGGTAAACTTATGTATTTTCGAAAGGTTTTTCTGTTTACCTTATTAATTCAATTGCTGCTCTTAAGTGCGTTTTGCAAGTGTAAGTGCTCTTTAGGTGATATAGAGAAAGATTCAAAAGGCCAAGAAAATTTGATTGAAAAGTCTTTGATACAAGGAAATTCGGCAACAGGATTTTACTCCAAATCAACCTCAGATGTACACTGTTCCCTACACAAAGAGGTTGGATCAAAAGATAGATGGCTTGCCTTGCATTATGAGTTGTGTCCAAAGAATTTGACGGTAAAAACTGGGCGTATACTAGGCGGTGACATACTGAGCGCCCATAGATTTGACAATAAAACAATTTTATTTGCCTCAGAAAATCGCTCTGGAAATTATCTAGTAGAGATAGTAGTTGATTTCCTCTTGATTTACAAAGGGCAAATAGTACTCTGTTGCTCAGGTAATTGTTCATATCTGAGTGTTAAAGTGTACAATTCAAGTTATGGAATATACATTGATGTAATAAACATAACCTTCAGCGGCTACTTCAATGGGTCTGTCTTCAATTTCACAGATAGAGTCACAAAGTTGAATATGAAGATAGAATTCAGATCCTCGGAGTACTTCAGTGTGAGCTTATATCACTTAGTTGGGATAACGCATTCCCTGAGTTTACCCCTTTATTATCGTCTGGAGACACCGGATAAACTTCGTTATAAGCTAGCAATAGACCATATCTGGTCAGCAACTAAAGTAGTTATGGAAAACTTGACGAAGTTTATGAAGTTAGAGGGGGTTTATGGTCCACCGACAACTTGGAATTTCTCAGAGCATTCGATGCATGTATTAGGTGAGGGCGCATTAGAGGTATACTTCACCGGGTATGATGTTTGGAACTGCGTTGAAAATAACTTGGAGCTCACATTGAATCTATTCTCAGGGGCAAATAAGATCGATATTAAGGATGTTAACGCCTCCTACAGGTTAACTTATCGAAAACCTGTTAACGTGAACACGGAAGCACCTTTGTACGAGTGTTGGATTACATTACACAATCCTAACCCTTACGATCTATTTAGTGCTCCCGTTAAAGTAGTTGTGAATAACAGTTGGATAAACATGCTCTCAGTTGATAAAACCCTAGGTGACGTGTGCTTTTATATAATTAATGGAACGCAAATAGTAAAACTTAGCAGCTATCTTCGAAGTTGGGATGGAAGAGATGCAACGTTTTACCTAAAAATCCCACATATGCAGGCTTTTTCTAAGCAACCTGTATTGATTCGCTATGGAGGAGCGCCAATAAACTCCCACGAGAACTTATCAGCAAGTAGCTTTGGGTACTCACTAAGAGATATAGCAAGCTCATCCTTGTGGATGGCAATTGAAGGATCCGTATCTACAAGATTCTATGAGTACTCGGGAACTGCTGCAGTATTTCTTCAGGACTCAGTAAGTCCTGTATACTCCAAGGCAATCTTCTTGGGCTGTATCAGTGGCACTACAGAAGGAGTTTTCCGTGTTTCTTCGTATCTGGTCTTCAATGAATATTGGTTCGTAGAGTACTACCCTATTTATGTAGATGGCGGAAACTTCGTAAAGTTAACTCTAAGGAAAGATATTCAGTCAGGTATGGTTGAAATCAGGATCGTACAGAGGAGATATGGGTCAGATAAACTACTCTATGTGAACTACGACGAAAATGTTAGATATCCTCTTGATCACATACTAGCCTTTAAGGCTGTGCCTCTCTTAGCTAAGCTTTATGTTGATACATTCTTTTGCAGTGATAATTTGCGTTTAACAGCAAGTGTCGATGTGGATTTTGATCTCATGAAATCTGGCTGGCATATGGCTCTAGCAGCTGGCAACATAACAGGCATCGAGATATCAGTAGCGTCCTGGAGCCAAAGTATTGATCAACAAATTTTCCCGCTTGAGATCAGTGAAAGTACACTGATATGTAATATAACATACCAGTTAATAGATACTCCCTGGCGAAAACTCAATGAGTCAAAAATAACTGTTTCTCCAAATTCGATAGTAGAGATCAGAATTTTTGATGAGTTTGGTAGTGAAGCATTCTATCTTAAAAATGACCTAAATAATCTGAGTAGCTTTAACGTAACTATCGATATAGGCACACCTGTGATAAAACTACTGAATAGTAGGAACACGAAGAAAGAGCTCTACATATCAACACCGAACAGAAGTCTTAAGCTTGAATCAGAAACAATTGGAAATAAGATCCTGGTATTATCGCCTGGCTCCTATCTTGTAAGCTGCCTAGAAGCAGATTCAAGAAACTTCAGTATAATGATCCTTGACTTCTTAGAGCCAGGAGTGTTTATGATAGATGTTACCTCGTTAGAGACTTTCCTGGAAAGTGTCATGTCGTGTGACAGCATCAAATTTGTTGGTTTAGTCGAGAATAGAGAACTAGACAATCCAGGTCTTCCGAACAGGAGCGTCATCATGTTGTGTGCCTGTAATTACTCTGACATAGCAAAGGTCACCATACAATTCTCAGAAACTTTAATCGCTCTCTGTAACAGAGCTCTAAGTGACTACTTAGCATACGAATTCAGCAAATTAGATGAACTTGTGACTAAGTTAGTAGGGGACGTAAAGCTTTATGGAACAGTGACTTTAGTCCGCATAAATTTTTCTGAGGGATGGTTGAGCTATGTAGACGATTCCGGCCCAAACTACATTAAGCTAAATCAGTCTCAAATGGCTATAGTTAATGCACTCATGGAAGCGTCCCAAATATTCAGGCATTCGATACGCGTACTCGATTTTCTTACTGGCTGTATGTATAAATTCCTACACGAAGTTATATTTGACCATTCCCGAAAAATTGTTGCTATCAAGTATGCTAGCAACTTATTAAATATAGTCATAAACTTCGCGACGGGTGAGATATGCTTAACGAGCTCTTGGGGCTGCGTGAATAGTTACCTGAAGTTTTTAACGGTATGCTTTGATTTAATGCATATTATAGGAGGTCTCAAACCAGCCTTACATAATGTGACAATTCTTAGCGGGTTATATTTCGAGGCTACTATAAATAACAGGAGTTTAGATGCAGCTTTGAAAATAGTTCATCCAACAAAGTTAGAACTAGAGCATCTATTTATAGATCTAAGTGCTTACTTAGTCACAATTTCAAGGCCTGACATCAGTGGAGCGACCATAAGCTTTAATGCGCTCAGTGGTACACTACTGATATGCGGGAAAAATATCGATTTTAAACAAAAGATGCTGCTTTCCGTGAGAGACTGCTTACTAAATGGACAGAGATTTGAAAGTCTCCGGGATAAAGGCGCCGTCTTGGCAGCTTACAGAGCGCTAATTAGTAAGAGGGTCATTGAGATTATTGATTACTACTCGTCGAACTCTCTTAATAATGGACTTGTCAAAGTGAAGATAAACAACACTGTATCAACGGAAAGAAGCCTTATTGAGTTTTGGACGCTTTCAGGAGCAACAGTTTTCATTAGTGTTTGGGATATGATGGGCAATTTACTGGAAGGCAATGTGGCTTTCATAGAGAGCAGTACTAGACTCCTAGTAAAGTTGGGATCCATAAATATCCTAAATGATTTAGAGAAGGAGGTCTTGGTTGAGATATACTCGAATGAGTCAACATCTTTAGTTACTTCGATTCAAAGGAAATCTTATATCACAGTATTGTTAAAGACAAATATGCGCTATGACATTCGAGTCTTCGTAGATAACAACATCTTGTTAAATACAACAGCTTTATTAGTTGATTCTAACAAGACACGTCCAAGTTATCTTCTGCTAATATCCGAGCAGAGTGGAAGTATGCAGGCTCTGTCTAGTGGTGCCAGTTTAGGCTCTTTAGGAGGACACATTATTTACGCGATAATAAGCATCATTGCTATCACGTGCGCAGCCTTTATCATTAAGAGGGTTATTAACAAAGTCAGGGAAAGACAGATTATATCAGCAGAAAAATTATTAGAATCCCTGGCAAAAGAGGGCGCCATTAGGGATGGTGTCTGATTGATTAAGAACTAGAGGTAGCTAATCAATAAGAAAAACTTCGATTGAGTCGTTGCTGCAAACAATTATTTCCTTTTTGTTATCTTTATTAATATCAAGGATCATGAGAGCCCTAGGAATTGCTAGAGTTTTCGTTGAATCTAGAACACGGCCTGAATAATCATATATTGTTACAGATTTGGAGTTCCAAGCAACAATTATCTCTCTCTTTCCGTCCAGATTGACATCATCGACAGCATAGGATGAAATATAGCTATATCCCTCGATTTCATTTATCAATTCTCCACGCTTTTTTATGCGTAGACTCTTCGTAGAGACTGATACCTCCTCCTCGGTGCCGTCGCAATCGAGGTCAACAAGTCTTCTCCTTGTTGGTGCCTCATACATTTCAATCTTATCGTAGTCTCTTATAATCGCTAAATTGCCAAGCCAATCGAGAGCGATACCAATGTTATCTGCAGCTCCTGGTAATTCGAATATGCGGCTTATTCTATCTGGTAGTTTTATTCTTGCTCTAATCTCCATACTTTTGAGATCTATAACTAGGACTGTTCCATCGGACAATCCAGCAATAAGTGCCTCTTTTGTAGAGCCTCCACTAAGACTCATGGCATGTAGTGATGTGGATTCTGCATGCTTGGGTAAATCTAGATTTGCGATATAAGACACTTTAATAACTTTCTTAAAGACCTCCTTTGCAAGCTCTATCCTAACTAAATGAATAGTTCCCTCCCGAGAAAGTATTGCGTATAAACCTGCATTTGAATCTACACTAGTTAATGCCAAGGGGGAGCCAGAGAAGTCCTTTAGATCAACCTTATAAAGTTTACCATCGATGGAAATTGCATACAAAAATCCGTATCCAGAAATCACTACTACTCTAAGTTCGCCTCTATCAGTAGTTGCCAAGTCTACAATGTGTGGATCAAGAAAGAAGGACCATTTTTCGTGTCCATCAACATCATAGCATGCAATAATCCCATCCACCCTAAGTATCACGATCTCAGGTTTTCCATCGCCGTTAACATCCTCCACATGCATTTTTAATATAACTTCTCCAGCAATGCTTGGTGTTCTTTGCAAGTCTATGTGATCTTCGGTAGATATATCTCTGTAGATTTCTTGATCGAATTCCGCCCTCTGCTTCATGGCTCGGGGTTTTATATGTATCTGGCGCTTGATTTTGTTGCTAATAGTGTCTAAGATAATTATATCCGAAAGTTTTGTATACACAAGCTCTTCAATATTGTCATTTTCAATGTCAGCAATGCAAGCGCGATCAGAATTAAGACCAACTAGTCTCATGCAACAGACCTTTTGATTAGCAACTTACCAAATTCTTAAGTAAAGAAAGGAGGACATATAAATAAGATTGTGTTGCATGCCCCTACGGTAATTTAATTAAAATTTCCATTTGGTCCCATAAGAATGAAACAAGCCTCGGACGGTCTGAATTTACGCAAAGGCGATGGTAGCAATTTTTAAGTATTTTTCTACGTTTTGTATGTGCTTAAAGGTGTGAATATAATGCCGGAGACAATTTTCGTCAGTCAGTGGGTGGCCAGAGGAGTGCCTAGACTTCTAGCCTCATACCCGCAAAAAAATCTTGACCCGAACCTTATTGTAGATATATTTGGTCTGATACTAAGGGAGGAAGAAGAACCTCATGAAGGATTCTACATTGTTAGTTATCCCGAAAATGCAATTTTTTCCGAAAAATACGCGGGGCGCAACTTTGTATGCTACTTCTCTGGACTAGAGCTCAAACAACTTGTAGGACTAATCCTCGAAGAAAAAGAAGAACCTGAGCCCTACCGTGGAGCTCTGGTAAGAATCGCTTTAAGATTATTCAGGAGAGGTGAAATTCCAACTGCAGAAGAAGAATGGGAGGATATATGGACACAGATGTTAGCATATACAAAGATGCCAATAGAACAGCGGATTGCAGACATATTTAGGGATGTGGAGGCCAGAGTAATTCTTTCAACAATGGTAGATGAAGGTGTGCTTACGCTAGATGATCTCGTTAGAAAGGCACGAGAAAAAATATCTTTTCCAACTACACGAGACCTCCTAATCAGTTATGCATATGCACTCTCGGCGCTAGGAGTATTAGAGATAAGATTCGACGAAAAAGCTCTTGTAGAGAGGGTATATTTAATATCGGACGTAGTTTTCTATAAAAGAAAACCTACAAAGTTTGATATTATCATGAGAGTTCCGGCACTAAAAGAGCTATACTCCCAGCGCGTCTCAGAGTATATATCCACATGGGAAGCTGAGGCTGAAAAAATACCGGAACTCATTGGTAGAAGTGATGTATACAATCTCATACAGAGATTCAGAAATGAAGGTCTAATAAAAAAAGATAGTTTATCCCAGGATGAGCAAACTATTGCTGAAAAATTAAGAGCCGAGGGCATTATTGTTGAATTCGGAGGAGACTATGTTATGCTCTTTGATCCTACATACAAGTTACTGTTTCCTAAATGGACTATAGCAAGATTCATCGAAAAATGTAGGGAGGACATGGCGGCTAGAGAGCTGCTTAAAAATTGGCTAAACATCCTCAAGGAGGCATACCTAAGGCGAAGATGATTGCGCATATTTCTGATAACTAACTAATAAGTCACTCGTGGTCAATCACAAGGCAGGGAAGAATTCATTCTTTTTATCTTCGCGGTGGTGTGCTATAGTCTATAGTGGACCCTTGTATGAACAACTTGCAGTAAGAGACAACATAGAAATGTTGAGGCAAGTTTTGGAGTTTAGTAATCTCCTAGATATGGGAATCGACGCCTCGAAAAAACACCCAGAAGTTTGCGATCTGTCAGAAAAAGCGGGAATAGCGCATAAAGAGTACATTAAAGTCGCTTGGTTCGGCATGGGAGCATCAGCATTAATTGGGGAATATATAGCCAATTATCTGTTTTACACTAACTTGTGCCCCAAGGTTATAATGAATGTTTACCGCGATATCCCGTCTAAGCAAATTTTGTGCATGCCGTATGATGTCTATATTTTCTATAGCTACTCAGGAGACACTCTAGAGACTCTAGAAGCTTTCAATATTTTGAGCAGAAAAAATCCGCATAAAAACTCTGTACTATTAGCACTTTCACTAGGGGGAAAATTAGAAAGTATGGCCAAAGAGAAAGGAGTCTATCACATTAAACTACCTGCCGGGTACACGTCTAGATCGCACTTTCCATACGGGCTAGCAATATCGTTCTCTATACTCGCTAGAATCCTCGGATTAGAACAAGAGATTCAGGGACTTAAGGATCCAAAAATTCGAGACTATATCACGAAACTAAACTCAAAGGAGTCGTTTCAAAAGCTTTATGAATTAGTCATGAAAGTTAGGGACAAAATAGTTATAATAGCCGCTGAGCGCACACTTGCTGCCGTAGCTAGAAGATTTATTGCCCAATTAAACGAAAATGCCAAGCATTTTGCAACTTACTTTGAGATTCCCGAGGGTGCGCATAATTTCATAGTTGGTCTTCGCGGGCTCGATAGAAAAAAAGTATTCAACATAATCCTGAGAAGAAATTCGGAGGAGCCCTTAATGAGAAGATACCTTGACGTGGTTACAAACAAGCTAGCTTACATAGACTCATATATTTTCATGATTGACGACGAGAAGTTTTCATGGAGAACATTGCTGATACCAACAATATTTGCTGATGTGTTATCTGTCTTTTTAGCAGACAGTAAAAACCTAAGCACATTTGACATTGAAGAGATATCATCAATAAAAAGTGAGTTGTAGGTGCCTCAAATGTATGCACTTATACTAGCCGGAGGATTTGCGACGCGCCTATGGCCTGTGACGAGGGATTTTCCAAAGCCTTTACTTCCCCTTGGAAAGAAGAGAATTATCGAGTTTACATTAGAGAAAATAGACAGGTTACAGTGCATAGGAAAAATATACATCTCGACAAACAGAGCATTTGAGAAATACTTTAAAGACTGGTTCGCAAGCAGTAATTGCCTGAAGGACAAAAGTCGCTACCAATTGATAATTGAACCATCAATACGAGAGGACGCTAAGTTTGGGGCAATTCGTGGAATTCACTACGACCTTAAACGCATACTTAGAAACTCACCGGCAAGAGATACTTTAATAGTAGCAGGCGATAATATAGCATCCATAGATTTTGAGTCATTTCTTGCATTCTACAGAAGAGTACGAAATCCAGTAGTGGCAGTTTTTGAGGTAAATTCACTTGAAGCCATGAAGGGATTGGCAGAGGTCCACCTAGATGAAAATAATAAGATCATAGATTTCATTGAAAAACCGAAGGAGCCAAAATCCAGATTGGCAGCAACGGCCATATACGTACTACCTAAAGACATGACTCATCTAATCGGCAAGTATTTGAAAGAGCGTAGGAATCCAGATGCTCCTGGATATTTCTTTGAATGGCTTTCTAAAAGATATGATGTGTATGCTTACAAATTCGATGGATATTGGTTCGACATTGGCTCACTTGAAGGCTACCTTTTAGCTCTTAACAAGTTACTTTCTGAGAGTTATGTAAACCCAGACGCTCAAATAGAGGGCAAAATTATTAATCCCGTCTACATAGAGGTAAATGCCAAGGTGGACTCTAAATCTGTTGTGGGACCATATGCAATTATTGGGGCGAACACAATAGTCTCTGGCTCAGAGATTAGAAATTCGCTAATTATGAGTGGTTCTATAGTCAATAGTAGTAGTATTCGAAACTCCATTATAGGCAACAACGCGCAGATAACAGGAGGTAGAATCCACGGAAGCATCTTATCTAGCTATACTAGACTGTGTCTGTCGTAAAAGTTTTTAAGCTGTTTTAGCTACTATGGGTATTTGGAATCAAGAGAGGTACTATGCTGTGTCCGAGAAGCTCTATAGAACTAGTGAGGTTGCTGAGTTACCGAACATTAGTGTTTCTACTGTTAAAAAGTGGATAAAGCAGGGAAGAAGACTGCGTGCTCTCAGAGTTGGAAAGCTGTGGATGGTTCCAGAAAGCGAAGTCAAGAGGATTCTGAGTGGTGTTGAAAGAAGAGAGATTAGAGCCGCTATATACGCTAGGGTTTCATCGCATAAGCAGAAAATAGATGGTAACTTAGAGCGGCAGATTGAAAGACTAAGAAGTTACTGTTCAGCTAGGGGATACAAGGTTGTTGATGTGGTAACTTGCCTAAACCTCTTCTCCCGCCTCAATGACGGCTGGGTAGCCATCAGAGGCGGGGGATATATGTATACCTCGAGGCGGGCTCAGTGGTGCCCGTCGATGTAGCTCCTGATGACCCTGCGAACGGTGAGCAGGTGACGAGGGAGAAGCCCGTGTCGACAATACCCAGGATAATCGAAAACACCTGAACAAACTCAAGTAAGCGACACGGGCAACCACTTAATATAACCCAAGAATAAAACACCGAATTAACAAGGCAAATGCTTAATCCCAAGAAACTAAATCTATAATTCTGATAATACTGCTGTTACTTTTTTCTTACTTCAATAGCTTGTGTTTTGTTATATCTCATAACTAGGGAAAAGCTATGGAAAGACCAAAGGAGACAATTCAATTGGACCTACTTGGCAGAGCGCCGGAGGTAATAATAGACGTACACGAAGTAGACAAAGACAAGAAGAATTCGATAACACTCTTTCTCGAAAAAGTTCAGCAGCATAAGATACCTTACAGAGTTGAAAAGCTAGAAGTCGGAGATCTTATCCTTCCGAATCAATACGCAATTGAGCGAAAATCAATAAGGGATTTTCTAAACTCCATAATTGGTAATAAGAACGGGAAAGTTCGCATCTTTGAACAAGTTAAGAATTTGGTTGAAACTTATAAAAATCCAATACTTCTACTGGAGGGATCCTTATCCATCCGAATGGACTATCACGACAAGGCCATATACATTCCCATAACAAAGAAGAATATAAGAGGGCGGATATACTCAGTTATTGAGGAGAGAATAGGAATACATCCAAACGCATACCTTGGGGCTTTAAATGCTATTGAGGAAATGGGTGTAAGAATAGAGGAGACGTACGATATATTCCATGGAGCGCAAATTCTCTGGGACCTTTATCTGGAGTCTAAGGGTAAAAAAATCGAGCAGACGGAACACGAGCGGGCAGTAATACGAATTAAACCAAGATTAAGAAGCCTAAGGGAGCAGCAGATTTTCTTCCTTGCTGGCTTGCCAGGAATTAGTGTTAGCAGAGCAAGCAAAATTCTGAGCGTATATAAGACCCCCTACAACGCAATTATGAAAGTTAACAGATGGGATATTGATGTTGAGGGAATAGGAGAAAAAACGCTTGAAAAGATTAGCAAAGTATTATTTAGTGAATTTGAGTGTGGATCCAAAGATGAACCCGGTGCATGATGATGCCAGTTCTCGGTGTATCTTCCATATTTCTCTATCCTAAGAGCGTGACAAAAGCAATTAAACTTGCTGCAGAAATGGGATTCAGGCACATAAACATATTTGTGTTCCCACCGCACTTTAAGGAGGACTCCGAAGATTTTATAAAAAAAGTACGCAATGCTCTGTTTGATTATGGCCTAGAATGTTCTCTGAGGATTCAGGGATATACCATAAATCCAGCAGCTACAAATCCGAATCTGAGAAAGAAGAGTATTGAGGAAATCAAAAATTGGCTTACGGTGGCAGAAAGCATAGGATGTTCAAGCATTATAATGCGGGTGGGAATGTTTTTCTTCTCTGAGAAAGTGTTTAGAGATAAAGCATTTAGGACACTTGTAGAGGGTCTTAATCCAATAGTAGAAGAAGCAAATTCGAAAGGTATAAAAGTACTAGCCGAAAATTATCCGTATCCTTTTGATGTTGTAACACTTCCATCCGGCATAATTGAATTGGCAAGAGCACTGAAGCGAAAGGTCTACTTAGCACTCAACATAGCTCACTTTTATGATATATACAGGATGCGAAGAATAGACCTCAATGCAGAACTTAATTTGGTGCGATCATACGTACAAGCTCTATACTTCTCTGAGTTTATGAATCCTTGGGACTATCCACACAAGCTAAACGGCGAACAATATAAGAGTTATCTGAATTTTGCAATCGACATTATAGAGAAATTAAAGTCAAGCGTAGGTACCGTGTTGATAATAGGTTACTCACAGGACGATTTGGAAAGAGCTAGAAAAATCTTAAAAGCAAGTAGTGCGCTTTAGAGTATTCAAAAATGCTAAAGATGGCGTTTCACCCCATTCTTCATATATATACCTTCGGCTGTATTTTATTCTATATTTAGATGACAAATTGTAACTCAAACTTAATTTAAGAGGAATTTGCTCTGAAGTTAATATCTGGGTGAACATCTTGTCAGAAGAGGGTGTTATTCTAGATATACGAGATTTACATGTGCGATACAAGCTCGGGCCATACACAATATACGCTGTCAACGGTGTCAGTCTAAAAGTGCATGAAGGAGAAACCCTAGGACTTGTAGGCGAAAGTGGTTGTGGCAAGTCTACATGTGTCTTAGCCATAATGAGACTACTCCCTTCTAATGGTTATGTAGAGAGGGGTCAGATAATATTCAAAGGCGAAGATTTACTAAAAGTACCTGAAGTACGCATGAGAAAGATCCTCTGGAGTGGAATAAGCATGATATTCCAGGGTTCAATGAATTCACTTAATCCAGTCTTCAAAGTTGGTGATCAGGTAGCAGAGCCTCTGATATACCACGAGGGTATATCTAAGGAAGAAGCATACGAAATTGTACGTGAGCTGTTTCTAGAAGTTGGTCTCGATCCCGCGCGAATGAACGATTATCCGCACCAACTTTCTGGGGGAATGAAACAAAGAGCAGTCATAGCTATGTCAATCGCATTAAATCCATCATTACTCATTGCAGACGAACCTACAACAGCGCTCGATGTGACAATACAGGCCCAAATTTTGGATCTACTGAAAAAATTGCAGAGGAGGTATGGAATGGCTATGATTTACGTTTCGCATGATTTAGCATGCGTCGCGGAAATGTCAGACAATGTAGTTGTTATGTACGCAGGTTATGCCGTTGAAAAGGGGGATGTTGTTAGCATATACAAGCATCCTGTGCACCCCTATACTAAAGGCTTGATCGCCGCAGTCCCATCTCACACAAAAATTGGGGAGGGCAAAATTGCCGCCATACCCGGATTCCCGCCAGACTTAAGATTCCCAATAAACCATTGTCCATTCGTTGAACGCTGTCCAGTAGCCAAGGATATCTGCCGAGAAAAACTACCTGAGTACCATGTCATTGACGGCAGAGTTGTATTCTGTCATTTTGCTGAGGATCTTGCAGACGTAGATCCATTCAGCCTTTGGGGTGAATACTGGGAAAAAGTAGAGTTCGGTGGTACTGAAAGCTAGCTCAATGATTATGCAATTTAACTAACATGTTCTCTAACATTTTTGAGTAAACTAACTTTGAAAGCGCATCTATTTGTTATTTTCGTCAGTCACTGTAAATTATCATCGAAAATCTAGATGTCTACGATTAGTGGAGCGAAACTACTTTTCGGAGTGCGCCCTCTATTATAATCGGGGCATTTTCTTCAGCAAAATGTAAAGCATCGTCGAGTCTCGCCTCATTACTAGAGTATATTCTGAGAATAGTGTCGCCGCGTCTCACATATCGGCCTCCCTTGTATGGTATAACAACTCCAGCGCCTATATCATGAGGAGCACCAGCTCTCCTTGCAATTTCTACAATGCACTGATTATCTATTTGAGTTATGTAGCCATCAACTTGCGCATATACCTCAGCCGTATATGGTCCAACAGGAATGTCATCTGCTTTTACATTAGGATTTCCTCCTTGTGATTCGATTATTTCTCTAAACTTCTTCAGTGCCTTTCCGGACTCCAGTAAACTTCTTGCTAAATTTTGTCCATTTTCAGTTATCCCCGACATTTCCAAAAGTATTCCCGCCAATCCAGTAGATTTCTCAATAAGTGATGTTGAGGGCCTGCCACCTTCTAGTGTTTCTAAAGCTTCTCGAGCCTCCAGCGCCACACCCACTGTATGTCCAACAGGTTGATCGCCGTATGTTATGGCGCACCTAAGCATTAGTCCCAAGCGATTAGCTACAATCAGGAATTTGTTTGCCAGTGCTATAGCTTCCTTCATTGTTTTAACTTTGGTTCCGCGTCCCTGGGGAATATCCAGAACTAGATATCGTATTCCCATCGCTTTCTTTTTTGCTAGAATTGAAGCAATCATGAGAGAGGCAGGGTTCAATTGTATCTCGCTTTGGATATTCAATAATATATCATCGACAGGGGCTAAGTTTAGCTTATCACATGACGCTATGCATCCATTAGTCTTTTCTACAACCTCAATTATTTCGTCAGCAGTTAAGTCTACAGGCGCGAATATGGACATTCTCTCGGCGGTTCCTATAGTCGTGATGGATTTCGTTGATGTTTTTGGTATCTTTAAGCCGGCGGCGGCTACTATTGGTACAACAATTAACGAAACTTTATTCCCCGGCACTCCGCCGATCGAGTGTTTGTCAACAATGTACTTTCCTCGGAACTCTAGTGTCGATCCTGTTTCAACAAACGCTTGTACAACCTTATAAATTTCATTAGCATTAAGCGGTCTGTAATAAATTCTGGCAATGATCATTGCAAGCATTATGCTTGAGTATTTTTTGTTAATGATAGCATTGCAAAGATTTTTATACTCATCAAGCCTTAGGTTAGCTCCGTGGATGAATTTCCTCCAAATTGCGTAGTCATCGCTCAGCATATTCTTTCACTTAAATGATGCTTCTGGATTAAGTCATACATATACTCAATAAACATGCCTTGATAAGCTCTACCCTTGGAGTCCAGAGTTTGCAAGTTAATTTAATTAAAAAATGGTCAATAGTTGGTCAGTATAGTGGCTTCTAAATGCCAGTTAGATTGCTGCAGAAAACAAAGTTAATCCTCAGTTTAACTTTAATTAATGGTCCGCATATCTATTGGTGTGGAGTATGTCTTTGTCATTCGTTTTTAAATATGGTGTTTCAACGTCGATATTAAATCCAAGATATGAAAACATAGTGGACGTCTTAGAATTTGCGGCAAAACATAAATTCGAGCATGTTGAGATAATTGCAGATGGACTTCAGCATGTCGCCTACATAAGTGATGATCATATAAGTGCAGTTCAAGATCTTGCTCAGAAGAGTAAGATAACATTGTCCGTTCATGCACCTTACTACTCCATTGACTTAGCAAGCCTTAGTAACAGTATTAGGAAATTTGCTATCGATGAGATAATAAATGGTCTGCATTTTGCCCAGCTTTTATCAGCTGAATGGTTAACGATCCACCTTGGCTTCAAATTTTATCCCACGAAGGTTCTCTGGAAAAAAGCTTTTGAAAACTTGTGCGACTCGCTTAAGCAGATACTCACCCTAGCAAGGGATGTTGGGATAATTATAGGTATGGAACTAAGGAGTGGGTTCTTTGACCTAGGACATCCAACGCTTCTGGAAAAGATTTTAAATCACTTTAACAACGATGAGTTCCTTGCTGTTGTCATAGATACTGCACAATTAGCCGGTTTTCCGAGACTTCCTATGAGAGATGTTATAAGTAGGTTCAAAGAGAAAATAGTCTCCTTTCACATTCGCGATGTTAATCCACAGATAGGCAAAGACATGTTGGCTTGCGGAGAAGGTATAATAAACTGGAATGAGTTCATCAGTATTCTGTTTGATCTGGATATAAGAAAGCCCTTGATATTTGAAGTTTCGGACAAAGAAGGTGCGCTGATGTCAAGAGAATACTTAGAAACGATAATTAGCGAGAAAGTTCAACCTGAGATTATTGAGGAATAGGAGTAACCACAACTTAGCAGCTCACAAAAGTGGTGACGATGGCAGAAGATTTAAAAATTCTTGAGCTTCAGGATCACGGATTACCGCCAAGGCTCATCCATAAATATATTCGTGATCCAGTTCATGCTTACATACCATTCACGAGATTAGAAGAGTTCATAGTCGATAGCGACATTTTCCAGAGACTACGCAGAATTCATCAATTGCAAGTAGCATACACTGTATACCCCGGTGCGACTCACACAAGATTTCTACACTCGATAGGTGTAATGCATCTAGCAGGTAGATTTATCCTTGCTCTATTGCGATCAACGTATTCACTTCAGAATCAAGAAGTCCTAGGAGCTCCTGAGGAGGTCATATTCAGAGTCCCATTCTTCGAGGATCTAGGAATAGACGGAACCTCTGCGCTACTATCTGTTTTGATTGCAACCAGGATTGGTGGACTTCTACACGACATTGGTCACATGCCTTTTTCTCACGCGTTTGATGAGGCTATTATAGCCAATAGCAAGAAAGTTAAAAGTGTCGGCATATACTCACATGAAGACATTGGATACTACGTATACAAGAATTACCTTCGTGAGGACATAAGAAGCTTCGCAAAGAAGGAAAACTATGAAAAGTACATGGATATAGATATACTTCTCGAGACAGTTGACGCGATAATGCTTCCACGTGAAAAATTCGCTGCACCTAAAAAGAGAATACATGTTGCCCTGAGAAGCGTTGTGAGAGAATTTTTATACCCAGCCGATATTGTCGACTTTTGTCTGAGGGACTCATACTTCACCGGAGCTATGGAGTATGGTAAAATTGATGCTGATAGATTATTTCTATTTTCACTAATTCTTGAAAGAATAGTCCCAGGTTCATCGAGGATTGTACTAGGACTTCAGAAGAAAGCTATAGGAGCCTTAAGGGCTTTCCTGTACTCTCGAGTGTGGTTGTTCAATAATGTATACTTTCACAAATTTTCAAGACTTATGGACTACGCTGTTAAGGATCTCATTCGAGGTATGTATGAATACGGAATAATAGACTTTGAGGAAATAATCACTAGCTTGGTTCGAGGTGAAGAAGAAGCGCGGAAACATCTAGCCAAATTAGATGACAATTACTTGCTGTTCAAAGCTCTCGAAAGCAGAGAACCAAAGCTAGTTGAGCTTGCTAGTCGCGTTCTTTACCGTCGACCTGACCTAAGGGAAGTCTTCTCCCTAGAAATAACGCTTGACCCAACGGAGGCTAAAAGCATAGCTTGTGTTGAAGATTTTGACAGCATAGTTAATAAGTTTAGAGAAGAGATGGCAA
This sequence comes from Candidatus Panguiarchaeum symbiosum, assembly GCA_024720975.1. Lineage (GTDB taxonomy): Archaea > Asgardarchaeota > Njordarchaeia > Njordarchaeales > Panguiarchaeaceae > Panguiarchaeum > Panguiarchaeum symbiosum. Next base: position 193,659 of record JANJXX010000001.1, on the reverse strand, counting down.
ATAGTCTTGGAATAACCTCGGAAGATCTCATAATAGACTCTCCACCAATAAAATTCTTTCCTTTGAATCCTTACTTGCCTCATAACGTTTTTCCAATAGTGGAAGTTGATAAACAGAGGATTGTAGGTATCCGCGAAGCCAATGCCTGGGCAATTTCCGGGGCGCGAATATCTGATCTAGCAGTATTCAGAGTTCTTATCAGAAAGAGTGCTATGGAAAGAGCTAATTTAAGTGTTGAGACTCTCAGGAGAAAAATCTTGCAAATGCTTACCGACGTAGAGGATAAAATAAAATATGCATTCATAAAGAAGTATTCTAGCCTCTCGCCCGCTGTAACAATGTAGTATCCAGTGCATCATTGGTATGCCTTATGCACTTTTAATATCTTTGTTTAACTACTGCTTGGAATCTTTATCTAATAGGAGAAAAAACTATGAATATGAAACAGCGCGTGAAAATAGGAAATGTAATAATAGAATCATCAAAGGAGTTTCCATGGAGTAAAATCAAGGAACTCGCAGAGCATATGAAAAAGGTAGCTAAATGGGACCCCGAACAAAGAACTTGGATTGTATCATGGCGTATATTCAGCAGACTAAGCGAATTTTTGGAATTCATAAACAAAGAGTTAATGACCACGGATAATCAATACGCTTATAAGATCATGGAGATTATCGAAAAGCTTATTGAAAAAGTGCCAAAACACATAGTAGATGATGAGAATGGTGTAATCTATACATTGCTAATAGATTTAGATTCATATGAAGTATCTAAGCAAGTGAACAAGAGCATTTTACCCATCAGATTAGTAGAGAAGAAAGTACACATTGATGACATAGGAGAGATCACTGTAAAATACCTCGCAATGAATTCTAAAAAAATTCTTGAAGTTGTGAATTCAGGCGAAGTAAACAAACTTCCCCCGGCACTCAAAGAAGCCATACTTGAGGTTAAACCGAAACCCTCTAAGCCCACGATTATCGTGAAAGTGACGAAAAATAACAGGATCCTAGTTAGAGTACCGAAATCAATACCAAGTGAACTTGTGGAGGATCTTAAGGAGCTTGGCACTATACACTACTTCGTGGAAGTTGCTGAAGGTGGCCATGAAGAGCGCATAGCTGAAGCATTTAAACTTTTTGAGAGGTTCGAATACATAGACATATACTTACCACCATTCACCGCAGGATTCGTAGAGGACGTTGCTAGGAAGTATAATGTTGATATTAATGTAGATTACCAACTGCCTGATAAGAAACTAGATAATTTGCAAGAGAACTTTCAGCTATATCCTCATCAACTACAAGCCCTTGCAAAGTGGATAGAAAACGGCTGCAGGGGTACGATTGTTCTACCAACGGGAGGCGGAAAAACTATCGTCGGCATTGCGGCTATCGCACGCCTAAAAGTTCCAACTATAGTATTTGTCCCAAATGTGTGGCTTCTTGAACAATGGAGAGAGCGCATAGCTGAATTTACTGGCATCCCAAAATATCAAATAGGAGTGTTAGGATGGGGTGAGAAGAGTATAAAAGATATAACGGTTGCAACATACCAGTCAGGAGTAAAAAACATCGGGAGCCTAAGCGGCAGGTTCTGGCTGGTGATCTACGACGAATGTCATCACGTACCAGCTCGTACGTTTAAAAAAGTAGCAATGAACATGCGAGCACCATACAAGATGGCTCTCTCAGCTACTCCAAAGAGAAGGGATAAAAATGAGATCCTCCTCTTCAAGCTTGCTGGTAAAATAGTACATTCAGTATCATATCCAGAGTTAGTTAGGCGTGGACTCGTGGCTCCAATGGTCTATAGGCTAATTTATGTTCCGCTTCCCCTCGAAAAAATGCTGGAATATCGAAGTGTTGAAGGGGAGATCCAAGGAAAACTCGATGACATTAAACGTAAGCTTCTTGTCAACAGAATGATAGCAATAGCGCAGGAAAACCCGGCCAAAATTGAAGTGATAAAGGAAATTGTAAAAAAGCATAAGGACGAGAAGATATTCATATTTGCACCAACCATAAAATTTGCCAAGAGCATAGCAAAAGAAGTTAACAAGATAGTCCCAGCGGCAGCACTTACAGCTGAGGCTTCGAAAAGTGAGGAAGAAAAGATAATAGAGAAGTTTAAATCGTGCCTATTACAAGCATTAGTAATTATCCGCAAAGCCGAGGAAGGCGTAGATGTAGGTGAAGCCTCGGTAGCTATAATTGCTGGAGGTTCTAAGCAGGAAAGAGAGTTTATCCAACGCATTGGACGTGTCTTAAGGTTAGATCCCCAGAAGACTAAGGTTGCGTGGGTATATGAGATAGTATCAGAAAACACCATAGAGGAATCCATGGCTGCTAAAAGAGGTGGACTGAAACTTGTCAAAGAATTAGCAGACTACATAATCAAAAAGTACAATATAGCAGCTATAAAGAAAGTTAGGTGGGAACCTGGAAAGTCAATAGATTAGGTCTTATGCTTTATCCCCCAATCAACAAGTTTCTTTACGGCTCTAGCTATTTGTTCAACTTCGTCAAGACTTAACGTTGGATACATAGGTAGCCAGACAGTGGTTCTTGCCAAGCTCTCAGCCAGTGGAAGACTTAAGGAGGCGTAGTCGGGATACCTTACAACGCGGGCAAAGTGATTTATCCTTGGATCATTTATGTTTTGGAATAGCTTCGTTTTATGAAGGGGCGTATGATAGCCAGCACGCGCGGATATTCCCTCAGCATTTAATGCATCGACAAATGCATCGCGTGTCCAACCGATCTCACTAGGATCAATCTGTATGGCATATATATAGAATGCATGCTTTTTCCCTGGAGGCTCCTTCGGGAGCTTTATACCTGGTACATCCGATAGCAGTTCTGTTAAGTAACTAGCAAGTCTCCTCCGGGCTTCAACGAATTTGTCCAACTTACGTAGCTGGAAATATGCTACAGCAGCTTCAATTTCAGACATTCGTAGATTATAACCTAATCTAATGTACTCATAAGCTCCCTTCTCCCCAGCAAGAACCCTTAGCTCACCGTGTGCGCGTAACAACCTAAGCTTCTCATTAAGTTCATCGGCGTTTGTGGTTATTATTCCGCCCCAACCGCCAGCAGCAATAATTTTAGAAGGATACAAGCTGAATACAGCAATGTCTCCAAGACTTCCTACCTTACGTCCATTATATTCTGCCCCGTGTGCATGAGAGGCATCTTCTATTATTGGAATGCCTCTTTCAACAGAAATTCTTTGAAAGTCATCAAAATCAACTGGCAGTCCATAGAGGTGGACTAAACAAATGGCATTAAAATTGTCTACTTCAGAGACCTTGCGTGGATCTAGATTTCCGTCGGGAAGAACATCAACAAATACAGGCACAGCACCCGTGTGCAGTATAGTTGAAGCCGAAGCTACAAAAGTCAGTGGTGTGGTTACAACTCTTGATCCGAAAGTTATATCCAAGGCAAGAAAAGATAGAAAAAGTCCATCAGTTCCATTACTAACGGCTATAGCATGCTTCGTTCCAACATACCTAGCAAATTCTCTCTCAAGAAGCTCTGTATAATCTCCACAAACGAAAATTTTTGTTTTGAGAACATCACTAATAGCCTGGCTTTCATCATCCGTGAGCACGATTTGGGTGAATGGTATCTTTCTTTTTGTGACGGGTTCTCCTCCAAGAATTGCAGGCTTGAGTTCCGCCACAAGTCTTCACCAATAAGAGGGGCACCAAAAAGGTATTTAATACTCCTGTGGTGTAGTAGGCAGCTTTGGTTCCTATCAATTGAGCTTTCAAAACAAAGAAGCTATTAAATAGGATTTTGAGTATTTATAGACTTCTAGGTTTTGGATTTAATTCAACCACTATCTTGGTGTCAGAAATGTCGAGCAGCGAGAGAATTTCCGTAACGGAAATGTTAGAGAGATATAAGAAAGTCCGGAGAGAAAGACGCAAATATGTCGTGAAGCAATTCTTCAAAATAAAAAGAGGATCTTTCGGATTCACAATTTTAGTTACATTAACGATACTTTCTATTCTATCTCCATGGATAGTACCGCATCCTCATGACTTCAAGCATGCCCCACTATCGTATCCCGAATGGGCAAGAATTTTTGACCCAACGTCAATAGGCGGTGACGTACAAGTAGTCAGGACATATTTCTCCCAAGATTCCGATGTACAGACTTCACCGACGAGTATACCATCAATCCCAACCGGAGTAGTTTATCCACATTTTGTGAACCCAAATGGATATCTATGGCCCAGTCTTTCGCATAAACTCTACATAGATAAAAGCACTGGGGCTAAGACTCCTGATGGTGCAGCGGTTTTAGAAATCACCGATGACACTAGTAAGAGTCTTGGAATACTTCCGCCAGAAAACTATTCATACGTGACAGCAGGTCTCTGCCTTAATATTCACTGGGAGTATCGTGGTCCTCCGTATATGATCTACGCGTGGTTTGCTCGTAAATACGAATTCTATGTACCTCCCATATATAAATTAAGCAGCAATATTTCAGAAGGGGGAAGCATTAGCGACAACATATACCTGTATCTCAGCAGCTCAAAGATTTTCACTATTAAAGCACAAGCAAGTTCACCTGTAACATTAAACGTAACAATCACCAGTGATATCGAACCAGCCAGAAGCTACAGTGGACAAAACGTAGAAGTAAACGTGAAAGCTAAAGAATACATTGCGTTTAGTGTACTAAACACTGGACCCGGAGAAGCAGTCGTAAACGTCGAAATTACGTGGGCAGTTGAAGAACTCGCTGAAGTGTTTAGCATTGCAGATGCGGGTCTATATATAATTACGTCACTCTGGGATCCTGTAAAAGGAAAAGTAATTAACGGGACTGAGTTAAGGGAGTATATTCGAGAAAAATATGGCGTGGTAATACCTGAAGTGGAAATAGATGCGCATGAAGGATTAATCCAGTATAGGCAAAAACCCATAGAAAAAACCTGGGTTAATGAGAGCTACGACATAGGGAGGGAAACAGAGCCAACAATGCTCATGAACAAGAAGGACTACTATATGCACTTCTTCCAGAGGGGCAATATCACCATAGTTAAGTTCATACTGAAATTTAGATACGCATCAGAGGATGCTCTAAAACTCCGCAATATGATGAAAGAGCCTTTAGTATTGCGGTTATTGCTCGATGACATTAAGCTACAAGCACAAGATAGGTACTATGGCGTATTTGGCGTAGATGACAGAGGGAGGGATATTCTCAGTATGATCATAAGTGGACTTAAAATCTCGCTGTTCGTGGGATTCACTGCAGCATTTGCAAACATATTTATTGGCGTTTCACTCGGCCTAGTTGCCGGATATAAAGGTGGCCGCACAGACGAGGTGATAATGAGAATTTGTGACTTCTTCATGTCAATACCAACATTTCCATTGCTCCTAGTTTTAGCATTCATCTTCAATAACATCGGAATAGATGTGCTGTGGACAATAATCATAGTCCTATCAATACTCGGCTGGGCTGGAATGTCACGAACGATAAGATCACAGGTGTTAGCACTTAGAACTAGCATATATGTAGAAGCAGCGAAAGCATCTGGTGCATCGTCATTTTATGTAATAAGGAAGCATATCCTACCTGGAGTATGGCCATTAGTTCTAATGTACATAATGGTGGGTGTCGTCGGAAACATTCTAGCAGAAGCTGGCTTAACTTTCCTGGGAGTACTTGTACCCAAATGGGATTCCCTAGGAAGAATGATCCAAGAGGCTAGCGGTATATCACCAGCAACAGGAGGCGGCGGCGGACTTGCGATGGAAAGATTTCACTGGCTATTCTTCCCCGGATTGGTACTAATGCTAATCGCATACGCCTTCTATGCAATAAGCGATGCATACGATGAGTTAATCAATCCGAAAAGAAGGAGGAGGTTCTAGATCCCCAAGCTAACTGTCCAAACCTTTTTTTCTTTATTCCGAAGACAGCAAAGCTTTCTCTGTACTTACAGCTGAAGTAATCACACAACTACAGAAATCTCAGAGAAGCGCCACGATCATGTCCAAAAATTTTAATATTAGCTGGTGAGCGGTTATCATTTATAAATAAAATAAGCCTAGTTACTATAGAACTGCTGCATGGTGGGATACGTATGAAAAAGAGCTTGATCGCAATATCCCTAGCAATCTTGTTCTCCCTGTCGCTTGCTATCGCATCAATAGGTGCCAAACCAAACACCGTTACGACAATGCAGGGACAAATTACACCCAACCCAGACTCCGAAATGACACTAGCACTCGGCTACTATGTAGATAGCTTAAATCCAACTTCGACAGTAACAGCATATGACTGGGATGTTTTAGGCCTCATCTTCGATGGATTCACAATCCCAAATCCATTTAATTACTTCGACATAGAAGCAGACTTCCCATGGATGCTCGCAGAAAAACCAACATGGACTGTCATATCCGAGCAGAACATTAGCTATTGGACCTTCAAGTTTAGAGATAATATATATTTCTTCGATGGAAAACAACTAACTGCTGACGATGTTGTGTTCACTTATGACTTCATCAAGTGGCTGGGTGAATATAGCGAAGCATGGTTAGAGTTAGCAAGGATACTTATAAATGCCACAAAGGTGGATAATTTCACAGTAAAGGTGTTCTTAAATACTATGGGTTACATTAGTGCTAGGTACGCACTGATACTAGTATTCCCCAAGCACATTTATGAACAAGCGAGTGCTTGGGGCTTTCCGGAGAAGGCTGAAACATTCCCCAACTGGACCTTAACTCAAAGTGATGTTCTTGAGTACAGAGCCAAAAGTCCAACTGATCCAATATTAACAGGTTACGGAGCATTCAAGTTAGTAAGGTGGTATCCAGAAGGAGCTATGTGCACAGAGGTAACGCTATTTGAATTTGAAAGAAATGAAAAGTATTTCATGGGAGCCATAGTTGATGGGAAAGTTGTAGAACCCTGGCGTCCACTAACTAAAGAGTACGTTGATGAAAAAGGCGTAGATGCGCTGAGAGGTCCATATATCAAGAAGCTAAAGTACAGAGTCATAATCGAAACAGCAGATGTAGCAACCGCACTGATTAAAGGAGAGATCGACATGGCTGCAGACTTTGGATTCGGACGCTATCACAGCGAGTTTACTCGTGCAAACCTAACATTAGCATACGCTCCACGTCTGGGATTTGGTCATGTTCTTATTAACTGTAGAACAGATCCATTTAAAAAAGCAGAATTTAGAAGGGCAATAGCATATGCATTCGACAAGAGGGCAGTCTGTCAAACAGTCTGGGCTGGATACGCTGAACCCCTAGACTCACCAGTACCAAAGTCAATGGGTCGCTGGAGTATTGAACATCCCGAGGTTCCTGCAGAGTTTAGGAAGAACGTGTCATACTTCGACTCAAATAAGCCTAAGGCTCTAGAAGAGCTGGCAAAACTGAACATCAGCTTCTGGGATGAGGACCCATATCTAGACTATCAAGACGGTACCGATGTAACAGTTGAAATGATAGGTACAGACACAAAGGATGTGCGTGACATAGTCACAACATTAGCAAGATCGCTTGAAGCATGTGGCTTCAAAGTTACAACCAGATTCGTAGACTTTAGAACATTGTTGTCACTAAGAGCTACAGGAGCATTCCAATTAATGTTCTTTGGGTATGGTCTAGGAAGACTGCCGACAATTCTGGAGGGATTTGCTAGTTGGGGAACAATTGGAAGATATGCTGGGTGGAAGAATGATGAGTTTGACACGCTCGTGAAAGAGTCCTTCTACCAGGAGCCTAACATATCAAGGATCTACGAAAAAGTTTGGAGAATGCAACAAATCCTTGTATGGGAGAATCCAGATATACCGATTTACCTGAACACAATAGTCGGCGCTTATAGATCTGCTGAGAGGTTTGGCGACGATGGTTGGGTTGGTGTATTTGAAGAGCTTACCGGAGCCCCGGTAACAAACACATACACGTTGCTTAAAGCCGTTAAACCTATAGGATATAAAGTAGGTGTCCCACCCGTTATTCGTCCAATAACAATATCAATACTGACCGCCCCAGATGCTCCATTATGGATAGCTGCAGGAATAGTCGTAGACATAGCATTGATAGCTGTTGCATTCTTAATACGTAGGAAGCCTGCAGGCTAGACAAAACTAGGTAGGGTTGCCTTATCTTTTTAGACCTTTTTCTATTTTTTGTTAAGGAGACTCATAGACTTCTGGCAAGAGATTACTAAGGTTCTATAAGAAACTAGACTCCGCCGCAGCTTTAAATTTCTCTTTTAGTTTTAGCTATAATTTGCAGTGACATAGGGGGCGAATAATAATGCAAGCTGTTAAACCTAAGAGAATGGTTAAGATCCTAGGTCGAGAAATCTCTCTGCTAGCTATTTATCGAATAGCCATTGTATTAATGCTCTCGGCATCTTTAGTGCTCCCATGGACGCAAATGACAGTAAGTTTCGTGCCGCCTAGTCTCAAGAGTAACGCTATAGAGGGCTACCTCCAGTTTCGAGTATATCCGATAGGAATAATCCACAATGAGACACATGTGGACTTATATGACATTACTGGCTTGAATAAGAATCCTGTATACTTACTGGATGTACTCTTTGCAGGATTTATAACTATATTTGGTCTATTTGCAATCGCATTAGTTATAATAAATATACTTCTGTTGCTAGTAGAGTTTAAACCAATTAAACATGTACTAGCTATGTATAGGCGGATGGAATTATTTAACACATTGTTAGGTCTAGCACTTCTTGTTGCTTATGTTTATGCTAACAACCTTTTGCCAGTAGGCGAAACGAACGTTTGTGCTTTTAAAGTGGATCTATGGCGACAAGCTAAAAGCTTGATGTCGACGTATAAATGCGCTAGTTACAACTACAATATCGACTGGGGAGTTGGTTTAATACTACTGTTCATCTGCGTGATAAGCAACTTAATTATGTGGGTCGATAAGTATGTATTCGTCGAGAAATACAATCTTTCTAATTGGTGGAGATTCCGCGGTCATATGACCTTGTTATCATTAATATGTGCTGCTTTACCAATAGCGGAGTCTATAGTTCCATCTGGCTTCCTGGGCGTTTTTAAGATGCGTTATTACATATGGTCTCCGTTATCAGTAATTGTTGTGAACGTAAGTGATATTCCACACATAGTGTCAATGTTACCTCCGATGGGCATTTTACTCATGATTTTGATATTGGCTGCTTGGAGCTATGTGGTATTTACTTTAGGTGCGAAATCTCTCCCATCGAAATATCTAATGTTGGCGACACCATTTATCTCCCTTACACTGCCGGACGATGAACTAGCGCGGAGGCATAAGATGCTGCCAATTGTAACTGAGTGGCATCGCTTAATGGGTCTGAAACTCTCTATACTCGCTTTCATAATTATCGCGCTAATGTACTTGTTCCTTGTGCATGGATTTGGATTTGCGGTGGAATCAATAGCTATAGAAATCGAGGAAGCAGGAGGGATATTTAGCACAACATTCTCAGCAAAATTATTAGCAATCTTAATAATAGCACAGGCTCTCTCACTATTTAGACCTACCAGATAGTGGCAGTATTATCTGTTTTTAGATTTTTTATATGATAATAAATTGAATGCTGATGCTCAAAAAAACTTCTTTAAGTTTTTGACCAAACTAAAGGCGGCGTATCGCATAATCCTTTATAACCTAAATAGTCAACATTATATTGTGATTCCTGCTGATTTGCCATTTGGCCATTAGGTGTCATCCTTGGGATTGGGATCATATGCAGCCAGACGCGTAGTTACTGGTATGATAACATTGATTGTGGTCATGATCTTCAACTGGTTTCTATTTAGACTGCCATCAATTGTAACGGGTTCGGACCCTAGTTGGTACTATGTTTACTCCCGTGTCGCTGCAGGCAGTTTCACAGCTGAAAGAATGGTATTTATGCTACTTTCTTTTAAACAGCGTTGGAGAATTCCAAGCCTTCATGCACCTATTGGCGTTTGGTTGGATCACCTAATAATGTACATGATTAATATGTTCACATTTAATCTTGGCGAGGACCTGTTCTTATACTCAGGACGACCAATAGTGGAAATTCTAGCAGCACGTATTCCAGTCTCGGTGTATCTAATACTGCCAGAAACGCTGATAGCCATAGGGATAGGAATCGCGATCGGTGCCAGACTAGGTGCGAGACCTGGTGGCAAGTTTGATGTAATAATGATGGCCGTGGCGTTGATGTTATATTCCATACCTACATTTTGGTTGCAGTTGATCTTCAAGCTACTGTTTACCGTCAATTGGACTATCTGGCCTGCTGCCGGTGGGTTATTTTACTATGGTAAGTCCACAAGTGATATTCTCATAAATGCTTTGGATATGTTCTTCATGTTAATTCTACCAATTATGACTTTGGTCATAGCTGGCTTCGCAGGATGGATGCTTCTTATGAGGAATAGCTTAATGGAAGTTATGGGAGAGGATTACATACTGACGGCAAAGGCTAAGGGTCTAGATGAAGCTACAATCCTGTACAAACACGCCTTCAGAAATGCTATACTTCCGGTAGTGACAGGAGTTATTTTAGCATTAGCTTTTGTATGGACCGGTGCAGTGATAACAGAGACAATATTTGTAATTCCAGGCATTGGCTACTTACTTTTCCAGGCAATTATACAGCTCGACTATCCACTAGTTGAGGCTACGTTTTATTTCATAGCCCTAGCAACAATATTTGCAAATATAATAGCTGACATATCATATGCACTACTAGATCCTCGCGTTAGATACTAAGCGGGATAAAAATGTCCGGCCGCGTTAAGAGAGTATGCACGGTAACAATAATATTTCTATTATTGCTTGCGTTGTCGCCCACGGGAAGTATGTGTGAATCAGTAATATTCAAGCCCGACTCGTACTTTGAGTGGAGTATTGCACTCTGGAGATACCTAAAAGGAGTACAAGTTGGTATAAGAGCTTTAAAAGAGCTGCTCTGGGAGGGATCTCTCCGCCTAGAAATAATAACAGTCAAACCGCTTGATGGAAAGTTTATGCTTGAGTATAAGTATGTAATGAACTACACTCATGTGGTGAAATCAAAATATACAGCACAAGATACTTCAGATAGAATACAACAAGGGATTGGTGAGTCTTCTTATGCAACGGTGGAATTTTCAAGCACCGACTATCGCTACTTATTAGGTAATCTCAAATGGGGATTTAACGCATCCTTCCCTGTTACGCCTCTCCTATTCTTAAACTCCCCAAGGAGTGGTTTTACTGTCTGGCTAAAGGATTTCATGACGATACAGTTTGGCTTGGTCAAGAAGGAGTGCGGGATAATCTATTCTAGCTGGGATATAGTTTTGGGAACATATCGGGATGTATACTACGTAGAGATGTTTCTTCCAGCAAAATACCTTAACACAACTGAGAACATAGTTGTAGAAGCAAGCATGGTTGAAATAGACTTCACTATTGACAAGGAGTACGGTTTTGTAGGTTACCTTAGAATCTACTGGGAGTACTCCGCCACGGAATCATTTGAGATATTAGCGAGGATTACTGATACAAAAATAATTCCACACAACATTTTCTATTACACAGTGGCTTCAGTAATAGCAGCAATGATAGCAATCGCATATACTTATAAGTTTTATCGCGGGAAAAGAAGGCTCAGACTAGTACGTGTATAGAGAATACGTAAGTAACAGCTCTTAAACTTTTTTGATTGGCTTTCTTTTTTGTTTAAGATGAAACTTTCTAACTAATTAGGAACCATAGAATAGGTCTAGCCCTAGAAGCTTATATATAATCCTAATTTCTCAAATAATCCAATAGCAGCAATCGTGGGGAGTCCTATGTTAAAGAGGCCGTATGTAATTCTCCTTATCGTACTAATCCTGATGGGTTACTCAAGCGTCTTTGGTTGGTATTATAAAAATATTCCAAACGACCAAGGAAAAGAACTGATTGCGTCTGATATCACGAGATCGTTAGCCTTCTACGTAGATCCCCTGCTACTAAGAGCAGAAAAACCTCAGACGCAATTCCTAGTAGTTCTAGAGAACTTCGAAGCGCAGAGGCTGTTAGAACAACAACTCATGTCAAGCGGCTATAAGGTACTGCATAAGTATAAACTCATACCAGCATTGTTCGTTGAAGGAGAGTTCTACGGTCTACTAGAAATTGCAAAAAGGTCCTCTGGTGCAATAAATGGGGTCTATGCAAATAGATTGTACTCCCTGCCAAAATACTTCGTAGTACCCGCCCAAGTGGCACCTACGACTAATCATACAGCATATCTAACGGGGGCTAACCTGTTTTGGGAGCGCAATTATAAAGGGGAAAACATCAAAGTAGCTGTTATTGATACAGGCATAAACAAAGACCACCCTGAGCTGTCGGGTAAGGTGGTAGCTGAAAAATCTTTCGTGCTTACTTACTACGGTTATAGCTCTGACGTACCATCACCTAGCGACGAGAATGGCCACGGAACAGCATGTGCTGGTATCATTGCTGGAAAAGGTCTCGACCCACGTGGACAGGGGATGGCACCAAATGCACTCTTAATGAATGCAAGAGTCTTCCCAAGAACTGGTGGGGCAACTTTAGCCGCCATAATTGCTGCAATTGAATGGTCCGCACTTGGTCCAGATTACCAACCAAATACTGGTGATGAAGCTGATGTTATAAACATGTCTCTTGGAGGTGGAGGAATATACAATTGCCCCATCTGGCTAGCTATAAAGAAGGCAACAGAACTCGGTGTTGTTGTGTGCATCGCTGCAGGAAATGAAGGAGATAATCAAATTGGTTCTATGTCTGTTGGAAATCCTGGGGACGCTCCCTGGGCAATAACTGTTGGAGCCACTGATCCATATTATTCAGGTCTAGACTACGTAGGAAGTGGAGCACTTAGAAATGAATACACCTCAGTTGGCCCCACGATTCTATACGCAGTTAAACCCGATATAGCTGCTCCGTCTGGAACATTAGTCCTAAGTCTAGAAGGTGGATACACAGGCACAGCCTGGCATGGCACGAGCTTTTCATCGCCTCATGTAGCTGGATTTGCAGCCTTGCTGGTTGATTACCTAAGGAAACACAATGTTAGCAAACCTGATATGCCCTGGATTGTAAAAACCGTTCTGATGGTAACAGCTATACCTCTAAACGGTACATATGCTTCCCAGAAAGTCAAGTATGAAGATCTAATTGTAGGAGCTGGGGCAGTTAGCATGAGGAACGCGCTCAACCTACTTGAAAATTCAGCAATAAGCGGAAGTGATTATCCACAATGGATTTATATCCTACCAACAAAGGTCCCAGTAGGTATAAGTAACTCTACTGCAGAGCTGCATAAGTCATACTTCCCATACTTTGACAAAGTATTCAACAGACAGACAATATTCATGAACTTTACAATAATAACTAGCAGACCAACAACAATGAACATAAGCTTTTATGGAAACTTCACAAATGCATTAATTATGCACTCAAGCACATCATTAAGCGTTGATGAACCATCAAAGTGCTGGGAATTCAACTTTACAGTTCGAGAAGATACCCCTGAAGGATTCTATAATGGAGAAATAATCTTTAGAGATACGACCTATAATCTAGAAAAGAGAATTCCAATATCCTTCCTCGTTGAAAAACCCAAACTCAGGGTTTTACTTGACTTAAAGCACACTGACTGGTCAACCGATATAAAATACGGACAGTTTAGGCTACTATTTGCTAACTGGGAAAAACTTGGTGCATCAATAGACACCTTACCATTTGGGTTTGGTACAAAGCTATCTTCTGAGATCCTTTCAAAATATGATCTCTTATTCATGCCAGATACGGTATCAGCAGTACCAATATTTGATGAGATCGGAAGAATTCCTGGTTACGAATTTCAAACAACAAGAATCTGGTGGGAAGAGATATTATCTATATACAAGTTCATCAAGGATGGGGGCTCTTTAATAACGTTCGCGCTTGACGCCTTCTATCACAACATAACGAACATAAATGAGCTCCTAAAACCAACTGGATCATACCTCTACAATTTAAGTTGGGATGGGGCTATCGCTGTTGTGTCAGCGGAGACTGAGGGTAATCACATAATAATCAAGGATGTTCTCAATCTCCCGTACTATGGTATTCTAGTCTACAAGGGCTTCCCATCAGAGGCATTTCTTAAGTATTCTGACTACAAACTCGCAATAATCCATCAAGGCTTTGCAGGCGGTTATGTGATGGCTCTTGGTTCGAACTTTATGTTTGACAATTGGGCATTTTGTGGTCAATACCCTGGAAGTCAATACGTTCCTACGTTTGCTAAGAACATAATCGAAATGGCAGCAAATTGGAGTAAAATACTCGATGAGATTAGAATAGTTAATGCTGAGTACATTAAGTATGGCTCATCAACAATATTCATCGATAAAAGCCTGACATCATTAAACCTAACAACCAAGAACTCAACATCCCTCATGAGTGTTACGTGGGAATTATCAGCGGGGGATAAAAATCTTACTGGTGAATTTACTTATGACCCCATTAGTGGGCAATGGACAACAACAATAGACATTTCAACAATTACAACAAGCCAGCTGATGATTAAAGTCAAGGCAAGCTTTGAAGTTAGCGGAACAACGTATTACGTAGTAAGAGCTGGAACGATAATGAGAGACTTCTCACCACCGACAACAATCCTCGAACCAGACAATATTGTTATAGGTCCTAATGCATCAGTAAAAACAAGTCTCAAACTACTTGATGATACAGCGGTGAATATAACATCTCTATACCTCGCACTAAACATCTCAGAATACAGCATCAAAACGTCAATGATAGATATGTTCTCCTACAAATTAGATATCGAAATACCCAATTCACTAATAATGCAAATGTACAGTAGCGGATACAAGGTAATATCAGTCACAATCAGCGTCCGCGTTGAAGACCTCTTTGGAAAACTAGGACAAGAGGAGAAAATACTCAAAGTCTACATCGATGATGAGCCCCCTACAATAACAATACTAGCACCTACCGAAGGCGAATACCTGAGAGGAACAATCGGAATATCCGTGAGGGCATCAGACGCGCTCTCAGGAGTCTCATCCATATCGCTCTACGTCAACAACTATCACAGACAAACAATTGCTGCTTCTCAGTATATGTTTAAACTCGACACAACAAAGTACCCAGATGGAGCACATGTCATTAGCATCAAATCTACAGATAACGTCGGAAATATAGGTTGGAAGAACATAACAGTATACTTCGACAATACAGCTCCAAAGATAACAATACAGGGAATAACTAATGGCAGTATACTTCGTGGAAATGTTACATTCAATGTATCAATAAGCGATAACATGCTTATACAAAATGTGACAGTATATATAGATGGCACAGTGCTCGCAAAAACAACGGAGTCTAAATTGACAATACAGCTAGATACGACAACGTACAAGAACGGAAAGTACATAGTGAAAGTAGAGGCCCACGACAAAGCCGGCAATAAGGGTATTGCTATCGTTCAAGTGACGATAAACAATGTGTATCCAATCCCGGCACATATCATTGCTATAGCCGCCGCAGCAGTTGTTGCAGTAGCTGCGCTTGTAATGCTAAAGATACTTAAGAAACCCAGGAAACCAGCAAGTTGAGCGAAACAAGATGCTCATTTTTCCTTTAACTTTTTTATAAGAAGAAAGGCGCTGATAATCCGTTAAATGAAGACGCACGATTATAAACACTACTTTTAATAATCACCATTTCTCAGCGACTTCTTATTATCCATCTGAAAACGCAGTTCCTCCAAGTTAGATATTTAGCAGTGAACTAACTGAAGCTATATATCAGATAATATCAACTTAAATTTGGTCATAAAAACGCATAATTAACTCGAATCAAGCCACGAAAATGAGCATATAGAAGGTATATATCGTCATTATTAAGTCCGTTTTACAGCCTTTATACAGAAAGCGAACTTAGGGGGGATTTATCATGAATAATAAAGTACGCATTCTAGCATTATCACTGCTCGTGGCCTTAGTATTGATGCCCCTACAAACGGTTGCAGCCACATATAACACACCAGAGAAAACAATTCCAACAACAATCACACATGAACCAATCAACACAGAAAGTGCATTATACTCCACTAAAGCACCAAGGGAAATACCTCTTCCAAAACTAAGAAACCTCGATGACCTTGATACCAAGATTGAGCAAGCCCCAATTGGACGCCTATCAAAACCAAATCCGCCGACAGAACCAAAGGGTCTAACGAGTCCATTCCCCAACACCATAGTGATTCCTGCAGGTAACACAACAATAATTACTGGTAATCAGACATACACTGATACTGGATTCGAGGTATATGGCAACCTGACAATAGTTGATGCAAATGTAATATTCAATGGGACTAGTGGAATAATTGCAAAGAATGGAAGCATTGTCAAGATAGTCAACTCCAAAATAACATATGATCAAACACCGACATACATTATAGAGGCAGAAGCCAACACTACAATCACTGTAGAAGGAGGAGAAATAGTCGGCTGTACTGACTTCTCCACCGGCCACAACTATGAGGATATAGGAGTGAGAGCAACCCTAACAATTAAGAACTCCAAGCTCATTGATACACCACTCTATGCAATGTACTCCGAGGTAACAGTAAATGATGTAGTTATAACCGCTAAAGCCTACAGCGATATTATCTGTTTTACAGCAGAAAATTCAATGGTTAACATCGCAAATATAAACTTCGATGGAGAAGTCTATGGAAGCGCAACGCTTTACGGTATCTACCTGTATGGGACAGACGGCACGGTGACTGGCATAAATATGATCGTCAAAGCCTACGAATCATCAGCTGCTTATGGCTTGATTATAGACACAGCAACTATAACTCTAGAGAATGTAAACTTTGATGGAGAAGCCTATGGAGCTGCAATGCTTTGCGGTATCACCTTATATGGGACAGACGGCACAATGACTGGCATAAATATGATCGTCAAAGCCTACAACGAATCGTATGTTAACGGTCTAGCGGTAGACACAGCAACCGTGACTCTAGAGAATCCACAAATAGAAATGTGGACCTACGGACTTTCTTCAGGAGACATTATAGCTCCCTACTTAGCGACAATAAACGTAATTGGTGGTATCATCAAATTCCACCCATACGAGGGAACGTCATGGGCTTCGATAGTATTCATATACGGAGCCGCCGGTACAGTTAACTTTGATGGTACTGAGATACTTATAGATGCCTACGGATATGGAGGTGACGTTGAGTACGAGTCATATCTTATAATACCATTTTACGCTTACCCAGGCAGCATATCTTTCAAGAATGTGATTGTTAATACCAAGCTAAGAGGCTTCGCATTCGTATACTACTTCATATATGGACGTGGTGCCGGAACAGTCGAATTTACAACATCGGTCCTGAACGTCGAATGTTATGAAGAATCTTTCATATACTACTTCGCACTCGCATACGGAAAACCAGTTGTATTTGGTAACTCAACCATAGACATAAAGTGTGATGGTGCATCAACAATATATGCCTTCGCCTATCCATTCCTTGGTACATTCAAATTACTTAACTCATATGTGCTCGCCCGGTGCTTTGGCGTTTCACTCATATATACAATGGTTTACATGCGAGGAGGTACTGTGATAATTGACAACTCTAAAGTTTTGATGTACGCATATGGAGGTTCAGTGATTGTACTTGTCTCAATGCCATATACTCCTGCGGTCCCAGGTGTGTACAATATTACAAATAGCATTATTGGTGGGGAAACATACTTCTATGGACTTACATGCAACCAAGACTCAGTATACATAGAGAACGTCACGTTATTTGGCTTCGATACAGCCCTAGTCTTGCAGAGCGTCAAGAATGCTGTGGTAAGGAACTGTGTTTTCAAGGATAACACGAGAGCTATGGGAATAGGCGGTGGATCCGGTGTTGGAGGCGAGATATTGATCGAGGGATGTGTGTTTAAGAACATCAGGGAGTTTAACATTGATGCTTCATATTCAGCAAATGTGAAGATAATTGGTTGTTCGTTTGAGAAAACGATAGAGTTCCCAATATACTTCGTCGGCATGGAGAATGTAACGCTAGTAAACAATACTATGACGGGTCTATCGCCAGTTTTCATTGGTACTGAGCTCAAGCACTTCTCAACGCATAAGATTGAGGGTAATAAGGTTAATGGAAAGGACATATTGTACTTAGTGAATGAGACGAACAAACAAATAACTGAGGAGTATGCAGCGATAATCCTGGCAGGTACGAGTAATATAACTATAAGCGGGCTGAAGTTCCTTGATGTTACTGCTGCTATAACGATAGCCTTCTCAGGCAATATAATCGTGGATAAGGTGTCAATTGATAGTGTCAAATATGGGGTTTACACGGCTGGGTCAAATGTCACGATCAGAGGTAGCAAGATCTTCCATGCTGAGAGAGGCGTGCTTGCAAGGGTAGGATCAAAGGTAACGGTTGAAAGTGGAGACATAAGATATTCAGCAAACGGTATTCTTGCCGAGGACTCAGAGGTATTCGTCAACAAGACTCAATTCTACCAGAATGGATTCGGTATCGTAATCATCGGTTTTACAGGCGGTAAACTAGAAGTAATGAATTCAGTAATCTTAATGAGTGCAGAGCATGGAATATCAGTGACAGGAAATGTGACTGCAGTCGAGGTACACTACTGCAGTATATACTCAAACAGGATGCACGGCATTTACTCAACGGCTAACATAACTATCAATGCATCTTATAACTGGTGGGGTGTAGATAATACGCCACCTGAGAGGGAGGAGATCGGCGATCCAATGGACCCCGAGGAAGTCTGGGGTACATTCACAAGTGATACCTTTGAGAAACCTCTAAAGGAGGCCATGTGGAGTCCATCCGAGGAGGGAGTCATACCTGTATCAAGAGTGCCAACAATACCGAACTATGTGCTTCTCGCTGTAGTAGTGATAATAGGAGTAATTGCAGCAATAGTTATAATGCGCAGAAGAGCATAGCTTCTCTTTTAATCATTTTTCCTCACTTTAATTTTTTCTTTCTTGAGGCGTAAGTATAATGACTTCTGATTCTGAATCCGGACCTCGACTCACTTATAGGAAGAGGGGGCTCTTATTCGTGTTGATAATGATGGCATCTGGCGGCATAATGGCGTACTTCGGAATGTCATTTGGCATTTATGGTTTGCTCATATGGGGTTTGTTGATATTTCTCAGTTCAACGTTGGCATTGATTCCTATAACGGCGCGACTAGCAACATATGGTGCAATAGCTGCAAGATTTCAGGAAGTAGAACTTGAGGAAAAAATCAAGGAGAGACTGAAAAAGAGTACTGCTGAATCTCGGAGGGATGATACGTCATCAGGAGAAGACATTGCCGGCGGTGAAGAATAAGTCCAGAGCTTGTTATAATGTGTTTGCTTAAGAATAACTCTAGCTAGGTTCCTCTAATTAACTTGTTACAGAGGCTTTTGGGCGAAGATCCCTCTCCTCGGTACTATCTAACCAGCTAAGTTTACTTGGTTATTGTTCATTTTTCATGGACATAACAAAGGATGGTAGTTTTCTTTAATGGGTTTTAGTATAGTCCAAAGATCGTCGCTTAGGTGCCTCCTGAATATATTATCAATATATAATTGTTTTATCGTAATTTACATCTCCGGGTGAACGTAGATGATAGTCTTGAATCGCAGCGCGATAGCCTTTATGGCTTCAAGTATAGCAGCTTTCTTCATAGCAATAATAGAAACCTTCTGCCTCTCGATGCTTAACAAGACACTAGATGACCTAGATTATTGGCTGAGTCCTAAACCCATAGAAAGTGCTTTAATGTTGACGGTGGTTGTATTTGTACTCCTCGGAGTATTGTACTTCGTTATAAGCACTGGATTTTATTTAATGGGTAAAAAAGGATTCGCTCATATAGGATCAATTGTGTGTCTACTAGGTTTTATTGCCGGGGTAGTGAATTTAATTATTCCAATGCGCCTTCTTGACACATTTGGGAAGACAACTCTAATGGTGCTAAGGATAGTTTCTGAAATTAGAGGATTTCAACTAATCTTACTAGCGGTACCTATGGTATTTGGTTTTACGGGCATGTATTCAGCGATCAAAAGTGAGAGGGGTGCGTATCAGTTGTTCGGATTCTCGCTGGTTTCTATAGGTAAACTGGGGGCTTTAGTAGCTTTGATAGAAGGACTGATGAATCCAAAATCGCATTTTATAGGAGCTTCGCTAATACTTTCAGGCGGATTTCACTCATTGTTGGTGTTCCTTGGATTTGTGTTGATAGGGATGCTTTTCTGGAGGCGCAGACTAGAAGTCTAGCATAATCTTTTAAAGGGAATTTATGCTATACTGAGGGGTAAAAGATGTCGGAACTAATATTTAAAGTGGAGAACCTAGTCAAATGGTTTCCTGTGAGAAGAACTATATTCGATGTCCTGAGAAGAAGAGAAAAACTATACGTTAGAGCAGTAGATGGAATTAGCTTTGATATAAGGAGGAGGGAAATTTTCGCATTAGTAGGCGAGAGTGGTTCGGGTAAAACAACAACTGGAAGGCTTCTAATAAGGTTGGAAACACCGACAAGTGGGCGTATAATATACAAGAACACTTGGAATCTTGCAGCTATGACGGAGGCCGAGTTGAAACCATTTAGGAGGGAGTTACAAGTAGTATGGCAGGATCCATATGGAGCACTAAACCCGAAGATGACCCTGAAGGAGATCCTAGAGGAGCCTCTGATATTCCTTACAGATTCGGATGCTGATAAGAGATTAGAGAAAGTAATAAAGGCACTGCAGGAGGTTAACTTAGTTCCTGTGGAGGAATTTCTACACAAACACCCCATAGAGATCTCGGGGGGTCAGAGACAAAGGGTTGTTGTAGCGAAGGCATTAATTGTAGATCCTGAATTTATAGTTGCTGATGAGCCAGTATCGATGGTTGATGTATCGATGAGGGCCTCCATTCTTGGAATTCTAGAGAGGGCAAGAAGGAGGAGGAATACAACAATTCTTTACATAACGCATGACTTAGCGACAGCAGGATACGTTGCAGATAGAATCGCTGTAATGTACTTAGGAAAAATATTTGAGATGGGTCCAACAAGGAGAGTGCTACTTGAACCGCTGAATCCCTACAGTAAGGCATTAATAAGCGCGACGCCCGTGCCTGACCCTACTGTTAAGAGAGAAAGAATCATACTAAAAGGTGAAATACCAAGCCCCATCTTTATTCCAAGTGGTTGTAGATTCTGGCCTAGATGTCCATGGGCAATGGATGTGTGTAGAAGGAAAGAACCCCCAATGACCCAAGTCGAGCGCGATCGCTGGGTATATTGTTGGCTATTTGCTGAAGAAAAAGCCGCATAATTCTTTCTAATCTTCCGAATGATTATATGATTCTTTTTTAGCATGTTCTTGCTATCGTCTTTTTAGTCAGTTGAGAGATTTCTTGTATGAACGGAGACTAATGTTGTTGACCACTTCCCGAGTTATATACTAAATAAAATGAGTAGTGATGGTGATGGAAGTATGGGTTACGTGAAGTGGTATGGTCATGCGGCGTTTGAGATAAAAGTGGATGATAAAGTAGTTCTCATAGATCCCTGGATAAAAAATCCTAAGTCTCCACTCAAATATATAAACGAACTACCAAAGATAGATCTAATAATCGTGACTCATGACCACAATGACCACTTGGGAGAAACCGTAGAAATAGCAAAGAAATTTAATTCCTCCGTGGTGACAACATTTGAATTAGCAAATGAAATGCGTGGGCAGGGAATTGATAGTATTGGAGCAAACATTGGAGGCCCGATAAAGGCAAAGGATCTGACGATTATATTAACACCCGCTGTGCATTCTTCAACTGCTGGTAGTCCTACTGGTGTTATTATTAGGGGCTCCGAGGCTTCCATTTACCATGCAGGCGATACAGGCGTATTTGCAACAATGGAACTCATAGGAAAGATGTATAGCATTGATATAGCCCTATTACCTATTGGCGGACATTTTACGATGGGTCCGTATGAGGCGGCATGGGCAACGAAAATGATAAACCCCAAAGTTGTTATTCCTATGCATTATGGTACTTTCCCTGTAATATCTGGATCGCCGGAGGAGTTTGAAAAATACTTAAAAACGCTAGGTGTTTCAACAAGGCTTGTAGTTTTAAAGCCTGGAGAAAAGTACGAATTCTAGTTATCTATCTTTTGTGTCGAGTATGTGTGATCAGATAGAGCCGGAATCAATACCGCGTGTTATTGTCAGCGAAAAAGCCAGAAGGATACTAGAAAACATAAAAAGAGTGGCTGTTCACTCCGGCGACTTAGATGGAATTTGTTCAGCTGCAATTCTTCTACTACTCTCGCAATCAATAAAGATAGACTTCCTGTCGGTTACTGAGGCTAAAAAAGCGCCAGCTATATATGACCTCGTCGTGGACTTACCCAAAATTGGAAATGCTATAAACATAGATCATCATGAGACCAATTATGAGTATCTTTCTAAGTATAATCTGCTGGAGGAGAAGGATCTTGTGGATCCAAATGCACCTTCAGCAACGGAGTTACTAGCTAAATATTTCAATCTGGAGAACGACGATCACATAAGAAAAATCACCAACATTGCAAACCTAGCGGACCTAAATGAGTTTACGGAAGAGATTTACTTGATTGACAAAGTAATCAAGTGTCATTCCAGGGATCCAGATGCTCTCATGAAAATCGCACTTGCAATAGCTAAGTATGGAGACGAGTTCCTCAAAGATTTCTGGCTTAGGAGTCAGGTGTCTAGGCTTGAACCTCTTCTCGAAAAATGTAGTAAGTTCTCTAGTTATATTATCGATGAGACTATTAAAAAGCGAGATAGTAGGGCTGTTGTGCTTCACGTAGAGTCTGGTATTCCGAGAGTATGCATTAATGATATCCTCCATGATTTTCTAGAGGCTGGAGGACAAGCAATAGTACTGATAAATACCATTCATGAAAATGATATATACTGCCCGTCTTTAGCTACTGATATAGGCAAGCAGTCAGCGAGAATATCGATGAGAGTGAGGAAAGCAAATATTAATGCTGGTCAATTTCTAAGTCTCTTCGGTGGAGGCGGACACAAATGCGCAGCAGGTGCTAAGTTGTCAATAGAAATGCTCCCAGAATTTCTTTTAGAAGTCTTCAAGCTACTCAGTATGGAGTTTGGTTGTGTCCTCTACCTGAACATTAATAAGAAGATTTTATCTAATGTGTTTCAAAGCGAGCTTTAAACAATTAGCAGGGAATGTAGGATTCTCCGAGACTAAATTTCCCCAGATAAATTGCAGAGTGGTATGTGATGATTGAGCGCGTGGCAATAATATATAAGCACATAATAAGAATGGGCCCAGAACTTAACTTTGAGCGTTTTAGGGCAAAACTCCTTGAAAGAAAATTCAGGGAAAGCGAGCGCATAATACCTACACCAGAAGGACCTCTGAAAGAGTATGTGATGACAGAACCCAAGTATCTTCGTGATGTAATAGTTGTCTCTAGAAAGGGATTCGTAGTTGACTCTAAAGACTTAAACTATGCTCTTGAGCTAATTGCACTAGCATATGATATATACGAAAACATGATGAGAGATTACGTAGAATATGTGCAGGTCGATATTACGGGTATCTACGAGCTTATTTACATAATGAAAGCAGCAGAGAATCTACCGGGCAGGATAATTAAGGATTCCATCTTGAATAAAATTAATGTCCATTTGGGTCAGGATGTAAGGCCACTTGGCGTAGCGTTCTATAGAGGGATACCAGCGGCCCCCCACGAATTCATAGTTGTAAATGTATCCCCAGTTCTAGTACCATTCCAGGAGAGCTCTCGGCTCAAAATAGACATTACGTATCGAGGAACGGATTCTGAAAAGGCAATAAACTTTATTAAGGACATGCCAATCTTCGCAAAAAAGCTCGTAGAAGCCTTGTCAGCCTAGCAATCGCCTGTTAAGGCTATAATTAACTTTTTATTCTAGGCTTTCCCTGCCAATTGCTTCCGAATATGTTTAATGGTTTCTCTTAAAACGGCGCTAACTGCTTTCAGTTCAATATATGCGTCCATATAGAATCTAACGAATGATTCCTCATTAAGGATATAAATTCCGAAAGCGTCGATGATTGTTTCTAAGTCCGGATTGACTTTCTCGTCTGTGATATCTCTCAAAAACCCGGCTAGGCGGTTTCTCAACCCTGACATGAGAGAATCAATCATAAGTAAGTACTCCATGAGAATTGTCTTGTAGTCTTCCAGTTTTATGGTATTGAACTCTTGAACATTGTAGGAATCGATACTAACATAACTTATTGATGTAGCGAGTCCACGAAGTCTTATGTCGTACGGTATCGTGAGGTCTTTCTTGTCAATGCATACAAGAGCCACTTCTCTTCCAATTTTAGCGGATGCTACTATGCGGTTAATAAGCTCGTAATGTGTGATCAATTTGGTGCCGAGCATAGTGTACTCTTTTCTCAGTCTTATTTTTGTTCCAAGATGCGTAGCAATATAAGTCGGCTCTAGGAATCCAACAACTGTGTCATCAGAATCAAGACCAACCAGAATTCTAGGAGCATTCAACTGGAGCACTAGAAATCCAATTGGGGGTGAGTAATATCCAAGGAGGCTAAGTATTTCCTCCAACCTTAAGTTTGCGCTCTCGCAATAACTAACCAAATTAGTTAAACCCAATGCTTTGATTTCATCGAATATTTCAGCCGTTATTTTACCAAGTCCGTGTATTCTTGTTGTTAGGTACTCAAGTGTCTCAAATTTTGCTTCGTTTCCCGTCATGTGTCTGCCTCATTCATGTCTATCAATATTAGCAGGTTAGAATCAAATATGTCTTTTTTGAACTATATGATATACAATATTCTCAGTTGGCTTATATTACGTAACGACTGGTCATTGACGATCAACTCAAAATTAAATAGGTCTATTTTGCAGAACATACTATTCGACACTCTGGTGAAGTGTTTTGGTGGAGCAAAGGAGATATGGTCCATGGCTCGAGGAGGAAATTTTAAAATTTTGGTATGAGCACAAAATTCATAACAGGATGTTTCAGCATAGGAGCCATGGCAAGGAATTCTACTTTCTAGATGGTCCCCCATACACCTCCGGCTACATTCACCTAGGCACAGCTTGGAATAAGATCTTGAAGGATGTAATCATAAAATACCTGACCTTTAAGGGCTATTACGTCAGAGCTCAACCTGGTTGGGACATGCATGGTCTGCCAATAGAGGTGCTGACCGAGAAAAAACTCAAATTCAAGACGAAGAAGGACATAGAGAGATTCGGTATAGACAAATTCATAGAAGAGTGCAAAAAACTTGCTCTGAAGAATCTATCGATAATGGAAGAACAGTTCAAAAGATTAGGCGTCTTCATGAACTGGGAGTCGCCGTATAGAACGATTGATCCTGAATACATTGAAAGCGAGTGGTTCGCGTTCAAGAAAGCATGGGAATTGGGATTAATATCGCGCGATTTTAAGGTCGTTCATTGGTGTCCTCGCTGTGAAACCGCGCTTGCAGAACATGAGATAGAGTATAGAGAGTTAGTTGATCCATCGATATATGTCAAGCTGCCAATTGCAAACAAAAAGGATGAATACATACTCATCTGGACAACTACACCCTGGACACTACCGGCAAACTTGGCAGTTCTCGCTCATCCAGACCTCAAATACGCTAAAGTGGAAGTCAGGGTGAATGGACATATAGAATACTATTGGCTGCTTGAGGAGAGAGTTCAACCCGTAGTGGGAGAAATTGGCATAAAAGAATACAGAATTGTTGAACTCCGAAAGGGTTCCGAGCTCGATGGCATAAAATATAATTATCCCTTAGCCGAAGAGATGCCGCTGCAAAGGGAATTCGACAGTAAGTACATGCGTGCACATACCATAGTAATGGGCGAATTTGTTAGAACAACAGAAGGTACAGGGTTCGTTCACATAGCCCCGGGGCATGGTCAAGAAGATTGGCAGGTAGGAAAGATATACAATATTCCAATATATTGTCCGGTTGACGAGGAGGGCAAATTCACAGAAGGTATATGGAAGGGAATTTTCGTTAAAGATGCTGATAAGTTGATAATTGAACGACTGAGAGAAAAAGGTCTGCTGGTATTCTCCGGCACGATTAAACATAGATATCCAACCTGTTGGAGGTGTAAGTCTGCACTGCTATTTAGAGCCACAAAACAAATGTTTCTAACAGTTTCTAAGATCAAGAATAGGATCATTGAAGGAGATGAAAAGTTTGTTGAATGGTATCCAGAGTGGGTAAGAAAGAGATACAGAGATGGTCTAGCTAGTGTTGGTGATTGGGTTATATCAAGACAACGTTATTGGAATGCGCCAATACCTCTATGGGTATGCGAAAAATGTGGTCATGAGGTTGTTATAGGATCCTTTGATGAATTAAGAGAACTCGCTGCAAGCAAACTCCCGGATAAAATAGATCCCCACAGGCCATTCATTGACACTGTTATCCTAAGGTGTCCAAAATGTGGTGGAAACATGCGAAGAGTTCCTGATGTCCTAGATGTTTGGTTTGATTCGGCGGTTTGCGCCTGGGCAAGCATGCATTATCCAAAGAGAAAAGATGAATTTGAGAGATTCTTCCCAGCAAACCTGATCATAGAGGGACAGGACCAGGTCATGAAATGGTTTTACGCTCAACAGGTACTAGGTACCATAGTTTTCAATAGACCGCCCTACAACAAAGTAGTGATGCATGGTTTTGTCCTCGACGCAGCTGGAGCAAAAATGTCAAAGTCCCTAGGTAACATTGTTATGCCAGAAGAGGTTATAAAGAAATATGGAGCAGATACCCTCAGATTTTACTTAACAACTACAGTGTCCTCATGGGAGGACATAAGATTCAATTGGGATGACGTAAAAGAAGTAAATAGTATCCTGGACATATTGTGGAACGTTTATATAATGGCCAAAACTTACATGGAGCTCGATAAATTTAATCCAAAGCATTACAATGACAAGTTCTTCGAAAAATACGCCCAAGAAGAGGATAAGTGGATCCTCTCCAGAACAAACAGTCTAATTTCATCAGTTGAACAAGAACTCGAAAGATTTAATTTTGCAAGGGCAGGTAGGCTTATACTCAATTATATAGCTGAAGACCTAAGCCGATGGTATGGTAAAATAATTCGATGGAGGTTGTGGATAGAGAAGGATGATCCCGTAAAGAACGTTGCTTATTACACATTGTTTAACGTCTTTATCAAAGTGCTCCCCCTAATCGCACTTTACGCTCCGTTTATTGCTGAATATATATACCTCAACTTATTGCGCAAACTCGACGGGTCACTACCAGAAAGCGTTTTCCTATTAGATTGGCCCAAAATTGATTACGTCAATAAAGAGCTAGAAGAAAAGATGGAGGTTGTGAGGGAAATTGTGAGTGCAGTGGGTGCAGCAAGAACACAAGTCGGAATAAAGGCCAGATGGCCCGTAAAGATGATTATAGTTGACTCAAGTGTTCCTATAGTTCACGAGACCATAAAAAGTTTACGAACTTTACTATTGCAACAAGCGAATGCTAAAGATATAATAATAAAACAGCTAGAGAAGGATTACGAGGTCAGTCCTAAAGTCAAAAACATAGGGAAGAAGTATAAGAGCTTAACTCCGATGATAGTTGACTTTCTAAACAAGACCGATCCAAAAGTTATTGTTCAGACCCTGCGTACTGAGGGAAAGTATTCTTTCCAGATACATGGTAATGAAGTAATCATAGAACCGGATGATTTAGAAGTGAACCTTAAGCAACATGAGGGGTTGTCAATTGTGGAGTTTAAGTATGGACATCTTGCAATAACAACAGAACTCGATGAGGAATTGTTAGCAGAAGGTCTGGCGAAAGATGTTGTGCGAAGGATACAGCAAATGAGAAAAGAAATGAGCCTAAACATAGAAGATTTCATCAAAGTATACATAAATGCCCCTGAAGATTTCCTAACTCTCATTAAACGTCACCTGAATTATATAATGAATGAAACAAGGGCAACAGAGATCGTATTTGGAGAACCAGTTGGTTTTGTAAAGGAGTGGGATATAGAAGACTACAGCGTCAAAATTGGCGTTGAAAAAGTTCAGCAAAAGTAGTAACGATACGACCTGAAATACAATAGCTACTTTGTTTTTTGAATCGAATAACTAAAAGCTGCAACATTAACTATTTCTAGAGCAAATATCTGGCTCTTTTATTGATGCAATACCTCTAGCTTATTGGTGCTCCTGCATGTGTTTAGGGATACCTGGTGTAGTTGTTAAGAAATTATCCGACATGGAAGCACTAGTAGATTTTGGTGGAGTAAGACGTGTTGTTGATGCCCTTCTAGTAGATGTTCAAGAGGGAGATTATGTTATAGTTCACGCCGGAACAATCATTGGTAAGATTGATAAGGAAGCTTTTGAGAGCATAATAAAAACACTTTCTGAGCTAACCCAAGTGAATGAAAATGAACGACCGTAGAATCACACTCGCACACGGTACTGGCGGTAAGGAAATGCAAGACTTAATAAAGTATATGTTCTCAAGCGTTATAACACCTAAGAACGTTATAGGTTTGGAAGCAATGGATGATGCCGCGGTGATACTAAATAGCGGTAATAATGAGCATATAGTCATCGCTACGGATTCTGCAACAGTTGACCCGATATTCTTTCCCGGCGGCAATATTGGAACTTTAGCAGCATTTGGGAGTATAAATGATGTAGCTGTCATTGGTGCAGATCCACTTTTTGCTCTCGATGCAATTGTTGTTGAGGAGGGCTTTACCTTAAGTGACTTAGAGAAGATAATAACATCGATGCTAGATGCATTCAATAAAAACAATGTAACTGTCATTGCAGGGGACTTTAAGGTAATGCCAGAGGGTCAGGTGGACAGAATCATCATAACTACAACTGTGATCGGGTTTCTCAATGGAGACCCTATACTCGATAGTAAGGCAAGACCTGGAGATAAGGTAATAGTCTCTGGGCCAATAGGTGATCATGGAGCAGTTATTACTGCATACCGTTACGGACTAGATCCCGAGAAGGAGGGTTTGTCCTCTGACTGCGCGTCGGTTCTTCCGATAATGAGGATTGCTCGAGCCATAGGTGGAATTCATGCCGCCAAGGATCCAACAAGAGGTGGGCTTGCAATGGCTTTAAATGAGATTGCAGAAAAAAGTGGCGTCTCGATATGGATACGCGAAGATGAAATACCCATCAGAGAAAGCGTCAGGGTCATTTCAGAGCTCCTAGGAATAGACCCCCTCTACCTGGCGTGTGAAGGTAGAGTTGTCTTAGTAGTTGATCCTGAGAGAGCCGAGAGCATCTTAGATGCTCTTCACTCAGCAGGATACATAGATGCACGGATAATAGGTGAGGTACGGAAAGAGAGGCCAGGGTATGTAATAATGGAGACGGAAGTTGGTGGATACCGCATAGTCGAAGAACTAAGAGGAGAGCTTACTCCAAGAATCTGCTAGGTGTTCGTCATAGCCTTAGCAAAGAAACTTATAGTAATAGGGTTAACTCAAGGAGTAGGTTTCAGACCATTCATCTACAGACTAGCTAAGAAGAACAATCTTCGCGGATACGTTAGGAATAGAGGAGGCTCAGAAGTAGAAATATTCCTGGAAGGAAACCATGAGAATATAAACTCCTTCATAGCGGGTTTAAAAGAGGAAAGGCCTCCACCTGCAGAAATAGAAGAGATCATTATCACAAGCGCTGAACCTAAAGGTATGGACGAATTTCAAATTCTACCAAGTGAAGATGATGCTGAGATTTACTCCCAGATTCCTCCAGACTTCGCGATATGTGAGCATTGCCTAAAAGACATTGAGAACCCTCAATCACGCTTTTTTGAATACCCATTTCATTCATGTGCTTGGTGTGGGCCTAGGTTTACGATAATAGAAAGAATACCCTATGATCGAGAAAACACATCAATGTCAGATTTTCCTCTATGTGAACTTTGTGAAAGTGAGTATAAAGATAAAGATAATATCAGGCGCTTTCATGCTCAAGGAATTTCGTGCCCAACATGCGGACCAAAGCTCTGGTTAGTTGATAGATTCGGGAATGTGATTGATGATAAGGATCCCTTAAAGACGGCGGCAAGACTTATAGACGAAGGAAGCATAGTTGCTTTGAAAGGTATAGGCGGTTTTCATATAGCAGCATTGGCTACAGATGATGAGGTTGTACTTGAGTTAAGAAGAAGGAAAAACCGACCCCAAAAGCCATTTGCACTAATGGCACTGGACATAGAGATTGCGTCAAAAATCGTCGAAATAGACGAAAAAGCTGCAAAATTGCTTATGTCTCCTGCTAGACCAATTGTGTTACTGCCTAAGAGAGAGAATAGTTCCATCTCAGAGTATGTAGCACCAGGTCTTGATAAGTACGGAGTGATGATAGCTTATTCTGGGATCCACTACATTCTCCTTAAAGCTACAAGGGATAGGTTTCTGATAATGACTAGTGGCAATCATCACGAAAAGCCAATTGTAAGGACCAACGATGAAGCAATAAAGAAACTTAGTGCCATAGTAGATTACATAGTGCTACACAATAGAAGGATTGTAAATAGGGCAGATGACAGCGTGCTGCGATTTACAAATGGAAAGCCAGTGTTCCTAAGGAGAAGTCGAGGATATGCCCCAAGGTGGCTAAGAGTCCCTATGAAATCACCAAGGCCAGCAATAGCGTTTGGTGCGGATCTTCAAAATGCAGGAGCTGTAGCCTTCGATGATAAGGTAATACTTACTCAATTCGTTGGTGACCTCGATGAGCTTGAAAATCTATTGTTCCTAGAGGAAGCTCTAAATTTCTTAGTGAGGTCTTACAACTTAGATCCAAGCAAGGGTATAATTGTAGCTGACAAACATCCAAGATACGCATCCCGAAGACTTGCCGAAGAATGGGCTAAAAGGAGTTCCAGTGAGATAGTTTATCTGCAGCATCACAGAGCACATATCCTCAGTGTAGTAGCAGAGAAAGGCCTTGACCCGACCGATAAAATAGTTGGTATAGCCATTGATGGTGTTGGTTATGGTGATGACGGAAATGTCTGGGGAGGAGAAGTTTTTTATGGAGAAATAATGAACCTGAATAGAGTGGGTCATTTATCTTATAGTCCAATGCCGAGTGGTGATTTAGCTACAAGATATCCCCCTAGAATGCTCGTTGGTATTCTAAGTACATTTATGTCTGATTATGAGATAGCCGAGTTTTTCAGGAAAAATGGATTGATCAGTAAATTCAAATCTCCCCGGGAATTGGAAGTTATGATCCAACTTTCGAGGAAGGAAAAAATAAGAACATCGAGCTTAGGTAGGGTTCTAGATGCTGTGTCAAGTCTGCTCAACATTTGTTCTGAAAGAACTTATGAGGGAGAGCCTGCAATGAAATTAGAGGCATTCTCGAGGGAGGGGTCTATTCTTGATGAGATTGATGTCAAGGTGATTAGAAGTAGCAATGAGTGGGTAGTAGATGTGAGTAATTTATTTGAATCTATAGTTTCAGGGGACTTCAAACCAAAGGACATCGCAAAGACAACCCAATACTTATTGGGCTTCGGACTGGGTTCGATTGCATCAAAATACACTTCTAGCGCTAATGTTCAAGCGATATTCGTCTCTGGTGGTGCAGCTGTGAATGACTATGTTATACAGGGTATAATTGATGGTGCTAATGGTGTTGATGTAGTAATTAACAGCTGGGTACCACCAGGCGATGGTGGATTAGCTCTAGGCCAAGCATATTTTGCCATGGCGTTGATGAGGAAATGAAGATATTGATTCTAGGATCTCTTACCATCGACATTATTGAAGGAAGACTGGCAAGCGGAGGACCTGCGCTCTACTGCTCACTCGCCGCAGAACTCCTAGGATTAGACTATTTTTGTTGTGGAATAAAACCTAAGGAATACCGCTGGGAAGTTCCAAGAGGTCATTTTTTGCAATCAGATGGCCCAGTATTTGAACATAAGTACGAAAGCAACTCAAGGATATCAAAATTGCTGAGGGTGCCAGGAATATATAATAGTGTTTTACCTAATCCGGCGAATTTTGACGCCGTGTTTATAAATCCGGTCTATAGAGAATTTGAAGCAAAGCTTATGAAATCAGTTGTGAACAATGCACGAGCCGTTATAGACGCTCAAGGACTTGTGAGGATAGCTAGGGATGACAGAATAGAAGTAACTACAATTAGTAAAGAGGAGTTTAATATTATTGAAAGCTGCTGGGCAATACACATTTCTGTAGATGAACTTCCTGCATTTGATGTTCTTCCTCAAAAACCACTGACAGTAATAACCTTTGGTGAAAATGGCGCAAAGGTTAGGCTTGGACAGAGAGAATATTATATACCAGCATATAGAGTGGATGGAAACCCAACGGGTGCAGGTGATTTTTTCATGGTGGCCTTTATTGCTGAATATCTAAGGAACAAAGATTTGATTGAAGCTTGTTTATATGCTGCTTCTCTAGCATCTCTACTCGTGGAAGGAAAAATTCCGAGGAGCTTGTCATCTGTGAGAGGAATGCTTAAACATCTTGAACCCATTATTAAGAGCAGAATGAATAAACTGAGGAACGGAGTGAGGTATAGAGCATTATGATGATTTCTCGCTAGGTCATTGCTTATTAACATTCAGGTTTTGGTATACTAGTAGGTGATCATGATGGATGTATTTGATGCAATTAAGACACGTCGAAGTATCAGAAGATTCAAAGAAGATCCTGTAAGCGAGGAGGATCTCAGAAAAATACTCGATGCCGCTAGATGGGCTCCCAGTGCAGGCAACAGACAAAGCTGGGAATTTGTCATAGTGCGTGATCTCGAGCGAAAGAGGGCTTTGGCTAGAGCAGCATTAGGTCAGATGTTCATTGTTGAGGCTCCCGTAGTAGTTGTCGTGGGCGCAAATATTCAACGATCAAGCTCAAGGTATGGAGAACGAGGGGCAACCCTATACTGCATTCAAGATACAGCAGCAGCAATAATGAACTTGATGCTCGCAGCTCACGCATTAGGTTATGGTACGTGCTGGGTTGGAGCTTTTTATGATGAAGAAGTTGCAAAAATTGTAGGATTTCCCTCGCATGTAAGACCTGTTGCAATAATTCCCCTAGGCAGACCTGCGGAAAAACCAGCACCAACACCAAGATTGCCGCTTGAGAAAGTTGTTCACATTGAAAAGTACGGCAGTGAATGGACTGGTGGGTGATTTTTGGGCGCATTAAACGAAATTGCAAACATAAGAGACTTAGAAAAGTATGTTATACTTGAAAAGCCGAGTCTGGAAGAAGCTGCTGAATTTGTAAGAAGAAATTGGAGGCATTGTGTTATTCTTATTTTTGCTTTTTGTAGTGTGAACTATAGAGGGAGAGCAGCTTCTCAACTATCTCCTAGCGACCACTTTATAATTACCAAACCAGACGGAACCCTTATGGTACACGGTCCAGAAAAACGCGAACCAATAAATTGGAATCCCCCTGGCGCAATTGTTACTAGCTATGTTGAGGGAGATAAACTCGTAATTAGAAGCCGGAGGCACTACCCGAAGGAGATAGTGGTAATAAATTGTTATGATGTCTATCTAATCCTCGGAATGAGCACAAAGAGCGGTAAATTTGAGCTATTCATGTCTGAATCCCAGATGGTTGACTACGTTTGGAAAAATCCCTCAATAATTGAAGATGGATTTACACCAATTTCCAGAGAATATAGAATAAGATTTGGAGTCGTAGATTTATATGGCTATGATAAAGATGGAAACATTTTAATATGTGAGTTCAAGAGAAGAGTGGCTGACATTCAAGATGTAGGTCAGCTTGCCTTATACGTTGAGTCAGTTCAAAAAACTACAGGCCGGAATGTTCGTGGAATCCTTGTCGCCCCCGGAGTCAGTGAAACCGCCTTATTAGCTCTAAAAGAAAAAGGTCTAGAGTTCAGGAAACTCGATCCAAAGGACATTTTAGGTGGTAATAAAGAATGAGGATAGCATGGGATATAAGTCATCAGGAGTTCACTATAGAGGATCACTATTACTTCTCGATACTGAAAAAGGAGCTAAAAAATAGAAACGTCGAAGTTTTTGAGCTGGAAGAGCTAAACAGTATTCTTAGAGAGAATGTTGACGTGTTAGTACTAAATTACCCAGAAAAGTCGTTTGACAGCAATGACCTACAAGTAGTTCAGAAATTTCTTGCTGGTGGTGGTAAAGTTATCGTTTTAGGATACTATAAAAATGAAGATCACATAGCGGATACTATAAATTCATTAACAAAACATTTTGGTCTATTACTTCGAGCGGATTCGGTCTATGACCCCGTGAATAATCATAATGGAGATGAACTATTCGTGGTTACGAGTAAAGTCTTTCATTTAAATGAAAATGTAAACAAGGTATTGTTCCCCTGTGCAGCATCTGTAGAAATCCTAAATGAAAAAGCCACAAGGTTAGTTGAAGCTGAAAAGACAGCAAAGTCCAGCCTCGGAGCAGAGCCAGTACTTATGGCAAGGCTGCAATTTGGAGAGGGATTCCTGATACTAGGGGGAACTTGTGTTTTCTGGGATAACTATAGCATAACAAAGTACGATAACCTGGCTTTTTCCTTGAACTTATTACTAAGATAACCTAGGAAAAATATAGAAAAGCAAGGATTAGTACTGTCCTAGATAGCCCTTCCTCTTCCCGCTCTTTATGGCAGAGGTCAAGCTAATATATCCAAATACTAGTAAAGCTGCTGAAAGCAATGTCGTGAGAATCCACTCGACGAGAGCCCCAGGAATAGTATAGCCCAATAAGTTTACGCTTATCTGGATTAATTCGGGGTTCAAGCCCATTAGAGATGTCCTAAACACATCAATTGCGTAGGATAGTGGTATAAGCCTCGAAACAGCTAAAATCTGGCTAGGAACTGTCGAGAATCGATAAAACGCACCGCTAAAGATCCAATGGAAGGTTGTCAAGGCCTGTACTAGCACCCAACTTGCTCGTTTTATTCTGATAACCATACCAGCTAGGAACATCGAAATACCATAACTCATCGTTAAGAGTAGTATGAATCCAATGATTCCCCCAATAGGATTTACTATAATTATCGGAGCCTCAAATAGCAAAATCATGAAAACTATGACGAGCGCGATAAAGAACATGCAGACTAATAGTTGGACTGTCATTAGCCCTAATGGCAATACCCAGAAAGCGATTGGACTCAAAAGCACTTGCTCTAATGTCCCTCGCATTTGAAGCCTGACTATGCCATAGCCTACTTCTGAAATCATAATGTTAAATACAATGATTGATGCTAAACCCCACATGATAATATTACTAATTATGGTTGACTCTTCATGTGGTGCAGAGGAGAAAATCATAGCGATTGCTCCAAATGCTAGAAACCAGAATAATAGGTTAAATATGGATGATATGTAGCTAAGGGGGTACCTCATCTCTACTTTTAGGTTATATTTAGTGATGATCCATATGCTTCTTAAACTTTCCTTTAAACTCATTAGTAAGCACCTATAGAACCTCTCCTTTGGGCTTCGTTTCTGACCCTTTCAAACATGGCTAAACCAAATATAGGCCACACTAATGCATATGTCGTAAGCAGGAGAAAATCAATGTCAGGACCAAATAGGTATCCGACATTCAACATGATTGTGCGTGTTTCCGCTATTTGAATTGTAACTGGAAATAATGCTGCAAGCAGTCGGATAGTTATTGGCAAAACTGTTATAGGATAGAAAGTGCCAGAAGTATATAGTAATAAAGCACTCAAGAAGTTAAAGAAAGCCCAAGGTTCTTTCACTCTTAGCACTAGTGCACCAAACACTAATGACATTCCCAGTAACGGTATGAAGCCAAATGCAATTACGCCAAGCGCTAGCAGGAATTTGAGATTAAGGACCAGATGCAGACAGCCTAGTATCGCAGCAGCTATTAAGATTCCTGCTATGGAATTTATCAATGAAATCACAAGCGTGTATAATATCGAACCCAAAAGAAGCTCAAGCGAATGTGAGGGAGTCAGGAATAGCTGCTCAAGAGTTCCCATTTCCATCTCGTCATATAGCCACATACCAAAGTCCCAAAGGAGCGAATTTGAGATTGACCATATGACCGAACCAAGGAGAATATAGAAAGTAAAATTAGTCGTTCCAGCGTATCTACTAAATATGACATTAGCAGCTTCTATAGATCTTGTGATTCCAATGGCCAGAAACAGGGGCATCGCTGTCAGAAAAGTAGGTAAAGTGAAGTTCAAAATCATCCAGCCGGGGTATCTGATGTATATCTTATATCTAGCTTTTAGAATAGCCTTCACAACACTGAAATCCACGTAGATCACCCGAGTGGCTTGCCAGTGTAATATAGAAATACATCCTCCAATGTAGGTTCTGTCGGCTTTATGTACCAAATTTTGAGATCATTCTGAAGCGCTGCATCGACAACGATTGGCAAAATATCCCTTGGTGAGTCGCACAATACTCTCAACTTTGCTATGATTCCTCTCTCAGTAGTTTCATAAGTGATAGCTGCGCGACTAACGCCTTCTAGTGCTTTCAATTGGCTTAGTATGTATTCCAAATTATTGCCAGACATCTCAACCTCTAAAGCACTCAAACCTCGAAGGGTTCTCTTGAGTTCTTCTGGCTTTCCAATGGCAACAATTTTTCCAGAATCAATTATAGCAACCCTGTCACAAAGTTCTTCAGCTTCGGTCATTATGTGTGTCGTGAGAAATATAGTTTTTCCTTCACCCTTTAGTTGCTTGATTTTTCTCCTGATCTCAATAGATCTGGCAGGATCTAATGCGACCGTAGGTTCATCGAGAAAGAGTAGAGGAGCATCATTGACCAAAGCTTTAGCAAAAGCCAGTAGGACTCTCTGACCGCTACTGTACGTCTCAACTAACCTATCAACAAAATCTTGGATACCCAAAAAGTCAATAATCTCTTGTATTCGTTTGCTAAGAATTTCTCTCGGAATATGATAGAGCGCGCCGAAGAATTCAAGATTTTCTCTGCCCGTAAGCTTCCAATATAGTGCTCGCTCTCCCATTAACATAACTCCTAAGCGCTTTCTTACATCGTTAGATTGTTTCACTATATCAAAACCTAGAACTTTAGCATATCCTCTATCGGGAATAAGCAGTGTCGTTAGAATCTTAATCAAAGTCGTCTTTCCAGCTCCATTTGGTCCCAGAAGCCCAAATATCTCGTTTTCGTATACGTCCAGCGATACACCTTTTAGTGCCTGAACTTCTCTAACCTTACTCTTAAACAACCCAACTCTTTCCTTGGATACATAAGTCTTCCAAAGATCTCGAGCCTCTACAACTAAGCTTTCGCTTGAGGTAGTATTGCTTCCACCCAAAAATTTATCACCAATGAATTTTTGAACTTCATTTACACTATTTTATATATTATTATCACTTGATTGCATATCTTCTTCAATAAAATGAATATTTTCTTCAATTAAAAAATTTGGTATATATCCGAGTCACTAGTAATATCTAATCGTTCCTGGCCCCCTTATGCGGTTCTCTATGAGTTTTATAATTCTCTCTGGTCCAATAAGTTCTCCGCCTTCATGTACGTATATCTCCTCAATAGTGTCCAGTTGATCTGGTGTTATGTCCTCGCTTAGGTACAACTTACCAAGGACACGAATTACAACTCTCCTTCCCTCCTCCTTAGCGCGATTTAGATGCTTCGCCTCCAGGCGATAATCGGAGTATACCGTATATACAATCTTAGATTCAGTCTCAACAATGCTTAATCCCCTAACGTGGGGGTGTTGTGTATAAGTTTTGATGACTTCGACGTACCTAGGTGAGATATCTCCAAATTTCTGGAAGGCCTCAGATAACGCATCAAAGACTTTAGATAAGATTTCAGATATAGCAGCAAAATCAATGCGACCAGTCGTAGAGAAAAGTCCTTTAATTCTCCTTAGTGCTTCTTCCCTAGCATCATCTAAGGCCTTTTTAGCGTCTCTTAGCGCCTCTCTTGCGGCTTCCCTTGCAATCTCTTTAATCTCCTCCTCCACGGGCGTTAGAACAAAGCGATCAATCTCATGTTGTGTCTCTCTAGCTTTTTCTGCCTCTACTTTTTCAGCAACGCTAGCTATATCTTCTAGTACTGATTTTATCCTAGGAATAAGGATGTCACGTATGCAGCTAGCAATATCCCTCTTAGTCAAGTGATACTCACGGCCGATATAATCTACTAGACCCAGGGTATGTAGTTGTTCAAGGTAGCGCCTAGCGGTTGTAGGACTAATTTTAAACCTTTCAGCTATCTCTGTCGAAGTTGTTCTTCCAGCAGATCTGAGATAAAGGTATATATCAACGCCTAAATCCTTAACTCCCAAAGAGTACAATAACCACTTGATCACTTCCGTATCATCCTTGATGGATGCATCCAAATCCTTTAGTTTGCGTATTGTCCACTCAGCAATAACCTCGAATTCGTCACTCATAAACCTTCCCTTCTGCGTAGTCAGCTATCTTTCGAAGAATTTCACAGACTCTCTCAGTTACGCGTGTTCGAATTGCCTCATGAAGTGGCTTACTAAGCATGTAGCCACGTCCCAAGTGGTCAATAAGTCCAAGACTGTACATGTAATCTAATCTGCTAACAATATCATGCTCGTTCGATGGGAACTGCTTTAAGACGTCTTCTACGGTTAGGATTTTTCTCTCTGTCAAGTACTTATATATTTGAACACCCAGCTCATCTAAGCCTAACGAAAGTAGGGCTAACTTTTCATAATCCACATTTTCTCCCTTCTTAGGCCTGAGATAAAGAATCCTGATCTCAAAAATTTCCTCAAAACTCATAATGTTCACTGACTTTAAAACATTTTTTTATGACTTAAAGTTAAAATATTTTAAAGCTTATATTTTTAAGTTAAGTTACTGCATTCAAAAAAGTTGAAATTCTCGAGTTTTGGATTTAGTTTTGTGTCAAACTACAAGTCAATATTTATCACGTTAACTCCGACTAACTGGAGCCTAGGTGTCAATATGAGCATTGATTGGACTAAGATGCGAAGAACGCTCCAAGCATACCGAAATAGGGAGCTAGTCAAAACCTATGTTGAAAAAATTCATCAAATGAAGAGGAAAATCGAGGCAGAAGTTACCAGTGAGCCCCTTAAGATTATGAACTTCTGCGGAACTCATGAATTCACTGTCACTTATTATGGACTTCGTTCTTTGATGCCCGATGGAGTTGAATTAGTTGCTGGACCTGGATGTCCAGTTTGTGTGACTCCCGCACGAGAGATTGACGAGGCTATAGAAATCTCATATCTAGCAGCGGTCATAACGTATGGTGACATGTATAAGGTGCCAGGAACAAAGATTTCTCTTGCAGAAGCAAAAGCTGCAGGCGGTAAAGTTCATGTTGTGTATGGCTTTCGTGATGCTGTTGAGTTAGCATCTTCGCAGCCGGATAAGGATTTTGTCTTTTTCGCTGTTGGCTTTGAAACAACAGCACCTAGTGTAGCCAGTTATATTGTTGAGAATAAGATTCCCAAAAACCTCTACTTGCTTGCTAGCTACAGGATAACCGTTCCAATAATGAGGTATATCTTAGAATCAAAGATGCACAAATTACACGGTATTATAGCTCCAGGTCACGTATCTACAATCGTTGGGGCTTCTTCGTGGAGATTTGTTCCCGAAGAATTTAACGTTCCCTTGGTTGTGGCAGGTTTTGAGCCCCTAGATGTAATAATTGCAATTTATGAGATAATGCAGCAAATATACGAAAGAAAGCCCCGTCTTGTTAATGAATATAGCAGGGTTGTAACTTGGCATGGAAACTTGAAAGCTAAGAGTTATATTAGCAAAGCGTTCGATGCTGTTGATGGATCTTGGAGAGGTATAGGAATTGTACCACAAAGTGTCTGGCGTCTTAATAAAGAATATTCCGAAATTGATGCGAGGAAAAAGTATGGTGTTAACATAGAGCATGCAGTAGATATAAAGCCAGGGTGCAAGTGTGCAGAGGTAACTCTCGGGCTAGCCAAACCAACAGACTGCAAGTACTTCGGAAAGGCATGTACACCAGAGCACCCTATAGGTCCGTGTATGGTTTCTTCAGAAGGAGCCTGTAGTATATGGTTTAAGTATGGGGGCTATGAATCTATTAAAGCTAGGAGTTATTCATGAGCCACTCCTATGAGTTCTTCCACGGATTTATATCCGCGACTATTCATGAAATTCTTAATGTTTTCTATGGTTTCTCTTATGAATTCAAAACCTTTATCAGTAAGCACGCTTCCTATTTGAACGGCTTTCGCTCCTGCCATAAGAAACTCTACTACATCTTCCCAGTCCCACACGCCACCTGAAGCTATTATGGGAATATTTAAATGCTCATATGCCTGATAAACTACCGCGACTGCTATAGGGTGTATTGCAGGTCCAGATAATCCTCCGAATTTGTTGGATAGAACTGGTTTAGCAAGCCATATATCAATTTTCATTCCGCGTATTGTATTTATCAAAACTACCCCGTCAGCGCCAGCTACTTCAGCACTTTTTGCAATTTCTGTAACATTAGAAGATAATCCCAGCTTGGGAAAAACTTTCATATCAAAATCATCCTTAATTCTCTTGATTATCCTCACGGTAAGCTCTCTGTCCAGGCCAATTTCTAAGCCAAGACCCTTAGCATGAGGACAGGACAAATTCAACTCAACGGCATCGGCATTTGACTCATAAGCTATTGAAGCTAGCTGCAGAAACTCGTCAACGTCCCTCCCAGCAATGCTTACAATAGTTGGAATACCACACTTTTTTAGGTACTCGATAACTGGTTTCATGCCCTCCTTTCCAGGATTTTCAAGTCCTACGGCATTTAGGTATCCGCATCTTACAGCTGTTATTATAGGTGTAGTAAAACCTTCCCTTCTTTCAATAGTAAATGTTTTGGTAACTATGGCTCCAATGCCATTTTCCCATGCTCTGAGATACATTGACACATCAGAACCAACAACACCAGAGGCGAGTATGAGAAAATTTCTAAGCTTAATTCCTGCTAGATCTATCTGCAGCATGGCGCATCCTATGCAATCTTCATAGCTTCCAGATATTTATGAGCCTTCATTAGGACTTTTTTATCAGAATCATAAGTAATACGTTGGAGAGCCTGCTCGTATGGAAGCCATGCGTAATCCAGATGCTCGTATGACAAGGTAACATCCTTCTGGCTAGTTTCGGCTAAGTAATAGTAGACAATTTTGTGGCGCTTCT
Organism: Candidatus Panguiarchaeum symbiosum; assembly: GCA_024720975.1. GTDB lineage: Archaea > Asgardarchaeota > Njordarchaeia > Njordarchaeales > Panguiarchaeaceae > Panguiarchaeum > Panguiarchaeum symbiosum. Next base: position 152,252 of record JANJXX010000001.1, on the reverse strand, counting down.
TTCCCTCAAGAAAGTAATCATATTCGATTTTCTCCCTAAACCCGAAGATGAATTTAATGTCAGTTATTCCCGCCTCCTCCTTAGCCTCACGCTTTATCGTCTCTATTTCATCCTCATTCGTCTCTATATGTCCTTTTATGAAGCTCCAGTGTCCCCAACCGTACTTAAGTAAGAGATAAAGAATCTGATTATTCTCGCGCCTGAAGACAACGACCCCGGCACTTTTCTCTAGGATCATTGGCTTGACCTATAGTTCATCAGACCAAATTTCCGAAACGTCATCCCATTCGTCAGCATCTTCCTTTTTCTTTCTCTCTCTTGGTTCTTTTTCTTTCATTTGGTATTCACTGGCTGAACTTTTAGGTTGTATATTATGTTAGTCTTTGGCCAGACGGCAATTCTAAGTCACATAATGATAGAGAAATCCCATTTATAAATTTGTTGGTAGAGGATTGATTATATGTACGCCAAAATGATTCTTTTGAGTTCCTTCGAAAATGCGTTAATGGAGTTGCTTGCTAATCAATAATAAGTTAGAAGGATTTTATGGTGAGGCCGGTGGGATTTGAACCCACGACCAAGGACGCCCGAGGCCCTCATGCTACCAAGCTACACCACGGCCTCGTCCTCTAGTTTCAACCATTATTAGAGGTAAGTATAAGATAACATTTTTTAAGTCCTTCTCTTCAACTTTCTCCTAACTGATAGTCTAAATCTATATTTGATGAGAATTAAGTTGTTTTATGGCGCATCTACGTCATGATAACAAGTAGCGAAATTGCCTTGGTGAGAAGAATGGAAAAGAACTGGATAATATCTGTTCTCTCTGAACTTATTAGCAGAAAGGCTGTGAATGTGCTTGCAGGAGGATCCGGAGAGAAAGAGCGTGCGGATTACTTAGAAGCGTTAATAGAAAATCTTGGCTTTGAGGCAAAGAGATTTGATGTTATAGATGATAAGGGTTTCACGAGGTCGAACATTGTTGTTGAATATGGCGACGGTGAGCCTCTCTGGTTAGTTGCTCATATTGACACTGTAAGTGCTGATGGAGGTTGGACGGGCGATCCATTTAAGCTGAGAGTTGAGAATAATAAAGTTTACGGGCGTGGTGTTAATGATAATGGAATAGGCATAATATCACTGCTTTTAATACTGAAGCGAATCTCAGAGGGAAAAATACGTCCAAGTAAAAAGTTAGTGTTCATCTTTGCAGCTGATGAGGAGGCAGGCAGCAAATATGGGGTTAAGTTTCTAGCTGAAAAGGGTATATTTAAAGAGGGCGGGTCAGCGATAGTTCCAGACTTCGGCAGCGAGAAAGGAGACGAAATTGAAATAGCTGAAAAAGGCATCTTATGGTTAAAAGTAATAACAAAAGGAATCTCTGGACATGCATCAATTCCTCATAAGGCCGATAATGCACATCTGAAGTCGGCAAGGCTAATACTAAAGCTTTATGACCTTCTACACGCAAATTTCTATAAACTGAACTCACTATTCTCTCCTCCCTACTCAACTTTCGAACCAACTAAGAAAGAGAAGAACATCGACGCGATAAACATGATTCCGGAATCCGATGTAGTATACTGGGATTGTAGGATAATTCCAGAATACAATCCAGACGAAGTTTTGGAGTTCTTCAGGGGTATAGCTGAAAGGCACAATGCTGAAGTTGAAGTGGTTATGAGAGGAGAACCATCGATGACAAGTCCCTCGGCTAAAATTGTCACTGCAATTAAAAATGCTGTTAAGCTAGAGCTAGATGTCGAGCCCAAATTGGTTGGCATTGGTGGAGGAACTATTGCTGGATTCTTTAGATCTTTAGGCATTCCGGCAGTAGCCTGGAGTGTATGTAGTGGAACGGCCCACAAACCCAATGAGTTCGAAATAATAGACAATTACATAAAGACAGCAAACGTCCTTGCCAGAGTCACCCTTGAATATTAGTAATCTCTTATTTTTCGCTGATCCTAATTAGTGATGCGCTTGTCGCTAGATATCCATAACATAAAAGCGAAAATACGGGAGCATGTTTGGAAGTTGATGGAAGACAAGAATATAGCAAGATTCCCACGCCCAGTCTACGGTAGAATTCCAAACTTTGTCGGTGCAGAAGAAGCTGCCAGAAACCTCAGAAAAACACCTGAGTGGAGGAAATCACTGGTTGTCTTTTGTAATCCTGACTCTCCACAAAAACATGTCAGATTCTTTGCGTTGTTAGACTCTAAAAAACTCATAATGGCATCTCCGAGGATAAAACAAGGTTTCATCATTCTAGACACCCAAAATATACCATACCGCGAATATTCATATGCGTCTACAATACGTGGCGCTTTCAAATATGGAAAAATCGTAGAACCCGAGCGGATGCCGTTTATTGAAATGAAAATTACTGGCTGTACGGCGGTTGATGTGAAGGGAGGGCGTCTCGGAAAGGGTCACGGATACTCTGATCTAGAATGGGGAATACTTGCTGAGTGCGGTCTAGTCAGCGGAGAAACAGTCACAGCAACAACAGTTCATGACATACAGATAGTTGAAAATGTACCAATGACTAAACATGACTTTCCACTAGATATAGTAGCAACACCTACGCGAGTTATCTATACGAATACTAACTACGAAAAACCTATGGGCATCTTTTGGGAGGAAGTTATAAGTCGCGTTAGCGAAATTCCCTTATTGTATGCACTTTGTTTGAAAAGGGGAATATGCAAACAATAAACTACGCCCCAGATCTGAGGGCCTCCTTGATTTTTCGCGTAGCCTCCCTAGGATTTGCTGATCGCGTTATAAATCCTCCAACAACTAATATATCCGCGCCGTTTAAGAATGCCTGTCTGGCAGTTAAATCATTGAGTCCCCCAGCAACTGCCAAGAAACTTTTTATTTCTTTCTTGACAAGCGGTATGTCATCGATTGGAAATGCTCTGAATCTCTGCTGGTCTATTCCCAAATGCATGAGTATAATGTGCACCCCTAGAATCTCCAATTCTTTTGCACGATTGAGAGGAGTCGGATAATTTATCAAATCTGCCATGACCAACCCACCATAATTTTTAGCCACTTCTAGGGCATCGAGTATGGTTTTATTATCAGCAGCTGCTAGTACTGTAATTACATCTGCTCCTGAACTGAACGCTAATTCGGCCTCAAGGGTGCCGGTATCCATAGTCTTCAAGTCAGCAACTAAAGGAATGTCAGGAAATGTAGTCTTGAGTGTCTTAATAGCCTTGACGCCCTCTGACTTAATTAGTGGTGTTCCGCATTCTAGCCAATCAGCTCCGCCAGAAATTACTGCCTCAGAAACTTTAAGTGCATCTTCGATTCGCGTAAAGTCTAAAGCAACTTGCAAGACTGGGGGCTTGATAGTTAGCATAGTGTCCAACTTATCAACCAAAAATTACTAAAACCTAAAGGTTCTATTTATAGCTCTTAAAATGTTTCTTTGGTCAACATCAGGATATTCATTCGATGCTAGGTGGTGGTTGATTTTGGGAATACTCTCTCCTAGGGATTTGGAATATATCAAGGGTAGATTTGAAAAAGAACTCATAAAAAAGATACCAGTGGTTCTCTTAGAGTCTGATCAATGCAAATTTTGTAGTACTGTAGATCAGCTGATGAATGAGCTCGTAAGTATAAGCAATGGCAAAATAGAATATATGACGAACAAACTACAAGATATACACAAAGAGCTACTCGGTGTTGAAAGGGGCCCGATATTGTTGATAGGAGAAAAAGCAGAAATAAGATATACAGGCGCCCCAATTGGCGAAGAGGGTTGGGCATTTCTGGAAGCGCTTCTATTAGTCTCTCATAGAAGGCACATGTTTAAGGATTATGAGGAAAAGTTATCATCAATGACTAATAGAGTCAAGATAGAAACGATAGTTACACCGACATGTCCTCTATGCCCACAAGCTGTTATCATGGCTCATAACATAGCTGTAGCATCCAACGGGCGTGTTATTAGCGATGTTGTTGAGGCTTATGAATTTCCAGAAATCGCCGACAAATATTACGTAACAGCAGTGCCTACGGTGGTACTGAGTGTAAACGGAAATTACAACGGCCGCGTTTTTTCTGTGGGTGTGCCAAACTCTAAGGCACTACTAAGAGCTGTGATAAGACTTGGAACTGGAGAGGACACTTCGTGAGTGGCTTTAATGGCGTCCTAGAGTTATCAAACTCATGCGGAGTTTATCTCACAGAGTGGTATCTTATACGGCGCTGGCTCTATCATAGTGGATTTTGTGAAGACAACCCGTAGTTGATTCATATAGATTTTAGGTTTCAGATTCCTTATGGCATACGATTCGCCAACCTTTATTTTTTCAATCATATCATCCCATACAACGAGAACTATTACGCCAGTTCGGTCTCCCACCAAGAACTCAGCAACTTCATGGGTTCTGTTTCCTCTTACGAAAGATTTCTTGGAGTTGAGTTTGATAACTGTAACGATAATATTTACACACAGCATATAGGGTTTTATCTCTTTGACACTGAGGAACTCCTTCTTGTTGCGAAGCATCTCTCCTCAGTGATTTTAAGCTTTGGGTCAAATAATCAATGGAAGCACTTGCGTTATACTCAACCTAATGCAATACAAATCTGATATATAATAAGTAATAAGTGAATTGTATAAATAACCACAAAGCATGTGGTGGCCTTATTTGATTTCTAAGAGTGCAACAGAAGTCCTGACTGAAATCGCTAGTGAAATACGTGAGTGCAAGAAATGTCGCCTATGGAAAACGAGAAAAAACCCCGTTCCTGGCGAGGGAAATCCTGAAGCAAAAATAGTGTTTATAGGTGAAGCTCCAGGTTATCATGAAGACGTGCAAGGAAGGCCATTTGTTGGAGCAGCAGGACAACTTTTAACCAAGATGATAGAGAGTGTCCTCGAAATTCCGCGTCCTCAAGTATATATAACTAATGTCGTCAAGTGCAGACCCCCGAACAATAGGGAACCCACAGAGGAGGAGATTAAATCATGCTCTTCGTACTTAGTTAGACAAATAGAAGCAATCAGGCCAGATATAATGGTCTGCCTTGGAAGGCACTCAGCAAAACTTATTTTATCGAGAGCTGGAATCAATTTTAGAAGTATTCTTAGCGTGAGGCAAAAAGTGTTTGAAGTCGAATTTGGCAATAAAAAAACTAAAGTTCTAGTAACAATTCATCCAGCGGCTGCTCTTTACAAGCCACCATGGCGGAGGTTCCTAGAAGACGACTTCAGGCTTTTAAAGTCGATTCTAATAAAGGAAGGCGAAAAAAGTAGAGGGACAACTCCAACGTTAGATCAATTTGTATAAGTTTGTATTTTACTAAATAGAACTGTCTTCTCTCCAAGCTTATGTCCGGGATTAAGATTTCCAATGAGCCTTATGTCACATAGCCTTGGAATATATTCAAGTCCGAGTTGTTTTGCAATTTTGTCAGCTGCTCTGGGCATGAACGGGTATATTATAGCATTTAGCACGTATATCCAATCCAGACAATTTTTGACTATCCTAGCGACAGCTTCCTTGTCGCCTTTCTTCCAATGCGACCAGGGCTCAGTCTTGTTGATGTATGCATTAATCGTTTGTGCAAACATTACAATTCTCATAGCAGCGTGATGGATGCGGAGCTCCTCAATGCATTCATTATACTCTCTTAAAAGTCTCTCTAATGTGTTCAAGAACTCTTCATCAATGTTTGAAAGCCCTGGGGACTCCGGGACGATCCCGCCAAAGTATCTATCTGCAAGTGATAAGACCCTGTAAAAAAGGTTACCTATCTCATTAACAAGTTCATTATTATGATATCTTATCAGATCACTCTCGGAAAAGTCTCCATCTTCACCAAATTCTATAGCACGAGCCAAGTAATACCTGACTGTATCGGACCCATATTTTTTAACAAGGTCTACAGGGTCTATGTCGGTCCCGAGAGATTTGCTAATTTTCTTTCCGTCGACGGTTAGAAAGCCATGCGTAAATATTGTTCTCGGGATTTCTAAACCTGCAGATAGAAGCAAAGCAGGCCATATGACGGCATGAAACCATAGAATATCCTTTCCAATTAATTGCAAATCAGGTGGCCAGAACTTCCTAAATACATCTGGAGCGCTAACATAACCAATGCCTGACACATAGTTTAAGAGTGCATCAACCCAGACGTAAAGAACATGATTTTTATCCCAAGGGCACTCAATACCCCACGGTAGATACCATTTTGGTCTAGTAATAGCGACGTCTTTAAGTCCCTCACTCTCTATCTCTGAGATGAGATATTGCTTCTTCTCTTCTGGCAAAACGAATTTATCATTTTCTTTAAAGAGTCTAATTAGTGCATCTTTGTATTTGCTTAGTCTGAAGAAATAAACTTCCATTTCCAGATATTCAGTCGGTTTCAGGTGTATGGGACAGATTCTTCCTTCGATCAAGTCCTTAAGAGTATAATATCTCTCGCATTCGACGCAATACAATCCCTTATACTTATCTTCATATACGTCGCCTTTTTCGTAGACTTTCATCATGATCTCTTTGACAGTTTCTTCATGATCTGGGTCTGTGGTTCGGATGAATCTAGAGTATTCAATGTCGAGAGCTTCCCATGCTCTTTTGAAGAAAGGCACCATTGCATCAACAAACTCCCTTGGAGAAGTACCTTTATTTATAGCTTCCTTGTAGAGTTTCATACCGTGCTCGTCGGTGCCTGTGAGGAAATAGACCTCATAGCCAAGCGATTTGTAATAACGAGCTAGAATGTCCGCTACGACTGTTGTATATCCACTTCCGATATGTGGAGGTCGGTTTGGATAGTATATGGGTGTTGTGATGTAAAACTTTTTTCTCGGTTTAGCCGCTTCTGGGATATTATTATTGAGTAAGTTTGATTTTGCGCATGAATCTAAGAATGCTATCACCATTGGGTCTATAGCTTTCTAGGAAGATTCTATCAGTTATGAAGATTTACCTCTTAAAAAGTCTCCTAAATGCACGCCTTATCTTTTGTATGATTCCAACTTCCGGTGCTTTTCTTTCAGCACCTTCGACTTCTCTAGTTGGTATTGCTTCGACTTTAGTTTCTCCTACTTCAGTTACAGGAGCAGCTTTTTCCTCAGGAATTTCTGCAGGCTTTGCCTCAACTCGCTCTACAAATTCTCCTCCTTCGACTTCTGGTTTTTCAGCCTCTTTGAGAGCTGCTTCTACTTCCTCCTTTGTAACTTCAGGCAGTGCTGCGGGAGCAGCGACGATTTTCTCTTTAAGTTCTGTGACGGGTTTATAAACCTCAATAGTCAAAGATTTCCAATCCACTACTATCTTGTCATCAACAACATCCACGTTCAGAAAAATGCGAACCACATCTGACTTATCTATCCTATTCTCCTGAAAGACCCTAAACAAATGCTGATTGATATGGGCAGCTACTCTCACGGCTTCTCTTGGTGGAACCTTATCTCTTGTAGCAACTATAAGGATCTTGCGGAGTTTATCGGCATAACCAGCGGCTCTAACTAGTCCTGTACTTAATCTTATGCTCAACAGTAATCACCCATATATCCAATAATATAAATAATTTGCATCAATAATCATATGCATTATCATTAAAATTAGTAAAAAATACGCAGCCTCGAGGTAATAATTATGTCAGAAGAAGAAAGCGAAGCATCAAAATCGATTGAAGAGCTAGAGAAGGAAGTAGAAGAACTAGAAGCAGTTGAAATTGTTGAAGAAAAACCGAAGAAGAAAGAAGCACATATCCCATCTGAGGGTGTTGAAAAGCGCTTTAAATTACTCTCGATATTTGTTGGATTCATCATACTGGTTATATATCAATTAGCATTACCGTTGATACTTAAAGTCATGGGGAGTGTCGAGTTAAGTACGCTTCTGCAATTGATATTGGCATCTCAAGTTATCATTCCTAATATTGCTGTAGCATTTATCACCGGTAGCGACATATTTCTGGGAGTATCAGGCAGTCTTATAGATGCAGCCTATTCACACTACACCGAGACAAGCAATCTTCTATCTAATTTAATCAATATGGATGGCTATGTAGGGCTATTAGTAGTAGCAGTAATTCCATTTATTCTGGCAGGATTTGTTGCTGGTTTCATAAACCACGACCCAGGCTATGGTTTTGTTGCGGGATTTCTTATATGGATCCTAGCTCTATTTGTTGGGATAATAGTAGCAGCGTTTGGTAGTCTTGGAGTTAGCATAGTCTATGCTACTTTGCAGAGTATTTCATGTGGCTGGCTTTCGGCACTGTTTTTAGCAATTTTTGGCGCCTTAGGTGGAGCTCGCAAATAATACAGTCCAATTGCTGCTAAACCAAATGCATCAGAAAGTTTGGAAAGTTAAGTAAATCATTTTTTGTTGTGCTGGCTGATCCTTGATTATAACTCTTTTAAGTATCCAAACTAATGATATTTGCTTGATAGAAATTTTTATACTGGGACGTCAGCAAACCTTTAAGCATAGCTTTTCTGTGCGTTGTTGGCTATATTAATGTGATGGTTGAGATGACTCTCGGGGGATTCCTGGACAGAATTTTTGTGTTAAGTTATGGGGGTCTTGTATCCGCTATTTATATCAAAGATAGTGAAGCAGATATCTTGATTGATTGGCCGAAGGAGTACTCGATAAATGTTATGAAGTTGGTAGCGCACGTTCTAAGGGAACAAGAGCAGAAGAATCTTAACATCCTCCTTCGCGATAAATGGCTTGCATATGTGTCCGATCCTGATAAAAGTAGCTTCATAGTCTTGGCAAGAGTAAAGAATAAAGGACTTAAACTCCTTGCGTTGAGTCTAATAAAGCAATTAGCGGAGTTTATCAAAGATCTTCCGGAGGAGAGTACTATTGTTGGGGAAAAAGTAGTTGAGTTTTTACAGAGACGAGTTGGCATGGTATTTAAGAAAATCAGAAAACTAACTGCCGAGTTGAATGATAGGTGAACAAACTTAGGAGAGTGGCTTCCAACAAGCTTCTCCGGGAACTTAATGTTTGTTTGCATAGGAGTGGATACTCTAGCATGTCTTGATAACGGTTTTAAGCTGTATTTTTTCTCAACAAACATGGGTTTTGATGTAGGAGAAATGCTTCACAATACTGGGATATGTTATAATGATAACTGCATAAATCTTTCTAATTTACTGGATGTAGTTCCTGGCATTTTCGGAAGAGTATGTTATGACTTTGAGTCATACTTGCAGTTTCTAGCGCGTGCTCTGACAAATAAGCTTAATGGTAAAAAGGTTGTTGTATGGCTCTCTGGTGGAAAGGACTCTACAGCTTCTCTAATAACGCTCCTTGAGTTGCAGAAATATTTAAATTTTGATTTGAAATCGTACTACATACACGTCCCGTTATTAGATGGCGAAAGAAATCTTAAGTTTATTGATTTGATTTCGAAGAAGCTAGATGTTGAAATTGGAGTAGAGTCAATATCGAAAGAAAAAATGAAAGATCTGTTAGAACATTATGGTTTGCCCTATAGAGGATTTCGCTGGTGTACTTATCACGCAAAAATAAGGGTCATGCGTCAGATAAAGAAGGGACGTTTTGACTATGAAGTAAATTCTGAGAGAATATTCGAAAGTTACAAGCGTTTTTGTTCGCTGTTAGAGTATGCCAAACAGAGAACGTTCATCTCCGGAACTCAACTCAAGCCTTTGTACATACTCACAATATTAGATGTTATTGATCTCGTAAAGGCACGCGGAGTTGTTCACCCAGATTACATCAGAGGATGTTCTCGAATTTCGTGTTCTATATGTCCCTACCGGACAGTATTTGAGCTCGAAAAAACGGCAAATGATCTTGAGGATCCGGGTTTTATAGACCTAATCATGCAGAAGATATACCTCCAGGAATACCAAAATGTAGCAACATTTGACGATTATGAGAAATATGCTTTGTGGCGATTCCAATCCAATATGGCAGGTAAACTTTTAGCATTGAAAAAGTATGTCGAGAAAATGGAACAATCTCTTAAAAGTGAGGATGTTGATAAAATCCTATCATATGTCTGGATGAATTCACTCAAAGCCCCGCATTTAGAAATCGATTATGTCATCAAGCTGATTACAAATGCGCATAAAGAACGAAAGTATGGGATATTGAACCTAGGTTTAGAGCCCGAGCTTACTATATGAATAAGAAATAACATTGGGCTGTTCCTTTTACAATATCCAAATATATACTACCATATATTTTACAAACATTTCTTTTTCATTATCATGGTGTTCATTGTGAATAAGTCCCTAGAGTACAGCTTTAAATTTTCAGCCTGGACGGAATTGATTCCGGAAAGTGAAATTCGAAGACTTTTGAAGTACAAGGTGCGTTATTACTTTGCTGGTGGTAAGCCAGGCGTTTTGCCTCTAGAGGCTTGGGCCCAGATCATTAAAAATGTTGGAGAAGAAATTGAAAAGCTAATAAGAACCGGCAGAACAAGGGAAGTTTTAGACTTGTTTAATTATGAGAAAACAGCGGGTTGGGATCCACTTAGAAAGGTTCTAGCTGATAGATTAGAGAAAGACGGTGTTCCTCTACCTAAAGATGAAGCAGAGCGTATAGATAGCGTTATAGTTACTACCGGTAGTCAGCAAGCCCTATTTACGATAGCTAATATTCTAATAGATCCCGGGGATGTTGTTATAACATCTGCTCCCGCCTACTTAGGAATGTTAGGTCCTTTAGGAATACACCAAGCAAATGTTGTATGTGTTCCTACGGATGAGCATGGTATAATTCCAGAGTATGTTGAAAAAGCTATTGAAAAGTCCCTAGAGAAGTTTAGACGTCTGCCTGACTTCATATATGTGGTACCTGATTCCGACAATCCAAAAGGAACGATGATGCCACTTAAGAGGAGGAAGCAGCTCTACGAAATTGCAGAAAAGCACAAAGTTCTAATTGTTGAAGATGCTGCCTATAGAGACATATACTTCGGCGGCGAGAAAATACCGCCAATAAAATCCTTCGACAAAGATAATAAATATGTTGCATATCTTAGAACAACAAGCAAAGAAGCAGCAGTCTTGAGGGTAGGCTACTGTGTTTTACCAAAAGGAAAACTTGCTGAGGAATTCATAAAATCTAAAGGGTACCAAGATTTATGTACTCCTGTAATAAATCAGGTTCTCTTGAAGGAGTATTATGAGAAGTGGATAGACAAAGTCTTACCTGAGGCCGTTGAGGAATACAAGCGGCGTTGTGACGCAATGATTGAAAGTATAGAGCAGCATTTTCCCCCAGGGCTTCATACGCGGCCTAAGGGTGGATTTTTCGTATGGTATGAATCAGAAAAAGATTTCAATGCCTCAAAATTCCTTGAGGACGTAGCATTGAAGAATGATGTTAATTACACGCCTGGGCCAGCATTTTATCCAGTGGAATCACTGGGTTACTATTACAACCCCGACAAAAATGACATTGAGAGAATAAAAGCTCCACGAAATTCCATGCGGCTAGGATTTTCTCTCCTCCCAGCTGAAGATATAGTCGAAGGCATAAAGCTGCTTGGACGGCTCCTCCACGAGTACTTAAAATAGTTAACTGAGTTCTTTTTCCTTTTTCTTTTTCTGATTTTTCCGAAGTTTGTTTATTCCTAAAGAAAATAAGTGCACCTTGCAGAGGTCCCTCGGATGCAAAGCACCAGAAAGTGTCCGAAGTGTCATTCACCTAGTTTAGTATACAATGAAGAAAATAATACACTATATTGCCAAAATTGTGGTGCCGTAATAGAAGAGGAGATAACGTTAGATTCTTCTTTTCAACAGTTTGAAGAGGAGCGCAGTGAGATTACATATAAGCACATAGAGCCCCTTGATGAACTCGCTGAGGAAAGAGACAGAAAATTAATGGAGAGATTTATAGCAGTGGTTAATGAGATAGCAAATAAGCACAGATTGCATAAACAAGTTTGTAAACTTGCTGAGGAATATTTCCTTAATTTAATAAAAACTGGAAAGAAAATCACTCTAGATAAGATTGAGCAGTATGCAATTGCTCTAACATATCTAGCAGCGAGAAAATTTAATTTTCCTATATCATACAAGGCACTAGTTAGGGAGTTTGATCAATCAGAGAAAATCTCGAGGTTAATCAATCAATTGCGCAGCGAGTTGAAAATAGATCTTAAGCCTCTAGGCTTAAAAGAGTTTCTGAGTGCCGTTCTGGATGAACTTAAAATTAAAGATCTTGACTTTGCAAATGAAGTTATGAGTCTAATCCAAGAAGCTCAAAATAGAGGGTTGATTATTGGGAAGGATATAAGAGGTGTCGTTGGTGGAGCTATTTATATTGTAGCTAAAAGCTTTGGAATGAGAATCTCCCAGTTAAAAATTGCAAAAGCATGTGGTGTAACTGAGATAACAATCCGGAATAGATCCCTAGAGCTTGTTCCTCTTTATCGTGAGCTAACGGGCAAAGAAGTTGCTTTAAGAAAGTATAGAAAAAAGCGGCCTAAAGTAAAGTTCTAGTCATTAATGTTACGTTTTGAATATCTCAGTTCGTAATTGTTCTTCAAAAAACTCCCTTCTGAACATACGACCAAATGCACAAATGATGGCATCCCTAAAGGCATCAGCCCTTGTGTATTTTTCTAAGGTCATAAATCCTATAGCGCCAATAGTATCGCCTATGTTTCTAATACCAGATAGCTTCGTCATAACATCCTCAAGCTCGTCAACTCTACCTCTCTTTATAAGATCCCAAACATAGTCTGGTAGCTGAACTGAAACCGTTGATGCCAGTCCTATGGCGCCGGATTTGTCTATCACAGCAACCCAACCGGTTACGAAAACGCCATACTTATTTTTTCGGAGTCCTCCCTCCAGTCCTAATCCAAAATCTGCATAAGGAATCTTCTTAACGGCACTAATTGCTCTGTGTATAGCCCCTCTAATTATTTCCTCCTCATCAAGCGGTTGTTTAGGTGCTCTCTCTATTAATACCGGGATAAGCTTATATTCATCAAATATGATTTTGCATGCCATCTCGGCAGCTTGGATTTTACTAGGATTCTTAGATCCGAGAGCTATTATTTTCAACCGCAGAACACCCTAAAATCTCGGCTGCTTTGATTAGGTTTTTCCTTGTAACATCTTTTTGATAAAGTCTGTAGGCTGGAGGACCCTCATTTTCTCCTAGTGCTATCCTATACAGTGTCACATAGAGTTCCTTGGCGGGTACGCCAAACCTAGAGCTAGCTTCTCTCACGAATTCTCTTAGGACCTCTTGGCTAAGTTCCTCTGGTGAAATCTTCAACGTGTTTTCGAGGATATATCGAATGGCATCTCGTACGTTCTGAGGAAGGCTACCCAGTATAGTCTTCAAATCTAGTTCTGGTGGTATCCATAAGTCTCTTAGATAGTTTAAAGCGCATCTTAGTCGTTCCTTTGCATCCTCAACTTCAGCTTTACCCGCGCTTGGGGAAAGGTAGCCCATCTTCTGTAGCATCCTTAATCCATCTTCCAGGTCAGTCATCCACATGGCAGCTTTGAGTGCTGCATCATATGGAACCCGTCGAACTCTTTGTATAAATGCCTTTTTTGCATCTTTTTGCGATAGTATATATGCCATAAGCATTTTAATATCCTCAGTTCCTAATTCTCCTTGAGCGAGTTTATTAAAGAGGTAGTCCTCATCTGAATCGTACCTATTGACATACGTAGGTATATCATATGGATTGAAGTCTATATGTCTCAGACTGTCCTTGGTGATTTCTCCTACATGCCGTCTAAGTAGCATGTAATTCAGTGCTTCAGGCGGAGCATAAAGGAGCCACTCATGGGCTCCGAATCCAACTCCTGCGCGCTTAGAGAACTTCTTTGGTTCTTTGTTTGGTTCCACCCAGTAAAAGAAGTCGTAAAATATTGCAACAGGGGGTTCTCTGTTGAAGAACTCTCGCAATAGTGCACATCCAGTGTCAAAGCTCGAGCCAGCAGCCATAAGATCCTTACCCATTGGCTCAAAATGGATATCAAAAAGGACCCAACGAAGCGGCCAGTCTATTCTCCACGGGGCTTTCCCCTCTGCCTTTCTAATGTCAGCGAATCCCTCATGTCCGCAAGTTTCGCATTTATATCTGATTACATAATGATCCTCGAGGATTTCTCTAGGCTTTACTCGCTCATCTATTCGATTACAGTTCTCGCATAAAGGTCTGAATGGTATCCAGTTTACCTCATATCGTTTCTTATGACCGGCTCGTCTGTGAACTTCATTGAATATCCTAGCTACCCTGTCCCTGTGGACTATTACGTTATGAAGAAGCTCGATGTACCTGGCGTTCGTATGTATTTGATGTGCGAAATAAACCTTTGGTTTAAGTCCGTACTCGTTGAGAGAGTTCAGAAGTGGTTCTACAAAGTGCTCCACATAGTTTTTGTGACAATTCCAAGGATCAGGCAGACTTTCTAGCGGCATGCCCAAGTATTTGTTTGAGCTCTTCTTGAACTCCTCCGGTGCAAAAGTAGGGGCATTTCGAAATGGGTCGCGTGAGTCTATAACTAGAATGGATTCAGCATTGTATCCCCAAATATCAAGTGTTTTTTTGACAGCTTCAACGATTACAATATCACCAAAATTACCCAAGTGCACTTTTCCGCTCGGTGTGAACCCAGCCTCTAAGTGGTACGTATCCCTGTTTGGAAAGATGTCTAGTATTCTTAAAGCCGCCTTCTTTGTGAAATGAGTATAGTCTCTTCTCTTAATATATTCGAGGGCTTTGAGGTTTAGATCTCGCAAGGTACTCCCTCCACAGCCTGCAATAGAGCTGAAATGAATTCATCAGACTGGATGTCGTTTTTCTGCAGATTCCTCAAAGCCTTTATTAAAGTATTAAGAATATTAAGAGCTAGGTTTCGGGATGCCCTTGTAGTTTCTAAAAGTAGCAGCCGAGGGGGTTCTTCGGTCAGAGCTCCTACAAGTACTAGTGTACGTTCATCCTTAAGTGTGAGTTCCTTCGTATCTCTTGCTAGGAGTAGAACATCCGCGAGGAAATCAGGTGTTTTTGTGATTTGTCTGAAGAAAGCAGATCTTTTGTTTAGCACGTATTTTAAGTACGATCCAGTTTTTATGTCGAAATCTACGTACAAAACATTAAAAATACCGCACTGTTTGATCCTCCCGGAGAGTTTCTTAGGAATTTCCAACTTAATCGGAAAACTCGGCATTCTAATACCCAGGTATATTTTTCAATGACTTTTCTGCATACTCTGAATTCTTATATTTACGTAGAATTCCACTACATATTAGTTCAAATAATGGGAGTGTCGATGGAAATTAATAAAATAGAGGCATACTCCTTTCGCATACCACTAGTAGAGGAGTTTCGAATAGCCCTTGGAGCATCTGTAGAACACACTGGCGTAATAGTTAAAATCTACACAGATGAAGGAATCATTGGCTTGGGTGAAGCAGCACCGTCAGCTAGAATAACTGGCGAAACTACAGAGACAGTTCTTGGGGTTATTTCCAAGCTAAAGGGACTGCTTCTGGGTGCCTGTCCTTTAGAATACAGGAGAATAATCGAAAACATAGACAATTCGATCATAGGAAATCCATCAGCAAAGGCCGCATTGGATATGGCTATATTTGATATTGTTGCTAAGAAGTACAATGTACCATTATACAGACTTTTAGGTGCATCTGAAAATTCATTTGAAACCTCAGTAACGATAGGAATAATGCCTCACGATAGAGCAATACAAAAAGCTCAGAAATATATAGAACAAGGGATAAGAATCCTTAAGATAAAGATCGGTACAAACGCACCTAAGGATATAGAGTTACTCAAGAAAATACGACAAACAGTCGGTGATGACATTAGAATCAGGATAGATGCTAATCAAGGCTACACCACTAAGCAGGCAATAAGGGTTCTAAGGGCTGTTGAAGGCTTAGATATAGAATTTTGTGAGCAACCAGTTCATTGGAGAGATATTGACGGTTTGCGCGAGGTTCGTATGCACACGGAAATACCTATAATGGCAGATGAATCAGTGCATACGCCAAGGGATGCTATTGAAGTTATAAAGAGAGAAGCAGCAGATATGATTAACATTAAAATAATGAAAGCTGGGGGAATACTAAACGCCCTGAAAATAGCTGATATTTGCGATGTCTATGGCATTAAGTGCCAAATTGGATGCATGAGCGAGACTCAAATAGCCATTGCCGCCGGCGTACATGTAGCCGTAGCCGCTCGCGCTATCGCCTTTTCAGATCTTGATGGATATTTATTTATGAAGGACCAAGTAGCACTCGGTATTGAATTTGATGGTTTGAAGAATACTCTGCCCAGCAAAGCAGGGTTAGGAATCGAACTGAAGGAGGATACCTTGAAGAAGTACACTATAAGTTCGATGAAATTTGAGGGACGGAAATGAGTGATCAAGATTCACAAAACTTGTTGAATGAGGCCGAAAAAGCTCTCAAAGAAGTGGATGCTCTCTTAGAATCCGGAAATGAGTTAGAGGCTCTGGCAGTTATAAATCGCTGGATAAGAAAGCTTGATAGATATATCGTCCATGCCCAAGGTCATCAGAAGCTTAAAGCCTTAATTTTGATTAAGAAGTTTGGCCAGATACAATCAGAACTTGAAAAATCCCAGCAATAGAAGCTCAATCTCCGATGTATTCAGTTATTTTTTGCTGAGATTCTTTAGCAAGATTGTATATAGAGCCAAATACTTGAGTTAGAACTCCAATAGGCGTTTTTGCTGAGATTACTTTATCATCAGGGTGTATCTTCACGTACCCGCGCTTCGTTAGAATCCAGTAGGATGTATAAATCCTTGTGAATCTAGAGATAATATTTCGTGAGTATGTGGTCCATTCTAGTTTATATTCAGGAAAAACAAGGCCGTATATTACCCGCGCACCTATGGCTTCCCTATTTCCCGAGAAATCTATTAAAGTGCGGTTGGAAGATAATTGAATCCGGAGGAAGACTTTACCTTGGTTAAGATACTCTTGGATGGTTTCGCATTCTGATACTATTACTGGTTTTCCAAATTTCTCAATTTCCGGTATGCCATCCCCAAGGGAGGTCTTAAGCTTTATACCCAAAGAATCTAAATAAAGTTTTATACGATTTATCATCCCCAGTACAGATTCTCTGGCAGGTATGGGCTCTCCATCCTCTCCTAGAAACTCAGCTTGAATGCCGTCTCTGATTGCGCGCAGTCTATTCTCGCTTAGAAAAGCCCTATTTGGAATCTTCTCGTTCTTTCTAAGCATGTCAATAGCTTCCAGTGACACACCAATTAGAATATTGGTTATGTCTGTTAAGTACTCTAGTGTTGATGGATTATCAATAAATCTCACTTCAACCCTACTTGACTCCGGACTTGAATCATGATCTTCGACAATATTTGTATGTGGACCACGAGGCGTAAGCTCTAACAGACGCATTCCGATTTGATTTACGATGACTTTATTTTCATATCTCTTATCTCGCGTGAAGATAAAGGCATACTTTAAGAGTGCCCTTTTCTCACGCGGGATCACTGTTGTTTTACTTCTTTTAATTATGGCGTAGCGACTTGGTTTAAGGACCCTGCTATAATAAAGTCTAGAACTAGCGAACCCTGAGTATTTACTTGCCATTACGGGGGAATTTGCTGTTAACGCTATAAGCTCCGGTAGGTAGCGCCTTATGTTGTTATGAACATATGCTAGAAACTTTCTAGGCATTACTTTTCTTCGTTTTGGTACTATAGATATACTAACATGTGTGCCATTTATCGGAAATGGACTTGATTGTATTGGATGCATACTTCCGAGGTAGATCTTAACATTCTTTTCCCCAGCTGCATTGTCTAGGTAATCATATATGAACCGCATATTTTTTTCGACGTTTGGGTAGTTGAATGGCTGCGTAACGATCTCTAGTTGCGCTGGATGCGGCTCCCACTGGATGCCGTACAAGTACTTATTTAAGACGCTTGCATCGACCTTTTTAGATACTATATCATCTATGATCTTGTTTACTATTAGAGTTGCTGCGGGAATAATAAAACCCTTATCATTGACGGTCATTAGCTCATTTTCTATGCCCACCCTTATCCTAAAGTCCCTAGCGGATTCCTCCATTTTTTCTCACGCCATTAAACCTTCTGATAAATTCAACCAATGAGTGCGCAATTTTGAGTAGACTTTTTCTGTCCTGTCCTCCAGATATCTCAAGCTGAATGGCACTGACGAATGGAATATTCGAATGATAAAAAGTTATATCACCTCCGGTGAATCTAGAGTTTATTGTATATGTTATGTTATTCTCCTCGAGAGTATCCAATAGCATATTCAGGTGTTTTCTTAAAATGGAGAAACCATACCATGTACCTATCTCAACGGAATTTTCTTTTGCATTGTTTGATGAATGAAGATCAATAATCAATCTGATTTTATTCTCATCAATAAGTTTTTCCAAGATCCTTCGGAATGGCCATATGCGTCCTAACATTCTATTTGGATCAGAGATAAACCTAGGAATAGTCGAAATTAAAGCATGCGATGATGTCCTTTTAGCCACCAATAAAGCCAGTCTTCCAGTAAAAGTGTCTGATTGGGGAGGAGCAGCGTGCGGTGCAGTTAGGATTACTGGAGTAGTTCCTGGAATGTATTTGTAGCTTGGTATGAGCGCATCAAAGCCATCTGGTACGAATAGACTAACTGCCGAGTGCCTCAAACTTATAGTCGCGTCCTTTCTATGCAGTACCATCAGTTTGCCATTGCTTGCAATGATTTTTTCGAGGGCATTTTGAACCGTTACTAGAAATCTCTTTAATTGTTGTATGTCCCTTAATGAATCCTCCGACAGGAATATATTGAGATGTAAGTACGCTAGAAAATACATTGAAACCGTCTCTCGTAGCATGCTTATAGCCCTTAGTTGGTTGATTATTCTCATCAATATAGTGGCTACACTTGGGTTTATGGAATGACTTTCATTAATTTCTCGAAGTACCAGATTTACGTCTCTGTATAGTGCCAGGATATGTTTAAGTAATTTCCAATTCGATGGAAAATCTCGAGTTGTGTTAGATCTTGGCATAATTTAAGAACCCATTTAAAGCATATCCAATTGCGCGAACAACGAACTCTGTAGCCCTCTTAAGCATTTTCCACATATGGTGAGGTAGACTGAAAGCATAATTATCAACGATAATGTGCTTAAAAAGGTATAGACGCTTAGCGGTTTCTCTCCATTTAATAACACACGGACCATCAGATGTGGATAGCAACGGTACATAAGTACCGCCATGAGATATATTGCTCACGCCATAGTCTTCAATGCTTGAGCTTCCTATAGGCACACTAGAGCGTCTTATATGCGCGCCTACAAACTGACCTAAATACGCATAGGTCCTAATATCAAAGACATACTGCCGACCCTCTCTGCAGAATGGTAGCGTCTGTATTCTTTCTTGAACGACTAGTGTTATTCTTTTTGAATGAAAGGCTCGTTTGAGTTTTGTTTCCGCATCTGATGCGGATCTTATAAAAATTATGTCTTTGCCTCTTTCCCCTTTATTAGGCTTTACAACAACCTCCTTGCCTCTAGAGAGGATTTCTTCGGAAATAGTGATAGCTTTCCTTACGCTCTTTGCAAAGTATGTTTCCGGAATTTTTAGTGCAACCTCCTTTTGTCTGCTTAAAAAGTCACTGACAATGCGATAAGTCCTGTATTTACTACCGGTTATTAGGCCCACCTCGCTTTTGTTAATTACCGGTTGTGAAACATTCTTTGGGAAGATGGTATTTCTCCTGATTATTAAATCGGGACACAAAAACCTTGATCCAGCTCGTAAAAGTATTTTATTATCTTGAACAGTGTATCGCTCCCGATGGCATATAACAGCTTGTACTCCGCGTCTTTTGAACTCCTCCACGATTGATAATCGTTCAGGCATTAAGACAGGATCTCCCTTATATGGGGTTGTCACAAGAACAAGCTTTGGAGTTCCTCCCTTGATAATCCTGTAGTATGTAAGTGCAGCATCGGTGAAGAGTTTGACAAATTCTGTATGCGGCATGAACTTTCTTAAACCTGGGGCGTTTTCTAGGATCAATTTACATACATTCTCCATAACGGAAATCCCGCCAGGTACGGCGTTTGCTTCGAGAAAGACTATATTCTGATTGTCGTCAATTAGAAAGTCTAGGCCGGCGTAGGGGTAGTTCTTAATAGCGTCCCAGTCTTGAGGGCTAAATTCGAATTGATAACACATTCTCAATCACGCCTGCTCTAGAAGAGAATGCTATTAGTCTGTAGAAGGCGTCTAATAGAAATAGGCGAGTAACTAGTGGCTCTCTGAGGATTTTCGTAATTTTTGTCGCTCTTTCCATTCCTTAATGTAACTCTCGTACAATCCCAAACTTGCCAGCCAAGATCCATAATCAGCCAAGTTTTTAAGAACTAAGGCTGCACGCTCTGGTGTTGGATACGTAGGAATACCAGCTTCTTCAAATGATTTTCTAAACCTGACAGCATAGTCGGCGCCTCCAACCGTGCAGAATGCGACGGGTTTGTTTGTGTCCTTTTCCTCTATGACCTCTACGAGCTTCTTTGGAAGCTGATCTGTGACACCAGGAACATGGTGAAGTCCTATTATCATCACGGAATCTGTATTTTTATCATCTAGAACAGCTTCTAATGCATAGACAAAGCTTTCATCAGTCGCAGAACCGGTGATATCAATTGGATTTGCAAATGTTGCGAATGGAACTATATAACCTCTGTTAACCCCGTCTTTAAGTCGTGCTAGTAATTCATCACTAGGCGGGTTTACTATTAGTCCATATTTCTCCGCAGCATCAGCAGCCAAGAGTCCTGCACCACCTCCGTCTGTGATGATAGCTAAGTTATAACCCCTAGCTGGAGGTTGAGTTGAGAACGCCTTAACAGTATCGATAAACTCATCTAATGTTTCAACGACAACGGCGCCTATCTTCTTAAAAGCAGCAATATACATTTTATAGTCACCAGCAAGTGAACCTGTATGGGACTCTGCAGCGCGAGCTCCTGCCTGGGTTCTACCTCCCTTAAGAACCACAATTGGTTTCTTCTTACTTACCTCCTTAGCAACCTCTACAAATAGGCGTCCAGCCTTCTTTATTCCCTCAATATACAACATTATCACATCTACATAAGGATCTTTAAGGGACCACAGCAGTAGATCTGTCTCATCAACATCTGCTTTGTTTCCATAACTCACGAACTTTGCTATTCCAATATCGGCGCCATAAAGAGCATCAAGAATCGCCAATCCTAATGCCCCAGATTGGCTTCCAAACATAATCACCCCAGGTTTTGGTCGCGGCGAGGTTAGTAGCATTTGATCATAATACTTTTTAAACTCAGGTGTGAATAGTGTATCAACTCCACCAAAGTTATCAAACACGCCAAGACAATTAGGACCTATTATTCGCATACCATACTTTCGAGCAGTTTCTATGACCTTATTCTCAAGCTCAGTATTACCTATCTCCGAAAATCCAGCACTAATTATTGTAAGAGCTTTTACACCTTTCTTTCCACATTCCTCGACAACATCTAAAACAAACTTGGCAGGCACTACTATTACAGCATGGTCGATAGAATCAGGAATATCCATTATGGACTTGTAAAGTTTATAGCCAAAGAGCTCACCACCTTTAACATTAACTCCATAGATGCGGGCCTTAAGTTTTTTATTCTTGTAGTTCTCAGCGAGATTTTTGAAAACCACCCACCCTATACTCCACTCGTCTCGAGAAGCTCCTATAACAGCTATACTCTCTGGTTCGAAGAAGGGTTTGAGTTCTTTGTACGCCTGCTCAACCAGTTCATCTATCTTTACTGGAACTCTTAGTGGATCTATCTCTTTGTATGACATGCAATTTTCACCAGAGAATAAACGGTTAATGGGTTTTTTAAAAGCATGTCATCTTCTCATAGTTGAAAGTATTATTTTTCAAGGCTAGATAAGTTCAGATCCGTGTATGCGTACATGTATACAAACTTTGGGTTATAGGTCATGAAGATCGATGTTGGCAAAACCAAGACTAAGCTCGCGAAAATCGATAGAAGGTTAAGGAGGAACGCTAAAAGATTAAGTAGGCAGAGTATATATATGACGTGCACCAGTCGAATCTTAAGGATTTTTTGGAGTATTTTTATATTCTTTATCAGAGTCACTATGAGCAAGAGAAAAGAGAAGGACATAACAATCCCAATCATTCTATCCGTATAATATGCCCAGAAAAGAAGTCCAAGTATCACCTCCTCGGAAATTTCTCTCATTATGCACGAAACTCCAAGTGCTATCCAAACAATAGTTGAAAATCCAGCAAGCACCACAGTGAAAAATGCGAGTAGTCGTATCATATCCAAGAGTGAGAGGTAATTAATCCTCAAAGCACCGTGTGTGAAAATTCCTAGAAATGTTGCTCCGAAAAGAATAAGAGCACTAGATATTATGACAAAAGTAAACAGGGTAGCAAGGACAAAATCACCTGGAAAGGTAGGTGCCAGCACATCCATTGGTATAAAGTCCGTAGGTAATTGCATGAGTATACCTGCAGATATAAGCATAAACGCTCTACTATGCTTCCCTTTTTGTTTTTTGAGGAATTCAAGTCGAATTCGAACGATTTCCTCCAAATTTACATCCTTGAATGCCCTCATTAACATAAATCTTCACTAAGTTAAACTTTTTGTGGATGTATGTATAGCTTCTACTCGGATTTTCTTGTAAGGCAGGTTCGAACACAACGTTCTCCTTTTGGTGTATTAGCAGGGGCCAATACAAAATTTCCTCAGAAATAAAAATTGAATCATATTCCAATTCTATTGCATCAAGAAGAGAGAAAATCTGAATGTATTCATCGGATGCTGTTAACTTTCTCGCCTCTGCAGCCTGGAGTGGTATGAACAGCTGGTGAATGATCCTTCGCGGGATTCTTCGCATAGCTTCACTCGCTTCTTCAACAAACTTAGATGCTATTTTCTTTAGTTCCTTCAGTATTTCGAATATATGCTTGCCGTTTACTATTGGTTCTAGAATCAATCCTATAGGTGGTTTTCCAGATTCCACTTTCACGTGTTTAGGATTACGCATTAAAAGAACGTATGCCTCAGGCTGCCCTATCTTCGGTGGCGTGTATGCATCGAAGCACATCTCATGCTCTTTAGAACTAGTTGAGTATAATATCTTAGCCATTGGAATCCAGACTAGGAGAAAATTCTTATCTTTCTCAATGAGCCTTTCGATGTCAACTTTCGCTTTTGCGAAGTACAATTATAAGCACCACTAAGCTGTAAAAGAATTAATGAGTGAAAAAATTTATAAGTTACAGTTAGCTAGCGACAGACAATCAGCAACTAGCATAAGATCATTAGTTTTTTTAGAAGGTTTGAGATTCCACCTTGCTATAAGCACAGATTAAATGGTTTTAGTGTAGCAGTTTAGCTTACATGAAATCTCACGCACATGCTCCAAATGCAGAGAAGGGCAGCTTTACCGGAGGAACCGCGATGTTTTAGCAAGCCACGCAGTTTAATATGGTCATAGCATACCACCAGCAAGTATCGTCCGTAACTTATAGATATGAGATTCTGTGGGCATGTGTGTGATTTTTGGAGCCAAATATTCGATTATTCTAACTAAGACTTCTGTTTTTGGTGGTGAGGTAGCATAAGTATCGGCAATTGCATTAAACCAAAGTTTTTTGCTTTCATCAAATTTCGAATCTATAAGTCCAAGCAAAACCAAGTGTGGTTTCCTTATAACTACGAAGGACATTTTATCAGATGCTGATAAAACATTTGCAAAACTTCCGCTGCGATATTGTAGACTGTCTACTGCCATATTAAGAACATCATATAAATGTGGAATGCAACTTGGGCAGGCGCGTATGTCAATTAATTTACTATCTGGCCAGAGAGTCATAAACTCGAAATATTTGGTGAATATGACATCCGTAAGTACCCTAAAGTGTTTGAAAACTAACGGCTGCCCTATGACATTTGCAAAAGATGTAATATATGCAGCACGGATAGAGAATGACGAGTCGATGTCTACTATTAAAGCGTGATCCTTATGTACTATGGCTAACCTTCTTAAGCCGCCAAAACTATGTTGAAAATCGCTCAAGTGAATTTCCTCCTGATTTTTGCAGTAAGGGCAAACTAGCATAAAGCTCTCTTTCAAATTTTATGCACCAGTAAAAATGCAATATTGGATTCCTCTTTTTGGGCTCGTCTATAGATAGATTTTATTACTATAAACCTAAGAAAAATGGGTAGGAGAATAGAAATACCACGACTTTATTTTATATTCTGTATTTTTATACTTTAATACTTTATAGGTAGAGCTAGATATACCGTCTCATGGATTATCTAAATTCTCTTAAAACTCCAACCCTAGAGGTGCCCCAGCAATGCCAGAAAACATAGCGAAGTATTCCCTCCACGTCGTCCAGCAAATTGCTAATCCTGCAGTGGACCCCAGCAATGCGCTTCTCGCGTGGATTGTAGCGTGGGCATTCGCGGAACCTAATGAACTCCTAGCTACTCAAATAAGAAAGCAAGTGAAAGTCGAACTACCTGGAAGTTTTGAAGAAGCCTTCAATCAAGCTATGCAAAAGGCTAGTGATCCTAGTTTTAGGGCGGCAGCAATAGGAGCATTTGGAATGGCGATTTCTAAATTTAGGGTTCGAGAGGATATAAAAGCGCTTGCATATGATGCACCAACAGAAAGAGTTCTTGAAGGCCTCAGAAAAATAGCAAATGAGTTACCAAAACCGGACATATTAAATGCTCTCATCAGGGATGTTGAGTATATTCAACAAATGAGAGCGGGAGCCATGCCAATTCCAAAAACTCAAGAACAAATTGCTCCGCGTATTGAAGAGATCTCAACACCAACGCCTCCATCAGCACCACAATATCCAGCGCAGCAACCGGAGCAAAAAGTGCAGTATCCAGCCCCGACACAAACTGTTTCTATATCAGGAGATTATGCACCTAGTCCTCCCATGAAATTAGAAGATCTCAAGGCTGCACTAATTGATATAGTGGACTCAACTCTCGGAAATAAAATTGATGAGCTCACAAAAATGGTAAAAGAACTCTCTGGCGCGCTTGAACCTGTTGAAGCTTCCATAAACCTTCTAAAGAAGAAAGTAGATGAGATCAGTCTAGAGATCCAAAATATTAAAGACAGCATTGAATCATTGAGAACAAGCACCCAACAGCCTGAAACAAAACCCGAAACTCGGACAAGCGAATTAAAATTAGAGGTTGTAAGGGCACTTGAAGAGGCTGCAAAATTAATTGGTTTCGAAATTTCAGCACCTCCAGAAGTGCATCCACAAGTTGAAATCCCAATAAGCATCGCCGAAGGTGAACGGAGAGATCTTACCCCGCTGCAATTACCCACAAAAACAGGACCTGAGGAGGCAAAAGCGAGAGAAATTCCTCCGCGGGAAGTTCCACCGATAATACCCTCAACAAAAACTGTGCCGGAGAGACCTCCAGTAACTGCACCCCCGCCTCCGTTGCCCCCCATGCTCACCAAACCTAAACCTAGAGATGTTAAGCTCCTAGTTTCGCTACTAGGTGATGCGGAATCACTCAAGAAGGCAGCCAGCATCTTGCTAAACTACAAGATCGAACCGTTCCGATGGGAATTCACTGAAACCACAGACGATATAAATCTAAGGGTAACCGTGCAAGCATTAGTGAAAAGTCTTCCACCAAGCCGCAAGAAAGAGCTTCTCCAAAAAGCACAAGGAGTAATTTTAATGTCAGAGGGCGGTTTACCAGAAGGTACCAGCGAGGTTCTAAGGTTGTTTGAGAATATTAAATTTATAATTCTGTCAGGATCGAAACCACAAATAAAGATTCCGATGAAAGAAGTGGTAATAGAGAGCGGTCCTATAGACAGTAAGGAAGACCTTGTAAAATTACTCCAAAGGGTACTGCAGAAAGTCAAACTATAGGAGTCGTCTAGAAAGAACCTGGACCAGCGATCTATATTTTCTGTCACTAATAAGTATCATATCATTAGAATTTTCAATACAGACTGTTAATCCTAAGATTCTCAGCGCTTCTTTTACACGGGCAACTGCAGGGCGTGGACGCTCCTGGCACATGTTAGGGCACTTCGTGCAGAATCCTGTTTCGAAGCAAATAGATGGGCAAGTCACACCGGCATTACTGGAATTACTACAACACGCTGATTTGAAGGGAGTAAGGCCAATCTCACGGGCTAAGAGAATAAGTTTGCTTCTTTCTTTCTGTGTTAGAGGAACTGTGAATTGTTTACTCGGCATTTTTCTTAGCTTTCTCATGTTAACTCTTCCTTCTAGCTCCCGAAGGTTGAGTCCCAATTCCTTAAGCCTCATGTAAATTCTATAAGTTATGCGGAAAGAGCCAATAATAACAGCATTTGCCCCAGCTTCATGCGCTAACTTCAAAATTGTTTCAGCTTCCTCATAATTCACACCAGCAATAATCGGTCGCAAGAATAGTGATACTTTAAATCCAGCGGAGGACAGATTTCTAATTGTTTCTAGTCTCTTATCTACGCTTGGAGCTTTAGGTTCAAGAATATCGGTAAGCTCAATCGTGACTATTGTAACCAGGGGGTTCAGGGTAGTTTTGATGTGGGAAAGCGTTTCCGAGTAACTTCGACTTAAATAGCTTTTAGTTGAGAACTGCATTGGGTTGCCAAGCATCGATAGTTCTCGAAGATAATCGAGAGCCAGCTCAGGGAAGATGAATGGTTCGGATATAGAACCTATTGCTATTAGAGATCCCCACCTGCCGGAGATAAAATTTGGGTTCTTGAGGAGCGAGTAAACGAGCTCATCTGGTTTAAGCTGAACTGGCTTGGGAGTTCTGTCAAAGTTCATATCGTAAATATAGCAGTAGGTACAATCAAATGGACAGCCAACAACAAGATGTACAGTGAAACCACAGGGACGAGGATATCTTCGAGCATGTGGGTCTTTCAGAGCCTTTTGCTTTTGTTCCTCGGATAGTTTTTCTTCGTATTTTTTTAAGGTTTCATTGTGATAGAATGCTAATTCAACAGGGTCAAACAATAAGTTCACCCTCCCTTAAATGTTATTTTATATCGGCGATTTTAAGATACTCAACGGTCCCTAGGAGACACCAGCATGAGCGCCCAACAAGCTTGGATTGAATACCGTCCTGATATTCCTGAGGAAGTCTTACATGAACTGACAGATTTCTTCAGGGAACATAAAGGATTCGTTAACGAGGACATAAAAAGATTTATAAGCGATACAGACTCATTTATGAGGAAGGGTTCATACTTTATAGTAAACCTGAAGGAGTTTTCCGCCTGGGCAAATAAGGAGCCCCCAGCAAGGTACTCTAGTAAAACGATAATCGTTGATAGACTCACTTTTTATGTACCATACCACTTTGATAATGAAAACCACGGCATATACTTTAGGGCTATGAAGTTATTAGAGGATTTCGTTGAGATCGCAAGCATATTCCAAGAAGTGCTCAAGACTACTAAGTTTATCAGAGCGCTCAGTGGAGGCTCCGAAGCTCTAACATTACGGTTATTGGGCATTAGAAAGAACTTAAAAAGTTTGGTTAACTCGCTATTCATAGAGTTCATAGTTTTTCTATATGCTCATTCAGTTGCTCACAGAATTCTTGAAGACATAAGCTATTCTATTGAGTGTATATGCAAAGCAGGGCGCTTTCTTTACAAGATGAAGTACTCTATACTGAACTCTAAAGATGAGGAGGGCCTCTGCTATTATGCTGCCTTTAACGCTCTCCGTAGGTACATGCCAGGGGTTCTTAAAAGAAGTAAGAAAGCGGAAAGATTGTCTAATATATTTTTTCCGATAATCAGTGAATTCTCCTGGGGCTCTATTGTTAGCATAAATTTTGCTTCTACAGCAATTTTATATGTATACTACGTATTAAATAAAAGAATTCCTTCCGCTAGCGTGAGAAAAGATATCTACGACCGCTTAAGTATGCTGTTTAACATCTTTTGGAAGCTATACTACACGTACGAGGAGGATATAGGGCCTCCAAACGTCAAACCTATAACTCAAAGAGTTTTTCTTACCTTCATTTGAAACTAGCATTACATTAACTTAGAAGAAATTGATATACTAAACAACATAGCGTGGTGAACTGATTTGAGGATGCTCGCTTGGCACTGCTCTAAGTTTGCATATAGACCTACCTCTAAAGCTATGGAGACCGCAGAAGAAGTTGACAAATCCTGGAGAGAATTTAGTGAAATCCTTGTGATTCTAGTAACGGTTGAGATGGACGACAACATAGATGTTGTTGAATATGCTAAGGAAGAGATCATAAACATGGCTAATGAAGTGAAGGTAAACAAAATTTTGTTATACCCCTACGCTCATTTATCGAGAGAATTAGCACCTCCTGACATGGCAAAGGAATTATTGAGTAGATTATACGACGCTCTCAAAGAGAACAATTTGGAGACGTACCTAGCACCATTTGGACATTATAAAGAATTCAAAGCTGAAGTAAAGGGCCACCCGATAGCTGAAAGATTAAGAATAATCACAAAGGATGACGTTGCTGAAGTGCGCAGGAAGGCTGTAAGAAAGAGATATATAATAATAACCCCAGACGGTGAAGAATTACCCCCGAGCGAGGATCTCCTTAGCAAGCTACCGGAAGAGTTTAGGATTCTTGTAGAAAAAGAGGCTTTAAGTAAGCCACTAGGTGAAGTAAAGCATGAAATGCTGGAGTATTTAAAAAGATTTGGATTTGAATGGGAAGAGCGCTCAGATTTTGGTCACCAGAGACTTGCTCCATACGCGGCTCTGATTTTCGAAATAGCCACAGAGTACTCGAGGAATGTGATAAAAAAGCTAGGTATACCTATCTATGAGGTGAAGGGTACTGCATTCTTCAATATGAAGGACAGAGCTGTTAAGGAGCATGCAGATCTATATGGAGATAGATTATACAAAATTTCCACAGACAGGGGGACATTTGTCCTTAGATATGCGGCATGTCATCAACAATTTTCCATGCTTAGTGACTGGTACATAACCTACAAGCAAATGCCGTTTGGAATATTCGAAGTCGCGGACTCTTACAGATACGAACAAAGCGGAGAAATAGAGTTAAGCTTTCGCGTAAGAAGATTCTGGATGCCAGACCTGCACATATTAACCAGAAGTGAAGAAGAGGCTAAAGTGTATTTACTTAAAGTTCATGACATAATTATTGAGGAAGCGAAAAAACTTGGAGAGACGTACGACCTACTTGTTAATGTCGTTTCTGAGGAAGAGTATAGGCGATATAAAGAGTTCATAAAAGATATTGCTAAGAACTTAGGCAGACCTGTCTTAGTGGCTGTATATCAAACCGAGGGGGCATACTACTGGACGATAAACATTGAGTATCACATAGTAGACTACATAGGCAGACCGCGTGAAATCGGCACAGTTCAAATAGACGTAGGCAATGCAAGAAGATTCAATATAAATTACATAGACGAAGAGGAAAAGAAGAGATTTCCAGTAATTATTCATACAGCGATACTGGGAACTATTGAGAGGTACATATACATGCTTTTTGATTCTGCTATGAAGATGAAGAATAAGGGAAAGAAACCAATGCTACCATTTTGGATATCACCAGTGCAAGTCAGAATTATACCAGTTAACGAAAATGTACTTAGCTATGCTGAGGATGTGAAGAACGAAATAGCTTCTAGAGGCTATCGAGTCGATATAGATGATACAAATCGTACGCTATCCAGAAAAATACTCGACGCCGAAAAGGAATGGGTTCCTTATGTCGTCATTATCGGCGAAAAAGAGAAAGAACAAAGGCTTTTATCGGTGAGGTGTAGGGCAGCAAACAAACAGAGTGTTATGTCCTTGGAAGAGTTCATAAAGATTCTTGATATGAAACAAGACAATTACCCGAAGAAAGCTCAGTGTTTTCCAGATAGGTTAAGCATAAGAATCCGAATGACGTCATAGGGGTAAGACATTGGAGATTATTCTAGCATCATCATCTCCCCGTAGAATTACATTACTTCAGAAGCTTGGATTAAATTTTAGAGTTTTCCCGCCGACGTATGAAGTAGAGGTAAAGTCCAACGACCCAGTTGAACTTGCTGAACTAAAAGCGCTAGAGAAAGCCAGATGTGTAGCGCGCCTATTTGACAGGGGACTAGTCATAGCTGCTGATACCGTAGTATTTGTAGACAATGAAGTCCTGGAAAAACCCAAAAATGTAGACGAGATAAAGGAATTCCTCAGAAAACTTAGCGGAAGGGAGCATTTCGTGGTTACTGGAATTGCAATAATAGATGCATCAAGTATGAAAGAAGTTGTTAGTAGTGAATTAACAAAAGTGAGGTTCAGAGAGCTCTCTGACGAGGAGATAGAACTCTACGCTCGAACAATAGAACCTCTTGACAAGGCCGGTGGGTATGCTATACAAGGACTAGCAGCACTGTTCATTGATAGAATCGAGGGAGACTTTTGGAACGTTGTCGGGTTACCTCTGGCTCTCCTGTACCGACTTCTGAAGGAGCATTTCGGATACAATATCCTCACGGAACTAAGAACCATGTGCTCTCTCATATAATGCACCAGAAATATCACTGCAGGTGTTCTCATGCCTTTTTTTACGTTAGAAGAAAGTACTTTAGAGTCCTAGAGCACGGAGATAAAAAGGCTGAAATACGTATTGGCAAGCGTTGGGTTGACCTGGCTAGAAAAATTATGAGCGGAGAGTATCAACCTGTTGCAGTATTTAAATCAGGTCGAAAGACCGCTGTTTATAAAATCGAGCGAATAGAAATATACCCAACTCTCAGGCGTGCTCTGAAAAATATGCGATGGAAAGAGCTTGGATTAAAAGCTTCAACATACAAACAGGCTTTGGAGGAAGTGCGAGAACTCTATAAGTGTTCGAAAAAGAAACTCTATAATGAACCTGCTGTAGTATTTTGGCTTAAAAAATAATGTGGTCATCCTAAATGCTGTTCAAAGAATTCGCCGAGCTTTGTGATAACTTAGCAAAGACTCCCGAAAGATCACGTAAGATTCGAATCCTTGCGGAGGTTTTACGTAGATTAGAAGCGAACTATATAAGACCTTTCGTTCTCCTTATGATA
The DNA here is from genome assembly GCA_024720975.1 of Candidatus Panguiarchaeum symbiosum. Taxonomy (GTDB): domain Archaea; phylum Asgardarchaeota; class Njordarchaeia; order Njordarchaeales; family Panguiarchaeaceae; genus Panguiarchaeum; species Panguiarchaeum symbiosum. The sequence continues at coordinate 121,073 of JANJXX010000001.1, read as the reverse complement.
GGGCATTTTGCTCCAGAATCTGCCCAAAAGCAACTTGATATCTCTTGGGGTACAGTATCGCATGTAATAGTAAATATTTTCTCAGTTTCTAAAAAAGAGCTCGTGGACCAAATAAAAGCTCACGGAGATTTGGGCGAAGCTGTTAGAGCCATAGCCGAGAGAAAAAAGCTAAAGAAGCAACTAACTTTAACTGAGTTGACCTCGCAGGACTTGTCAATAGCCGATATATACAACTTTCTGAGCCAGATGGTTGAGATAAAGGGTACAGATGCTAGGGTCAAAAAGGAAAGTATCCTGTCTACGCTTATCAGCAGAATGTCCCCAAATGAGCTGAAGTATTTCATCAAGATAATTTTCAGAGACATGAGACATGGTATCAGTGTTGGTGTAATGGAAGAAGCAATAGCTAAAGCATCAGCGATACCAGTGGAGCTCATATCACGGGCGCATATGATACTAGGAGACATAGGAGAAGTTGCCGAAAAAGCACTTATAGAGGGCTATCGGGCGATAAGAGAAGTAAAAATTATCCCATTTAGACCGGTTCGCCCCTTGTTAGCGCAGAAAGCCGAGGACGTTGCAGAGGCATTAAAGGAACACAACTGGGAAACTGCGTTTGAGTATAAGTTTGACGGTCTTAGAGCACAGATACATAAGCGGGGAGATGAAATCAGAATATTTAGTAGGAGGCTTAAAGATGTCACTGATAGCTTCCCTGAAGTAGTGGAATTAATTAGTAAGAACATTAACGCTCGTGAGGCCGTTTTGGAGGGAGAGATTGTAGGAATTATAGATAATAAACCCCTGCCGTTTCAGATTCTCATGCGAAGAGTGAGAAGGTTAGATGAAGCCAGTAAATACAGGAGGTTAATTCCTGTGGATATATACTTATTCGACATACTATACCTAGACGGGGAAATGCTGATAGATAAGCCCTATGAAGAGCGGCGAAGAATTCTCGAGAAAATAGCTAATGGAATAAAACTAGCTCCAAGACTAATTACAAAAGATCAAGAGGAGGCTCAAAAATTCCTTGAAAGAGCAATATCAGAAGGCCATGAGGGGCTCATTGCCAAGAAATTGGATTCAAAATATGAGCCTGGAGTTCGAGGAAAAAGTTGGCTGAAGATAAAGAGATCCTTAGAGCCTTTGGATTGCGTGATAATTGCGGCTGAATGGGGATATGGAAGGAGAAGGAAGTGGTTATCCGATTACTACCTTGCTGTTAAAGATGAGAAAACTAGCGAGTGGGCGATCATAGGTAAAACTTTTAAGGGACTCACGGATGAGGAATTCGAGGAAATAACCAAAGAACTTCTAAAAGCAAGGATTTATGAGAGCGGACGGATAGTTTATGTGAAGCCCAAAGTTGTGGTCGAGGTGATATATGATGAAATTCAAAGATCGCCTAAATATAAGTCAGGCTTTGCATTACGTTTTGCTAGAATTAACAAGATACGCTGGGATAAAAGTCCAGAGGACGCTGATACGCTTGAGGAAGTAAAAAGAATATACAGAGAACAGTTTAAACGCAAAGCAAAATTAAGGTTGGATTAGCTAGATTGCGTGGAAATATCCATAAATATCTGTCCTAGCCTGCTTAATCCCAACTCAGTTAAATCCTTGTATATTTGCTCACTGAATTTCTGTCTCACTTTGCTGTTCTTAATGCTAGAGGCTGTGGAAATTAATATAGTCAACAAATTCTCCATCAAATTAACGTTTCGCAGCAAAACTCCTGCATATATAACAAAAGATACTATTCCAATTAACTCGTCAATATCCTCTGACCAAAGAACATCGTCCACGGATAAGTCTCTAATAGAAAGGCAGCATGCAATCGCTAAATCAGGAAGTAGTTCTATCAACTCATTAGTTATATCAATTTTATTGCCTTCATGTTCGATAGTGGCCTTTCCCGACTCAAAGCTCGCATTGATTATTCCAGCAGTAATGCTTAATGCATATTCTCTGTGTATTAACCCTGCGAGTACAATATTCTCCTTCTTTCCACTGCTCTCTAGTTGCAGAGGATTAGGAACGAATCCCTCCGCTGCGCGATTGAGAAATGGACTTATGTCTGCATCGGGATACTTATTTTTCAGCTCCCTAAGGATAATTTGCATACGAGAAGCCAGCCAATCATCCTCAAACCAATCATCTTCAATGCTCAATATTTACACCAATCTTATGTTTAGAGGTAAAAATAATCTTGGGTAGTTATTAATAAAATCATTAGAGAATTACTAGCAATCTAACGATCTGATCAGGATGCAACAGTACGCACCATCCGCTAAGATAAAATACACACTAGTAGATCAAATTCTCACGCCTTGTGGCTTTGAGTCCGCGAAGTATTCACTGAACCCCTATATTGGATGTGTCCACGGTTGCGTTTACTGTTATGCTCGATACTTATTGCTTAGACGTGGATATAAAGCCGAAGATTGGGGTCGAGTTGTATATGTTAAATCGAATGCAATAAGTAGATTGAAAGATGAGATTCGTTGGAAGGAGAGGGGTAGAGTCTACTTATCCTCCGCAACTGATCCATATCAGCCGATAGAGGTTGTATATGGAATAACTAGAAAACTCCTGGAGATTCTGCTTAGCAATGGTTGGCCCATTGCAATATTGACAAAGAGCGATTTAGCTCTGAGGGATAGAGATCTATTTGTGAAGTTCAACGATATCCACTTGGGAGTCTCAATTTCAATCAACGAAGCTTATGAAATCTTTGAGCCAAATGCAAGTAGCTATGAGCGCAGGCTTGCAGTTCTTAAGGAGATGGTCAATTTACTTGGCGAGGAAAGAGTTTCAGTTTTTCTAGCTCCTTTTCTGCCGATAGTATCCGAGAAATCACTTGATGGTATTTTGGATGATCTCTACAACTTGGGTGTAAAGAGCATTTTCATCGATAAATTAAACATCAAGTCCCAGAACTGGATAACAATAAACAGAGCATTAGATGAAATTGGAATAAGTAGAAGAGACTTCTGGAGAAGAGCCAAGGATCCCAGATATTGGAATGAGGTTAAGGTGCGGTTCATCAAGAAAGCGACCGAGAGAAATTTCAAGGTTAGTTTGTTTTTCTAGCATAAGGTGTCTAGAGCAGATCTTTCCTCGGTGGTGTTTCTCTCTGTAGCCCACATAGGTATGCAAAGTCACAGTAGTCGCATGCCCAGGGCTCTTCGGGTATAGATGGTGGAGGTGTATCAGATTTCAGCGCGTTCACCAGCCTCTCCTTTCTCTCGATCATTTCTCTCTCAGTGTCTTCAAGACTTTGTTCAAAGAGGATCAAAAATGCCTTTGCTGTGGAATTGGCTATGTTAACGTAAAGTATCACAGCAAATGCCACCGGGTAATTGTTTCTCTCTAGGAGGACGCGATAGTAGTTAACTTGCTTTAAGTGGTGAGGAAATGGTTGCGGTGGAATTTTTCTTGTCGTCTTTAGCTCAAGTATAACGCCATCGCCATACCCATCAACCCTACCATAGATATCATTATATTCAACCTCGACTTCATGTTGGTTAAGTATCTTAACTTCATGTAGTTTTGTGCCGACCCAGAGCGTCACAAGCTCGCTAAATTTTCCTCTCCTCTCGTTCACGAACTTCTTTGAGTAGAATGCATGCTTCAAGCAAGGAAATGCTAAATCTGTCACATTGATTTTCTCGAGAGGGGGTTTGGCTTCCTCAAGTTGGGCTGTAAGAGCTTGCAATAACTTAGTTTTGATTATTATCTCAATACTTTTCTGCGCAAGTGCAAAAGCATCTTGCTTATTGAGTTTAAGTTCATTTGCGAGTTGAGTTAATGCATCATTCGGACCAGCTTCAACTAACAACTTCTTGAGTTTCTCAATAACCTCCATAGCGTTCATAGTGATTCTCCAGTCGTAATGACTTCTGTTAGATCAACAATTTTAACATTTTGAAGGTCAGTAAAGAACCGCTTCGCAACGCTAAATAAGAAAGTTGCGCTAGGACAAAGAGTCAGAATCCTTGGCGAATAGCTTGACAATGCCCTCAAAACCTCTCCAGCGTTATTCAATGCGATTTTTGGTGCGGTTATCCACATGAATTCCCCGCAGCAGATAGTCAAACTGCCGGATAGTGGGTGGTGTATGAGATTCTCCAGAATATTGTTGACATAGTTGCGCAAGTTTATGTTAGCTTTTCTAGTCAATATGCAAGGATCTTTGATGATAAACCTCTCGCTTAGTGAACGCTTTTCAAAACTGAGTTTTTCTAGAATGTGATAAACTTTCTTGCCTATACGGGCTTCGTATGCTTTAAGTATGAGGTATTCGATCGGATCATAAACTAAAATCTCCTCACATGGAATTGAGCTCAGTTTTTCGAGGACAGGTGAAATCACTGATATATGAGCACTAGGATTGAAGTGCATAATCTCAGGAGCAACTGAGGCAGCAAGGTGTACAAAGCTTATATTCTTGGCTTGTGCTAAGTGGTTAAGTCTCCTAAGTATACTCAGATACTTCTCCATGTTTTTTGCGACATTATTTTCCACGAATCTTTTGAGTTCTACTGATTTAAGTAGTTTAGCATCAAGATATTTAGCGTTCTCGTGAATTAAGAATTCAAAAATTGCCTCCTTTATTGCTCTTATCAAAATTTCGTTTGTGGATAGAGCCAGCATTCTTCCATTGGATATGAACTTTTGTTCTTGAATATAGGGAATTTCAACTTCAAATCCCCAAACATTTCCAGATCTCTCAAAGTTTTCTCTGAATGCATTTAGCAGCTCATTTATGATACTTGGAAAATCTCTCAATTATTGCACCCTGCAAGCAAAATGGCAATATCAAAAAAATTCTTTTATTTCGAAGCAAAAGTGTGTTGTTTTGATGTCGATCAAATGACGGGTGTTAGCATTCTGCGAACATAACGATGAAAGGAACATCTTTAATAGATAACATTCTAAGTCAGATGTACAAGTTGGGAATTGAGTATACATGACATGCAATGAATATTGGTTGATTTCATTGAGTGAGGAGGCACTAAGCATTGATGAAATTATTCAAAACTTTGATGATTATCTAGCGAAATATGGCCAGAAGAAAGTCTGCGATCAATTGATAGATCTAGGGGGACTCATTGAACTATTTGACGAGCGGGTAGGTTTAATACTAGAACTAATATCAAAACATTGTGGAAAACTTTACGCAGCGAAATTTAAACAAACACTACGTGCACGTCTACTAGCATATGGAAGTCCAGTAACACCAGAATTCATAAGCACTTTTGGTGTAGGAGTTTCAAGCATTATTAGCGAAGTTCTCGATGTAAACGTCCCGCTAACCACGCTCAAGAGAGACCTAGAAAGTGCATTGAAAAAGTATGGCATCAAAATAGAGAGCTTACCCGTGTTTGATGATAGTAGACACGCCAATGAACTCCTCCTATCAGAGCTGTTCTGGCGCTTTCTAAGTGGAGTGGGCGTGTTAGAACACCCGGAGTTTCTTACCCTGTATTTGCAGTGCTTCAATAACGTAAGTAATAAGCTATCCTTAGAGAAAGTTGTTATTGCTGTGAGGCCGATATTTTATATTAAGTCTGTTAAGAGTGAGTTATTCGAAGCAATTCTTAGGAGTCTAAGTGAAAACTTCAACGGATTGCTTGGCTTCTCAATAGCAACTGCGCATTCAATAATATCATACATACTTAGAAGCGAAGCGATGCCTGCGATCAGCGTGCTTCTTACAACGCTAAGGATGGATCCAGCCGAGATGCTAGCAGTTTATGAGAGGGCATACTCCGGAAATAGTTCATCGTTATTAAACTTGATCCTGAACAAGGTTGTCGCATTATACTACAAAGGGCCTATTTTTAAAGTCATAGATGCCATACTAAACGATGAATTGCAGGCTGAAAATGCGATAATGCTCCTCTTAAACACATCGTTTGCGACGGCCTCGGCTCAAAGCATAGAACAAATAATCGAATTTATTCTAAAGGTAAGTGAGAAGCTAGCAAGCAGGAAAGAGTTCGAAAAGCAAATATTTAACCTAATAATAAAGATCGCTTATGAAGCCCCTCCAGCAGCGATAAGACAATTTCTGGAATCCATTTATGGTAAGAATTTACTAATAGAATTCATAAGAAAACTGCCCTCAAGGTTGCTTATAATAGCATTAAATAGGCTGATAACCACCTACGCCCCCACGGAACTAGAGAAGATCGAGCGCTCAGAACTTCTTGAGTTTCTCGATAGGACTTTGCCTGATTGGAGGCAACTGCTTGATGCGAAAACAATCAGGTATCTGGGCATAGTTTGATGTTACTTAATCAATATATACAACTAAAAAGTTCTAATATCTAGAATTCGTTGGTGTGCATTTTTGAATCACGAAGAACTCAGAGACAAAATACTTCTAGCCCTCAAAATTCTAGAGAAAGAGAGACTTTTCGTTCATACAAAGTACCTAGAAATAGATTCTCCGAATGGGGTATTTAGAGCACCTCTAATCGCTGGGTTAGCAGTACTGAATGCCATCGTTGGAAACGGAGCAATGCTCTTATGGGGTGGTTATGGTTACGGAAAGACTGCTCTAATAAAGTACCTTGGCAGGCTGTTAACTGGTATGTCACTAGAAGAAGTCGAGGCATCAATCCTTAGGGCCAATCCGCAACTAATAGAGGAGAAAATTGTTGGACGACTCCACCTAGGCAAGCTTGTCAAGGAGGGTGAGGAGGAGGTCATATGGAGGCGCTTTATCAGGTCATTCTGGAAGATAATAGATGAAATAAATAGACTATCTCCAGGCGCTCAAGATGTCGTTTTAAGCCTTCTCGGTGAGGGTCTAGTAAAATATTTTGATGCCGTATTTGCTTCGAGAAAATTTGTTCTCTACGCGACATTAAACCCACGTGATGTAGGTACTTTCCCTCTAAGCATGCCACTCCTAGACAGATTCGGGATAGCTGTTGTTGTAAAATCGCCACTTCTAGATGATATGAACGAGATAGTTTTGTTGCCGGACGACAGAGTATTGAGGAAAGATGTTCCAGCGGTGTTGTCAATAAATGAATTAGTAGATGCTTGGGCATACGTCGAAGCAATGCCTTTAGAGCCAGCAGCACAGATGTTCATAAGCATCTTATCAAAAGAAATATCCTTATGTGACCGTGTAGACAAGGAAACAGGAATATTCGTGGAGATGGGCTCAAAAATATGTGTAGGTTGTCAATTTGAGAACCTTGATACTGTATGCAAGTATGTTTACACACCGTTGAGTGTTAGGGCTCAGAGGGACCTAGCTAGATATGCAAAAGCTCTCGCTTGGCTTATGGGTCTTAGAACTGTCCCACTAAGTGTTGTTGTTACAGTAGCTCCATACGTCATATGGCATCGTCTGAGATTCTCCGACAAACATCTAGAAGAATTTGGTTTCGACAGATTCAGATTTGCGAAACATATAGTTGAATCTGTCCTCAGAAACTTCCTGCAAAGGCTCCCAATAATACAGGCTTATGAGAATCTGAAGGCAGGAAAAGTTGATCCGCGAATGATTAAAACGATAAAGAACGTGCGAGAAGACGACATAGTGGTGAAGTTTGAGCTTGAACCATTCATAGACTATTTCCTCGAGGACAAATATATTAACACTGTTAATGAGTTAAAATCTAGCATAGAATTGCGCGAAAAAGCTAGAATAAACGAAATTTTGGAGAAAGCCAAGGGAAAGCTAAATCCAATTCAATACTCAGCCCTAGTAAGATTCTATACGTCACAACTACGTGAAAATGGAAAGAAGGTATTGACCGAATTTAAAACATGGAAACAAAACATAGCTCAGCTATCGCAAATACTCGGCAGAGATATATCTAGCACTTTAAACCCGCCCGCCTCGATAAGAATAGATAAGGGGTCAGAGATTTTTGAGATCATTGTAGTGGATGATAGAGACAATGCGCCAGTAATACTAAAAGCATTCACTTTGTGGCACGATACTTTGGATGCAATTGTTGATGCATTGGGAGGACAATGCGAAGTCTCCTAACGAGAAAAAGGCTAGAGAGGCTAGTAAAAAAGGTTAACGAAAGCATACTAAGTGACTTAGGTACGAATCCTAAAATTCCGCTCACGATAAAATTATCTATCTTTCGCGGTCCAAAATTTGTCTTTGATAGGAGAAACCGTAAGTTGATATTTATCGCTAATAGATTGAAACTGTTAAAGGAGGGGAATGCAGAAGCACTACTTAGATATGCTATACTAAAGGTTTTTGCGTACAGAACTTTCTGTCCTGCTAATGAAGCCAGAGCATTACAAATAATTCTCTCTGCAATCAATAACTCAGATGTTGTAACTGGCTTAGCAGCAGCTACGATACTCATAGAACTCTTAGCCGACTTCCATGTCTCTCATATTAGTCCAGAGGCAGTAGTCCGCGGCTTAAAGCTTCTGAAAAAATCGTTTTCGGGGCTTGGTATTCTATCAAAACCAGTTATGCACGCATACAACCTGATGCTAGGCGAGGAAATATTTCACATAACTGATGAAAAGTCAAGGGAGATTGGTGGAAGGTTATATGAGATTATATTCACTAAGAACGTAACAAGTCCAACATCTTGGCCGAAAATAGCAGGTGATTTAGCTGCATACATAGCAAACTTTTTTAAGCCTATAGAGTTAGCTCCGATAACCTCTCAGTTCACATACGACTATCTGAGAGAATTCATACCAATTCTTGCAGTTCAAATCGACGCAGGACCGTTTATTTTCGAGAGAATTATAAAAATGATCTATAAGACATTCGAAGGTGACACAGTTACAGCAGCTCCGGCTCTATTTAGTACTGTTGCTGCCATCCCGAGTGAAATTCTTAGATTTTGGTATCGTGAGCGATCCAGGAAGCTCGTAAAAGTAATTATTGGCTCTCAGAACATCAGTAAACGTTACGAGGTGGACTATCCAGCAACTTGGGATGTATATGATCCTATCGAAAAGCTGGACCCGTACGTATCAACAAGCATATCTCCCGCAATGATTCCTGGGTACACAACAAAGAAATGGGAGCGCATAGAAACATCACCATATATTGTGCGAGGGATAGTTCCAGACATTTTGATAGTGATAGACTCTTCAGGCTCGATGAGTCAAATTCCTGGAACATCCAGGGAGAGTCTAAAAGAGCAGGAAGCACTGAATAAGAAGCTAGGAATAAAATATCCAATAGGTTCAAAATTCGATATAGCATTAGTAGCTGCATTTGGAATTACTGAATGCGCCCTGAGCATGGGCAGTTCTATTGGTGTCGTAAACTTCTCTAATAGAGGTTATGTATGCCCGTTTACACGCAACAGGGAAAAAATAGAGGACACTTTAATGATTCACCAAAACGGTGGAACTCACCTACCCACCGAAGAGATTCTTAGGGTTCTCAAGGGCAGGGGACGCGTACTGATTATAGTTCTTAGTGACGCGGCAATATACAACAAGAAGGAAGCTGAAGAATTATTGCGAAGACTCTCGAGAAGGCAAACTTTGTATTTTCTTCATATAGAAGCTGAAGGTGCGAGTGGCAAAATGCTTGACCTAGAAAGCATAAAGAGGGAAGGAGGGTTCCTAGTCAGAATACGAAGCCTGGAAGATCTACCACGGAGGGCTCTCAAAATTGTTGCAAAACACTTAGAGTTTCACACTGAAGAATGACTGGCAACCGAGCAAATTATAGTCCAATTAAATGCACTGCAACAACATAATACTTTTCATTATAGCATTTGTATGGTTCTTAACAAGATGTCTGCTATCATGGCGTGTTCTATGAAAGAGGCGACTTTATACAAGAGAATCGATAATATTGTTGAATGTACCGCTTGTGGTCGAAGGTGCAAGCTCAAGCCTGGACAGATTGGAGTATGCGGTGTGCGAAAGAATTTGGATGGAAGATTATATTTACTCGTCTACGGAAAAGCATACGCCGTCAACTTGGATCCCATAGAGAAAAAACCACTCTATCATTTTCACCCTGGTAGCTGGGTCCTGAGCTTTGGTACTACTGGATGTAACTTTCTTTGCGCTTATTGCTGCAATTATCATATGTCCCAGAGAAGGCGTGTTGAGGGGGAGGATATTCCCCCAGACGTAATGGTCTCTCTAGCAATAGAATATAACTCAGACGGGCTTGCATATACTTATAATGAGCCAACAATATTTATGGAGTACGCACACGATGTTGGAGTTCAGGCTAAGAAAAAGGGGTTGTTCAATGTTTTTGTCACTAATGGCTATATGACTGAAGAGGCAGTCGAGTACCTAGCTAAGTTTCTCGACGCGGCAGCAGTTGATATAAAAGGCAATGCAAACCCTGAATTCATGGGAAAATACGCAGGAGTTCATGATCCACAGCCAATATTCGACACATTGTTAATGCTTAAAGACAAGAAAATCCATGTTGAAATAACGGACTTGATAGTACCAGAAATAGGCGATAGAATTGAGGATGCCCAAAAATTAATGAGGTGGATCTACGACAATCTTGGGCCAGACGTTCCCATACATTTTATCAGATTCTTCCCTCAGTATAAGCTAGCAAATTTACCTCCAACGCCAGTAAGAACACTTGAGAAGCATTATAAGTTAGCCAAGGAGATTGGCATGAAGTACGTTTATCTAGGAAATGTACCTGGTCATGCATATGACAATACATACTGTCCAGGGTGTGGAAAACTTCTTATAGCGCGATATGGTTTTTCAATTCTAGAGTGGCACCTTAAAGATGGTCGTTGTATGTTTTGCGGGGCAGAGATAAATATAAAGTACTCTGACGATAATGCTTGGCGGAAATCCAGTCGCTCCTGGTTTATCTTTTAAATGTCTTAAAATGTCTCGGTGATTTTTTATCTCTGCTTTAGTTCCTTAAGAGATTGAATATGGATTTTAATAATCATAGGTATACCATACAAGAGCAAACTAGAGTCGAGTTTATTATTCTTACGGGTTGCAATAAAACCTTCAACATCTCTTTTCGACTTTTTGTAAAAAGTCTTTAAGAGTTCATTGATCACTGGCTTTCGTTGAGTTGAATATGCATAGCAAAACAAAGACCATTTCACTGCCTCATAAATAAACTTGTATGTCTCCCTATGTAGTGGGAGAAGCACAAACGATGCCAACGCCAGCAGTAGATTCATTAGGAGACTCTTAATAATCTCTACATGATTTGGTTCCTTTATACTCAAGTCCTTAAATGGATCTGATCCGTAGATAACTTTATATGCGCTCAAAATCGTGAACTTAACAGCTTCTTTTGGCGCTAGCAAACGAGTCATAAATACACTCGTGTTGAAGACTTTCGAGAATTCCCAGTTCTTTATTGCTTTCGCTTCGGCTATGAATATGGATCTAAACATGCCAGTCGCTCTGCTTAGTGAATAGAAGAGTCTACCAAAGAAGCCCTTAGGACAGAATGAGAATCCATACTTTTGCTCGAGAGCATATAACTTTCTCATTAACTCGGCTACGCTCGGATGAATACGGTCCTTAACAGCAATTAAAATATCAATATCAGATGACTTAGATAACTCACCTCTCACAAATGAGCCGAATACAACTAAACTTACTAAGTTTTCCCCAAGAATTGTCTTCACTAGTTTTTCCACATGCTTTAAGTATTGCTCAACTTTTATGGTAATTTCTGGGTTCATTCTTATCCTCGCATGTTTTCAAGAGATTAACAGATTATTAAAATGGACTCTAATCAGGAGGTTAACTTGAGAGTATTAGTAACGTTTAAGGCTAGACCTGAAGATAAGGAGATCATCACCTCAATTCTGAGTAAGCATGCCGAAGTGCACTTTATCGATGAATTAAGTGCAGAGCAATTAGAAAGATTGCTACCAGAGGTAGACGTAATTCTCACCGGAAGTGGCTTAGATCTGACACAGGAAATATTGAGAGATACAAGAAATCTCAAGCTCATACAAACATTGTCTGCAGGAGCAGATTATATACCGTTTCACAGCTTGCCGGAAAAAGTTTTGGTATGCACAAATGCAGGTGCAAATGCTATTGCTGTCGCTGAGCATGTTTGGGCTATGATATTGGCTGCTGCTAAAAAGATCATTTATCACGACCAAAATATGAGAAAGGGCATTTGGAAACGCAGAGATTACGGATTTGTCTTGCAGAATAAGACTATGGGTATTATTGGACTCGGAAATGTTGGGCAAAGTGTGGCGAGAATAGCTAAAGCTTTTGGAATGCGCGTCTTTGCAATCAATCGCTCTGGAGTGGCTGACGTGAATGTAGATTTCATTGGTACTCCAGACAAATTAGACATAGTGCTCCAGAATTCAGATGTTGTCGTTGTAGCCGTTCCCTTAACAAAGTACACACGCGGTATGATTGGAAAGAGGGAACTTAATTTGATGAAGTCAACTGCAATCCTAGTTAATGTAAGTCGCGGCGAGGTAATAGATCAAAAAGCTTTATACGAGCATTTAAGAGATAATCCGAATTTCGTTGCATGTCTTGATGTTTGGTGGCGGTATCCGTCAAAGGACTTAGAGCCAGCGTATCAAGATTACCCATTTCATGAGCTTCCTAATGTTATAATGACCCCTCATATAGCTGGCTTTGCACCCGAAATAAGAGATAGGGTCCTAATAGCAGCCTTAGAAAACATTATCAAGTACATTAGAGGGGAGAAGCCGAAAAATGTGGTAGATCGTAGCGACTACTTATAGAAATCACTTAACTATAGGCAACGTTTCATTTCCATACGGCAATACCAGTACTTTCGCCTCTGGGTTTCTTCGAAGTAGTTCATCTAAAGTTGCCTGTGGGTCGCTAATAGGGGTCATTCTATATATCTCAGAGATCTCCCTCGAATCCATCTCAGTCTTTATGAAAATGCTATACCTGCTCGTAGCTCTTATCAAATAATAAGCCTTATGTATCCCCACAGAAAAGCTTCTGCAGAGCTCATCCATTAGCATCTTCATGGCAGCATCAGGAGCTAGGTTCTTAGTTGCTCGCATACTATCCTCGAACAATTTATTACCAGCACCCTCTGGGCAAGCTGCAAGCAAAATAATTGATCCATTGTCCCTCGTAGCTTGTTCGGCAAAGAAAAGTCCCTTATGCGATTGATAGAGATTTATGTCGAATGGATGCCCTCCGGGACTGACTATTGTAATGTCGGCTTTTTGTGGTACATCGACAATGTACATGCGTCTAACAAGTTCTATGCCTTTTTTGAAGACATCTTCCAATTCACCAGCAAAAATCCTAACAATCTCCTTACGCGTATTTAGGACGACATTAATAACAAAATCCGCCCCAACTTTCTTAGCTGCTTCAGAGATATCTTCACAAACAGGATTTCCTTCGCATATTCCCGGTCTTGCATTTGGTTGGAACAACATTGAATGATTTCTAATTATTGTCTCACGACCAGATATCCCTGGCAAAATGGATTTCCCACCGCCGCCGAATCCAGCATAATAATGTAATGTAACATCTCCCACAAGTATCCTCAGATCAGCTTCAGCATACAATCGATTAATATATATGGGTGTTCCTCTCTTTGTCTCTCCATAGTATACTAAATCCTCAGCATCAGCGTTATGGCTTAACCACCTATACCTTTCAGCTATGTCCTCACCAAGTAAGCGTTTTGCCTCCTCCTCAGTAACAGGTCTATGGAGCCCAGTTGCAAAGAGTATTGTAATGCCATCTTGGCGAACCCCTGCGTTTTGTAATTCATTGAGAATCGTTGGGAGTAAGAGGTGAGAGGGAAGAGGCCTAGTTGCATCGTCAACAACGATGACAACTTTTCTTTTTCCTTTTGCTAACTCTCGGAGAGGCCGGGTTTTTATCGGTTTCTCGAGGGATTTCTCGAGTTCGATTGAGGGATTTGGTATTCCAGGAATTTCTTTCGGTATGGCATTCATTAGAAAATTATCATCTGGGATTTCTAACTGAATTACTTGGCTTCCGTATGGAATAGAAACTTTAGTCATTACTTCTCCCCGCTGGTCTTCAATAGCATATCTGTGTATCCATAATACTTTAATATAGCTATCAGAAGCTTTTTGAGTAAGTCTTCAGTGTTCCAGCCATGCAAAACTGATACTTCAACATAGGCAGGCTCGAAATTCAAACCCTTTGCTACTCGTTTAACATAATCCTCCGCAAGTTCTCGAGGTAGGCAATTCTCTACCGTCCCCCGTAGATCAGCCTTGTTGCCAGCAATTATAAATGGCCTTTTTTCAACAGCACCTGGAGAAGAGTCTCGCCAAAATTCATATATCCACACTGGGATAGATTTGAATGTTTCTGGTCTTGAGATATCGAAGACAATAATGGCTGCATGCGCACCTCTATAAAACAGTGGTCGAATTGTCTGGAACTCAAAAAATTGACCAGTTAAGTCAAATAGTAACCATCTTACATGCAATTTCGTTTTGAGCTCATCGAGGTAGGAATACCAGGGGTACATATAAAAATCTGCTCCCATCGCGCTTTTGTACTCATGTTGAGATATTCCCCAAAGGAAGTTCTTGCACAGAGTCGTTTTGCCTACTTTTTCATCGCCAATTACCACTACTTTGAAGGTAAAATGCTTTATCTTATTCAAAGGAGAGCCCCCTACGGTTTTCAAACATTTTAATTAAATTTCAATAGCTGTCTTTAATTAACTACGTCTTCATGTGTTAGCCTTTTGATAGGCTTTAACTCAAAAACCGAAGGGGCACTGTAATGAATACCCTGCTAAGTATTGCGCTGCATAAAGCGAGTCGAAAAGAATTACCTGTAAACAAACTCCTGATTTTGTTTCGCAGTATCCTAAGTAAACCAATACCTGTAAGCAGCAAAGTAGAATTAATCTTTGAAATGGCCTCAATTGGAGCCGAAGGTTTCAATATATTAACCAGTCAGCTCGCAAGTAAAATCAATGATGTAATACTTCAAGCTGGTTATAACAGGCTCAAGTTACTATTACTACATCTAGCCTACATTTGTCCCGAGTGCTTTACGAAGTTCATAGATTTATTTAGGGAACCATTGAGTAGTAGACTCATCAAGAGACACTTTAATGATGTAATACAACTGGCAATAGAGATCGCAAGAGTGAATGAGGAGCTTGGAGTAATATTTGTAAGGAACTATTCAAAAGTATTCCTCAACTTAAGCAAGAACGAGGGAATATCGCATCTAAGTCAAGTTGTACTCTACATAGCTAAACTTGGCTACAGAAAATTGGCCTGGCAAATCTTTGATGGCTTGGTCGATACCTTTATAAATCAAGGTGTCGATTCAGTGAAGTTAGCATGGCTTCTTAGGACTCTTAGCAAAGTAGACAATGATTTTCTTAATCAGGTCGTCAATAGACTTAGAGATCCTTTACTAGAAATAATCAACAGATCTTCTGAAAGTGAACGAAAAAAATTCATGTCCATAGTTTGCAAGGATAAAAATGTGCAGCAGCAGATAAGATCTTCGCTTAAATTTGATTTTGAACTAGAATGCTTGGTGTATTGAGTGGTAAAGCGGAAAGATTCTCTACTCCGCGAAATGCTAAGATGTTCTCAGTGTAACCTATGCATATCTGGCTGTCCAATGTTCATTGGAAGTACTCGCTATGATCACTTCTCTCCCAGATCAGTAATAATACTCTCGCGAGAGGCGCTACTAAAGAACACCGAACTTCCAAGTTTTCTCAAATACCTAATATTCATCTGCAATCTTTGCGGAAGTTGTGATGTTCGCTGCCCAGCCAAGATAAAAATAACTGAGACCATAAAAGTACTGCGCAACCAGGTACTTGCGCAAGACGCCTCAGCAGCAGTCGTTTAATCAGGACATTAAAAGTAAGTTTAACTAAATTGTAATGGTGCCAGGTGAGCCTCTTGGATCCAGAAACAAGGAAAGCTTTGATTAAGAATGCGGTGCTAGAGGTTCTATCGGCGGGCTTAGGATCATTTTGCAGTATCTACGAGAAGAAAACTGGGAAAATCGAAATTGTCTTGGAAGCCACTGGCGAGGCAGGCAAAGTACTTCTTAAAATTGAAGGGGAACTTACTGACGAGCAGTTGGCTAAAGTCAGTTCAATCGTGGAGGGACTACAGGGAGATGTAGTTCAGCAGACTGTGGAGATAACTGGTGAGAGCGCACCAGAACTTGTGGAGAAAATATTTTCAGATCTTCTTGGAACGAAAGATTTTGACATTGAAATAGAAACTGTAACATCATGAAACTTATGATCTCAAAATTATGTTTCTCAGATTTTTGATCCCACAGGGTCTTCATGATGTATATAAGTGAAGTAATAGTATCCGCAATGATAAGCTTTGTTTGGGCATTTTTGCTGTCGCTTCTTTTATTGTATGTTCATATAAAGTTAGCCTGGAGAAGGCAGATTCTGGCAGAGGATGCACATAAAACTCCAAAGCCCCTGGTAGCAAACTTAGGAGGGATAGTTCTATATTCTATTCCCGTTCTTGCATTGCCGCTCCTTTCTACAGCGGGCGAGAAGGTTTATTTAGCTCTGGTTTTATCAACTGTGATTGGGCTTACTATAGGTTTGATTGACGATATGCGAGACCTTGGTTTGATAAAAGCGTTGTTTGTTGCCCTAGCTGGCTTGCCGATAATCTTGTTTGAGGTATATATACCTAAACCCTACATACCAATGATAGGAAACGTAAGGATGACATTGTTATATCCATTGGTAGTGTTGGCTTTCTTTAGCATATTTGCGGATGCATGCAATATGATAGATATATTCAATGGCGTTCTCGTAGGTCAAGCCTTAGCTGTGCTCTTGCCGTTGATGCTATTTGCAATTCTCGTTGGTGCTAAAGTACCCCTAATTCTAATAGCAATTGGGCTTGGTTATGTGCTTGCATTTTTATATTGGAATAGATATCCTGCGAAAGTATTTCATGCTAATGTGGGGGCTTATGGGCTCGGTTCTCTGCTTTCGGCTATAATAATTCTCTCCGCTGCCACGGGTCTTACTGGGGCGGAATTTGTGGCTATAATTGGCTTCTTACCAGCAGTATATAACGGCTTTGTGTACGTTTTTAGTACTAGATTTGCTCCTCGTGCAAGGCTGTCGCGGGAGAAGAAGGCTGTGCTGTTTATTAATGGGCGCCTGGAGGCAAATAAAGACCCCAATGCTGCACTTAACCTGACGCGGTTGTTAACAATAAAAGGTGGATTGACAGAAAAGCAGCTAATTGTGCTATACTATTTAATGTTCTTATCTTCAGGATTACTCGCAACATTAACGTCTCTCTTAATACATGCCGGGTTAATATAGTCTCTTTTCATTACTACTTTCTTCAGTGGACCTTGGTGCTTTGTATTGGATAACATAATCAAATTCTTATCCGACGTTTTTGGTTCTTCAAACATATTAACAGAAAAGGAGATCTTAGAGTACTATGCGTATGATGCACAACCAATAAAAGGCGAAATTCCATTAGCTGTAGTATTTCCCCAAAACGCGGATCAGATAAGAGAGTATTTGATATACGCATCAAAGCATAAAATACCAACGTATGTGAGGGGGGGTGGAACCTCCCTTAGCGGGGGAGCCATTCCTTTAATTGAAAATGCTGTAGTCATCTCCATGTACAGAATGAATAGAATCATAGACGTAGTCCCACAGGATCTGCAAGCCCGCGTGGAAGCTGGGATAGCAATTGATGAGTTGAATATAAATTTAAACAAATTCGATCTGATCTTTCCAATAGATCCGGGTAGCTCTGCAGCTGCGACCATTGGCGGGGCAATAGCAGGTAATGCTGGAGGGATAAAGGCCGTGAAATACGGATGTATGAGGGATGGGTGGGTTCTCTCATTAGAAGTTGTGTTACCAAGAGGATCTATTATTGAGACCGGAACACGGACATTTAAAGCGGCGGCGGGTTATAACCTAACTGGGCTCTTTATAGGTTCCGAAGGCACACTCGGGGTGATAACCAAAGCAACTCTTAAGCTAGTTGCAAAACCAAAACGTGCAGTTGTTATTCGTGCATACTTTAGTCATGAAAGAGAGGCGGCTGAGTTCGTGGTAAAACTACTGAAAACAGGTCTTGATCCTACGGCCATCGAATTTTTAGATCGTGACACATTAGAAGCAGTTAAGCGCTATAGTGGACTTGAATATAAAGGAAATGCTATGCTACTAATAGAACTTACCGGTAATGTGAAAGAAGATATTGAGAAAAGACTGGACATGATTTTGGATATGTTAAGAAATGAGGGTGCAATAGATATAACCTGGAGCAAAACTGAAGAAGAGTATCAAAAGATTTGGATGGCAAGAAAAGCTGCTGCTCCATCGTTGAGTAATATAAAGCCCAAGTATTTAGTCCTAGATCCTACAGTACCTATATCAAAGCTTCCAGAGCTCGTAGATATTTGTAAAAGAGTTGCTGCCAAATATGATCTCATAATAGCAACATTTGGGCATGCAGGGGATGGTAACCTTCATCCTAACATATTATACGACCCGTTGAATAAGGACGAATTTGAGAAGGTGCTTAAGGCTGCTAAGGAGATATCTATAGAAACAATAAAGCTTGGCGGAACAGTATCAGGCGAACACGGAATTGGTCTTGAAAAAGTAGATGTATTTAAGGTGGAAGCGGGAAAAGAAAAATTAGACTTAATGTGGGAGATGAAGAAACTTTTTGACCCAAATGGCATCCTCAACCCAGGAAAATTATTCCCAAGGGAATACTGGGAGGACTTTTGGAGAGTTTAGTTTCAGTAGCGTAAGAGTTATCTCACCTGTCGCGTTTACCTGCTATGAAGTCTTCTACCCATGTGCGCGCGATGTGGTCTGGAACCTGAACAGGTGGATGCTTAAATGCGTATGCCGATATGGAAATCAATGGTCCGCTTATGCCTCTATCTAAAGCAATTTTGGTTGCGCGAATCACATCAATAACAACTCCTGCAGAGTTTGGGGAGTCTGCAACCACTAGTTTTGCTTCGATCGTGACGGGGAAACCTCCAAATTTCTCGCCCTCAATGTATATGTATGCTATTTTAGTATCTCCTAGGAATTCTACGTAGTCACTGGGTCCAATTCTAGTTGGAATTTTTTCGTTGAGAATACTAGTTACAGCCTCTGTTTTGGATATCCTTTTGTACTTGAGCCTTTCTTCAACTGTCATATTCAGAAAATCAGTGTTTCCACCGATGTTTAGTTGATATGTTTTCTTTACCTTTACACCTCGATCGGTCATCAATTGTACAAGAGTTCTATGCAGGATTGTTGCACCTAATTGAGACTTTATATCATCCCCAGCCACAGGAACACCGGCTTTCTCAAATTTTTTACCCCATTCAAGATCGCTTGCTATAAATTCAGGTATACAGTTAACGAAACCGCATCGCGCTTCCAGACATGCGTTTGCATAGTACCTTGTTGCATGATAGGAGCCTACAGGTAGGAAATTGATTAACATATCAGCTCTAGTTTCTTTCAAAACATCGGCCACATTTACCGGCTTAATCTCATTTTCATCGTATGGTGCAAATGCTTCTCTCATATGCGGTGCCACGCCATCGAGTATAGGTCCGGGAAGAACCTCTACTCCTAACTTTGGTACGTCCGCGAATTTTGGGACGCAGTTATTTCCGGCAAATATAGCCTCAGATAGGTCTTTACCTATCTTCCGTCTATCTACCTCAAACGCAGCCACAAATTCTATATCGCTAACATGATAAGGACCAAATCGAACATGCATTAATCCGGGGACTTCTTTATCTTCGCTAGCATTGTAATAGTAATAAACTCCCTGAACTATACTCGATGCACAATTTCCTATTCCAACTATAGCAACTCTGATTTTGCCCATTCATAACACCTGATATATTGTTAGTGTAATGGCAAGCACTTCACGAAAAAACTGTTAAAAATAGTTAATAAATCTCCCCCTTGGACTTTAATAACGTTCAGCTTAAAGGTGGCGAGAAAATACGAGATCGCATTCTTTGTGATTGCAGTAGGTTAGTTTAGATACTGCTAAGAAGCGCATTCATACAACTCCTACCGCCCGTAAGTGACTTTAGGTTCTATATCTTTTAGAGTTAGTGTTTGCCTTTAATAGGCGAGCTAAGAAACATTTATAGTCATATGACTTTCCAATAAACTTTTCAGTTTCGTGAGTTTCTTAACAGCGTCCGTTAAATAGTTTACCTCTAGCGGTACAATCCAAAATTGCAAGCTCTATTAACAAATTTACGAAACGAAATATCGAGGTTTGCTATGTTGGATCTTTAAATAGCACTTTAATAGTTACATAAGCGTTATGTATTAATACTCCATTATATCAATGTTTTATTAAGCATCTGGTGTTTTTTATGGTGACCCAACAGGTGCTATCACTAGCAGAAACTATAGTTAACAAGGGCAACGTCTTCGGAATAGATAGAAAAGTTCTGCAAGTTTACTTTGGGGAGAGTCTTATTAATGATGATGAACCCAGCTTGTTGGTGGATTTAGATCCATATATTACGTTGGGAGGATTTATTGAGACATTCTTAAGGAGCCTGATTAGGCAAGAACTTCATTTGGATGAAAGGAATGTCAACTTGGCATATCTCAACTTCTCTGAAAACATTAAAAAGTTTGAGAGTGAAATTCTGAATAGTACAAAACGCTATATAGATGAAGCAAATTCTCTCGGCAATGCTTTGCGCAAGCTCGGCTA
Source organism: Candidatus Panguiarchaeum symbiosum (assembly GCA_024720975.1). Taxonomy (GTDB): domain Archaea; phylum Asgardarchaeota; class Njordarchaeia; order Njordarchaeales; family Panguiarchaeaceae; genus Panguiarchaeum; species Panguiarchaeum symbiosum. The sequence goes on along the minus strand of JANJXX010000001.1, from coordinate 100,368 downwards.
CAAGTTGCGTTTCCTGATTAGTGAGAGAACTGATGGTATCGATATCTACCTACTAGGAAGAACAGAACTTTTAAGGCCGCACGTTAGTCAAAGAATAAACACATGGCTGAGCGAGGGCATTAGCAAAATACTAGTAGTTTCTCCCTTCGAATATGCTATGTATAAAAATCGCTTCCTTCCTCAGCATGGGATTCAAAACATTCAGCTAGAGTTTCTTCCAGATCTTTTTGAAGCATTTAAAGGCACTCCCGCTATGCCAGATATGCTAGAAGTCGCCCTCCTAGAGCCATATGAGGCTCCAATCGAGACGCTTCCCTTAAGCATCCGTGAAACAATCTTAGCGAATATAGATCGCATTAAGGTGGCGCTTAAGCGCATCAAGAATCTGACAGTAAAAGTCGACAGGGTGCGTGATTGTCCCTTTAGCTATGAGCAAGTATGGCTCCTAAATCCTCTAGTATCTGTTAATGTAGCCGCTAGTATCCTAAGTGATCTCAGCGATCTCGATGCAATAATAACACTAAGAACGTCTACAGCTTCGATTTTGCGTGTGGCAGCTGAAATCTCTGAGGTAGATATCAACATTTACGACTACATTGAGGTACTATCGCGTGCGATAATAGAGGGAAGTCCTGTTGAATGAAATTCTCATTTTTATTATCGCAGCAGTCATTCAAGGAATTCTTGAATGGTTACCGGTCTCGAGTCAGGCCTTCCTTATTCTAATTTTCCTTGCTTTCGGTGTTTCACCATCACAAGCCTTAGTACTCAGCGTAATTTTTCACCTACCTACGGCGCTTGCATCAATAGCGTACTTCCGAAAAGAGTACTTGCAAGCATTGAGGGATGTCACTGAAGGAGTTATTACCTTTAGACTGCGCCTAATAGTCATAACTACACTGGTCTCAGGCATCGTAGCAGTGTCCCTTTATCTGATGCTTAAGACACTTTTCATTGTATTTGAAGAACATATAGAAAGTGCTTCAATACTCGTTATGATTATTATTGGAGCTTTAATGACACTAGTTGGTTCATTATTAAAGGGTCAAAAGAATATTGGAACTCGTCTTCTTGCTGAAGTTAATAAAAGAGACAGCATATTCATAGGAGTTCTTCAAGGATTTGCTGTATTGCCAGGCGTGACAAGATCCGGGGTGACATTAGCATCCTTTCTATACAGGAAGTTTGATAAGTCTGAGAGCTTAAGGGGGACTTTCCTACTAGCCGGTCCAATATCAATTCTTGCATTTTTGTTTTCGGTTTTAGTTGAAGAGATCCAATGGCAAATTTTTGCGCTGAATATAACTCTAGCCATTACCATTTGCTTTCTCATCTCAATAATTACAATGAAATACCTAATCAAACTCGCTGGAAAATTAAATTACGCAAAATTTCTAGAGCTATTTGGCTTGATTATGTTAACAGCATCAATACTGAGCTTCTATGTTAGAAACTATGTTACTGTCCAGTAGGAAGTAAGTAAAGCGTTATAATTAGCAAGGCATACTTCTTTTTTAAATGCACTGCGACTTCTCACTGACCAACGTGACGGTCTCGAAAATACATTCCAGTGCTCTTTATATTCATTTAACAATAGAGTAAAATCAGATTAGGTGCTCTATTCATGGTTAATGAAAAAAAAGATGTTGACCTAGTACAACATTTTAGGAAGCTTATATTGAAGGATCTTAAGCCATTAACAAGTATGCTATCTGAGCAGGTTACCTTTCTTAGAACTTTCTCGCGCTTTTTCCCTAACATGCTTAGCCTAAGTGTAAACTCTGCGATAAATAAGGTTAGTCTACTCTACAGATTAGAAGATTCTAGTGTTGTAGATGAAGAGGTTGTTTCTACCATAAGCCAGACTTTGAACGAAATGAAAGTGTATATTGAGAGCTCAAAGGCTCCAAATGAGCTTAAGGCAGAAAGTTTGTCAGTGATAACAGCAGCTAATTTGGCGTTAGGAGACTATAAGAATGCATTATCTATCGTGAGAAAGACAACCGAACTAATAGATCTTATTAAAGATCCGGTATCTAGAAGCGTTGCTATACGAATGGTTTTAAGCAACTTAGGTTCAATAAATAGACTGATCAGGAGAGAATTCGTAAACCTGCCCGATGAAGTCGTAGGTCAAATAGCAAGTGCTTTTGCTCAAGTCGTAGGGAAAAATCTATCCGAAGCAGACCTTATACAAAACTCCTTTACGCGCGGAATAATATATGCGAACTTAGGTTTTGGAGCTACAATGTTTCATACAATTGTAAATCGTGGAACAATAGCAGAGTGGTTTGATGTAAATCAAGCTCAGAGACTAGCTCTTGATAGTTTAAATGAAGCCGAAAAAACCAGTAATTGGTACGAGAAGGCTTTACTACTAGCAGACTCATCAACAGTGCTTGCAATAACTGGCGAAGACACCGTAAACTTAGCTAATGAGAAATTCAATGAAGCTGCTGAACTGGCATTCAAGCACATATCTGATAATCCAAAAAAAGCCGCATATGTAATTGGTAGAATTGCATATGACAAAGCCTTCACGAAATTTTATATCGATAGTGACAAACTATTCTATGAGAGTGTAGCAATTCTCATTGAAACCCTCGGCGTGGAAAAAGGGATATCAACGATCAGGGACATTCTTAGGCTCATTATTAAAGCACGATATTATTACGTTGCTTATGAAATCATAAAAGATTGGATTCTACCGATGACAAGTAAGATTCAGAGCTCTTGTTCAAAGGCCAGACTCCTGGCAACTTGTAGTCATATAGCACTGCCAATATCAACGAACTGGGCGAGCACTCTAGCTGGAGAATCAATACTCACAATCAGGAATGTTATTGAAGACAGTACTCTAACGCAGTATAGTCGCACTCTTATTAGCGAGAATATCTCTCATATAGACAGTATCCTGGGATGCATTCCCGCATTATTGGAAGCGGCATATGTTCTTCCACACGAATCAAGAAAGATCATCTCTAAAGCTGAAAGCATTATTGAGATGATATTTAGAACTTGTATGATTGGTATCAAGGGGAAGGGCACGTACAAGTCCGTGCATATTAAAACACTTAGCAGAAATCTAGGAAAAGCACTTGCATCTGTCAAGCCAATTCCAGCATTTTATGAGGCCTTAAGCGAAACCTCGTATAGGCTTCTTCAAGAATTAGGTAAGGCACTTAAAACCGAAAGCCTCATAAACCGGATTTACGATGCACTAATCTACGCATCATTCGCTCATGGGATATCTAAAGGAGATCCCTCAAAAGCTGCAAGCATTGCTAAGGGCGTTATTGATAAACTGTTCATCTATGATAAAAACATGTGGCGTTTTAAAGATGAAAAGTTACTGGAGCGATTGGCAAAAAATGGCTCTCTAACTGAACTCATTGGTGATGTGATCGGATCTCTTGTTGAAGTTTGCTTTAAAGTGGGCGGTTCTCTGAGGGACACGCTAAGCAAAATCATCGTAGATCTTAGTGAGTACATAGAGCATGGAAGATATACAAAGCTTCTCACTAACGCTCTCAGTAAAATACGTAGCAGAATTATAGCCAGAAAGCTTCTGATGAATGTAATCAATGTGTTGGTTGATGAGAAGAAAATACAGAGAGAGGATCTGTCAGGCGACTTTCTAAGAGCCATTAAGAATATAGATCCGGTTCTAGCAAGAAATATAATAGACGAGTTAACTTTGTAGTGATAGATGAGTGAACTAATACTAATTGTTTATCACTTTCCCGTTAGACAGAGTAATTACTCATCAATTCAACTGGGTTTTAAGAAGCTTAGTGAGCATCTCTAGAGCACCGCTAGCTTTCTCTTTAGTGTCAGCCATAACGATGATTTGCATTTTATTCTGACCAAAACCAATCGGATACGTTTTTATATGCACATCCGGGTATATCTGCCTTACCTTAAGCAAGAGTTCTGCAACTTCGCTTTCATCTGATATTTCGATGAGCTTCTCGATTGTGAAAAGTTCCTTTGGAGGTCGTATACGTGGAACTATCTTTTCGAATAAGTACATACACTCTGGTGGAGGACCAGGTAGTGCTATTATTGTTGTTAATCCTGTATTCAAAATTATTGCTGGGGCGACTCCAACATCATTGTACTCGATTTCAGCGCCTTTTGGTATCCAAGCCATTTTTTCCCTTGCCTTGTTTATGTTAGGAGAGTCTACTAAACCTAAACTATGTAGCTCCTGATATCTTCTCTTAACGAATTCAAGGGCTTTAGGATCCAGCACAATTTCTCTACCAGTTGCCTTGCATAGTCCTTCGACAGTTATATCGCCAGGAGTTGGACCTAATCCCCCAGTTGTTATTATTAATTCCGCATTATTTGTCGCTTCTCTTATCACCTCTGCAAGTATTTCTGGGTCGTCCGGAATGCTAACGATTCTTCTCACTTGAATGCCTATGCTTGTCAGACGCTTTGCAATCCAGTAAGCATTCCAGTCAATCACTTTGCCAGCAAGAATTTCATCTCCAATGCTTATTATCCATGCGCGCATCCTTTAGACGCACCCGGTATCAATAAATGGAGAATAGTATCACCTTGTCCCTGAAATGTGTTCTAAGAATCTCATAACTAGCTTTAGTGTGTTCTCAATATCAGAAATATCTGCAACAGCTAGGCTCGAGTGAATGTATCTGGCAGGAATACTTACCGTTGCGGCATGAATTCCTAAAGGAGAATACCTGTACATGCATGCATCTGTTCCTCCAACCTTTCTGCCCTTAAATTGGTACGGGATTCCATTATTCTTTGCAATATCAATAAGCATTCTAACTAAAGTTGGACTCGAAATTGATGCTCGATCAGCAATCGTGATAGCAGGACCCTTTCTTAAGCGCGTAGACATCTCATGTGGTGGCGTTCCAGGAGTATCAGCAGCTGCTGTACACTCTAGTGCAAGTGCATAGTCCGCCTTAAGTTTGAATGAGGCAACTTGTGCGCCTCTGAGGCCAAATTCTTCCTGTGTGCTAAAGACTCCAATTATATTCACAGGTATGTCATAAGACGATTTTAGAACTTCCAGAACAACGTATACTCCCAAGCGATCATCAAATGCTTTTCCAAGTATACTATTACCCTGTCTGATGAACGGTGTGTTGAATGTTACTGGGGAACCTTCCTCTACGCCGATTTTAGCAGCTTCCTCGCGGGATGATACACCAATATCAATAAAAAGTGATTTGTATGGTAGTACCCTCTCCATTTCCTCCCTCTCGAGCAGATGTGGTGGCTTTGCTCCTATTATTCCATAGACAAAACCTTTCGTACCCTTAATGACTACGCTCTGAGAAGGTAAAACTCTATCATCAATTCCTCCGAGTGGCTCAAATCTCAGGAAGCCATTATCGTCAATGTGCATTATTAAAAGTCCTACCTCATCAATGTGGGCATCTAGAATTACAGTTGGCTTGTTTTCAGCGTAGAATTTCTTCGCTATTAAGTTACCTACACTATCGATTTCATATTGAACGTCAGCCTTAGAAAGCTCCTCTATTAGTATCTCTCTTACATCATCTTCGTAGCCGCTCGGTCCAAAGGCCTCACTTAACCTTCTAATAATGTCAATATTGATGGACAGTGCCGTTCACCCTTTAGCTCCTTTTTCTATAAGTTCCTGCAATTTCTTCAAGGTATCTTCCAAGAGCTCTACTCTTTCTTTAAGGTCGGCGATTTCCTCAGAGAGCTCCTCAAGTCTATCCAGTATTCTCTTTAACCTTTCTTCTGCCATAATGCTTCACCAACGGCAGCCTTTAATACTCTTTAGAAAATTCTAAGTTTTGAATAAAAATGCGCCTTGACACACGACATTTAGGAATAGACTATGCTCAAGTCATCCAATACAGGATGACGGTGGCCCAATTTTGCATAACTAACTTGATTAGTGAGACTTTACCAATTCGCTTCGTGAGATTTTAACTATGTCAGTATATTGCGAATATTGCTCCGTTTTCATTATTGCATTCTTCTCCAGTTTTAATTATTCAAGGTAATAAAGACCTAAAATCTCATGAGCAGTTATTCGTCTTAAGCAACTAGGTCAATGATAAGACTCTCATTTTACGATCTTTGGTGTAAAAAGGAGCAACTCTTGTTGTTTGGTTTTCCTAGAATGGGGGCAGACTCTGAACCTCAGCCTTTAAATATTCTTTTAAGTCAGGTATTAATAGATGACTGATAGCTATATAAGAGTAATTCCTGGGGGAACTCTGTGAGTGCAAGTGAAACCTCAATAGTAACTCGCAAGAAACACGAACAAAGGACACATCAAGTTTACGACTCGAGTCCCTGGGTAAGTCGTGATGAATTGATAGATAGGATACTAAAAACTGTAAGGCGCCTTAGAATTCTCCCCAGTGACGCTGAAGAATTAGTGGGGATGCTAGGAAAGTCAAGCGTAGATGAAATAACTAAAAAAATGAGGGATAAAGGTATTCCCATATCGTCATACGACATGTGGTCAATACTGGAGAGACTGAGAGCGGAAGGATATTTAAGGGTTATAACGACTAAGCCGCCTGAAGCTATCACAGTTGCAGTTGAAACTAAGGTAATGACGCCAACTATAGAGACTGTTACTCCGAGAGAGCGACCTCCACTTGAGAGTGCCCCAATATCCCTTGAAATTGAAGGAAAATCTATTGAAATCCCAGTGCCAGAAGTACCAATAACAGCAGGGGTCCACGCTGAAATTGCTGGAGCGGCTTTTGTGGCATTAGTTCCCCAGGAGCTCCAGGAAAAAATTAACATAGTTAAAGAATCAAGGATACTCGAGCGATATTTTGCAATAAATGAGTACTTGAAAGCTGCCGCTGTGCTCTCTCGTGAGGGCAACGTGACACTGCTCTCGATGTATCGTGACATAGCCCTAGCCGATGTTGAAATTGCTGCAGCATCGACTGTTATCGTGAAGCACGCGCTGCACGTAGTATCCAGTATGGCTCTCGAACAACTAAAGGAGATAATTATCAATTCAGATTTGGGCTATTTAGTTCTATCAGAACTTCCAAGAGAAACAGTAATCGTGGCCATATTCTCAGCGGAGGTACCCGTAGGTCTCATGATACGCGACTTTATGAGTATGAGAAATGAGATCGTGGAGATACTCTCTACATAACGGTGTTCCGCAATGGCGTTGTTTGAAGTTATCGGTGAGCTCCATCCTCGCGGCATCAGCTATGCAATACTATCCCTGATAATTGAGAATACTGATATCGTCTATTTAATAGTCGATAGTGAAGAGGAGAAAGAAGCTTTAACTGAAGTACTACTTGAACTTAAAGATCAGTACGAATTGCGCAGATGTGCATCGTCAACAATTAAATTAAAGGACTTTAAAGTAGTACCAGCAGATAGCTACTACATGAATTGGGAGGAATATTCGGGTAGGAGGCTCATTTTCGTTAAGCAAGATCGTAACCTTCGCTCACCTGTCTTGGATATGCTTACAGTGTTCATAGAATCCATGTGGAGAGTGCGTGCGAGAGATCCCGTCAAAAGAATTGCCGTACATATAGCTGATGTACTACTTGCGCTTGATGTAATAAAGGAGCACTATAGACACCTAAGAGAGTTAATAGAAATGGAGATGACGGAGACGGACCCGAAGAAAAAGAAAGAACTAGCAGAAAGTGTTAAGAAAAAACAGAAAGAGCTTATGTCTATGCTAGAAGCGCGCTTTCCAAGAAAGGAGGACGCGCTTCTAGCGTATGAGCTTGCTAAGTTTTTATTCTAAGAAGACATAATGGATAGACAATAAAGGTAAGCAAAATAAAAAATAATTGAATAGATGAATTCTTTCGATTCTACATCTGAGCAACAACTACCAGAGCACAACCAACCTTCTCAACTTTATGAGCAACAGACTTTACGATTATGTTTTCAATCTTCAAGTTCCTAGAGCGGGCCATTTCTTTGACTATCTCTATTACTTCCTCCTGGACTTGTTTCTCTTCTTTGCCTATAGCCGTGTGTTCGGCTACGAGAGTTAAATTTTCAGTCGGAGCCAATGCTACTGCAGCCGAAATTATAGACCCAGGTTCGCTTGAAATTGTATATGCGTAAATTGATGGAACATTTGAACCTGGAGGGTACTTGGGAGGTTTTTCTAGGATTTTTATCTTTGGTGGAAGTACTGAAGTTACCTTGATTAAGCTAACGTTTCCTAGTCCAGCTTTGACCAAGCAGTTGTCGAAGGCATTGAGAGGAGTATCACCCTCAGCTGAAACTGTTGCTATGTAAACTTTCTTGGGGACGCTAATAATGCCCATCCCGTTTCTCCCTTCGCCGTCGCAAGCATATTTTAATACTTCTATTATAAAATTTCAATTAGGTTTTTAAGGGAAGACATTTAATGTATTACTCTAATGTTATATATACCAGGGCTCTAACCACTCGACTTCTTCCATTTCTTGCGTGACTTTTATTCTACCAAGAGCAATTATGCGAACTTTCTCTGGATCCACTTTGGTTAATATACTAAGTGTTCTAGATGCAGGATCGAATCTTCTTATTATGCCTGATGCCAACAAGTTAGCATTTTCATCTAATAAGCCGACTAGAAGATTCTCAAATGCGGATGGTTGTAAGATTCTTACCTGCCTGCCAAGTTTTTTTGAGAGTAGCTCAGTTTTCTCCTGAGGGATGTTTCTCTCCGTAATGATTAATATTAAATCCGGTGTCTTTTCTGAATACTCCGGAACGAAGCCGAGTGTTTGTGCTATTATCATAAGCTCCTCGGCATCTAACGGAAGTCCAGTGCCAAAGTACGAGTACATAAAAGCTACATCGTCAGTCGATATGTATATCTCTCTAGCGCCTTCAAATTCTTTTGTATAATATTGCTTACGAAGATCTCTTCTTTCTTCTCGACCTCGGGTTCTTAGCCTCGGAGCAGCGGGTATAACCTTGAATCTTTTACCTAGCTTACTAGATATGGTCGTTAGATATTCCAACTCTCCAGGCACTTTCTCTATGAATACTATATAGTCGGGGTCTATAGCCAACAATTTAGTTTCTTTAAGCTCTCGACCTCCTGGGCCATGAACCCAACCCGTTGTATTAATCAATATGAAATCAGGACTCAATTTTTGTGCCTCTAGTAACATTTTTATGACACCAGTTATAGACCTGTTGAATAGGCCTGCTGGTGATGTTGAACCGACGAAGAAAGCCTTCGCGTGCTTAAGCTCGGAGAGATGTATTATTTGATTCTCGACGCATGCTAAGCCTATTGTTGTGGGTGGGTTCATTTCACTCTGACCAGTGTCAGTGTTAATTATCACAACTTTTTTGCCTGCCTCAAGAATTGAATTTGCAGCATAACAAATAAATCCAGATTTTCCAGAATCGACATCAGCTATAACTAAGACCTTTGCAGGGACTTTTAATCCTAGTATTTCATTGACGCATTCTCTCCATTGCTGGGGTAATAACTCAAAGTTAACTCCAGCAATATAGCCATCAGGACCGAATTCTATCTCAATATCAGAATCTTCTAAAGCAACAAGGGGTGCTGAGGTTAATCGCTTGATCTCGGCAGTTTCGTTCTCCTTGAATTTTTTTCCAAAAATGTCAATAGTACCAGAGAGAACCCTTATCTTAAGGTAACCCACAAGAAAGATATTGCGCCCCTTGCAAACTCTCAGTCGCATCTAAAGCACCGTTAATCAGCACAAATCAAAAGGCCTGCAACGCTTTTTGGTTTTATCTGAATTAAATGCTAAATATTTCATATTTCTAGTTTTCTCCCAGAAGTAATTCTGACTGAATTCTTTCTCTTAGGCCTGCCAAAGAATTATGGCATCTATCCTCAATTTAGGTATACTTTGTTGCGCAGTTTGATATACGAACCTTAATCTATTGATAGGATGACTTTTGAGGAAGCTGGACCCTCAACTTCTTGGGCACCTATATTTAAGGCCTTGATATCCTCAGGGTTTGGATTGAAATAATCAACAAGGTACCCACAAATTCTGCTCGCATTATTTTTATGACCTTTCTGTTTAGAAAGCATTCCTTCTCGGTTGCAAAACACTGACTTCCTCGCCCATTCTGAAGAGCGAGGGTTCTGGGGAGGTTTGGAGCTACATTCCTGGCTCCCGCAGGTTCAGCCCTGTGCTCGGTTTAAGCGCATTACTTCTATCCTGCATAATGCAGGACTCAGGGGATACAATCCAAATTAATAGAACACGCTGAAGATACGATTAAAAAACTCACTACATTATCCTAAGCCCTAGGAGGCGAGGCTTTCAGTCGTAACTGCAAAAATGATTGCATTATATCTCCTCAAATGCACTAAAATGAATTAATCGGAGGCCTTTCAATGTCTAGACTTCTCTATAGAGACACTGGTGTTTAGATTGACGCAACCGGAAGAGGCCATTAATGTGGAGTGTCCGGTTTGTAGCAATACATTTACACACATAAAAGAGCTTGAAAATCACCTAAATATGATGGCTCAAACTGACGAAAAACATAGGGTTTTCTACACCTTATATAGGTCTATGAATATACACTACAGTGCAAGAGTAACGAAACTATTTGCGGACTACATTAAGAAAGTAGGAGATGCCGAGGAAAGTTTAAGAAGCATTAGAGGTTACAAAGTAGAATCATTGCGGAAGCTTTTGTATGCTCTCCAAGAAGAGCTTAATGCAATAGAAGCTGATCATACCGATAGTGTTTCTGAATCGATATACAGGGCCACTGTTCTTTTTATAAGGAGTCTGTTCGAAAATCCGGTGAGCTCAAAGAGGGATGCTATGCGAATTGTTTCAAGGCTTAAAAAAGTATTCAAATTTGGCACCCCCGAATCTTTTTGTGTTATAATAAAGGCTACCTCAATTCTAAGTCAAAAATTAGCCGGAATTTAATCAGAGCCTCGCGGATTCTTCATCAGTTCAGAGTTGGAACTTTCTCATCACAGGGCAATGCGATTAGCCTTAGAGTATATATCTTATATCTATGCAAATATTAAAACTGTGCATTGTTGTTTGTAGCACTCTTCTTTCTAGTGAAGTTATCTTTGTAGTGTCATAAAACATATGAGATTTTAGCGGGAGTTTGATTGTGAGATAAAACGGTTATAAACTGCGTCGCTTCAATATTTTGTCGAGTTCTCTCGAAAGCCTTTTCTTCAACTCAGCTCTTCTTTTTAGCACGTCCTGAAGTTCATTCAAAACATCATCATGCTCTCTCCATATGTCGCGATCTTGCCCACTGTCTGGTAGGTCCTTTATCATTCTCATAAGAGTCATTCTCACTATCTTACTCAGTTTTTCTGAATCGCTATTTTTCGCAAGTTCTAGTAGTTCATTCTCACGATTTTTGTATAGTTTTGATAATAAGTTTACGGCTACAATTTCAACCTCGATAAGTTCTAGAGGATCAACCCTAGGGATTAATTTTAGTATCCTCTCTACGAGTTCATCGGCAAGTTTAATGTTGATGTTGTTTGCTATTATTGCTAGGCGTGAGAGTATATCAATTTTAGATACAACATTTATCGCTGGTAAACTGCTTACAATATTCGCTAATGTAAGCGTATATTGGTAAGCCTTTGAGTTTATCTTGGGTAAAACATCACACAGTATAATGGCAGCACCTCCCGCTAGGTCTTCGTATGAAAAAGGAAGCAAGTTTAGGGCTTTATTAATAATCTTGATGGCTTCCAGGCTACTTAAGTCTGCTATTGGTTGTGACAAAGTTGCATATGAGATGCTTCTATAGCCTAAGCTAATTTGATCAATTGCCGAGAGAGCTGCTTCATAGAATTTTCTCCAAAGATGTCTATTACCGTATATAGATAAGCACATCAGCTTAACAAACCAATAGCTCGGAAATAGTAGCTTTGCAATCTCCCAGAAGATCTGCGGATTCTTAGCTAGAGCTCTTTGCGCACATAGCATTATAGCGCCAACTTTGTGTTTCTCGGGGAGGGATTCTAAGAATAGCAGCACCCTCCTTAAATCTCCCTCTTCGCACAAGTCCAGTACGGTCTCCTTTATGTTCTTATTCATTCGTTAACACTTTAATATGTCTGTTGTACAGTTCGAGGAGCCAGTCAAAAAGTGCTTTATTGCGCGCGGCTATGAATTTAACTCTAGAATTTCTGCTTATATCTGAGGTACTCAAAAAGGCATATCCACCAGCTTCCTTAACTATCAGGTATGCCGCTATCGCATCCGTGACCTTGAGGTCCCCCATATCGAATACACCATCAAACCTGCCATCCGCTACAAACGCTGCGGATAATGCAATTGAACCCATGCGTCTAAGAGTCCCTCTACTTCGAATTTCTCTTAAGCAGTGTTCGTTTGTTGTGAAACCTACGTCTATGATGATTTCGTCCACCTCCTGTGGGGCAACTAATCGAACTATTTTCTTGTCCTTAAGTTTGAAAGCACCGTGATCCCTCTCGGCAAAGTATATAGTATCTCTTGGTATATCCCATATGAATCCAACCTTGAGCTCCTTTATATTTGGTCCTGCGGCATATGCTAAACTTAGACAGTAAAAATCGATGCCACGGACTAAATTTAGACTTCCATCCAGAGGATCGATATAAACTAACCCACGGTCTTTGCATCTAAATTCTCCAAGTTCTTCACCAATAATTGTACCCTCAAAACCCTTCTTCCTGAGTTTACTTATGATCGTACTTTCTATTGCTTTGTCAAAAAATCTAGTAGCTTCACCATGTGGATTCGTTCCCACAACTTTCTTATCTTTCAAGAATCTGAGAATCTGCGATTTGCTCTCTCGTAGTATTTCGTAGAACAGTGCTGCTTCCTCATTCTTGAATTTAATTGAGGAGGTCATTTGAAACTCCAACTTAGCATTTCTTAAATGACTTTTATTCGTTTTTTAGTAAACGCCTAAAGTCTGGGGAATTCCTAAGCAAATCAGAGCCTGCAAGATCTAAGTTATTGAGGTGGTGCATCCAATGTACGAAGATATCTATAGAAGAACTGTATACAAGACATATCAAAGATTCGAATGGCTGGCGCTGGGATCGATGCTAAATATACTGATCTCCGTCTTGGCTACAATATGGCTAGCAAGACTGATGGGCCCCGAAAACTATGGACTTTATGCAGCAGCATTAATTATTCCGTCAATAATATCAGCTATAGGAGATCTTGGGGTAGGTCGTGCTGTAACATTTTACACAGCATCGCTGCGAAGTAGTGACCCAAGAAGAGCATTGGAATACTTTAAATCGGCATTGTTAGTTGTTTGTCTTCAGTCTGCATTCTTCGTAGCATTCATAATAGCCTCATCCAGTTTCCTTTCGGCACTCTTGTTTAATAGGGAATACTTGACCCCTTACTTGCAGGTAGCAAGCCTAATCGTATTTTATGCAATTGTCAGCAGTGTGATAAATGGCGGTTTCCTCAGTTTTGAAAAGCAGAAAATGGTAGCACTATTTATGATAGCGGCTTCTATAGTAAGAAACTTCCTGGCAATTACTTTCTACATAAATTCCGGGAAGACGATAATGGCTTTGGTTGGACAAGCTTTAGGGTATAGTCTAATAGCAGTCATATATCTTGCGCAAGCTCTGAGATCTTTAAGGGGAGTCGGCATAAACCTTAAACTTGCGTTGCCAATGTTAAAATATGGTATTCCATATGCCATTGGAATGCTTATGATAACGATTAGTTTTCAATTCTACAACATAATCGCAGCTTCAATTTTAGACAATGAAATGTATGGAAACTTTAGTGCAGCCTGGTTAATATTTTCTGCAGCTTCAGTAATACCGAATGCACTCAGCATATCGTTCCTTCCAAGTTTTTCCGAATCATTCGAAATGATTAGCAAGAACATAGATATATTCTATGGTCCAGCTGCAAAATTTTCGGCAACGATTTTGGTTTACTTCTGGCTTATCCTAGGTGGTTTTTCAAATATATGTGTTAGTATTGTTTATGGCAACGCATATGCACTTGCAGGGGATATTTTATCATACCTCATGTCAGTATTTTTGCTAAGTATAATAGGCTGGGATGTGATTTCATCCCTTCTCCTGGCGCTTAAAAAAACCAAAACAATAGCAACAATGAGTCTTTCAGGCACTGGAATTAGTCTTGTGGTATTTACTACCTGTCAGAGATTAGGATTTGTAGAAACCTTATGGCTTATTCCCTATGCTTTGTTCTCCTTATATCTTGTCTACACATTAGTTGGATTTATTTATCTTTACAAGCGATACAAAGCTAAACCAGCTGGGCCTAGTACAATTAAGATGTTTGCTGTATCGATTTTTTTGTTCTATCTAACTAGAGAACATGGGCTAGGGACAAAAGTAGTGTTGAAAATTCTTGGAGATTCACTGTTAAGTTACGTGCTACTAATAGTGTTGGCAGCATTCTGGATAGGAATTGTATACCTATTTGTGCTTGCATCAATTGGTGTCATCAAAAAAGCTGATTATGAAATTATGAAAGAAACAATACTATCGTTCCCAGTGATTAATTTTGCTAACATAATAGTAGAAGGAGCCCTTGTGGCAGGCATAAGAACTAATAGCTTCTTACAAAAAGTTTTTCAAAAAAATTCAATTTGAGATGCTCCAGACAGTGCATCGTGGAATTAAAGTTTGCGAAATTAGGTTTTCTTTCAAACCAGTTGATCAATGAATTTCTTCTATAGACATAGATCCAGTAATTTAGTAGTATATCGGCAATTGAATGAAGACCATGGAGATACCTCTCAGAACTAATATCAATATACCACAGGAAATTTGACCGTTCGATCCAGATTCGGTAAGCCCTCTGAAGATCTCCTAATACTTTTACTCGGCTCAATTGGATCTCCCTCATTCTATTCACGCTTATAATGTAATCGACGAGCCAGCTTACATCGCCCTTTCTAATTAGATAGCTAGAGTGATGTACCCTATGACAATTTGAGCAAAGGACTCGATATCCTCTAAGTCTTTGTCTTCTCTGGTCCTTGACATATTCCCAAATTTCGTGAACTTGGAGACGATTTGAGGAACCACATATTTCGCATTTGTAGCTAACCCTTAAGAGTTCCCTCTGTCGAATCCGCCGCCAAACTCGGTTGAAAGTACTTCTATAAATCAAAGGGATATTAATCCTTTTACGCCCGAACCAAATGTGTCCACAGGCAAGTCTTGCGATGCTTCTGTGCCAGCTAGTCTTAGGTACGAAGTCTATAGAGAAAAGTCCTATGCGCACGCTGTTCATTGGTATGCACCAGCAAATTGTTAGAGCCCCGGTAATATTTTGAGTTTTGGAGTTATTATTTGCAGGGATATTTCTTGAGGGATAAAGCATATCACCACGGTGCCTTATCTAGGCGATATTTGGATTTGTCTAAGCAAGTTTGTAGGAATTCTTCACTCCTCAATTTATCTAAAATTATAACTTCCTCGCAAAATTTTGACAAGCGGTCTTTCAGGAAATAATACAAACCGTGATCTATACCCTCATAAGCTATCAATAAGAAACAAGGTCTCTCATCATTGTCAGCGAGCCACTTTTCAACGCGTCTATAAAATTTTTCAGCGTGTGATATGGTAAATATTGGGTAGGTTGTTACCTCAATAATCCACTTGCGGGAAGAAGCATCTTCACCTAATATGTCGATCTCATAATTCTTTCCCTTGATGTTCCTTCCGATGATCTTTATTGGTGGTATGATCTCATCTCCTAGCTGAAGTCCACCTCTTCTAGATAGTTCATTAAGAGCTGCTTCGGTGATTTTCTCAGCTGCTATTCCCACATATTTAGATCGCACGCCTAGGAAGTATTCGAGCATTTTTTCTATCTTTCTTAGAGTTGAAAAAATAGCATTAAGCTTTTTCTCCACGAGATTGTTACTCATTTTCCGCTCATCTAGTCCTAAAACACTATTCTTCGGCGCCGCTTATAAGCCATAAGTCGAATTCTGGATTCTTCTCTCTGAGCAACTTTTGCGTTCTTAATATGAGAAGCTCCAAAGTAATTGAAACCTTAGCGCTAAATAAATGTCCACCGAGAACCTTATGATTGCTATCTCCTAGAATTATGTGTGCATGAACAAATGGCTCTCCGTCGGGCAGGAAACTTATATTACCTGTGAGGCCAAGTACTTCATATGAACCCTTCAACTCCATTTTTAAATATTGTTTCTTCTCAACATCAAAGTAGCCGATTGTAGGGTCAGCAACAGCACCAATTCCCATGAAAAAGCCACTTAAATTTTCCTCCTTAGCGAGCTTTTTTAGGCTTTCTGTAACGTCATCGCCCTTTTCAAGTACTAAGACAAAATCCGAGTCACTAGACGCTTCAGTAAATGTCAAATTAGTGTCCATATGACTTCACCCTCGTTGGACGAGTCCCCTGATTTTTGAGGATAAATCAACAGGTAGCCAGCGTAATAGTGTTGCTCGAGAATCCTCGGTGGCATCCTTGATCTTGTTGATAAATTCGTCACTTTCGAAAAACTTCTTATGCCTATTGATAAACGAAGTTCGGATTGATTCAGGAAGCACGGAAAGAAATTCAGCGATGTTATCTACCGTGGCTTCAAGAATCAATTTAGTAAAGTTAGGTTGCATCATTATCTCCTTATATTGGTTTAGAATAATTTCTCTCGATGCTGGCGCAACCGAGTATATCATTTTAATTACATCTTGAAGTGAGAATTCAGACAGTTTCCTAATAACTTGAGGCCTAAACTTCATCGAGATTGTTTTTCGCTTCTCTTTTGATAGACCCTCAAAAAGTCTCCCGAAATCCTCAGGTTTACCCTCATTGATTCTATCAGAGAGAACATTGGAGAATTTTTCAGCGAGCGCGTTAAAGGTATCATCAGGTATGGCAATAATGAGATCAACAATGTCACTAAAGGTTGCGTGTTCAAGCTCAATCTTGAACTCGTCCTTTAAAACCTCGTTAGAAATTTGTCTGAGTACATCGTTGTACTCCTTTGTGCTTGCCTTTTCCAGTTTATTAAGAAATTCTCTTATTTTGCTCATAGACAGCGCCTCGATTTGAGTGAATACTGGATGGAATTTGTAAAAAAGCAATATAATTTAATGAAAGAACTAGAAACTGTCAAGTTCTGAAAAGCAAGAGTTTAATGACAGAGTAGATAGCATGGTTGTGAAGTTTAAACCTTCCTTATGGTGAGATAAAGCTGGCAAGGATACTTGCGATCTCCGATATTCACGACAATATCGATGCGCTTAGAGACATCTTATACATGGTAAACTTTGACATGATGGTCCTAGCGGGCGACATATTGGAGCTAAAGGCATTGGAGTTCTTTCGGGTAATTAGCCGAATTCAAAAGCACGTTGTCATGATTCATGGAAATCACGACTGTCATTTGTGCCTAGGCAAAATCGCAAAGAAACTAAGATTTGTCCACTACATCAGGCAAGGTTGGGTGAACTTAGAGATCGATGGAGAAGAGCTCACAATACTAGGAGTCAGTGGAATCTATGGAAAAGAAAAAGTATCGCCTCTGTACTTCGAAGATAAACACCTAATACGACTAGTATCTAAAATTCAGGAAAGTTGCACTAAAGCCGATATAATTGTTTCTCACGTACCACCTCGATATTGCGCAGATTTTCTACCGAAAGGAGGGCGTGGTGGTTTAGAACAGTTATTGACATTAATGGACCTGTGTGAACCGAAATTTTGGATCAGCGGACATACTCATGTGTTAGCAGTCGAAAAACGCATGAAGTCGGTCACAATAAACTGCGGTTACGGTTATATTGGTGACTTCGTGCTTATCGATACAAAAAAAGAGAAGGTAGTGATAAGTAGGTTATTTCTAGATGTTGTCAATGCAGAAAAAGATCGAGAAAAAGATTTTGTATTCGCAATTAGAAAAACTAAAAGTATGCGTAGGATTTCTAAGCTCATAGCAAATAGCATTTCAGTGCTCGAAGAAGATTGGGGCTCACTGTAGTAAAGCTACTTCGCACTTTGCTGGTTTCAAATAGAGGCGTTATTTACTTTATTATTACCTCTCGGAAGTTCAGATGGTACTGCTTTTTTAAAAAAATTATATATTTCACTGCACTGGTTTATAAGTTTTGGTGAGAAAATTTGTCATTTGATAGTGCTTTGGTTGATGAGTTAGATGTTTTAATAGTAAATGTTGATAGCTTTCTAGCTATTTTGGCTGGTTTGTCTTCGCAGCTTGAGAATATGGGCCTAAAAGATGTAGCTACTAGACTTAGAAACGTTGAGAATGCAATTAAAGAGCAGAAGATGGCTCTAGAAAGATTTAAGGAGAAGTTTGAAGCCACCAGGTTAGATGTTGAGGCTAAATTAGGTGCGCTAGAATCCGAGAAATTCAAGTTAGAATCCAGAGTTAAGGAACTTGAGGATGCTCTAAACAGTATGCAGTCCGAAAGGAATGAGCTAATAAAAAATCTTGAGGAAAAGGAGAGGGTGTTAAGAGAACAGGAAGCGAGAATTAATGAACTGAACGATAAAGTCGGGAGGCTAGAGGAACTTAAAAGAACTTACGAAGCTGAGCTACTAGCAAAGGATAGGCTAATAAGTGAGAAAGACGAAATTATTAATAAGCGCGGACTTGAGTTGGAGGAACTCAGAAGATCCTTTGACTTACTTAAGCAGCAATACGAAGTTGATACGAGCGATCTTAAGGCTAAGATAAAAGAGTTGGAGGATAACCTCAAGACTAAAATTGGAGAGTTAGAGGATTTAAAGAAGCAACTAGAGGAAAAGTCAACAGAACTTAGAGCTATAGCATCCAAATACGAGAGGGAAGTAGCAATAATACCAATAGCGAAGGCATTGCTAATTACACATCCAGAGATAGCAACGCTAAGGACAATACCCATGATAGCAGAAATAGGGAGCGAAGAAGGTGAGTTCATATGCATTGATGGAGCAACATATTCACTAAAGACCAAAAGACCAGCAGCTTCGTTAGTTCGAATACTGGAAGAGACCTTTGCCAAGGATTGGTATGAAATAACGCATGGCATTCCGCCGAAGATATGTATTAAGAAAACCATTATAGAAGCACTCAGACTGCTCTCATAGAGAGCATTTATAAGTAATCATATTTTTTTGCTTTAATTCGTTCTGTGTATTGCTTATAGTAGATCCTATTTTCGCGCTCGCACTCTGCTAGCATTAAGCTGTAATTTCTCAACACAAATGTTTCCTTGGCATTTCTAATTATTTATAATGGGCCTAAAATTTTTTATATATAGAAAATATTATGGTGGGAAAATGCATAGAAATCTGGCAGAAATAGATCCCAAGTCTTGGGTTGAAGTTGTGGATATTGAGGGTAACGTTGAGTTAATGAAAAGATTAGCTGAGCTTGGATTTGTGCCAGGAGAGAGAGTTTATGTGTTGATAAATAACCGTGGTAGTTATATTGTAGTTGAGTCTTATAGAGGACGTTTTGGTTTTCCTAAGGAGGTAGCTGAGAAGATTTTGGTTAGGGAAATCTCTACAACTTCGCTGAGTCTTAGTCTAAATAGAATCCGGCACCGGCATAGGAGGCGAAGACGAAGTTTTTGGCGATTGTAAGTGGTTGGTAAAATTATACCTGCAGAAGAGCGGGAGAACTCTGTTGTTATAGCATTATTAGGTCAACCTAACGTTGGAAAATCGACAATTTATAATAGGCTCACTGGGGCGCATCAACGCATAGGTAATTGGCCTGGAAAGACTGTAGAAATAGCATGGTCTAAAATAAAAGTGGATTCAAAGCAAGTAATACTCGTTGATTTACCAGGGACGTACTCACTATCTGGATTCACCGAGGAGGAGGAAGTAGCCGTAAGGTTCATAGTTGAAGAGAAGCCTGATGTTATCGTAGTGATTGCAGATGTAAGTGCATTAGCAAGAAACTTATACCCACTCCTCCAAGCTTTAGAGTTGACAGATAAAGTCATACTAGTTGTAAATATGCTTGACGAGGCACACAGATGGGGCATTAAAGTTGATCTTGATGCGCTCTCAAGAATAATTAATATACCAGTCATTGGAACAATAGCGATAAAAGGTATAGGAGTCAAGGATATAATAAAAGCTGCAATTGCTCTAACTGAAAGCTCGTCTAAGTCTAGAAGGCTGAGCTATGGTGAGCTCGAGGAGTATATTTCAAGATTAGTTGAACTAATGAGTGAAAAAACAATGCTGCCTTCGCGTTTTCTAGCATTGCAATTAATGGAAAACTATGAGGAAGTATCTAAAACACTACCAGAAGATGTGAAAATTGAAGTAACTAAGGTTCTTGAGGACATTCGCTTGAGGTATCGCAGGGATCCTAGCATTGTCGTGGCATCAATAAGGTATAAGATGATAGACAATATTCTGCTACGGATTTTTAAGAAGGTTAGCATAGCTGATAGGTTCACAGAAAAACTGGATCAAATAATCCTTCGCAGGGGTTTTGACATCTTAGCATCCATAGCTATACTCCTCGGGGGATTCTACATAGCTTTTAATATAGGAGGAGTAGTTGCTGAAAATATCGGATACATACTAGGAGAGTATCTCTTAGCTTTCGCTACTGACTTGCTGCTAAGAGTTACTGCCAATGAGTTTCTCTGCGGGCTTCTAGTTGATGGCGTTCTACGTGGCTTGGTGGTAGTCATTTCATTTATTCCATTGATATTTATCTTCACGTTTGTTTTTGCTCTTATTGAAAACGTAGGATTTCTAGCAAGGATGGCATTGGCCTTAGATAAATTATTCTCCAGGTTTGACATGTCAGGTAAAGCTTCTTTTCCAATGATATCAAGCTTGGCATGTAATGTTGTTGGAGTGGTTACGACCAGGATAATTCCATCCTACAAGGAAAGGTTAAGAATAATTGTGACCTCTCAGTTTGTGCAATGCCCACCGAGACAAATCACTTTAGCAATATTATTAGGACTTGCTTTTCCACCCTTGATTGCGAGTGCGGCCTTGATCATGTACATAACATTTGGCTTTATTCTAGCGCTGCTGGTCTCTAGAATACTTAAAACGTTCGAGGGAAAAGCTAGAATAGAGACACCAATAGAGCTTCCTCCATATCGGCTGCCGTCAATGAAGGTCATCGCAAAGATGACATGGAACAGATCTCTAATTTTCATCAAGCGTGCTGGTGTCATTATAGCAGCTGCAAATGTAGCGTTTTGGCTCTTGCTCAACATACCGTTGAATTCAGGCTCTCTGCTAGAGGTAGCAGGCAATGTATTAGCGGTGGTATTCCGACCAATAGGTCTTGGATGGAAGGAGGTAGTCTCATTAATCGCAGGATTTGTTGCCAAAGAAGTGACGATTGGTGTGATAGGTCTTCTATATGGGGGTTATGATGTATTTATGTCAACAATTTCCTTAGCTTCTCTGTTGGCATTCCTAACGATTTATGCCTACTATACACCATGCCTAGCAACATTGGTTGCGATAAAGGTTGAAAGTGGAAGCTATAAAGTTGCTGCAAAGGCCGTATTAGTAAGTCTTACAGTAGCTTTAATCCTTGGATATGCATCATACGCCGTTGCAAACTGGCTCTTAAACTTCCCTTAACTATAACTAGAAGTTTTCTCAGAGGCTGTAAGCACTAGGATTTTAAAAATTTAGTCTGCTTTTTTAATACTTGGAGAAGACTTTTTATCAAAGATCTATAGCCCGTAACTAAAGGATAGCATAAACAACGACCTCTATACAAAAAATGTCCATAGCTGTGTATTGTTCAAAAATTCTCTGAAGATCGCATGATGATTTCTATATCATATCTCTTGAAAGAATAAATATTCCATTAACCAAAATTTATTGATTATAATCAATGTAAACGCTCTACAACTTCGAAAGTTATTGTTAATAATTGATAGAACACTTCACGTTAATTAACGCGTATTTCAAATCGAAAGTTTTAAATACTAAATAATAAAGCGATATTTATTATCAGAAAGCAACCTATATAACTAATCTTGGTGAGAATAATGAAGGCTCAAAAACCCAAAGAAGAAGAGCTAACAATTTACAAGACAAGAATAAAGACAATCGCTAAGGAGAAAGGCTTCAGAGTAAGTGGAGAGTTCATAATTGCCTTTGACAAAGCAGTTCGAGAATTGCTTGAGAAAGCAATAAAGAGAGCTGAGATGGAGCAGAGGAAGACACTCCTACCACGTCATGTATAAAGTTTTAATCGCAAACAAGTGAGGTATTATCTTCCTCTTTCTTTTTTTTCATTTTATTAAGTTCTCATGGGGCTATTGGATCAACACTTTAACGATATTATATTATGCGTTACTTTTTTCATAAATCAACGGATTTATAATTAAGTCTTTCTGGTGTGTATGATGGCAATATTATCTGGTTGGATATACCGGAAGAGAGAATTTGGCAGAAAATTATTTGTTGATTTGAGGCCGCAGAACAGCAAAGACTATCTTGGCAGGATTATTCAAATAGTTTTTGATGCGGCAGCAATAAATCAGAAAGATTTTGACCTGATAAAGAGTCTCGGGCAGGAGAGTTTCATATCAGTAGAGGGCGAATTTGTTAACAACCCTAGAGCGCCTGGTGGCATTGAATTACATGCTCACAAGCTTTTGACGTATTATCCCGCAGAGAAGCCATACCCCCTAGCAAAGAAGAGGCATTCACCGGAATTTTTGCTTGATGTGCGACATCTCACAATAAGGTCGCCTCGTTATCAGAGAATGTGGCTGATTCGTGAGGCTTTTGTAGATTATCTAAGAGAGTGGTATAAGAAGAATGGCTGGGTGGAAGTCTACCCACCAATACTTACATTTACAGCTTGCGAGGGAGGAGCAACGCTTTTTGCTCTTGATTACTTTGGACAAAAAGGATATCTCTCCCAATCAGCGCAATTATATCTAGAGGTGTTAATATATTCGCTTGGAAAAGTCTTTAGCCTCACTCCCAGTTTTCGCGCTGAAAAATCGAGAACAAGAAGACATCTCGCAGAGTTTTGGCACTTTGAAGCTGAAGCAGCTATGTGCAGGTTTGAAGATATACTAGTAGTTGAAGAAGAGTCGCTAGCTTATGCTTTAAGGAAAATTCTAGAGGATGAGAGGTTCTATGAGTGGATAAAAGAATTTAGGGGAAACATGGAGATACTAGACGGCATAAGAACACCCTTCCCGCGGCTCACCTACGATGAGGTGATACAAAGGCTTCAGGCGAAAGGAGTGCAGATAGAATGGGGCCAGGACTTAGGGGCTGATGAAGAACAGATTATTAGTAGTGAGCTCGATACGCCTTTCTTTATAACTTTATATCCAACTCAGATAAAAGCATTCTATGTAAAGGCCTACGAAGGAGATGAGAAAAAATGCAAGTCAGCTGATATGATGGCGCCTGAAGGTTATGGAGAAATAACAACTGGGGGAGAACGTGAGGATCGCATAGATGTTCTTATCGACAGACTAAAGAAAGAAGGCTGGAATCCTCAAGACTACTTCTGGTATCTAGATCTCAGGAAGTATGGATCCGTTCCTCACAGTGGCTTCGGTCTAGGAATAGAGAGGACACTCACATGGTTACTCAAGTTGGATCATATTCGAGAGTCCATTCCATTTCCCAGACTCGCCAGAAGAAAAACTTTAGTTTAGCCCAAGTTTTTTAGGGGATTATCTCAGTAGTGTTGTTAAAAGGTGGATAGAGCAAGCTGTCCCAGGATATTACACCACTAGAAACGAGCTCCTGAATGCGTGGAATGAGCCCCCTTAGCCTACTTATTAAATATTTTGTAACACTACAAACTCTGAAGAATAGATCTTCACCCCAGAGCATGGTAGTTTTAGCGTATAGGCATCTCCCACCGCAGCTTGTGTAGAATTCACATTCTGTGCATGGAGATCCTATAGTCATCTTTCCTGCTAGATCGGCCGGTTTTGACCACTTGATATGCCCAACCAGAAAATCGTCGGATGGACTCACTGGACACGCGAAGATTTTCCCTGAAGTGGATATAGCAAAAGCACTTTGTCCAGCTCCACAAGGTGGTTTTGGTGTGTCTCCAAGGACCAGTATTTTAAGTAACCCCTGGAAGGGGACAATACCTATCAAGCGCCCCTTACTTAATTCCTGCAACCAGAAATTAATGAGCATGTCCAATCCTCTTACATATTTTTCAAGCCAGGATTGAAAATCAGCATATCGTTGATGTGGTGGAGCATCAAAGAATACGTCAAGTTGCCAGTGGATGTGGTCAAATAATCCAAGATCAATAAGATGTCTAACATCAGCATAAATGTCACTCTTGCCAGAAACCGTCATTCGAGCAATTATATCACCACGATAGCCTATTTCTCTGAGGTACTTTACGTTGGAGACAACAGCTTTGTATACTCCCTTTCCCCTGTAATAGTCAGTAACACTCTGCCTACCATCGATACTTACAAGAATTGTATCAAGCCTGTTAAGATAACTTGGACGCAACTTTCGAATTAAAAGACCATTCGTTTGCAGAACATAATGCTTGGCTGGGATGTTATCAAGAATCCACTCAATGATTTCCGCCGACAGCAGGGGCTCTCCTCCATAGAATGCTATTATAGGTTCAGGATCTTGCGAGATAAAAGTCTTCAATTCTTGCAAATCATAACTTATTCTACTCGGCTCGCCATAGGGACGCGGTTCATTCCCGCAATATTTGCAATTCAAATTGCAGCGCCAAGTGGTTATTATGAACCACAACATTTTCCTCGATGTGGGCTAGTTATGATAGTCCTTGAAGATCTTTTCTATTTAGAAGTCCAACCTCAACTAGCTTTTTTGCAACAGTGTGAAGAGTTCTCCTGATAAACCTACGCCGGAAGGGACTCCCGAAAATCTCTCTAGAGGCGGCCCTTATGCTTTTAGTCCTGGCGATAGCTTCAAGAATTTTCAGCTCATCGTTCCCTAGGTGGAGCTTCTCTAAATTTTTAAGTGCAATTTCTGCTACTTCATATGCAGGTAAGCCCCCATAAACGCGGGTTTCCTCTTGGTCCAGTCTCCGTAGTAACCTAAACTTTATAATTGTGACCCAGTCGTGCTCCTTTAACTCTGGATAAAACCTCCTTAATGCCTGTTTAAGCTCGCCAACGGAAGAGAATCCGTCAGCTTTAGCATCAGCGTCAGTTAAATCCTTCACACGCTTATATATGACATCTTCCACAAGAGCCTCAGCTACGATCTTTCCGCCAGAATGTATATAAAATTCCCTAGAGCGAATTTCAATCCGCCCCAGTCGTATTGTGGTTGTTTTATCACCACTTAAAATTTTTTCCACAAATGATTTCTTCAGCATCAGATGCCTTCCCAACCAGAGTCGCTTTTTCATTTATCATCATCCAGTTGGCTGCCTGACGTCGACAACTAAGATGTAGTTGGCTGCTCTTCTTCCTTCTTTTCTAATAACATTCTCTCCAATTCGCCTATGCGTTCGGCTAGAAGCGCTAGTTCATCTGCTACAAACCTAGCATCGGATGCGAATAAACTTACGGACTCTTGAACGAATTTAGCTATATCTGCAACCTCGAGCGATAATTCTGTTAATCTCTTATTTAACCTTTCAAATGCTGCTTTTACACTCTCGGGTGTGATACGCGCCTTTCTCTTTTTACGTGGGTTCATCTTAAATGCACCAATATACTAATTAATTTCTCTCATAGTGAAGGGCAGAGTCTTACAGCATTTATCTTAGTAAATTATAATTACCTAGCATTTTTGAAATATTTTATCTAGAGCTAACAGCTTTTGAACTTTTTTAACCAGCACTTAAGAACAAAAGAAAGTCTCACGGGAGTAAACTTGCACAAAGCGATCTCGTTGCTTTTACTATTGTTTTTACTGACTTATCCTCCACAAATGTCGTCCAAGCCGACTCTAGATACAATGGAGACACAAGGAAGAGGATTCAGCGTAAGGTTTGAATTTAAGATACCTATCGTTATCATTAATGTATCAAATGAGACAGGTTATACAAATAACATGAAGGATAGTATAGTTGCACGAAATGTGGGTAATGTGTCTGCTTACATTGAATTCAAGTACAAAGTCACACCCCCTAATCCGAACATAACAGTTGAGTTTTCATCTAATAATTTTGTCCTATCTCCAGACGATGTCGTAGAGACTTTTGTTAACATATCGGTAAAACCGAGAACAATCGCAGGAAAGTATTCTCTGTCAATAATTGCGACGGCGCAGTCCTATCCGCCAGCTGCCCAGAATCCGATATCTTACTCTCAAGTGTATACATTAGACATTTACGTTAGCGGGAAAGCTTATAGTCTTCGAGTAATTACTAGTCAACCAGATGGTGCCTCTGTTTATAGTGAGATAAATGTCGTACAAATATTCAATGGAACAGAAAATTACATCTATCGAGGCTATGGATATGACATAACATTTTTTGTTGTTGAAGGTAAATATCGCATTGAAGCATGGTTTAACGGAAGAAAGAGAGCCGAGGAAACGTTATACATTGCTCAAAACTTGACTTTAGTCCTCCAATTCTCACTGATTCGTATATATGACATAAAAGTCATCTCTCAACCAAGAAGTCAGCAAGACAATTTAATCTTCAAATTCGCAGTAGCTAATGAGGATCCTCTAGTCTATAAGCGTGTAGTGGATATAGTAGCCTTTGTATATCAAAAAAATGGTCCAAATTATGTTGTCTCCAGTGCTCACGTAGCAACATTAACTATACGAAGTACGATGACTGAGAGTTTAATAGGTTCCGTACCAGCACCAAATGGGACCTGGAAAAATGATTCGTATGTTCTGCGGCTAGTAGCCTTCTGCGAAAATGTTGTCATGGAAAATGTATCAGTAGAAATAGTGATTACAGTGATTACTACAGGTATAATCATTGAGAGGGGATATATTCCAATAATACCATTACTAGCCGTAGCTTTGATAGCTGGACTTATCGGCTACCTACCAGCTCGTGCGACAACAAGAAGAATTAAACCAGTTAGTAGAGCTCCATTCCGCATTAAATGCGTAGGAGTACTTGGACGTGGAGTGTTACTGGGGATGCACGATTTTACCAAGAGAAAAGAATTCACTATGAGTGAAGTCGATAAAATTTATCCATCGTTAATTGCGTTAATAAGGAATATGGAATTATTGCGCCCCGCAAGTTGGTTCTCAAGGGAACATCTTCCTCTTGCTTGGAGCATAGTCACAGAGAAATTCTTGATCTATCCAATTGATAAGGAATTTGCAATCTTATTATCAACTAATGCAAAGGTAAATGAGCGTGATCTCAAGGTTATTCGAGCCGTTAAAACGATAGCGGAGTTTGTTAGGCGGCTTCATGCAGAATCAGAACTAAGTTATAATTATATAATGAAGCATCAGCTGGAGTACAAGGTATATTTAAGGAGAATAGCTGAATTCATTAGAAATATGAAACTGGCGGCTCAAGGTTAAATATTAACAATAGTAGAAGTCCCATACTTTATCTAATAAAAGAATAAAAATTGGCGTGAATTATTGGGTGACTTCAGTTGGAGATAGGAGGAATATCTGCAGAATCTATAAAATTAGTCCTAAAAGGGCTTTCAAGTGCAAATAAAGGAGATCTAGCGAAGGCTATAGAGAGTATTGTAGAAGCTATTAGACTTGACAATGATTACTATGAGGCAAAGTATTATTTAAGTCGCTTCTATGTAGAGTCGAATAGATTAAAGGAAGCTGTTGAACTCCTAAATGAAATTACAAGGGAACACCCTAGCTTCTCAAGGGCCTGGGCATTGTTAGGAGATATATATGAGAGGTTGGGTGATAGAGAAAAAGGAGTAGAATTAACAATTAAGGCAAGAGAAATGTCTAGGAGAGCTGATGACCTCGTTAGAATTGGCGGGGAGCTAGAGGCTGAGAAAAAATTCGAAGAGGCTAAAAAGAAATATATCGAAGCAACAGAAGCCGATGAATCCTTTCCATCAGCTTGGTACGCACTGGCTCATATGTATGAGAAGCTAAATGATTTTGAAAATGCATTGAAAACATTCGACAAAGTTATTAGACTGTCTCCCGAGGATATTTTTGCGTGGAACAAGAGGGTAGGTGTACTTAAAAAGATTGGAAGATATAGCGAAGCAGTAGAATCTTATGATGTTCTTATAGAGATAGATCCGACTCGAAAAATGTTTTGGATCTGGAAAGCAAAGGCGGCAGAAGAAGCTAAGATGATTGATGAAGCCATTAAATGTTATGATAAAGTCCTAGAAATGGATCCCAAAGACACATGTGCACTGGAATATAAAGCTGAGCTCCTTGGGATGAGAGGCGATTACGAGGGAGAAGCTGCCATATATAGACAAATACTTGAGCTAGAACCAGAAAACAGAAAGGTATTCTCAAAGTATATCAGGACACTTATTAGCAAACTTAATAAACTTGATGAGGCGGTTCGCGTCCTTAGTAGAGCTATTGAAAGCGATCCCGAACAACCATTGTATCGTCTCCTTGAAGCTGAAATTTTACTAAAACAAGGTAAGGAAGACGAGGCATTACAATTGCTCGAGAAAGTCATTAAGGTTGACATGACTCAGTTGGATGCATGGTTGAAGATGGCTGAGATCTACGAGAAAAGAGGAGAGCACGTGATGGCTTCACAATGTTACGAGATGATAACTAAGTTACTGCCTAGCGATCCTAAGTCCTGGTATATGAGGGCAAAGTTTATGGCTAAAATTGGAAAAACAAAAGATGCATTAAAGTACATAGAAAAAGCATTGAGCTTAGATCCAGAATTCAGGCCGGCACTAGAGCTTAGGAACGAGCTTTCGAAGTAAGATTGTTATTTTTTACTATCACTGTTTTATCATGTTTGGCAAGCAAATACCAACACAAATACCAAGTCCGAGGACGGCCTCTTCACTTGTAGAAATGATCTCTCTTAGCTCATCAGCCTTAGTACTTAATGCTCTTAAAGGATCTACATAAATTACAATAGGCTTCCCCCGCGAGCGGTTAATTCTCCAGTATCTTCTTACGTCTTTCTCACAGAAGTTTCTTCTATATACAAGTTCATCGTCAATTTGATTTTTTATAATGGCACTTCTAGCACGATGTATAAGGCTTAGGAACTCATCTTTCATTGAATACTCTGCGATGCGTAAGTGGAGTTTAATAGTCTTATCCTTAATTCTAGTATCAGACTTAACGTCAGAGATTATCAGCCCCCTTCTAGAAAGATTACTCAGGGACTCTTGATCTAGAATAATCAATGGAGCTATGTACGTAGAAGAGAGGATAAGAGCCTCAGAGATTTCCTTACTGATTCCACATTCTTCAAGAAGTGACCCAAGTTTCTTGTGGCTTTGGAAGGCATATACTAGAGATAACACCTTCTTCGAGCTAAACCCGGACCTCTTTAAAATTTTTCCGGTTTCACTACCAGCGCCAACCGGCCTCCAGCGAATGGCTCTTCGCAGCCAGTCTTTCTCCTCGCGATTAATACCCGAGCTTGCGAGAAGAACACCTCGAATGAGTTTAAGCAAATGAACGTATTCAATAATACTGTCCGGCAGCATTATTATCTCCCGAAGATTTTATCAATAGCAAGAGGAAAACCATTCCGGTAATCTGGGGAGGATTAAAATGTGATTCTGATTGTGCATGCTTTTTCTGCTGACTGAAGCAATGCCTCGCATACTTTTAGTGCCCTGTACCCGTCTAGACCAGTAACCAAAGGTGCAGCCTTGCCTTGAATTGCCTCCACAAAATTTCTGTCTTGTCTGTATAATACATCCGCTTCCGTTGGTATGCTCGGGTTCAAGGTATCCGTTCGTGTATATATTTTAACTTTGTGTTCCATTAAATCCAACTGCGCTGCTTTCTCAACCCCTAAAATCATCCAATCTCGAAACTTTTGTGGTGATAGGAAACTTGCCTCGAATATTAAGACTAGCTTGTCATATGTGCTTTCATATTCAACAAACCCGGTTGCGAAGGTTTCGAATGTAGACTCCTGCTTTCTTGTATAAGCATAAGCGCTTCGTGGTGTTGCTTCGAACATATACGATACAAGATCAATATCATGTATCACAAGATCTTTAATCACGCCAACATCATATTCTCTAGCCTGCCGGGGATTTATTCTTTTAGCTAGAATGGCCAATATGTTACCGAAATAATTTGGTTCTTTCATGAGGGTGTCTTTAATGTATTGGACAGCCGGACTATACCTAAGTAAAAAGCCCGTCATAAGCACTCTATTGTTCTCCTTAGCGATATTGATTAATTCCAATGCCTCCTCACTTGTTGTGGCAATTGGCTTTTCTACCAGTACATGCAATCCCTGTTCTAGAGCTTCTTTTGCATGTTTATAATGCAATCGTGTTGGTGTTGCAATGATTAGACCATCTAATTCCTCAGCCTTAAGAGCTTCGCTCATTGATTCATAACCTGCACAGTTATATTTTTTTGAGAAGTTCTCTAGCGTTTCCTTGTTGACATCTATTATAATGAAATCATCAATGACGCCCTCTACTCTTAACTTAGCTAGAGCCTTTATATGATTTTGTCCCCATCTTCCGACGCCTAAAATGCCAATCAATCAAGATACCCTCGAGAATATGAGCTCATTATAATCTCTGCTTTTTACTGATTTTATACACAATAACTATAAGTGTGGATTCAACAGCACTCATATGCACTCGAAGCTTAGGACTGCCGTTCTGAGGTATGTAATGCGTCTCAATGCAGGATCCATCGAGCCTAATCGCAGCGGCGGCTGCCTAGAATTTTGGTCTAGCGGACCACCTGGTTATGCAGCATGTATTAACCAGGTCTTATTAAAAATATTTCGTAACTGTTCATCTCTTATAGTCAAATTACTAAGGAGTTGATACAAATGCCAGTGGTAAGGATAGATCGCGATGCCTGCATCTCATGTGGCGTATGCGCAGCCTTGTGCGCAGACGTATTCATGCTTGATCCCACAGATAGCAAAAGCGCCGTCATAGAGCGATTCAGAGTAGGAAATGACATGGCCAAAGGGGAAATACCTGCTGATTTACTTGACTGCGCTAAAACTGCCGCAGAGAACTGCCCAGTGCAAGCTATTAGAATAGAGTAAACTAGCAAACATGTAATTTTTGATGTGCATTTAGCTTCATCATTTTTTAGTGTTGGTTGGGATGCATGATAAAATTTTCCGTGCGATTAAAGATTTAAAAAATGGGCGCCCGGTTCTAATCTTCGATTTTGAGAATAGAGAAAGAGAAACGGATATCGTCTTTTTAGCAGAAGTTGTTGATTACAAAAGTGTCCAGATTCTTCGAAAGGATGCTGGAGGGCTAATATGCGTTGCTGTTTGTGATGAGATAGCTAATGCGCTTGGGTTACCATTTCTGCGCGATCTACTTAAACTTCATGCAAATAATTTGGAAGCAATTTATACAAAGCCTCTGCCTTACGACGAAAAATCCTCATTCTCAATAAGTATAAATCATGTGAATACATTCACTGGCATTTCTGATAGAGATAGAGCACTTACAATTTCCTCATTTGGTCGACTATGCAGAGACTTTTGGTCTGGAAAAATCGATGCTAAGAAACTCCGAGAGAGTTTTATGAATGAATTTCGATCACCTGGTCATGTTTTTCTTTTGCGCGCAGCAAATGGTCTCGTTCTCGAGAGAGTCGGTCATACAGAGCTGTCCATAGCATTAGCTCGCCTTGGAGACTTAACTCCATGCACTGTTATTGCTGAGATGTTGGGAGATGATGGTAATTCACTTAGACTTGAAGACGCAAAGGAATATGCGAGGAGACATGATCTAGTTCTTCTGACAGGGGAGGAAATAGTTAACGCCTACAGGAGGAGGTTCTCAAGTGAGTAGGTTAAAAATAGGCATAATTGATACGACATTTGCTAGAGTTGATATGGCTAGCGTGGTTATTGAAGAGATAAGAAAATTAGAACCACAAGCGGAGATAATTAGATGGACTGTTCCTGGTATTAAAGATATTCCTGGAGCTGCAAAGAGAATTATAGACTTCCATAATTGTGATGGACTAATAGTTCTGGGATGGGTTGGCAAGGAGTTTGTTGATAAGCTAAGTTATGTCGCATATAGTGTAGGCATAATGCTTGTTGGAATATTGACTAGTAAGCCTATAATTGACGTTACAGTTCATGAAGAAGAGAGTGAAGATCCTAAAGAATTAAAGAAGATCGCCATTGACAGAGCTAGAAAGCACGCTAGAAATCTAATCCACGTTATAAAGGACCCAACATATCTTACGAAATGGTCCGGCAAGGGTCTCAGACAAGGATATCCAGACGTAGGTCCAATAGATTGATTTGGTTCAGCTGACTAGAGGATTTATAATAGCCAGATGAGGTTTGTGAAGTTCTCTCATTTTATTTCCAACTAGCAACAAAGCTACGAGTACCATTGTGGCGAGCATGCAAATGCTTCTGGCTATCTTGTCCTTACGAGTTTGGAACCAAGTATAAAGGCTAATGATGCCATAAAGAGTAAAAGTAACAAATCAACAAATTCTACCAGAAGGTGTCTTCGATACTTTAAAGCTCCTGATTGAATTTGATGAGGAAGTAATCTTAATATCCTCACTAGTAGCTTGATGCCACTTTTTAATGGAAAATCTTTATGGATCCTACGAATGACGCTCTGGCCCAGGCCGAACTTAAAATACCTCTTAGTTACATCTAGTCTGCCTAGAAAATGGCTGTGTTCCACAGTAGACTCGGCAACATAAGCTATTTTAAGATTTCTCTTAAGGAGCTTTATTGCGAATTCTAGATCCTCATTTATGGGCACCTTCGGATCAAAGCCGCCTAGCTCAAAGAATATATCTCGCCTTATCGCACAAGAGACTGTCGAGAACAATACTCCATGCTTCATAACAAAACTGGCGTAATTTTTCCTGTTGATAATAGATGACTCATGAGGATAGCTGGCTAGAATTCTGAAATACTCGAAATGGAATAATTTATCCTTAGGAACTTGTCTTGAAAAGCTGGCCTCGGCCACAGATAGTACTGGTTTCACTAAGTTCGCCAGCCACATGTTATTAGCAGGTCTTGCATCAGCATTAAGAAACACTATAATTTCGCCCCCAGATAATTTAGCACCGAGATTTCTAGTTAAACTGTGATGGAAGAAATTTAGAGTAACCAGCTTGATATTAGAATATCTCCTTTGAAACTCTCTAACAATCTCTACGGTTCTATCAGTAGATCCTGAATCAATAACAATTATCTCAAGATTCACCGAGAGCTTCCTTCCATTCGCCAGCTCTACGTTTCTAACCTGATTCAACACTCCACTTAAAGTTTCAGATATGTTTCGCTCCTCATTGAGTGTGGGTATAACTATACTTATATCTATCGCATCCATAGAAGTTCCCTGCATAAGTTCTCTATGAATTTCAACAAGCTAAGCTTCTTTTATTTTTACCATGTTAGATTGGACTCCGTTTTAGCTCAGAATTTTTAATAGTAAAATCTTTTTGAAAATGAACCATAAGCGTGCCCTTCGAAATGCTTCTGTGTGGTTTAGTCCATGAGAATGCAAACCGACGTGAAGTACTTCATAACAGCACTTTTCTTGTTCATCATGCTTCATGTCCTCTTGGCATTAGGTGCAATAAACTATTTGGTAGCTGGCGTATACCCATTTGACTACGATCGAGTAGTGATATTACCGAGAGATATTATCCAATTCGTATTATACATAATCGTTGTTGGGTTGGCCGCTCTCTTACTAGCTGCATTCATGAGGCTCTCATACCTAAATGACCTCTTTGGGTACCTGAGGAAAATCATCAAAAGCGCTGATAAAGCTTTCTCCATATCGGTTCTATCAATTCTGTTTATTATCCTTTACGTTCTAAACATCGACGACTCGCACTTTTCAATTATGGATAGCTATGAACTGATGGCAGGTGCTCTGGAAATTATTCATGATCAAAAATACTCCTTTCTTCATAAAGCGGCTCCAGGTGGAAGTTTGGCTTTAATACCTTTTATGCTACTTCAGCCAACCGAACTAGCTTCGCAAATTGCGATAATCATTTATAGCGCTCTGGCATATGTGGCAATAATTTACACCTGGTATAAAGTCAATGTTTATGAGAAGAAGGAATCCAAATACTTCTATCTGTTTGGACTGCTGGTAATAGCGAATCCCATGTTCGTTGCAATATCTAGAACAATTAGTTATGAGCCGATTCTTCTTTTGGTATTGTCGCTTCTACTCTTGAAAGTTTATAACATCACCACAGGAAAGCACAGGCTCTCTGATTTTCTCCTTGTTTGGATATTGCTTGTGTATGTAATCACTCTTAGAGTTAATTACATAGTAGTTATAGTTGGGCCGACATTACTAGTTTTGTTTTTATACTTTACATGGAGCTACATCATTAGTGCGAAAAATCTGAAGGGATTCGTCATAGCATTTACATACCTAGCTCTCATGGGGATTTCCTCTTTGGTTTTAGCTATTACATTACTTCCTGAATGGGCTCGGCAGGGTTCAAATGTTGCAGTATTATTTAGTTGGCGATACTTCATAGAAAACCTTCCAGGTACGCTTTATATACTAACATCAGCAATAAACTCCCCGCCAAGTAGAACCGCATTTAGATTTCTCCTTTTCGAATTACTTAAGATATCTGCAATGAACATAATACTAGGCGTGATTATATTTCGCATATTAGTAACGGGAATTATCGACCTCCTGCGAAAGAAAGATTTAAGATTCTTTGGAATGTATGTTATTTTACTCATGCTTAGCAATGTCTTGTTCTTTACATCATATGAAGGCTGGCAAGCCCGATACCTCTGCATATCAATTCTGCTAGAACTATTTGTCATAACGAAAGCAATGTATGCAATGGTGTTTGCTCCTTCTGGCAAATACAACAATACAGAACAAACTCATAGATCTAAATATGGTTTGAGTAGGTACACTCGAATGTTTATCATTAGCTTCACTTTGATGGTAATGCTAGCAGCATCGAATTCAGCTATAACTGCTACCAGTTGGCAATCTGAAAGCGTTAGAGTGGATAATTCAGACCAGCTCATGGCAAGAGAGTTTGAGGAAGTATTTACTTACATAAACCAGTTCCATGGAAAGAAAATCGTTTTTACTTCTTACGAGGCGGCGGCTACGTTTTATAAATACAAACTAAGAGCAGATTTCTCAATATTCTTCGTGTATGAATTCTTTTCAAAGAAGGGAATATATAATGATACGATAAGGTATCTGCTAGATGAAATGAGCTCATACTTAGCCGAAAACTACCTAGTATTCTACTTGGCAGGCTGGCCTGAAATAGATGGACACAGTTTTTCCCCATCGCAGGAAAACTACAGCAGCTTTTATAAATACCTGTTGTCCAGCTCAGAGTATGATATAATTAGGGTAGGTCCAGAGACGAAAAGACAATCGAGATTCATCATAGCTCCAATTTATATCCTCTTAGCTATAAAGCGCATATACTAAATTGATAACGTACTCTCTTTAGTGTGTAGAACTTTGCGACATATGCTTTAGTTTAGAAATTTAGTGCTTCGTTCGTTGTGTTCCTACCGGTCTGTGTTTCTATTAACTGTCAAGTATTGATTGGCTAAATGGAGATAGTCAATTAAAAGCCTTTATCATCTTAAAATGTTGACACTTACCGTTGCGAAGACGAGGTAACAAAAGTATGCCTCTCCTATCAATAATAATTCCAACTCTCAATGAGGAAAGTACGATCGGGAAGGTAATAGAGGCCATTCCAAGAGAAATTCTCGGCAGAATGGGCTATGAATTTGAGGTAATAGTTGTTGATGGAGGTTCTACAGATAGAACTGTTAATATTGCCCTGCATAAAGGGGCGAGGGTTATAGTGGTTAGGAGAAGAGGCTATGGATTGGCATATTTGATCGGTTTTAGGTATGCTAAAGGTGATGTCATCGCAACATTAGATGCTGACATGACGTATCCTCCCAGTGAAATCCCGAAAATGCTTTTAGCTCTTGAGAAGGGGGGTGCGGACTTTGTTTCTTCAAATCGGTTTGCAAAAACTGAAAAGTATGCATTCAGTAGTGCGCGTATGTTGGGAAACAGGCTCATTAATTTATTCGTCTTCCTGTTATTTAGATTCAGGATAAGAGATACGCAGTCGGGTATGTGGTGTTTTAAGAGAAAGTCTCTTAGCGAGCTTGTACTCAGCAGTTTTGGCATGGAATTTTCGACAGAGATAAAGTTAGAGGCTCTAAGAAAGCTCAGATTTATTGAAATTCCTATAAGATACTTTCAACGAAGATCCGGTAAAAGCAAGATAAGGTATCTGAGAGACGGTCTAAGAATAGTATTATTCATTATAAAGTATCGTATTCTATCAGCACTAGGCATAGTCTAGCTTTGGAGTACTAAGATAATTCTCGTAACTCTCGGCTTTCCGCACGAGTGCTTATTCAATATTAGCTGAGATAGCGTTTCTAAACCTCCACCGTGCTCGTTTCTCCAATTATGAGTTTGAATCCTCTCCTCTTATGTATTCTCCTAGTGATCTTAGTACCCCTACCTATAATGCTATCAATTATCTTATCATCCTCATGGAGTTCGATGTAACAGTCATCAAGTATTAGAGAGCTTGAAATTTCACCACCAAGTATCTTTGTATTGTCTTCAATTGAGGTATATGGTCCTATAAACGTGTTTGAACCAATGATACAATTCCTACCAATGTAAGCGGGCCCGCGAATGCTAGCACCTGATTTTATAATCGTACCCTCACCTATGTGAACACGACCAAGTACCTCAGCGCCCTCCTCCATAGTCCCCTTAACGTTTCTATCAATGTTGTCCAGTATCAAGTACAGTGCTTCAAGAAGATCCTCGGGTTTTCCGGTATCTTTCCACCAACCCTTAATAATATCATAGTGTATCTTGTACCCGTTGTCGAGTAACCATTGTATAGCATCCGTA
>JANJXX010000001.1:0-63397 GCA_024720975.1 Candidatus Panguiarchaeum symbiosum | reverse complement strand
GAGGGTCTAATGTTATCTATCGCCCTGAATATTGACTCTGTGAAGAAATATACGCCCACAAGAGCATAATTGCTTGGTGGGACTTTGGGCTTTTCGACAAGTCTAACAATTTTTCCATCCTTAAGCTCTACAACACCAAAGGATGTAGGGTTTTCGACATGTGTTAGAAGGATCATTGCATCGCAATCATTGGATTCAAACTCTTTAACATATCTTCTTATGCCCTCCTTAAAAATGTTATCGCCAAGATACACAACAAAGGGGCCATCTCCTATGTACTCCTGTGAGGCTTTTATTGCGTGAGCAATCCCCATCTGGGGTTCCTGAATAATATATTCAAACTTTGCATTAAACTGTGAGCCATCACCAAATTTTCTAATGATTAAGTCCTTCATGTAGCCTACGACGATGCCGATTTCTTTCACTCCAGCGTCTATCAAGTGCTCTATAGCATATTGCATCATTGGTTTACCAGCAAGCGGGATTAGGTGTTTTGGTTCGGTGTAGGTTAGCGGTCGAAGTCGTACACCTTTCCCAGCAACGAGTATGAGTCCTTTCATGATCCCCGCCATGGCTTATATTACGTCAGCACTGCGGCTTTGGCATATAAGTAGGGTAAGTAAATTAAAAATTTAAGGACTGTGAAGGTCCTTCAATAAATCATCTTACCTTGTGATTCAAATGAAGTTCTTAATAACTGGTGCTAGCTCACAGCCCGGATTTAAATTGGTGTTGGAATCGCTAAGAAGAGGTCATGAGGTTCTGGCAAC
The DNA here is from genome assembly GCA_024720975.1 of Candidatus Panguiarchaeum symbiosum. Taxonomy (GTDB): domain Archaea; phylum Asgardarchaeota; class Njordarchaeia; order Njordarchaeales; family Panguiarchaeaceae; genus Panguiarchaeum; species Panguiarchaeum symbiosum. The sequence continues at coordinate 62,627 of JANJXX010000001.1, read as the reverse complement.
TTACTATAGTAACACTATACCAATTGAGCATGAGAACCTGACTAAGGTTAGGATGGATATAACAGATCTTGAGACCACTAGGAAATTTATAGAAGATAGCAAACCAGAAGTAATATTTCATACAGCTGCGTATGGTGATGTTGATGGTTGCGAAGAGAATAAAGAGTATGCTTGGAGAGCTAACTACCTGGCTACCCAAAATATAGCAAAAATTGCAGGAAAGATAGATGCTTTTCTAGTCTATCTCTCAACAGATTACGTCTTTGATGGGACCCGCGGAAATTACAAAGAAGACGATTTGGCCCGCCCAATAAATTTCTACGGTTTGACAAAACTCCTCGGAGAAGTTTCAACACTCTCAGCAACAGAAAGGTCGGCTGTTGTCCGAGCAAGTGCTATCTATGGTCTTGGTCCCGGGAGGAAGAACTTTGCTAAGCTTCTAATAGAGAAACTATCTAAAAACGAAGTAGTAAGCGCATTTGTGGATCAATACCTATCTCCCTCAAACAGTGTACTTCTCGCTGGAGCGCTTTTAGAAATTGCTGAAAGAGAACTCACGGGTGTATTTCATGTTGTAGGTGAAAGGATGAGCAGATATGAATTCGCACTCCGGATTGCTGAAAAACTCAATTTCGACAAAAACCTTATCAAAAAAGCTAGCATGGATGAGTTTACTTGGAGAGCTCCGAGACCAAGAGACTCAAGCCTAAATTGCGATAGAACGAGAGCAATACTTAAGACTGAGTTCTTTTCCACGGAGCTAGCATTAGAAATATTAAAAAGAGAATATGAGGAAACTATAAGGCGGTCCTAATATATTTAACACTCATTGCAAATCTCTGATTTTAGTGAAGCTGGTGAAAGTATGCCATTCAAAGTGTTCAAGAGATTGGACATCCCAGATGTAATTCTCGTGGAGCCTATCGTCTTTAATGATATTAGGGGATTCTTCAAAGAGGTTTATAAAAGAACAGACTTCTTTGCGAATGGTATTTCATATGACTTCTTTCAAGTCAACCTGAGCAAATCGCGTAAAGGTGTTGTTAGAGGACTTCACTATCAGCTCAGGCCAATGGAACAAGGGAAGCTAGTCTCTGTTGTTAGAGGGAGAATATTTGATGTTGCCGTAGATATCCGCCGAGGATCTCCTTGGTTCGGTAAATATGTCGCTGTGGAATTGAGCGAAGAGAACCACTACGCTTTATGGATACCACCCGGTTTTGCTCATGGTTTTCAGGCTCTAGAGGACGATACCCTTGTGCTCTATCTAGTTACAAAGGAGTACTCTCCAATGCATGAGAGATGCATTCGTTGGGATGATCCAGAAATCGGGATCAACTGGCCCATTAAAGAGAATGTTATACTTAGTGATAAAGACAAAGGGGGTGTGTCTCTCAGAGAAGCCGAAACAAATTTTAACTATGAGCCGCTTTAAGGCTAGCACATACCTATATCTAAATCAAGTTAAATTGAGCAGAGGTCTCATAGTTGCGTGTCTTGGTCACTGGTGGAGCTGGTTATATAGGTTCTGTCCTCGTAAGGATGCTCATTGATGCTGGCTACGATGTAATTTGTTTAGATAGATTGTTCTTTGGTCTGGAATCTATACAAGAGTTATTGGACAATCCTAACTTCAAGCTGGTTCGAGATGACATAAGGTGGTTCAATCCGGATGTATTAAAAGGTGTTGATATTGTCATTGACTTAGCAGCACTTTCCAATGATCCCACCGGCGAGCTTGATCCAATGAAAACATATGATATAAATTACCTAGGCAGAATTCGTGTAGCAAGATTGAGTAAGGAGTGTAGAGTTGGTAGGTATATTTTCGCATCAACATGTAGTGTCTACGGATTTCAAGAGAGGGTAGTAAATGAGAATTCATCTCTTAACCCGCTAACAACTTACGCAAAAGCAGCTGTACTAGCAGAAAAAGACATCTTACCACTCGCAAGCAGGGACTTCATCGTAACCGTACTGCGATTCGCCACGGCATATGGTTTATCTCATAGAATGCGATTTGACCTAGTTGTTAATGCCATGACACTGTCCCTATATAAGGAGGGAGTGATTATAGTTGAGGGAGATGGTCAGCAGAAAAGACCTCTTGTTCACGTAAGAGACATTTGTGAAGCCATCATGAAGGTCATGGAAGCAGAGCCTGAAGTGGTAAATGGGGAAGTATTCAACGTAGGAAGTAATGAGCAGAACTATAAGATCATTGATCTCGCAAACGATATCAAAAGTGCCATAGAAAAACCTTGTAGAATAGAGTTCTGTGGGCAGGTGGATCGTAGGTCATATGAGGTGGATTTCACTAAGATAAAAACGAAACTAAACTATAGGACTAGATACACCGTTAGAGATGGTGCTAGAGAAATATACCGAGCGCTTGAAGAAGGCATAATAAAGGATGACTTGAAAACAATAACAGTTAAGTGGTATAAACATCTACTTGAGATGCATAAACTAATTAAGGATATTGAACAAAACGGTAAGATACTCTAGAGCACGGTGAAGGCCAGAACAGTTATTTCCCCACTAAAATGTGCGAAACACACAAATCTAGGTGCTCTTGGGCTCCAATTCCGCTTCTATTGCCACTTTTAATATACTCTCGGCTAGATTACGGAAGTGAGCTTCCTTAAGCTCTGCAAAGCTTCCCCAGACGATTTTTCTCAGTATTTTTCTATCTTTCTTAAATTCATCTTCTCCTTCAAGTGCTTTCCTCAGAGCAGTCAACAAGTCCTCCTTAGAATGCACCTTAGGACCCGAAGTCAGTAAATCAAAGCGTACAAACGCAGGCCTATATTTGAAATATTGCTCGATGTCATATATGTAGTAGATTATAGGCTTATCGGCGTATAGGAAATCATAAGCCACTGATGAATAATCGGTAATTAGTACTTCAGCATCTCGCAAGAGGGGATACACATCTTTGCTCTCCCTCAGAACAATTATCCGGCTAAATTTATTATGCACACGCATTGCACTTGCATAGTCTACATAGTAGTGAGGCTTTATTAATATTACTGCATCATAGCTAATAGCCAGGTCATTAAATTCCTTTAGCGGTAGAATTTCAGCTAAGTTTTGGTTGTGGTCATAATCACGGAACGTTGGTAGATATAGTACCTTTCTGAGTCCATCCGGAAATTGCTCTGAACTAAAGGCATTGATTTCTTCGCCCCTAATGTGCCTTAAAAAGACAATGTTTCGCGGATAAGGACCATAAAGTAGCATCCTATCCTCTATATTGAACATACACTTAAGCACTTTCCTAAATGTGCCATCCGGGGATAACAGATAAAAATTGGAGCTGAATAGAGCTGGATCAAGCACCTTATACAACAGTCTGTAAATAGGATTGTAAAGTCTGTAATCATACTTATTAAGCCATAGAGCAGATTTGAGGGGAAGTCCATGCCACAGACAGAAATATTTGAGCCAGCCGACAAGTTCATAACTTGCTGGTGTGATTGTAGAGACAATAGCTTTAGCTCTTCGGTAAGCATTATACGAGAAGTATAGCACTGGCAGACCCTTATTCTTCAGCAATGAGTACGTCTGTAGATTGCAAGCAATCCAAGCAATATCATCGTACAATTGATTTTCCAGGAAGTAGAGAAATAAATATTTAGCATTATCAGTTAGAGTATGCGTGTGGCTCTTAAATAGTATCAGTCTGGCATCATTACTGCAGAATCTTAGATCAAAGAAATGGGAGGCATACGAGACAAGCAACAGACGAAGTAATCCGCTTTCGAGCATTGAGGCATAGGTCTCTTTGAATACTCTACTTCTTTCAAGAGAGAACTTATCAGTAATAAACTCCACAAGCTTTTTCTTGATCATCAGAACCACTTGAAGGACTTATAACCACATTCTATGATGCATAAGATCTACTGAAAAATTGCTTTTTGATTGACAAAGTTAGGAAAGCGCACTAGCTCAGGTATATAAAAAGTTTTTGAGTTGTAGAGCTTTAGACATACGTTTTGCCCAGTTCAAGCCATACACCGACATGGGCTTGAGTCGCACCGGCGTTTTACGATGCCTGAATCAAACATAGGTATAATAGGAGCAGGTTCTATCGCTACGGCACTTGCTAAGATACTGGGTGAGCGGGGATACAGCGTTACTATGTGGGCAAGACGTGAAGAGGTCATAAGAAGCATCAATGAAGATAAGGAAAATGCCGATTATTTCCCTGGTATAAAGCTTCCTTCAAACGTCCGCGCAACGGCTTCTCTAGAAGAGTGCACGAAGTCTGATGTTTTGTTCTTATCCGTACCCTCTCATGCTATTAGGGAGACATGCACAGCTATCCGAAACCTTATAGGAAATAGCAATCCAATAATTGTAAGCGTAGCTAAAGGCATCAATTATCCTCCATTTAAGAGACTAAGTGAGTTAATCAGAGAAATCCTCGGTGAGGACATAAAACTCGCCATAATGTCAGGACCAAACTTTGCATCTGAGATCGTCAGGGGACTCCTATCTGGTACGACTATTGCAAGTGAGGATCAAAGCGTCCTTAAAACTCTTAAAAGTTTGTTGCATAGTGAGAATTTCATTGTTCAGACGTCTGATGATGTTATTGGTGTCGAACTCAGTGGTTCTTTGAAGAACGTGTATGCAATTGCAATGGGAATCCTTGATGCCATTGGGATCAATGAGAATGCGTATTACTTCATTCTTACTGAGGCTTTTAGAGAGATGAAGGACATCATCACAAGGCTTGGAGGGAGAGTCGAGACTCTCTTTCTAAGTAGTGGTTTTGGAGATTTGTGCCTTACATCAAACTCTGATAAGAGTAGGAATAGGGTGTTAGGTTTCATAGCTGGGAAAGAGATGTTAGGGAACACTGATACCAGCTCAGTAATCCTAGAGGGCATAAAGTCAGTAAGAGCCTTTTTTGATCTAACTAATAGGTGGATGATGAAATTTCCAGTTTTGGAGTTTGTTTATAATGTAGTCATACTAAGACAGAGACCACACAAGGAATTTCTTAAACTCTGGAAGCAAATAAAAGAGATGTACGATGACTAAGAATGCGCGCGATAATACTTGTTGCAGGACTAGGTAAAAGGCTCAGGCCACTGACAAACGATGTCCCTAAAGCGCTGCTAAAACTTAAGGAAGGCGTAAGAATTATTGACTTGATATGTTGTAACCTACTTAGTGCCGGGATAAGGAACATCACTATGGTCGTTGGTCATGCGTCAGAAGCTATCAGAGAGTACGTCAGCAACAATTCCATATATGCAAAGTTTGACTCAATACAATATGTAGAAAACAAAGAGTTCGAAACTACGAATACGGGCGTTTCCTTGTATATTGCTCTCCGAAGCTTAAGTGAGATGGATGATATAGTAGTTGTCAATGGCGACATAGTATTCGACTATAGAGTTCTCGAAAAACTTATTCAAACGTCAAAGACAGCGATCGTTATAGATAACTTTAAGACACTAACGAAGGAGTCCTTCAAAGTTCTCATTAAGGGTAATATTATAGTAGATATGGGAAAAGACATAAGCATAGAATCATCATCAGGAGAGTACATAGGCCTGGCTAAAATTTGCAGGGAGGATCTTGAGCTAGCGATTAGTATTCTTGAACAAATAATACGCAAAGATAAGAATGCGTATTATGATCTACTGTTTAGGGAGCTTTCGAGGATTAGGGAAGTAGATTTCGTTTTCACCGGGGGACTTCTGTGGACAGAAGTAGACTTTATTGATGACTTAGAGTATGCGCAAAGACTGGTAACTGAGAATTTGATTCATTTGGGCTCATTCTGTTCGCACATTCAAGTCTGTAATGAAAGTGGCTAGCCGAGACTTAGTTAAATTAAGAATACTAACTCATAGTTCAGGCAATTGTTGGTTAGAACTACAAGAAGGCAGCTCAAGCGTCAGGTGCACTTAATGGAGGCGTCTATAATCATACCAACGTTAAATGAGGAAAGAAACATAGCGAATGTCCTCCTAAGGATACCCAGGATTATTTGGGAGCATGGAGAAGTCATAGTAGCCGATAGCTCCTCCGATAGGACACCAATAATTGCAAAAAAACTAGGAGCTAAAGTTGTTAGAGTAGAGCGGAGAGGCAAAGGCTATGCCATGCGAGAGGGCGCTAGGTATGCGACTAAAAACAAGCTCATATTTATGGATGGTGATCGTCAAGATCCACCAGAGTATATAACTTTAGTGGTAAAAGCATTGGACTTATTTGATGTGGTGTTATGTGCACGTCATCCGAGTCACCCTGCGGGGGATCTTTTCGAGAGAGTGATCTCACTTGTATCAATGAACCTTATGCGACTCTTCTTTAGCCGTGTCCACTTCTATACAAAAGGAGACCCCCTGCCGGGCTTCAGGGGTTTGCGTAGGCCTGTATGGGAGAAGATGAATATTATTTCGGATAACTTCTTGATAGAGGCTGAAATGAACATAAAAATAGTTAGGCTTGGACTAAAAGTTTTAGAAATACCTATACCAATAATTCCACGTCCAGGGAGAGCGGTACAAAGCAGATTTCTAAGACAGATTGACCAGCTACTAAAGATAGTAGCTATAGCCCTAAAGGGTGTTAAAAAACCGGGAGATGCAAAATTTTATTTTCTTGACCGTGCATTGTATTCTTTTATCCCGCCGGAAAAAGCTATCATGCAGAGAGACTAAAGTAAGCCAAAATCGTGAATTGGTGATAATCCTGACTAAGCTCTTTATACTTGGTATAGACTCTGCTGACCCAGCTCAAGTTTTCCGTCTTTGGTTGGATGAGCTCCCAAATTTGAAGGAAGTTGCGAACAGCGGTTCGTATGGGATTGTGGCGAGCACAGTCCCTCCGATAACATGCCCAGCCTGGGTATCTGCATTTACTGGTCACAATCCGGGAAGTTTTGGTCTCTATGACCTTAGATACATCAAGAGACATTACTTTGAATATGCGTTAGTAAATTCACGTATTATCAAACCCAAGAGAGTATGGAACTACCTTGGTGAGCATGATAAGCGATCAATAACAGTAATGGTGCCGGTAACTTACCCGCCTCAGAAAATAAAGGGGATACAGCTTGCTGATTTTTTAACACCTGACGTAAATTCACAATTTGTGTGGCCATACAAAGTCAAGGATGAAATCCTAAAAATTGCTGGTGGTGCCGAGAACTATATAATTGACATTGAGAATTACAGGAGAATTAACCCCAAGGAACTTTACAGGCTTCTCATTAATAAGGTTGATCACGACTTTAAAATTATAAAGTACCTAGCTCAGAGATACAAGTGGGACCTATTCATAGCTGTGATAATGTCTATTGATAGGGCGCAACATACATTATGGAAGTTCTTTGATAGAGGTCATCCAAGATTTGTCGAGGATCCAGAGCTCGAGTTTGGCCTATTGAATATATACAAGCGCATAGATGAACACTTAGGTGAACTCATCGATATGTTGCCAGATGACACGAACTACATAATTTGCTCCGACCATGGTGCCAAAAGAATGATTGCTAGAATAAATGCAAATGAGATTCTCATAGAGGAGGACTTTCTAAAACTTGATAGGAGACCTAAGCATCCACTAGCGATAGATGAAGCCTTCAAAGAGGGCTACATTGATATAAAGAGCACAGTTGCATTCGCTGTAGGTGCATTCGTGGCACAAGTTTTCATAAACACTAAGGACAAACCAATGGGAGTAGTATCAGATGAGGATTATCTGGCGACCAGACAACAAGTGGCCGAAGCACTCAAAGAAGTCAGGGGTCAATATGGAGAGAGATTAGACAACGTGATTTACTTTAAGGAAGACGTGTACAAAGGAGAAAAACTCCATCTGATGCCAGACATAACGATATACTTTGACAACCTACATTATGGCTCAAACGAACTGATAGGATCTGGTAGTCCCTACAGCTTAGAAACAACAAGAGGTGCAGATGACTCAAATCATGGAGAGTTTGGAATACTCATAATGAGTGGTCCAAACATACCAAAAAAAGACATTAGCAAAGCTAAACTTGAGGATCTGACCCCCACAATCCTGGACTTATTTGACATCCATGTCGATGTAGAATTTGATGGACGGACTATACTGGGGTGAAGTTGTTGAGACTAGGAGAACCTCACGGTGGACGCCTTGTCGACAGGAGAGTTGATACTAGAAAACGAGAGAGGCTAATAGAAGAAGCCAAAGAGTGCCCAAGAATCATGGGAAATGAGAGAATACTCAGTGATGTCTGGCAAATAGCCACGGGAGGGTTCTCACCTATAGAAGGCTTCTTAACTCAAGCAGAATATGAAAGCGTCGTTAAGGAATTTAGATTAACTAGTGGGCTCTTATGGAGTCTTCCCATAGTGCTGCCGATAGATGATAATTTAGCGTCAGAAGTGAATTGTGGAGATGTCCTTGCAATATTTGATGAAACTAATCCCGTTGCTCTTGTAAGGATTGAGGAAATATTTAAGCGGGACAAGAAGCTTGAGATGGATCATATATTTGGGACGAGAGATCTATCACACCCTGGAGTCCAGAAGCTTGTATATCAACCCAACTCACTGATAGGTGGTAAGATAGATGTTATCAACAGACCCAAGTCTATTATTCCAGAGAAGGAATTAGAGCCAAGAGAAACTAGGAGAGAGTTTGAAAGAAGAGGCTGGAAAACAATTGTCGCCTTCCAGACAAGAAATATACCCCATATGGCTCATGAGTATTTGCAAAGAATTGGTCTAGAGATTGCTGATGGATTATTCATACACCCAATAATAGGCGAACGAAAATCTGAGGACTTCCCGCCGTGGGCTATCATAGAATCTTACGAGTGGGTTGTGAATAATTTGTATCCCAAAGATAGGGTATTTTTATCATTTCTATGGACTTGGATGTATTTTGCTGGGCCCAGAGAGGCATTGCACCATTGCCTGCTACGCAAAAATTACGGGGCAACGCATATAATAATAGGCAGACTGCATGCAGCACATTCAGGCTACTACAGCGAATATGCGGCTCACGAATTCCTGAGAACATTGCCAATAGATGAACTTGGCATTCAGCCTCTCTTACTCAAGGGTCCATTCTACTGCAAGAAATGTAATATGATTGCAACAGAAAACACTTGTGGTCACTCCAAGAGCGATCATATAGAAATCTCCATGACTTTCATTAGAGAGAAGCTTAAGGAAGGCAAAATAAATGAAATACCCCGCGAGATAATACGAAATGAAATCCTCCAAATAGCTCTACGATATATTAATAGAAATCGAACTGACTAATTTTCTGCGGTGATATAGTTGGAGTACGTAGAAGTGAAAATACCAAAGGAGCTGTATGATAAAATAAAGAAGCAGATTGAGGGCACAGACTTCAAGTCAGTGGAAGAGTTCATAATTTATACGCTTGAAACTATGCTGGAAGATACAGAGGAAGTCTATCTCAGAGAGGACGAGGAGAAGGTCAAGAAAAGACTTAAAGCGCTAGGTTACATCTAGAGTATCATATCACTGTTATGTAATAAATTCATCAACAGTCTTTTCTTCCCTCTCTTTAGGGAATTCATAAACATTACTCAAAATCTCAGCGATGGTTCTAACAAGATTGAGAAGCTCTTGTACAAGTGAAACCTCGCGTTTAATATTTTCTATGGCTGGTAGTCTAAGGGACAGAAAATAGCATTCTCGGTATAACTGGTAGTAAGTTATTTTTCTCAGATATTCAGGCTCACTCCAGATTCTAGATAATGATTCCGTTCTCTCATAGATTTCTTTCAGGTATCTGATGAGAACCTTAAGCACACGCTCCATGATAGTTCTTTGGGGTTTCGTTTTAGGTGTGGAGTAGTCTATAATCAGGTCTGCTAACCAACTTGAGGTACTTCCGATAGAGAAATTCAGTGCTAAACTTGCTAGAGGATCCTCATGAATTTTTATTAGGAGATCTGTTAATTGATCCTCATTGAGCGCTGTGAGCATGCTTAGGATAAGTTTAAGCTCACTCGAAATGTCCATTAGGTTGCTAATACTTTCATTGACTATGTGGTTCAGGTTGATGCATCGGTAGATATCAGTGAGATTTACTGGAGCTACAGTTATAGTGGGTGTTAATGCCTTCAAATCGTCTGGTGTTCTTAGAGAAACTCTCTCCCCAATAGGGATGCTTAGGTACCCCTCACGTAATATATGCTCACCAAATTTTGAGAGTAAGTCGGTAACTTCTACTGTCTTCCCCTCATAGGCCCTTGCTACAACATTTGTTAGAACATTTATTGCATCCCAGATAATGTCTTTAAACTCTGGGATAAGTGACTTAGCAAAATCCCCGATGTTTCTCATGATGTTTATTATAGTCTTAATCTTTTCTCCATCATAGGGCAGTTCATCGCGAAAGACAGTTAACATATAGTTAATTGCATTTTCGATGATTATTCTCCTCTTTAAGTACGCGGGTATGTTGGATTTAAGTGCCTCCTCGAGGCCCTTATAGAAAGTTTCTAAGTCATGTGGATGTTCAAGATATTCGCGGAGTTCTGATACGATTCTTTCCCTTGAGTCACTTGGTAGGAGATTTATGGTTGATTTTACTAATTGGACTAGAGACTTCAGCGAAAAATCTAGATTTTTTCCAATGCCCAATTTTTCTGTAATTTCCAAGAATTTTGAGTCCTTAAATATGCTTATCATTGCCTTCAAAGCTCCTTGCTCAAAATCAACTTGAGCGGGCTCTAAAGGAATAACTAATGTGCCAGAACTAACTAAGTATAGTGTAACAAAGTAGTAACTCATCCTTATCAATTCAAAAGCAAACATCTCAGCTAAATCTATATGTCCATCAGCTAAGAGTCTTTCGATAATTGCCTTTTGTAGCATTATGTGCCTCTCAATAGAACTTTTGCTAATTACATAGGTAGTGTACGGAGCCTCAAACTTTGCGATTGGTTCGAGCGCAGCCAGACTCAAGTGAGTTATCTCATCTATTCTCTCGCTTTTGAAGATTTCTTTTATATCCGTCTTAATGTTTCTCGAGAGTAGTTCTAGGTCAAAAATAGTAATAGCTCTAGGATGAAGCAGTAGTTTGATTGCTGCCCAGAAGCTTTTATCCATAGCTAAGGCACCGGGTATGAGGAAGCTTTTATGCAGCCTAAGCTTTAATAATTAAACACATTTCACAATATTATATTGTGTTTGTCTTTGTCACTATTCGTCATCTGGTATTTTTCATTGGTCTCTCGCTTCAGGTAAAATATCAGTCAGCCCAAGAGGAGGTATAGTGCGAAGGATAATTGCACTGGCATCAACTATAATACTCCTATTAGCAGCAGTACCAGCAAACTCCATAAATCATCCGGATATGCAAATATATACCAACCAACAGCAAGCATTAAGGATATTTTCAAACTTGAAGCCCGTTTACGTAGTGGCTTCGAGTATCGGTCTTAATGTTACTGACACCATAGGCGTACAAAATGTTGGGGATACAGCACTCATCGTTTCAGTAAGCTGGAAGCTCGCTCCTGAGGAGCTCCAAAGGAAGATAAGGGTGACACCGTCGCCAAGTGAATTCTCGATATATCCGGGCGAGTATAGAGACATTTTCATAAACATTCTAGTTCTTTCGGGGGTGTTTCCTGGCTTCTACAATCTATCGATAATAATAAGCTGGAGGAGTGATAGCACCCAGGGCGGAAGTATTGTTATTGCATCTTCAGTTGTATTCACATACATACTTATAGGTGAGCGTAACTATAGGCTTAAGGTTGTATTAAAACAACCTGATGGCTCTTTAACGCATGGGGACATTATAGTCAGCTACTACTACGCTAATAAGTACGTTCCAATATATAGAGTCCATGCATCAAATTTTACCTTTTTTGTCATCGAAGGGAGATACTTGGTTGAGGTGTATCTGGGGGGAATTAAGAGATCTACTCAAGAGATTGAAGTTAATAGTGATGTTATAATTCCGCTTGTTTTCTCACCGATATACATTTCGAGATTTTCAGTAGTTTCCAAACCCTTAACAAGTAGAGACTCGTTAATTTTTTCGGCTGAGTTGAGGAATGACGACCCGCTGATTTACAAAAAACTCATTGCGGTTACTGTGAGTCTATTTAGGGGCTCTGAAATTCTCATAAGAAATGAGACAATAGCAACTCTGACTGTGAGAAGCACAGTTGTGAAAGACGTACTTGGCTACTTAGAGCCGCCAGAACAATGGACCAATGGTACATACTCAGTACTAATCGAAATATATAGCCAAGGAAAACTGCTGTATAATAACTCGTATCAGATAAGTCTCACGGTCTATGCACCAGTAATAATAAAATACTTTGAAGAACTCACACTGCCAGTAGTACTAATCGTATCAATTCTGGGAATACTGTTCGGTTTCATAGGTGCTAAGATAGCTCTAAGACGCGTGGGGTTGCGCTATCTGCTCAAAACAGTAGGCATAATCGCTGGACGAGAATACATAGCATACGACGTGCGAAGGAACAAATTTACAGATCCCGCTTATATTAGTGGCGAGTGGAGCAAAATCCTCTTTGCATTTAATCTACTGTCCAGGAAATATTGGAGTAAGCCGGAAGACATAGAAAAGCGAAGGATGATTGTAATATCAACAAATGCTGAAAAGTGGATATTTTATGCGATAATTAAGGATACATCACTCTTCCTGTGCATTCACTCTGCGTGTAATGAATTCGACCTACTAGAGAAAATAGCAAGGTTGAAAGTTTACTTCTCGAAGAAGCTTCAGGAGCATTCATTACATGAAATTTTGGTCAATCCAGAGGAAACCCTAAGTGATATCACCAAGAAAATCACTGAGCTCTTTTTATAAGGAAATTTTCTTTGGTTCTTTTTGCCGCTTTTTGTCCCTTTATAGACATTAACAGCATTAGTAGTGATTATAAATAAAATAAAAATAGAAGTTAGAATGAACAGACATAGGTGATCTTGTTGAAAAAATTAACCGGGATAATTCTAGTGGCCGCACTGGTGGGTCTTGCAATCTCGACACTGTACATATCATTAGGACTGAGTCAGAATCTGACTGGATCCGTTCGCGTGAAGAGGTCGCCAGTAATCACAGCAATAGAATTATTTAGTGATGATAATGGAGGAACTACAACACCAACAAATGAGCTAACGCCCATTGATGAAATGACTATTCGAATCACCGTGAACTTTCAGGACCCTGGATACATATACAGTGTTAAGGTTATAATCTACCATAACTTTGTCGGAATTAGTGCCCCTGACAACGCATCGCATCACGTAACAATATTTTGGTCCTCAGTAACAGGAACGTGGACACTAAGTGCTGGAGGAAGTACAACGTGGGCTATTGATACAGCAAACTCGTATGTGCCGACGGGTCAAATCTCAGGAACAGATTATATATTCGTTGTTTTCACACCAGGTAAAATAACTAGATACTCAAGTACAGGTAACTGGGTTATATATGCTAATGTAACCGATAGGGACAACCCCAGTGTTCTTTATGGCGAAAACAGCCTGACTGGTCTAAATTGTAGGTATTATCTAGAGATGAGCGTTGATGCAGCATCATTTGATTTCGGCTCAGTCCCACCCGGAGCTGCTAACATATCGCTGTATTCTCCAAGATGTATAAATGTGACCGTGATAAGCAACTATTGGTGGTTCCTACAATTTAATGCCACAGGCTGGTATAACGCGTCGAATCCGAGCCAACTAGTAGTTGACTTTACTCAATTTAACAGTTTGCTTGCAGACGATGACCCGAATCCGACTGAACGAACGGAGACTGGTCTAAGCCCTATTTGGATAAGGCCTACAGATTCTATATGGAACTATTTGTCACCTACTCCCGAAGCCGGAACGATAATTAGACTATACCTGTTTGTGACGTTGCCGAGTGATATTCCATATGGAACATACGTTACGACTCTGACAATTACTACCGGTATGTCCCAGCCACCTCCATAGTCCTTCTTTCTCATTTTTTGGCTCTTACTATTCTTTAAAATGTAAGCTTTTGATGTGCTTAAGGTAGCTCCTGTCTGGATTTTGGAGAGCAAAATTATTTGGTACTTTACTTTTGCAGATTTTTTGGTCTTATTTAAGTGGATAGGATAACTCGGACCGCTAGTGCATTATTCTCTGCATCGAAAGTTATTATTTTAAGAGTTTATTTATACTTATTCACATATAAGCCAACTTTTAATACATGCAGAGTGGGTGCTTCTTTTGTTTGGACGGAAAAAGAACATTGGGAAACAAATCATAGATGAAGTTAGAGCTCTTAGAGATCTCGTCGAAATCACTAGCAAGCAGAAATTGAGCCCGCAGGCCATAAGAGAGACTTTAAGGAGAATTTCTGAGGGTGTCTCAAAGCTACCAGACATAGAAAGAGATAGGCTCGCAAGAAGTATTGATGAACTCTTTGAGGAAAAAATAGCAATCATAAGAGGCTGGAGAGAGAATAATACTAGGAAGATTAGGAGCATGTTGAAGGAGCTTAAGCTATCCAAGAAAGTTTCGCAGGCGAAACTTGGCAGAATAAAAATGCTTGACTCACAAACAAAGCTCTATGAAGCGCAATTAATGCTACTCGAAAATCTTAGAGATATAGTTGTTGATACAGTTCAGAGAGGGGTGGACCCTGTGACGGCGTGGGAAAAAGTTATGAGTAGTTCAACTGTTGTCTCAGAGTTTGTCGAGACTATCACAGAACATGCAGAAGCATTCGAGGAACTTATGAAAGAGACTGCAACTTCGGAGGTGTTAGAGGAACTCGAGGAAGAGTATGGGGTTAAAGAACCAGAGGAGGTTACGAGAAAGGAGCTTCAAAAACTTATGGAAAAGTATGGTGTTGAGGAGTAGGGTATGAGTGTTGAAAAATCTTACGAATATATGATGGACTCATTAATGCGGATAATAAGCTTTGTTAGGGAGGTATCGATAGAGTGGTGGTGGTTTGAACAGGGTTCGATTCCGGTAGTTAACGTCAGAAAGTTGGAAATTGGTGATAAAATCTCATTTGATTACCTGCCAAAAATGCCCCTTCTAGAGGCACTAAGAGTTATACAATCGAACTTTGAGTTAATCAGGAAGCTGCAATCAAAGGATAGAATCGATTATGCACTTAAGACTGCTCAGGACCTCTATCTCGTGCTTCAGGCTGTAAGTTACATAATTGATGCTCATAACTTGGCAGAAGAATTGCATGCCGTAAGGGAAAGTATATCAAAATCAAGACCAGAAGCTCTTGATGAATTTATAGATGCAGCTAACAACATCATAAAGCGGTTAAGAGAAATTCTTGCATTGGATGTATTCTCCTGGCCATCCGAAAGGGAGAGAATTAAAAAGGAGGTAAAGAAAGTTCTAGAGCTAGCAGAAAAACTGACTGCAAAAAGAAAAGAGACCGCGTCGGTGATTGAGCGTGTTGTTCAAGAAGAAGAAAAATCTTAATGAGAGAATACGTAGGCTTATTGAAAGACTGCAAGACGCACGGATAACGATTAAAATTCATAGGAAGAAGTACGAAAATCAGATAAAGAAATACTTAAGTTCCGGAAAAACTCCTCCAGCAAGCCTACTAGCAGCATGGAAAGTTAGCGATGTCCTATTATCTACAATTGACTCATCGATAGTCTCCCTTGAGAGTGCTCAAATGATACTAGAAGTTAGGGGTGCTATCAGCGAAGCTACTGGATCTGTGAATGTTGATAAGCTAACAAACATGTTGCAAGAATTAAATCAGAATCTGGCAAGTATAGGCTTGGCCTTAAGGCAAATGGTATCGGTGCAAAATCAGTTGGTGAACACAACGCAATCAATATCGACAAATCTTTCTGAAGCGTTGAGCGAAATTTCTGGATTGCTCGAGGAAGTTACTCCTGAGGTCATAGAAAGCATAGGATCAGAATTTCTAGAGCAACTTAAGGTTAATGATCCAGAACTCTATAGCAAAATTCCTGAGGAAATCAAGCGAAAATACGCTCAATCCTCTGGGGAATAATTATGGGATTTTACGATGAAGCTTTGAAATACAAAAAGTTAGCGGAGGAAGCCATAAAAAAGGGAGACTTAGAAGCAGCAAAAAGATACCTCCAAATAGCAATATCGCGTTTAGAAGAGCTTGAAAAAGTGAGTGAGGATATAACCCTAAAGAAAATCTGGGAGCAAGGAAAAAAGAACCTAATGATGCTTCTCGAAGGAATTGAGTCTGGAACAATAAAAGCGCCTAAAAAGCCAGTAGTAGCGCCAGAAAAGCCACAAGAACTTCCAAAGGCCCCGAAGGCGGAAGTTGCTAAAACTTCCTATAGAGAAACTTGGGTCGCTGTAGAGATACCTGAAGAATGTCGTGCAGAGTTTCTATATACAAGTATTCCTGATATAGCATTCAAAGACGTAGCCGGGTTAGATATAGTAAAACAGGAATTGCGTGAAGCCATAGAATGGCAAATAAAATACTCGGATATACTCGAACAGCTTGGTCTTAGACCACTAAAAGGGGTCCTTCTCTACGGACCACCTGGCACTGGAAAAACTTACATAGTTAAGGCTGCCGCTGGCGAGTTCAAAGTTCCACTAATAATAGTAGATCCAGCAACATTGATGTCAAAGTGGCTTGGGGAATCAGAGAAAATGGTAGCAAAGATATTTGATTGTGCTAGGAGAATTACACCTGCAATAGTGTTTATAGATGAAGTGGATAAAGTATTTCCGAAAACTGTAAGTAGCTCTGATGCTCCAAAAAGAATAGAGGCACAACTGCTTCAAGAACTCGATGGAATAAAATCTGGCGAGGGATTTATCGTAGTTTTTGCAACAAACGAGCCCTGGAATATCAATCCAGCTCTAATAAGGGCCAAACGCGTTGACAAGGTGATATACATACCTCCGCCTGATGACGAGCTGCGAAGAAAACTTTTTAATCTGTACCTGAGTGGGGTAAAGCTCGCAGAGGATGTGAATATTGATGAAATTGTGAAAAGAACTGAACCTAATGCTGAGGGATACTACAGCGCGGCTGCGATAGCTCTAATATGCAATGAGGCCAAGAAAAATGTTATGAGAGACTATCAAAAAACCGGTGAAATTCGACCTATTAACATGAAAGATCTACTGGAAGCTATTGAAAAAATAAGGCGGGACATTCCGCAAGATCTAGTCGAAAAATATGAGAAGTGGAGAAAGCAGTACTTTACTGAAATAGGGTGATTATAAATGGATCCATGTCTTAGTTTTGTCAAAATGGCTAGAAAAAATCTTGGCATATTCAAAAAGAATCCCTGGACAGCAGCTCTATTCTTTATTCAAGCATCTGAATGTTACCTTAATGCCAATGATAAAAGGAGGGCATTTCAGTACGCATATCAAGCTGCGAACCTTCTGGAAAAATACTGGGGTAAAGGCAAAAATGATGTTGTTCTATCTGATCTTGAAAAAGCATTTGGTTTAATACTTAAAACAAATCCTCGAAGAATTAAGGAAATTAAGGGTCGGGCATTTAAGATCTATCTATATCATGCAGGAAAACTGGAGAACAGCGGTAACTTCCTAGCTGCTTCAGAAAAATATGAGGCAGCAATGCAATTTGCACCTAGCGGTGAAAAAGCAAAAGAAGTTTTGCTCAAGGCTATAGCTGTTCTCCAAAAGGCTAAGGAAAAAGAGTCAGTTATCAGAAATAGAGCTCTCTTGGAAAAGATAGATTCAAGATTAGAGCACCTAAATTCACTCTTACCAGAAAAGTTCGAGGAACGTAAACCTGAACTTCTAGAAAAGGCAGCCTCAAAAGTTGTCATCAGTATGAATCTTGAAGTGCTAAAGGAAGCAGCGCAAAATGCTATTAGAGAGCTAAGTTCGGAATTTCCAGTGAAAATTTCAAATATCAACATTGAGGCTCAGGGCGAAATGTTGAGGGCATCTTTCGAGGCCTCTGATTATAATACCACTGTGAATATGGAGCAAAAAGGAATGGGTTGTGACGTATCCGTGTTTGCTTCTAAGCTTAGCTCTGCTCTTGAGATTGCAAGTTTAGTGAAGTACTTTCTAGACTCAAAGCACGCTCTGAAATCTATTTTTAGATTTGAGGTAGAGGGAATTATTGACAAGAAGGAACTATTAGCATATGCTAGAAGTATACTCATGGCAACGAAAAGATCAGAGGAAGGGCTTAAGATAGCGCACTATTTAGATACATTAGCAGAAATTTTAAGTAAACAATTAGAGAAAGACTTGAAACAGTCTGCTAATCAAGCTAAAAAGCTAGCAGAAATGCTTAAAGAAATATATGTTGCTGGTAGTAAAATTCTAAGTGTTGATTCGGAAAAAGTCATAAATTTCGTTAATAGCATTATTAGAATTCTAGGTGATAGGAACTGACATTAATTATGGCTACAACATTTGTGATGGCATATGTAACATTCTTAGTAAATCTTAGTATTCTACGCCTGAGTCTACTAGATTGGTATAGAAGGGAAGAAGACGTCGAAATAATTCGCACTTTCAAAATTTCAGCTGGGCCGGCGCTTCTTATATCTATAATACTTTCGTGTTTAATATATAGCGCAATAGCACCAGCTTTAGTGGATGTGTACAAAAATTTAGTGCTAGTTTCATTTATACTAACAGTAGTATGTCTGTATCCTCTCCTAGTTTGGATCAGGAAGAAGATGTATAACTACTTTTATGTCGCGTCTTACATAGCCTATGACATTCTAATATGGTTCATGGTCCCGATATTTCTACACATTACCTTTGGGATGCAATATACAGAATTAATTACAATAACTCTCCTGCTCGGTGTTATTATTGGAACGTTAATAGCTACGGCCATGATTAAAGAGCTAAGATTGAGGGAATGGATTTTAGGTGGGATTCCTGGAATAACTACAGCAATAAGTATATCAGACTTCATTACGAGAGCCATAGGCCCGAAGTTTCCAATAGTGGTAGCTTCAGGAGTCTCTATAAATATAATGCATATTGTTTTGTTTGTATCTCTAGTAGTTCAGTATATTTACTACAAGCGCATTACTGAGAGGTAATGAATGTGACTAGCGCTACAGAATTAATAAAGCTTTTGCTAAGTTCAAAAGCATGTTGTCCATTCTGTGGGGCAGACCTTGTAGTTAATGATGGAAAATGCGATGCCTGTGGGGCATTATTAGATCCGAATATTATTCTGAGGTATATTACACTGAAGCTTCCTTCAATTAAACTTGAGAGCTACGAGACACCTTATATAATGAACTTATTTGCTGAATCAACCTATAGATCATCCCAAGCACTTGAGTATCTGCGGTCAAAAATATCAAGTATCCTAAGAGAGCAAAAGCGTGAGGGTGACATCACTAAGGTTCTTTATGAACGTGAAAAAGAGGTCTTAGAAAGCCTGGTGAGAATTCTTAACTTGCAACAAGAAGCATTGAATCTAGGCACTTTGGATGCAATTGAACGAGCACATAATGAATTAGCAAACGTTTTGAAGTTGTATGGCAGCGAAATACCCCCAGAAGTCCTAGGACTTTACATGCTTCCTGATTTCGCATTAATAGTAGCTGACAATTACTACAGATCAAATCATCACAAAGAGGCAATTCGTTGGTATGGCTACGCTGCGATCGCTACGGTTTACCCTGAGAGTTCACCTAAAGGCCTTCCAAAAAGATTTTCCACATTGTATATTCCATATGGTGTTGCTCATATTGATGTCTTTGATGGTGACTTCGACGGAAAGCCCGAAATATTCTACGTACCAAGTAGCGACGCCGGCGCGCCGGAATCGCCATGCATTGTCGTGAATGAAGGAGGGGTAAGTTGGGAGCCAATTAGTGGTTATGAAGCTACATTTCCAGTTTATGGTGACATTGGAGAGTTTCAGGTTGTAATATTCGCTTGGAGATCTCGTAGATTCTCCGATGCTAAATTAATAAGTATGGGCGAAGAGGTTAGGATAATTAGGAATGGAGAGACTAGGTACTTTGTACCCACTCATATGATACTTCACGCTGATATTGATAGGGATAATGATAGTGAGCTAGTAATTGCAACAGGAAATGGTAGGATATGCGTCCTGGACAGCAAAGATAGATCATTTATAGCCAATACAATTCAAACAGGTGACGTATCGAGCATGGCCTTATTGAGACTTAAAGACGATATAAAGATTGTAGCCGCTACAGTTGACGGTAGACTACTACTAATAGATCCGGCAGCAAATAAGTTTTCATTAATTGACTCTGGGTTCGAAGAGCCTTGCTCAATCCTCGTAACTTCAGGTGATTTTGATGCTGATGGATTTGATGAGATATACGTATCAACAAGAGGTGGTGGTTATAGGTACATTATGAGGAATGGAGAGTGGTCTGGTTCGAGAATAGTTGAAGGAAACATATTCGGTATGCGAATCTTGGACATAAATAACGATGGCAAGAATGAACTACTGGTAATGAAGAAGGACGGAGAGCTTTTGTTAGAAATATATGTGCTTAGAGAGGCTCTTGGCGTACAGATGATAGAAAGAGTAGATTCGTATCCAATAACTACACCAGCAAATGTGGATAGAGCGTGCGTTAACTACAACATACCTTTCAGCTCGAAGCCGGTCTTTATATGCGAGGACATAGATTTGGATCAAGCTCCTGAATTGTTGGTAGGATTAAACAGATCACTCCTAATAGTCGATCCGAAATATGCTTAGGTGATGTTCAATGTGTTTTGAAAAATCACGCCCAGTATTTGATAAGAACAAATATATCGAAGCACCACGGCAGGGTGTTGTATTGTATTGCAGAGAGATAACCGAAAAAGACCCCGACGTAATAAGACTATATGAATTCGAAGAAGCACATGTTGTGTGTCCAAACGGGCTTATAAAATACATATCTGAACCAGGCTTCTACAAAATATACTATCGTCCAGCTCGTGTTGTATGGGCCCGCAGAACTCCGCTTGAATTAACTATAGGTATACCTAAAATGAACTTGCCATTTGATTATGGTATTAATGTAACAGTATCTTTGATTCCTAGAAGCCAACAAGCGCTCGTGAGCAGCCTAGTTGGAGCTAAGGAAATAACAATAACCCTAGACATGGTGAAGGATGAACTTCGCAGATTATTAAGGATTGCCGTAACCAATAAAAGACCTGATCCAAATAAGGATCGAAATGAAGTCATACGAGAGATTCATGAAGAGTTGAATGAGTTGTTGAGGAGGTCTCAATTCAATATGTTTGTTTGTGATGTTTTAGGCGTTGGATTTTCACATGAATGTGGATTATTAAAATCGCTGGTGGGCGAAACTTGAGCTCGGTTGTGAGATATCAGCTCGAGCAGTTCATCTCGATAGAGAGATCTGCAGCTTTACATATCCTCCGAGAAGCAAGGGTTGCTGCCATAGAGAAAAGAGACCATGATTTATCTACGGGTCTTGGGGAACTCGAGAGCTTGTTAATGAGCCTTATGCCACTAAAATCTGCATTTCCTTCGCCGGATAAATACATTGATGCATTAAGATCGTATGCTCTTATTCTAGCGTTTATGACGTCGCTATTTCATAAGGTTGGGATAAGTAAAGATACGCTACCAGTTGCAAAAAAACTAGCAGAAGTGGCCACTAAGGAAACCGAGATAATTTTATTGGTTGAAAATACGAGAGAAATTCTTAGCAAAGAAGCTTATGGTCGCGAAGTTTTCATTGATGGATGTAAGAGGTACGTAAACCTACTCGCCGGGAGAATCAAGGAGTTTGGAAAGCATGAGTTAAACATTGTAAGAGAAGTCCTAATGGAACTGTTTTCAAGTGGAAAGCCTGTAAAGAGGCTATCTGAACTTGCGAAGGATTTTGGTGTAAGGGAGAGAGATCTCTATGATATTCTAAAGAGACTGCCTGAGATAGATCCGAATATAATTACAAGCAAAGAGTACGTAACCATGAAGGATAAACTCAAAGCATATGTTGAAAATCTTCTAGCAGAAAAGGGTTACGTTAGAATAAGCGATCAAGCCAGGGAGCTCTCACTAGAGCCAAAACTTACTATTGATGTGTTTAGCAAAGTAAAAGAAATATTTCCAGAGATGCGGATACTGGAAGATAAGCTCATATATATACCAAATGACCTGGCGAAGTATATAGAAAATATCACTAAGGAGAGTGTAATTCTATCTCGAGAAGAGTTGGCTGCAAAATTCGGTCTGGACTCTAAGTTGGTGACTAGAATACTCGAAGACATTGAGAAATACTTCTCAGAAGTGGTCACAATTGATAGAATGCTAGTGAATAGGCAAAAACTCGTCCCATGGATTTCTGAAGTGTTCAAAGATCGCCCCATGGTATTCGTTGATGAGATAAAAATGCTAATAGGTGCCGATAAAAAGACCACGACTAGCCTATTGGAACTTGCTTCAACACTTAGCAGGGGAGATATAGTAGTTAGGGAAAACCGAGTAATATACAAACCAAATGTAGTCAAATTACTAGAAAGAGTCGTAAAAGAGCGGGCACTACCCGAAGAGCTTACTGTATTGAGGAATATATCTCCAGAAATCGTAGAAGGATTGATATACTCGCGTATAAATCAAGAACTTATAGAGTTTGAGAAGAATATCACGAAGAGGAGTTAGCATGGCCTATGGAAAACAACAGCTCAGGGAGCTATCCCAAAAATTAAGTAGCATAAAAGAAAGAATGTCTACTGAGTTGTCGAATTATTGGTGGTTATCGCAAGGAGAGGAGGCAGTAGTATCCGTTAGAAAGCTCACCAAAAACAAGAGACTTGAAATATTTGAGACTCCCAAACTTTCTATTAAGGCGGCACTCAAAGTTCTTATCGAAAATATAGGTGTTATTGAATCAATCAGCGGCTCCGAATTCTATAGAGCCATGAGTATTCTGGAGGAAGACATCTCTAGAGTTACTGATGCCTACAGAGCGATTCAGGATGCAAACAGCCTTATTGAAGAGATAGAAAATACCAAAAGAATGCTCAAAAGGAAAGGACTAGACTCTACTAAAGAGCGGGAAGTAGAAGAGGAGTTAAATATGCTAGTGAAGTGGATTAGAGACATAATAGTCGATAACTTTAACAACTGGAACAATAAGAAAGAAAAGATAGTGCAGATCCTTTCAAAAATGAAGGAGCATGTTAAGGTTACTTAATTACAAAAACCTCTTAGCTGCCTGGACTAGCTCGCAAATCGAGATCAAGGTTTATTCCCAACTTTCAGTGATAGCCCAAGCTATTCGAGTATAAAATTTGTTCATTTTGCAAACACAATTTTTTATAGTGTCAATTCAGCGCAATTGAAAGAGCTAGCTAACAAATGTAGATAACCGCCTATAATCGTTTTTCTAGGATTTTCTTGTAACTTTGGTAAAGTTCAACGCCAGCAGAGGCGCCAATGATATTGGCTCCTCTTTCTATCAGAGCCAAAGCAAAATTGATATCTTTTATTCCACCCGAAGCCTTAATCATAATCCCCTCCTTAACGGAATCTCTAATAATCCTAACATCATCGAGACTTACACCCCTTGCTCCGAATCCTGTGTTAGTCTTTATGCAAAAAGCGCCTGATTTCGCAACGAGCCTGCTTGCTTCTGCGATTTCGTCTTCTGTAAGATATGAAGTCTCTATAATGACTTTGACTGGCAGGCCTGATGATTCAATAACACTCTTTATATCATCGAGGACTTTGTCTTTAAGTCCACTCTTAAAGAAGCTTATGTTCATAACCATGTCTATTTCATCGGCACCCCAGTCTGCTGCAATTTGCGATTCCCTGACCTTTATCTCCGTTGGATTGTTTCCGAATGGAAAACCCACAACGGTCACGATCTTTATGTCACTCTCCTGAAGAATCTTCCTAGCTAGCGGCACATGTATTAGTGGTACGCAAACCCCCCTAAAGTTATATATTTTTGCTTCTTTAACGGTTCTTGCGATTTCGCTGCTAGTTGCATTTGGTCTAAGATTAGTGTGATCGATTATTTTAGCAAACTCGTCTAGACTTAAAATTTTCACGATAACCACACATTCTAAGTCTTTATGTGTTTTTATTTCTTCCGAATTTTTATTCTTCAATTTCCTTTAAAGTAGTCATTGGGCAGCGGTGGTTCTTATGATAGCACCTAAATATGTGTTTATCGTTAACGGAACGCCAATACCGGTAACGAGGACTGAAACAGCAAAGAAGATCGAGTCAAATAACCTAAAGTTGAAGGATATTTTGGAGGAAGCAAAATATTTCCTAGGGAATTATAATAATCTCATACAGCTTAAGGGTGTGTTAGAGGCAATGTTGCCATTTATAAGCGAGTTACACATATATGAAGATGATCTAAGAAATAAGATTAACCTTCTGGAAGCCGGAATAGCTAGCGGTGAAGATTTCAGCATTAGAATTGACTCAAAGAGATTCAGTGTTAAGGGATTTCTTGATATGAATATTCTCGAAATAACAAAACCGGTGCAAAGAAATACAGATTATGGACTCATTTATACGATAGAGCTCTCTTGTTTGAAGGAGGGTCGTGTTGGTTAGTTCCCGAGACGTGTTGAATTACCTGAACAAAATTAAAGAATTCCTACTGGAACTGGGCGAACTCTTTTTTCTTCCTGATGGTATTTACATACAGTCTGTTTCCAGGACACTAGCAGAGAAAGTTCTGATTTTTGAACACCCCAACAGGGTTGTTAGAGAAGTTTTTCTAACAGGACCCATCTATATCTCTGAGTTCGTAAGGCTCATTTACAGGTTACTTCACCTTGAAGAATATCTTAGGAGATACTTAGATAACCTAAATGCGCGTATAAGAAGCGTCATAAATATGGAACTCGTCGAGATGACAAAGCATGTGATTTACATAGAATTCTTTCTCAACATGTTAAAAAGATGGTTTAATGTTGATGTGTCTAAGAAGGCATTGATAAAGGAACTCGGAGTTAGTAGAGAGCACTTAGGGAGCGTTCTTGAACTAATAAAGGGTGAAATTACGAATGCTTACTTAGGCACAAGTCATCGGAGCCTAGTGAGTCGTATTCTACCCTCTGAGAATAGGGTAAGAGTTTTAAGTAAGGATGGACTTCTAGAATATTCAGCTAATGCCGTATCCATCAGCAGAGTATATGTATCTTTGGACTCTGAAAGACCAGTGGCAGGACTCTCTGAAGTCTTAAATTGGCTATATCTCTTAGTGACAGCCAATTTGGAGCTAGAGAAATTAAGAAACTTAATGATGTTAAAGAAGGAGCTTGAAAGTGGATTTTTATCCCATGATCAACTACTGGGAGTACTCGCGAAAGAGTTTAGAGAAAAGGGTTTCATTTCCATGCCAGTAAATATTGGGAACATCGAAACGGAAATTCGCTTGAGGAGTGAGGGGGGGTGTGTTTACGCATGCATAAGCACTGGTGAATATGTCGTGAAAGAGTATCTTGGATCGCAAGAGGGTGCATATGTGTACTTTCCATCTGCCGATGTCTGCATCGAGCTGAAAGTTAAGCAGCTTTCAGATGAAGATTTTGTTGTTTATCCCGTAGAGGTCCCCGTAATGCTAGACGAGTATGCTCATCCCTCCGTTCGTGGAAATAAAGGAAAGAGAAATGTTTGTCTAGGCAGGGACGAATCTTTTATTAATAAGCTTATAATAGCTGCAAAAGATATTGCAGAGAGAAAGAAAGAAAAAGTGGAGATAGATGGATTTACAGTGCTGTCCCCGGAGCACGCGCTAGCAGAGGTTTTAAAGAGAGTCTTTGCAATTATCAGATATGGTTATAAACCTGGTGCTACTCCGTACAGAACGGCCGCCTCATGTGCCGGGGTAGCGGGTGTAAGAATTATCATTAGCAATAGAGAACTGGAAGAGCTTAGGAGGCGTGGATTAGAAATATTAGAGTAGTTGAGGATTGTGTTTACAATAACAGTATCGAGAAAAGTTTTTGAGATCTCAAAGTTACTTTGCAGGAGAATTAAAAAAGAGTGGTATGCATTTGCTCTGGGTAAATTACTTCAAAGTGATCATAATCCAGATTTCCAAATAGTAGACATGTACTTGCCCCGCCAGGAGGCCTCGGCAACGCATGTATATATCCCTTCGGAGGGAATGTTAGAAATTTCTGATGCGCTTGTTGAAATTCGAAAGCACAACAAAAACTGGATACTGTTGGGAATGTGGCATAGTCATGGTGACTTGAAGTGTTTCCATTCTCGCATCGATCTAGAGAATATAAACATGATTTACCAATCATTTCCGAGGGAGTACTTGCCGGCCGTGATTGAGTACGAAAGGCTTGGCCCAGAAATTTTAAATGAGTACAGGGCAGAACCCATAATAGATAAGGGGCTCCGAGGATTTAAAATATGCTTTGGCTCTCTCTGTATAGAGTTAAACTTACGCCAAGAAATAGATGATGAAGTATTCTTTACGACTTGGTATGCTCACCTATACACAATAAAGGCCCTCCCAGAAGTTCTCAGAGGATACTTCGGAACAATATCCATATTTACTACTAGTATCAAAGTATCACGTCGTTGCGTAGTAAGTGTTGTCGTAAATAATCACGATCAAATAGAGGGTAAGGTTTTCCTTTACGGAAGAAATTCCGATGAGGTTGATGCAAAAATAGTCATTAGAGATCTTGACGAGGATCCGATATTCGCCAATAGGGAGCTTTTAAATGAGATCCTATCGAAAGTAAAAATTGGGTGAATTCCAAGTGGGGAGCATAGGGATTTTTGATAGACAGTTAAGAGTGAGTTGGTGGGACCAAAGAAAGCTCGAAAAGACGAGTTTATTCATAATAGCAAATGACCCCTATTCGTACATTAGTTTAATATCTGCTATTGCGGTAGGCTTTGGCAGAATATACATAATAGGATCGAGGCAGGTTAGGGATTTTAAAATTCTATTTAAAAACGCCTCCGGTGATGTCTTCAGAGAAACCATAAAATTCGTTGAAGAGCATTTTGGAAGATACTTAGACAACTACAGTATTGAGCTTAACTCTATACACATAAACCTCGCGTCGGAATCAGCTTTAAATCTGGTAAAAAATGTCATAAGCGAGGATGAGTCAGAGAATAAAGTAGTGCTTGATCTATCAACAAATCTGAATATAAAATTGTTCACGTGGAGATTGAGGAGTTTGATAAAAGTTCCTACATATATTGTCGTCTTTTGTGATGGATTGAAATTATATGCGTTGAGCGAAATACTGCACAGAAGTACTAACAAGATTAGAAGAGTTGTTAGTGATATTTTCGTGAGAGTTCAAAGGCAGGCGACCTCTAGGATACCCATAGAGCACCTCTTTCTACTCGCTAGCGGACTTTCACTGGGTGAAATAGTAATGCAGATTCAGGGTGGATTCACTGAGGAAGATCTTGGAGCATATATGAAATTTACACCTGCACTTGAAGTAGCATTTCCCTTCCGAGGCATTCCTCCACTGCGTGCGGCTCCTCAGAGAATCAAAAGTATTGCAGTGGTCGGTGCGGGAGCCTTGGGTACATTCTATGCGATACAACTTGCTACAATGATCAATTTAAAGTTGTTAGAAACAAGGGAAGTAGTATTCATAGACCCAGACAGAATTGATCAAACAAATTTCAACAGGCAGGTAATTTATTGGGGAGACACTATAGGTCTATCCAAAGCTGAGGTTATGGCAGAGCGTTTTCAAGGAATGATTCATGATAATGTTCTCGTTAGGTATGAGGAGGCAAGGTTCGAGGAAATAAAGGATAAATTAAAGGATATGACATTGATCATTGAGGGTGTGGACACATGGGCAGCAAGGAAAGAAATAGCTGGATTTGCCACTGAAAACAGAATACCTCTTATTTCAGCAGGTGTAGAGTTACTTCATGGTCATGAGACATTTTATCTTCCTTTGAGGACATACTGTCCATTCCACTCGATTAATCTCGGAGAAAAGATGGATCCTCAGATTAACGAGAGCTGTCTTAATATACAACCATCGGTGATTTTCACAAATATAGCAATTGCATCACTAGCGATACTAACCTCAATAGGTGCAAGAGAGCCCCTGAATGGTGTTTTATACTATAGCCTAGAAGGACTATACCCTGAATACAGACGGTTTTATGTTCAAGAATATTATGAATCCTGCGGTCACTAAAGATGCACTGAAAAGCTAACTGGCACTCTTTAGATGGATTCGCATCTAAAACATAATTTAGTACGCAAATACAATTCCAGTTAGCAACCTCTTCGTGTAAATACTTCCTTCTTTTAAATCATTTTCCAGTTTATGAAATGGTGTTACCAATTTCAAAAAAGGTAACAAGGTGTTAGGCTTGCACATACCCGATGGATATTTAGATCTCCATATCGCAATAACTTTTATAGCGCTCTCTATTGCAATTCTTTGGTACGTTTTAACCCGCACTAAGATTGAGATAGATGGGAGGAAAATACCACTTATTGGTATCGTAGCTGGAGGGATATTCGTAGCTCAAATGCTCAACTGGCCGATACCCGGAGGAACTTCAGCGCATTTGGTTGGTGGGGCAATTGCAGCAATACTCCTTGGGCCCTATATGGGATGCATAGCAATGGCATCTGTTCTAATAGTGCAGTGCTTGCTCTTTGGTGATGGTGGCATTACTGCACTCGGAGCAAATATATGGAACATGGCAATAGTTAACGTTTTCGTGGCGTATTTTGTGTACAAATTTATAAGGCAAAAGCTCAATGGAGGAATAAACATATCCTCATTTGCTGCTGGCTGGGCAGGAATAACACTCGCTGCGATCTTTGCTGGCGTTGAAATAGGGATATCATCTGCTTTCAAGTATTCTATATACGTGACAGTCCCAGTTATGGGCATATGGCATGGACTTCTAGGAATTATTGAGGGAATAATAACTGCTGGCGTAGTCTTCTATGTGTATAAAAATAGGCCTGATTTGCTCTACCTGAGGTGACGCGTATGAAAATATCAGAGATCAAAAGTTATCTTAGTAAGCGCTCTTTGATCATCTTATTAGTCCTGATAGTCGCTACTCCATTATTTGCTTATGCCGCTGAGATTGTTGGGTATTCAGAGCCGCTAGAAAATTTAGCGGAGGAGTTTGGCGCAGAAGAAAATCCACTATATCACGGATTATTCCCCGATTACACAATCCCGGGGGTCGATCCGTACATAGGCACGATAATATCTGCTGTTGTGGGAACATTAGTCACGATAATCCTCATCGTGCTAATCCTTAAAGCAATGCTAAGAGGCAAAACTAATGGACCTAATACATAAAACGCTGAAGACAGCTGCAAATTACTTTGAAAATTTTTTTATTCAAGAGAACGTCAAATCCTTTCTGGTGCATGTTGATCCAAGAATAAAGCTTCCGACAATAGCATCACTTATTATTGCAGTAACGCTATCTACAGACCTTAGACAGTTATTTGTGCTTATGGCTGGATTTCTCCTTATTTATCTGCTCTCTGGAGTTAGCCTACGATTGTACCTTAAGAAAGTATATTTACTCACACTCTTTTCTCTTCTTATTGTTCTTCCGCATGCCTTCTTATCATCTGTATATTACGTAGTAGCTTTCGCACTGAAAGTCTATATCTCGTTATCTCTACTAATTCTATTCTCTCTAACAACATCCCTTCGTGATCTATTGAGTACGTTAAAATTTTATCGTGTCCCTGACACTATAATTTCTACCATAGCATTAACTTGCATCCAGTTATTTACTCTATTTAAGGAACTGAGCAGGATGCTTTTAGCCAGGGAGAGCAGGCGGATTCCTGGTAAAAGGGACAAGAGTTGTAGAGAAGTCTGGAAGAAAGGATCCTTTGAGATACTTGGACCATTCTTTCTAAGAGTTTATGAGAGAAGTGAAATGATAAGCCTAGCAATGATATCGAGGGGGTTCTCCGGAAAGTTTGTACCAATGAGAGTAGTTTCAAGAAGATTGAACACTGGCTTATTCTTGGTGAGTGCCCTATGCATAATGATTCTGTGGATTCTAGCAGGATCGTCATTTTTGCTGAAAATCTGAGGTACGTATATCCTGATGGAACAGTTGGAATAGATAATGCGAGTTTGTTTATTGAAGAAGGAGAAAAAGTGGCTTTGATAGGGCCAAATGGGTGTGGGAAGTCTACGTTGTTGATGTTGTTTGCCGGGCTCCTTAGGCCAACAAGTGGGACGCTTAAAATATTTGGGAGGAATGTATCAAAGGAAAACTATGAGTTTTTCAGGAAAAACACGGGAATTCTATTCCAAAATCCAGACGATTTTCTCTTTAACCCAACAGTTCTGGACGAACTATTATACACACCAATTAACATGGGAATGAGTTATGAAGAGGCTATGAGTTTGGCTATTAGATATGCTAAAGAATTTGAGATCGAGCATATTCTAGAAAAGCAACCATTCAGGTTAAGTGGAGGAGAGAAGAAACGCGTGGCTTTGGCTTGTGTGCTTATGCTTAGACCAAAGCTTCTTTTACTAGATGAACCCATGAACAACATTGATGGAAAGACAAAGAGAAAAATTATAGATGTCCTAAAAACGTATGAAAACACATTAGTTGTCTCTACCCATGAAACTCACTACTTGGATGATATTGTGAACAAAGTAATCGTTTTCTCAGAGGAAAAGAAAGTCTTGCGTATTGGTGGAAGGGAATTGCTGCAAGATGAAGACACACTACTTAGGGCTGGCGTCCTATAATTATTATTAGAATTAAAGTTATATCGAGTGACTTAAGCTAGCTCCAAGCTTATGACTTCGGGACCCTTTATCCTCAGCACAGGGACAGGTTTTGTTCCTCTCAATTCAATCTGCATGTAGGGTAGGTCCTCTGTGCTCTTTAGAAGCTTTCTGATAAAGAGCTCCATGGATAGCATCTTGTCGTTTATCTCCCTCCAAACAATTCCTAGCAATTGATATTGCCACAGAATGAGCTCTCTGCTGTAATAATCTTGAAGCATTACCTGCAGTTTCTCACAGGGATAAAGATCTTTTTCAATAAGATCCTCTAAGTGTTTGGGCAAGTCACTGCGATTTATCAGATTAATGATTTTGTCAAGAATCGTGCCAATAAATTCTTTCTTATTCTTTGGCATAGATTCTATGACATCAGATAATGTATCAGGAACCTTCCCCTTGGCATGCTGATAAAGTGCTATTGTAGCATAACCTAAGGAATATGCGATATTTTCAATAGCTGATTTGAAATCGCCTAGTATTAATTCATTGAGAGCGATTCCATATGATATAAAAGCTCGGTCTATAGTCTCATCTATAGCCTCCGTATCGCACTTATAATCCTTCCCTCTAAGCTCGTTGCAAAAATCAGTTTCCTCAATGAAATCGCCATGCTTAACAATGTAGACTTCGGGTAGAAATCCTCTGGCATATCTTGCAAAAAAATTGTTGGCGTCAAATACTTCAGCACTAGCGTTGACGTTCGGAAGCTTTTGAATATCAGCATTTAACTCAAACAATGTAACTAAAGTGTCAGGAGTCAAATCAAATAGGATTACAGCTAGGTTAAATTTGTTACTCAGGGGCGCATAAAAATCAAGGTACCGCATTCGCCATAATGATAGGGCAGCGATGTTGTCGAAGTAGCGCTTAGCGTAGGTTCTAAGGACGGTTCTAACATAATCTTTTGACATAGGTACCTCCTACGAGTGCTTTAGATTCTATGGATTTTAGATCCAATGTAAAGGTTTCCAACTTCATGTTGATAAAATTGGAATTTCAAAACTCATTTAAAGGCGTCTCTAAAGAGCTATGGTCGAAGTCTTAAGGTGTGATGGTATGTTTTTGAAGGGTATCAGAGTGCTTGACTTCTCTAGAGTCTTGGTAGGTCCCCTTGCGTCAATGATGTTAGCTGATTTAGGAGCTGAAGTCATTAAGATAGAGCCTCCTGAGGGAGACGAAACGAGATACTGGGCTCCAATCATAGACGGCGAAAGTGGGTATTTCATGAGTTTTAACAGGAATAAGAAGTCGATAGCCATAGATTTAAAGAAGGATAAAGGTAGGGAAATCGTCTATAAGCTTATCAAGATTAGCGATGTGGTCATTGAAAACTTTAGAGAGGGAGTCCCAGAGAAGCTTGGTATAGACTACAAGACGCTTAAGGAAATAAAGCCAGACATAATATATTGCAGCATAAGAGGCTTTGGATCGGGTAGCCCCTATGAATCTAGGCCACTATATGATGTACTAGTACAAGCTAAGAGTGGTCTAATGGATCTTCACACAATAGACAACAACCCACCAATTAGAGTAGCATTTGCTCTTTTCGATGTGATAGCTGGTTTGATTGCATCTAATGCAATTCTGTCAGCGCTAGTTAGCAGGTCATTAACAAGGGAGGGCGCGCATATAGAAGTCTCCTTATTCGATTCAGCAATATTCGGACTGAGCTATATAGCGGAGTCATTTTTACTAACTGGAAAAGTACCTAGATACAGATACAGTGAACATCCTTCAATAGTACCCTATCAAGCATTCAAATGTAGGGATGGCAAGTGGATCGCTGTGGCTGTAACCCATGACAAATTCTGGGCTAACTTTTGTAAGGCTTTGGGTTTGGAGGAGTTAATAGATGATCCAAGATTTCGCACAAATCCTGACAGAGTAAAGAACAGGGAAATACTGATAAAGATTCTTGAAGAGAAGTTCATGCTAAGAAGTAGGGACGAATGGGTCAAAATATTAGATAGCTACGATGTTCCAAATGCTCCTGTACTCTCTTTAGATGAAGTATTCAAGGATGCGCATGTAGTTAGCTCCGGAATAGTTCAAGAAGTTTATCACAAGGGTTTGGGGAGGAAGGTACCATTGCTCGCACCCCCACTTAAAATTCGCGGGGAAAGGCCCAGGATAGAAAGTGCGCCACCGAAACTTGGACAGGATGTCTTTGAAATCTTGCAGATGCTAGGATATAGTGATGAGAAAATAAGAGAACTGCTTGAAGAAAAGGTTGTGTATTACCGTTAATTCATCAAAATAAGATAAGTTTAAGAGAAGTTTTTTAATATTGTTTTCTAGAAGATGTTTAAAATCACACACCTGAGAGTGAACACCCAAAAACTCTCTAGAGTCTCGTGTGGTACTTAATTGGTCGAAGTTGGTTTTAGATGATGAGAAATAGGGGTCGGATTGATGAAGAAGCTCCAAAGGGCTGATTTTCCTCTAATGCTTGGTGTCCCCTAATGAGCACTGAGAGAATCTCCATTGGCATTCCAAAACTTGATGAACTTATTGGAGGTGGTATTCCTAGGCGCTTCTTTGTTGCAATTACCGGCGAGCCAGGTACGGGAAAAACAATTCTTTGCATGCATTTTATATGGGCTGGACTTCAGAATAAGGAGCCTGGCATCTATGTTACAACCGAAGAGAGCAGGGATTCTATAATTAGACAAGCTGAAGCTTTTGGTTGGAATTTCCTAAATGCCGTAAGTTCAGAGGATCTAATAATTGTGGATGCTCTCATGAGAAAAAAATCAGATGCGTGGTCCCTATCTAAACTTACTGTCAAAGAATTAGTAAACGTAATTATAAGAGCTAAGAAACGCATTGGATACGGTCATGTTCGGGTAGTTATTGATTCGATGTCGGCCTTCTGGCTGGACAAACCGGCTATGGCGAGAAGATTTTCATATTACGTTAAGAGGGCGTTATCTCCCTGGAATATGACAGTACTAGCAACATCGCAATATGCAATTACAACAAGCGACGCATTCGGCTTTGGGATAGAACATGTGGCCGATGGTGTAATAAGATTTAGAAGATCAGTTAGGGATGGTGTCCTACGGAGATTTCTAATAATAGAGAAAATGCGCCAAACGAATCATAATCGCCAAGTCTGGGAAATAGATATAGTGGAAGGCCGCGGACTCGAAATTCTCCGACCAATAACGACACTATCGCGTGAAGATTTCTCCCTTCCAGAAGAAGTTACGCAGAAAATCTTAGAGGCTAGGAGAAAGAAGGAAGAGGCTTTAGGTCCGACAGATGAAGAGACGGACTATTGAGTTCATGGGGATTAAACTAGTAGTCAATGAATATGTTTATGAACCTTCAGACGACACAGAGCTTCTTGCGAAAGCTGTTATCAGGAATATAAAACCATTCTCAAAGGCTCTGGAAATAGGAACAGGTTCTGGAGCAATCGCCATCCTGTTAGCGAAATTAGGTTGTGATGTAACAGCCACTGACATAAATCCTAAAGCGATTGAAGTAGCTAAAGAAAATGCAACACAAAATAATGTTAAAATTCGATTCATAGTTGGAGACTTATTCGCAGGCTTAAATGAAAAATTTGATACTATAGTTTTTAACCCACCCTACTTGCCAGAGGATGATTTTGACTTCCTCTTAGATCACTACGATAAGATGTCAGTAGTCGGTGGAAAGAAAGGCAATGAGACTATAATAAGGTTTTTGAAAGATCTCCCGAGATACCTAAGACCAAACGGTGAGGCATATATAGTTCTATCATCTCTCTCAAAGCCAGAGGAGGTATTTGAGATAATTAGAAAGCAAGGACTTAATTATGAAATCCTCGAATCAAAGTCCTTCTTCTTTGAAAGGATAATGGTTGTTAAGTGCTTTAAACAAAGATGAATAACCTCATTCCTGTAGGGACTAAACATGACGAAAGTTATGCACTCTAGAAATCTAATGGCTAGTTAAAGGTATCGTGCAATCTGCTATTAGACAACTTAGACTTCTACGAGTTTGCTTGCAAATCTCGTGTACCAATGTAGCTTGGTTGGATGCACTACATGTAGCTGTATTGGTGCATCAAGCTCCTCATAGACTTTCGCCTTCATTCTGTAAATCTCTTCGCCCTCTAGACTAGTTACTATCAGTATATCTATGTCACTGCCTGCAGTATATTTTCCCTCCACTACGGAGCCAAACACATAGACTTTGGCATCAGGAGCATACATTAACACTATGTTCTTAACTTTCCTAGCAATAATTATGTAATTCTTCATGGCCTCCAAGTTTTTAAGCCCGCGCTCGATGTACAAATCAAAGCTCATTCATTACAGCCTCAAATACCTCTTTAGCGTATTTAAGCATGGCTTCAACTTCTTCTCTTTCGTATCTACGTGGTAGGTACCTTGAGCCTATGTAGGCATCCTCAATCTTCGTAACTATTATTATGTCTCGAAGAAGCTGGCGTGCCCTTTCATCAACCTTAGAGAGCTCCCTTATAAGCCCTATAATCGAATGGGTTCTCGGGTATGTTCCAGTCTTGATTAGTAGCTTATACTTGAGCATCAGTTGACAATACTGCTCAATGTTGAAAGCTGCGAGGTCGTACACGCCTTCTTTGAAGAGGTTCTCAGCGTTCTTCAAGAATGCTTTGGCTCTTTCTTCAAGAATTTGTGCCTCCTCCAAGCTCATAGTTTCTTCAACTCATGCAACTGCTGCAAGTTCATGGTATATAGTATAAGTTTTACTTATGAGTTTCTCGCTTTGGTTCAATCATTAGTTAGTATGAAGAATATCTTTAAAAGTTTTGCGAATCCTCAATTGACTTCAATACTCTAGCGTTTTCAAGTAGAGCTGGTATAGGTGCTATTTTTTGTGTGAGTAGAGGGTATTTTGGTGCTTCACCTTCCACTTAGTGTAACAAAAAGGCGGTTCAAAGAAATGAGTAATCTCGCATTTTAATCTCTTCATGTTTCGAAGTATCTCCACGGCTTAATGGATCTTGAAGAAATATTTGCTGCCCCCTTCTAAAATTCGTGGAGGTGCATTAATTCCCTGAGTATATCGGGGAGAGGATACTATGTAATATGGATCTCGTTAAATATAAGCATTCATTCAGAAAGCTATTGGATAGTTAAGTTTTGGATGTGCTTAAAGTTTGAATGTGATGATGAACCTTACCCTCACGGAAACTCATGAAGAGGGCAGGCTCTCTGATGTATCCATAATTACATTAGCTAACTATGGTTGCTCTGCCTGATGAATCTAGCTGGAGAAAACACAGGTGAAATAAGCCCTTTATAAAAAATGAATCGTTCACTTCTTTCTTGGATTCAATGAGAGTTTGAACAATTGCAGGTTTATTGCTAACAATCAAAGAACTAGCTCGCAGAAATTGAAAAGCGCACGCCATAAAATTCTGGTGTAGAAAATGGAACTAATATTCCTAGGTGGAGCACGTAAAATCGGAAATTCATCAATCGGACTAAGTTTGGGAAATGACATACTGCTACTAGACTATGGGGCCTCACCATCCCACGGCAACCCACCTGAACTTCCCATAAAAGTTGATCCTATGAGGGTTATTGGAGTAGTGATCACTCATGCTCATGTAGACCACAGTGGAGCGGTTCCTTGGTTGTTCAAAACAGCGTATAATCCTCCAGTTATAGCAACACCCCTGACTCTTGAATTGTCCGATTTGCTATTGAGAGATGAATTAAAATTATCAGGAAAATATCTTCCGTTCGGATTTCCAGAACTGCAACGCATGATGTCTTCAGGAATACCTATTAGATACAACTCACAACTGGCTCTAAGAGACAATGTTGTGATAACACTCCACAATGCAGGGCACATTCCGGGCTCAGCCTCAGTGGTTGTTGAAGTTGATGGGAAGAAAATCTGGTACACGAGCGATATAAATACAATAGATTGCTGGCTAACAACAGCTGCCGATATCGTACACGATGCTGACATAGTGATAATGGAAGCAACATATTCGTATAAAGATCATCCTGATAGAAAAACTCAAGAGAGAGCACTAGTTGAAACAGCGAACAAAGTCTCAAGTGAGGGTGGAGCATGTTTGATACCTGCCTTTTCAATTGCTAGGTCGCAAGAGGTTCTGATAACGCTGATAGCTCATGACTTCGCAGGTCCAATAGTCTTAGATGGGATGTCTCAGGCAGCTACAAACATAATGTTATCGCATCCAGATTTCATAAATAATTGGTATGCGCTTAAACGAGCATCTGAGAGAGCAAAATGGATGAGATCAAAGAAAGAACGCAAGAAATATGTCAAAATGCCCTCCGCAATCATCGCTCCTGCTGGGATGTTGCTCGGCGGTTGGAGCAAGTGGTACTTGAAGAAAGTATTTGGCAATGAAAAGAATGCAATATTATTTGTATCATATCAAGTACCAGGAACACTCGGTTATAAAGTATTGCATGAGAGAGTAATAAGTCATGACGGTAAGGAAGTCCCAGTGAGTGCTTTTGTCGATTACTTTGATTTATCATCTCATGTAGGAAAGACGCAATTAAAGCAAATAGCATCGCAGTTGGAGTCCCCCGAGAAAATATTCTTAGTGCATGGAGAAGAACCTCACATATCGCAGTTTGCTGAGGAATTTAGGGAAGAAACAGGTATAGATGTGGTTGTTCCTAACGTTGGTGAAGTATATAAGTTGTAATCTTATTAGAATAAATCATCGATGTACTGCATTTTTAGCATTAGTTTCAGCTAAATTATGCTTGCTGCGACACTCTGCACAACGTATTTATGACATCCGCCAATGTGAAGAATGTGTTTGGAAAGTATAGATTAATAATGTTTTCTCTTCCCCCTCCCTTTATGCGCTTATCTGAAATATTTAGGAATAATTTCATAAGGTTGGATCCGGGATTAAGAGACGCCATCCGAACAGAGAATCCATTTGTAGTCACTCCTATGACTGCAGCTATCTCGCTTTCTCTCTGTAGAATATAGAAGACGTCATCTGCTGCAGTTCTTTCCTTCAAATCTCCGTAATTATACACAACGTAGCTGAGATTACCAATCCTCGTGGCACGACTATATAGCTTCTTGACGGTCGGCACAATCTCGTTTTCAAATCTTTGACTCTCATAGAAGATCCACTCATATATCGAGTCATAATCTCCTAAAGCAAGTGCTAGCGTTAATAATCCGTATATTGGGCTACTTGCGAGAATGAGCCGCTCAAGGTTCTTAAATAAAGGAGCATCTTTCACCTGTACTTGTGTGGATTGGAAAATATCTCTTAGCTTCTCATCTGGGATGTTACGACTTATGATGAATGCTCTGGCAAGCTTGTGGGCATCTTCGACTTGGTAGTTCTTGTAATCCACTTGATCTACGAGCTCAACTAAATCCGCTGGAACATCTAGCGATTTTTCAAATATGTAGTGAATGAGTCCAGCCGCACTGGTTGATATATTGTACTTCCTGGTGAGAATTGGAGTTTGATCGCTATATAGCACAACTCTTGGCGGTTCTGGGTGGTGGTCTATGAGAAGATTCTGGCCAGAATACTTTATTCCTCTCTCAGTGTGAAGCTCAATAAGAATATTTCCCGTAGCCGTTAGTTTTTCCATTTCACGTGCCCTTGGATATTCTACATTTCCGCTATATACCTCTTCAACATTCATCAGTATCAGAGCCCTCAGAAGAAAGCCAGTTGCGAATACTCCGTCAGTGTCTCCATCGCTTAGGATACGCACGCCATTTAGTTTTACAAAGCGTAAGATTATATCTGACAATAAGTTCACCATGGAGTGTGACTTAGAATTATCTCTTTGCCCCCTTTACATCTCTTGGGCGAAGCTCTAGGGGAGTGCGTTCATTCCACAGAAGAACGACTCTAGCTCGTGGCACTTCGTCTATTATTTCATATCCTGTCAGTTCAGATAGATAATATGCGAACTCCCTAACGTCTTCCATTGTGGGCTGAGAATGCTTAGGAAGCCTTTCTTTTGATCGTCCAACCCAAGAGTATCCCTTAACTTCAACAAAGTCTGGTTCTGACATCTCCACAAGCTTTGCATATTTCTCAGGGTGGATAAGATTATATCCCCTAACAGCAGTTATCCTAAAGACCTTTCTAACATTCAAGGACGGAAGTAACTCTAAGGTCTTTATCAAACTTTCCCACTGGCTCCTGGCGTCCCAAAGTGGCCGAGTGATCGCGGCCCATGCCTTGAAATCTGGGCCAACAACGCTAATATAAAGCTGATGCGGAAGCGTATGCATTCTCTCCAACACATGTGGCATTGTCCCATTAGTCACTATAAATGTAGTCATGCCCTTATTCTTGCCAATCTGCATCAAGTCGTCAATTCTGGGATACATTAGTGGCTCTCCTATGAGTGAGGTTGCTAAGTGATCTGGTCCCCTCATAGCATCTTCCCACATTTCTTTATCAATTTTTGGATTATGGCGTGGATCTAGACTCTTCAATAACTTAAAGTATTCATCAATTACTTGCTCTACCAAAACCTCAGGTTCATCCCAGTCTATTAACTCAGGGTTTTCTAACTTGAACGGAGGTAAGTTCAGATCTGCTCTATGTACTCTCCAGCAGAATAGGCAAGCTTGATTACACTCAACAACCGGGGACCACTGAATACATCTATGAGTTTTTATGCCGAAAAACCAGTACTTGTAGCACATTATCCTCTCTCTCAAAGCAGTCTTAAAGTAGTGACATGGTTCGTAAGCGCCATACTTCCCAATGATCTTATATCCTGCATGCGTGAGGGATTTAAGATATTTCTCTGGCATTGGTATTTTCATAAGTTCTTTTAGGCTCATGTTTAGTCAACTGCGAAACTGTAGACTATTCAGTTTAAGTTATACCTTTTTACGATTTTTATTGTCCACAAAGTATGCAATTGATATTCAAAGCATGGTGCTAAAATGTGGTTCTAGGAATAGAATTCATCGACATCAGAACAAATGAGAGACAAGCTCTTGGAATAAGGAAAGGCTTTTTTACAAGTCCTCCCGGTAAAAGGTTAGATTTAACTAGAAATATCGTCATACCAGCATTCATTGATGCACATTCGCATGTAATAAACTATACTATGAAAGCTAATTGGATTGATCTATCAAATGTAAAGTCCAAAAGAGCCCTACTCAACATGATTCAAGAGACTCTAAACAGCAGGAACTTATTCCTTGGATATAATTTCGATGAATCTACATGGTCTGAAAGAGAATTTCCAACGAGGCGAGAGGTTGATGAAGTCTCAGGGAATAAACCAGTACTTCTATTGCGTATAGATGGACACCTCGCAGTTGTGAATTCTGGTTTGATAGAAAAGCTTAAGTTACCAGAAAACATGTTTAAGGACTTTGGCAATGGTATTATCGTGGAGGATAATGTATACATTGTTATTAGAAAGCTCCTAAGCAAGCGTAAGTTAGGACCATCCATAAAAGCTCTTCAAAGTTTGCTTAAATTGGGAATAGCAGCCTCAGCTGACATGGGTTCAATAGTAGAGCCTTCGGACAAGATTAAGAAAAAACTTAGCAGGTGCATGGAGGTATACTTTTATTACTGCCTTGAGTCGATAGAAAGGCAGATCCAAGAGGGGCTGGACAAAACAATGTTTAAATATGGTGGGATAATAACTGGCTTTAAGTTAATTGCTGATGGCTCTATAGGTGCGAAAACGGCCTATCTGTTTGAACCGTACAGTGATGATCCAAGTTGTAGAGGACTTCTATTGATACCAGAGGAGCATTTGGAGGAACTCATTAAGGCAGCAAATAGGTTAGAAGCACAGCTAGCAATACATGCCATTGGAGACGCGGCTATAGATGTAGTTCTAAATGCGTATAGATGGGCAAAACCTGGGCTGAGACATAGGATCGAACACTTTGAAATGCCCCACGACGATCACATTGACAAACTGGCTAAATGTCATATAATCCCATCAATGCAGCCAAACTTCATCGCTAACTGGCAACAGAGAGGAGGTTTATACGAGCAGAGATTAGGCTGGGAGCGTGCGAAGAGAATGAATCCACTTGCAACAATATTAGCCAAGGCTGGGTTGATAGCCTTTGGAAGTGACAACATGCCTTCAGATCCACTGTACGGCATATATGGTGCAATGACCCACCCAATTGAAAGCGAGAGGCTAAGATTTGCTGAAGCCGTACAATGTTACACCACGCATGCAGCCTACTCTATTTTTGCTGAGAACAAACTTGGGGAGCTGAGAGAAGGGTATGTAGCATCATTCTTAGCTTTAGAAAGCGTGGACATTCACAACCCCAAAGAGGTACGGAATGCCAGAATTCAGCAGCTCTTCGTAAGAGGCAAAAAGATTAGCTGCCAAGCTTAGTGAAAAGGACATAATAATGCACAAAGTAAGTGGTTTGAAGCGTAAAGTCGGCTTGCAATCACTAGTTTTCTTGTTTGACTGAATCTCTCGCAAATCACTGAACACAGTCCTCAATTAGATTTTCTCATAGATTCTTTGCATTGAGAATTTTGGGTTTATTTATTACTCTAGAATGTCTAGCATATACTAATGGGTGGTTAGAATGGTGAAAAAGAGGAGAAGAGAACCTTATGACGACATCTTCAAGAGGTTTTTTGGAGGCTTTGACTTTCCAGAGTTCCCTGGAGGTGGAGGATTCATGGGATACTCAATAGAAATACGCTCAACACCAGAGGGTACAAAGGTGCATGCAAAAGTTCATGGAGATGTTAATGTTGATGAATTTAAGAAGAAACTAGAGCGGATGTATCCAGGCGCTGAGATAGTGATAGAAACACCAGAAGGCACTCAAAGAG
This sequence comes from Candidatus Panguiarchaeum symbiosum, assembly GCA_024720975.1. Classification (GTDB taxonomy): domain Archaea; phylum Asgardarchaeota; class Njordarchaeia; order Njordarchaeales; family Panguiarchaeaceae; genus Panguiarchaeum; species Panguiarchaeum symbiosum. The sequence continues at coordinate 21,068 of JANJXX010000001.1, read as the reverse complement.
TAGGAGAGGAAAGTGAGATAAGAGTAGAAAAGAGAGAACAAGCTGGAGAAATAAGGATAGAAGAAAAAATGCCAGAGCCTCCTCCGGGAGGTGTGAGGATAACATTTCGAGGGGGCAAACCGACAGTTGTTGAACCAGAAGGGAAATCGAGTGAAATAATAGTTGAAAAACGTGAGGCAATAGAAGAGGAGAAACCAAAAGAAGAGAGCAAAGAACAGACTGTCAGAATAACCTTCAAAAAAGGAAAGCCTATTATCGAGGAGTAAACATAACCATGGTTTGTATGGTCTATCTCAATGGTTAATGTAGAAACGCTACTATATATTGTTGAAAATGGAAAAGTCCTTCTGATAAAAAAGAAAAGGGGTTTAGGAGCAGGATTATATAACGGCATTGGTGGCAAAGTAGAAGAGGGAGAAGTTCCTCTTCAAGCAGTGATAAGAGAGTGCATAGAAGAAATAGGGGCTGAACCTTTAGAAATTGAGTGGGTTGGCTTGTTAGAGTTCTATAATGATGGAGTCTTGTATGGGTTTGTGCATGTCTTTAAAGCAAGAGGTCTCAAAGGTGAGCCAAGAGAATCTGAGGAAGCAGCTCCGATGTGGTTCGAAATTGATAAAATTCCCTACGATGAGATGTGGGAAGACGACAAATTTTGGCTTCCTCTCGTTCTTGAAGAAGGAAAAAAAGTCTATGGTCGGTTCTACTTCTTGAATAATTGGAGCAGGCTCACAAAAAGCGAAATATACACAATAGAAAGCGAGAAGATAATAACCAGCTCGTAAACAAAGCATATTTTTTTAATTCCAAAGCTTGATGCAGCAATTTTCTGTAGGTCAATAGTAATTGATGAAAACCCAAACGCCTGGGGAGAAATTCCTTGCTTGATCAAGTTTTTAGCAGGTAGTTCCAAGATTATTGAAATTATATTCAACGATTCTGGGTGATCATAAGAAGTAGTTGAGACTCAGAAAAGAATAGTCTCTTCATGCTTCTGAGATCACCTCCCTCATCATAGTCACTTTTTTTATATTATAGAATTGAGAGCCTTTTTAATCCGATGATAAAAGTGGCAGAAAAATGTTTGTTCTAAGTCTTAACGGAGTCTGGAAAGTACTTCCAGATAAAGATAGTAAAGTCAATGCTAGTGAAGTATCAGATCCAAATCATGATACCTCAAAGTGGTTTGATATAAAAGTGCCCGGACACTGGCAAGATGAATTGAACGAACTACGTAATTATGCTGGTGTTGTGTGGTACAGAAAAGAATTTGATATGCCAGATTATGATGGCAAAATCTGGCTAGTATTCCACGGCGTCTTCTATCGGACTAGGGTCTGGCTGAATGGGGAATATCTAGGAGAGCATTCAGGGTATTTCTCTCCCTTCAAATTTGATGTAACAAAAGTCATAAAAAGAGGCAAGAACGTACTTGTGGTTCGAGTAGAAAGTTATGACGAGAAGGACATTAATAAGAAGAAGCAGGTTGGTGGAGTGTTTTACCACTGGGATTGTCGGGACCCAACTTTTAACCCTGGTGGAATTTGGAGAAGCGTTGAAATTCATAGTACCGGCAAAGTTTGGTTTGAGCGGATAAAGATAATACCTACAATCTATGGAGATTATGCAAAACTAAGGATTATACTCTGGCTAGGGAGTGAGCATAACGGGAAGGCGGGAATAAATCTCAGGATAGAACCCAAAAATTTTGATGGAGAGCCTATCGATCATGAAATTGAGGTATTTACCAGCCCGGGAATAAATAGATTTGAAACTGGAATAGATGTTAAAGATCCAAAACTTTGGTGGACGTGGGATCTTGGAAAGCCAAACTTGTACAAGCTATATGCTAGAGCTATCACTAATGGTAGCATTTCTGATGAGAAGGAGATTGTATTTGGCATAAAGGAGGTAAAGCTCGTCCGAAAGCATAGCAGATGGACATTTTATCTAAATGGCAAGAGAATTTTCCTAAGAGGTACGAATTACGGACCAACAGACCAGCGAATTGGAAAGGTGGATAGATCAAGGATAGAGCTTGATGCTAGGCTAATGAGACAGGCAAATATAAACGCAGTCAGGATACACGCCCACGTTAATCCCCTAGCGTGGCAAGTTTTTGATGAGTATGGTATTCTCGTGTGGCAAGATATGCCTCTGCAGTGGAGCTATGACAAATCCATCGAAAATGATGCCTTGAGTAATGCTAAAGAGCTCGTTTATCTTTCGGAGAATCATGCATCAGTTGCTATCTATTGCGCGCATAATGAACCAGTAATATATCCAGATCCATCATCAATAAGACGCACCTTCTTAGCATTCCTCATTGGACTAGCTTTCTCTATTTTTCTGGGATCAATAGGACTAAAAGTAGGCATGCCATTAGTAAGCGGTGTTTGGAAGGATATACTACTTATTCTCGATAAGGATATTCTTGGAATAAGGCTGGCATGGCTTATTAGTATCGCATTGCTACTGATTGCAATGTTTCCAGCATTCGCACTACTGTTCGGAGGCATTGAAGCAATGGTTTATCTCGTGATATTAGGGATAATACTTCCCTGGGATGCTGCTCTTGTTTGGATAACTCTATTATTTATTCTGAGATCCCCACTCACTGCATTGACGTATAATTGGAATAAATCGGTGCTGGACAAAAAAATAGCTAAAATCCTAAAAAGCGAGGATATGGGCGTTCACATAGTAATTGAACACTCAGGCGAGCTAGGCTGGTTCATAAATGGCACGGACACGCACATTTACGACGGCTGGTATACTGGTTGGTTTACAATATTCCCCTGGTTGAGAGGATATAAACATATCAAAACATTAGTAGGACCTTTCAAAGCCCCCTTGAGACTTGTAAGTGAGTTTGGTTTTCAAGCATTCCCTAAGGTAGAAAACTCATTGAAAATGTTACCCCAGGAAATAGCTGAAGCATTGCAAAAGGACTTTAGGAAAGCCTATCCGAAAGCAGCAAAGCATTTAAAGGTCTACAACCAATACCAGCCCGAATTCATGAAATTCTGGGTAAATTTCAAAAAGTTCAGTAGCGTTGATGAGTTTGTGGAGGAAACTCAGGAAAAACAAGCGGAACTAATGAAGTTCTATATAGAGTTTCTAAGAGCGCGCAAGTATAATCCTGTTGGTGGGATATTTCAATTCATGTTCACGGATATAGCGCCCCTGGTAACTTGGGCTATAATTGATTACTGGAGAGAATCCAAGAAGGCATATCACTTGCTTTGCGACCTGTACAGCCCTATTTTCATTGCCATGGATTGGCCTGAAGTGATCAAGAGTGGCAAGAAGTGCCAAACAAAAGTGTACTTGATAAATGACTTACATGAGAATTTCGAGGGGACCCTAACAGTGAAAATTAACGACAAAGAGGTATTTTCTCAAAAGGTAGTATTACAAGCGGATTCTGTAAATGTGGTGCCAGTAATTTTGAAGACTTTTGGTGGTGGCAATGTTGCCAAGATTGTATTAGAGCTTAATGTAGGCAATTATGGTGTCGTTAAAAATTGGCGTAGAGTAATTATAAAATGAATTTTACCTTCAAGATTCAGGTGTTTTAATCATGGAAGAGCTCCAAGAGAAAATAACCAAAGCTGTTAGCCACTTAAAAGAAAGTGTCATTACGGTCCTAACTGCAAGGATAACCTACGACTTCTTCCTAGAACCAGTTCCATTGAGAGGTATAGGCTCTGGATTTATAATCCACGAGGAAGGTCATGTAATAACTAACTATCATGTTATAGCTGAAGCTGAGATTTTGAAGGCTATAATACCAACCGGAGAAATTGTGGATGCCACAATATTAGGTGGTGATCCGCGCTTCGACATAGCCATCCTTGACCTAAAGGGCGGGGGCTACAAAGCTGTGAAACTAGGCAATTCTGACAACCTTAAGGTGGGTCAACTTGTGGTTGCAGTTGGATATCCACTCGGCCTGCTTGGCGAACCAACGGTAACTCTAGGTGTCATATCAGCTCTAAATAGGACAATAAGAGCTCCCAATATTACCCTAGAGAATCTGATTCAGACGGATGCTGCTATAAACCCGGGGAACTCCGGGGGACCGTTAGCAACTATTGATGGAGAAGTTATAGGCGTAAACACAGCAATAGTTCCTTATGCGCAAGGAATAGGATTTGCAATACCAATAAACATAGCGATGAGAGTTTACAAGGATATAATGGAATTCGGCCGGGTTGTGCTTCCTTGGCTGGGGGTATACGTCACGAGTATAAATAAGCCTATTGCTACTTTGTATGGTTTCAGTGTTTTGAGTGGTGCTTTGGTGGTTAGGGTAGTTCCCCATTCACCAGCTTCTAGAAGCGGCTTAAGACCTGGAGACATAATAATCAGAGTTGGCAAGTCGGAGGTTAGATCAGCGGATGACCTGTCAGCTTTAGTGAGAATGCATAGGATAGGCGAAACTATTGAGGTGGAATTTATAAGAGGAAGAGAGAAAAGATCCGTTGGTGTGGAGCTCGAACCCCCTCCAATTTTCTAAGCCTTGTAATTCATCTAAATTTTGAGTGGTGCGATTATGGATACGGATCCACAACCCAAGCGCGTATTTCCGATGTTATATTGTGGTACATTCATATTCAGAATAGCGTGTGGTATGTCAGCTCTCTTAGCGATAATGGTTCTAGAAGCTCTAGGATTTAGTATGGAAGCACTAATGCTTTTTGCAATAGCATTCTCTTCAGTTGAGGGACTAATAGCAGGCGCTACCGGCTATGCCACTGACATCATGGATGCTAGGTTAGTTCTCTTATCATCAACGCTAACTGCCGCTATTTCTGTATGCATATACATGCTAGCATTCCCATTTACCGGGCTCCCATGGGTGTTTCTTCTTATACTAATGATTGGCCATGCAGTTCATGGGATAGCGTCATCTTTGAATGTAACCCCATCATTAGCGGTAATATCAAGATTTACCAGGTACGAGAATAGGGCAAGATACATGGGAGTTTTTGATATGTCCCTAATGTATGGTCGCCTAGTTGGCATTGCTCTATCAGGAGTTGTATTCTCATTTTTTGCAAGGCTTGGAGGTGGAAAACCAGAGTATGGACTGTTTGGTTTCTCTATACTAGCCGTACTCTTCATCATAGCTGGCTTAGCATTTTACTTTGGACTACCACACATGCCTCCCGAACGCAAAGGAAAGGTAGAACACATCTGGAGGCAACTAATGAAACATATAGGCGCAGGAGCTCGGGTCATGTTTAGCAAGCTAAGGCGTGACATGGGCATAACATGGTTCGTTCTTGCTTCGCTCTGGGGGCTAGCATACAACTTAGGGCCATATGTAATGCTGAGAGACTTTGGTATTCATCAAACTGAGACGGGATTCATAACCGCCATAATTGTGCTACTAGTAGGTGGAACGGCTCCATTTTGGGGTTATGTGGCAGATCGAATTGGAAGAAAGAAAACAACAGTCATAGGAATTTCTGGTTTGCTGATCACAGCAATTCTGGGCATAGTAGCAACATCGGTCTTTCGCGTTTCATACAAAGATATGCAATTTTATTGGATAATCTCCCCAGGTATATTTTGTTTTGCATCAATAGCGCCAACATTTCTTGGAAGACTTGGTGATACAGCAATTAAAGGCGAGAGAGGTATTGTCTCAAGTGGATTCCAGTTCGTAACTAGCATGGGTGAAGTATCAGGGACAATCATTGGAGGGCTAGGGTATATAGTATGCCATCGATTGCTAGATGGATCCGCGTTACAACCGGTCGCTGGAATAATAGGCATAGGTGTACCTGGGATAATATTATTCCTACTAACGCTAGCATTTGGTTACAGATTAAGGCCAGATGAGGAAATTCTCCGGGAGGTTGAGAAGTTAAGTGCAACAGGACTAAGCGAAAGTTAAGCTTGCAATAGTTTTAAGACTCAATCAACTACAAGTTCTTTTATAATGTCCTCTGTCCAAAATTGATAGAGTTTATCCTTATATTTTTCTGCATGCAGGCCGTTCTCATCTAATTTTAGTGATGTTGCCTGTGCTCTTCCATCTTCGTGATACACAATCCAAACTCTGGAGAATTTTTGCATAGTTTTATCCTTAATTAGTTTTTGGATCAGTATAGGTGAATTCGTGAGGAAGATTATTTGTTTATCTTCAGTAAGTACAACGTCTTTTGCCAGCTCGAACAAAGCTTCCTGGACTTTCGGTGACAATATCGAGATTTCACTAAGTATTATCGTGCCGCCTTTGCTGTTTCCAAAAATTGTTGCTAAAGCTGGGATTGCAACTATGAGGTCTGTGTCATAGAAATTAGTTTTTTTCCAAGAATTAGACAATCTATATTCTATCCCCAGCGATGATGGTGGGATATACCTTAAGCGTATGTCCGTTCCGCAAGCTTTTTTCATAAATTCTCCTATTTTCTTAATTTTGTCAACCTCAGAGAAAAGACTAATAAGCTTTCTAGCCACTATAGAACTTTGGCTGTCCGTGCTTAGAGATTGGTACCTATCAATCAACCACGAGCGGATATCAAAATATTGCAATGAGCTTCGAATTCCTAACATAAGCGCGTTAAAATTTATGGCAGGGAATACGTTATCCTTCTCCACTAAGACTTTACCGTCTACTTCGATTTTCCAAAGCCATGCAGATTCGCGTCTCATGATACTAAATGTTATGTGTTCATTTATGGATAGCTGCAAAGAATTTACTTTGTCGCCCAGAATATCTAGGTACAGATCAAGTTTTTCTATACTTTTTAACTCTTCCGAGTACTTATCAAGAAGCGAAGGCGTCACACTCAGTAGCATCGAATAGAAGCTCTCGTGCAGGGGTTGTCGAAATTTTTCGAAGTGCAGATATATCGTTGTGGGCTTACTCACAGTACCATCATAAACAAGCTCATCAAATGAACCAAAGACTCTCTGGCTTGTATAGTGAACCGATAGATTCGACATTATTCCATCAAGAATACAAGGAGCCATGAACAGAGTTTCCTTAATCGATGGGAAGCCTAGGATGATATTAATCCTATCAAGCTGTAATGAAAGTCCCTTATCATCGACAAAAGCATAGTTTGAAACGTAAAGGTTTGTCAACATTAGTAGCACCAAGCAAAGGTTAGTAGTATGGGTTTGTGCTCTCTATGTCTCCTAATGTAAATTATAAATTTTAGCTGCTTGAGTTTAATAGACTGGACTCTTAGCAGAAGTTTAAGTCATCTTGGTTAAACCAGAAATGTTTAAGGGTAAGGTGGAACGAGTAAGTTTGCAAAAATTCTTAGCGCAAGTATTCCCGTCGAGTTAAGTGGGCTCGTCTAGCAGTGGCTTTGTCATTCGAGGCCGGAATACACACATCTTTTCAGGCAGCTTCAGCAGTGTTTGCTGATGTAGCCTCAATGACCTAACAACAGTAGATGGATACTGGGAGGAAGTTCATACCCAGGAGAATTGAAACAACAAGATGCCATAGTAACCTAACAAATAAGTACAGTGATTGCTCGCTGTAAATAATCATTATTGTCGAATTATTATGTCTGTTGACTTATAAAGTGGTGGTGATTTTGAAAAAAGCAGTTTTATTGTCAAATAGTCACATTGATGTTGCCTGGTTGTGGAGGGAGGGCGAGATTAAACGTGTGTGTCAGAAAACATTCGAAAATGCTTTGTCTCTAATAGAAAAATATGGAATAACGTATGCCCAGAGCAATATGATATTCTACGAATGGATCGAAAAAGAGGCTCCAGGATTATATGAAGAGATTCTTAGGGCAATACACGCTGGTAATTGGGAAGTCGTAGGGGGATCATGGGTTGAACTTGATTGTAATCTACCAACAGGGGAGTCAATACTTCGATCGTTTATTATCGGCAAAAAGTACGCGAAAAGCAGGCTGGGCGTTGATATCAATATATGCTGGCTACCCGACACATTCGGATTTCCTATAACATTACCTAAAATACTTCAAGCAGTTGGAATAAAGTATTTTCTAACAACAAAGTTGAGTTGGAATGATACAACAGAATTTCCCTACAATGTATTCAGGTGGAGGGGTGACGATGGATCAGAAGTGCTTGCTTACCTCACACCAGCACCTTATGATGCCAACCTGAGTGAGATAAGCGTAATTAATGCACTTGCGAAGCAAATGAAAAAGCAAGGGATACCCTATATACTATTTCTATATGGTCGTGGAGATCATGGCGGCGGACCTACAAATGACGATGCAAAAATTGCGAAAAAATTAAGCGAGAGTGGCTGGATAAAGATTGGGAAAGCAATAGACTTTTTCAAAGAAATCGAGGAAAAGTACATTGACAAAATACCTACGTGGAATAACGAGCTATATTTAGAGTTCCATAGGGGAATATACACAACGCAATTAAGGCTAAAAGATCTTATAAGGAAGTCCGAAATAGAGCTGCTGAATTTAGAGGTTTTGCTAGGATTTCTCCGAATGCATGGTAAAGAAATTGAATTTACGAGAGAATTAGAAGATTTATGGAAGGAGGTTCTAAAAAGGCATTTCCATGATACTCTAGCGGGAACACTATCCGCAGACGTCGCTGAAGAAAATCTTTGTCAGCTTATTAAAGTCCTTAGTAGGATAAGACAGATGAGAAAACAAGTGCTAACAGAATTAGCCAAGGCAATGGGTAGCAAAGAATCTGGCGAAAACATACTTGTGCTGAACACGCTTCCCTGGGATCGAACAATTATAGTAGAGGATGTGAAGACAGCCAAACCGATAATGGCGGAGAACGTACCAGGATTTGGATACAAGGTAATCAAACCGCATGATGGATCAAACGGCACATTGAAACTATCTCAACGCGGAAGATTAATTATCGTTGAGAACAAGAGATATGCCCTATTTATTGATAAGAAGACAGGTTTGATCGTTCAAATATTTGATAAGAAGCTAAAACAGAAACTGTTGAGTAGACCAATCGAAATAAGGGTTTATGAGGATGATCCTAACTTAACCAGAAGAAGCATAACTGGCATTCCAGCCGGAATATTTGATGCCTGGGAAATATACATCTACGATAGGAAAAAACCCGTCTACGAGCATCCCAAGGCAGTTAGTGTTGAAGTTATTGAGCTGACACCAGTACGAATAACGGTCAGAGTATTAATGAAGTACACTAGCTTCCCATGGCAGAGAATATTCATGGACGTTGACTATGTGCTAACCGACGAAGATAAGATCGAGATAAGACTTAAAATAAAAAGTAAATGCAAGCATAAATTCGTAAAGCTCATCATTCCAATAGCTCAAGCGGAGGATTATGCGATCTATGGAGCACCCTACGGTTACGTGGAAAGGCTGGATCCAACATCAACGAAAGCATCTGAAGCTGACAAGGCTAAGTATGAAGTCCCAAGCGTCGGGTGGGTTCTCGTGCCTGCAAAATGGGGTTCAGCGCTTATAGCCACAGACAATAGATTCGGTTTCTCTAAGAACGGCGAAGAGTTGCAAATATCTATCTTAAGAACTCCAATGTATCCCTCTGTTCTTTACTACGAAATGCTATCGCGATTACCAAAATGGATTCGACGCGCAGGAACTGGTGGTAGCGCGATCAATGAAATATTTTACAGAGCAAACAAGGTAATATGGAAATACTTTACTAACCACTACATAGATCAAGGAACACTTAACTGTAGGGTAGCAATCGCATCGAGCGATCAAAGCAAGACTATTTATGCCCTAAGATTGTGGAAAGAACTAATTACTCCCGTAAATACTCATTACGTAACGCTAGAACCAATAACACAGCAACTATTAAGAATATCCAGTGACGATATCTATGCACACCTTAAGCCTTCAGACGCCGGTCAAGGTGTAACTCTCAGACTGGTAAACTATTCTAGAGATGCTATCAACATTAGCTTGATGGGTACGGTTAAAGAGGTCTGGGAATCAGACCATTTTGAAAATGCAAAACAACCTGTAGTATGTAGCAATGGTAAGTTTATTCTTTCAATGAGGGGCAACGAAATAAAGACGTATAGGCTTACTACATAGCGTGCATAGCAGAACGCAGCCGTCCTGTAGTTCGTGCGTTAGTGAGAATAAACTTTTCACACACATGTCCTAATAATATTCTAGGCGGTTATAGAGGCATAGATGATTTGTAGTGCGTAATAATAGCTCCTTCAAAAAAGATATAAAATCTTGAACTTATAGCCGTCAATAAATTCATGGTGATTTTTCATGAGAGGTCTTCGTATTCTCAAAATATTGTCCTACCTTTTCTGGTTAGTTTCATCAGCACTCTTCATACCGATAGTTTACAACTTCCAATCCATGAGCATAAACTATAGCGCCAGGTCTGAAGGAGGTAATATATTCATTACTATATCAATAGCGCACAGGGGTTTCGTTTTCGATCTTAAGGTTAATGTAACTATATCATTATTCGACAGCTCAAAAAATTTAGTCGCTAGGAATGGAACGGTAATTACCCTTAAGCCGGGTGAGAGCAAAAGTCAAGAGATAGCGCTGTCAATAAGTGGAGATGTTTCATACAAGGAGGTAATAATGTACGTAGCACAGATAGTATCCGGTCTTGAGATAGTGGCTATAAGATCAAGAGAGCTCACTTCAGTGAGAGGTGGTTAGCAATGGCTAAAAGGGAACTTATCGGCTTAGCATCAACGTTGTGGGCATTCTTCTCAATGGTGGTAATACCCCTAGCGCTCCTTGACGCACTGAAGCAAGGCAGGATTCTTGAAATGCAAATAGCACTGCAAGGTCTTGACGTAGGTCTGATAGCACTACTGGGTGTAGCAGCTACAGCTTCAACTGGACTGGCATATGCATTTGGAGGCTATGTTGACGTTGCTCTGACATTCGCTAAGTCCTTGATATATTCGTATTATCAGTGGGTTTGGTTTCAAGGAATCAAAGACATTCAAATACTTGGAGTAGGAGTATCAATTAGCGTGTATGCGGAATTGCTAGTACTACTTTATATCATTGGGACGCTTCTGTCCGGTGCCTTCAAAACAATTCATAAGTATCTGGTAATCAAAGAGAAAAGACTAAAAGGCGAATAATTCGAGCTATGCTTTTATACTCAAATTATCTCTTGTTAGTCTTGGTGGTCAAAAATGGCGGAGAACATATTCGTTATAGAAGTATACCCCGATAGTGATGAAGTGGACCTCAACAGTGCACTTGAAGAAATAAAGAAGAGGCTGCCAGGCTACGCAAAGTTAGTTGATTATAAGATCGAGCCGTTTACGTATGGTGTTAACAAGATCGTTTTAAGAGTGAAGGTTCCAGAAAAAGAAGGACTAGCTGAAGATATAGAAAGTATCCTAAATGAAATAGAGGGTATAAGCGTAGAGATTGTGAGAATGGGAAGGTTATAGTACGGACTTAAATCTATATTCTCAGTTCTTAACTCTTTATTTTTATTTCCAAACTCCTCGGTGATGATATTGCTAAAAGATGTTCCTGAAGAAGAAATAACCAGGCTCATATTAAAGCACGCTATGGAGGATTGGATAAATTACGTGAAATCAGATGTCATAATCGTTGGCGCCGGTCCTGCAGGACTAACGGCAGCGTATTATTTAGCGAAGGCGGGACTTAAAACATTGGTCCTAGAAAGAAGAGTGACTGTTGGCGGTGGAATGGGAGGCGGTGGAAATTTATTTCACAAATTAGTTGTAGCCTCACCTGCAAACGAGATACTTGATGAGATAGGAGTAAGGTATGAAAAAGTAGGTGATGGCGTATTCATTCTTGATTCTGTCCAGATGATTGGCAAGCTTTTGTCTGCGGCAAGTGACTCAGGCGCAAAAATATTTCTAGGAGTTGATGTAGAGGACATTATATACAGGGAAAATCCGCTAAGAATAGAAGGCGTTGTATGTATATGGTCAGCCGTACCGATAGCAGGTCTGCACGTAGATCCAATAGCGCTTAAAGCGAGGGCTGTAGTTGATGCTACTGGACATGACGCTGAGATTCTTAATGTGGTTGCTAAGAAGATACCGGAATCAAATTTAAAGCTTCTTGGAGAAAAATCTATGTGGGCACCAGAAGGAGAAAAATTCGTCGTAGAAAAAACCTGCCGTGTTTTACCTGGACTTTACGTGGCAGGTATGGCTGTAAATGCGCTATTTGGAGGTCCTAGGATGGGACCAATATTCAGTGGAATGTTGTTGTCGGGCAGGAAGGTAGCTCAGCTTATTATTTCTGACTTGAGAGGACACTGAGAATATTATTTTTCACTTTTCTAGCGTATGCTTCTGATTCTGTGTCTCTGGGTTTTTATAATCCTTAGCAGCACTAAAGTTTTCAAGTCATAAAGAATAGTGCATTCAACAAGAGCTTCTTAAGACGCTAGGTGAATATACCCAGTAAATATATTTACTGATTGGCGTGGTTATTACTAGAAACTTAGGTGTTGATATATGGGTGCAAGATCAAGCATTGGGGGCTCTTCAGCAACTGGAACTAGAATAAGATTCTCAGCAGATCCTATGCCAACAGGAATATGCCCAATATGTGTCGAAGAGTGTCCAATCCTATGTGAGATATCAAAGTCAGCACTCAGAGGCAGAGAGTGTCTATATCCGAGATCTGACCTCTTTGGAAAATCAGTAATAGCTAGCAATAAATACTATGGAATTGACTGGGCAGACCTACAACTAATGAGCGAATTAAGAGCTGAGGCAACATACCCCGAAGAGTTTCGAGATGAAGACAAGGCAATATTTGAACGCGTCAAAATAGGGGTCGAGGTGGGAAGAAAACACAGAATAAAGCTTAGGGTTCCAGTTATAATTGCAGGTCTAGGTAGTACGACTGTAGCTAAGAACAACTGGGAGCATTTAGCATCCGGAGCAGCAATATCTGGAACGATAATGACTGTTGGAGAAAATGTATGTGGTGTTGATCCAGAATCAATAATTAGCAATGGGAAGGTACAAAAAAGCCCAGAAATGGAATTCAGAATAAAAACCTTCAGAGATTGGTGGGACGGAGAATATGGAGATATAGTAGTACAAACGAATGTTGAGGATCAAAGGCTTGGCGTTGATGTATATGTAATTACAAAACTCGAGGTAAATGGTATTGAGAGAAAGTGGGGTCAAGGAGCAAAGGCTATAGGTGGCGAAATAAGAGTTAAAGACCTTCAGAGAGCAATAGAACTTAAGAGGCGAGGATATGTAGTTCTCCCAGACCCCGAGGATCCAGGAGTTCAAGAAGCTTGGAAGATGGGTGCAATTGAATCATTCGAGAGGCACTCAAGAATTGGTATGCCGACAATAGAGAGCTTCTGCGAAGATGTTGATAAGCTGAGAGAGCAGGGAGCTAAAATAGTCTCTTTAAAGATGGGTCAGTATAGACCAGCAGTAATCGCCTGGGCAATGAAAGCTGCATCTGAAGCAAAGGTTGACTATGTGACATTCGATGGTCAAGGAGGCGGTACAGGTATGTCCCCATGGCCTATGATGCTAGAAATGGGTACGCCAACACTTTACATGCTAGCTCTTGTAATAAAAGCTGCCAGGATCCTCGACAAGAAAGGAAAATATGTGCCAGACATATTCATCGCTGGTGGAATAATCAACGAAACTCAAATACTCAAAGCGATGGCCCTGAGTGGATTTCCCGATAAGGATAGACCATACGTAATTGGCGCATCTGTGGCAAAGCCAGCACTCACCGCAGCTATGAAAGCCAAATACTTTGCAAAGCTTGCCAAGGAGGGTACGCTGAGCAAGATTGCTCCTGAATTCACTCAAATCTATGGCGACAAGCTTGAGACAATATTTGCCGTAGCTGGAGACCTAAAGAACAGATATGGTGACAAGTGGAGTCAAATTCCCGCCGGTGGTATAGGTATCTACAGCTACTTCGTCGACAGAATAGGCACAGGCCTCAAACAATTACTAGCAGGTATGCGAAAGTTCGACATAAAGCTGGTAAAGAGAACCGATGTTGCAGCCCTCACCGAGCGTGCAGCAAAACTCTTTGAAATTCCACTGATAGAAGATCTAGACAAGGACGTCTTTGAAAAAATCCTCAAAAGCTAGCAAAATTTCAAAATTCCTCATATTTTAGCATCAAGTAAGTAACTTTGTGTTATTTACCATGTACAGTACCTTCCCTCTTTTTCCGACTTTCCTGGTTCTACTTACTAGCCCCATGTTTTCGAGCTCTCTCAAATGCTGATATATTGTTGCTGTCGATAGATTTTTATTATAACGATTAGCGAGTTCCTTCTTTATTCCGTAACCATGTAAAGGTTTATGCTTCAATATTGTGAGTATCTGAATCTTTGTTTCGCCAAGTCTTGATGTAGCTAGTCTCGGGATATCTTCAGAAACTTTTCTAAGCATGTCTTCTATTGGTAGCAAGTTCCTTAGAACATCTGGTGTTCTGAGTCCAGAGCCAGTAATTACTGCTAAGACTTCTGAATCCGCATCTATGAAGCTATTAAGTATGCGGCTTATAGCAATTATTGACAGCACTGCTGACGGCTCTGCTATAATACCTTCAGTCCTTGCAAGCAACTCAATGTATCTTGGTATCTCAGTATTACTCACGCTAATCATGACTCCTCCTGAGCGTCTAACGGCTTCTAATGCAGTTTCTGCGAGTCCCGGAATGAATAACTCCGTATCACGTGCTAGAGTCTTTGCAGACATTTTTTCTAGTTTCATTCTGTTGAATAGCATGGTGATAGGATCAGCGCCCTCAACTTGCACACCCACAAGTCTTGGTGTATTATCCAATAAGTTCAACTTTCTAAGCTCTTCGAAGCCCTTCCAGATGGCAGATATTAAAGCTCCAGAACCAACAGGTACTATTATGATATCAGGTATATTCATGTTTAGTTGCTCAAAGATCTCAAAGCTTATCGTTTTTAGGCCTTCTATGTAGGATGGCAGAGTCTCCATAACTACCTTTGTTTGCATACTCTCAGTCTCAGCTAAATAAGTGGCGGTTAAGAAATCAGGCACAATTCTAACGTCAGCACCACTCAAGAGCATTATATATAATTTTCCTAGATCAACATCCCGCGGGACGTAGATTCTTGCTTTCAATTTGATGCGCGCAGAGTATACAGCTAAAGATGCCCCAGTATCACCTCTAGTTGAACACACAATCTCTTTAGTGTCCTCCTCAATATTGTTCACAACGACTGAAATACCTCTATCAACAAAAGAGCCCGTAGGATTTCTAGTCTCATCCTTTATATACAGCTTTTTAACACCCAGAACCTTAGCGAGATTATTCGCCTCGACTATCGGAGTCATACCCTCTCCAAGAGTTACTATAGTAGTTCTGTTCCTTGGCAGTAGACAGGAATACCTCCAAATACTATTGAGATTGAGGGGCTTCCATGATAAGTTGTCGTAATTTGCCGTCAATAGGCCACCACATATAGGGCATCTCAGAAACTCCGTGCTGAAACGCGATCGGCACTTTCTGCACTCGAAGAATATATTCATGTCTATCACTTTACTGAACATGAAGCTGTATCAATATGTCGTATCAGGAATGGCTCAGTTGCGAAAAACAATTGATACAATTAACTCTACTAAACCTATATATAGGCTCAAACCTATATAATAAACCTCTTCAATGTCCATCTGATTTTAAGACTAGAATAGATTTCGTAGGTGTTTTTATGCTAGCAGAAAGTCGTGAGATCAAATTAATTGCACTTGCTGCTATACTAGCTGCAGTTGTATTTGTATTTACGATAGTAGTTGCAATATCAATACCGGCCACAGGAGGTTTTTGGAATGTTGGAGAGGCGGGCGTGTATCTTGCTGCAATTATTGGCGGACCAATTGTGGGAGCGTTGGCAGGAGGAATTGGTTCAGCACTAGCAGATCTTTACCTAGGGTACCCAATATATGCTCCTGGCACTTTAATAATCAAAGCTGCAGAAGGTTTCGTTGCTGGCTTCTTGTACTTGACGCTAGTTAGGGGAAAAGAGTCTATTAAGAGGAAATATGCACTGCTAATTTCGATAGTGGCGATACTTGGTGTAACTTTAGCCTCGTACTTGTACACGTATTTCCATCTTGGTATGGATAAAATAACAATCGAGCTTACGTCAGAACCTCTCTCACTCACATTCAGCACTGAGATACAAATCTGGATACTTCTAGCATTTGTTATCACTGTAGAGATTATAGCGCTTTTACTCTTGTTCCTAGGAAGGAGAGCTCACATAATGATATTTTCATGCCTAATTGCTGGCATTCTAATGGTATACGGGTACTATCTATATGAGACAATGCTACTTGGCAGTGAGGTGGCTCTAGTCGAGGTAATACCCAATATGTTTCAATCTATAGTAGGTATAGCAATAAGTGTTCCTATCATACATAAGCTCGAAGAGATGGGAGTTATTGATAGAATTAAGGAATTTATGGGTTCGATATCCAAATAGGGACAAGTTCATTCTACGCGGCGTAAATCTAGAGATAAGTACGGATGGAATATATCTAATAGTGGGTAAAACAGGATGCGGGAAGACGACTCTAGCAAGAGTGCTGGTAGGTCTAATTCCTCATATTTTTTATGCTGAAGTATCTGGAGAAGTTAGAGTCTTGGGAGAGGATCCGATAAAAAATGGGCCTGGTACCCTCGCCGGGAAGGTAGCATATGTATCTCAAAATCCAGAGCTATTTATATCATCAATAACAGTCGAAGAGGAGTTATATCTTCCACTAATAAATCTTGGTCTTAAGCCTGAGAGTATGAAAAGACGTGTTGAATACGTAGTTAAGACTCTTAAACTTGGTGACCTAATTAATAGATCTACGCTTGAACTCAGCAGCGGACAGCTACAACTTATTGCATTAGCCTCAGCAATCGCCACCGGAGCAAAGGTACTAGTGCTCGATGAGCCACTCTCAAGGTTAGATCCTGACAACTACATCAGATTTATTAAAGCACTCAGTGAGGTATCTACTGGGAGGATCATATTGGTATTTGAGCACCATCTAGACTACCTGGTTGAACTGGCGAATAAAATCATAGTTCTAAAAGACGGTACAGTAGCAGCTCAAGGCTCCCTCGATGATGTTGCAGAGCTTTTGTTAGACATAAATATACCAGAACTCTTGGAGTATGCAGTAATCTTTCGAGGAAGGGGCTGTATAGATCGAATTCCTAAATCGTTAAATGAGTTTCTGGTGATGATCGAAAATGCTATTAAGCATAAGGAATGCGTGGTTTAGGTATCCTAGAAGCAACTGGATACTTAGAGGCCTAAATCTAGACTTGGATAGGGGATTTTACTGCTTAACAGGTTGTAATGGCTCTGGAAAAACGACTTTGCTAAGGATAATAGCTGGCATGCTTAAACTGAACAGAGGCAGTTTAACAGTCTGCGGAAAGAGAGTGAAGTCCTATAGGGATGTTGTCAGCAAGGTTATATATTTACCATCGAACCCATCCACATTTCTCACTGGCCCTAGAATAGTTGATGAATTCGAGAGAGCAAAAGTAAGCGAGGATCTTATAGACTACTTCTCAGTTCGAGATATTATGCATGAGCAAATATTCAAAGTTAGTGAAGGAGAAAGAAGACTGGCAGCTCTAGTGACAGCCCTAAGCTACAAAACGGATGTGGTTCTGCTAGACGAAATCACAGTCGGTCTCGACAAGGAAAATAGAATCAGGCTAATAGAATTGCTTAAAAACGTTGGAAGAGAAAGACTAATACTGCTAGCAACCAACGACTTTCGAATACTACCATTTTGTGACGAAATTTTATTTCTCGAGGATGGAAGAATAAAAATCAGAAGCAAGCCAGAGTTAGCCTTAGATGAGCTACCATACTTAAGCCTAAATCAAACCGTCCAAGTTTACAAAGTGCTGCTAAAATTGGGTCTAGACCCAAAGTTCACAAAGGATGACTTGATCAAAGCTTTGGCGATGATGTTATGCTAGACATGAAGTCCCTTTTCCAGGCGATGATACCAAATAGAAACTCCCCTCTATACGAGAGTCACCCAGTATTGAAGCTAGCAGGAGTACTCTTAGTTTTAATTATATTGGCTCTCTGTTCAATAAAGGTTGCAGTCTTATTAGCCGTAATTACCTTAGCGGAGTCAGCCGTAGGAGGTACAACTAGGAATGTATTACAGTTCCTGAGGGGCTTGAAATATATCATTCTATCGATAGGCATACTAGTCTTTCTTCTGAATCCATTAGAGAAGGCTATCCTAATCATGGCGCGACTGATAATCGGAAGCATAGCACTCTTAAACGCATACACTACAACCAGAATCTTAAGCATGGAGCAAGTATTGGAAAAATTAAAACTCCCAGAAAGCGCAATAAGAGCAACATCCCTAACAATAAGACTAATACCACTTACAATCAAAGACGCCGAGCAAAGCATAGAAGCCTTAGCCTTAAGAAGCATATACAAAGGCGCATTCCGCGGAATTACGCAATTACTCAGTGTAATCTTAGCAAATAGTCTAAATCGCGTAGAATTCCTTACAGAAGCTTTAGTAGCAAAGTATTTCTTCATGGGAAAAAGGAAGTATCCATGGAAACTACGAATAGAAGCAGTAAGCCTTACACTTTTCACTACAAAAGTCTTGTGCTTATTGTACGCTATATCCCTTCATTAAGTGCAGTTAAAGAAAGAAAGTCTTAATTCTTAACGCTTTTAGAACTTCGATTGTCTAAAAAATGATAAAGGGAATTTCGTGATCATTCTTCTTTAAACGTTTCCCTGAATTCTTCTTCTAATACTTTCAATTCCTCCTTGGCCTCGAATCTCGCTCCAGGAAAGAGTCTAACCATGAGCCAAGATTTTACATCAATGAGTTCTTCTACGACACCAGACCACTCTGCAAGAATGGCGCTGTAGGCTTTCTCCATCTCCCTATGGAGTTTGCTAAGCTGCTTTATTACCCTAGGATACTCCCTCCTGAGGAAAACCCACATTAGAGTATACTCACCCTTATCAATAAGAATCGGTACCACTCCAGACAGAACAATTCTATCTAGAGCTCTCCGAGATAGTTCGCCAGCCATTGTGAATATTCCAGTAATACCAGAACTTATTAGTGATATGTCAATTTCCACGGGGAATCTCTCTGGTAGCACGAACATCGGAATCCCACCCAAATCAGAGAGACCCACCCCAATAATATCCCTCCTCCAGTTCCTAAATAGGCCATATGAGTGGAGCCTAAACAAACCAATGAGCATTACGGCAACTATAATATATGTGAAATCACTAGTAGTTGGTAACAGCATATCAAAATTATCAGGTATAAGGTCTCCATCCGTATCCCTCAACCTCGGATTAGTTCGAGTCTTAAACACCTCAGTAGAATCTAATAGTCCATCGCCATCAGTATCTGGGTTCCATGGGTTGGTTTTCACATTGTTTACTTCTTGGTCGTCTGTAAGCATATCAGAGTCTGTATCTCGTAGTGTTGGATCTGTTTGTACGTGTCCAATTCCAGGTATATCAAACCCGGATACCTCCTCGCCATCTTTAAGGCTGTCAGAGTCTGTGTCATGATTTCGTGGGTTTGTGCAGACGGTAAATATTCCGCCTGTCATAGGATTTGTTATTTCAACACCTAGTGCCTCTTCGCCATCAAGGAGTCCATCGGAGTCTGTGTCGGGATTCAGTGGGTCTGTCTGTCTGATGCCAACTCCAGGTATATCTACGCCTCGAATTTCAATACCATCATAGAGTCCGTCATTATCGGTATCGTTCATGTTTGGCTTAGTATGATAGATGAAAACTTCACTACCATCTGGTATTTCATCAAAATCACTATCACTATTATTCGGATCTGTCATATAGAATTCCTCTTCGCAGTCTCCAAGAAAGTCCATGTCACTATCTCTAAGTCCAAGAGCAACATATGGAAACTTTCCTGCCTCCGTGTCGGATATGTGTGCGATGAAAATGCTGTTATAAGCTAAGGTATAGCTAGAGTGCGTAGAATTGAGCATTACAGTTATATTTAGACTACCCATGAACATTGCATCAAAGCTCACCACATCACTCAAGCCCACACATGTAGATACATCAGTTCTATTTAGGCCTGAATCAGTAAATTGAACCAAGGCATACTTAATGATTGACTTCTCGGAAAAATCAATCCACATCAGAACTGTTTCGTTATCCAAAGGATCATTATCTGCAAGAAGAGTATACAACGTACGCTTTAGTGTCTTCTCATAGGTGATCTCACCTGCGCTAGAGGGGGGAAGTATGCTACCACTTGAAAATTGGCCTCTGAAGTATATTAAGTAATTATCAGTCTCTGAGTATCCGATGAAAGATACTAGGCAGTAGCTACTCCATAAAGGTGTTATTGATGGGTGCTTGAAATCCAATACGGGAATGTTATATTCAGTTAGATCATCAGGGGTCAGTATTGTTGTGGCATCAATTAAAGTTGCGATACCATTCCATGCGATTGTGACAAGCTCACTTCCTATTGATGCAACAAGTGCTGCAACGATATAAACATACCCAGATGCGAGTATAATATTGCTCAAACATGCAGAATATGGAGTCGCCTTTGCGGTTTTGGTACCTGCAAAACTTACAGGTATTTTTGTAGCTTCATTAATAAACAAATTAGCTGCGAATGATACTCTAAGAGTTGCTCCAAAGACGCTGGTGGCGTTAGAGCCTATGAAGGCGATTATTCTATTAGCTCCAGACCAAGAGGTTTTGATGTCGTATCCTATTCCTGTTCCTTTGGCGAGGGTAGACTCATCAGTCCACGTATTTGGGATGCGTAGTTTTCTATAAGTGACATTATAAGCATCTACATACACACCCCCACTAAGGGTCAGGTACTGTTTTATGTATACAACTATGATTGTTGTTGAGTTTTCCCAGACGAGGTCAAATCTTGTTATCCTAATCATATCTTCACTGTCGCTAATGATAACAAAACTGTTCACATATTCTATTGGCATGCTAAAGTTTGTGTGATTTATATAAATCTTGCTATTGCCTGCTGTGAAGTTGGCAATATAAATGTCAATCCAACTGTAGATTCCAGTTGCATTTCGCAG
>JANJXX010000019.1 GCA_024720975.1 Candidatus Panguiarchaeum symbiosum | reverse complement strand
GGACAAAATCCGCATAGCGGCGGACATAATCAGGAAGGGTGGTTTAGTCATATTTCCTACGGAAACAGTCTATGGCTTGGGAGCAAATGCCTTTAATGAGCATGCTGTCAGGAGGATCTTTGAGGTTAAGGGGAGACCACAACAGAATCCATTACTGATACATATAGCCAACAAAGAATGGGTATACAAGCTCGCCGAGGATGTGCCTGAAGATGCTGAGTTGCTGATTGAAAAATTCTGGCCAGGTCCTCTAGCACTTGTGCTTAGGAGGAGGAAAGGTGTAATCCCAGATATTGTTACCGCTGGTCTCGATACAGTCGGTCTTAGAATGTCCTCACATGGTGTTGCCCTAGCTCTGATTTCCGAGGCTGGTGTGCCTATAGTAGCACCCAGTGCCAATAGATATGATAGGCCCAGCCCAACAAAAGTTGAACACATCATCGATGAATTGAGTGCAGTTGATTGTATAATAGATTCAGGTCAGACGTTCGTTGGACTAGAGTCGACGATCCTAGACTTAACACTCGAAAAACCAACCATACTGCGTCCTGGTGTTATCACCAAGGAAATGATCGAGGAAGTTCTCGGCAAGGAGGTTGTATATTCACAGCATCCAGCACCTGCATTCTGGGCATTAGATAGACGCTATAATCTCAGAAGTAAGCTTTATCTAGTTGTTGGCGAGCCATCTAAAGTAAGGGCCAGGATAAAAGAGCTTGTGAATGAGTTTAAAGGCAAGAAAATAGCCGTTGTGGTGACTGAGGAGAACTTTGATGATTATGGTGTAGAAGTGCATGTCATAGGTTCTAGGAATAATTTGATTGAGGTTGCAAGGAATATTTTCGACATCATGAGAAAGTTGGAAAGTAGTGGATATACATTAGTAATATTTGAGGGTTTTGAAGAAGTAGGTCTGGCATACTCAATAATGCAAAGATTAAAGAAAGCGGCAACGGCAATAATTAGAGCTTAATTGCTTATCCTATAAATGCCTCTCAACTCTCATAAATATGTTAACAATCCCACTATCTTCTAATGCAAGTAGGATTTCAAGAACCTCTTTCTCGCTAATTCCAAGCTTACTCATTAACTCCTTTAAAAGCTCCTTCAGCGTAAAATCCTTACCTAGGAATTCACTCAGCAGCAACTCAAGTGCAGCGATATGTTTCTGTGACATTCCTTTAACCTTAAACAAGTACTCTATGCATCTTCTCCTAACTTCGGCCCAACTTCCGTTAATCTCATTGATTTTCAAGACTATTCCTTGAAGACTTTTCGCTTCCGCCTTATCAAGCTGCTGCTCGAGGCATTTTATATCTTCAGCAATCGCTAGAATTTGGCTGAGTATTTGTATGTCTTTAATTTGATTGCGAAACACCTCAATCTGTCTAAGCAAAGGATCAATGTAGTTGCTCTTCATTTCTCTTCTGATTGCTTGATCCAATGAGAAAATTTCGGCCTTCAGCAAGTGTATTTGATTGAATGCTTGTGCGAGCCCATCTTTTGCGTTCTCTATCAAATTCTTAGAAACTTGTGACTTTGAAACTCTATTGAGAAGATCGTTCAGGAGACTTTCAACACTACTGACTTCAGACATTGCTTTTTTAAGTTTCTTCGTCGTATCAAATCTAGGAATGTTCAAATCAGCTAACGCAGTGCGGTAATACTCCAACTCTCTCTTGATTTCAATTATTTGCCCCAACGTGTCTTCTATTCTTCTGCGAATTCGCTCCCCTTCCTCTTTAAGTCTCAATATTTCCTTATACCTCTTTATATCTTCATCGAGTTGCTTAGAGACATTCCTGAGATTGCTTATGATACTGCCAAGTGACTGAGCTGATAATGCTCTCCTGATGAGCTCCCCGCAAGTCTCACTCGGAACTTGCTTAGACTTAGTTTCTATATCGCTTAAAAGATCAATTATCTCTTGCAATTTATTTACATATTCTTGTGATTCCTTCTCAAATTCTTTGTGCATTTCTAACAGGACATGCAGTACGATGTTGAATTTCGAACTGCTATTGCACCCGCTATCAAATCTAAAGATCTCCCAGATCCTTGACGCTTCTGCAGATTTTTGTTCCAGTTTAAGGTTTATAATAGACATTAGTTTACCTTTTGTAATTGCTCTAGGATACTCGTGTATACGCAACGAGAGCTTCCTTATATTCGACTCTACCAGCTCGACGACATCATTTGGAAGATCAATTTCGGCTCCGATTATAGCCCTTAATTTGCTTCTTATCTCATTTCTCATCCTGTTAATTCTATTAAGCATATCATCCGTACGGGCTATGACCGCATTCATGTCGATGACTGCTCCTTTGATGAATTCGAGAATTCTGAAAGCTAGCCTTAGGAAATTTTCCAGGGTTATCAGCGTAGAAGGAGCTCTACAGTCCATGTATCTTTTTCTCAGAGCTTCAACAGTGTCAATTACGTCTCTTAGTTGTATTAGCTTCCATTCTTTCTCTTTAGTTACAAGAATGTGGAGTAGCGCATTCCTGGTGTCTCTAAATCCCTGCAGAGCACCTAGCTTACCAAGAACCTCAAGTAGGTCTTGCACAGAATCCTTAAATGTTTCATACAAGCGCTCTGTTTCTAATTCTTTGCTCAAGGGGTTTTTAATGAGTTTCAATATTTTCTTTGAGTGCACTTCTATGAGACCCCTATAAACTAGCATATCAATTAGATTATCCAATATCTTAGTCTCGCTTCTGCCATCCCTCGATAAGAATATGAAGAACCTCTTTAGCTGATCCCTCTCTACCTTTCCAGAGCTCCGATCTAAAATCCTTAATATTCTGCGCTCTGCTGGATGAAGCTCGAGTGAAATTCTGTTATCTTTGTACTCACTAGCCATCATATTCACTTCAGCTATACGAAGTGTCAATAGAATCGCTGAGTCTATCATCTTATATATGCTCTCAGTGTTTTGAGCTGTTACTGTTTCTAAGTCCTCAAGAGGAGCTGTAAGTAGTGTAGTACCGCACCAAACATTGACTCCAAACGGACTCGATTTGTACATTTTAAGCAACAAATCAAGTAACTGCTCCCGAGTGAAATTGTTTCCACACGATAGAAGCAGTTTATATCTGTTGAAGAATACAGCATCGCCCCTAATCTTTCTAGTCTCAAGTATATGTGAACTCTTCAAATGTGGCTGCAGTACCACTCCGTGTTTTATCCCATCGAGGAGCCAGTTTTCCACTCTTTCTTTAATATTATAGTTCTGCACAAAACTATCCGCAAACTTGTTCCACTCATTAGCGATTAAATACTCTCTATAGCGCGGATTGGCATCGATATAGCCCTTAGCTGCAAGGGAGTACAAGTCCCCCTGAGCAAGCCTTATTATGATAAAGTTCCACTCACTCCTGGAAATAACGACATTACTAGGAGCTAAAACTATGTACATCTTAAGATCAGTGTACTCCCTCATTAGTCTATCAATGATAGACTTTGGATCGCCAATGACTGCGAGTACCTCTAGGGGAACTCTATAATAGGCACGCAGATCCTGCATCCCTATCTCTGGGATTAGAATATAGTGTTCATTGGCTTTTGTTTCAATGCCAAACAATCGCTTCAATAAACCAATAAAAGCGTCAGCTATAAGTTCGGAGAAACGAGAGGGGTCATGTGCGAGAATCTCAAATATGCTATCATATATCTGCTGCAGTACGTCGACAACTATGAATGGTATTACTTTAGTTTCTTCACTAAGGAATATAGTTGTTCTCCCCGATTGGTTTATTTGACTGTTGCTTATTTTCATTTCCATCACTATTGCCCTCTAACACGAATGAGGCAGGACATCACCCCACTTGCCTTAGTCACCTAGAAGTTCTAGTATCATCCAGGTTATTTTATCAGTGGAATGTAGATAATTCATGAAAACACCAAAGAATTTCTATTCAGTAAGATTAAGAAATTCTAAACAAAATCTAAAGCTAGACTTTCATGTAGTAATACAAGCTATGGAGAAAGCCGGGCAATATAGATATTGTGTTTGTTTCCAATAATTCTTGCAAGAACTCTGGTACCATATGGGAGGCTCTTAGGAATACCTACAATAGTAACACTCCTATTCCTCCCCCTAGCTAAAAGTTCCCCTTTAAGCCAACCTGGTCCTACAACCTCAAGCTCAACTTTTTCGTCCTTTTTGAACTTTATCGGTAGCATTTTTCTCCTGTGAAGACCGAAGTCTCTCTCCAGTGAGAGGATTAATGTTGTTCTATACACATCTTCCCACTCTGCTAACTTTTGATAAAATTCCTTCCAAGTCATTGGTTTGACATTCTTTGGCTTCCTCCCCTTTCTATGGGGTATATACTTCTGTATACCTAGGGCAGGCCAGCGCTTCCCAGCGCCTATTGACAATGCAAACTCTATTATTTTAGGAATCTCAGTATCATTTATTGTTGGAACCCAAACCGGTGCTATTAACAGATCAATCTTAGTATTCTTTGCTATATACTCAGCCATAGCCTTAACTCTTTCGACATTATAGCTAGGCGTTCCAGAGAGGAATTTGGCAAGCTCGGGGTCGAGAGCATCTATTGATAAGTTTATGCGGTCGAGACCAGCAGCTTCTAGCTCCTCTATTAAGTGTTCATTCAGTAGATACCCATGAGTCTGCATTGAAATAACCTCAACTCCCTTTGTTGACCTCAACTCCTGTACAAGATCAACAATTTGTGGATATGTAAGTGGATCACCAACTGTGTCTATGTGAGCCTCAATACCATATTCCCCCTTGTACTTTACCAGTCTTCTAAACTCATTGACAAGGTACTCAAGTTCAACAATGTACTCTACCTGCCTCATCCTTGATTTTGGGCCAGCGTCAGTAGAGCAAAAGATACAATTCAATGGACATATAGATGTTGGACGGACTTGTATAGTATTCGTCCCCCGATCGATGAGGCCAAAAGCTATGCAACCTATTAGAGGAATTCCACTTTCCTCTCTGATAAGGAAAACTTCCCTTCCAACCTTCTCTTTGTCTAGCAATGAGAACCACTTTAGTCTTCTACTCGCAGTTTCTATATGTAAATCCAGCCAGTATGATATTGATTAGTTCTAGTGACATTGAATAAAAATATGATAAGAAATAAGAATACGAATTGTTTAATTGCTGCTTAGGAAATTAGCTTAAGCTTTTCTATTCCAAGGTCTTCCGCTATCTTATTAAGCTCCTCAAATACACTTCTATGAATAGCTATTCCTATTCTCAGTCTTGTTTCCTCTGTCAAAAATCCCTTCTCTCCAGGAATCCAAATTCTCTCAGCCTCGGGGTGCTTCCTTGAACTTTTTATCTCTTCAGCCATCTTGGCTAATGCCTTTTTGAATTGATTCAGAGGAACAAAATTCTCTATATTTATAGCCATAAAGAAGTGACAGACATCACTATGCTTTTGATGCGTTTCACCAACATACTTAGACCAGCTTCCTCCACTCAATAACCCTGTTAAGACCTCAACCAGAATGGCCAGACAATATCCTCTGTGCCCACCATACAACTCTCCAAAGCCACCCAGTGGGAGTAGTGCGCCTCCAGCAAAGAAATCGTCTGGATTAGTAGTCATGTTTCCGTTTTTATCTAATACCCAACCCTCAGGTATTTTATCACCCTTCCTTTTTCGAATTTCGATCTCTCCTGCGGGAGCAGTGCTGGTTGCCATGTCAATAAGCAAGTATCCATTCTCCATTGGCGCAGCTAGAGATATAGGATTTGTACCCAGAACCCTATCTATACCCCAAGTCGGGGCAACAAGTGGTCTTGTATTGGTCATGCAAATTCCAATTAGATTCTCCCTAGCAGCCATCATAGAATAATAACCAGCTATACCAAAATGATTGCTATTTCTAACGACAACAACACCAATACCGGTCTTCTTAGCCTTCTCTATTGCAAGTCTCATAGCGAATGTTCCAACAACGTGACCCATGCCCTCATCCCCATCTACAACAGCATAAGATGGACCATCCCTCACGATCCTAATGTTGGGCTTTAGATTGACGCCACCCATCCGAATTCCATTTATATAACGCTTAAGCCTCTGAACACCGTGGCTCTCAATGCCTCGAAGATCAGCTGTGACTATGCAATCAGCTATAGTTTTAGCATCGTTTTCAGGAATACCTAGTTTCATGAATACTTTCACCACAAAGTTGAATAGGTCGTCCTTAGAAACTCGAACGTAGTTTTCATCAACCTTAACTTTCTCATAGAGCTCAGACAATGTTTTCACCAAACGCCAAGCACCTAAATGTTTTAATCACTGTTAAGGTGTGATAAAGCAAAGTATATGGTTTAACTAAATTCAGACTTATTACACAGCACTGATTGTGCAATTAACTCAACATGAACTACAGAAATTGTACAACTATTCCAGATATTAGCTAACTGCCGATTTATGATCCCTATATACCCCACAACTTAAATGCAAGAGTTTTTCCCGGGTAAGAGCTATCCGAAGTTTCGCTAACCTTCTGAATGCTAAGCTAGTATTATATTTAAAGCTTACATATCTTTTTTGAGTTTAACAAATGCACGATGAATGTAGGTGTATGTATGTCTAGGGGAACATTCCCACCCGTTCTAGCGATCTTGAACATATTCATAATATCCATCCTCCTAGTGGGGGTAATATCGACAGCCTATTCATATGCTCAGAGTATACAAAAGCCAAGGTATAGGGGTACTGTCATAATTGAAGGTTCTGAGGTACTAGCGATCGCATTCGCAAGAATATTTGAAGCCGCTGGATATAAAGTTATTGTAAAAAACAGTGAAGCACAAAAGCCAAAAGTTGTGATAAAACAAGGAGGAGAAGATACAACACCACCAACTGTGCAAATAACGGCACCACCAAATAGATCATATGTTTCGGGAACGACTCCTCTAACGATTGAATCATCAGACAATGTAGCAGTTAATAAGACAATACTGTATATTGAGGGAAGTATGGTAGCGGCATGGTCTGGAGGAGGAACATTCACATACGATTGGGATACAACACAGTACACTGATGGTCCAAAAAATGTAACTGTTTGGGCCAATGATACCTCAGGAAACACGAATAGTGCATACTACAGGTTCATAGTTGATAACACATCACC
>JANJXX010000018.1 GCA_024720975.1 Candidatus Panguiarchaeum symbiosum | reverse complement strand
CTATGATAAGGAGGATTCACAGGGAAGATTTCAAAGGTTCTTCAGAGACTTTATGGCTGAGACAGCAAAGGTTCTCAGGGATGATGGCGTATTAGTCTTATGGTTTACGCATCCCACAGCGCTTGCATGGAGAACTGTGAGCGAATCCCTCTACGAAAGCGGCTACGTAATCCCAAAGGTCTGGCCACTCCAGACCGAGATGAAGACCAGATATAAGAGGCATGTGAACGTAGTAGCCCAGGAAATGAGCCTCGTAATAGTTGGACGAAAATATCCGAGACAAAAGCTCCTAGAAATATCACCACAAAACGTTAAGGGAAGCATGCTAGAGAACCCACTATTCCTCAAAACAGTTGAGGAAACCGTTGAAGATACAAGAAAAATAATAGTTGAAAGCAATGCTTCACCAGCAGATACAGCAGCACTAATATTCGGGACAGCCCTAAGCGTAGCCTCGAGGTTTGAGCTACCGATAGGCGCAAGGTTCGCAGACATATATGATGCAGCCATAACAGCGGTAGTGGCAAGATACACAGAACCACTAATCTACAGAATACTGACAGAGACGGGACCTGTTAAACTAGATGGACCAACAGCTCAGGAAATATCAAAGAATATAGCACAGGGAATGCTCATTGATCCCGCAGCAAGATCATACATAACATTGTGGCTCATATCGAGGGTGGATTTAGCAACAGCAAAGGTGCGCCAAGAGCCTTTAGGCCTAAGCTTTGACCTAGTCCAAACTATAGGAAAGCTATGCGGCTTCGGTCTAGAAGAACTAAAACTCTATGGGCTAATAGCTGAAAAAAAGATTGAGGAAACAGGAAAAGCGTATTATCCACTGTTCCTAGAGATGTTAACATTAGCTGAAGGGAGGGCGCCACTAGATAAGCTGAAGAAGGTATCGCCTGGGAGAGCTACAATAATGGCGTGGATGGCTCTAACAGAAAGCGGGAGCCCTACAATGAGAGCCAATATAGTGAGAGCTAAAATGGGGATGATAAGCGATAGAGAGCTCTCAAGCAGCGCAGCTCTAGCAATAATACTGCTAGAGACTGCTAGGGACCAAGACCTAGGCTATAAAGTAGCAGATAAAACAAAGCTTACAAGATACTTAGGAATCGACGAGAGCCAGATAGCAAAAGTTACAAGAGAATTAGCTATAAACACGCTTATACACCTAATAATTAAAGAGGAAGAGTAAATTTGAGGTCTATTGGACAAGTTTTTCAGCTTAAAGAGAAGCTTGCAGAGATAAAATCTGAGCTAACGCCAAGTTTTCATGAAATAATTAAGAGCTACCTTGGAGAACACGTTAAAACGAGATTTAGAGATCCATCTTACGTAGTCGAGATAACTTGGCTGACGCCGTCTCTCGAAACATTCTTAAAAAATATCTTTGAGGGGCTCGAAATACCAATAGTTCAAGGTACATTTCTAGTTAGAGGATTCGGCTTCGGGAAGACGCATGCCATAATACTCCTTTGGCATATGCTAAACTCAAGCGAGGGAGCAAAATCCAGCCTAGCGAAATCGCTTGGACTAAAAGAAGAGCTAGCAAAAGAAACTCTCACAATAGGAGTGGACTTTAGCAAAGAGGAACCATTTACTCAAATCTTACGTCAGCTAGAGGCTATAGCGGAAGGGAGGAAGGAGTGGAGCATAAAGGATCCTGGGCTTAGGAAGTCAGTAATTGAGACTATAAGGAAGGTGAGCAAAGCACGTATGGCATCAATCTCATCAAGAGATTTAACTTCCATCATAACTGAGACCCTCGAGAACTATAGAAAGCTAGGAGGAAGCCCAAGGCTCTTACTCCTTATAGATGAACTTGGAATAGGCATGATTAGAAGACTAATAAACTATATAGAGACGCAGAATGAAGAAAGCTATCTCGAAATTGAGAGGACGATAAACTTCATAGACGAAGTCTATGCAAGCCTTTCTGGAAGAGGAATACCAACATTCATAATAATTGCATTGGCAGAGCAGGATTTAAGGGAGATAGACTCGATATACCTCCAGCAAGCGGGTAAACAGATCATCCGCGACAAAATAGATGGTCTCAGAAAGCGCCTGTCAATACTGAGAGAGAGACTGAGTAGAGCAGTTGGCGGTTTTTCTGAGGAAACAGCCCTGACTTATGACCTGAGACACGCAATTAACATAGCAAGGCACAGAGTGTTAAGGAAACAAATAGATGGGAAACCAGAGGAGGAGCTACTCTCATACTTAGCGCTCCAAGCACAACAGTATAATCTTCAGGAGACTCTAGAAACCTATAAGGAACAGATAAAAGACTACTACCCACTCTCACCAAGCTTCGTATGGCTGTTTAGAAAGATATTGGACCCCATAGATGCTCCCAGGACAGAATACATTAGAACAGCACTCTACATGTTTGCAGAAGCAGCAGAAAACGCCCTCATTCACGAGCCAGAATCACTTTCCATAGGGGCAAGACACATCTCCCTAGCTAGAGCCGGTGCAATTGACTTAATGGCAGAATTTGAAGCCGATTGGGCGAGCGCCCTCTCAGATATAGAACACGCCCTTAGAATTGTAAGCTCAGAGATTCAAAAAGCAGCAAACATTGTAGCTAAACAGATACTTGCGAAGGGAACGACAGCTAATGTAACAGCGCTCATAGAAGTTAAAGATTCAAAAGAGCTAAAGCGCTACGGAGTAACGCCAGAAGAAATGCAATTAGATATTCTCGCAGTTTTGCCTCCAGAAGAAGCTATGAAAGTAATAGAAAACATTCAAAAGGCTATAGAGGCGCTCAAAGCACAGAGTGCAAGAATTGAGGAGAAAGAAAATGGAAAGCAAAGATTTTACATGCCGTCCCTAATGAGAACGATATATGATAAGCTTGCAGCGTTTGTCATGGAACAAAGAAGAGTTCTTGAGGAGACGGCATACATACCAGTGTACCTACAACAAGTGAATATACCAGGCCTCTTTCACAATCCAAGAGCAGCAATTAAATCGAGAGAAAACGAAGTCATAATTTTATTAAGAAGGTACAGTATGCTAGAAAATATTGAAGATCTACTAAACGATGCAGATTTAAGAGATTCTCAGAGCAAGGGCCTTTTATCAATAATTGTCATCCCACCTTGGGACACCTTCCTATTCAATGAACTATATCAGAGGAAAACAAGTTACCGCACAATCACTGATACGATAGCACAGAAGCTTCAAAGTGCAAACATCGATGGAAGAATTAAACACCCATTTCATATAATTGTTCTATTACCAAACATAAGCCCTGAGAAAATGTCGAGACTGATCGATGATGCTATATCGTATGCCGCTGTTAAAAACTTCTTAGAGTATCTAGAGAACAAAGAAAAGATCTTAGAAGAAAAGATGATAGACTATGAAAGGACAGTTCAGAAGAGACTAACGCTAAGACTGGCAGAGTTCTTTGAAGAACAACGTAAAAGGTTAGAGGCGGGATTAAAGAATTCACTTGAGCGGCAAATAAGAGAAGCCAGAATGTCTGCGCAAAGGGAGCTCATTAGGCTCACTAGGAGGATAGCGACGAATATCGTTGAGCTTTATGAGGAGACCATATTTTGCAGCATGCAGATGCAAAACTTTGTTTCGCAAAGCCTAGCTAAATTACTTGGCGAAATTGGTAGTAGAGCAGAGAAACTTGAAAAAGATAGTCTTGTAGATTATTCTCTGATATTAAACACCTTCTTCGGAAAGATCGTAGAATTAGCAGGATTCGTATGGGATGCAGGAGTTCTCGGGGAAGCTCTTTACAGACATTATAGGACTGAAGTGGAGAGTGGGGTGCTTAGAGAACGTGACAGAATTGATGAAGTCGTAGAAAATATGCTACTGGGTATGTATGGCATGAAGCCATTGAGCTCCCAAGTCGCTAAGGAAGCAATCAATGTGCTTCATGGAAAGACTATAGAAATCGAGGGGAAAAAGATAACGCTCCTCGTAGATGAAGAACAAGGTTGGATAAGATTTAAGGTGGAAGAGACAAAGCTATCAGAGAAACCGAAGATGACAACAGAGGAGCTGGTACCGAAAATCGAGGAAATAACTGCGCCAACAACAGTCATCACTGAAAGAACGCTAAATGAAGTTACAATTGAAGTTGATCAAACATTTAACTATGAAGACTTCAAGGCGAGACTGGGGACATTATACAAGACTTATGGAACCTTGATAAGCTCTGTGAAATTGAGGGCAAATGGCGAGCTTTTGAGGGCAATTTTCGACTTCCTAGGCTCAGTCCACGAGCCCAGCACAATAGTTAATGTATCTTACTTCTTAAGACAGTTAGCAACTAAGTATAAGCTGATGCTGTACATCGAGATAAAGTTTGCAAGTTCGCTTCCACAAGAGAAAATCCAAGAGATACTAGGGCCATTTATCACGACAAAAGTGAAAAGAAGTTGGGATAAGTTGCTACTGAGCTAGAGTGATCCGAATTGCCGAGCCTGGACGATAAAATAAGTAGAGTTTTTGGCGAGGTAGCCGTTAACAAAGGACTAGCCTTAAGGCATGAAGTCTCAAGATTACCCCGCTTTATATCTGAATATTTAATCTCAAAATATTGTAGTGCCTACCATGATAAAGAGTCAGCCCCCAGCAAACTCGCCGAGGTTGTTGCAGAGAAGTTCCCGGAACCAAAAGACAAAGATAAGATACTTCACAAGTTAAAAAGGATAGGTATCATTCAACTAATAGATGAGTTTAAGGTAAGTGTGGATTTAAAAAGAAATCTATACCTAGTTCAAATACCATGTCTACAAATTTACGATGCACTGGTGGACGAGGGGGTTGTCAGAAAATTTGAACGTATACTATCAGGAATGTGGGGTTTAGGGACGCTTGAATACTGCCCAGATATTCTTAAAAACCTCGAAGTAGAGACGTCACCAATTTTACTAACGGACATAGAGCCATTCCAAGTTTACAACATAGACCTCAAAGACTTCGCAGAAAATCGTAATGAGTTCTCTTTAAGTGAGTGGATAGACCTATTGATAACGACCATAGGACTCAGTCCAAAAGCGTACTCCTACAGACAGAAGATGCTTCAGATTGCACGCCTAGTCCCCCTCGTCGAGGGAAACATAAACATCATGGAGCTGGGCCCAAGAGCTACGGGGAAAACATACTTGTATCGCAATTTATCCTATTATACAAGGATTTATTCTGGCGGAACAGTAAGCCCTGCAAGACTATTCTTTGACGTCAGATTAAGAATGGCAGGAGACATAGCAACACATGATGCAGTAGTTTTTGATGAAGTGAGCAAGATAAAGTTTACAAACCCTGTTGAAGTGGCCGGAAAACTTAAAGACTTTATGGTCGATGGTTTTTTTGAGCGAGGAACCTTAAAGAGAGCTCATAGCGACTGTTCATTAGTATTCTTAGGGAATATCGAGAGGGAAGATATCATGAGTCCTGGGCAAATACTTTGCACTCTACCGGACGTCATGCAAGACTCTGCCTTCATCGACAGAGTACATGGTCTAATACCAGGATGGGAAATGCCAAAAATAATGAGGAGCGAGGAGCACCTAGCTCATGGAGTAGGATTAGCAGCAGACTACTTTGCCGAGGTGATGCATAGGCTGAGAAGAGAAAACTTTAAGGATCTCGTGAACGAACACGTCGAAATCGGGCCTAACTTCACCATCAGAGATGAGAATGCTGTAAGAAAGATAATTTCTGGGTTGTATAAGCTGCTCTTTCCAAATAAGGAATTTGATCTGAGTGAACTTAGGCAAATAGCAGGTTTAGCTATAGAAATGAGACAATACATTTGTAATGTATTAACTGAGAGGTCTCCTTCAGAGTTCCCACCTAAACGCTTAGAATGTAAAATAAGAGGATAAGATGAGTAGCTTCATCAACGAATTAGAAAGAATAATCAAAGTGGTATCCACTTTAGGTTCATTACCAATAAACATCTTTCACAAAATAGTGTTTTGCTCATTCGCTAAAGCCGGGTTATCACTATTTAATGCAACGGATGCTCAAAAAGCAGAATTAGAAAGCCTAATAGAAGCTATTCCTCCGGTGTTTAGGGGATTATTGAAGGGAGAATTATATTTAAGTGCTTTAAAATTCACACGTTCTATCAATCTCCTTCTATGGGAAGCAAAGAAGCTAATAATACCTGAAGAAGCAAACATACATTTCATACTCGACTTCTTGAGGAAAAACGTTGGAAAAGTTGGTGGTGTAATCGTGTTGGATTGTGCTTCCATACCAGAAATGGTTACGATAGCAGGTAAATTTGCTCATACAAATCGGAATGTTGTAATTTATAGCAGAATATTCGCAAATCCAATAGGAGTGACAAGGTTTCTAACAGAGCAGTTAACTCACCTTGGACGTGAGCCTGCCCTCAAACGCTATGCGCAACTATTAAAAGAGGAATTAGAGGCATCTTTCTCCATCAAAAAATCATTAATAGATCTCGTGGTGCATGAGCATGGTGTAAGCGTGAGCGATTTCCTTAACTCGTTGAATATGCAGGAAATTATTGAACAAATTAACCATTTCATGAAACAGAGTTCTATTCTTATTACGTCAGACCACGGTTATGATCTCGTCGCAAATGAGCATGGTCTATATATAACACATGGATATAAAAGGAAGTGTCCACTAAATTTTAGCAGAATTGCACTCTTCTTAGTAATTGACTGAGGGAAGAGAATGGAAGATAGCTACTACTTAATCTACAAAGAGGGAAGAAAAGGAGGAGAAGTGTTATTCAACGTGGGGACGAAAGAAACTTCATCGACATTAATCCGACTTAGTGGGCAGGGAATACGCGGCTCCTTCAACAATATCTTACAAATACTCAGTAAGGCAGGATGCTTAATACCAGTCCAAACAGGTAATCCAAGGATATATTCGTTAAGAGGTGATGTAGGTCCAGTAATTGGTACATATCTAATTCTGATTAAGCGAGCAAAGAAAATGGATTATTGGGTAAACTTCTTAGATGAACTATTAACAGGGAAATACTCCAAGTTGGGAGAAACCTTTGCAATCTTCCTAGAAACCATGGTCAGACTTTCAAAGAGAGCCCCCTCAGGAAAAGGATATGCTCTTTCCCCAAGTATAGTCTCATCATTCTCTTCAGCATTAAAAGTGCTCATAAAATCGCTTACCAGAGAAAAGAAATAAGACTCGAAGTCCTACGTGAAGAGGTTCAATTAACCTAATGTCCGTATTTTGGCTCGTCATAGAGTCTATCGTAGGCTCCACGAAGAGCCTGTTCGTGGGTGAAAGCTGGTACCACTCGACTCTAAAGGGGGTTGTGATCCTCCTCTGCTTAGTCCAGTACTGGAAGGACGCCCCCTCACTTGTCCTGTACGTCAACACCTTCTCCCCAGCAACTAACTCCTCCTTGACCTCAACGATCTTGAGCTTTGACCCTCGATATACTACGTGGTCTCCAACTATCGCTACAGGATCTTCTCCTCGATCAAGCTTCTTAGCTAGCCTCTGAGCTGATAGTAGCTCCCTCGATAGCTGACCCATCCAGCTCGTAGAAGGTTAGAGGTGAGGGCCGTAAGAGGAGCTACATGAGAGGGCTAGGTGGGAGGGCTAGGCGAACTTAGCTAGGATCCTCTTGGACTCTCCGCTCAAGGGGTTGTATAGGATTAGCGCTCCATCCTCCTCGTGTATCAAGAGGGTCCCAATGTCGATCCTCCTACCATCCCTCCTCTCGTAGACTGTAGGCCTCCTCCAGCAGCCTAGGGTTACGATCCTCCTATCAGGGTCGTGGGACGACTGGTGTAGGTGCCCTAAGACTAAGA
>JANJXX010000017.1 GCA_024720975.1 Candidatus Panguiarchaeum symbiosum | reverse complement strand
ATACCAACGACAAACATAGGCTTCATTGGAACATTCTCAGTCACAATATTCCTATCCAAAGTCCACTATCAACCACAAACGATAACTGTGACAGTCATTATTAACCCAATACCAACATATGCAGTCGCAGAAACTACCAAGCTATCTCTAATCTATGGACAGGATATATCTATCAGATTCTACTACGAGGACCTAGGATTTGGCGGACTAGTAGCTGGGGCCAATGCATCATACGAAATGATAGGTGTGGACGTAAACTACTATTCAAGTGGTAGCTTACTAGACCTTGGAAACGGAACATACCTGCTATTTATACCAACGACAAACATAGGCTTCATTGGAACATTCTCAGTCACAATATTCCTATCCAAAGTCCACTATCAACCACAAACGATAACTGTGACAGTCATTATTAACCCAATACCAACATATGCAGTCGTTCCGAAAGATACGTATGAGCTTTCCTATGGAGAGTATGCAGATATAGCTGTTTGGTACATGGAATATGAAACTCAGCAACCAATAATTGATGCCGATGCATCATTCGAGATTTACTATAAGGGCTACTTATTGAAACACGGTACTCTTATAGTTGATATTTCAGGCGCCTTCAGGCTAAGTATAGATACACTCGAGTTATTAGAATTAGTGCAGCAGTTTGAAGCAGCAGAGCTTCCATTTTCAGTACTGGTGAAGATCTACCTCTCAAAGCAATATTATCGCTCACAAACAGTAACAGTGGCCGTGACTGTTGAAAAATTAACACTTAGCGTAAACGTTGCAGAGGCTCCTCCACAGAGCATATTCAAGGTACAACTTATAGATGAGCATAAAATATCGAGGGTAACGTTATCAGTGCTCCACAATGGAGTTCCGGTAGAAGATGCTAACATCGCAATCATAGTAACTAGCGAGCAAGCTGGAATCTCAAGAATTTACACTGCTAATGCCTTAGGATACGGCGTTTTCTCAGTCACAATTGATTGGGCAGACTTTCCACCAGGATACGTATGGATAATAACAGTACACATAGAGTCTGTTAAAGTATACGGTAGATGGATCCCCTACGACAAAATTATCTATACGAAACCCACTATCAAAGTATTTATGGACTATGTCTCAGGCTCAACTAAGGTAGGACCTATATACATAGCCAATATGTTCCTATATCCGATGCTAGTGATTCTCATGGCAGCATTCTCATATGGTAGTTATAGGATAATCTCATGGCTAATGCTACCATGGCAAGTTAGAGAAGTAATAAAGATACTTAGGATGATAGAGAAAGGAATCTTCGAATACCGAGCACCAGATAGAAAAGAGTTCATAACGAGAATGATCTCAGAGGAGTTAAAAACAAAGTAGGGAGCCAGACAACTTTAAAAAGCACAAATCCACTTCTTCATTTTTTGACGTAATTCTAGTTGCTTCGTTAATAACTTCAGCTCCACACAGATTAAGAACTCTTCTGTAGAATCACCAGAGGAACAGCTCCAATATATTCATCATTTTTAAGCTCTATTTCTTGGGACTGTAATTAGGTGTTATTTATTGGAAAACCTGATGCTAAACTTCGCTGAGAAGCTTCTGCAGTGTGATCCACTACTACACGATCTATTCTTAGTTTCCCTCGTTAGGATACTTAGGTGTGAGGAATACATTAACTATATCAAGAGTCCTCTACTCAGAGCTGAGGCGCATATACACTTGAATTCCAACACGCAAGTGCATGTTGATACCGATGTGTTAGAGAAGGCACTAAACTTTCACCCACTAGGCGCCCTGATTTATATCGGCAGCAACTTCGAGACGGTTAATAGGGGTGTGATAGCTAAGGCGACTATATTTTCATACAAGCATCTAGATACCCTAGCTTTAGTAATAGGATATACTGGATCTGAAGAGTTGTACAAGGGGCTATTCATAAACCTTCTTGAAGAGAGGCTAAAGCTTCATAGTTCACCTCAAATAGCAATCCTGCTTGACTTTATGACATTTAGGTACTGCATGGATTCCGTCCTACCTTTTACTGGGGATATCGTAAGGAGGTACGGAAGAGATGAAAGGATCCCAGACATACTTAGAAAAACGTTTACATCAACTTTGTTAGTCTCTTCTGCCTTCAGAAAAGGCATAGCAAGCTATGAAGTTGAATCTCTCCTTGAGCGTCTGAGACTGAGCCTTGACGATTTGGAGCTCTTACAAGCGGCTCCAGTACTAGCTAAGAACATTTACTTTCTGGGAAGAAAAGAGGTCTTCAAGGAGATATTACTACGTTTGAATGAGCTCAGAAAAAGAGCCACTAGAAGATATGGTATATTTGATTTTATAATACCACCATCGCCTGAAAGATTAAGTAAAGACATTAGCAGAGGTATCAACATTATCAATAGCATCCTGTTCGTCTTCGATCTTTTAAGTCGCTCAGACAGATTCAAGGACGAGAGTTTCGCAGCTGAGTACCTAAAGAGCTTATATAAGGATCTTCAGAGCCACCTAATACTTTACGTCCTGACAAAGATCGAGCTTCGAACAAATCACGATCGACATGAAGAAATCATTAGCGAATATCTATCGAAGATTAAGAGGCTTTCAGAAGAAGACCCAGCTGTGTATAGTCAGTTAGGATCAATCTCCTCAATGAAATACCTGACTAATGAAGTAAGACAA
Organism: Candidatus Panguiarchaeum symbiosum; assembly: GCA_024720975.1. Classification (GTDB taxonomy): domain Archaea; phylum Asgardarchaeota; class Njordarchaeia; order Njordarchaeales; family Panguiarchaeaceae; genus Panguiarchaeum; species Panguiarchaeum symbiosum. The sequence goes on along the minus strand of JANJXX010000017.1, from coordinate 8,736 downwards.
GACATACTAAGATACATTCCCGACAATTTTGCTGCCGCCAAGTACTTCGTTCTAGGACTTTACGAAGAAGCACTAAAGCAATATCCCCTACCACTTAATGAAGTACCTTAAACTTTTTGAGTAGGATACCACATATGCATGCGTAAAATTAACTTATGCAATTCATTTGCGGATTTATATTCACTTCTATATGACTGCCAAAAAAGATATATTTATAAAGCTTTTTTTACCCTTCCCTATCATACCTCGACATGATTTCTACACAGAACATGTCGAGGTGAATGAATTATGTGACAAGGTAAGATATATGAGAAGACTCCTCATCGGATTGCTAATCTTAATAGTAGCCATATACTCTGCATCCGGCGTAATTGCAGAGAATATACCCATTACGAAAACCTTTTCTCAAACAGAATTAATTAACGAAGAACCTATCGTTGCTTGGTCAGGATGCCGATATGAAACAGTACCTTCTGTTTACAGCGCCTTCATCAGCGATAGCACTATAAGTGGAATAGTAGAGGTTGCTAATGAATCTAAAGTTCTCATTCAAAACGTAGAGTTTATCGATTCGCCATTGATAATTGTAAGGGACAACGCATGTGTCATCCTGGAAAACTTTAGGCTGCTGAGTGGCGGACTAACGATAATGCTGCTCGATAACTCCTACCTTAAATTAGCCGAGGGAGATACCCTAGGCGCATTAAGCATCATTATGAACGGAAGTTCTAAAGCACTCATAAGAGCACCATATACCTACTATACTGCGTGGATCGAATGTTTTGAACACAGTCGGTTATACATAGAAGCGGATCTTAGAATGTCTGAAATAAAACTCCATGATAACGCTACTGCTTATATATCAGAAATAAACTTTCATTGCACAATACAAGCCTATGATCACTCCGTTGCAATATTAAACAAAACTTATAGCGACAGCTCCTCCAACATGTTCTATGCATATGGTTCCTCAAGAATCACTCTAACCGAAGCCCATCTAAACCAAACGTACGTTTTTTTGTACAACATGGCTTACTTACACTCTAAGAATTCAGAACTTTACTCAATAGAAATGCATGATTGCTCGTTAGCTCATATAGAAAGAAATGAAATCTACTCTGTCTATTCAACCTCCCGCGGCAATCTTACGATTATAAGTTCATTCATAGATTATTTGCAAACGAACATGTACATAGAATCATCCATACCCAGTATATACTCAGGAGCTTACATCATGAATTCCACCGTTTTTGAAGTTGCTCTATATTCTCCAGGAATAACATACCTAGTAAACTCAGAAATTTCAATATTGGGATATCTTGTAATACACAATGGTACGTTGATAGTCAACGAAACACATGTGATTAGCACGTCAAATTACAACAACTTCGTAAACGTATCTAGTAGCATAGAATCTGCATACATTCTCAGTAAATTTGTTGCAGATAATGCATCTCTTGTGATCATTAATCGCTATAGCGCAGATGTTCTACTTATAGGTGTAGAGTCAGCAAAAATTTACGATGCTTCTACGGTAACCTCGCTTAAATCCAACGTCTTTGTTGAAAATACAACAATGTCTGGAACTTTCTTCATGTACGATAATACAGATCTACATGTCAGAAACTCAACTCTTCAGAATTCATCAGTATTAACTTCTAATTCAAGGATATTTGTAGAAAGCTCTCAGCTCTACCTTAATATCACATTGCTCAAAAGCGAGGCAGAATTCAAAGATGCTACGATCTCTGCCCAGGGAGTCCTCGCAGTGGAATCTAACATATATCTAAATAGAACAAACACTATGATCGAAGACATGAATATCAATGGAAGGATAATTTTTGAGGGTTCCAATGCTACTATCACACGCGCATACGTTGCTTTTATACTGATAAATGGTTCCTTCGTTATATCGAATGGTATTATCACCAGTGCAACTAATTTAGATGGTATACTCTCTGGTATATTTGCTAGAGAAACAAATATCCTGATAAATGAGAACAATATTTATTCTATCGGAGCAATTAGATGCAACCTGATTTTTGAAAACTATTCAGCATTATCTTCAAGCCTGATTGAGCTTCAGGATCATTCTAATTTAACGATTAAAGCAAATATAAAACCGCTAATTAGGATTGTGACACATGATTTCTCAGAAATCAAAATCGAGAACTCATCGCTAGAGGGAGTTTACGGAAAGTATGCTGTAATTGAAATCAAGAACTCATCAATGAACTACTTGAGTCTTGATGAATCACACGGTATAATCTATAGGAGCAGTATTTCAGGAATAACTATTGATAAGATAGATATTGAGGTAAGTGAGTCTACCATCAATATAATAGAAGCGCTTGAAGGCTCAGTAAGAATCAATCACTCAAATGTCGGCGAGGTTGAATTAGGTACGCCCCAGGATTATTTCGTAGCTCATAAGATTAGAGCTACAGCACTCTTTGTAGATGGGTCAGAAATCGATAGAATAGCCTCTTTTGGAGGGACAATACACATTGCGAATTCAACTGTGGGGTCAATAATTTCTATATTCACGAACGTAAGTATAACAAATCACTCTAATGTGGATTTTGCCTGGGAGAACTTCCTTATAACTGCTACAGGCAATGTCGTGATAAATTCAAATTACATACCTCCTGGAACCTACGTGTGTTTACTAAGTGTTGATGCTAGTTCAAATGTAAACATGACAGAGCCTGTGATCTTGACGAATGTTTCAGCGTTAAACCTAACAATAATAAACTCTTCCTTCGTGGCAATTTGGGGCTTAAACGCTGCTCTTCATGTAATTAACTCGACGATAGCAACAGTACTCCGTCTACTTGAAGCACAATGTGTTGAACTCACACATGTTTATGTTGATGCTGCCGCAGTGGAAGGAAACATAATACGCATTAATAATCTAACAGCTCAACATTTGCTTATACTAGGAGCAGAGAATGCCATAATACAAAACTTCTCCGTAGAATACATATTTTGTGCTCCTAACCTTGAGATGATAATGAATCCATGGGTAATTCCTCCAGAACCTATGCCAACGACTTATATTGACCTATCCACAGGAGATGCTTACTTTGCTAGTCTATTATACGTTAGTGGATCAATCAAAAACACGCACATCGAAAACGCGCATACTTTATGCGCGTCAGTTTCTCTCAATGAGGCTATTTTAAGCACCTTACATGCGATCTATTCTAACTTAACAATAACCACATCTACAATACTAGAATTAATGCTCTACGAATCAACTCACATAACTATATACGATTCATCAGTACAATTCATAGAAACCCATACTTGGACTTATTATCCAATATATCCAATGGATGAGTACCTACATGCAATTAAATCTACGATAAATACCACGTATGTCCATTACAGTATAATCGACGCTATTGTCTCACTTCAGGGTCCGCGTTTAGATGTACCATTTCTAAGAACTATTTACGAAAACACAACCCTAGGTGAGTTAAGATCCGCAATAATAGACATTTACGGGCTATCATTAGTGAATATAACTGGCTTCAAAAATGTTACAATAGAAGCACTTAGAGTATACTGTAAAATGGACAAGAAACCACCAATAATAACAGTTCAAGTAAGCACCCCGATTGTTTACGAACTTGGTATTGAGAAGAACCTAATATTCACTATAAACGACGACAGTCCTAAAGAATACTGGATTTTACTCAACGATTCAGAGGTTCTAAGAAATACATATTCCTCAGGCGTTCAAATAACAATATCTCTCCAAGATTTCATAAACTCCCCTGGCAACTATCTAGCCCGAATATACGCCAGCGACCAATTTGGAAACGTAAACTCGGTTGATGTACCAATAATAGTATACCCGATGGAGCCTCCAGTGATTGTATTTGCTCCACCAAGGATTATTAATATCACAGTAGGAGAAAGTATAGAGTTATCTTGGACCGCCAGAGATGCATCTCCAAATACTTATAAGCTATACATTGATGGAAACCTAAGTGCCTCCGGAGCATGGTTGAGTGATATTCCAGTTAAATATAACTTCACTGCTAGCGAGGTCAGAAAATACAATGTAACCATAATATTCAAAGATCAACTGGATCAAACAACTGTTGATTCTATAATTATTAATGTTAAACCCACCCCAGCACCAGTAACAATGACGGCAATAATTGCCATAGTAGCGATAGTAGGCCTAGCAGCACTAGCAGCATTCCTATTAAGGAGACGTAGAGCTTAAGCATCTTGCGAAACAATTTTTCTTCTTTTTTCTACTTCTCTAACATCATATCACATCTCTTATCTTACATAAAGTAAAATAATGTAATACTACCTCAATAACTAGGGTGCAAATAATATGACAGGACCCGGCGCTGGAAAGATACGCATGGATGCTATGGTTTTCCTAGAGAATGACCAAGTAGCATGCAATGTATACGTACATCTCAAAGGCTACTCACGGGCCAAAGTAACGCACCTTGATGTCGAGGGTTTTAACATTTCAGCCAAAAGAAGATTGGTGCCATCAGTTATTGTGGGAGGACCCAATGGAATAACAATAATTCCCAGTGAACCTATAATTGTCGAGGGAAGGCATATAAGGAAAATCAAGATCATAGGACTTAAAATTCTTAACGCTGGAGAGAAAAGTGGTGCTTACCTTGGGATCAAAGATGGCGGATTTTTCGTAGGCTTGAAAAGAGAGTTAATGGAAAAGCTGGAAGAAATTGCAAAGGGGAGTATGCCAGCCCAATTAATCGAAGCTGATTAGTATGGATATACTGTAAGTTTTATGGCAATATCATAGGAGCCAGAAGCCTCTACTACAATTTTGTACGTATGAATATGAGAAACGCCAACTATTCTATCCTCGTAGATGCTACTTTTATAGCCCATGAAAGCTTCCGATAATATACCTAAATTCGTAGTCGGATCTATTATAGTAACATTGAGATAGCCCGTTATATTGCCTGCTATTCGGATTCTTAACACTTGCTTAAACGGAGGGATATTAAAAGTGTCCTCTAAAATTTTTCCAGTCCCAGTCACTGTTCCTGAAAGTTTCTTGCTGTAAACGTCTATTGGAATAAGAACGTATATTGCGATAACAACTAGCACTATTAAAATATAGGCTGCAGCCTTTGCTTTCCCCATGCAATCACCTAGGAGGAACAGCCTAAATTTCAATAATCAAATACGCCTTATGAATGAACAACAACCTGAATAGAAAGTCGAAATGCGAATTGCATCTCCTAGATTTCTAAACCAACGCTTTTTCGGTTCTGTAGAAATAATCTACCAAGTAAACCCCTGCTACCACTAGTGCAGCTCCAACAATTAAAGATACGCTAAAACTCAAGCCTAAAAACATGGCTTCTATAATAGCACTAATAATTATCTCAAGCATAAAATAATTCGCTGAAGATGTTGCCTCCAAGCTTTTAAGAGCCTTATACCAAAGCATATATGGAATTATTGAACACATGACTGCAGTGTATAAGATAGCAAACAATGACCAAACATTTATAGTTATCCGCAAACCCTCAAATGGTAGAACTATTCCACCCAACGCTGCTGTGTAGAGGAACCAGATGAAAAGGAGCTCCAATTCATCAAAGCGACTATCCCCTCTAATTTTCTTTGCTAATGTCATGTACAACCCCCAAGAAATTCCCGCAAGAAGGCAGAGCACGTCTCCCACCATACGAAATTCAAGTACCTGCCCTGAACATAACGTTACAATGCTAACACCAAAAAATGTCAATGCGATTGCACCAACTCTAGGTTTTGTAAGTTTTTCCTTCAATAGAAAGTGTGCAAATATTGCCGTGAATATAGGGCTTGTGTTTACCATTAATGCTGCATTAGTGGCATATGTAAACTTCTGACCAACGAACTGAAAAGCATATGCTGTGGCGTTAAAAATTCCCGAGATTATAATTAGACCATTTACTTTATGAAGGCTAAGCTTCACATTTATAATGTACAGTATTAAGAGGAGCATTACTGCCGCGACCGAGAATCTCAAGAAAAGGAACAAGATAGGGCTAATATACATCAACCCGATGCGTATTATTGGAAAGCTTGATCCCCACAAAGTTGCTGAGGTTATGACCTTAATCCTAGCTGCCCTCCTAGACAAACAGAGCACCAATAAGCTAGACTGTTTTCTTTGTGAACGTTTTTAAGCTATTTTAGCTACTACAGATGCATAGAACCAAAAGAGAAACCAATGAGTATAAAGATTTTTATACCTCAAATATGACTAACATTAGGCCCTCACCTCAATGACGGCGAGATAGCCATCAGAGGCGGAATATGCCTATCCCTTGAGGCGGGCTCTGTGGTGCCCGTCGATGTAGCTCCCGATGACCCTGCAACAAATGAGCAGGTGCTGAGGGAGAAGCCCGTGTCAATAATACCCATGATATTCGAAAATACCCAAACAAACCCGAATAAACGACACGGACAACCACCATAAAACCTCGATCGATCATTAGGTAAAAAAGGTTTGATTAAAAACCTCAATCTTCTTATTTTTTAGCCAATACACTGAAGTGCATACATAATCACCTATGAATCGCCTAGGATAAATTTGAGCAAAAGAGATAACACCATATAAGATGCTTTGAACCTACAATGAATCCAATTTACACTTACCAACTGTCGACGCCTCATTGGTGTAACTCTTGAGGAGAAATGTTGCGGCAGTGCTTTTGACCTCAATCATAACTAGTTTTGCTGGTAGCCTATTTGGAACTGTGTTTAATCTATATCTACTAGACCTTAAGTACACACTGTTGGAAATATCGATATTGAACGCTATTTCAGCCTTAATGATCTTTACCCTCTCCAGGTTTTTCGGTCGCTGGGCAGATATCAGCGGGAGAAAAGGTTTCATACTAGCAGGTATACTAATCGCATCATTAGCATACTTTATCTTCTTCCTAATTCTCAAAGCAAATGCAGTCAACTTCATTAACCTCGCCATACTATTTGCAATTTTGGGTCTTGCTGGATCCGTCAGCACTGGAGCCCATCTCGCCATCACAACAACAATGATGGAAAGAAACAAAACAGGAACATCCTTTGGAGTTTTCCTAGGCTCCAGCTCACTAGGAGGCGCTTTAGGAAGCTTTCTATCTGGATACCTTGTAGATCAATATGGTATGGCCATAGTATCTCTGATAGTGGCTGTCCTAGATTTTTGGGGAGCCTTATTATTCAGCTCCCTATTTGTTGAAAGCGTTAAGCCCAGTAAAGTCCCCCTTGGAAAAATCTTCAAGGACTCCTGGGGCTTCGAGATATCGGGAAACATGAGAGCCCTAGCACTAATATACCTAACGGCAGCAATATCCTCATTTGGTATATCGCTGTACGGATTGCCTTTTTCAATAAAAATGTACAAACTGCTCGGATCCAAAACCACATATGGCTTCATAACTGGAATAACCGGTCTTATAAACACGATAACACCATATTTCGCAGGACGCCTCGCAGATAAAGCATCAAAAGAAAAGATACTCATAGGAGGACTCATTGCTAGAAGCCTATACATGACATATTTAGCAATGACATGGGATGTAGTCTCAATAATAATATTTGCAATAGTACCATTTTGGGTCTTTATACATGTACCATTAATATCATCAATAACAGACTTCAGCACAGAGGGTCACGAATCAGAAACCCAAAGCATCGGAAACATAATAATGACGATATCAAGCATCATTGGCACACTCACAGGAGGCATAATAGCAAACATCGTCGGCGTGGAAAGTAATATTAAAGCCATAAACACAGTCTTAGTTATCGGAGCAATAATCTACTTCACAACAATAGCCCCAACAACAGCTCTCTATAAATACAAAAACAATCCTAGCCATAAATGTACCCGTAGGCGAGCCTGAAAAAACTTATCACTGAAGTTTAATTCTTTCGTCACTCTATCACAGCAATACGCCATCTTAAGCATGGTCGCTAAAAAAGTGAGCAAAATCTATGAGAAAAGCGAAGACGAAACACTGACGCAGCTTGCACAGAGATACTATGCTATGCGAGAAGAAGCTAAGTACTTGTCCAAGCTGGTAAAGAAGCACCTGGAGCAATACGATGAAGTCATCCTCAACAGCTCAGCCATCATGATGGACGACTGGTTAAGATACCGTCTATGTGAGCTTATTGTTCAACTTTTGTGTGTGCTTCTAGCACAAGGAGTTGCCACATGGCTTGCCTGTAAGGCTGTTTGCTCAACGATGCTATTAATATGTTATGCGTGGGGCTTTGGATTCCTGTTTTGTGTCATGGTGTTCCTACCTCCTTGCTATGCTATTTGCAATAAAGTGTTATACTGGATACTGTACATCGGAGTAGCCATAGCGTGCATGTATGTCGGCCTAAAGCTATGCGAACTGCTCGGGTTTTGTCCTTGATATTTGAAAAATTCTCTTTTTGATGAAATATTCTAATATGTACTAGGGGAATGTACATGGAATTGCTTGAGGCGCTGATTAGATCTTTCTTTGTGACAATGATTGTGCTTATTGCATATGTAATTCTGGTTAAAATTGAAAAATGGAGAAAAGCTAAGGTTTGCGGCCCACTCATATATTCATATGCATATAAGCTGGATGAATCGGGAGCCCTAAAAGAAGTGCCAGTAGAATCTATTCCAAAGGAGATCATTGAGAAACTTCAGCAAAAGGCTACTGAACTCCAACAAGAGTGGTTGAATAA
>JANJXX010000016.1 GCA_024720975.1 Candidatus Panguiarchaeum symbiosum | reverse complement strand
TATATCATCTCAACCGGTAGAAACAAAGACTTCAATGACAATTGATACATCAACGATAGAAATTGGATCTGGACCCGTGGTTGCTTTAGCATTTGGTGTTGTGTTTAAATCGATCTTTAACGTGCTTCTAGCACAAAAGATGCTTGATATGGTTCGTCTCATAGGGATTTTGAAATTTGATTCGTCATTAGCAAACCACTTGGTTGATGTACTCAAGAACCATAAGTATATTGTAGTAGCCGATCAGACTGGTACCATAAAGCCGCTAATACATTCTCTAGCTTACGACTTAGTAGCTAGAGGAGAGCTCAAGTGGATACCAGAAATCGTCGATATATCCAAGGGTTTAGACGGATCAGTCTCAATAGATTCCCTAGACATTTCGCAATCTCTTAAGGATTTTTTAGCACTTGGTGCGAGAGCAGAAGATGTGCTAAAAATACAAACAAGAAACGAGATTTATTTCTTAGTGCCAGATGCTATTAGTAAATTTATCAAGGGCATAACTGGCAGAAGGCAATTCAGCGTTTTGTGTATTAAGCCATTATCATTGGGCTTACCTGATGCCAGCAGTTTAGAGATCCAAGAACTGGCTAAATGCGTTTTTAAGAGCGAGAATATGATTGTTGTTGTGCACATGTCGCATTTAACTGAGTTCTTTGATATCTTTGAATTCCTCTTGAAAGAGAATGACAAAACAGTGATTATAATCGCAGACACGTCCCTCGTCGAAAAGGGGTTATTAAGCAAGTTAAAAAATGAGCTTCATGATGTGTTAAAGCGCACTGGAATGAGTATTCCAATGATAGATCTTGCAGAGTATGATTTGGATAAAATCATAGACAAGCTCAAAAAATTCAAGAAGATGGCGATCTTGGCGTAGGTGTTTATCCTGGAGCTGGTGTTTGGAATAATCTCTGAGGAGAATACCTGGAAATTGTTGAATAACGTATTAATAAAATTAGCTTTGGCATCAAAATTTGAATTATCCGTTAATAAGACTACAATGGTATTAGCTGGCTCATCTGTTCCTATTTATATCCTTAGAATTGGCAGTCGCGTAACTCACATTGAGCCGCGAAATATGGACGCACTTTTTGTTCTTTCCAGTGTCGACGAAAAAATTATTCAAGATCTTAGATTAATCGTTAAGAAGGATGTTGGCAGAGTATCTGCCCCTGAAGTTATGTATCGCGACAGCTCGACAGACGCGACGGATGTGGAAGGAGGTCTCTCAACAATAAGTCTAATAGCATTCTTTTTATACGAACTTTCAAAGTATCTATCTCTGAGCAAAAGATTCGTTGAGAAGGTATTAAGATCTATCGAGGATGAAGAAAAAAGCGAACTAATCGAAAGATTTCGTTTGGTGAGCAGGAGTGAGAGGATCTAGAGGACCAAGATCTGGAACGAGGCAACTACTTTCGAAAGGTCCTAAAGATAGAGGTTTGCCACCAATCTCAGCAATAATATACGACTACAAGATAGGAGAAAAAGTCGTCATAAAAATAGATCCATCGATCCACAAGGGTGCTCCATACAAAAGATTTCACGGTAAGATAGGCGAGATAGTTGAAAAGCGAGGTAAAGCCTTCGTCGTTTTGGTTAGGGATGGAGGCAAATTAAAGAAAGTGATCGCCAGAATCGAGCATCTACGGCCGGCTGAATGTAAGTTGCCAACTAGTAGGTAGCTAGCTTCTTTAAATCATTTTTCATGCACTCTCCTTTTCTATAAGATAGAGAGTGTCACTCTAGTATTACCGTGATTTTTATAGCGGGCTCTGGATTGTAAGGTAGACTTAGGTAATCTGGTGATTTAAAATGACCCATGAGCATCTAATAATTCAAGGGACTACAAGACTCGATATAATATCCAAACGAGAACTTTGTGTATGTTCTGATGGTACAGGTCGTCTTCTTTATGATTTTCGTAAGAAAGAGTTTATACGAGAGGGCAAATGTAAGCTCCAACTGCTCTGCACGATAATCCGCACAACGAGTTTTCAACGTAAAATCAAGCAGGAACAACTGTTTATTGATTATTAAGGGCGGGATTAACTCTCTTTTCCTATAGTTTGTTGTGTTTAATTAAGTCGTCTAATTTTGTTTGTTGTACTTTCCTTAACGTTTTCCAGCTTTTTCTTACAGCTTCGGGCCTAATTTTTAGTATCTTTGGTAGAGCTTCTCGGGTTTTTGGATCTGAAGGATAACCACTTCCAAAGTCAATTTCGATTTCCTTCTTTATCTCTTCGATAGCCTTATCCCTAAGAACTTTGGCTACTATTGATGCAGCTGAAACTATGGGATACTTCTTATCTGCTTGTTTTTCAACAATTAGCTCTATTCCAGACTCACCTCTTAAGAAACTTCTAATCTTCTTTTCGAAGTCTTTAGAATTCGATGGGGCATCGATGTAAACTATCTTGATTCCAGGAATTAAACTGAGAAGTCTTGAAATAACTTCCGCCTCAAGCCAGTTATATCTTCCTTTCGAGGCATACTCGTCGATAATTTCAGGCGCTATATAAGCAACAGTGATTGATCCTAGGTACTGCTTTAGTCTTTCAAAGAGTTCTTCTCTTTTCTTCTTCGACAGTAATTTAGAATCTTTGACTCCTATGTTGAGGAGTAGCTCATTTACTTCATCACCCTTGTCTCTTGGCACTGAGACGCATGCGATGACCATAGGTCCTATTACAGGACCTCTTCCTGCTTCATCAATCCCAGCAAGCAGAGGTTTAGGGCAAGGATTATCGACGAGTACTTCGAATCGCAGTTTATCGATACTACCGGCCATATACAGAACACGTATAATTACTGATTGAAATTGAAAAAATTTTCACACTTATTGACTTTCAAGCAATTGCTTGAGCTTCCTTTTTGCAACTAGGACCTGGGTTATCGAAGGGGTTCTATCTAAAGTCTCCTCCAATTTTCTGTCCAAGTTAAGTTTAATGTAGGAATCTTCAATGCGAATTACTTTATTCGCTACTAATGAATTTATCAAATCCTCTGAGACATAGTTTAAAGCGTGTTCTATCGATATCTTATCGTTTTCTATGAGCGCATTTACTAGTGCTAGGATTCCTTTCCCAAGGGCTTTTATTTGGCTTGCAAAAGACTCTACAGCGAAGTCGAGGCGCTCTTCGATAACCTTTTGAATCATCGATTGTTTTTGTACTAACGACCCTTCCGTGGGACTTGGAACTTCTTTCACAGCCTTCGGTATTGGTAGGGTACCAGCAACAATATGTTCTGGTTTTTTGGCGAGTACTTCGGTTTGACTAATAGCTTCCTGTGGCTGCGGAGTTTCTTTTGGTTCCTTCCTTGGTTTTTCTAATTTAGCACTATGGCGCATTCTCAGATTTGATACAAGTTCCCTAGTATTCAAAGCAACCTTCTTAATCTTCTCCTTTAAGGCTTCGGCATCAACTCCCTCTCCTTTAATTTCAGAAGATTGACGTGGTCGAATTCGAACCATGATTGGTATTGTAAATGATGGTGCTTTTATGAAGCATTCCCCTGGTTGAGTCTTTGTTAGAACCTCTGCTAAGCTTTTTTGTATTCCAAACAACTGAGTTAAGCGAGCTACATCGCTTTTTTGCATTCTGAGAGCAATAATTGTGGAACAGTTTATAATGATCTCGTCGCTAAGATCCCTTGGTGATTGTGTAGCTAAAATTAACCAGACACCCATTTTCCTTCCTTCTCGCGCGACACGAATTAAAATTTCCCTGACTGGATCATTCGTGCCTTTTGCTGGGGCAAATAAATGCGCCTCGTCAACAACTAGTATCACGTTTTGTTGCAGCTCTCCCTTCTTTTTCGCTTCAAATACTTGTCTTATTATGTCAGCTACGAAAAATCTTATTCCAAGATCTCCAAGCGGCGTTCCGACCAGACGGAAGATTGTTACTTTACCTGGGACGCAAAATTCCCTTGGTGTTATGTAGTTATCAGATAGGAATCCGCTATCACGTAGAGAGCCAATTCTACTAATTAGTGCCTGGCGCGTTTGCGGATGCATATCACTTATGCTAACCATGTGGAAGAGGTCATCTACATGCATTTCTGTGTTTTCGCCCATTAACTGTTTTAGTTGGAATGCTAACCTCAACTCTTTTAGGGAGAAGATGAACATTAGCCTATCGGGAGTAAGGTACGGACTTAGATGTGGAGGGTTATTTTCCCAATCGAATATCAGAATATAATCTAAGAAGCCTGTCGGCTCCAAATTGAATTCTCTTAAGGCTTCTATTTGCTTTTTGTTTAAATTAGGTACGATTAAGCCGGAGTATTCGTCGTGTACATCGAATATTAGAATCGATGTAGGAGTCTTTTGATCTATCATGGTCTTCTTTATAAGTTCTTCTATGAACACTGATAGCGTATAGGATTTACCGCCCCCAGTGGTAGCACTTACTAAAACGTGTACACGAAAATCTTTCGGATTATAATACACTGGCACGAAATCTGGATGCGTTAATATTGAACCGACAAATAATCCTTCGTCCTTTGATGTTCGTGTAACAACCTTGCTGAGGAACTCGCCAGTGGGGTTATATACTTCAAAACCGGCCCGTACAGGTTTTGTATTCTGAACAAGCTGAGAGTCTTCAACTTCGCCTAGGATCTCGCATTCAGCAAGTGTTTCCTTCATGCTCGTTTGTAAGTCAACAACCCTAGCCAATAGTATACGGTTATCGCCTATGACAACAAGAAACTGACCTTTTTGAACGGTTTTGTTCTCGAGAACGTGCACCGTAAATTCTTCCACGCCAGCCTTTCCAAAGACGTCTCCGACCTTATCGCGTGCAATGTTTTCTAGAGTCAATTTATAGCTCCTCATAGCATTCGAATTGACGTGAATAGTATTTGTCAAATCCAATAATATAGGATAATTTATAACTTACGTATAAAAGCTAGCAGCTATTAGGTGCCCATCTTGGTTGTTATAGCTATTTGTGGAGTACCTGGTACTGGCAAATCCAGACTAGCGGAATTGTTCAGCAAAAATGGTTTTTACGCTGTTCACTTGAGTCAGCTTGTTGTGGAAAATAAACTTTATGATGGTTATGATAAGAAGCGAGATGCATACATAATCAATGAACATAAGCTTGTTAGAAAAGTTAAGGAGATTGTCGCTAAGCACAGCAACGTTGTCGTGGAAGGTATTGGAGCAGAAGCTTTACCTAGTGACATTGTGGATGTCTGTATAGTTCTCACGTGCGAGCCATTTGAACTTGAAAGGCGTCTCTTAGAAAGAGGATTCCCACACGAAAAAATAGAGGAAAATTTAGAGGCTGAACGATTTGGAATAATACTGGGTGAGGCATTAAGTAATTATGGTGAATCCAAAATCATGGTTCTAGACACGACTTATACGTCCACAGAGGAATTGTATCGAGTGATTGTAAATGAACTTAGAAAGAGAGGACTTCAACTGTGAAAAGCCTAAAATTGTAATCTTTGTCTCGCCTCGCGAGGAGGCTAGAGTATATCTGGGTAAGATAAATGAGATCCTGCGCAGTCGAGGCTGGCAAATACTTCAAATAGTAAATGTGGGTGACAGCATTGATAAGCACCTGCTTTCGATATGCGATTTTGCCCTGGTACTTGGCGGCGATGGGACAATGCTCTATGCGTCTAGAGAGGTCAGCAAGTATGGAACACCAATATTAGGCGTGAATTTAGGTCGGATGGGTCTCCTTACTGAGCTTTCCCCCGATGAATTTCTGCTGAGTTTAGAGAAGATAGAGTTAGGTAAATATAGTATTTCCGAAGTGTTAAAAATAGCAGCTAGAACTCCCAAAAAATGTTATCAACCTGCCTTAAATGAATATACTTTAATGACAAGTAAACCCGGTAAAGTTGTGGGCTTACAGATATTCGTCAATGAGGGATTTCTGACAGAAGTACTGTGTGATGGATTAATAATTTCTACGCCTGTAGGCAGCACTTCATACGCGCTGTCAGCAGGAGGACCCATAGTCAGTGAGTATCTTAAAGCAATGGTAATTGTTCCAATAGCTCCCTTATATAGGGGAATGGCTCCCCTGGTTCTTCCCTCAAACTGCATTGTCAAGGTAAAAGTTAAACCAGGTTGGGCGGATGCGTATGTTGTAGCTGATGGTCAAGTTTTAGATAAAATTGTTGCTAGTGAGCATATTGAGTTTACAGAAGCCGAGGAGAAAGCCAAATTCATTAGAGTTCAGGATCCATTAAATCGCGTTAGGAAAGTCGTCAACATTACGAACTTAAGTTATAGAGGTTAAATCATTATGCCCAAGCTGCGCGATTATGGAGAGAAAAAGCTTCTTGAGTCAGTTGTTTATCCATTTCTCGAGTCCCCTGAGTTCAAGAACGAGGATGCGGTAATCTTAAGCTTAGGAGGGGAATTCCTAGTAATGAATATAGATACGTTCGTAGAGAGCACAGATAAACCACGGGGAATGTCATACTATGATGTGGGCTGGCGCTCTGTCGTTATGTCAGCAAGTGATGTAATAACGAAAGGCGCCCTTCCGAGAGGGGTAATTGTATCTATAACAGCTCCAGGTTCACTAGATGTGAAATCCTTTGAAGACATCATCAAAGGAATAAGAAATGCCTGCAACTTTCTAAACTGCGGATATTACGGTGGTGATCTCGGTGACGGAGCTGAGTTGGTAATTTCTGTTGCGTGTTTTGGCCTAGCAAGGAAAACTATAAGACGATCTGGAGCAAAGGTTGGCGACTCCGTTTGGGTAACTGATCACTTTGGTAATAGCGGTTTAGCGCTTCACTATTTGCTATCCAATGGTTCTCCTATAGAGAGTATCGATATCGTAGTTCAAGAATTCCTTAGACCAAAGATAGAGAGTAAGTATGCTTTAGCGCTTCAAAAAGTCGCAACGGCGAGTATGGATTCCTCTGATGGACTAGCAGTTACTCTTAATGACTTAGCATCAGCAAGTGGAGTTGCTATTGAGCTCGATTGCGTTCCGATATCCTCTCATGTAATTAGTTACGCTAATGTAAACAACTTAGACCCACTTGACTTAGCTCTATATGCTGGAGAAGAATTTATAATAGTTTTTACCTCGGACAGGAGTGACGAAGAGGTTCTTAAAGTGTTCAAAGAACTCAAGCTGAGGGAACCAATTAAAGTCGGGAGGGTTACAGAAGGTAGTGGTGTTTTTCTTGGGGGAAGGAAAATTCCAAGAAAAGGCTGGGAGCACTTCTCCAAAATGTAGGATGGTTCTACTAGATTCGTCGATTCTTATGTATCCTATTAAGGGTAAAAAGGGGCTCACAGTAAATATCGAAAGCGCTTTATCAGAAATATCTGGAGGTGCTGAATTGGCTGTCCTTAATACCACTATGGAGGAGCTAAAATTCTTACGTAGTAGGGCAAAGGGAAAAACTCGTATTGCTGCAGATTTTGCTTTAGAGTTTATAAAGCAGTTAAGGATTGAAGTCATAGACGTTGACGAAGATACATTGGCGTGTGTTTCTAAAGCACATGAAGAAGGAAAAATAAGAGACTTTTATGATGAAGTCTTAATAAAAACAGCAAAAAAGCTAAGGGCGTCTGTAGCAACAATGGATATGGGTTTAGCCAAAAGATTGAAGGAGGAGGGAGTCACTTGCTATTTTCTTTCAAACCGCAACTGGGTTATTGTTTCTGGTAATCTTTGTTGATTGTTTTGTTGTGCTCCATCTCGATAATTTTCTTCATTTCCTTGAGGAAGTCCCTAATAGCAACACGGATTGCTTCACTTCTATTAGGATACCATCCTTTAGCGACAAGTTCATCGAGGGCTTCAATAAATCTTTGGGGAACATGCAAGGTGATCAACCGCATACTTGATATCTGGATTTGATCACTCATATTGAGTCACCCGTTGTTAATACTAGCAGGCGCTATATATAAGTTATGATGTTGAACCCTGCATATGGCGCTAATATCACCATATTAATGGAGTATTACCAAGTTACAGATTAGGGCTTAGTTTAAGGTCAAAGAAATTGAGTAGAGTTCACGAGGAAACTGATAAAGTTATAAAAATAGTTGCTGTCAAAAATCGGCAGAAGCTTCTAGAAGTGATTGAGAATTTCAGTGGAACCGATACTTTAATTCAAGTTATACCTTGTGATTTAGTTGTTAATGGTGTAATCTTAAAATTTATTCTAGATCTAACTTTAGAACTCCTAAATAGCGGAAAAAATATAGCAAAAAAGTCTCACATAGAGTTTCTTCTTCGTCTCTTTGCAAGGACACAAATAAGAGATGTCATCGATATAATAAAAGGCATCTCAGCAAATGTATGCTGGCTAGTTATGTACTCTAAGAGCACAGATGTATGCGAATTATATAACAAACTAGTGAGTGAAGGTGTCATTGAAGAAGTTGCTTCCAGCTCATGTCAAGCTAACATTAATAAAATCCTCAGCATATATGATCTTGATGAAGCTCAACTTGCATTTCAAGCAGAATCTAGAAGTGAGCCGCTTGAAAGTGTATTATTGAAAGCAATCTTAGAGAAAATATCAATGTCTATAGTGTCTAGGTGAGATCGTTATCGCAGTTTTAGTAGTAAAGCCTGCCATACCCAACGAGTCGATATTCTCTTTCTATTTCCCTTAAGAGCGCTACTCTTTCTCCCTTGGGCATAGCGATGGGGTGTCTTAAAGCAATCTCTGCTGTATCATCCTGAGCAGAGTCGACGATTCCTGGAACAGTGGTGGTACCCACGCTTATGACTATTTCTTCGTTCTTTCGTAGGGGATAGTTCTTCATCTCAACCCTAGCGCCTACTATTCTCTCGAACATGTGAATATCTTTTACAATGATTTTATCTACGATATCAGGTAAGTCCGCAGGACGCCCAGCAATATTTCCTACAAGTCTATCAGATTTAGCGAGTGCTGGATCCAAGTTGGTAGCTACTCCAATAAGCATGTGAGGTTGTGCCGCCTCCAGGAACTCCCCAGCATCGTTACGTATGCTCGCTACCTCAGAAATTAATGGGATTACTTCACCCTCCTCAGTCACTATTCCTGGTCTGATTTCTATCTCATCACCAACTTTCAACTCTCCACTCTTAAGAGCGCCCCCAATAACGCCTCCTATGAGTTTATCTAAGGATGTTCCAGGTCGATTTGCATCGAAAGATCTTGCCACATACATGATTGTTGGTCCACTAGTATCGCTCTTCATTGGTGTGAAGTGTTCTAATATTGCGGCTAGAATTAGATCTACATTTATCCTTAATGCCGCGCTGGCAGGTATTATTACGGGGACACCAAGACTGGTTTCCTTATCGAAGAACTCCACAATTTCTTGGTAGCTTTCTAGCAGCCTCTTTTCGTCTACCAGTTCTATCTTATTTTGAACAGCGATTATTTTCTTGATGCCCATAGCCTCTAGGGCAGCAGTATGTTCTCTTGTTTGAGGCATTGGACAAGGTTCATTTGCGGCTATTACTATGAGTCCGTAGTCTATTATTGAAGCGCCAGCCAGCATTGTGGATAATAGAATTTCGTGGCCCGGTTGATCGAGTACAGAGTAGCAACGAACGTGATGACGCCCTGCACCGGGAGGGCATTTTTTGTTTGCATTTGAAGTGAGTGCTACGGGTTTTTCGTTACCTCTGCAACATAGGTATATGTCTAAATGTGTATAACCTAGAAAGATAGTTATTCCTCGAAGAATCTCCTCACTATGTGTTGAGGGGAATTTTCCAGTCAGTGCTTCTGCCAGTGTGCTTTTTCCATGATCAACATGACCAGCAGTTCCGATAATTGCAGCTGATTTATGACTCTTAGGATCCTTAGGCAAGTCTGTTATCGTTGGAATCTCTATTCCAATGGACTCAAGAATTTTTTCGATGGCTGGTGTTATCTCAGCTTTTCTCATTAGTAGGTCACCGTAAATCTTAGGACAATAATCATAAACGCCTTATAAGCACATCAAGAAGTCCTTTGAGGATGTAATCTCCCGTGATGGGTTATAGGTTTCTTGAACATTAAGAAAATAGTGTGATTTTATATGGTCTCGCAGTCGAATGGAGTAGCAAAAATTTTCATATTGGGTCCAGCAAACTCCGGAAAGACCTCAATAGCAAGGTTCCTTGCAACAGCGAATAGGTCATTTGCATTGAACACGACACCATCGACGTCTATTGAGCGATTCAAAACACTAGTTTTAGCGCTTCAAGTGAACATTTTCGTAACGCCCGGCCAGAAGCGATTCAAAGCTCGAAACTTCGAATATTTGTGCGGAATTATCGATCCTAAATCAGTGATTTTGTATGTCGTTGACGCGTCGGAAAGAACAAAAATGGACGATTATCTGAAGGAGTTCATGGAAATCATGAATAAAGTAGAAGCAGTTTTCCAAAAGACCTTCCCTCGCGAAAAGATTGAGGTAGCATTTCTGGCGCATAAACAAGATCTTACTGGATCGTTGAGCGTCAAGAATATTTTCAGTAATGGCGTAATGCAGAAGATTTCAAAGACCTTTCCGCATATAAATCTGCATTTATACGACACCAGTATTTTCATGCCAACTTCATTGCTCGGAGTTATTGCCGACCTTGTGTTATCGAAGATTATTCCGGTGAATTCTATAAAAGGTATGCTAACTTATCTTAGAGACTACGCAGAAGCTGAGGCCGTTATTATAGGCGATGGCATGGGACTTCCTATATTTTTTAGTGGTAACTCAGGCCTAACGTCATGGTCAGCGGCGTTTGCTGCGAGGATTATTGAGTCCTTAGAGCGCGAGAAAGAGATCGCTAATAGCTTAAAAGATGAAGCTTACATAAGGTTGCTAAACTCGTCCAGAACCATAAAAATTCGTTTAAATTTAGCACTGGAGGAAAGCGAGATATTGACATATATATTTCAATGCAAGGAACATAGCATCAGTCTGACATTGATCAATGCAAGGAATAAAGCCAATGCTCTAGATGCGTATGCAATGAAGGCGGTTGAAGTACTATTTTCAAAAATTTATCTAGAGACGATAGGTCATGAGTGTACAAGAGCGGGAGATTAACAAAAAACTATTCTTTGCTGGGTTTGCAGAGTTTGATGAGGTAGAAGGTCCGATAATATCACACATCTTGCCAGAGAGCTTTCCGTTGGATCTAGAGACCAACTATTTAATAGCAGATAGTGCGCTGTACATGAACAACAAAGCTTTATTTGAGGCAGGTTCTCTAATAGTGTATACGTATCCCTTCTTGATTAGGCACGAAACCCTGCCAAGAAAAGCCAAGAAAGCGGCTATAGTACTAGCCTTTGATGGAAGATTAGGAAAGGAAACAATAGTAGAGATATTATCGAAGATAGAACCTCATATAGAGTCAAGTGTCCTTGAGCTTTTATCAGAAGTTTCACTATTGACTAAACATGAAATAGAAAAACTTGTCAAGAAAGTTTACACGGCTGTAAAAGGAGTAATTAGTTCCTCTCATGCTAGTCAACCACACGAGTATGAAGGGGTAGAACACAGAATTTTAGGGGATACATATTTCGCAAATAACATGGTGATTCTAGATTTGGGATTTAACATTATTTATCCAGCCAATAGGCATGTGGTTAATGATTTCATAAAGAATCCTAGCGACTTTATAATCTTGAAGTTAAGCGATAAAAAATATGCAATTATAAATAAACGTATATATGATAACGTTAAGCAGTTTCTAAAGACTTAAGGAATTGCAATTGACTCATTAGGCTTTTGCTGCCAGCAGCAAAAGCTGCCGTGTAAAGATTTATTCAATTGATGATGCTGTCAAAGCAACTGGATCTTAGCGCATTTTAACTCATCTTGATTGCAGCCTTTTTCAGCCAATATTTAATAAATCGGAGCCAGACGTTATTTTAGTTGATTAGAACAATAATGTTAAAAGCGAAATACTTATGCAATACCAAATAGTTAATAGGGGATATTCCACGAATCCATGATGAACCCGTGGATATTGTCTTTATAAAGTAACAAGCAACATTTATTTAGTGCTTTTTTTGACTTTTATCCTATTAGTCCAGAGCCCTAAACGGGTGTACGCTTTGTTACAAAATCAAACACGAATGATTACGATAAAAATTTCCGGTCAATTAGTCAAACTCATAGACTTTATAGTCTACGAGTTAGGACTTTACGGTTCGCGTTCTGAGTTCATACGAGAAGCAATAAGGCAGCACGTTCAAAGAATTCTAGAAAGCAATAAGGAGCTACTTGATAAGTTACCAGAAAATCAATCCTTGAAAAAATTGCTACAAGAGATCTGACATATCCTACAGCTGCACTTTAGTCGCCTCCACCTTTTTCTTAAGGAAGAACTTTCGGTTAGGGATTATATAGGCACATCAATAAATCAGTTAATATTATAGACAACTAGCTTGATGTCGCTGGCGTCCATACAAAGGCCGGGGTTGCCGAGCTGGCACGGCGTCGGACTCGAGATCCGATGGCGTTTGCGCCTCGCGGGTTCAAGTCCCGCCCCCGGCACTGTCTCTAGAGTTCCAAATTCCCTACTTCTTTTAAGTTTGGAATAATGAATTCAACATGAGGAGCGCTATTTACAGTTATAATAAGGGTTCTAAGCGCTATAGGCAGGTCATCGCTAGACAGTTATAACGGTGAGGCTGCTCCCAATTTCTGGATAACTTAGTAAGCTTGGTGTCTCCACAGCAGAATAAGCAAAATTGCAGTTAACTCCGACTCTCCCCTGCATCATGGGACTTTGATCTGGAGTGTGTGACCAGGCGTGATATTGATCAAGCAATTGCCTGGATTAAGGCGGTCATATGGGGGGTGGACTAAGCATGATGAGAGGCTAATTCTACACAAGTTGATTCAATGTGTTAAGGTTGGTTGATGTAACAAAAATGCTCCGATGCCGCCTGAAGTCAGCTAGATCAAGCGGAGCATTGAAGAGGGAATTGCAGGATTACGTCTGAAGTCCTCTTAGGCGGTAAAGATGTCAAGGTTATAATTAAGGCTGCTGGGTGTATAATAGCTCAGAATCATCACATAGATGCAGAATACCAGCCAGATGGGCGATAAAGATCTCAGAAAAACTATCAAACAAAAGGCAAAAATTATAAAGGAAAAAGCGTGCTTACAAAAACATATGGTTAACACGATGGTCAAATCTCCTACACAGAAA
>JANJXX010000015.1 GCA_024720975.1 Candidatus Panguiarchaeum symbiosum | reverse complement strand
CTGGGGCCGCGGATGCGAGAAATGCAACTACACGGGCAGGGAGTACCCCGAGTCTGTCAGCGAGCTGATAGGCGAGCCGGCTCTCAAGATCTTCGAAGCGCTGAGCTACAAGTTTCACGGCGCCGGCAGGGAAGACGTGGACGCGACTGTTACCGGAACAGGCAGGCCGTTCATCTTGGAGCTAAAGCACCCCAGAAGAAGATTCGTGGATCTGGCGATGCTGGAGAGGGCGGTGAATGAGGGCGCGCGGGGCAAGGTCGAGATCTCGGGCCTGGAGTATTCCAGCAGGAGGGAGCTGAGGTTGCTGAAGAGCCTCTCCCCGATCGCCTCCAAAACCTATGAGGCCATAGTCGAGCTCGATGGCGACGTGGATGAGGGGGCGCTGAAGCTCGTAGAGGAGAAGTTCAGGGACATAGTGGTGAACCAGCGGACGCCGAGGAGGGTTTTAAGGAGAAGAGCGGACAAGATTAGGCAGAAGAAGGTCTACTACGTCGAGGCCGAGAAACTCGGCGACCGCGTCATCAAGTTCAAGATCAAGGCTCAGGGAGGGCTCTACATAAAGGAGCTTATAGACGGCGATGAGGGGAGAACGGAGCCCAATATAGCGGAGGTTCTCGGTAAAAGACCGCTCAAAATAAATCTATCAGTAGTTGAGGTGGAGTATCCGAAGACAGGAAGCTGAGCTCGCTCAATGTGAAAAAATATTTGATTTAGAATTCGAATCGTTATCCTTGAAGAATGCTTAGAAGGCTACGATGATCAGCAAATATAATGTGAGAAAAGCGGGAAAACTATATCATCTTATCCCTTGATGCTGCACCCTATTTCCTCCTCTGCTTCGATCTCTTTGAAGGCTTCCTCCTTATTTTGAGCCACTCAGCTAATGGTATCCAAATCATCATCTTGCCTGGTTTCCTATTTGCCCATGCGTAATAGGGTATCGCCGTTAACCTGATCCGCCTAGCTCTAACCTGCAACTTCTCGATGGGGAAGTATAATGGGTAATTCTCTCCCCACTCCTTAACATAGTATGCGTTTCCAGCAACCACTACTACGCCATCCAGCAAATCTCCCCTATATTTTGCAGTAAACCTTATGTCATCACTTAACACGATGTTTCTTATATCCACGGGATTGTCGATCTCTTCAAGGCAATAAACTATCGGCCCCCGCTTTATGGCAACCTGGGAGATGTTGTTCCTAACGTACGGGTGGGAAGCTGTAAGCTTCACCGGCATCGGGAATGCGACCTTAATCACATCTCCATCTTTCCACTTCCTCATAATCGGCAGATATGTAGACGACTTAGGCTTGAAAATTCTACCATCTACATTTACAACAGCCCCATCACACCATCCCGGAATTCTAAGATATATCTTGAAGGAAAGAGGTTCCGGCATGTGAAGCGTTAACTTCACTTCTCCATTCCACGGATATTTTGTCTCTTGAACAATCTCCAATTCCATCTCCCTATAACTTACCCTAGCCCTACTGCTATTGTATAGGTTAACATATATTCCATCATCAACAACACAGTAGAAATATCCTGGAAGAGAAGCTATTAGCCTTGCAACATTTGGTGGACAACATGCGCATTGGAACCATGGCTCCCTAGTATACTCCTTGAATACGGCTAACGGATTCATGTAAAAGTATTTGGTGCCGTCCAGAGATATTCCAGATAGTATCGCATTATAGAATGTTGATTCCATTACATCAACATGCTTCGCGTTACCGGTTGCGAGAAACATTCTCCAATTCCACATGAAGTTTGCTATAGCAGCACACGTTTCTGCGTAAGCCCGTTCATTAGGAAGCTCATACCGATCTCCAAATGATTCACTAATATATCTAGAGCCAGCAGCACCAGTCACATACATCTTCCTATAGACGAAATCTTCCCAAAGCCTATTCATTACATCGAGTAAAGCCTGCTCGCCAGTCTCCATGTATAAGTCCGTTACACCACAATTCAAGTAAAGAGATCTAACGGCATGGCCGACGATCTCCGTTAATTCTCTGATAGGTTTATGATCTATGAAGTATTCCAAGCCTCCAAGGACATGGTACATCATGTATTCCGCAGACTCGAGAAAAGTCGGGGAACCCTTTACCTCCAGTAAACCCTTCCCTCTCTCATTTATGAAAAACGCCGCGGTATTTAGATAAGCCCTATCATTAGTCTCTCTATATAATTCGACCAAAGCCATCTCAACTTCGGGGTGGCCTGGAACACCTCTGATACCCTCAGGATTGAATGTATTGGCTATTAGGTCGGCAAATCCCCTCGCGGCATTAAACAACTTTTCCTCGTTTATGGAGCGGTGAAGAGCTATCGCTGCTTGAATTAAGTGTCCTGCACAATATAATTCATGGTCAAAGGTAAGGCTCTTCCACCTCTCACCTTCACGCCCCTTATGCTCCGTGAAAAGGTAGCCATCAGAGTCCTGTGCTGCAACAACTTCATCAATCACTTGCTTAACAAGACCCCGTAACTCCCTAGACTTAGACTCCTCCAGATCAGGCCAAGCAAGGACGTACCCACAAGCTTCAAGCCATTTATACACATCAGTGTCATCGAATGGATAGAAAGAAGTTTTCGGCTTCCTACTAATCTTCCCTGACGCCCACCTAAACCTATCAAGCCGTTCATGTTCCTCCAGCATCTTATACTGATGAGGAATAGCTTTCTCAGCAACAACTGTTAACCATCTACCCATAAACCCTCCTTCAAGCTTAACATTCTCGATAGGAACAGGCCTTAGCGATGCATGGGGGCTCCTACTAACATCAACAACATTAGTCGTCATGCAAAACTCTTAAGGTAAAAACTACTTAAGTATTTTCCTATTTTTCTACTAGGTTAAACTTAAATATGAGAATGAGAAAAATTTTAACATGCTAAGAGAAAAAAAGAAAAAAGCCAGCAGATCTTACGGATTAATTATTAAAGCTCTGCTGTTTATAGCATTATTATCAGCATTAGTAGTTACTACACCGATGAACGTGGTAAGCGCAACACCACAATTACCATTACCCCCTGGGATACCTAGAGGCGATGTACTCGTTATAGAGAATGGTGTTGTCTGCCCCGGAGGATGGGGACCAGACCCCTATCAATTCAATTACTATGTAGTTGGGTGGGCTACAGCTTGTACAGGCTTCTTGCAAACAGCATGCGGAGGCCCTCTATGGTTTATGAATCTCACAGATGGAAGGCTAATTTTATGGCTTGCTGAAAAGCCACCAATATACTCCCCAGATTATAGAACATTGTGGATTGTACTTAGGAAAGGCATAACATGGAGTGACGGACATCCATTTACCGCCGATGACCTCGTCTTTACAATAGAGTATTGTAGAGACCATCCTGAGCTAGGATTATGTAATGTAAGAGTTACAGGTCAGGTGGAATCTGTCAAAAAATTGGATGACTATACTGTTGAGATACGTCTAAAGAAGCCTAACCCGTATTACCATTATGAATGGACTATGAGACATTATGGATGGCCCGTTAACTTTTATGTTATACCAAAGCATGTATTCGAGACCGTCAAAGATCCGGTGAAATATAACTTCTATCCACCAGTATGTCTTGGTCCCTATAAGTTGATTGATGCCGATCCGCATGGAAAATGGTACCTTTGGGAGAGGCTTGAGAATTGGTGGGGAGCCAAATTATTAGGCATAAAACCCTCTCCAAAGTATTTACTTTTTATCGCTTTAGGAGGTCAAGAAAGATCAGTCATTTCTATGACAAATAATGAGCTAGATTTCACAGAATTCACATCAGAATATGTGGGAGTTATAATGGAGAGAAATACATATGCATTGGCATGGAATGGAAGAAACTTCCCATGGGCCTGGACAAGGGATGAAGGAACTAGAGAGCTAGTGTTTAATATATTGAAGTATCCATTCAATTTAACCGAAGTTCGCTGGGCTTTAACCTATGCTATAGATTATCGCGTGATCTTCGGCGCATACAAGACCCCAGATGGGTCATCCGCAGTCCCTAACCCGCTTCCAGTTTCAAGATTTTATCCATTAGAGCAACTTTATGTTCAAGGACTTAAAGATGAACTAAAGAAGTATAATTTGGATGATTCGCCGCCAAAAGAGATACAAAACTATCTGAAGATACTAGGTTTAGATCCGGAAATAACATGGTTTAAGTATGATCCTGAAAGAGCGACAAAACTTTTACAGGCTGTTGGATTTTACAAAGGACCTGATGGAAAATGGAGAATGCCAGATGGTAGATTATTCGAAGTTAACTTAATATCATTACCTGGAGCGGAGTTCTCCTTCCCACTAGTCACGATTGTTGCCGATCAGTGGAGAAGATTTGGAATAGAGGTTAAGCTTGAGGCTTTAGAAGCATATTGGGATAGAGTTTACAGTCATACATGGGATGTAGCATTTGAATGGCCAGGTGGAGGATTCCCAACTCTTGACTGGTGGGAATCTCCTAGGGAATGGCATAGCGGTCAATGCGTTCCTGGAGCTAGGCTTCCTTGGGTAGGCTATATAATGTGCTATGGCTTGCCACCTGAGAGAATACCAGAAGATGTGAGGAAGAACATTGAAGTAGCTAAAACAGTCTTCCCGGACAGGGAGAAACTTGATAGGCTTGTCGAGCAATACATAAACACTCCACCATGGGACCCGAGTATAGTTGACATTGTCAAGGAGCTGTTAAAGATCCATCTGAAGTATAGGTTCTGGATAACGGTGTTCTCACCAGCTAGATATATGGTGGCGAATAGCTACTGTTGGGAAGGATGGCCTACTCTGACTAACAGATATGCCGAGCCTAAGCCATATTGCTCATCATTCTTGTTCACTATACTAGGCGTGAAACCTTCAGGTAGATGCCCGATAAAGGATGCTGCCTCAGAACCTGCTAAAATACCGAAACAGATAACCGTAGAATTTAAACCACTTGTCTCAGAAACGCCGCCAACAGCTCCACCAACACCTACTGTTACAATAACAACACCTACTCCCACTATTACTGTTACTCCTACCGTTATGGCTACCACCGTTACGGTAACGACGTCTGTGCCAGTTACAGTAACGACTGCTGAAATCAGGATTGTTACATCAATCGTTACCACCAAGGTGGAGGTACCAACTATTGATTGGACATTAGTAACGGTGCTCTCCATAATGATACTAATAGTGGGGGTAGCGATAGGCTACGTTCTTCGGGCGCGGAAGAAAACGGTTGCGAAGAGTTAATTAATCCCCATACTTTTTTATTTTTAGTGTTGTAAGAATGTCGTTCAAACCCTTCATGAGATACATTCTATATAGAACGTTATTGTTAATTGCAACCATCTTAATGGCCTTCACCCTCACATTCCTCATGCTAAAAGCATTACCAGTAGATATCGTCAAGAATATGGTGGCGAGGAGTATGGCTGTTACTGGAGCAGCACTTGGAGACCCCGAAGCCGTTCAAAGAATGTATGACATGTATTATGAGCTATTCGGACTTAAAGGCTCTCTCTTGGAGCAATATTTAGGTTTCTTGAGAAGGTTTCTAACATTAGACTTTGGTATCTCAATTCTTGCAAGACCAACGACAGTAAGAGAGATAATTTCCTATAGGCTACCATGGACAACAACTCTCCTAGCGTTTTCAATAGTTATTGCCTGGATCCTTGGTAATATTATGGGGGCTATAGCCTCCCTTTTCGAAGGATCGAAAATGTCAAAAACTCTGCAAGCTATAGCGGTCACACTTTATCCAATTCCATATTATGTTTTTGCTATAGTTCTCACTTATCTATTCGCTTATATCATACCATTATTCTCCTTAGCTCCAGTACGGATCCCAGAGAACATATTCTCACTTGAATTTCTCTCAGCAATCTTTCAAGCTATGACATTGCCAGCTCTTTCAATAATAATACCTGGTGCACTTGGATGGTGGTTTTTAAGTTCTAGAGCACTCGCATTAAACATTTTATCTGAGGATTACTACTATTATGGCGAGATACAAGGATTGCCTAAAAGATTGCTCTTAAGAAAATATATGCTAAAAAATATAATGATGCCTCAGATCACTGCCCTTAGCTTAAATTTGGGAGGGATATTCGGTGGAGCACTACTAACTGAAATGCTCTTTAATTACCCGGGACTTGGACAACTTCTTTACCAAGCTGTCAATGCCGGAGATTATCCGCTAGTTTTAGGAATAGTATCCTTATCAATAATAGGTGTCGCAGTAGCAGCATACATTCTCGACTTGATATACCCGCTCATGGATCCCAGAGTGAGATATGGGTGATGGTGAATGACCCTACAAAAAGCACTATCTAAATCTTTGCGAATATTCGGTATTCTAAAAAGAGTTCTTAAATTCAGTAAAAAGTTTAGAATAGGCTTCATTCTTTTTTTAGCAATCCTTGCCTTAGGATTAGCATCCAATTTTTCACCTCCTTACTACAGTTATCTTTACTACCTGCCAACGGGAATGCAGCCAAAATTTGAGTCAATAGATCTTATTTTCGGAACCACTGCTGACGGGCGTAGCGTCTTCTGGGTCTTAACTCACGCAATCATGAACTCGCTTATAATAGCCTTTGTGACAGCAATGATAGCATGTCATATTGGATTAGTATTTGGATTGATAGCCGGTATGAAAGGCGGTGCAGTAGATAAAACTGTTATGTTCATTACTGATGCATTTATAGCTATACCGGGACTACCGCTTACCATAATGCTTGTTATGATATTGAAACCCATAGTTAATCTGATCATCATTGGCATCATAATTTCAATAATCTCATGGCCATGGTCGTCAAGAATGATAAGAGCCATGGCTTTAAGCATAAAAGAAAAAGATTTCATAACTTCCGCTCAGCTATCAGGTATGTCTACTTTAAAAATTATCTTTTTAGAAATTTTTCCACATATTTTAGGATTCCATCTAACCAACATAATAAATACTATGCTTGGAGCAATAGGTGCCGAAGTAGGTCTTGCATTTCTAGGATTATCAATACTTGAAATAGATACTCTGGGAACTATGATTTATTGGATCCAGAGATACGGAGCTATGTTACGCAATATGTGGTGGTGGGTATTGCCGCCGGTAATGACATTAATCTTTCTCTTCATTGCATTATACTTGATCTCCGCGGGACTCCAGGAGTACTTGAATCCGAGATTAAGAGGTGGAAGGTAAAAATGAGCCAGGATGCGGCATTAATTATTAACAACATTTTTGGAGGATATTTCGTTAAATATAATGGATCAAAGTATGTTGATGCTGTAAACGATGTTAGCCTTTTGATAAGAAGAAATGAAATCTTTGGAATTGCTGGTGAATCAGGTTGTGGTAAATCAACTTTACTTAAAATTATTTATGGTTACCTTAGACCTCCACTAATTGTAAAACAAGGTTCAGTGATATTACCACTTAAAGATGAAAAAGTCAGCATTTTATCCTTAAGTGAAGAGGAAAGGAGGAGAAAAGTTTGGTGGAAGGTAATATCTTGGATTCCACAAAATTCCATGAATGTCCTTAATCCCACTATGAGGATAAAGGATAACTTTGTTGAGATAATGAGGGCACACATGAATATTGCTAAAAAAGAAGCTATGGAAATGGCTATTGACTATCTTCATAAAACTGGGCTTCCAAAAGACGTGATAAATGCTTTTCCACATCAATTGAGTGGTGGAATGAGACAAAGACTTGTAATAGCCTTGGCTTTAATTACAAAACCGCAAATAATTTTAGCAGATGAACCTTCTACCGCTCTTGATGTAGTCATGCAAAGAGGAGTTCTCCAACTCCTAGCGAATAGTCAGAGGACCTTGAGAAATACGATAGTAATGGTCACCCATGATCTAGCAATACATGCAATGTTATGTGATAGGGTGGCAATAATGTATGCTGGCAAAATTGTTGAGATCGCGACTTCCAAAGAACTCTTTGAAGACCCCTTACACCCATATACGCAGATGCTCCTAGCTTCTCTTCCAAGACTCGGAGACAAAGAACTTCGACAAGGAATTCGTGGATCGCCACCAGATTTATCAGCCCCCCCAAAAGGTTGCAGATTCCATCCAAGATGCACATATATGAAAGAGATATGCAAATCCGAGCCTCCATTATTAGTGGAAGCAGACAAAGAACATTTTGTTTCATGTTATCTTTATAGTGGGGTGTGAAATATGATAGAAAGATCAAAAATCCTTTTAGAAGTGAAAGATCTTGTGAAAAAGTTTCGTTATGGTCTTTTTGGTTTCGAATTCAAGGCTTTAGATAAAGTTAATCTCAAGCTTGGTGAAGAGCCTTCAATATGTACTCTGGCGGGTGAAAGTGGTAGCGGTAAGAGCACTTTAGCGAAGGTAATACTCAGAGTTTATAAGCCTGAAGAAGGCATTGTTCTCTATAGAGGGAAAAATATATACGAATTAAAGAAGTCTGAAGTTAAGTGGTTTAGGAAAGAGGTTCAAGCAATATTCCAAGATCCTTTTGCTTCATTTAATCCTATGCGAAAAATATACTCGTATTTCCAAGAAACTGCTAAATCATTGGCTGATATCAAAGAAGAAGCTGAGATTAATAAGGTGGTAGATGATGTTCTCGCAGAAGTTGGATTAAGGATAAGTGATATAAAAGAAAAGTATCCGCATGAATTATCTGGGGGAGAGCTTCAAAGAGTTGCCATAGCAAGGGCGTTACTTACAAAGCCTAGGCTAATGATCGCGGACGAACCTGTCTCCATGCTTGATGCATCATTTAGAGTAAGTGTACTTAACATCTTCAAGCAAGTTAAAGAGGAGTATAATATCTCATTTTTATATATAACTCATGATTTAGCAACATCATACTACATAAGTGATTATATAGCGATACTCTATAGAGGCACAATACTTGAAAGAGGACCAATTGATGAGGTGTTAAAGAGGCCTTTACACCCTTACACGAAAATGTTACTAGAGTCCTTGCCCACCTTGGATTTAAGAAAAAGAGAATACTATATGCATCCGATTAGGCTCTCACAAATTGAGGAAAAAGAGTTTTTGGCAACAGGATGCAAATTTGTGTCCAGATGTCCCTATGCAGAAGAGAAATGTAAGCTTCAAGCACCACCAGATAAGATAGTGAATAATAGCATAGTTAGATGTTGGCTTTATCATAAGTAGTTTTACGATAAAAGTGTAAATGTTTTAGATGCTTTATTTTTCAAGGCATAATGAAAAATTGTAAAGGATAAGGCTTAAATATTTAATAAAAATACGGGGAAGTGGAATGAGCTTTCAATACGTAAATATTTTAAAAGAGCTGACGCGCAGAAGGGGTGTTGTAAAGCCGCTTAATGAGAGGGTTGATCGGTTACGGAAATTTGTTGTTGAGAGTGAGGTTAAGTTGTCCGTTGAGAGAGCGAGGCTTATTACGGAGTTTTATAAGCGAGGATTGGGGAGGGGTAAGTCTGTACCTGTTCAGAGAGCTCTTGCATTCAAGTATCTTATGGAGAATGTGAGCTTGCCGGTTGAACCGGGTCAGCTGATTATTGGTATTAGAGGAACTGGTGTGAATGAGACCCCAACCTATCCCGAAATAACCCTGCATAGTTTGGAGGATCTTAAAATTTTGAATGAGAGAGAAGTTATGCCGTATCGCGTGGACAATGAAATCATATGCGTTTACGAGAGTGAGATAATCCCATTCTGGAAGGGCAGGACTATTAGGGAGATTATCTTCGAGAATATGGATGAGAAATGGAAGCATGCGTATGAAGCTGGGATATGGACGGAGTTTATGGAGCAGAGAGCACCGGGACATACCGCTGGCGGCGAAAGGGTCTTTAAGATGGGAGTACTTGATATCAAGAAAGAAATTAGGGAAACTATTTCCCAGCTTGACCCGAGTGATCCCGAATATCTTGAGAAAATCGAGGAACTTAAGGCGATGGATATAGTAGCAGATGGTATTCTGATTTATGCTAAACGATATGCTGAATTACTTAATAAAATGGCTGACGATGAACAAGATCCTGAAAAAAGGAGAGAACTTAAGCAGATGGCTAAGATATGCGACTGGGTTCCAGCTCATCCTCCGAGAACATTCTGGGAGGCACTTCAGCATTACTGGTTTATACATGTCGGGATAACGTATGAAACAAATCCATGGGATTCTTTTACACCGGGCAGGCTCGACATGTGGCTTTATCCATTCTATAAAAAAGATATTGAAGAGGGGAGACTTACTAGGGAGAAGGCTAAGGAACTTTTGTTATGCTTCTTTCTGAAGTTTTCAAGCCAGCCAGCTCCACCAAAAGTTGGAGTAACGCATGAAGAAAGTGCCACATATAATGATTTCTCTAAGATAAACATTGGGGGGCTGAGAGAGAATGGATCGAGCGCTGTTAATGAATTATCGTATTTAATTCTGGAGGCTTATGATGAGCTAAGAACGCTTCAGCCGAACTTTGCTGTTCTTGTGAGTGAGAGAACACCAGATCATTTTCTGATACATGCTTTGAAGATTGCTTCAGCTGGATATGGTGAGCCGCCATTTTTCAATCATGATGGCGTAATTAGAAAAATGCTTAGACAAGGTAAGGAGCTTGAAGACGCTCGGTTAGCGGGTGTAAGCGGGTGCGTGGAATCTGGCGTATTTGGCAAGGAAGCATATATCTTGACGGGCTACTTTAATCTTCCGAAAATACTGGAAATAACGTTGAATAATGGAGTAGATCCCAAGACAGGTAAGAAAATTGGATTAGAGACGGGTGATCCACGATCCTTTAAGAGTTTTGAGGATTTATGGAATGCTTTCATGAGGCAAGTAAAATATTTCTTAGATATTAAAATTAAAGGGAATGATGTCATCGAGGCGATTTATGCGAAATACTTACCAGTGCCTTTTCTATCACTTTGGATAGAAGATTGTGTTAGGAAGGGGAAGGACTATAATGCCGGTGGAGCAAAGTATAACACTCAATATATACAGATGGTGGGTCTCGGGACGGTTGCAGATTCACTTGCAGCTATTAGATATCATGTGTTCGAATGGAAGACATTTACAATGGATGAGATCATGGATGCCTTAGGCAAGGACTTCAACGGATACGAGTGGATGATTGAAGTTCTGCGCAATCCCGATAAAACGCCTAAATACGGTAATGACGATGATCGGGCGGATAGTATCGCGGTCAGACTTGTTGATGAAATAAGCAAGCTTGTTGAAAGCTACCCATGTTCGCCTATCAGAAAAGCTTCAAGAAGAGTATATTGGTTGCCAACAACGGTTCATGTTTATTTTGGGAAAGTTACGGGAGCAACTCCTGATGGTAGAAGAGGAGGGACTCCTGTCTCCGAGGGTATTTCGCCTGTTCAAGGAATGGATAGGAAAGGAATTATAGCGACTTTCATGAGCGTTGCTAAATGTGATTGGGACAAGACTGGTGGAGCATTATTAAATATGAAGCTATCTCCCGAAATCTTTGACAGCGAGGAAAATGTGAAAAAGCTTGCTCAAGCAATAAGAGCATTCTTTAGGCTTGGTGGTCATCATGTGCAATTTAATGTTATAAGTGCTGAGTTGCTGAGAGAGGCTCAGAAGAGGCCAAGAGATTTTCAAGACCTCATGGTTAGGGTCGCTGGATACAGCGATTATTTCATAAGATTGCCTAAAGCGCTTCAAGAAGAGATCATAGCTAGGACTGAGAAGAAGTCCTTCTAACAGGAGAGAATCATCTCACATGGAGAAGGGAATAATCTTCGATATACAGCGTTTCGCAATATATGATGGACCTGGTATAAGAACGCTTATATTCCTGAAGGGTTGCCCACTTAGATGCTGGTGGTGTCAGAATCCAGAAGGACTCAGTAAGGAGCTTCAACTAGCATATTATGCTCGGCTATGTATTCATTGTCATCTTTGCGTTAAAGCATGCCCCTTGAATGCGATAAAATTGATGAATGAAGATAAGCACATTATAGATAGGAAGATATGCAATGTTTGCGGAAGATGCGTAAACGCCTGTCCAACCAGCGCTCTCAAGATCATTGGTAAAGAAGTTACTGTGGATGAAATACTTGAGGAAGTCAAGAAGGATATCATTTTCTACAATATCTCCGGAGGTGGTGTGACATTTTCAGGTGGGGAGCCATTATATCAACCGAGCTTTCTCCATGAGATGTTAAAGAGATGCAAGGAAATGGGTGTACACACTGCTATTGAGACATCAGGATATGCTAGGGCGGAGATTTTTCAGAAAATCTCCAAGTTTGTAGACCTATTTCTCTATGACATAAAGCTGGTTGATGAGAGAGAGCATAAGCTCTATACCGGTGTGTCAAATAAGTTGATACTTCAAAATTTGAAATTTCTCATCGACTCTGGTAGGGGAGGAGATATTATAATAAGATTCCCGGTGGTACCAAGAATAACCGATGTCGAAGATAATCTCGAGAAATTCATCTCATTAGTTTTATCTCTCAAAGAATTGAAAGAGATACACTTGTTGCCATTTCATGATGTTTCAGAAAAATACCTCTATCTGGGCATGCCTTATAGTATGCCTTTTCATGAGAACCCGGATTATGAAAAACTCAAGATCATGAAGAGAAGACTTGAGGCTCTCGGGCTTAAAGTTAGTCTATGGGGGATTAAGTAGCCTGCATGCATGCCCTTTTCAGCGTTAATCAGGTTAGGCTAGATTGGTTATCATGCGGCCTGCAATATCCCACCAGCTTCATAGTTTTACATACTCTTTCTCTTTTCAAATTAAGTGACGAGCTAAAGCAGGCTTAAGAGTTAAATGAGAGCTTTAGGACATGTGATGCGGTGAGATCCATCGAGAAGATATTAGTCACGGCAGCTCTTCCATATTCATATGCTCCTAGGCATTTTGGTCACTTGGCTGGAGCTTATCTTCCAGCCGACATCTTCGCTAGGTTTAAGCGGATGAGGGGCGCGGAGGTCGTCTATGTCTGCGGCACCGACGAGAATGCGAGCAGCATAGTGATCGAGGCGATGAGGAGGGGGATGACGCCGAAGGAGCTCTGCGACATGTATTATCCGGTTCAGAAGGAGGTTTTCGAGAAGCTCGGGATAAGCTTCGACATCTTCTCTAGGACCAGCAAGCCCATACACTATCAAGTCGTTAGGGAATTTTATCTTAGGCTGTGGGAGAGGGGATACATCTACCCGAAGACCATCAAGCAGTGGTGGTGCCCGAATTGCGAGATCTTCCTCCCCGATAGGTTCGTGATCGGCACATGCCCGAAGTGCGGCGCGCCTGGCCAATATGGCGACGTCTGCGAGGTCTGCGGATCATGGTATGAATCATTCGAGATAATTGATCCCAAGTGCTCGATATGCAGGTCG
>JANJXX010000014.1 GCA_024720975.1 Candidatus Panguiarchaeum symbiosum | reverse complement strand
ATTAAGACCTGATGAGTTTCTGTGAAGCCTCGATCCGCACATAACACCTTAAATCCTCTGTTGTAGAGTTCCTCAGCAAATCTTTTCGCGTTTCTGACTGTTTGCATCATGTACTCTTTGCCGTATAGATTCATTTCTAGAGCTGTAACAGCTAGTGCTGGTAGGCGATGGATATGATGATTATAAACTAAACCAGGAAACGTTGTGTAATAGATTTTCTTCCATAGCTTTTCTGGAAAATCCTTCCTCGCAATAATTAGACCTCCTTGTGGCCCTGGGAATGTTTTATGAGTCGATGTAGTTATGACATCTGCGCCTTCCTCAAGGGGCTCCTGAAACATGCCAACATAGATTAGACCGAAGACATGTGCAACATCATAAACAATTAGTATGTCCGAGTCAATTTCACTTCTAAGCTCTCTAAGAGGCTCCGGGAATAAGACAAGTGAGCGACCTAGAATTATCAGTTTAGGTTTCTCTTCTCTCACAATCTTTGCTGTTGCATCAACATTTATTGTAAGATCGTCATTATTAACAGCAACGACTTCATTCAAGTGGAGAATTCCAGCAACGCCAAATTTTGTGTGAGATACATGAGCTCCAGAAGTCAATCCTACCGAGATAACCGTATCTCCTGGCGATGTAAGTGCCGACAAAACGATTAGATTTGCTTGCCCACCACTTAAGGGTCTAGGCTCTACCTTATCCGTCTGAAATCTCCTACCGAAGATCTCCTTAACAATATTTTCAATCTCCATACAGTATTCAGTTCCCTGATAGTGACTCTCTTCAAAGTGTTCATTATATCGATGCATAAAGTCTGATAGATAAAGTTTCTTTGCTAGCGTTGACATCACATTCTCTGATGCAACGAGATTAATACACTCTCTTCCACGCCAAGCGTTATGTTTTTCGACAATGTCTATGATTTGCTCGACATGCATCCGTAAATCCCTAGAAATTACTAATAAAGTATCTTATAATTGGTCGCAATACCTGCAACTAGTGCAATTGTTCAATAATTAGTAAAGAAGCCCAACAAAAGCTAGGCAAGCTAAGGGCGAGATTTTGACAACCCCTAAGAGTATTCTTCATCCTCTGAGTCGTCCCTAAATAAACTCTTAAATAGCTTCTCTACGAGGCTTTTACCTTCGCTTAAAAGATATATTTGAGTCTTTATTATCTGGGCCCACATTTGCATCAATGCTTCAGCCTCTTCTTCGCTGAAAACTTCAGGATTTAGCTCCACTAAATGCCTGAATATTATATCCTCTCCCATATAGACTAGAATCTCCATCTTGTGCGTATCCCTCTTAATAACATCAATCCTCATGCCTTCATCCAAGTCTAAAACCCAGCTAAACACTCCCTGATAAGAACTTCAATCGAAGCTATATAACTCTAACACTTATCACAAAGATTCAAACTGCAAAAAAGCAACAATGATAATCAATTGGTACTACCCTCCTTTTCGTCCTAAAGGACAAGACTTTCAGTTATAGCGAGAGCTAGGGAGAGATTATGTCAACTATGGACTTGAAAATATTATCAAGCTCCTCTTTGACAATTGGTAATAGGCTGTATCCCCTGAGCTGGGCTTCGGCATATGCAATTATTGTTCTGATGTTATACTCCGACATATCAATCATTGAATGCATTGGGAATTTCCCCTGATCTACATGAAATAGTTTAAACATGAAAACTAGCATTATGCTCTTGTGAAAGGGACTTACAATTAATTGTATGCTTACACGCTCTCTTTGATTGAACCTAACAGTTTTTGGTTTATCCAAAGTTTCAATAAGTATATTCAACGGTCCCTTGAGCTCGGTGGAAAAATATCCAGATACGCAAGCTTTTTCCGCCTTACCAGCCTTTTTCATCTCAAGTCTAGCACGAAGGCCTCTCAGGAAAACTTCCTCCACTTTGGAGTACTTTAAAAGATTCACGTATTGAACTATGTCTGGCAGGTCCTTTTCATTTATTTCTCTCTTGTATATGAAGACCAGGGGAAAACCAGTTTTGAATGACCTACTAGTCGCTTCAAGGAACTTAGCTAATTCGCCCTTAGCCTCTTCAACGAAGTTTGTGATAAATTGTGGGAGCAATGATATCCACCAGTATATCCAAAAAAGAATGAAGAGAAATTCCTTATAATTTAGATTGTTTAAGCAAGCAAATTCCCATCAAAATAAGTCCGATAAGAGTTATTATGTATCCTATGCCTACTCCTAAACTTATCAATTGCCCTATGAGGAGTAAGATTCCACCAACACCACCAATCGTACCCTGTTCGGTGCTAAAGAAGTATATGATGGCTAGTATGTTAAATATAAAGACAAATAGTGCGTAGAGTAGTATTCCAATCCCTAGTATAAGAAGTGCTGCTAGTGCCGCTTCTAAACTCTCCGCAGCCAGTGCGGCAAGGAGGCCGATTACACCAAAGCCCGTGATCATAATGAATATGCCTGCCAGTAATGCCATTACAAATGCCCCTGTACCTATTCCCTTACCGAACTTCTTGGCACCTCCTTGAAATCCCAGGCCAAAGAGTACGTACGAAGGTCCGGTCAGGATTATAGATATACCTGCTATGATTATTAGTGAGGCCGTTAAAGCTCCTACGTTTTCTTCCATCAATGGTGGCAAGATATAGATTGAGTACACTAGCAGACCTGATATTGTCAGGATTGCAAGAACTATGCCAGCGTACCCGCCAATTTTAAGCATTTTTTCTGGTTCCAAACTTCGTCGCCCCAGTTAAGTAATTTACAAGTGAGAAAATAGCTTATAAATGAACATTAGACTTTCACAGTATATGTTTAAAAACTTTTTTTAATTTAACTTAGAGTGCAAATCCTGGCATTATTTTAGCTGCTGGGATTAAATTCTTAGATGTTTTGGTCTTTGGAGATGATTTTTCGTCCGCAGAATGAGCGAACTATGCAAATAGCTCTACATTAGTGCTTTAAACATTGGGAGTGTATGGCTTATTTTATGGGTATCATCTTACCAGTTTCTATATATATGAGTCTTGATCCTATTTTTCCCATGAGGTCTCCGATCCTTTCTAGATCTCTGAATATCATTACTAGGTTTAGCATCACTTCTGCTGGTAGATCTTTGCTGTTTTTAATGAAGTCTAAGATTTCTCGGAAATTGTTATCGATTACATCATCGAGCTTGCTAAGCGTGTCATATAGATTAATGAAGCTATGAGTTGCCATGGCCTTTCTAGTTACTTCAAGCATGTTTAGTATCGCATCTAATATAGTTTTAAGATTTTTATCGAGCTCTTGCGGTATTTTGCCTATTTTTCCCACGCATGTTGCAATATCTAGAGCCAGATCATTTATCCTTTCGTATATTGATGCTATGCTTGCAACCATAATTATGAATCTTAGATCTCTTGCTGTTGGTTGTTGAGTTGCTATTGTCATTACAGCTTCCTCAAATAATTCCCAGTTGATTATATCAGTTGTGTATTCTAACTCCCTTATTGTTTCCCATGCATTGTTGCTAGGTAGTCCTATTATAGCTTCCATGCTTTGCTTTGTTATCACATGCATTCTCAGAAGCATATCCTCAAGCTTTCTCATTTTAGCCTCTAAAGTCACTCTTTCCATCATTACATCCTCCCCTCGACGTATTTCTCTGTGAGCTCATTTTTTGGATTTGTAAATATTTCCTGCGTTTTACCAAACTCTATTAACTGACCCATATAAAGGAACGCGGCGTAATCGCTAATCCTAGCTGCTTGTTGGATGTTATGTGTAACTATAATGATTGTATATTCTTTTTTAAGGTCAAGCAATAGGCTCTCTATTTTTGCTGCAGATATTGGATCAAGAGCTGATGTAGGCTCGTCTAGGAGTAATACTTCGGGGTTTAGTGCAAGGGCTCTAGCTATGCATAACCTTTGCTGCTGACCCCCAGATAACTTTGCAGCGGAGCTTTCTAGTCTATCTTTGACCTCATCCCATAGGCCAACTTTATTAAGGACTTCTTTAACGACATCGTCTAGGTATTTTTTGTCAGTTATCCCACGAAGTTTAAGTCCTACAACAACATTGTCGTATATTGATAGGTGAGGGAATGGGCTAGGCTTTTGGAAAACCATGCCGATCCTGGCCCGGATTTCCATTGGGTTAACTTTGGGGTCGTATACATTGTTGCCATCGAGGAGAACTTCACCGGAAACTTTATAGCCCTCATGAATGTCTAGTAGTCTGTTAAGAGCCTTTAGGAGTGTTGTCTTTCCGCAGCCGCTTGGACCCATTATTGCCGTTATTTGTTTCTCTGGTATTGACAGGAATATTTCTTTTAATATCTGCTTGTCCTTATACCAGACGCTAAGATCTTTAGTTTCAATTTTGATGCCGAACAAAACTATGCACCTTAATAATAGATGGCTTTTATTTTTAGATAATACCTAACGCCAAGATTCATTACCAAGGCTATTATAAGCAATAGAAGTGCTGCAGACCAAGCTATATCATGCCATGCTTTGAAGGGAGAAAGTGCATATTGATAAATCACTAGAGGAATCGCATTAGCAGGTGAAAATAGGCCGCTCGGAATGTT
This sequence comes from Candidatus Panguiarchaeum symbiosum, assembly GCA_024720975.1. Lineage (GTDB taxonomy): Archaea > Asgardarchaeota > Njordarchaeia > Njordarchaeales > Panguiarchaeaceae > Panguiarchaeum > Panguiarchaeum symbiosum. The sequence continues at coordinate 9,503 of JANJXX010000014.1, read as the reverse complement.
TATCCCGCCTAGGATTGTTACAATTAAAGGTGCTGTTTCGCCTATGACTCTGGCTAGTGCTAGTAAAAATCCAGCTATTATTCTAGATTTTGCATATCCAACATCAATAAATAGAATAACCTTCCACCTAGGAATTCCAAGAGAGAACCCTGCCTCTTTTATTTCTATCGGGACGGCTTTCAATGCCTCCTCGGTGCTTCTGACAACGTAGGGGATTGATATAAAGCCAAGAGCGAAACCTCCAGCAAGTACAGAGAAACCATATACTACAACTATTATTGTGTACGCGAATACTCCGACGATTATTGATGGAATGCCAGCTATTGTTGTTATTAATGCTCGAATAATCTGCGCGAGTTTTCCTCGAGCAAACTCCGCTAAGTAAATGCCTGTAAGGAATCCAATGGGTAAACTTATTATCATGGCTACAAAGACTACCATAGCCGTGCCGACGATTGCGTGGAGAATTCCACCGCCGGCGCTTAGCAACGATTTAGGTGGACTCGTAATAAGCTCTAAGTCAAATCTTTTTAATCCATTTATTATTATGGAGCCTATTATATGCAGTAGTGGGAGTACCAGAATGAAAAAGGAACATGCAGCAAGTGCTGTGTAAGATTTATCTATAAGATTCCTAAGCCTCTTCATTGTGCTCTCACCAGCCTAAGCACAAATGCTGCCAAAATGTTCACAATCAAAGACCAAGCAAGCAAAATTGCCCCGAGCGCGATCAACGCTGATACATGGAGAGTTGTTGTCGCTTCAAGAAATTCATTAGCGATTACCGCTGCCAGTGTATATCCTGGGTTGAATAGAGAGATCGATATCGTTGGACTATTTCCTATAACCATGACTACGGCCATTGTTTCACCAATAGCTCTTCCGTATGCTAATACAACCCCTGCTAGTGCGGATCTTCTAGCAAGTGGTCTAGAGACTATTCTAAAAACCTCATATTTTGTTGCGCCAAGTGCATAAGCAGCCTCTTTTAGTTCGATAGGCACGCTCTCCATAGCGTTTTTTATGAATGATGTTGATATTGGAGTAATCATAAATGTCAGAACAATTATTGCTGCCATGTAGGAGTATCCACTTGTCGTGCCACCAAACAGTGGTATTGAACTGAGTGGTGATAGAATGCTCTTGAGTGTGTCCCTAACAAATGGAACTACGTAGAACATCCCCCAAAGACCTATGATGACACTCGGTATAGCAACTATTAGCTCAACAATCGATGAAAGGAATTCTCTAAGCTTCAGAGGTGCTATCTCAACAATAAAATAAGCTGCGCCATAGCTTAATACAACTGCAAGGACTATTGCTATCGCTGAAGTTATGAAAGTCCCCCAAATGAAGGGAAGAGCTCCATAGATGTCCTTCATGGGGTTCCAAGTTCCTCCAGTAATGAAGTTTAATCCAAATTTCTCAAAGACTGGTGCGCTATGATATAACAATGCAGCTATGAAAACTGCTATCAACACAACCAAAAACACGCCAGAAAATGCAGATATAGAGCCCAAGGGGTCGAATCTTAGAAACCATTTCCTAACTTTAGTTAAAATGCTCATAATCACCTCCCCTGGTGTATGTTGTGAAAAATGAGCAAAAGGTTATGCTAAGGAGTGAAACAGTGTTCACATTTGTCCTAGTTTTAATTTTCTCAACAGCAGCCAGTCCTAGCTCAATGATATTTTGAGGAAGACGTGGATATAGCAAGCTTTCGGAGTACTCTTGACCCTTAGTAATTATCCAACGAAGCCATGTTTTGAGGGCAGCGCATTTTCTAGGATCCTCCTGGTATTTGTAGACGAGAATATATGTGAAAGATGCTATAGGATATGTATCCTCACCGGGCGAATTAACTATACTTACGCCATACCAGCATTCCTCTGGGTCTGGGAGTTGAGTAGCATAGCTAGCAGCTTTTGATATGGTTTCTAGAGATGGTTTGATGAATTTCCCAGCTCTATTTTTTATTGCAGCAGAGGTGAGATTTCCCTTAATAGCATAAGCGAACTCAACGTATCCTATAGAGAAATGAGTTTGTTGTACTATTCGAGACACCCCTGCGTTTCCATATCCAGATAATCCGCGGTCCCCTATGGCATCCGGAAAGCTAAATGTTCTTTGAGTTCCAATAGTGTTCTTCCAATCCTCACTAACATGGGACAAATAATCAGTGAATACATACGTCGTTCCGCTAGAGTCAGCCCTTTTAACGACATAAATTTTCTCATGAGGAAGGTTTAGTCCAGGATTCAAACTGGATATGTTTTCATGATCCCAGTACTCTATTTTTCCGAGGTATATGTCGGCTAAAACCTCACCAGTGAGATTCAAACTACTAATTCCTGGAATATTGAAAATGATTGCGATCCCACCCATAGTCTCGGGGATATGAAGTATTGGGCCATAGCGATTATTAGCAGATTTCCACTCAGAGGGGCTCATAGGCGCATCGCTGCCAGCAAAATCAACAGTACGACTGAGAATAGCTTTCACTCCAGCACCGCTTCCCGTCCCCTTATAAATGACAGTTATGTTGTTGTACTCCTTTTGAAAGTGAATAATCCACTCCATAATTAACGGTTCGGGGAATGTAGCACCCTGCCCAACTAGAGCTACTGTCTGTGGAGCAGAGAGCATAAGGATAAATGCTATAGTAGACAAAGTTACCATTGCTACGAATTTTTTATTCTGAGCTATAAATTTGATCATAGAGCTACCCCAAAGAAAATGAGAATAAAGTGTGTTAATATTTGGGGATTATATGTGCTAAGATTACCGAACTCTCATGTAGAGCATGAAATAGAAATGACTTTATGACCAAGTACAATTATGGCTATAATTTAACGATTGAAAGTTACATTGTGTTTCTAGGGTCAATGCCTATGATAAATCGAGCAGTAATTGTTGATTTTGGCTCACAATACACTCACCTTATAGCAAGGAGAATTCGAGAGCTTATGGTGTATTCGGAAATAGTACCTTTTTGGGACGCGGATAAGATTTCAGAAGCCGAAGCGATAATACTATCAGGCGGACCTATGAGTGTCTATGATGAGGATTCTCCAAAAATTTCTCGCGATTTGTTAGAGTCGTGGATTAAGAGGGGAATTCCAATTTTGGGAATATGTTATGGTCACCAACTACTGGCGCACATTCTAGGAGGCAAAGTCGAGAAAGGTGCTCAAGGAGAGTATGGTCCGACCTACCTAGAAATTGTGAAGGATAGTCCGCTATTTAACGGCTTACCGAGGCAGTTTAAGGTTTGGATGAATCATAGAGATAGCGTCTACTCCCTTCCTAGGGGATTTCATGTCGTTGCTAGAACCAAGGATACTCCAATAGCCGCCTTCGAGAATTTGGATTTAAAGATCTTTGGTGTTCAATTTCATCCAGAGGTAGAACATACTGAGAATGGTATCAAGATTCTTGATAATTTCCTCAGCTTCTGCGGATGTAAGAGAGACTGGAAAATAGAGAATCTTGCTGAGAAGAAAATCAAAGAGCTTCGCCGGCGCATAGGAGACGCTAGAGTTATCGTAGCTGTCAGTGGCGGTGTTGATTCTACAACTCTAGCCTATCTATTGAAAAAGGCTATAGGAAATAACTTACATGTCGTTTTCATAAATACGGGCTTTCTAAGAGAGCACGAGCCAGAAGAGACACTTAAACTCCTCAGAGACTTGGGTTTTGAAAATATTGAATACGTAGATGCGTCAGAGAGATTTATCAAGGAGATTGCTAACATATCTGATCCCGAAGAGAAGCGGCAGATCTTCGCTAGGGTTTATGCTGGAGTTCTTGAGGAAGTGGCTAAGAATCTTGTTAGTAGATACCAAAACCTTAGATATTTCGCACAAGGAACAATATATCCAGATCGCATAGAGAGCGCAGCAACCGGAGCAAGACCGAGCAAAATAAAGAGCCACCACAATGTTGTTATGCCAACTATAGAAATGCTTGAGAAACTTGAGCCCTTAGCCGATTTGTATAAGGATGAAGTAAGAAAACTTGCTAAGGAATTGGGTTTGCCCGAATGTGTCTACAAGAAACAGCCCTTCCCTGGACCCGGATTATTGGTTAGGATCCTTGGTAAAGTCACACCAGAGAAACTTGAGATTTGCAGGAAAGCTCATAGAATTGTTGAAGAAGAAGCCAATAAATGGGGCCTCGCCAGCACTCTTTGGCAAATATTTCCAGTCGTTTTGAACTCAAAATCAACCGGAATAAAGGGCGACGCAAGGGCATATGAGTACATCGTAGCAATTAGGGCAGTAATAAGCTCCGATGGGATGACAGCAGACGCCGCAAGATTGCCTTGGGAGTTCCTAGAGACAATAGCTAGAAGAATAACAGGAGAGATTCCTGGGGTGTGTAGAGTACTTTATGATATAACTAGTAAGCCACCAGCGACAATAGAATTCGAGTAGTACGGGCTTAATTACAAGCCAGAATACATGAGCTTTCGATAATAATTCTAAAGCTGCTGTAATACTTTATAGATTTTCCAACTAACAATCAGAGCGGATATACAACGAAGAAAATAGTAGGCAGCTACTTAGCCTCAGGCAAATTCCACATACCCGTAGAGAGAAACCTATGTAACAGAACATGATCCAAAGCCCGATGCGACACACCGCTATCATCGTTGTGCGAACGGTCTTGCTTGCAAGTCATGCAGAAACTCCGCTTGCTAGAGTCCAGCACAAAAGTGTAACGACGTACTGACATAGACTAGACTGCGCCGCTATTTGTTCCTTTCTCCTTATGGTTAAAGAATTAGTCGTTCAGAATCTCAAACAGCTTCTTGACCAGCGGGCTATACTCTAATGATCTCATTTGCTCTTTAAATTTAGAATCGCTAGCTAACAATCTCAGTTCGTTCTCCATCATGGCAATAGCTCTCTTTAAGTCCTCAGTATGATTAGCTATAAAGTCTGCTGCTCTTTCTAATGCCTTGGGTATGGCAGGACAATAGCATGGAACGAGGCTATACATTAGCCATTCATGTGGAAAAGCCCTACAGGCACGACCTCTGATCTCATAAATAGAGCACTTATTATCATCTGTGAGGAATGGACACGGACTATTTGCCTTGTAGTAGGTTTTTGAGAGGAACTCATACCTCTCTAGGGGCAGATTCTCTATAGCCAGTCCAAGATACTCAGAAATTTTGATTACCTCATCCTCACAAAAGACTGGTGGACTATATCTGCAGCAGTTGCCGCATTTCTCGCACTTAAAGAAATGTATGACTACAAGGACAGAGGCTCTTAAAGCGAACCAATAATTTTCGTGAAGAGGTCTAAAAGTTCTAAAGAATTTTTCCGAAATTTCATTTAATCTTATCAAATGGGCGTGTAGCATAACTTCAACCTGGCTACTGGGAAAAACCGACGAAGTTGCAACTCTCCTACTCTCATAATCTTTACAGGATTGGGCGATTTCAACTGTGGACAAGTTAAAAAAATTGTTAAGATGCAATGATGAGGCGATCTTGTTAAAGGGATGCTGCTATAATTTGTATAATGTACAGTGCGAGATATGTTAGAGCTAAAGATCCAAATAGGACATGCTCTTTTGTACGTAATTTTTCCGTCCCCAAAATCCCATGCGATGCGATGAACATAATCCAAGTTGCTAGTATGAAGACTAGCATTGGTATATTAATGTTGAATACTGCAAGTATCATAGCAATCAGCATACGAGCACCTATGAAGATTATTGAGAGTAGTAAACAAGCTAGGAGATTTGAAATACCAAATTCTTTCACTAGGTATACCGCAGTTAGGATTGATAGAAAAATCCATAGGAGTATTGCTTCAACAACTTCAATTGGAATATGCATCCAATACCACCCAATGCAATAAATGCTAGTATTGACATAAAAATTCATAAATATAAGATCGAAAAAACTAAGACTCGAAGAATTGAAGAAGGCTTGGCGTTTTTTCCTCAAAGCATTTAGTTTACTCACTTGCTTTAATGATGTGCGGGAACAGTGCTACTCCTTCAAGAAAAAGGTTTTGGTTTTTATCTACAATTTGTCTTTAATGTTAAATAGAGCGTGATGAGGGAGTCATGAACAGAGGACGAATCAATGACGACAACCCGGTATCTGATATTCAATACACCTGATTCTTCCGATCAAGAGTCCTCTATGCCAGGTTATGAATCCCTTGACATTGAGATAATGAATTAGTTAATCAACAGGTACTGATAGCAGTGGGCATACTGTTTCTTCTATGTCTCTGGATGCTATGTAGTATATGTATTTATCTATAGTGAATCTTTTTCGCATAATATCTCGCTTGAGCGCTAGGTAATACTCGTAATCTAGCAAATCCCTTATTTTGCTTAGTTCATTGTATGCGTCTGAGAAGTTCTTTTTATACATTAAATAATGGATTATTGCAAGTTTTATGACTTCGTCAGCATCAGTTATATTCTTAAGATCTAGATAGATCCGTTCAGCAATGTCATCTGCGCCTATCATGATTGCTGCCAATAGCTTGTTGACAAGTAGAGGTTTTTTGTCCGCGCCTTCTGCATTTTCAAAGAGCTTTAGTGCGTCCTCGTATCGCTCCTCTTCTATCGCTATTACGCCTAGGTAGTAATTCAGCAACTTATCGTCTGGAAACTTCTTACTAGCTTCCTGTAATATCATCTTCATATGCCTGGGACAGGCTAGTATTGCTATGTCTAGGAAAATTCTCCGCAGCTCTTTATCCGCCCATATAACCCCTAGCGCTTTTTGATATAAGCAGTAGCACATAAACTCTGTAGCTACCAGGAGTTTGAAGGCCCTTTGTAAATCTGATGTAAACACATACTTTGATAGCTTCTCTTTTTGAGATGCAAGAGAACTTAGATCTCCCGTCTTTTCAGCAACTAGAGCCTCTAATATTAGCTTATAAGTGGTGTTTGTGGGAATCTCAGAAAGAATACTTTTAACTTCGTTATATTTTCCAAGAATTATATACAGGCGTGCCTTATTCAGCAACAAAGTCTCCCAGGATGCTTTCATTTCATCTAATCTCCTATATGTTTTTAGCGCATCTTCGTGCAATCCCAAGAACTCCTGCACTATGGCTTTCACTAACAGCGCCTGGGGGACGTAGTCATAGCTTCTCTTGACAATTTCCTCGAATTTTTCCATAAGCGATAGAGCTCTTTCAAGATGGCCGGTCTTTAGATTTATATCTGCCATTATGTATAAGAAAAATCCTCGCAGGTAATCGCCCTCCAGGTCATTTAATGCCTCTAGATACTCATTGGTCGACACATCTCCGATGGCTAGATGGGTCTCTGGATAGTTGCTTAAAATCTCACCTATTTTTAGCAGTAAGGATTCGAAGGGAGTTTCAGTTGTTGCTATTCCTTTTATCTGCTCGTATATGTTTGATCTCCGTAGTCTCTGGCAATGATAATAAAGTCTTGACCACAAATCGTCAATCTTCGTAAGGAGTATGTATTGTCTTACCATTCTATCAAGACGTTCCTCTGGAATTTGAACTTCTAAATTTCCAAAGAATTTGGCTTTTGCTGAAATTAATAGTGCATTCTTGGCCGGTCTGAGTGCAAAATATCGCTTTGGGAAGGCAGCCATGTAGTCGAATAACTCTGATAATTCTTCGATTATAAATTCTATTCTCTCGGGTGGTGCCTTTTGATTGAGATACTCAATAAGCTCGACCAGTATGTTGGGATAAGCTATGAATACACCCTTAAACACACAGGATGGAGAGGGTATTTTGTCGCTATCTATAGCTTCTTTAATGTGTGCCTTAAGTGAATCCTTAAATCTCTGGAACAAGTCTACAATGTATTCTAGAAAGGCTGATTTTCTCCTATCACACAACTCGATGATGGATCGAACTGCATCTTCTGACGGCACGAACGTTAGAGTTATAAATGCAAGCGCTCTAATAGCCCTCTCTTTCTCCTTAACAAGTCTTGGAAAGTCCTCAATTATCTTTGCCGGAAAACGTTCTGCAAAAAACTTTGAGAGTGGTTCAAATATTACTATCTTCCTTCGAAGCGGCAAAGAGGCTTTTCCAAGGATATTCATCGCTTTGAGAAAGTCCTCATATCTCCATTCCTCAAGAGGAACTAGCGGGATAATTTCGCCTGATTTCCTAGAAATTCTATAGAGAGCGAGAATTGACCTAGCAAAATCCTCGCTGGGTACTGATATTCTATGATACCTTCTTAGGTGTCTTTTGGCGTTTTCAATACTAATACCACAAATGGGACATCTTGTTGGCATTTGATAATACCAGAACAAGCATTGTGATTTATCTAACAAGAGATACAATATTAGATTTTTTAACAGAATGCAATCTCAGCTTGCACTTATCAGCACTTCATAACGCCAAAAAACTTAAAGAAGAATGAAGCATTTGATGTAAAATGTTATCAGTGCAAAAAGTTTGGTGCCTTAGAAGATTCCACAATCCCCACTAGTTACAACTTTCCTATCTTCCTGAGATATCTTGAATACTCAACTAACGCTCCCATCGCATTCATTGTCCTGTCTGGCGTTGGGTAGGTGGGTATACCCCTCTCTTTAAGCCAATTGTTCGCTTCCTCTACTTCTTTCCCTCCTATAAGGCATATTACTAGTGGCTTATTTTCCTCCTTCGCGATCTTACTTGCCTCGTAGAATGTTTCTGCCATTTTCATTGGTGTAGTTATTGCTGTGTGACAATATAGTACCACAACCCCTCCAACTTCTGGGTGTCTAAGTGCTTCGACGATAGCACCATAGTATTCCTCTTCCTTAGCCATTCCAGTAAGATCTATTGGATTTTTAGGGGAACCGAATTCAGGCATGTATTTTCTAAATGCCTCCATCAAATCCTTTGGCGGATCTTTTAATGGGAAGCCATATTTCTCTGCAGCATCGGTAGCTAAAACGCCCGCTCCTCCGCCATTCGTTATTACTATTATTGTATCGTTCTTCGGCACGGGTTGGAGGCTTAGTGCTAATGCCTTATCATAGAGTTCAGTTAGATCCTCAGCCATTATTACACCAGATTGTTTAAATGCTGCCTCATAAAGTTTTGCAGAACCAGCCATAGATCCAGTGTGAGATGCTACAGCAAGTTCTCCCCTTTGTGAGAAGCCGGCCTTGAGGACTACTATAGGCTTCTTTGGAGAGACTCTCTTTGCCGCTTCGAAGAGTTCTCTGCCTGCATCTGTTCCCTCCAAATATATAGCTATACACTTTGTCTCTTTGTCTCGCTCGCCGAAATATATTATCAACTCAGAGAAGTCCACGTCAGCTTTATTACCTAAACTAACTATTTTCGAAAGTCCAACTCTGTGCAACCAGCTCCAACCTATTAGGCCTATAATCAATGCACCACTTTGTGAGATAAGTGTTATACCTCCAGGATAGGGAAGCTCTGGGGCGAAGCTGGCATTCAAGCTACTTGGATTACTTAGTATACCGACGACATTGGGACCTATTAGCGGTATCTTAGCCTTCCTCG
>JANJXX010000013.1 GCA_024720975.1 Candidatus Panguiarchaeum symbiosum | reverse complement strand
AAATTACCAAAGTTTGTTAGAGTTCTATAATGTTGCAAAAAGTAGAGGACTAGCGTACCACTAGTAGTATTATAATTATTTATTTTACTTATAAAGCTTCTTATGAGCATATCATCCAAACTTGTAAGTTATTTTCTTCGTTGGGTAATTAACTCTTTATGCCTAAACTTTAAAAAAAATTTACCATTTAATCTATGTTTGTCACATAGCCCGGCTATGGTGTTGGCTTTGGCTTCAGAGAGAATTAACATTGATCCCATACTTGATGCAGTCAAGAGGACCCATCCAAGTTTTAAGAGCAGAATCTCTGAGTATGTCGATAAGTTAGTTTCAATTATTGATTCATACATAGATAACTGTTCTAATCCCACTGATGAGGAGCTTATGTACTTAGCTGAGAAACTCGAGAAAATCAGGGAAACTTCCTATTACGTTTATAATGAGCTTCGACAGCGAACAAAGTATCCTAGCATTCTCGATCAAGCTGTATCAAAATTGAGATGGCGTAACTTGCAGAAGAAACTTGGTCATAAATAGCAAATTTTTATTTATTATTGTTAAATTCAATAGTTGGGAAAATCCTTAGAAGATTCTCCCAAATCGCCTGCTTGACTTTTTTAGCTGTAGTTTGCTTGACTCTTGCGATAAATGCTACCAGAGACGGTATCTCTGCAGGAGTTAGATATTTTCCTCTATACTCGTACGGCCCGTCACTTTCTGTTAATATTATCGACATCGGTGCTTGTTCTAGCACCTTGAGATGTTTGTCCTGGAAGATTACGGACGGATTTATTGTGATGAAATATCCCTGCGCTTCAAAGTCCTTTAAGAGTTCTATTGGACCAGAGTACCAGTGCCAGATAGCTGACTTTATCTCGTATTTAAGTAATAGATTCATTACCTCTTGCCACGCTGCTCTTGAGTGCAAATTCACTGGTAGGTCATATTCGCTTGCTATTTTAAGCTGTTGCTCGAAGAACATCAACTGCTTTTCAAGAGCACGTGCCTTTCCATCGAGGCCTATTTCACCTAATCCTCTTGCTTTGTCGATGAGCGAAACAATTTCCTCGAGTTCTTTTTCGGTGGCTGTGTCAACCTTCCAAGGGTGAAGTCCGACTAGCGGTATTATGTTCGAGAACTGATTGCTTAGCTCGATTATCTTCCTTGATGTATCAAGATCTTCGGCTACTCCAACAACTACGGTATCTTTTAGAACTTCCTTGAGCCTGTCTTTCCCGAGCCCATATACATGACAGTGAGCATCGACAAAGGGGATGTTCATTTTGTACACCATTGCTTATCAAGACCTTCATGATATAATGCTGCAGTAAAAGTGGCTATAGATTAGCTTTGGCAAATTGATTCGTTAAATAGAGGTAACTTTATACTTGGAGTAGTATTACATTAGAGAAGTAAATAGCAATCACCTTGAAAGGCAATGAAAAAGGTACTTTTCCTCGATTATTCAATAGCTTATGACGCTACACAATGGTCAATGCGCACATCAAATGCTTTTTACTATGATCCTTTGTTATTGGGATGATGCTATTACTATTTCGATTTTCATGGCTTCTTTTAATGATTTCCTAAGAGAGATCGCACAGAAAATTGACCTATTTCTCCGGGGGCTGTATTGAATTCAACTGGAGTCTATGTTGAGATTACTATTTAACACAAAACTTGGATATAAAGAATCCTATTGTTTTTTCGGTGTGAGGAAAGAATCTAACTCCAAGATCTGGAATATATGCCTGCCTTCCGAAGTTCATCGGGAGGATACTTATGTCTTCTTTATTGACGAAGTACCTGATGATGTATTCACCCTCCTCAGGCAGTATGGAGCATGTTGAGTAAACTATGAATTCTGCGTTTGTATATCTAGCTATCTCAATGGCTTTTGCTAGAAGCTCTGTTTGTAGTTTACTGAGTTGCTTTATTCGATTAGGATCTATTCTCAGTTTGATATCCGGTGATTTTGGTATCATACCAGTGCTCGAGCATTCTGCATCAAGGATTATCTTATTAACGTCGCTGAAATCTTCCGGTTTAAGCTTCCTAGCGTCTTCTATGATGATTTTTACTTCTACATCAGTACCACTTAAATACCTGCGGACCATGTATCTTAATCTTTCCACTCTTTCTTTAGATATGTCGACGGCATAAATTTTGCCTTCACCCATCTTAAAGCCTGTTGCTATAAGTTTTATTCCTGGAGCGGCTGCCATATCTAGTATCACATCACCTGCTTTAGGTTCTAGCGCATGGGTCGCTGCTAATGATGCTTTTTCCATCAAAATAAAAGCCCCTAACTTAAAAACTTGGCTTTTTTCGATTCGTCTAGGGAGTTCTTCAAACCTTATTAAATCGTAGAAGTCGGAGTCTGGGTATACCCTGAATCCATCATCATGGAGCCGCTCAATTATCCATTCGCGAGTGTATTTACAAGTGTTCACACACGCCCATGTGTATGGAAGTCTATAGTTCATCACTTTGAGTAGTTTTTCCAATTCTACTAAATCCAGGTATTTACTCAATCTTCGTACCAGAAAATCTGGATATGACAAGGTTATAGCTATTTTCTGAGGGGCTGGAATGTTATTAAGCTCTCTTAATGCTGCCTCTACCTTGTTTGCAAGGTCTTCTATAGGGATGTTATCGACTTTTCTTATTCGTTGCATTACCTCTTTGTTATTCTCTATAGCCAACCTGAATATCAAAATTCTCAGTAAATCTTTCTCTTCAACCGCATTCAAATAAGCCCTGTTAATTATCCAATCAATTAGTCTTAAGTTCGTTACCACACCGAAGAGAATGTTCGCTACTCTCTTCTTTGTCTTAGTTGGGAGCTTTATCTTATATATGAATACTCTAAGACTTCTCTTGTTCATCTCTCTCCAGTATCTCCTTAGTAAGCCGGCGGCGATATTTTCAACAAACATCTTAATTATCCCATAGTTTTACAGAAATCAGCTTTGAAGAAATTATTACAAGCTTTATATTCATAAGCCTTGTAGGCGTTTATGATCGACGAAAAAAGCAGAATATCTTGCGTAGAAAATCGCATATCTAAACTTTCGAGTATTTCAATTAAAGTATTACAAAACTTGCCTTGTTAAATCTTAGCACTTTACTATAATACCATAATAAAGTAGGATGAATCATTTGAGGGATATCAACATATTCCATCTGTTTTTCAGTTAATAGACAAGACTAGGAGTATAAGAATACATATAGGATGGTTTATATGACTAAAGATACTATAAGCAAACAGAGGGTAATCGAGGCTGCAGGCTATATTGCAACCCAGATAGACCTATTGGAGAAGCAATATTTGGAAGAGAAAAGCGACTGGGAAAGTAGAGAAAATGCTAATGTGAACAGATCCTTCGGGGCTTTTGTAAATTACGTCCTTTCGAAAGCATTGAAACATCCATCTGTTCTTGAAAAGTATTTCCCTAAAGAGGCTGTTGAAGGTCATGTAAACTCGGAAATTCACATTCATAAGCTGCCCCTGTCTCTCTTTATACCATACTGCGCAGGCTGGTCTTTGCAAAAACTACTAAAGGTCGGTTTAAAAACACCAACAATAATATCAAATCCTGCAAAGCATTTTGATACTGCAATTTCACACTTAGTGAATTTCTTCTTCCTCGCTGCGAATGAATGGAGTGGTGCTCAAGCAACCAGCGGCTTTGACTTATTCCTAGCACCTTTCGTTAAGCATGACAATATTGGACGAAAAGAAATTAGACAGGCTCTTCAGAGACTTGTTTACGAGATAAATTACCCGTCTAGAATTGGTTTTCAGAGTCCGTTTACCAATATAACTATTGTCATGGATCTCTCGGAGGCATATCTCAACAGCGATGCTATAGTTGGTGGAAAGGTTATTGGAAGGGCTGGAGATTACATCAATGAGGCAATTATAGTGGATGAGGAGCTACTAAAATTATACCTGGAGGGAGATGCTCTAGGAAGACCATTCACATTCCCAATAATAACACTCATGCTTACACCGAAGTTTGATTGGAATGGAAGTAGGTGGGGTGAACTCACGGATTTAATCTTTCAGGTACTTGCAAAGCGCGGCTCTCTATACATCCTTAATGGTTATGCAAGCGATATCGAAGGACTTTATGCTATGTGCTGCAGACTCACAATAGACACTCGCAAACTGAACCACCTAAGCTTTAAGTTTAAGCCTGACAAATCAGAGTTCGACGACATGTACAGCGAACTCAAAAAGTCTAGGGGACCTCGCGGCGTCTGGGCCGCGCCTGATGCTACCGGAAGTATAGGTGTAGTTACTATCAATCTGCCAAGACTGGCGATCATGAGCAATGGTGATGAAGATAAGTTCTTTGATATGCTGCTAGATAAAATGATTATCGCTAGAGAGGTTTTAGCTAGGCTAAGAGTTCGATACCAAAAGTCGCTTGAACTGGGTTTAATGCCACTAACAAAAATATATATGCAAAGCTTTGCAAGCCATTTTAGCACAATAGGCGTCGTTGGACTTCCAGAGGCTGCTGTAAATCTCATTGGTAACTTTGATATTTGGGACTCTCCTCAAGTTAGTGAAGCCATAGAGTTAATGAGAAGGGTTGTCAGATTCATCAGAAAGAAAACTGAGGAATGGGAGGAGCTGGACAATGTCTTATATAATGTTGAGGAGATTCCCGGTGAGAGTGCTGCATATAGACTTGCTATGGATGATTATAGAAGGTTCAAAGATTTAGTAGACAAAGGCGAGGTGTTCATTCCTATCCTCAATGGAGAACCTATGTATAGTAGTAGTATTGTTCCATATTACGCTCCCGTGCCTATAACAAAGAGGGTTGAACTTGAAGGACTTGTACAGCAGGAATTTACTGGGGGTGTTATGGCGCATTTATTCGTCGGCCAGTCTATAGACCCGAAGGCTTTAAAGAAGTTCATTTATAGTATCGTAACGAACACAAAAATTGTATACTTTAGCATAACTCCAGCAATATCTATCTGTACAAAATGCAGTTGGCAGGGAATAGGAATCTACTGGAACTGTCCGGTCTGTGGATCTGCAACGGAAGTCTGGAGCAGAATAGTCGGCTATTATAGGCCTGTTCAATCATGGAATTTGGGCAGGCAGAAAGAGTTTAAGCATAGAGTCCACTACGTACTTTAGGCAGCGTGTCTACGCTATGTTATTATCGGACAGAACAATAATCGAGCTTATCAGAAAGGGAGAAATAATCATAGATCCATTTGATGAAGCCCTCATTGGACCATCTTCAGTTGATCTAAGGCTTGGCAATGATTTCCTAATGTTCGATCGTAAGCGTATAGAGGCGATAGACCCTCGCAATCCTGTGGATGATTTCCTTGAACATATACACATTAGCGATGAGGAATTCATAGTTCTCCATCCTGGACATTTCGTAATTGCAACAACGCTAGAGTATATTAAACTGCCATCATATATCAGCGCGAGGATCGAAGGCCGTTCATCTTTGGCAAGACTAGGCTTGGTAATACATTCTACTGGGGGCTTCATAGATGCAGGTTTTGAGGGAACGTTAACTCTTGAGATGACCAATGTGAATACTGTCCCCATAAAGCTATATCCTAAAATGAAGGTAGCTCAAATAGCTTTCATACTGCAGGATAAGCCATCAATGGTGCCATACAATCAGAGAAAATCAAGTAAATACGTCGGTCAGAGAGGGGCTGTACCCAGTAGAATCTACCTAGATTTTAGCCAGACTATCTAACCTCATTCTACGAAGTCTAATCCGCCAAATGATTATTCCCCCATTAGTTAAGTTGCCCTGGTTGCTTTAGTTTTTCTCTAGAATACGGACCCTTGTTAACCCTGCAATATGTCGGCTGTCTTGCTTGATCTACTTCTTAGCGGTCGAAAGATTTACGTTGAAATAATTCTTGACTTCATTAGCTATATGTTTTTCACTCGTCAAATACTCACTCTGTCCTCAAAAATATTTTTAGTGACTAAAGTAGGTCTGAAAAACTTTATCAAGAGGTTGTTCAGCTGTCGCTCCCTTAGGCTGTTTTGAGTGCATTCTGAGATGTCATTTTCGGATTCTTATAGAAGTGAATAGATATAGGACCGCAAGGATTAATCCTATTATTGCACCAGGAGCTATGCGTAATGGAATTGATAGTAAAATTCCTGCTATTCCGGCAGATGCTGATATAATAAAAGCCTTTAAGATCACATCAGTGATGCTCTTCCCCATGATATTAGCTATCGCCGGGGGTATTATTAGTACCGCATACACGAGTATTGCTCCTATTCCTCTTAGGAGAACGACCACACTGCTTGCAATTAATATTAGTAGTATTATTTCGTAGAGCTTAACATTAACGCCGAGTGCTTTGACTCCCTCAGGGTCGAATGCTATGTTTACAAACTCTCTCATAAATAGCACGAAAATGAATGCTACAAAAGTTGATATCGTAGTAAGAAAAATTATGTCTTCTGTTGATAATAACAGTATGTCACCAAGAATCAGGGCCCAAACACTCGTTGTGTACTCTTTCATCATTGATATGAATAGTATTGCAAGACTCATTGACAATGAGAACGCAACCCCAATTACGACTTCCATATGTTCCCGCAACTCCGTTCTACTGTGAGACCCAATAAACAAGGCTAGTAGCACTCCAAATATCAGAGCACCAAATGTTGGGTTTATGTTTATTATGTTATACTGTCTTAATAGTATTGCAAGAGCCGCCCCAGCTAGGGATGAGTGAGCTATTGTTGACACCAAAAAGCTCATACCTCTAAAAGTCACAGTACTTCCGATGGTAGCTGAGACTATGCTTATAAGTACTACACATACTAGAGCACGCTGGAAGAATACATTGGAAAGCATTTCTAATATTGTTTCAAGCATGTTTATCACCGATCAGAGCTAAGCACTTTCCCTTATGGACTATTATTTCTATGTCAACTCCGTAGGCAATTTTTAGGTTTTCTCGAGTTAATACTTCCTCAGGCTTTCCCCAGGCGATAACAGTTTTGTTCAATAGAATTACTTTGTCAATGTAATCTGTTACCTCATTTATGTCGTGAAGAACTATCAGAACACACAATTTGTTATTATCTACCATATTCCTTAGAAAATGCATTATTTCCCTTTGCGATGGTATATCGACAGCGGAGAACGGTTCATCAAGCAATAGGATTTTTGGCTCTGAGACTAGAGCTCTGGCGAGTAGAGTTTTTTGTTGCTGGCCCCCAGATAGCTCACTAAATTTCTTCAACCATAGGTCTCTTGGTAAGTTAACGCTCTCGAGGATTCTTCTAACTTTGAGCATATCGCCCTTCGTCGGAATTGATAGAGGCCCTCTCTTGAGTAGTATTCCGGAGAGAACTATATCTCTTACTCTCAGAGGTACATTAAATGAAACATATTCTCTCTGGGGAACGTAGCCCACAAGCCTCTTGATCATCTTTAAATCGCTCTTAACTGAGTAGTTAAGAACTTTTATTGCCCCGGAGAATATTCTTGCTATTCCTAGTATTGCCTTAAGCAATGTCGATTTTCCAGCTCCGTTAGGCCCAATTATTGCAATAATTTCACCACTTTTTACGCTAAATGATATATCCTTGATTACCGGCTTGTTATTATACCCGGCGACTAGATCCTCGACTTTTATCACAGTATCAAACATTGAGATTCTCCTCGGCTAGGCGCTTGATGCGGAAGATAACTAACGCCTCAACAATTGCCGCTATAGAGGTGAAAAACAAAGCCAAACCTAGGTAAATGCAAAGTTCGTTACTATTGTATGTTGTTGTTTGGGTGCTAAGGGATGCTATAACTCCAAGGTTATATGCTAGCAGACCTATGTAGTCTTTAAGGCCACCAAGAGAAAAAACACGTACATATGCTATGGGTATACCCGTTCGCGACTGTATCTCTTTTAGAATCTTTTCAGGAGCTGTTCCTATCATATTATCTGGACAAAGGGCTATCGAGATTTCGTTAGATTTTATTTTATTCTCAATCTCCACAATATCCTGACCGATATAACCTCCATGAGCTTCAGATATCATTTCCACAGGGACTAAGCCAAAAGATACCGCAATGTATGCTACCTCTGGGCTCACTAGCAACGCCCCTTTTGATTCTAGTCCCTTTTTCTTTGCTACGTCTAACATCTTATCCTTTATTACATTGACCTCTCGCACGAATTCATTGAAGTTCGCCTCAAAAACGCTCGAAAGTGCTGGTTGTAGGTATGATAACTTATCCTTGACTGCTTTTGCTATGGCAATAGCGTTGTCTGGGTAAGTCCAATATGCGTGATAGTTCTTCTCTATCCCAGGTGCGGGCAATATAGCAATTCCATAGTTTTCATAGTCACGAAAATCCAGAAATTGCTTGCTTTGATTAGTTTCATATACAGCCTCCTTTAGATCAGACTCAAGGCTCAGGAACTCGCTGTTTATGAGTACGATTAAGTCCGCTTTACTAGCCTTTGCTATATCATCCAAAGTTAAAGCATAGTTGTGCGGATCAGCGCCATCAGGAATTATATAGTCTACAATAATATAACTTCCTCCAATTCTTTGAACTATACCTGCAAATGCTTCCAAGCTGCAAACAACAGAAATTTTTTGTTCACTTTGAGTTTCAACATCCACTTTGGCTGAAAATATACCTAGAACTATTAGAAGAATAATTATGCTTTGTCTAGCGTTCATTAGCAGCCACCAATTTTATCCTAGGGATTTCTTTATTGCACGGACAGTGTGTTGGACATTCAAGAGATTCGAAGGCTTTATTAGCATTATGCACTTCAACTAAGTAATCTATTTGCGCCGCTAATTTGCAAGCATTCTCAGGACTCATTCCGAATACTTTAAAGAAAACATACTCGAGGACTCTATGAATGAATACAAGTTTTTCCGCTTCGCTAAGGCCGCTCTTTGTTAAAACATAACCGCGTCGCTTGATTCTAGTTAATAGCTCTTTTTTAACTATCCTATTGATTATTTCAAATGCTGACGCTGGAGATATGCCCAAGAATTTGGCGACGTCACTTACACCAACTATAGGCTTATCCTTAAATTGTTCATAGATAAACCTAAGAACGGCAGCCTCACGCTTTGTGGTAGGTCTACTCGGCATTAGGGTCACCCTAATAGTATTAGGTTTACTCTAATTGACCTGTTTTAAGCTATTGATGATTATCTCGTTAGGATATCGCTCCCCAAATTAATTAGCAGAAACCTCGGAATGATTTTGCTTCTCTTCTGAGCATAAGTAAAAAAACTTATGAGCCTGTATTTCATTTACCCAGAAGTGAGATCATTGTTTGCTGCTCTGATGGGATTACTGAAACTCTGATGTGAGAGAATAAAATTTTGGTTATTGAGCATTATTTCAAAAAATGAAGGTTTAGGATTACAGGTCGCAGTGCTTATTTTTCCTCCTTTTTCTTACTTACTAGTTCCTCGAGTAACTCAACTTGCTTTTGCAGATATTGAGCTGCTTCTCTTTCATGCATTTGAGAGAAAATCAAATCATATATACGCTGTGGATCAGGCACTCCGTATAATATGAACCAAGAACGTCCACGAGGCGCAACGACTCCCCTTTCACCACCAACAGTAATCCCGGCTCCTGCACCTATACCTCCTTTTCCGGCTCCGACTCCAGCACCTGCGCTTACCCTCGAAGCATCAACACCAGTCCCTAATCCACTTGCTGCCGTGGGTATTATTGTTCCATAGTTAAGTAGTTTTCCTAAAAATCCTTGTTGTAGTATCAAATCTTCTATTTTTGAGTAGAGAATTTCACGCTCATGTGCTCCAAATATTCCCATGTATTTACCCATTATTATTCTTTTGTTTGTTACAATATATTTATGTGCCCGACGATATGATTCTGTCAGTATGAAACCTAGGACTCCAACTCCCATTGTTATGAGCCATATATGACCCAGAGCTATCATCTGCTTCTTAAGTGCATAAGTTCCAATAACAGCTATTAAGACATAAAATATAGCCCACTTGGATGATATTTGCAAGAGACTAAATATTATTGCAGGAATTGCTAGAATTAGCCACCAAGCAGCTACTAGAAGTATCTCTGCTAGCAACTCTATTCCGACGGTATTCATTAAACTTTGCAGGAATTCGTCATATTTCGCGTACATATATCCGCCTACTATTATGTAATATAAGAAGAAGACGTAGTACGGCCAGAAGCTTACAGGATGCGGTGAAA
The DNA here is from genome assembly GCA_024720975.1 of Candidatus Panguiarchaeum symbiosum. Taxonomy (GTDB): domain Archaea; phylum Asgardarchaeota; class Njordarchaeia; order Njordarchaeales; family Panguiarchaeaceae; genus Panguiarchaeum; species Panguiarchaeum symbiosum. The sequence continues at coordinate 5,388 of JANJXX010000013.1, read as the reverse complement.
CAACCTCTAAAATTTTTTCGTCCTGGAGAAGCTTTCTCATAGAGGCTCACCTTCAAGCTCATTTCTAAATTAAAGGATAGACTATTAACAACTTCTTTTAAGTTTCCATAATTTAATGCATTCTGAATGCTTCCATTGGCGGGATCTTGAGAACTCTCTGACGTATTATTAGCAGACCAATAAGTAGAGATAGAATGACTATTCCGAATGCCCCTACATAAGCCAAGTGCGAGAAGGGAACTCTGTTATAGGTGAAGAACACCATGCTGGAAATTACGCCTACAAAGTAGCCCAGTAGTATCGTTAGTGTGAATTCCCCTAGGGTAAGCATAAATATGTGTTTTGATCCCCATCCTATAGCTCTTAGGGTTGCTATGTCGTATTTTCTAAAACTCACGAGGATAAACGCATACATTAGTGTTATTAATATCATTATAAGTGTTGATGTCAAAACTATCACCATTGTTTGTTCATACTCACGACCGGAGATTTTTGGTGAGATTTCACCTAGTAGACCACTGTAAGCGCTCTCCTTTATCCTACTCTCTATCTTGTTTCTGTTCGCATCTATTACTCTTCCGGCAGCTATGTTAAGAAGTCCAATTTCACCTTTAGCTGTGAAAATGACTCTCAAGATATAAGTGTTATCTGGATTTATTATTTCACCGCCTAGTTCTTTGACGAAATTTTGAGTGGTGAAGAGTATTGACGAGGCACTAATTGATAGCCCTGTTGCTTTGCTTAACAACTCGGCGAAGGAACTAAAGTCATCACTTGAAACACCAACAATCTCTAGCAAAACTAGCTTCGTTCCAAATTTGAATTCCACCTTACTTCCAATAGTTGCAGAAACGTTGATAATTTTATCGCTAACTTGAAAATTTATGCTAAACCTCTTTCCAACTATTGCATCCCGTTCTGAATCCATGTTTAGGGCTCTGCCTTCAACAATTTTCGTCGGCTTTATTTGCTCAACAACCCAACTCAGCTCGGGGCTATACATCATATTTTGGTAAGGCTTAAGCCAGACAAAGGCTATCGTTGTTAAGTCTAATCTTAGTACGGATCCACAGAGGAGATAAACTCCTCGAGTATACTCTGATACATCATTAATGATGTCAATAAAATTGCTTTGGGCAAATTGTTTCTCAGTCATAATTCCGCTTGTGAATAATACTGAGACTCCTCTTAGATTTAGCAATTCATCTGTTTCAAGCCTGTGGATTTGGTTTATGTTTACTGCTATCATCCAAATCAGGAGTGAGAATAGTATCATGAAGACCCATGTCCTTTTTGACCTCTTAGCTAAGGTAAATCCTTTGCTCAGAGCTCTTATTGACAAGTCTTTCACCTATTAATACCATTTAAAACACTATAAAAAACATTGAGTACTTCGTAGGATAATCAACTCTAAGCAGGATTGCCGTACAATAAATTATCTATCTTGACTTGTTGGTGATAAATGTGAGGGTTGTCGTTGCTCTTGGTGGGAATGCACTTCTTCAGAAAAATCAAAAGGGAATGTATACTGATCAGTTGGAAAACGCCCGAAGAACAGCTAAATTTCTGGCTGATATAATAGAAAACGAACCAGAATTGGAGCTAGTGATAACTCATGGAAACGGTCCCCAAGCAGGAGCTATTGCAATTCAAAATGATGCTGCCAAAGATATAGTTCCCCCAATGCCCTTGGATGTTATTAACGCGGAGACACAGGCATTGATAGGATATATGCTTCAGCAATCACTAAAAAACGAATTTGCTAGGAGGGGGCTTAAGCGCGAAGTAGTAACAATAGTAACACAAGTTGTTGTGAGACGGAACGATCCTGCTTTCCAAAACCCGACTAAATTCATCGGACCGTACTACACAGAAGAGGAAGCTAAGAGACTTATGAAAGAGAAAGGATGGATAATGAAGCCAGATCCCAGAGGCGGATGGAGGCGTGTTGTTCCGTCACCTGAGCCTATAGATGTCGTCGAGAAGGAGGTGATTATGAAACTACTTGAACTTGGAATCGTTCCAATAACCGTTGGAGGTGGTGGCATTCCAGTAGTCTTTGAGAACGGATGCTTTGAAGGAATAGAAGCTGTCATAGATAAGGATTTAGCGTCCTCACTATTGGCTAGGATTCTTAGAGCTGATTTACTTGTGATACTTACTGACGTTGACTACGTCTACTTAGATTTTGAAAACAATGCAAAGAGAATACCACTGAGAGAAATTACGCTTAATGAAATAAAGCAATATTATGATGCCGGTCACTTTCCAGCGGGGTCTATGGGACCGAAAGTCCTTGCAGCTATAAAATTCCTAGAGGCCGGAGGACGGGAGGCTCGAATTGGTCACTTAGAACAAGCCTTGAACGTGATAAAGGGTCTGTCTGGAACTAGAATCAAACCCTAAAAACCCGCGAAGTTATCTAATAAATTATAGTTATATGAGTGCTTTATGCTTGTTTTCCATTAGCCCACAATTACTTTCTTAATGCATCATCCAACACTGTGAGACAGATGAAGGCCAAAGATAGATTACTGGAATTCCTTTTAGGTGAGGGGTTAAAACCATTAAAAGTAGCGTCTGCACCCGGTAGAATCGACTTTCTAAACACACACCAGGACTACAAAGGACTGCCCGTAGTGGCGATCGCGGTTAATAAGCGTATTTATTTAGCTGCTGTCGAGGAGACGGAAAGCGTTTTCTCTATAAAATCGTTAGATCTAGAAGGCGAGCCAGAGAGGGTATTTGAAATAACGGATTTTACCCCAAGAGGACAAGATTTTAGTGATTACATAAAGGCCTGCATTTACTCATTACTGATGGCGACAAAGACTCCAATAAACAAAGGTTACAGAATTATTATAAGTTCGGACATACCAATTGGCAGTGGAATGGGGAGCAGTGGAAGCTATGAAGTAGCTTTCATAAGACTATTAGCTGAACTACTTAAAATTGATCTCCCTACAATGATGCTAGCAGAGATAGCTTTTAGAGCTGAGAATATGGTTATGGGAATACCCTGTGGCAGGTTAGATCAGTATGCAGCTGCATATGGAGGTGTTATGTACTTAAAACCAACGTGGACACCAACTGTTCTAAGGCTCAATAAACCTCCATTCTATATGATTGTAATTGATTCTGGAATCAAACACAAAACTGCCAATATTCACCCTCAAAGACAAGAGGAAATCCGCAGAGGAGTGCAGCAACTTCTATCTTTAGACCTACCTGACGATCTCAGAGAGAAGTTAGAGGGCGACCACAATGCTATTAAATGGGAGAATTTAAAAGAAGAGGATATAAAACCATTCTTACAAAGTATCGACGATATCCCGGCTAAGAGGATATTGTTCACAATAAGAATGAATGATCTCACTCGAATAGCAGTAAAGATATTAAAGGATGAGACACTCAATGCAAATGATTTAAATAGACTTAGACAGCTGGGCGTATATGCTGAAAATCCTAAAGAAATTTTGTGCGCAATAATTAACAAGCAGCACGAATTACTAAGAGATCTTTATGATGTAAGTCTCCCAAGTATAGAGAGGATTATTGAAGCTGCATTTGAGGCTGGGGCGTGCTGTGCAAAAATAAGTGGCGCCGGACTTGGTGGTTCAGTTATCGCATTTACTGACTCTAAAGACACGATCAATGAAATAATACAGGAAGTCCTTGCAGAGGGCTCTAAAGCTGCTTGGTGTGTTGATGTAGACACTGGAGCTCGCATAGAAGATGTATGGATATAATATTGAATTAATTCATAATCTAAGGGGTGGTTCACGTTCTATTATTAGAATAGTACCCCTAATAGCAACTACGTAAGCGATATCACCCTTCTTAAATACGCTTCTCACGGAAGTAGCTTGCCATAATTCACCTCTGTAACGTACCCAGCCAGTATTTGCGGGCGTTATGTCCTCGAGTACCTCACAAGTATCGCCTAGCGTTGAAATGGAATGATCATACGTCGGAATAAGTAGTTCTGGTTTTATTTTAGCGGAATACTTCACTATCACATATATTATAAAAAGCATAAGTATGACAAAAACGGCTAGGATTACTAAAGTAGCGCTTAGCTCTGCCTGGGCTGCAGCTAATTCAAGTGCAATGAAAGTGGAAAAAAATAGTAGAAGTAGAATCAAACTTAAAACATCCACAATGAACACCAGTTTGCTCACTTACTACTCTCAGTCGCTTTCTTGAGAGCCACAGCCGCGGCGAGTGTTTGCTCTAGTTGACCAAAGGTGGTTGGATAAAGTACTATGACGTTCTTTTCTCTGGATATTTCAACTAGTGTTGTTAGTTCCCTTAATCTAAGAGCATGGGGATTGTTAGCATAGTATGAAGCCGCCTCAGCCATTATCTGCGCAGCCCGCAATTCACCCTCTGCACTGATGATTTTGGCTCTTTTCTCCCGCTCGGCTTCAGCTTGCATGGCCATCGCTCTTATCATGGTATCTGGTATGAGCATTTTTTGAAGAGCAACGCTAATTATCTTTATCCCCCACTCACCAACAAGCTTATCTACTTCCTGCTGTATTATTTTTGCCAGTTCTTCGCGCTTTTGAACTACTTCATCAAGCTCATGGATACCAACGACCTCACGCATAACCGCTTGACCATATTGGAACAAAACCTGCTCTATATTTTTCAATGTTATGAACGCTCTTCCTGGATCGTAGACCCTATATATCAGTACGGTGTCGATCTTCATACTAACGTTGTCCTTAGTTAAAACTTCTTGTTGCGGGATGTCAATAGTTTGAATTCGGAGGTCAAATCTTAGAATTGTATCTAAAATGCGATCTCTAATAATCACTCCGGGGCCTAGAATCCCCTTGTATCTGCCCAAGCGAAGGACCGCTGCTCTCCCATATTCGGGCAGAATCGCCAGCCCAGATAGCAGCAGTGGCAATCCAAATACTAACATGAAAAGTAAGAATGTGAAAAGAAATGTTGTTATTGGGTCAGCGCCAAATAGTGCCGAAAGCACTGTCACAATCATTGCAAGAATCAACGGCACTAGAAACGGCGAAATCGGGAAGAATGCCCTTCTCTGGACTAAGCCTTCGTGTATGCTCACTACTATCACCGGTGTTAAATACTATAATAGAAGATATAATCTTAGATTGTATTTAAATGTTTACCTTGAAAATAAAGCCGACAAAAACTACTCATTATTTGCTGTAGTATTATATACTTTGCTGGGGTCGATTCATATTATTAGCAGCCTATCTACACCATCTTGAGATATGTAAATCACGTTGCCTCTGCTTTTGATCAGTCTAAGTATACGCAAAATCCTAAGTGCAGCTAGGATTTCTCTCCTATTTGGTGAATTCTTTATTTCATCTCTTGATATAAGACCTCTCCTTAGTAGATTGA
>JANJXX010000012.1 GCA_024720975.1 Candidatus Panguiarchaeum symbiosum | reverse complement strand
AAACCCCATCGTTTAATCATCGAATCTCGCAAAGAGAATTGAAAGCTCGAGAGCATTGGTAATGAATCCGATGCGCCAGGTGGAGAATCTCGCAAAGAGAATTGAAAGTGAGCTTTGTACCTCTTTGAATCTCATAAAGAGAATTGAAAGTTTTAAGCAAATAGAAAATTTTTATACATCACCATATATGATGCTGGAATCTCACAAAGAGAATTGAAAGCTCGCAAGCTCGGCCTCGAGCCTACGTGCTAAAGAAGGAATCTCACAAAGAGAATTGAAAGGGTACTGCTAAGAGCGCATTGATAAGAAGACTATCACAGGAATCTCACAAAGAGAATTGAAAGTTCACTGAAGGCAAAGGAGCCCAACCGAAAAGCAGCGAGAATCTCACAAAGAGAATTGAAAGAACTTTTCTTCGCCCTCACCAAGTTTTTCAAGTAGAATGAATCTCACAAAGAGAATTGAAAGGAACGTCACAACAAAGTCTTTAAAAATGTAGTCAGCTTCGAATCTCACAAAGAGAATTGAAAGTCAAGCTTCTTTAATTCTTTCGCTGGTATATATGTGTATCTCATTGAATCTCACAAAGAGAATTGAAAGGGCAGTTAGAGTAACGTCATACTTTGATGAAGAAACAGGAATCTCACAAAGAGAATTGAAAGTAAAATATATGAGAGTGTCTAGTCATGACAAAGAGAATAGTAATCAGAATCTCACAAAGAGAATTGAAAGTCAACGACTTTGGAGATCCACTCTGGGTCGATTCCGTCAAATTGAATCTCACAAAGAGAATTGAAAGCACTGCATTGTTTTGCATTTAAACAGATATGCATCGCCTGAATCTCACAAAGAGAATTGAAAGTTAGACATAGAAGAATTAGAAGATTGTGCCCTGGGCGAATCTCACAAAGAGAATTGAAAGGAGAAAATGCTTTTGACGAGAAGGATCATAGTATTCACCAGAATCTCACAAAGAGAATTGAAAGCTTTGTAGCACAAGCTCTACGCCCGTACGTTGAGGTAAGGAATCTCACAAAGAGAATTGAAAGGCTCTGCTATTGCTACAGCTACTAGCGAGGAATCTCACAAAGAGAATTGAAAGTAGGATACTCTTCGTTAGCATAGTTGTCTCTCCCATGTTTTACTAAAATGTGTAGGGAAATATATAGGCGTAGAGTTTATTCTTAGCAGGCATTTTCTTTAAATCCTCCTGCGCCTACGCTTCTGAGGTATCTTATCTGATATTTTCGGGCGATTCTTGCAACTTCTGGGTCCCACTTGATGTGCAATCCAAACTTTATCACTCCATGTTTTCTTTTGTACTCTGTGGCGTAAATCATCTCAAATATGATTTGAGAAACCTCATCATAATAATCGGCCCCTAGTTCAAACAAAATAGCGGTGAGTGTTAATGAATCTTCTTCTGCCTCATCATCCTCGATATCGCTTTCAGGTTTAAACATGAATGTAAGTCTATTTGCGTGTACTTCTTCTGCGCTTGCGTAGGGGTAGTTTATTTTTACCCATCTTAAAGCTTCCTCGAGTGCCTTTTTAGCTTTTTCTATCGATTCTTTTGAAAGTCTACTTAGAGTTTCTTTTACCAATTTTTCTAAAAGTTTATTCCGATTTACCATTCTCACCACTCATTTTCTATTTTCCTACTATTTTACAAAATGTGCAATAAAAATTCTGCTATGTCGCTATACATCTCTCCTTGAGCTCTTATTCATCGCATCAAAACAAAGAATGCGTTTATAGCTAATGTTTTGTGTCTGCTTCTATTTCTTTCATATATCTCAATGATTCCTCTAGATATCGTTATTCTGATGTATATGTAGATTCCTATGCCTTGCTTGAAGGGAATTTGTATGTTTTGCAGATTGAAAAGGAAGCTAAGACAAATTGCTGAGGCTTTGTCTTCAGCTTTCCTTTTTTCATTTCAGTACGTGCCTGCAGCTGGTCCCTGGCACGGTTTGATGGTTTTTCCTTTAGCCTTTTACTTGTTTATGCTGTTCTTTCGGTTTCCAGAGTATGTAGGAAGTGGACTCTATTATCTTCTTTTCGGGCCGGGGCTAATGCTTGGGAGGGTTGTTGCGCTAGTCGGCCTAATAATATTCCTAGCAGCTTTTATTCAAATGCTTAAAGCAAAGCGAAAAGGGCTTTTAACCAGTGGGCTTTACTCGATCGTAAGACACCCTCAGTACTTAGGAATAATTGTTATGACCTTAGGGTTAACGATTATGTCCATACTGTATTCACCACCATCTTGCTTTGAAGTCGTCTTAATGTGGCTAATAGAGGTTTTTGGCTATCTCTTGCTGGCGGGTCTTGAAGAGCGATGCCTCTTGAGAGAATTTGGAAAAGAATACCAACAATACAAACAGAGAGTTCCATTTATCTTTCCATTGCGCGTGGGCGAAATACCTGAACCAATCGTCACATTAATAGTAGTGCTAACAATAGCTTATATGCTGACACTTCTCCCGTTATGCAGGCCGCCGCTGCTTATTTAAATGTCTCTCTGTTTCTTTGAGAGCTATGCGTTTTTCCTAAAATCATCGTTCAATGCTTGCAGAACGCTCATATGAGCCTTGATAGATTTAAAATCATTTAGCGGTCTTTTGAGATGAGTTACGAAGATTAGGCAGAGTTCAATGCTTCTGTCTGACTAACCAGAATACACGATGTTGAAAAACCATTAACTAATTCGTTAAGGCTTTGTTAATTGAATGATCTTGGGGAAAATCTCTGCAAGTTTATCTTTTTCCTCGTAAGTTTCAGCTTTTCTGGCTTTATTAGAATGTTCGGGATTGGCGATTGTTATTAATCCTCCTACGCCTTGGCGCCCCTTACTCGTATTCTTCGGTTGGGATGCCACCCAATATTTATTTAAATCTACCTATTTTGAACTGTTTTCAAAGGCATTTATGACAGAAGCAGGTACATCTGTATGCAGGGTTATAAAGTTAGTTGCATAAGATGTGGTGCGGCAGCTCAAAGTGTTCTATCCTACTCATGTGTGTATTGTGGAGGAATCTTGGATGTTAGCATAGACGTAGAATTTCGGCCGGAGCTGATAGTTGGCAATGATACTTCGATATGGAGGTATAGAGCATTTTATCCGTATATAAGGGAGGGTGATATAATAACCCTTGGAGAAGGTTTTACGCCAATAGTAAGGTTCAAAAACGGGCTTTTTCTAAAGCTTGATTATTTAAATCCGACGGGATCGTTTAAGGATAGAGGCTCTTCTGTTCTTATATCAGCAATCAGGAGATTCGTTGATTCTAATACCTTTATCGCTGAGGATTCTTCCGGAAATGCTGGTGCCTCCATAGCGGCATATGCTGCGCTCGCTGGAATAAAGGCTAAAATTTATGTTCCAGAGACTGTTTCGGGTCTGAAGCTAGAGCAGATAAGAGCTTATGGTGCTGAAGTTATTAAAGTTAAAGGTGGTCGTACGAAGGCTTCAGAGGAAGCGATTAAGGCCGAGCCAAATAAAGTCTACATTGGTCATATATACCATCCAATATTTCGAGATGGTATGAGAACTATAGCATATGAACTCTATGAGCAGCTTGGAGGGAAAGTACCTAGTGCTGTCTTCGTACCTGTATCTGCTGGGACGCTATTGCTTGGTTTAATAAAGGGATTCGAACATTTGCTAGGGTCAGGCTTAATCGATGAAATACCATTAATAGTTGCCTGTCAAACGAGGATAGTCTCGCCACTGTATCATGCATTTAAAGGACTTAAGTACACACCTCCAAAAAAGGTTAAAACTGTAGCAGATGCTCTGGTGAGCACTAATCCGCCTCTTCTAGAACTCATGGTCAGGAAACTTAGAGAAATTAACGGTGATGCTATAATAGTCGATGAGGAAGAAATCCTGGAGGCGTACTGGGAGTTAGCGTCCAGGGGCATTTTCGTTGAACCTAGCTCGGCGGTGGCATATGCAGCTTCCAAGAAGTACGAAAGTATACAGGGTCCCAAGATCGTCATCCTTACAGGTTTCGGTCTTAAAACTAGGATATACCAAAGGAGTAGAGTATAATTACTAGGAGGTCAACATGTAAGGTGGAGTGCTGCAGCTACATTCTTATTCTCGCGTGCGAGCTTGTTGTATGTTTCGACAGCCTTTTGTGTGTTTTCTATGATAACCTCTATACCCTGCTTCTTTAAGAACTCTTTAACCTCCTCTGGAACTCTCATAACCCCACTGTACCCCGTGCCTATGATGAGTATATTTGGTCTCTTCTTGAGAACGATTTCTAAATCTTCAATGCAAAGCTTGTGACCCTCCTTACGCCACCAATTCGCATGTATCTCATCGGGAAACACTATTACATCGCGATGAAAAATGCGTCCACTGATTATTATTAGTCCAAAGTCGTATTTCTCAATTATGTTCAATGCGACTCACCAGAATTAATTTGTGAAAAAATAAAGAAAAAATGAGAGAGCCTAACACTACAATGTGTTATTCCTTTAGCTCAGTCAAAGTATCGGCATCGATAGTCCCAGTTACATTTTTTACAACTAGCAATATACCAACTCCGATAGCCTCTTCAAGCGCTGCTACAAGTGCTATTATTAGAATGAAAAACTGAGTTGTTAAAGGATTTGCTGCTACTAGCGCTAGGGTAGCGACTGCTATTATTACTCCAAAGAATATTATCTCTATTGTCATGAACATCTTGATTAAGTTCTTCTTTGACATGAGGCCGTATAAACCGAGAATAATAACAACTATTGATACTGCCATTAAGAATGTTGAGATCATCCTTTCTCACCCATGGTTTCTACTGTTTCTGCGATTCTCATTGCGAATAGAGATACTATCAAGACCACGCTAGTTATCATCGCAATTATTATCATTACTGCTCCATACTCTAGCCATATAGCCTGCCGGAATTGCTCAAGCTCGAACTCCTTTGCAGTAAGATTCACTGGGGGTAAATAGCTAAGTATCCAAAATATGGATGCAAGAGCTACTATCGATAAAAGGACAGCAATTATTTGCCTCCTAATCATTTTTCCTCTAACCTCTCGCCAATTATCATCGTTAGGAATAGGAATATGACAATAACACCAATGTTCACTAGTACTACAAGGCTGCCGATAATCCAAAGACCAAATAACCCTAAAATTCCGAGTAGACACAAGTTTGCTAGCATAAAGTAAATTAGCATTCTATATAGCTTTTTTGTCTCCACAGTCAGAGCTATGAATAGGACGAGCCCCACTCCCAATATGTATACAATAAGCTCCTCTAACCCGATCATAGGCTCCACCAGAGGATTAGCAAGATTACTTGGAATACGCTCAGATATAGAAGCCTATCCCAGAAAATTTTTAAGACTTGGTCTATCCTGAAGCGAGCAGTAGCTGCAGATACAGCAGTTATTATAAATATGACGACCACTGTTTTGAGGAAGAACCAGAATCCGTACCATACGGGAGCGAGTATCCACTCCAACCCACTAATTAGAATCATTGGGCCTAATGGACCTCCAAGGAAGAAGGTGGTTATTATCGCGCCCATTACGAACAACTTTACATCTGTTAGCAAATTAAAGAAAGCCAATCTTCGCCCCGAAAGCTCCGCTTCCCAACCTCCAGCAATTTCTGTTTCGGCTACAGGAGCATCGAATGGCACTTTCTTGAGCCTAGACATGCTGCTTAATATTGCAACAATTAGTGCTGGTACTAGTAAAATTCCGGTGGGTATATCATTCCTAATTATTGTTGGAGCAAAGATTATTTCACTTATTCTTAAAGACCCAGCAGCAAAGATTGCAGAGGCAAATGCAAGGAACATTGGTATCTCGTAAGATAGATATAATTCAGCTCTTCTCCCAGCGCCAATAGTTGGGTATGGTGATGGAAATAGGTATGGTGTCACTATGTACACAAGACTAGAAATTGCCAGCAGCATTATTATTAATACAGCATCTCCCTCAAAGCTTATGAATCCCTCCAGGCCAAATATCGGCAGGAACATTGTTGGTATTATCATTAGCCAGAGTCCAAATATTGCTGTAAAGTCAACAAAGAACTCGTCAGTTCCAGCCGGGGATATTTGACGTTTCCTCATCAACTTTATAAAGTCAGCTATTGGCTGCAAAATTCCCAATTTTCCTGCTAGTTTAGGTCCAACTCTGTGTTGCATGTGTGCGAGTACCTTCCTGTAGAACCACTCCACGAGGAATGCTAAGAAGATAACTACAATAGTCCAAGCAATTATTTTGAGGGAAAATATTACTTTCTCAAGCATGTTAACTACCCCTTAGAGATTCTAATGGGATAGGCAAGCATTGTCGCTATTAAGATTAGCAGGGATGTGATAACATACAAACTCATTTCAGACGCCATGAATAGTATGAAAATTACTATAATGTCCCACAGAATAAAGAGCGCGATGTAATAGAGCCATCGTGGCTTATATGGAATATAAGTACTTGGAAATGCGTGGCCGCTTGCAAATGGCTCTCGACCTGTTTCCCTCCTGGCAACTTTACCCAACGAGTATAATATTGTAAGCAGTATGAAAGGTATTATCACTAGCAGGATTACACTTAGGGGATCCATCATCTCTAGTCACGCTCAGCAGTCACATGTATCTGAAAGCAAATGACACCTAAAACTAGCATTTTCAAAAAAAGATTTAAAGTTATGTGGTATTTACTCATTGGATACTCCATCAACATATTATTTCGCTATCATGGATTATCCTAGGAGAAGACTTACTAAATTAAAGCCTAGAAGTCCTCCGAGGAATAGGCATATGAGTATGATTATACCCACAGTCAATGTCGCCATGTATGTGTTAATGTGACCGGTTTGAATCTTAGCAAGAAAGCTTCCAAGTCTTCTCATAGCTCTTGGAGTTCTTTCGAATAGTGCATCTATGACGTTTATATCGAATAATGTTGCCCATTTTGCAATGATGATTCCGAATAAGTACGTTATCTTATAGTATATAGCATCTACGACTTTAGTGTCAAATGTTGCCGCTCCTTTTGCTATGCGGGTTCCGAAGAAGTATGCCATCTTATCATATATGACGTCTATAATCGTTCCTTGCTGCAATGCACTTTGGATTTTGATGAGTCTTCTGTGCTTGGAGAAGTCAACACACTTAATAGCATATGTGTAGAACATGACTAATGCGAGAACGAAACTTACTCCAACCGTTATGATCATTATCACTTCTTTAGGCATAAATAACTTTTCTGCTGGTCCTGCTGCGTGAATAGTTATTCCCAAGGCTTGTGAGATTTGTTCTGTTAAGACTAAACCTATGGGAGCGAGTTTACCGTGATGAAGTATTGGTATACCCCAAAGAATTGCTCCAGTAACTAAGATAGCAATTGGTATGAGCATTATTAGATTGGCTTCATGAGCATGTTCTGCCTCTTTGCTTTTCGGTTTGCCGTAGAACATTAGACTTATCCATCGGAATGTATATGCTGCACCAGTTATTGCTGCTATAAATCCTAGCAAGAATAATGTAATATCCCCCGTAGCTGCTGTCTCTATTAGTATTTCATCCTTGCTCCAGAAGCCTCCAGATAATGGAAATCCAGCTATGGCCCAGCCTCCAATAAATGCAAATAGTAGAGTCCATTTCATGTGATCTTTTAACCCGCCGAGCTTATGCAGTTCCCTCAGATCATGGGTAGCATGTAGAACGCTTCCAGCTACGAGGAATAATCCAGCCTTAAAGAATGCGTGATTTAGTAGGTGAAATAGAGCAGCTGTATATGCTCCAACACCCAGCGCTAGGAACAGCAATCCCAGATGAGATATAGTTGAGTATGCTAGCACACCCTTGACGTCGTTGTTAAAGACTGCCAGTACGCCAGCAAAAGCCGCTGTAAGGCCTCCAATGTATGCAACAAATACAAGCGGTTCTATTCCAAATACGGCTGGAGCATGCATATAGAGTGGATAGAACCTAGCTACTAGGAAAACTCCCGCTTTGACCATTGTAGCTGCGTGAATTAGTGCAGAAACCGTTGTCGGACCCTCCATAGCCCATGGTAGCCAGGTGAATAATGGTATCTGAGCGCTCTTACCTATAGCGGCTCCAAACAAGGACAGGGCAATTATTCCCAATGAAGGACTGACCATGCTACCACTAATTTCATTTAATTTTGCGACATCAAGTGTGTGGAAAACGAAAAATGCGTAAGCCGTGGCCAGGTATAGGAAAAGGTCACCTATCCTTGTAGTTATGAACGCCTTCTTGGCAGCTTTTGATGCTTCTGGTTTCCACCACCAGTAGCCTATTAGCAAATAAGAACAGAGTCCTACGCCTTCCCATGCAATTAGCAGCTGGAGAAGGTTTGATGACAGGACTAGCATGAGCATAAAGGCTATGAATAAGGTTATCTCAAAAAAGTATCTTGGCCACGCCCATACACTATGTTCTCTATCATGGCGCATGTACTCTAGCGAATATATTAGAATTAGCGTTCCAATAAATGACACTATAAAAGCCATGAACATTGAAAGTTCATCTGCAAGAATACCAAATGATACCTCAAAAGTCCCATACTTTAACCAAACGATCTTGAGTGCATCGGGAGGCAGTTTATATCCGCTTAGGATTTCAATCAGGCCTCCTATTGATAATATAGTAGATACAGTGCCAGCGAATATTGAGAGAAGTGCTCCCAGATACGTTCTTTTGTATTCGAGGATTACCACGAGCGGTAGGATGATAAATAGCAACCCAGGTATGAGCCATGACATCTCTAGAAACATAGGCAGGACCACTACTTACCAATCAATAGGGGCTTATATTAATTAAAATCTACAAGGTATTTATCCAGCTTTGCATTAATTATTTATTACCAAAGTCATTCGGTGCATCAGAGTGGAGTATATTGCAATAATGTCAGATGGCACGAGGATCGTATACGATGCTATTGACTACGGACATACAGTTCTGTTTATACACGGATGGGCCGCAACAAGGGCATTCTGGCATCCAGTAAGGAACTTGCCAGGCTTTAGAAAGATAATACCTGATCTCAGGGGACACGGCGACTCAGATAGGTCAAAGGACTATTCACTAGAAAGAATACTAATGGATTTATCAGAGCTCCTGCGCGGGCTTAGGGTAACAGAACTTAGCATTGTGGGTCACAGTCTCGGAGGAATAATAGCTGCTAAGTTCGCTTCTCAAGCAAGCGAATTTAAGGTAAGAGATTTAATTTTAGTTGCGACACCACCTGAAATAAAGTTCTCGAAACTTAAGCTCCTGAATACTGCATTTTTGCTGAGATTTCTAACACCAGTTGCAAGACGGACCATAACCCCCAGAACGCTATATCAGCCCAGAAAAGATCTATTAGAATTCATTTGGAGGGAGTCTGCTAAGGGAAGTATAAAGGCATATATAGAGTTCCTGAAAACATTCAATGGGGTGTCAATAGTTGAAGATCTAAAGGCTATTAAGGCTCGCAAGGTTGCAATAATTCCAAAATATGATTTAGCCGTTCCATTCGAATACCAGAAGTCAGCATACTCAGAGCTGTGTGATGAAATCATAGTTATCGATGAAGCGGGCCATAACTTAATGCTTGAGAAGCCGGAGGAATTTGCTCAAATATTGAATAAAATACTCAGTAAAGAAAAATAGGCTAATAGATTCTCTCTTCTTTAATCCAATGCCAATTTTCATTAAACCACTTATTCGCATAGTGCTTAAGCTTAGCCCAATCAAGTTTTCTTACTTGTTTACCGTCATCCACTATTATACATCTTTCCATACAAGCGATGCATGGATCTATCGTTGCGAATGCTACAGGTACGTCAGCTATATAACCACCGCGAACCATGTATCCGGCCGATAGGATGTTAGCCATTGTTGGTGTTCGTACCTTAACTCTATATGGAGTTCTCTTACCATCCGAGCGGTAGTAGTATATTAATTCGCCTCTTGGTGCTTCAGACCTTGCAACAGCTTCCCCAGGAGCTGGCGTTTTTAGTGGAGGAAACTTCAATTCTATAGGCCCTGCAGGTAAGTTTTCAAGAACATTTTCTATGATTTCCGCTGAGATTATAATTTCATCTAATCGCACCAAAGCTTTAGCTAGAGCGTCGCCCTCTTTCCTGACAGCAACTCTCAGTCCTATTTCTTCGCTGTAACCAAAGTATCTGTCTTCCCATCGTACGTCGTAATCGATGCCAGAGGCACGGGCAGTCGGACCAACAGCACCGAGATTAACTGCGACGTCATAGGGCAGAAGAGCAACATTCTTAAATCTAGCCAATAACGTTGGATCTTCCTCAAAAGCTTTCATGTATTCTTGAGCGCGCTTCTTTATATAATTCATGGTTTCCTTTGCCTTTCTTATAAACTTATCATCGACGTCTCTTCTAACTCCTCCAACCTTACCAATAGAGTATACTACTCGCCTCCCTCCCTGCATCTCAAGTAAATCCAGAATCGACTCTCTGTCCCTCCACGTATACATGAATATTGTATCAAAACCGGATTCGTGAGCTGCTACGCCAAGCCATAGCAGATGGCTGTGAATCCTTTCGAGCTCTAGTCCTACTATTCTCAGCATTCTGGCTCTCTCAGGAATTTTATCCTCCATATCGAATATTCGCTCAATGCCCATTATAGCCGTCATCTGATGAACTCCGGAACATATACCGCAAATATGTTCAGAAATAAATGGAACGCTTATCCATAACTTTGACTCCAGAAGCTTCTCTATGCCTCTGTGATTGTAGCCAAGCTCTATGTCAGCGTCTACTATTTTTTCACCCTCAACCTTAATCTTTATTGTTATGGGCTCCTTTAAAGCCGGATGATAAGGACCTATTGGAACATACATACCCATATTACACACCTCCGATCATTTCTTCCTGAGGGGGTGATAATCCTCTGGAACATCACGAGGTAGAAGAATTCTTGATAGACCTGCATGCCCAATAAACTTAACACCTAGTAAGTCATAAACCTCTCTTTCGTAAACAATAGCGATAGCAAATAAGTCTGTTATTGTTTCGATTTCAGGTTTATCTCTTGGAACCTTAGTCTTTAATGCTAGAATTGGGTACTCGCCTAATTTTACTGGTGCTAGATGATATATAAGTTCTATAACACCCTGCTCCGGCAAGTCAACACCTGTTATCGTAGACAGGTGTCTGTAGCCCTTCTCCTTCAACAACCCTATTACTTTCTTAGTTTCTCCTGCAGGAATCTCAGCCCACGCGACTTTATACTTGTCAAGTTTCACTTCTGTTTCTACACCAACCTCCCTAAGCCAACTGGTAATGTTTTGTACCTGAGGACTTATAGTTTCCCCTTGCTTATAAGCCACATGTATCACCTAAGCTTTTTCCACTTTCTCTACTTCGCCCTTATCTATCTTATCAATTAGCGTCGCAATAGCATCAATAATTGCTTCTGGTCTTGCTGGACAACCAACAACATATGCATCCACTGGAATTACCTTATCTACACCACCAATCACATTATACGCCCCCTCAAATGTTGCTCCTGAAGTTGCGCAAGTTCCAATAGCTACCACAAACTTTGGGTCTGGCGTTTGCTCATATATTCTCTTTAGTAGGTCAGCCTGCTTCTTTGTAATAGGGCCCGTAACCAGGAGAACATCCGCATGCCGAGGTGAGGGAACGAGCTTTATACCAAATCTCTCGATGTCATACTTTGGTGTAAGGGCATCAACGATCTCAATGTCACAGCCATTGCATCCTCCAGTATTTACATGAAACACCCAAAGACTTCTTTTAAATGCCCATCTCTTGAGTTTCTTCTGCATACAGATGCACCTAAAATTTTGTTGCTAATACTCTAATAATAAACTGCAGATATTTACAAAGTCCGCGTTCTAAGGAAAAGTATGAAACTTTGTTAATATCTTTACCAATGCCATAGACTCATTGAGATGAAATATTTACCCAGAATATTTTAAGGCATATTTAATGAATTACTCAGAGGATTTTTAAGCAATTAGGCCGGTGGCTAGTATGAATCTAGATTGGTTATGGAATAACGCAATGCTAATAGTGCTGATAGTTCCCATTATTGGCGCCTTTCTGATCGCTGCTGTAATGAAATGGTCTAAAAAGATTGCAGATTACATAGCTATCGGTGCAACTCTAGTTAACCTACTAATAATAATTGCTATGGCACTCAGGTTTGACTTCAATTCTGGAAGCTTCCAATATGAGTGGTATGCCCCATGGCTGCCTAATCTAGGGATAAACTTTCACTTCGGCGTCGATGGTATTGGTATGGTGTTACTAATCCTAACAGGTATAATTTGCTTTCTAGCTGCTTGGTCATCTCTATACCATATACCAGAAGATAAGAATAGACCCCTATACTTTATCGTTTACTTGCTATTCAGTGTTGGTATACTAGGCACCTTTATATCCCTAAATCTGATAATATTCTACTTATTCTGGGAGCTAGTACTACCAACAATGATGTTATTAATAGGATGGTGGGGCCCTCATCCTGAAAAAGCCCGACACGCGGCGATAAAGTTCTTCATATTCACGTTTGTAGGCTCAATATTCATGCTACTAGGATTTATATACCTATACATGATGTCACCCATCCACACATTCGAAATGATAGAATTAGCCCAAAGTGGAATACCTACACATGCACAAGTATTTGCCTTTGGACTAATATTCATAGGATTAGCAGTAAAGTTACCCCTATTTCCGCTCCATACATGGCTACCGGACGCTCACGTAGAGGCACCAGCACCCGTAAGTGTCCTCTTGGCAGGTCTACTACTTAAGATGGGAGGTTACGGATTCGTTAGAATGGCTTGGATAATACCCCACGGATTCACCGGGCTGTTATGGATTTACTTACCAATAGCAGTTATAAGCGGCGTATATGCAGCCATTGTTGCAATGGGACAGGATAACTTCAAGAGGCTAGTCGCTTATACATCAATAAATCACATGAGCTATGTATTCTTTGGAATTGTGGCAGCAACATATGCTATTATCAATGGTATAGGACACGACTACATACAATTTGCTATAATAGGCAGTGTATTCGAGATGTTTGCACATGGAGTAGCAATAGGTCTTATGTTTCTGATGGCTGGTGTGCTCTTAAACCACATAGGAACATATCACATCAGCGAACTTGGCGGCCTCGGGAAAGCAACTCCAAGAATAGCAGTGCTAATAATCTTTGGCAGTCTAGCCGTTTTTGGCCTGCCCGGGTTGATTGTCTTTGCTGCCGAAGTTCAGGTATTCATCGGGGCATTAAGCATATTTATCAGTGCTAACATGCTTTGGACTTTAGTCATCCTGCTCGCTCCATGTATTATAGTTGGGACGTATCTATGGGCTATAAGAAGACTAATAATGTCCGAGGAAACACCAATAGTGAAAGAAGCAAAGGATCTATCCATACGTGAAACTATGCCATACATAGCATTTAGTCTACTAATAATACTGTTCGGCATACTTCCAGGGATTATAACTTCATACATGACAACAACAGTAGTAAATCAATTCCTACGAAGCTGGTAAAGATGACAGGAGTTATTGAAAAGCTTACGGAGTTAATTAATATATTCACAGCGAGACCTGCCCTCGTAACAACTGTAGCAATATTATTCATAGCAACATTCTTGTGCTTGCTAATAGAGCGGTTCAGCAAAACAAAGCGAAATATATTGGCCTTCGTGGTGGTTCTGTCAGCATTGCTGATCACTGAAGCAATATTACTGATATCCCCAGCAGAAGCGTTTGATCCTACCAAAGAATACTTCCTATTCGATGAATTCGCAAAATTCTTCGCATCACTCGGCATTTTTGCGACATTAATTGTGATACTAATCTCTCAGCACTATATCAAGGGGCTACCAGCGATACCAGTTTTCTTTGCATGCATGACTGGAACATCAATAGGATTAATATTGCTTCCAGCAGCAACAGACCTGATAACCCTATATGTCTCCTGGGAGCTTCTTTCAGTACCACTTTACGGTCTTGTCTTATATGCATTCAACTGGAGAAGAAGTACTGAGGGTGCGTTGAAGTACTATGTGATGGGTGCCACGAGCTCTGCCTTCTTAGGGCTTGGGTTAGCCATACTCATTGCCATAAGTGGAAAATCAAACATATATATGCTAAAACCTGCTCTAGAGCAAGCCCTCGAAAGTACATTCAATGACATATTGCTTGGTCTTGCAGTACTGCTTCTAGTAATAGGGTTTAGTGTAAAGATGACAATCGTGCCCTTCCACAGCTGGGCTCCAGATACATACACAGGTTCCGCACATCCTGTGACAGCTTACCTATCAGGAACAATAAAAGCCGTTCGCTTTGCGGCGCTTCTTCGAATAGTGCTCATGTTAGCACCTGTACTAAGAATCAGTGCTCAAGCATATTTCGCCATACTAGCATTCCTAACAATGACATATGCAAATATCGTGGCCCTGAAGCAGAGAGATATTTATAGAATGCTTGCATACTCAAGCATATCCCAAGTAGGATACATCCTAATGGGTCTCGTTGCAGGTACACTCTATGGGGCAACAGCAGCTATATTCTATGCATTGGTATTCGCAATGGCGGAAGTGCTAGTCTTCTCCATTACTGGAATTGTCTGGAAGCATCTAAATATAACGACAATAGACGAAATTAGCGGATTGTCAAGTAGAAATCCATACATATCATTCGTATTCGCCCTTGGCCTGTTGAGTCTACTTGGAATGCCACCATTAGCCGGATTTGCCGGCAAAGTTTATCTATTCTTCGCTGCCCTAGATGCGAATTTACTTTGGCTTGGATTAGCACTAGTAGTAAACTCCGGAATATCAGCAGGTTATTATGGTCTATTAGTTAAGAGAATCTTCATCGACGAACCTAGTGAGAAAATAGCTAAAATCAGAACACCAGCCTATGTTAGCTTAGCATTAGGACTCCCAACTTTGATACTAATAGCCCTTGGTGTATACCCAGGACTCGCAGAAACCTTTGCAAGAGCTGCTGCAGGAAAAGCATTAATTAGCTAGTCTTGCATTTGGAATAGTATCCTTTGCTAATATGTGGTATTTTAATTAATGCATTTCTCACTCTTTCTTAAAGGGATTCCTATGGGCCTAATACCCAAAATCATCAAGGAAGTATTCAGAAAATCTGTGGAAAAGCCATTCACAATCCACTATCCATTTGTAGAGATAAAACCAGCAGAGGGATACCGAGGTCGAATAAAGTGGACCGTGAGCAAGTGTACAGGTTGCAGTATGTGCGCAACAGTATGCCCAGCTAACGCCATTGTTATGGTTCCAAGCGAAAGAACACAATTGAAAAAGGAGCCTCAATTCATACACTATAAATGCATATTTTGTGGCTTATGTGCAGAACACTGTCCAACGAAAGCTATTGAATTGACCCCTGACTATCACCTCTACGGCCTTAAAAAGGAGGATGTAAAAATAGTAACAGCCGAAAAGTGAGCCCATCTTTAGAAACTCCTGATACCCCTCAGAAACTCTTACTACCATTTTTAAATCTTACCGAAGTCGCATTTTTCTATTGTTAAAGCTAATAATATACGACCTTACACTTCCTTTAGGTTATTTATGCCCTGAAATGGTAGAATTCTTATCTACTTTTTATGAATAAGAAAAAGTAAAAAACCAAAGGGAATAAAAGTTGGAGGTTATACTTCTTCGATTATCTTTTCGATAGCAGCGGCAAGTTCCTCTTCTTCC
The DNA here is from genome assembly GCA_024720975.1 of Candidatus Panguiarchaeum symbiosum. Lineage (GTDB taxonomy): Archaea > Asgardarchaeota > Njordarchaeia > Njordarchaeales > Panguiarchaeaceae > Panguiarchaeum > Panguiarchaeum symbiosum. The sequence goes on along the minus strand of JANJXX010000012.1, from coordinate 2,145 downwards.
TTTGCTTTCCTTCTCCTAAGTAAAGCAGCAACAACGGCAGCTATGGCAGTAAATATTGCGATTATAATAACTAACTGCTGGATTGGTATAGGAGCTGGAGCTGGGATCCTAAACATCACAGATGCAATGTTAGTGTTTCCAGCTCTATCAACAGCCTTAACATATATGGTATGGTCGCCCGGAGCTACATTCTCAAACACATAAGACGTACTAGTACCAACGTTTATCCATGAACCGCTATCCAACCTAATCTCATAATGATCAATGCCACTGAGTGCATCAGAGCCTTTCCATGTAACATTGACTTTAGTCACACTCAAGACACTTCCATTCGATGGGTTCAGAATTTCAATCAAAGGTGGTGTTAGATCTATTCCAAACGTTACAGTTGCAACACTTGAAAATCCTACATTATCCACTGCTTTGACTTCTACGATGTGCTTTCCTTCAGCTAGATTTGTAAATGTGTATGACGTACTTGTTCCAACATATATCCACTGCCCTCCATCGATGCGTATCTCGTAATGGCTGATTCCACTTCCATTATCAGTTGCTCTCCATTTGACAGTTACGGATGTCTTATTAAACCACGCAAGAGGCTCAGGACTTATTATACTTATTGTTGGTGGTGTGTTGTCAACTATAACAGTTATTAGGCAGCTGGCAACGTCCCCAGCCTTATCATATGCTTTAGCCTCGATCGTGTGGGAACCGTCAGCTACTTGCGTTGTATCCCAGTTGTATGTTACTGTTCCCGTTTCATTCCAAGTATACTTGAGAACCCCATCAACATACAGCTCACACTTACTTGGATTCGTATCGTTCCACGTCAATTGTATTGCTGTTATACCGCTAACATATGTTCCATTTAGCGGCTCATCTATGGAAACCGTTGGTGGTATATTATCTACAACAACTGTTATTGAATGGCTGGCAATGTTTCCAGCCTTATCATATGCCTTTGCTTCAATCGTGTGGGAACCATCAGTTACTTGTGTTGTATCCCAGTCGTACGTTACTGTCCCTGCTGTTGTCCAGGTGTATTCGAGAGTTCCATCGATGTATAGCTCGCACTTGTCTGGATTAGTATCATTCCATAATACTTGTATCGTTACTATACCGCTGATATATGCCCAATCTAATGGGGCATCTATGTGAATATATGGCAGTGTGTTATCAACAATTACTGTTATCGAATAGCTAGCAATGTTTCCAGCCTTGTCATACGCTTTAACTTCAATTGTATGAGAGCCATCAGTTACTTGTGTTGTATCCCAGTCGTACGTCACCGTTTCTGTCGTCGTCCAAGTATACGTGAGGATTCCATCCACATATAACTCACATTCGTCTGGGTTTGCATCGTTCCATGTTACTTGTATTGTTACAGTACCTCGAACGTATGCACCGTCTAATGGTGCGTCTATGTGGACTGTTGGTGGTGTTGTGTCTATGTGGAATATTACGTAGTCTCTGGCTGTGTTTCCAGCCAGGTCTTTTGCAACGATTGTGACGTTGTGTGTTCCTTCTGGTAGGTCTGTTAGTGTGTAGCTTGTTGTTGGTGGTGTGACGACAGCAATAATGTTGCCATTTAGGTATATTGTGAAGTTTTCTGGGCTTCCTCCATATGTCCACTCTACAACAACTGTTGTGGTGTTGAAGAATTGATCCTGACTAGGTGCGACTATCGTTACACTTAACGGTATTGTGTAGACTAGTATGTAGTCCCAATTTGAGTTTCCAGCCTTATCATACACTACTACCGTAACATTATACCATGCATTTGCACTCAATTCCGCGAATTTGTGGCTACCGCTGACTTCGGCCTCATTATAGTAGTACGTTGCTTGCAGGCTTCCATTGAGATAGACCTCAACCCTATCAACAACAATGTTGTCAGAAGCATTCCAGTAAACATAGAATGTCGTACTAACAACACTACCATTCGACGGACTAGTAATAACTATTGTTGGCATTGTATTATCAACAATTACTGTTATTGAGTGGCTAGCAGTGTTTCCAGCCTTATCATATGCTTTAGCTTCAATTGTATGAGATCCATCAGATACTTGTGTCGTATCCCAGTTGTATGTTACTGTTCCTGCTGTCGTCCAGGTGTACTTAAGAACGCCATCTATGTATAGCTCA
>JANJXX010000011.1 GCA_024720975.1 Candidatus Panguiarchaeum symbiosum | reverse complement strand
TTGGTACCCGCCGTATATTATATTGTCAGATTTAGTTAACCTTAAAGCCCTGCTATAATCTCTTGGAGTTAGAAAGACTAGAGGATCTACCAGAGAGTAGCCCTTACCTGTTCGCATAACTGCACCGGTCTTTTCAAGGTCTACAATAACTCTTTCAACGACTTCCCTTGGTAAGCCTGATAACTCGCTTACTCGTTCTATTGTAAACATTTTCTCATCCAGGAATTGTTCAGTTAATATGCTGATGACTTTGGCTGCTACTGGATCCTTTGTCTTTCTTCCCAAGTAGTATATTAGTCCTGCTACTGTGCCTCCAATTGCTGAAATTATGTAGTAAATTAGTTCATCCATTGAAAGCACCATATATATGGAAATGCTATATGTCTTAGCAAAAATCCATTAAAAAAAGGAAGGTAAGATGCAGGTCAAGGTTAGGTATCTTGGAAAAGTAAGGAGCGTAACAGAAAAGCTAGAAGAGACCGTAAACGTCAATGGAAAAACCATAAAAGAGCTTCTCGAAAGACTTTGCGAAATCTACGGAGACAAATTTAAGAAGATGATACTACCAGACAATAAGTTAGCAGAGGACATCATAATTTTGGTTAATGGAAAATCCATTGGAGAAAACTTAGATTTTGAACTAAACGATGGGGACATCTGCTCGCTCTTACCATTCGTATCAGGGGGTTAGTATATGAAGTACACGCTAATAGAAGTACGCGCGGGACAAATAGTCAAACTTAAGGGTCAGAGGACCGAAATAACAAACATAATATCGAAATACATAAGTTCGACGGGTAAGGCTATTATTGAAACTGTAGACGACGTTCCTACGAAGTATTTAGCCAACATTATTAATGCCCTGTCCAAATCTAAGAGTTACCATCTAATTCTAGAAGGCGCTTCGCAACGCGTTGGATTCTACTTTTTGCTTAACTCTCAAGTCACTGTATTCATAGATCGAAACTTTTTGGAAACTGAAGCTACAGCAAGACTCATCGAGAACTTGCTGACTCGGGCTAATGAATGCGAAGATTTTCAAGTTAATTTGCTTACTCCAGAAGCCATCGAGCCGGCAGTAAGTATTATCCAGAAGTACGAGATAAGTAACAAAAGATTACAGCTAGACTCTAAGTTGGGACAATTCTTGCTCCAAAGACCACAGCTAATTCAAGATTTTAACACTATTAAGGTTTTTGAGTCAGAGCATCATATGATAATTGTCGACCGTAGGTTGGGGGAAATTAGAATAATGCGACCAAACGCAACTGATAGCACCTTTATGCTGGATTATATTATAAGACTATCTGAGAAAATACCATCAGTCGTGGTGGAGCCAGATGCATCGGAGCGCTCTAAAGTTCTTGAGATGATCGTTCAAACCCTCTGCAATCTTGATTTAAGTCAGATTGAGCAGATTATAATTGAACGCAACAAAGTTCAATTGCGCACTGGACAGTTTTGTGCGACAATTTGTATTGAGACGTTCAATAGTGGAGCTCTTCTAAACGCACTAGAGAGCTCAATTGAATCCCTTAAAGCATGCAAGCCAGTCTATTTCTTAATATAAAAGAGACACAATCACTATAGGTGTTTTTCTCTGGTTTTGACAGGTATTGCCGGCGTTGTTACATTTTCCAATACGGTCGATCCAGAGGAAATTGCTGGTGAAATTTCGCGCAGACTTACGCATCGAGGAAATGTATTCGCAATGAAGTTATCCTCTGCAGTAGGAGAGATAAACTTAATGCAATTTTACACAGAACCAGCTGACTTAGGAGCAATTAAAGCCAGTGATACACACCTCGTGCTGAGTGGAAAAGTATTCAATTTGAGTGAGATTCTCCAAAGCGGGCTAAAAATTGAGAATCTAGCTGGATATTATGCTCTAGCCTTAACTAATGGAACTGAACTATGTATCCACCGCGATAGGATAGGGCTACGGCCTCTATTTTATGGATACACTGATGATTACTTAGTATTCGCTTCTGAAAGAAGGGCCCTTAAGGGCTTAGTTAATCCAATTAGACTCCCACCCGGCAGTGCTTTGATAGCTCGTAAGGATGGAATTTATCTGAGACCAATTAAGGTTCTAAAGAGGCCAGGAATAGTGGAGATGACTGAGAGCGAGGCTGCCCGGATTCTGTCGGAACTTATTATGAAATCTGTTGAAAGACTAACATCTGATGAAATTGCTATTTTGTTTTCCGGTGGCCTAGACTCTACAGTAATTGCCAAGGTAACTTCACAATTTGCAGACGTTCACCTATTCGTAGCTGCGATGCCTGAATCCCATGACTATGCGCTAGCAAAAAAAATTGCAGATGCACTTAAACTTCCTCTAAGGATAAGAGTAATTCAACCTGAGGAACTGGAGTATTACCTAGAGAAAACGATTTATGTAATTGATGATTGGAATCCACTAAAAGTTCTCATAGGCACCCCCATTTATGCTGCTTGTGAAATGATACGTGATGAAAAGTTTAAAGTCATATTCACTGGACAAGGAGCCGATGAACTTTTTGGAGGCTATGCGAAATACTTGAAAATGTCACCAGGCGAGTTCCTTTTGAATAATTTCATTGATATTCTGACCCTAAGTGCCAAAAATTTAGAACGCGACGAGTGCATTGCTGCTTCTAATCATCTGGATCTAAGATTACCTTACTTAGACGATGACATCGTAAATTTCTCCCTGATGCTTACACCTAAATTAAAAATCAATAACGGCGTCAGGAAATATGTACTACGACTTGCGGCGATCCGTTTGGGGATCCCCAGTGAGATAGCATTCATCCCGAAGAAAGCAATACAGTACTCTACTGGAATAACCAAGTCTGCAAGAAAATTCGCTAAAATGAAAAATCTATCTCTGGAAGAGTACTTCAAGAGAATTTACGATAGTTTGAATTGAGAGAACTAAGTATCGAAAGATGGATTCTGTTTATCCTATTAACCTCAACTAAAGGATTCTCGCTCTCTGTTATCAATCTTCCAATGATTTCAAAATCAGCACCATGTTTTATCGCTGATCCCACCTCAGCACCTTGAGCCCCCACTCCAGGCGATAGTATAATCGCATCTCCTAACAAATTCCGAGCTAGACATATTTTTTCAGGGAATGTTGCTGGGGCCACAACACCTGAAACGCCAAGCTCTCTAGCGATGTGAATGAATTTTTCAGCAAGACTGTTTATAAATTCCTCAGCGCCTTTATGAGTCATAGCAACCACTAAAAAGAGTTCAATTTCATGCTTTCGTAGAAACTCAAGTAATTGAGCTATAGCTTCGCGGCCGATAAAGGCATGTGAAATCACGCCGTTTACATAATCCATAATACCTTCTATAGTCTTTATCATTACGTACGGTATGTCAGCGAGTTTGAAGTCAGCAAGGATATATGCACCAGCATCGCTCAATGTGTTGATAATATCACTTGATTCTCTGGATAAAACCAACGGTAAGCCTATTTTCACCCCTGCCACTTCGTTAGCAATATTCGTTAGAAGTTTCTTTTCCTTTAGCTTTCCTGGATCATCAAGAGCAAGAATTATCCTGCTTTTATTTTTTAAGTCTTTCAGTCTCACTGCAACCATCTACTTTATAAGATCACGCATAAATTGAGGCAAACAGAAGACACATTTATGGATCTCGGTGTTATAGAAAATTGTATCGGCTGGGGGCTCGCGAACAGGTTCTGCAGGATCTGTTTCATCGCTTGCCGCAATGAATGTCCACAAACCACCTGGGTAATACGGCACGATAATCCAGAAGGGTTTTACTTTTTGGAATAGTGCTTTTAAGTGCCGATATATCTTGCAAAATATTTCCCTCTGAAAGAGTGGCGATCCAGTCTGTAAAACGGTAATACTGTCAGGCATTGTGGCTTTCTTTAGGTTTCTGTAGAATTCTCCACTCATGAGAGATCCTGCCGGGGTGTCTGGATAAGGGTCTGAATAATCACCTATGATCACATCGAACTTTAAGTTTGTCTCTTTTAGGAATTCTGCCGCATCGCTTATGATTATCTTAACACGCGGATCATTAAATGCACCATTATCTAATCTAAGAAACTCTTTCGAAACTTTGATTACTGATTGATCTATCTCCACAAGAAAGACCTCCTTAACGGTTTTATACTTTAGAACTTCTCTCAAAATGACGCCATCACCTCCACCAATAATCAGTACTCTACTGGGATTTGGGTGGGCTGTCATTGGAACATGTGCAGCTATCTCGTCGTAGAAGTCATATAATTCTGCTGTTTGAATTGTTAGGTCGCCGTTTTGGCTGAGTAAAAGTGTTCTTCCGAGTGTTGTATCAGCGATTATTATGCTGCTGAAGTACTTTGAAGTTTTTTTGTGGATAATTTGCTTGAGGCCTAACCTAATACTAACTCCAATTCGGCTGTTATCTTCACCAATCCAGTCCACTTCAACCCCTCTAACTTTGGAATAAATCCGTCTTTTAATCTTAAAAGTGGGTACTATTATCTCGCCTTAGGTGTAGAGTGTGAAAATGAAGGATATAGTTCTCGAACTTTACGATAAGGGAATGATAAAGTTTGGTGAATTTACACTATCTTCTGGCAGGCGGTCATGCTTTTACATAAATCTTAAGATCCTCCCAAGTTTCCCTCAGTTATTTAAGGAAATCACCGAGGCATTTATTAAAAACTGTCTGACTGGACTCAAATTTGACGTTATTTGCGGCATAGCAACAGGCGGTATACCACTAGCGTCTTTCGTTTCATTCTCCCTTAACAAGCCACTTGCATATGTGCGCAAGGAAAGAAAAGAATACGGAGCCAAAGATTTGGTGGTTGGGCTGGTTCAGGGAAAAAGTGTTCTAGTTGTGGACGACGTAGCAACTACTGGAGATTCCTTGGCTCAAGCAATTGAACATCTAAGAGAGGAGGGTGGCAACGTCACTGATGCTGCCGTGATAGTTATGAGAAACGACACTCCACTAAATGTCCTTAGGGAGCTCGGTGTAAAACTGAGATATTTGCTCACAGGACCAGAAGTTCTGAAAATTCTACTAGACGCTGGGAAAATAGATGAAAATTTATTCCAAAGGGCCATTAAAGAGCTTTAGCTAATAATTAATCGCCAGAAAACTTAAGCTCACTGGATACTCATTTCTATGATGTCTCTCTTAAGAAGCTCTCGCAGCATCTCGTAGAAGCTATCGAAATCAATGTTTGGATACTTAGATATTAGCTCAACAAGCGTAACTCCTTCATTTCCCCTAGTATTTAGATATGATACTGTTGAGTCAAATATTTCCGTTAGATCCGGCCAGAGGGCAATAATGCTGGCCCTAGCAAATCTTATGGCGTTGAACTCCTTTTTGGCCCGAATTTTTATTTTATTTGCCTTAATCAGCAAGTCTAATCTCTCCTTGAAGTCCGGAGAGTCTCTACTCAACTTACTCGAACGCGTGTATCCTATAGGAAGCAATAGCGACATTAAGTCAAAATCATCGACCACAAGATTAGAGAAAATCTGTTCTATCATCTCAGGTTGCACGTTGTTATAAACTACGACTATATTGTTATGTTCATAGATTGAATAGCCGCGTCCGGCTATGCCTACTCGTCTATGAGATCGCTTGATTAGAGGTCTGTACGACTCCACATAATCCATTAATGATGGTACGTCTCTATTTTGAAGATTGGAGGCTCGAAGGTCTATCATCTTTTTATTAAGGTCCACTATAGCAAACTCTACGTCATATAAGGAAATTCTAGGGTACGAAAGCACTCTAAAATTCTTATAGAATACACGCATATCGGAGGCTAATTTGTCAGGCGATAGGATATATGCACCTCTTATAAATCCGGTCAGATCAAAACATACAAGAAGCACATGATCCCCGTGCAAAAACCCTACCCGAGCAATCCCTACAGTATTTATTTCTTTTATATCATCTTCACCGGGGGCGTAAGTTATTTCCGCGTTACATTTGGGGCACTTTAGAGCTATTATAGGTATGCTTTTTTCTCCCAAATGAAAACTCACCAAGAGTCTACCCAGGGTTATTACATTAGAGAATAATTACTATATATCACATTACGCAACCCGGAAGCAAACGCTAAGTCATACAGTTGTTTTACTTAACTCTCTTATTCTTATCGGTAATTCAGTTATTGGAACTCTAATTTGCTCTCTTGTGTCTCTAAATCTTATCGTTACGGTATCATTTTCGAATGTTTCATGATCAATTGTTATTGCATAAGGCACGCCAAACTCATCTGCCTTAACGTACGCTTTCCCAACTCTACCCGAAACATCAACGTATGTGGCCAGTCTTTCGCGTTTTAGCATCCTATTTATTTCCTCTGCCTTGGCTATAAATTCAGGTCTCTTAAGAAGAGGAACTATTACAGCATCATATGGAGCTACTTTAGGATGCAATCTAAGGATCACTTTTCCATCTTCCCTAACAGTATAGGCCTCAGTAATTACTGCTAGAAATATACGGTCAATACCAAATGAAGGCTCGATGCAGTAGGGGAAAAATTGTTTGCCATCCTTAACAAGATACAATTTTTCCCCACTGGTTTTAGAGTGCCTTCGCAGATCATAGTCAGTTCTATTAGCTATTCCCACAATTTCTTTCCATCCAAAGTATGGAAAGTAGTATTCTATGTCGAAAGTTTGCTTCGCGTAATGTGCTAGCTCAGTTTCTAAATGCTCTCTCAGTCTCAAATTTTCGGGACTTAATCCTATACTCTCGAGCCATTTCACCGACTCTCCAACCCAGTAAGCATGCCACATGCTAGAAAAGACACCTTCGTTGTATGCGTCACCGAGTTTTCTTTCCTTAGGCTTTAGATTTCTCTTTTGTTCTTCTTTCGTCCAGATTTTTATCTCAATGTTATCTACCTCATGGAAGTCCTCACATGAATTTTGCTCGTCTGGATCTATGAAATACTCAATTTCGGCTATTTCGAATTCCCTCAACCGAAATATAAAGCCCCGCGGAGCTATTTCATTTCTGAAGACTTTACCATAGCTAGCAATTCCAAAGGGTAATTTTGCGCCCGTGATTGCTGATATTAGCTTGAAATTTATGAACATCCCTTGTGCAATTTCGGGTCTGAGGTAAATAACGGAGCTTTCGTCCTTGACGGCACCAACATGAGCTTCTACCATTAAATTAAAACGTCGCGGTTCTGAAAGTTCCCCGCCGCATTTAGGACATCTGGCATTGTTATCACGCAGTGAATTTTTTATGGACTCCATCGAAAAGTCGCTGATTTTTATGCCTAGATCCTCCAGTAAAGTTTCTGCCTTGAAACGAGATTTGCATTTAGTACATTCTACTAGTATGTCAATAAATTCATCAACATGCCCTGAGGCTTTCCAAACGGCTGGTGATAATATTATGGCCGGTGATATTCCATAGACATCATCACGTGAGATCACGAAGTTCCACCACCAATCGTCGATTATTCTACGCTTTATTTCAAAACCTATAGGCCCATAATCATAAAATCCAGCCAGGCCCCCATATATCTCACTTGATGGAAATATTAACCCACGCCGTTTTGCTATGTTCACAATATCATCTAGAGATACATTCTTTTCCATGTTCATCATCTCCTTGGATAATGCTGTATGTGATGTGTGCTCAGTAGCTTTAACAGAATGTTACACCAAAATAGTGCTAAAGATCAAACTTTAATGGTTCTTTGAAGGAAATTTACCTTTTTTCTTCAAACTCTAACTCGAGGATTCCATTCTTAAATGATGCTTTTACAGGTTTGGGTTTCACTTTCTTAGGCAATTCTATCTCTTTGTAATACTTCCTGCCTGCTCCCTCTGCCCTTATAACTACCTTACTCTCGGTAGCATCAACATTGATTTTATCCTCCTCTGCTCCAGGAAGATCTACTATCACTCTCACATTACCATCTTCTTCATAAACCGTTGCTAGGGGTTCATACTCTTCTGATCTTCGTATCTCTACTTTCTTCTCTTCGGGTTCTTTTGAGGTCCTTACATTACCGAATGGCTGAATTAGTGGGGGTCCTGTTGGTGGAATTACAATGGAGAACCCCCATGTGTAACGCTTAAGTGGTTTATGTTCGCCAAATAATTCACGCTCTGTTTTCTGTAGATCACTAAAGAATCTTTGAATCATTTTGTTGAACTCCTCAAGTATGTCACTGAGCCGCATTGGCCGCTCGAAGAAATCCTTGAAAACGTCCTCCATGAGGTCGTCTATATCTCTGTATTCTCGCTTCCTTTTTTTATCGTCATCTTTCCTGTTATTCATTGAGAGTCACCTAGAATTTCTAATAGGATTTATTCAGTTACACTTTATTTAATGGCACAGCTTTTAAGGATTGGTGAAGGTTCTTGACTGAAAACAAACTTGTAAGAATTCTAAAATCTAGATTAGAGAAAGCAAGGAATTTGATTAAGAAGTATGGGGATCTCTGGCTGGTTATATCAAGTGGCATTAGCGATACTAATATCGATTACCTACTCGGACTACATGCACATGGGCTTATGGGGGCACTTTTGTATGAGGAAGGATTACATATATTCATCGGACGCCTCGAACGCAGCTTCATTGGACATCTAGAAGATATATTAGTCCGCGAGAGTGAGATTCATACCTTCTATGGGTATGATGAATTTGAGAGAGAAATTAAAAAGATTCTCGCTGAGTACTCTGGTAGGAGAATTCTAGCCAATTTTTCAGCAAGTGAACTTTATCCTCACGCATCATCATTAAGCTACGCACTCACAAAAAAGATAATGCATTTTGCAGAGATATACGAAATCGAGCTTAGACCCGCCGGTCGTTTCGTTTATGAGCTGAGACAAACAAAAACGCCAGAGGAGCTTGAGGCTTTAAGAAACTGCGTAAAACTAACAATGAATATTTTTGATAGCATAGTCAACGAAGGTGTGATTAAGCCCGGTATGACTGAGAGAGAAATTGCAGCGAAGTTTTATGGTGAGATATATAAAATAGGAGAACCTTCATTTGATATCATCGTTGCCTCAGGGCCTAATACTGCAAACCCCCATCATGTTGTTTCTGAAAGAAAACTTGAAACAAACGATATACTATACATTGATTTTGGAGTTAGATACCTTACCATGTGTTCAGATATCACCCGATGTTTAGTCATTGGAAGCCCATCTAATAAGATTAAAATGACTTACAATGCAGTTGTTGAGGCACAGAATGAAGCTATTTCGACTATCAAAGTCGGAGCAACGTTCTCTGAACCTGATATTGCAGCCAGGAAAACATTTCAAAGGCATGGATTTGATCCAGAAAAATACTTTATCCATACGCTTGGTCATGCTCTAGGTATCAATGTCCACGACGTTGGTCCCACACTGAGCTATAAGGTTGTCAATAAAAGAATCCCCGGAAATGTAGCCTACACGGTAGAACCCGCATTATATTTTGAAAAGGAATTTGGCATTCGATTGGAAGATGACGTTATAGTACTCGATAGTGGTATCGAGAGACTGGTTAAAGCTCCCGAAGAACCCATTTACTTGTGATGAACATGCCAGTTGCAGTCTTCGACCTGGAGGGCGTACTAATAGATAATTCAGAGAGACTAAATTATGCCCTAAGAGCTACAGGAGCAAGAAGCATTGCTGATTTAAAAAAGCATGAGCGGAAAAAATTCTGGAAGATTTTCCTTAACCTAAAGCTTGCGAGAAGCCTTGACAGGGTAAATGATCTAGGGCTAATGATTCTGGCGAATAAATCACAAAAGTATAAAATAGCTATCATTTCCGGAACCATACGACCAATAGGAATGTATCAAATAAGTCTAGTTAGGAAAAGAGCTCTTGAACTTAACCTAGAAATACGTATTGACCACATTTTCCTGCGACAAAAAGGGCTATATACCAAAGCAGCAGCGTTTAAGGAACTTATGCTTCGTAGGCTTATGACAAATGAGACTATTATTGAGCTTCACGATGATGACGAGGAAGTAATTGAAATGGCGAAAAGGCATGGAATAAGAGCAATACTATGGAGGAATTTACATCCAGTCGAATCTACAACTTCTCTAGCTCTTTTTTAAGTGGAATAACACATATGAAGACCCAATCTTCGCTGCCTAGGTTCTCATATGAGTGTGGAACATTGGGCGGTACAAAAGCTGCCATATCTTTTTTTAGAATGAACTCCTGAGGACCAACAACAAGTTTGCCTTCTCCTTGAATACAAAATATCTCATGGTAATACCAATGCGTGTGAAGTGGGATGCGGCCGCCGGGTTTTATTTTAAATATCCTCATCGCAAATGAAACTGGAGCTTTATCTTCGCTTATCAACCAAGCCATCCAAGCCTGCTCTGCGCCCTCCATTTCAACCTTACGAAATTCAATACTAGAAGTATCTATAATGAATGCGCTCATAACATTCACCAAGGAGTTAATAGCATTTAGAGCTGATAAGTGTTGAGTTTTTATCAACTGTTTATATTTACGTTTGAACTTTCTTAAGTTGCTGAAGATACATCTCATATATTTCTTTAGTTGTTGTTGCATCCGTTGGTCCTTTGTCTAATCTCCAATTTATGAAACGCGGAAAACGAACTGCAAGACCTGCTTCCTTATTGAAATTCTTCTTGATAAGGTCTTTTCCGCAGGTATGTACAGGTGATAACGTTATCTCTGCCCCCAAAACCTCCATGACAATTCTGGGATATATCCAAACATCTGGCTCCATTGCTTCCGAGACATGCAAATTAGGAGGCTTTTGTTTTGTTACGTAGGGAGCAAAAATCTTGGGTAGTTCTGCGAGTTGTGTGTCAGTGAAGCCTGAGCCTACTTTACATACTGTTTCAAACACGTCTTGTTCTGGGTTATAGGATGCACAGAGCAGTGCCCCGTATGTACCAGACCTTCTACCCTTGCCGTAGAATGCACCAACAACTACTAGGTCTATTGTGTCAATCATTTCACTCTTATAGTCACGCTTGTATTTTATCCATCTCCAACCACGGGCTCCTGCTTCATATACAGCGTCACTTCTTATCGATTTAACTATGATACCTTCACATCCATCCTCGACGGCTTGCATCATAAATTCTTCAAGGTCAGCTGGCGATTTAACAATTTTTGCTTTAGTTAACTGAACAGAATCTGTAATTTTTGTAATGCTTTCCAGAATTTTTCGTCTTTCAGGATATGGCTTATCTAGCAGTTCTTGTCCATCTAAGAACAAGCAATCAAATAGGAATACCTTCGTTGGGTACTCCTGCATGGCGCGTACTATGTCATACTTACGCTTTCTATGCATTAATTCTTGGAATGGTCTCAGCTCATCTGTATCTGGATCAACACAGACAATTTCACCCTCGACTATAAACGAATCCGCCTGAATGGCTTCCAATATTGCCTTCTGAACGTCTGGATACTGCTCCGTTATGTTTTCTAATCTTCGAGAAAATATCACTACTTTGCCATTTTTCTTATGAATTTGCGCTCGCTCACCATCGTATTTATACTCAGCTAAGGCTTCCCCTCCAACTTTGTCCAGGATTTCCTTGGGGTCGCTTAGACGTTCCGCTAGCATGGGTCTTATTGGCACACCAGGTTGGGCTTTGATTTTCCTTAGTCCGCCCTCGCCCTCTTTTGCCGTGATTAGGGCTATGTATCCAATATCAGGATACTTATTAAACGCTTCCTCAATAACAGGCCGCTTCTCCTTCGTTCCAAAGAAGGCTTGTGCCAGTCCGTCGAGGATTGTCATCTCCTGAATTCCTAAACGCGTCGTTCCAAGAACGATTCTAGCTATATAGCGAGCTTCTATGGGTGAAGCGGAGAGGAAGAGACCAGTAAGTATCCGTATTTTTACGTCTTGAGATCCTGGACCCGTTGCCATTGCAATTTTGATTAAAGAATCATAAACAGAAGAAACGGTTAATTGTTGCGTAATCAGCGCTGTCAATTTTTTTCTCTGCGCGATTCTCTCGGCCGCCTCACCGATGTCACCAGTTTGTTTTAAAAGCTTCTCTAACTCAGTCTTTGATAATCCACTGGCTCTGGATAGGGCTTCCAAACACATTTTTTCAGCGACTCCCAACTCTGGAAGACCCATCCAGTCCGGATAGAGCTCGCCCAGAAGTAGATATGTTGCTTTTTGAATTTCTTCTGGCGACATTTCTCTAAATAGGTTAGCTAGTATTGAGACCATTCGTAGACGCTCTGTCGTTTTTTCGAGTAATTTTAAGTACTCGCAGAAGTCTTTAAATAGCACTGAGACCCACCTCTAGGTAATTAGATGAAAATAAAAGTTAGGTATAAATAGGCACGCCACTATCTAGCTGCCTTTTTAAGCACGGTGATAATTATAAGCACACGAAGATGTGAAATATGTCCAATTAAATGCAAAAATGTAAGTGTATGCATGGGTTTTGATTCGCACACATGGTCAAGGGTGTACAGAAATTACAAAATCACTAATTCAACACCAGAGCGCATTGGATTTTATCATTATTGTCCGGCATCGCCCATAGCTCTAGTTGTAACCTCCGGATGCAACTTGTTTTGTTCATTCTGTCCAGAATTTAGGATAGTTTACTCACCTTGGGTTATCAAAGAAGCAAATAAATACACATTGATGACTGAAATCCTTAACTTTGTGGAGAACCACGGAGTGCATGCGGTTGCTCTTTATTGCAATAGTGCTCTTGATTTGGAATTAATCAGTGATCTCAAAAGATTTAGTAACATAATAGCGGTAACAAATGGTTTTATCTCCAAAGATTCACTAGTTAGCTATATAAGCAATCTCGACGCAATTCTTCTGCGTCTGATAGGTTTCTCGGAGTCAAGTTATGCGCGTATGACACCCTTCCCGGATGCATACTCGTATGCTAGGGAGCTGATCATCGAAGCTAATTTTAGAGGTAAGCTTTTAGAGGTAGAGTTCTATATAATACCGGGTGTAACTAGCGAGAATGAATTTGTCAACTTTCTGAGATTTATAGGCCTAGTCAATAAAAATATTCCCTTGCATATTAAACGCTTCAGACGAGGCTTCGTTGAACTTGAGAGGAGGCCTACTCGAACAGAGGATATTGTGCGATACTATAACATTGCAAAACAGTTCCTTAACTATGTGTATGCTGATATTTGGATAAGCCCTTATTGCGATACTTTTTGTCCAAATGGACATCTACAAATTAAACGCTTTGGCTGGAAAGTTAGGAAGATTAATTTAAAGGGAGATGCATGCTCTGTGTGCGGTGAGAGAATACCAATTAAGATTACAAAGCGTCTCTAAAGTTTGTAACCTAACTTTTTCAGGAATTCTATGCGCCACTTTCGATCTTCTTCGTTCTCGACACGTATTGGTGAGTATCCATCAACAACTCCAAGTATAGCACGACCTATATCTGTCTCAGCTACGATAATTTGAAGTGGCTGATTCGATGTTGCGCAGAATATTGTGCACACTTCCTGGACCATTTTGATGCGGTTAAGTACATTTATTGGCCAGCCATTTCTAATTGCCACAACAAAGATATGACCAGCACCAAGGTTTTTTGCTATTTCCACAGCTAGCTTTTTCAACTCATCATCGTTACCCTCATAGAATATTCTTCGTTCAGCTGATGACTCGTTGAAGGCAACTCCAAACTTAAGTTGCGGATGGGATGTCGCCAACGCCTCATATAAATCAACGACAGTCTTCATAAAGTGAGCTTGACCAATTATTACAGAGACACCTTCCGGAAATTTTATGTCCACAACTTCAAGCTTTACTGACATTTTTATCACTTACCATGCATCTAAATATCTTCTGAAATCATGCTTTAATATTCAATGAATGGAACCAAAAATTGTCGCATATTAAGCGCTCTAAGAGCTCATTATAGAATTTCTAAGACGCTAAGAACTAGACGCATTAATGACTAGTAAAGAACTTCAACTAGAAAAAATTTGGCAGAGATTACTCAATACTAGACGTATTCTGCTGGAATTTGATAGCGTTTCCATTCCTCTTCTGGTGCAGCAACTCTTTTCGTTTTCTTTAACATTCTTATGGCCATTCGGAAGTGCTCTATTGTGACAAATTTGGGTTTTTCTTTAAGTATCGTTGAAATCCTTTCCGGGTTTCCAGCTTTAGAAATGAACTCTCTTAATGCCGCCATTACGGCCTCACGAACAACACCTGCTATATCAGCTCCTGAGAATCCATCAGTCTCTTTCGCAAGCTCTCTCGCGATATCTTCCATTGGTTCTGTTAAGACATTAGTATGCTTTCTAAGATGTACCTTAAAGATTTCTTCTCTGGCTCTGAGGTCAGGTAGGGGCACCTCAACTATCCGGTCAAACCTGCCGGGACGTAAGAGTGCCGGGTCAAGCACATCGATGCGATTTGTAGCAGCAATTACAACAACATCTTTGAGTGAGGTTATACCATCAAGCTCGCTTAAGAGTGTTGAAACTATGCGCTCAGTTACTCTTGAATCGCCAATTCCTAAGCCTCGCCTGGGCGCTATAGAGTCTATTTCATCGAGGAAAATAATGCATGGAGCATACGTTCTTGCTTTTCTAAAGATCTCGCGTATGCGCTTTTCACTTTCTCCGACCCATTTACTTAGGACCTCGGGTCCACGCACAGCTATAAAGTTTGCCTGTGATTCTGTTGCTACAGCTTTTGCCAACAGCGTTTTTCCAGTTCCAGGAGGCCCATATAGCAAGATTCCCTTCGGTGGTTCTAGTCCTGAGTATTCAAATATGTCACCATATTTCAATGGCCACTCAACCATCTCTTGTAAGCGCTTTTTCACTTCCTCAAGTCCACCTATGTCGCTCCACCTCACATAGGGTATCTCAATGGCTACTTCTCTCAATCCCGATGGTTTAACTTCCTTCATAGCGTTATTGAAGTCATCCATCGTTACTACAAGCTCCTCCAGCACTTGTGGATCTAGCTGTTTCTTTTTAAGGTCTAACTTTGGTAAAACTCTGCGAAGAGCAGACATGCCAGCTTCTCTCACGAGTGCTGCAAGATCTGCGCCAGTATATCCATGGGTTATCTCTGCCAACTTCTCTAGGGAAACATTTGGCGCCAAAGGAACACCTCTCGTGTGCACTTTAAGAATCTCTAATCTTGCTTGTCTATTTGGGACGGTTATCTCTATTTCCCTGTCAAATCGCCCGGGTCTTCTCAAAGCTGGATCCAGATCCTCAGGCCTATTTGTCGCACCTATCACTATAACGTGCCCCCTAGATCTCAATCCGTCCATCAGGGTAAGCAATTGGGATACGACTCTTTTTTCGACTTCACCTGTAACTTCAGCTCTTTTTGGAGCTATCGCATCTATCTCGTCGATAAATATTATACTTGGCGCACTCTCCTCCGCTTTATGGAAGATTTCTCTAAGCCTCCTTTCACTTTCTCCATACCATTTAGACATTATCTCTGGACCGTTAATAACAAAGAAAGCTGCATTTACTTCATTAGCCACTGCTTTTGCTAGTAACGTTTTTCCACAGCCAGGAGGTCCGTATAATAGAACTCCCTTTGGGGGCTCAATGCCAAGTCTCCTGAACAATTCTGGATATTTCAATGGTAGTTCTACTAGCTCTCTGAGTCTTTGTTTAGCGTATTCTAGATCTCCTATGTCCTCCCACGTTACTTTGGGAACCTGTCTAACTCCTGCCATTGGTTGAGATAATACTTCTACATGCGTATTATGTGTCATAAGAACGGCATCGACATCGGAGGGTTCTACCTTTATCACTGCAAAATAGAACCTCTGCCCGAAGTATCTTATCTCGATTTGATCTTCAGGAGCTAATGGAATCACATACGTTGATGCATATTTCTTTAGAAAATCGGACATACGTTCTGTGTCAAGAAAAGAGATACTTTCCACGGGTGCAAAACGAACAAATGTTGCATCGGCTACTTTTGCTTTATGCACCTCTACATACTCATCAGTTCGAACTCCTGCATTTGTTCTGACTATAGGGTCCAAGGCTATAGTTCCTATTGGAGTCAGGGCACCTGCAAATGCTCTTACAACAGTCTTCCTCTCCCCCTTAATTGCGATGAAGTCTCCGCTATCAATGCCAAGGTCCCTAGCGTCTTTTATATGTATTATTCCCAGTGCACGCCCGAAGTAGTCAGGATTGTTTATGCTAGTAACCCTCAGAAATTTTCTTTTTCGAGGTTCTTCGTTCAAGTCAGTACACCAAAAATGAAACGGAAACTTAAGCACAAACTTGAGTATCTTGAAAGATACTACTACAGTTGAGAGTTTATAATTTAGTAAGAGAGCGTAAAAATACTATCAGGATTCTAGCCTCACTGTTACCTTAGGTTGCTTAAAGAAGATTAAGCTTATAAGCATAATCACTATAAATACAGCTGCTATAACTGAGTAGGGTATTGCAAAGCTGCGTTCGGGCGATAATGGGTCGGTACCTAACTCTACTTCTTCCTTATCACTTAATCCATCACCATCCGTGTCACTTTTTAGCGGGTCTGCGCCAAGTGCCAATTCAAGACCATCTGGTAGTCCATCGCAATCACTGTCTGGATCTAATGGATTTGTACCTATCAATATCTCAAGACCGTCTGGTAGTCCGTCGTTATCACTATCTGGATCTAGTGGATTTGTGCTATAGACATATTCAAGCTTGTTTATCAAGTAGTCAAAATCATTGTCTCTATAAGCATCTGCTGGATCGTTCGGATCTAGTTTGTGTATTATTTCCCATAGATCAGGCATTCCATCATCATCTGTATCTGGTTTTCTTGGGTTCGTTTTGTTTCCATACTCGAACACATTAATAAGTCCATCGTCATCCAAATCTGTGCTATTATCTGACGGATCGAGTGGGTTGAGACCGTATCGCCATTCCCAACCGTCAGGCATCTTATCACTGTCGGTATCATTTTTCGTAGGGTCTGTTCCCAGTGCAAATTCCCTGATATTAATTAAGCCGTCGTTGTCGTCATCTGCACTTGCATCACTTGAATCTAGGGGATTAAGTCCATAGTAGACTTCATAGCCATCATACATTAAATCGCGGTCGGTGTCTTTGTTTGTATAGTTCGTTTTATATATATACTCCCCAAACAACGTTAGTCCATCATCATCGTCATCCAATAGAGCATCTGAAGGATCTAATGGATTAAACCCATTATCTATTTCCCATTTATCAGGAAGCCCATCGTTGTCTGTATCATAAGAGATCGGAGAAGTTTGAAATCCTAATGTGCCATTTACTTCATCAAAATCTATGATTTTGTCGCCATCTGTATCATTCTTTGACGGGTTAGTTTTGTAAGTCCACTCTTCATAATTCCTCAATCCATCAGAATCGGGATCCTCTAAACCATCTAGTTCATTATTCATGTTTGAATCATTTCTTTTAGGATCAAATCCGTATATGAGCTCAAATCCATCGCCCATTAGGTCGTCATCTGTATCACTATCAGTAACATTCAGTCCTAATACTAACTCTGTATAATCACAGTCCATGTCATTATCTAAGTCTGAGTCATATGGTGCAGGATCAGATTCATCAGGAAGTCCGTCCACGTCAGAGTCGAATTTTGATATCATTTTGTTCAGATTGCAGACAGATCCGTAAATATAAGCCCAAAGGCCAGTTACGTTACTGTTCAGTATATGACTTAAATTAAGGACTTCTAACGTGACATTGGACGCATATATTAACTCACTATTTCCATCGCCATCAATGTCGCCTAAAAGCAGGTAACTTGTAGTATTAGATATGTCTGTTATTTTCTGTACAAAGATAGTAGTTTCCATGTCGGTGGTGTTTGTCCCTATAAGAAGCAGTGTGCCATTACTAAGGAGTGCTATTGCACATGACCTATTATTCACATTTGCAGCCAGTATCTTTTTCACAAGCACATTCTTTGCTAGTGTTAAATTCTTGGCGAGCATTGAAATATTAGCGGCGGTACCATATGTTATGTTTCTCACTAACACTATAGCATCCGTCCTTAATCCAACATCACTCCCAACACTTGCATTAAACCACAGTAATAGGTCTTCCTTAGAGTCGTTATCAAAATCTGCGACAAGTGGTAAAGATACAAGTTGAGAGAATGATATACTTGAAACATTAACTACACTCTTTATCACAGGTAGTATATCAGTTGTTGTTATGTTCAGTGGTATTGTTCTGTTAGGCAATACCACTAGTGATATCCTATTGCTAAAGAATAGGAGAAGCTCCGATACGCTCTTTGACCTTCCGGTGAAGTTTCCATATAGTGGTTGGAGAAGTATTTTCTCGCCCGCGAATGTTAGTTGGGTTTTATAAAGAATCCCTCCTTTTTTGTATGCTGTGACTAATCTGTCTGTTAGTACATAAACAAGCATCAATATTATATTCTGTGATCCCAGCGACTCTGCTACCGGGACTATTTGTATGGTATATCCCGGAATTCCAGCCTCGTACATTTTTCCAAGCTCTGGAGGATTTCGTAACATATTAACAAAGGCTATTGGCTCGGCAGATTTTTTAGTTTTTATCACAACATCTATAGCGCCATCTAAATCTATGTCGGCAACTGTAACATTTAAAGCTTCAATGCCTATTGGAATAATTCTCTTGATACTCCCGTCGATGCCTCTGAGAAATGCTACATTTCTACTACAGACGACAGCTACTTCTATTTCACCATCTCCGTCAAAATCAGCACAGACAGGAGAAAGTATTATCCTGTCCGATTCAACCCAATTCTTGAGCTTAGGCTTATAGGTGAGATTTCTGGAAACTCCAATCTTTGTCTTCCAGATTTCACTAAGCGCCGCTGCCGTAGAGTTGTATCTATATGCTACTATTGTATCATTCAGCGGAATCAGCAATTCAGGAAGTCCATCAAAATCAATGTCAAACAAGATCGGGTGCACTGTAATAGACAAATTTTCAATTGTTTGGTCCTTATGGTAGTTTTCAACTTCACTCTGGACACTGCCATGATTTAGTAGATGCTCTCTAAATGCATCTTCGGGAGCCGTAAGGATAGGCGTACACGCGTGATGGCTGGTAAGTAAGCAAATGAGAAGGAAAACTAACAACGCTTTTTTCAATCCACCCACCAAGCCTCAACAAGAGTCACTAGATAAGGAAAGCAATATTTAAGTTTTTTATCTAAATGCCGAAAATTCACACACGCAAGTAAAGCTAAATTAAATCCTACGATCTACTTATTAATATTGGCATACATT
Source organism: Candidatus Panguiarchaeum symbiosum (assembly GCA_024720975.1). Taxonomy (GTDB): domain Archaea; phylum Asgardarchaeota; class Njordarchaeia; order Njordarchaeales; family Panguiarchaeaceae; genus Panguiarchaeum; species Panguiarchaeum symbiosum. Next base: position 7,946 of record JANJXX010000011.1, on the reverse strand, counting down.
ATTCCATTCCTTATTCCTTAAATCACTCTGCGACTTCGATTTCATCGGTAGATAGGTCCAGCACGTGGCTCAGATCCAACTCTGCTGCAACAACTGGCATCGTCACCCCAAAATTCAAGAGAACCTCAGGGTGAAGCTCTCCAAGAACGCCTATTTCCTTATCATTGATGAGAATCTTTGCGCAACGCCCTTCAATAAATGATGGGTACTGGCTTCTTTTAATCATTATAGGAATGTTTAATGTCTGGAATAGATATTCAATCACAGACTTAAGCTGTGTATAGTCGGCGCGTGCGTCTGAAATTAAAATAGCTAGGTGGCGAATGTTTCTCGCCCCAGCTGAAAGTTTGTCACAGATTTCTACGATGTCTTCTATCTCAAACATTTTTATTGGATACTCTACCGCTTTGTTCTCAGACAGCATTTTAAGAAGCTCGGGTAGCAGCCAGTATCTTACCATAGTTAATTTTGCCTCTTTTGCACCTGCAATTTTAACAACTTTAGTCTCTGGGATTGGTACGCGCATTTTTTCAAATTGATCCAATTCATTAGTGAGAGAAAACGTGAACGCCTCTGTAAAACCGAGTCCTGTGAGAATTTCCCTTATGAAGTTGACTTTAGGTATGTCCTTTAAAGACGCCCCGATTGTAAAAACTGGAGTAAGCTCAGGCTCAAAGCTATCGTAACTGTAAGTTCTAGCAATATCATCTATGATGTCTACTTCATGAAACACATCTGTTCTATATGGTGGAATCTGAACAACGATTAGCGACGGACTTTGAACTTCTGCAAGATATCCGGCTCTTTCTAGAAGCTGCTTTATTTCACGAGCTTTTAGACGAAGTCCCAGAATTTTTTCAACTTGCTTAGTAGAGATCGCTTTTATATTTTTATGAAAATAGGGCGCTGTGTCAATGACCCCGCTCGGATATAATATGTCTACTTGATATAGCTCTCCACCCATATCATGCAATATTGTAGCTAGGATGTTCAGGGTCTTTTCCATCGTTTCCTTGTGCGTTCCTGTTGTCTCCAGTAATATGTTTTGATCACCAGCGCGCACTTGTCCGTAATCTGCTGAGTTTATTATAGGCGGCATTGACAGAATCTTGCCTTCTGAATCTGTAAACAGGGGGTATTTCTCTTTGTCTTTAAGAATGAATGAATATTCTATTCCTGTTGGGTGCTCTGCTAAGATTTCCCTACCACTCATTTCTTTATCCATACCTAACGGTCTGAACCTTATTTTTTCAGGATTTTCTGCATAGTATCTCAGAGGCCACTTGAGAGGATCCAGTGGATAAAGACCAACGGATGCTTTAAGACGGTTTCTGCAAAACGTTGTATGAAGTTTCTCTTGAGTCCATATAAGCTCTGATATATCATCTTCAGTGAGTCTGAGTTCCTTTACAACGACTGCTGCGATATAGGGTCTAATCGGCAACACACTTTCATCAACAATAATCTTATACTCCCCTCTATGCGCCAGATATTCTTTGGGGCGCTCCTTATTAAGGTACAATCTTAACGCACGCGCCAGACCAATTGTGGATAGGCAGTCAGTTCTATCGGGTGTTATGTCCACTTTCAGAAGGAAGTCGGAGTTCTGTTCTTTTATGGAATCTAACTCAAATCCGATTTTGAATAATAGCTCCTCTAACTCTTCGAGCGATATGTCAAAACCTAAGTATCGTCGCAGTCTAGACAGAGTAGTATCCAAGACTGGCATTGTCAGTATCCCTTTAATCATTCACTAAATCTATCGATTTAGACATTTAATATACACTATCAAGTGAATTGCGCCATGAATTTCTGGAACTTTAATCCTGCATTTCCTATGATGTATCTTCCATATGCAGGAAACATATTCTCAAATCTGAAGTCCAGTAACTTCTTAAGCGACTCTAGGAGCAACTTTCTGTCGTACATCTGCATTGGCAGCGTAATTTCACCTCTTGCATTAATATAGAGGGACCCCCCGACGAATATGGATTTCTCGAATTTTATAGCGATGCTACCAGGAGTATAACCAGGCATATGCATTATTTCCAGAAAATCAAGTTTGAGTACGTCAGTGCGAACTACTACGAGATCCTCAATGTCTACTACTAAAGATACTCGCTTAAAGTAGTCTAGCTCATTCTCATGTATAACAACCTTTGCATTTGGACATGATGATAAGAGATCCAGCGTAGCTTCAGCATTTTGTCGCCTAGCATGCGTTAATAGTACATAGGCTACATCCTCCGGAGACGCATTTAGTTGGGCCTCAATGTATTTAAGAATGCCTTTTTCTGAGCCCAAACTTCCAACATCGACTATAGCTAAGCCTTCTAGACCTTCAATAACATAGGAATTACAACCCTTATTTCCAAGAACCTTGTAGATTTTTGGAACAAGAAGCAATATTTAACCCCTTATTGAAGGCTCTACTCTACCAGATACATTTCAATTCGAATAAATCAATTGCATTTTTGGTTAAGATGTAGGCTATATCATCCTTATTTATGCCTGTGATCCTTGATATAAGCTCCAGTAAATCCACTATATACGAGGGTTCATTTCTACTCCCCTTTCTTGAGGCCAGGTATGGTGAGTCCGTCTCAATGAGCATTCGATCAAGGGGAATATCGTTTACTATAGACCATAGATCTTTCCTCCTAACATATACTGTTGGAATACTTATGTACCAATCTCCTCGTAATATTGCCTGCACATCCTTTTTAGAGCCTAGAAAAGCGTGGAACACTGCCCTCTTTATATTATACGTCTCGAGTAATTCGATAATTTCAACATACGCATTTTTATGGTGCGCTGATCTTGCATGTATTATTAGAGGCTTCTTTAATTTTTCTACGATCTCAAGAATTGTTTTGAAACTTTCTAACATGAACTGAACTTTTTTAGGTTCTGTTATCCAATAGAAATCTAACCCGCATTCTCCAATTGCAATATAGTTTTCTTTAAACTCATTAATTGCTGAGAGGAATTCCTTGAGTAATTCTTCCTCAATTATCTGAGGAGCTAGACCGAGTGCAGGAAAAACGTTGGGATATTTTTCAGCTACTTTAAGTGCGTTCTTGAAATCACTCACCGAAATTGTTGGGTTTATTATAGCCACCACGCCTGCCTTCTGGGCTCTCAAGATTACTTCATCAAGATCATTCTTGAATGCATCAAAGCTTAAGTGTGCGTGCGAGTCTATAAGCTTCAAGGCAAAAACCGTATTGCTACTCTTTTTCAAGGAGAGCCAGTGTCTCTATGTGTGGAGTGTGGGGAAGCATGTCTATGGGCTGCAGAAGGATAAGTTTATATCCGAATTTCATCAAATAGCTTATGTCTTCTACTTGTGTCCTTGGGTTGCATGAGATATAGACTATACGTTCTGGTTTAATCCTAACGAGTGCTCGCCTTGCATCATAGTGCATTCCACTTCTAGGCGGGTCAATGAATACCGTATTTACTCTATTGAGAGAGCTTGAAATTTTATCTAGCATATCCTCAACCTTTCCAGTATGAAATTCAACATTGCTTACATCGTTTATCTTAGCGTTTTCTTTAGCCGTTTCAACTGAACATTTCTCTAGTTCTATTCCAATGACCTTATCAAAGTTTCCTGAAACTATTATTGAGATCGTTCCAATTCCCGAGTAAAGATCTAGAGCCGTTTCCCCCTCTTCACCAAGTTTTTTAGCCATACTAAATAATGTCTTTGCCTGAATAGGATTAGACTGGTAGAAACAATATGGACAGACCTTGAACTTGAACCCTTCACATTCCTCTTCTAAGTAACCTTTACCATACACTTGCTCAATGTTTCCGATTGCAACATCTGCAGGAGTGTCGTTTATGGACCATATTATAGAGGATGCCCCCGTCTCGGTTGATAGATACTCTAGGTTTAATTTGAGATTTTCTTTGCGTCCTGACGCAGTAATAATATTGGCTAGAACCTCTCTGTTATAGAATGACGTTCTTAAGACCAGATATCTCAGAAATCCTTGGCGCGTGTATATATTATAAGGGGGATAGTTAAGCGCAGCCAGCTTTGCTTTCATTTCGGACAGAACGATGTTCGCTTCTACAGGTTGAAGCCAGCATGCAAAAATGTCGATGACTTTGTCAAAGTATCCTAATTCTCTGAACCCCAGGGCCAAGCCTGTACTTCCCTCCGCAAAGATAAATTCAGTTTTTCCACGATAGCCATAAATCTGGGGTGAGGGGATGATTTTTTTAAGCTCAAAGTTTGCATTCAGACGGGACAATAATTTTTCCAGTATTAGTTGTTTCAATCTGAGTTGTTCGCTATAATCTACATCCTGCCACAAACATCCTCCACATCTCTGAGCATAACAACAAATAGGCATCACTCTTTTATTGTTTTTCTCGATGAACTTTAATATGTATCCCAACTTTTTTCTTCCAAGCCTTATTGTCACGACTTCATTCGGTAATGCACCTGGTATCTCAACAATTCTGCCATCTCCAAGTTTAGCTATTCCAAATCCTCTTTCGCTTATTCCTGTGATTTCTACTACAGCCTTTTTGCCGATAATAAACACCAGTCTTAGCATTAATAGTGTCTCAATGTTAGAATCCTTAGCTTATGATTCTATGCTTCAGAAGTTTCCTTTCGAAACATATAGAAGTCTACTTTAATCAATTTTAATTTGCGCTTATGAAATGGAAATCTTGCATACAGTGAAAAATCGAAGGTTTTTAGTAGTTTTGACTCGAAACCGTGTTCCCTCGCAGACCTTTCTAAAGATCTTCTACGCCATAAAGATGAATAATAGAGGGAATATACCACTCTAGCAATCTCAAATGCTTTTAGTAGAAAATATCTGTCTGCATGCTTCGTCTGTGGTTCGACGCCAAAGGGTGGATTCATAACAACAGTATCAACGCTGATTTGCTTCAGCCTTCTCACGTCGCAATGCATTAAAATAATCCGATTTTTCAGAGGAAGACCGAATGCTTCGGATATCCTTTCGATATTTTTTCTAGTTGTTTCTATTGCTTCGATGTCTATATCAACTGCATACACAGTTTCAGCACCAAGGATAAGTAGTCCTGCAGTTAATACACCAGAACCACAACCTAAATCTGCGCAGACTTTTCCCGTGATATCTCCCATCTGATAAGCGAACATTAACATTTCAGCTGCTATACGTGGTAATGTGGTCCATTGTTCGAGTTCCGGTTTAGGATTTGGTAGATCCTCAAGATTACTCAAAATTATCTCTAGCTCCTTCAGGTATATTTTCATAAAATGATACCCGTCTGGCATTAATTATTGGCACAAACTTAAGGGTTCGTAACGTTATACGCTTTACAAAATTTAGTTCATCTGAAATTTCAACATAGTTTGCTCCTAGCCCTACATATTCTCCCACAGTGACATAAAACACCGTTAGGAAGGGTTCCACAGGGGAGAAAATTCTCGAGGTAAGTCCTGTGAATAAAACACAACCCGCTTCTTTTAAATCTAATCTTATAACAAGATCACGAAGAAGAAAAGCTAATTTTATTAGGTCTTGCCAATCATGAAGAGCAATTCCGCGGATTGTTTCTGAGTCTAGACGTTTGAAATCTTCCAGTGAGTTAACTTCATCTTCATCTAGAACAATGCACTCCTCCGAAGCGATATCCTCTAAGACATAGGTTTGATATTTCAGCCGGTCTGTGGGATTTTTCAGTATTGTATCCTTGTAGTAGCTATAGTATATCACGCGTCCTTCAATAAACTCTCTGCCCGTAATTTTGGCTCCGGCCACTATTGCTAATCTTTTTTTAAAGGCTATGCTTCGTCTTAAGATAGTGTAGACAAAGCTACTACATCTGTACAAAGGAAAGCTCCTATTAGTTTTTCTTGAAATGAACGCTTCCATTCGCAATACATCCCCTATGGATTTCAGATTAAGCACAATCATACAATCAAACAGTGACTTAGGTATCACCAAATAGACACCTCCCTAGAAGAATCTAGATAAGCACATTTGTTGAATATCGTAATACTTATCAGCCTTACATAATACTAAGATAGCAGCAAATCAAATAACCTAAAAGAGAGGAGACAACGTAGGCTCAAACTTCTATGCTAATATTTGATGGTTCTTCTTTAAAGTGAAATGAGATTTTGGGGGCAATGCTTGAGATATTAATTTTATTAGACCTTTTATACTACTTTACATTGTTAGTTTGCAGCATCGAAGATATCCGAAGTGGCGAAATCAGTGGAGACATATTCTGGTTGATGATTTCTCTTGCAGTAATTAAGAATAGTATTGAAGACTCACAAAGTCGAGTTAATCCCATAGGTATCGTTACAGCTATCCTGGTCCTCTATATTATCGGCATCATTGGCGGCGGCGATGCTAAGATCTTCATCGCTTCTGTGCTTTACTTGCGCGGGCGGGAACTTCAAGTTATTTCGTGCATACTCATAAGTCTAGCTGCTGAGCTGATTCTATCTAAGCGAAAAAAGAAAACACCTCTAACGAGTCTTTTTGCTATTTCAATGCTCTCAATAAATTTGATGAACATTGCATAGAACACATTTTCTATATGCTACCTGCTAAGTTATCCAAGGCTGCAAGCTCCCCATTATAGCGTAGTGAACAAAATAGTACACCTGCTTCTAAGAGTAATTAGGAGAAACCCATAGAAAGAAAAAGCAAGATTCTGGAAGGGCTTAGTGGTATTAACCCTGCTTTTCCTTAATTGCACTAATGGCTATACTCGTCTTTGTATCAAGTACAAACGGTAAAGCTCTGATTTTTTTAACTAGTTGGAACAATTCATTCGTATCTACAGTTTCAACACTGAGGATAACATCGATCTCTCCTGTAACTACATAGCCTTCAATAATTTCTGGAAACTTTTTAAGTTCTCTTCTGAGATCCTCTACTGGAGCGGGTCTAACTTTGAGGAATACGAATGCACGGAGTGGCATAGATATCCCTTATGCAATGTTTTAGTAGGTCTTACATTACTGAAGAAAACTGCCTTTATAAATATCGAGCATCATACCGACATATTTATATTAAAAATGAGGCGGTAATTGTCGATTGATTGCTCATACCCATCAAGCTTAGCTATTCTAGCTATTTTAGTCGTCGTTGATTCCACAAGCCGGACTTCCTCTACACTCACTCATATGTTGAGACTCCACTTAAAGTCGTGCTATGTTCACAGCTCGTCACTCTGACTGCGTGTAGTATATCTTGCTTAACTCACCCCTTAAATCGTAGGAGATGTTCGCGTTGAGGGTTCTCGTACTCATCTTCATCCTAGAAGCTTCCTAGATCTCCCTAGCTGCTTTAGGTACTTGAAATTTTTGCTGAAGAGAAAACTTGCGGCAGTAGAGTATTTTTCTGGCTCCTTCACTCTCTTTTTAGAGGCTGGCCTATTCTATAGTTCTTGATGAATCTTTTCCAGTAAAGCTCTCTTCTATTTACACGAGGCGGGGGTGTGTGCCTCTCCTTGGGTGTTATTCCAAGCATTCGCACAGACTCTAATGTTGCTTTTCGAACTTTTCCAGCTTTGTCAAGAGATCCGTGCGTCAATGCTTACACCTAATGAGTTTCGCAGTGATCAAGATAGGTACATCAGAAGACTACAATTTATGATTTATAAGCTCAACCGAATAAAAAAGTTTGGTTCTGTATTATTTCCTTTCAAGTCCTTTGGTATATGAATCTAGCGAATGTTTCAACTGTAGGTGGATTCTCGTCAAGCTTTTTACGCCTTCTTATTTGTCTTATTAAATCAGCCTGAGACGCCTCTGGAATCTTCCACCATGTCTCAAACTGATATCCAAAGAAAGCTCTCCCGCTAGTTATAGATCTTATTCTTTCAGCTAGGTCTAGTGTTTCTGGTACGGGAACGTGTGCAATAATATGAGCATCGTTACCTTCTATCGTGGATTCTAGAACTCGTCCCCT
>JANJXX010000010.1 GCA_024720975.1 Candidatus Panguiarchaeum symbiosum | reverse complement strand
GCTAAAAAGCTTAGAACATTCCTCCAGGAAAGAGTTAAAATGCAAAAGAGTGTTGCAACAACAAGAAGGTATAAAAACCCTTAAATCGTATGAAAAAGGAAGAGTAAAGCATGCATGTTGGAACCTATGATATAGAGTCGCTTCAAATTTATTTTCCAGCATCGCTTGAGCTTCAGGAAGAGCTCATCAGCGCTGGCTTTAGGGTTCCAAAGCCAACTCCGCTTCCAATAATATATGCCAATTTTCGAGGTTGGGTTTCCGGGAAGCCTCCAATAACAATCGAAAGGCTTATTCATCCATCCAGATACGGTAAAAGCCCCCTAGACTTGGGATGGGAGAGGACGATTAAGGATGGAAGGGAAGCCTACATTATCCCAGAGGAAAGGTGCACACTTGAGGTTGAATTAGATGAAACTAAGAAAGAAGTGCGTTTAATCATTAGGCCAGAAAAATATCATATTGAGAGAACATCCACCCGCCAGATAGGGCCTGAAAAGTGGTCTAATTGGATCATGTTTTATTTAAGTATAAGGGATATACTGGACTTGACTGAGAAGCTCACAAATAAGATAACCCTTCCTCAGGATCTATGCAGAAAGAGCATGTTTATCACCAGAGAAATCCAGCAGGGCGGTAAAGAAGAAACCTACTTCTGTGAATTAGAGAGGGGAAAAGTATTCCGGTTAAAGATTTTAGCTTCTGTATGGGATGTTTTGATCAGGTGATCGATTACCTGATAAATGAGATAGGGAATAAGGAGATTGTTGGAAAATTAAAGTTGAGACTTAATTATGCTTCAGAGATTGGAGGTTTTGCGAAGATTGGATTAGCAAGAATTGAAGGAAAAATGCCTCAATTCATGTTTAAACTTGCCTCTTACCCGAAAGAAAAAGCGATAAGAGGTATCTTAAAGGATGTGATACGCGGAAAGCCTAGAGGAGTTCTAAGCTACTGCTCACATAAGGATAAGAAGCATTATATAACGCTCGACGCAATTCTTCTTCTCAGAGTACTTTGCTGTATTAGAAAGATTCTGAAGGGCGAAACACCTAAAGGTAGGATATGCTTAGCATGCTCAATGAAATTCAAGGAGCCAAAGTGGTTTAACGAAATGGGAGACTTTCTCAGGTAATGATAACGGTTACTTCTCCAAGCGTTAACCGAAATATACTCTAAGAAGTCAACTCATGTACACTGAATTAATATTATGCATAACTAGTTCATAATACAAGTGTTTAGCTTTGATACTTTAAATGATAATAAAAAGCACTATCCCAGGTGTTTTGGATGATCTTACGTTTGCTGAAAGAGGGAGATGAAAGACGTTATCTTGGCGTCAGCAGTGCTATAAATCTACCAATTGCTGTTATTATTGGAGTTATTGGGAGTATCTCTAGCGATCTTGTTCCAGTCTTAATTCTTCTGATAGTTAGTGGCTTACTGACTTTCCTGGGTGTCTTAAAAATACTAATGAATTGGCCCAAATACGGCGAAAAAATTAGGGCAGTCTGCATCCTCTCGCTTATGTATAGCTTATCGGTAACATCTTTCGGTGCGACCACAGCATTGGGACTAAAAATTGTACTCAAAACGCCTATAGAGGCAATTCTATTTGCATTATTGATAGTTGGTGGTGGTCTACTCTCAATCTCAATATTCGCCTTCTTGAGCTATCTATCCCTTGGTATTTACGCGTTTTACAATGATAGACCGCTGCACGCAATTGTATCGGTGCTTTTAGCTATGGCTATACCACTGTCGTTTATCCTGGACTTGCTCATAGTATACTTTATTGTGATACTAGCAATACCGCTAGCGGAACTAATATTAGTCAAACACGGAGCTTAGTTAATTAACCTGACTAGTTGAACGCTAATTCTAATTCCTCCCCACTTTTTTTCTTGGTTTCATTAGGGTATTCAGTTTCATGGTTAGCTGTGTTATATTGAGATAAACTAATTCATTCCACTCTTCCAATTTAATACGCTGTATCTTATACTATATATTATTGAGAGACAACGAGGGCAGCATTAAAGCGGCTTAGTTCTGAACTTGCTTAGGTTGATGCACATATGGTTTGGGCGAGCCTCTTTGCTGTAAAAGAGAATGCTATAGGTGAAGTGGCCTGCGTTCGCGCGGGGGAGATAGACATTTTTGTATACCCAGAACATTATTCCGAGATTCGTGTAGGGTCGATAATAGCGATAAACTCAGATCAAGTCAAACCCGTGGGGTTAGCAGTCAACATTGCTCATGAACCAAGACACGGATCAATACATCCGCTCAGGAAGGGGCGAGAGGAGATTTTAAGGGAGTATCCTGATATTGATTACCAACACAGGCTAGTATTAACAGTTGTTTACTCCAGTCATGTAAAAGGGAATACACTATATCATGTCCCTGCATCGATGCCGAGACTTCATGATCTCGCATTTCTAGTGAACTCTAATGATCTCCTAGACGCTTTCTTTAGACCTAATGGAGAATGGAATTTTGACTTTTTAAGGTATGTGATAGAGGCTGGCGCTCAGCCACTTACGCTCCGTGGGCTTTTCTTTACACACAGGGACTATTTTCTAAGTAAGGATCCCAACTGCCAAAGTTTAGTACGCGCGCTAGCAAGACCACTATACATGGCTGATCCAAAGAATGTTGGTAGATATCTCGAATGTATTCTCGAGGCTCTTAGGTGAATAAGTTGGCTGGTCCCCTTGGAAAAGTCATTGAGGGAAGCTTAAGCAGGGGTTTGAAAGTATTAGTTAGGGATGAGAATATCGAGAATTATCCTGTTGGTGCCCTAGTAGTAATTAAAGGTACTAAACACCACTACCTCGGAGTAATAACTGACATTGGTATAGAATCGGCAGGAGAGACTGTTAAGAGCTTCTATGGATCTAGAATTGGCAATGAATTGAAGGACATAGCAATGGACGCTATCAAGGACTATGTAAACACTCGGTTTATCGAAATAGCTCTCCTAGGTCAATCCTCTGGCGAAATGCCGAGGAGCGCTGATACAATACCTAACTTCTATTCAGACGTCGTTGAGGTGCGCCAAGAGGATATTAAGGTATTCTTTGGTGAGGAGAATCAGAAGAATTTATGGAATATAGGTACTCCGAAAGTACCAGGCGAATCAACAGTATACATACCGGTAGATATAGAGAAGCTGATCGAATTAAGCTTTGGTATATTTGGCAAATCAGGTACGGGAAAGACATTCTTAGGCAATATTCTAGCCGGTTACATGATACTGTACGATGATCAGAAAAGTTCAGTAGATAAAGAAAGTAAGAGATTGAGACTTCTGATATTTGATATGCACTCTGAATATAGCCTCAAGCTGAGGGACAATAAGGGAAATGTGATAGCAGATGGTATTGCGAGCATGAACCTGTTCTCAAACAAATTCTTACGCTACACACCAGACCTAGAACTCGCAAAAGAAGCTGGTCTGGAAGAACTGAGGATAGACTATAGTGACCTAACAGTAGATGACTTGAGGCTCATAGCACCAATTTTTGGAGTGAGCGAAGGCTTCCTTGAACATTTGGGAGAGTTCGCATCAATCCTAAAACGAGACAAACGATGCAAACTTGGTGACTTATGGATATGGGGTCTCATACTCGATAAGGATTCTGAAGATAAGATGATGAAAGATATTGAAGGAAGAAAAATCTTGGATGAGATAAAGAAAAGAACTAATGTTGAGGACGCGGATAAACTGAGGAGAATGATTCTAAAAGTAATAAAAGATAGGCTTGGACCGTCTGCATGTTCGTCTTTCAGATCACAAACAGCAAAGCTTAAACAACTACTCAACTATCCATACACATACATAACGGAGGAGGAGAAGCAGACGAAGAAGAGTTCAATAGACGCTATTGTTGACAATTTGGTAAGCGAGAACGGTCGGAGTGTAGTAATAAGCATGGGTAAGTACGAAAAGGAGACACCATTGTACATGATAATGGCAAACCTTATAGCCAGACGCCTCAGAGAAAGGATATTGAGTATGATTGTGAGGGGAGAGGAGCTGAAAACGAAAATAGTTATATTCTTAGAGGAGGCGCATAACTTTTTGGGAAGGGAGACTTATCGCATGTCACCATTTGGAGAAATTGCGAGGGAAATGAGAAAGAAAGGCGTGACACTTTGTGTGATAGATCAAAAGCCGAGTGAGCTAGACGATGATGTAATAAGTATGCTGTGGACAAGCTTTGTATTCACACTAACTGATGAGCGAGATATAGGAGCAGCATTAATGGGGACACCTCGTGCAAGTTTACTTCGTAAGGTAGTACCAGTACTTGAGAGACAGGAGGTACTAATACATGGAGAAGCAGTTAATTTCCCAGTGGTAGTTAAAGTACTGAACTACAAAAAAGCAGCAGAAATATTTAAAGAACACAAGAGAAGAAAACTTGATCTCGTCAGACAGATAATGGAGCAGGGCTAATTCTCCACACTTTTAAATATACAATCACAATTTCTTTGGACTTATCCCAACTAATTTACGCTTTTCTAACTCTCTTAGGAAGTCTAGAAAAGGCCCCACATGCTCACACTTAATGTTCCTCAGAAGTGTTTCTAAGCTTATCTTTTCGCCTCTATTGTCATAGATTAAATCCACAAACTCGACGTGTCCAAGTAGGACTGCTACAGGTTTTGATAGCTGTATTAGTTCTGATTTGCTACAGATACTTACTAGAGTCCCGTCTGCTCTTAATATCAACTCAATGTTTTCCACATCAGCCTTATTAGGAACGTTGGTGCGCCTATTTTCAATGTAGTGCATGACCCTGCTCAAAGTCACCACTGGTGGATTCATTGGAAAAACGTTTTTAAGGAGAAGGATGTACCAAATAAGCTCAGGAAGCGATTTGTAAGAATCCCTTAAACTCTTATCAATACTATTAACTGCTGAAATTATTGCATCTACATCCCTCTCAAGTATGCTGGATAGGAATTCAATGCTCTTATCTAAATTCCTTCCCTCAATAATCTTGATAAACGCAACCAGGTGGTTAATTTTCATTTTGATAAGATTAGCACCCATAGGTATTATGAAATACCCCCGCGAACTACACTCTCTAAGTATTGAGTCGATTTCTCCCCAAAATATTAACAGGATTGAACTAAGATCTCCAGCAAAGCAGCGTAAGTCGAGTACTTTTTGGTCTGTGTCAACTAAAGCTATTTGAAAATTACCCAGTGGGTTTTCAGTACACACTAGTAAGAAGCCTTCTGCGTAGATCCTATTGCTAGAGTACAAATCTCTTTTGTTTGGTGAGTCTATACCCCTCGTTACGGGCTCGCCTAATCTGTTTAACCCACAAAGAAGTATATGGTCACCATGGAAAAATCCTACTCTAGATACCTCATGAGAAAGCGCTTCATCAATATCCTCCCTCCTGACTGTATAGAACTCTCGTCTCCCGCATTGAGGGCATTTAAAAACAACAACTTGCCCAGTTATTATAGGCAAGTAGAGACGCCTAAAATAATTCCGCTATCTTGAACTCGGGAATTTCGACTTTTCTACTCACATCGATGCCCCTTGCCTTGAGCACTGCTAGTATCAGCTTGATTTCATCCCTCTGTAATTTGCCTTCGGATATTCTAATAAAATCATCCATAGTCAAGCGACGCTTTGTGCTTTTAAGAGCCTCTTCAAATACATTAATATAAGTCACATATCTCTCAAACTCATTCTTTAGAAATGCAATTAATGAGCTAGAACTCTTGATATTTTTGACGGCTGATTGCAACCTGCGATTAATTACGCTCAGACTAAATTCTGGCTCTGGTATATTAGAAACGTCGAGTCTAACCCTAGCTTTCTCTTTTCCCAAGGAAATCTTTCTAGCGTTTCCAAACACGTGACTTAGAAAAGTAGAAATTAGTTTGGTGACATCTGGATTTCGTCCATATAGATCTACTTCATCATACACTAAGAGCCAAGCTAGTAGCTTAGACAAGTTGCTAATACCTATAGTATCTAAAATTTCACCCATTAGAACTCCTTCCAGCAGTGGGTAATCCTTTATGATGTATGCTCCTCTAATAGTCCCATGTGCATCAATGTCAATGACAAGTAAATGCGGTTGAGGAATGAAATGCTCGATTGGAATCCTAACAACGCCAGATGGTTCACTTTCTAGCTCTACCCTGTCAATGCAAATTTCATTCTCCGCTGAACAAATTGTGCACTTAATCTTGATCACGAGAGCTTGCGAGCTAAGCATATACATCCCAAAAATTAGCCCGATGCAAGCTCTACCGTTTTCATTTTTACCTCATAATCCTAACATTATAAGAGTTCTCTGCCATATTTTTAAATAATACTTTATAATACTGCAGTTAGGATAGTTTAAAACACGACTGGTGGTGTAATATGACTCTAACTCTCCCTTGGCCTATGTGGGCTAATGCCCAGCCTCGACCATACCCCTACGGTACCTGGGGATTTCTAGCAATGCTCATTATTGGTATAGTCTACCTTACTATAATGTGGATAGCGGGGCTTCTATTCTTGAGAACTTATCGAACGTTTCCTCAGAGGGTTGAATACAAATATTTTGGAATTGCAATATTAACAGTAGCATTCTTTGATTCTATCCATGTACTTGGAGATATACTGTTCTACTTAACGAATGATTCTAGAGTGCTGATACAACTGGGTGCTGATGTAGCATTTTACCTATACCCAACTGCCACGAGCTTGTCAGTTACGGGGGTCTTTATAGCATTCTCGTTGATTTATGCATATAGTGTCCATAAGCTTGGAGAAATAAAACCCATTGACTACATTTTCTATACACTCAGTATTGTGGGTATAGCACTTGGTTTAAACCCATATAACTGGTGGCACATGATTAGACCTGAAGGAGCATTCGACACTAAACCGATAACTGGAATATTTCTATTAATTGTGGGGATCATGAGTGTACATAAGTTTTATGTTTCTCTTAAAGCAAAGCTAGGTCCAGAGCTAGAGAAATTGCCAGCTGGAGCAAAGAGGATAAAACTTGTAACCATAGCCCTTGTCTTGTTATTATTACTAGTGTTTCTGATGATGCCCCATGGTATACTCGCAGCCCTGGCTACACAAGTTGAATGGGCAAAAATCGCCATGATTATCGTTACATATGCAAAGTTGTTATCCCTTGCTACATCTGCGATACTCCTATACTCAGGTCTTGTATGGCCAAATTGGGCCCAAAGAATATTCGGTCCATAAATCTTTTTTCTAATTTTTCTACATAGGGAAATCACTGAAAGTTATTAAGTGATCACATGCTCCCTGAGGACAATTACTCAGGAATAATCATTAGAAAGGCTATGCTTCAGGATCTCCCTGATATTTATACAATAGAGAAGCTGAGTTTTAAGGCACCTTACTCGCGGCAGTATCTTATATTTCTGCTGGCTAATGCGGATGTATTCATTGTAGCTCAGCTTGGAAATAGAATCGTTGGATACTCTTGCAGTATGCTCGAAAACTATAAAGGTGATCTATTTGGTCATGTCTACAGTGTGGCGGTACATCCAGAATATAGGAGGATGGGTTTGGGGACACTACTAATGCAAAAAACAATAGAAGAATTCAAAAGGTTAGGAGCGCGAACTATTCGTCTTGAATGCCGTGTGTCTAATACTGATGCGATTAGGCTTTATGAGAAGCTGGGCTTTAGAATTGTATCTACAATGAAAAAATATTATGAGGATGGTGAAGATGCCTATGTATTTGTGTTAACGCTTTGAGTTTAATAGCCTGAGCCGTATAATTGTACTACTTCCTTCCTCCGAATAGCTTCATTACTTCCCCCCAGATGATACCTCTGATTCCTTCCAAAGCTTTCATCCCTAGCACGGTTGATATTTCTCGTACTATCGTTTTCCATGTAAACATATTTCTTCTAACATAGTATTCAATCTTCCCTGTTGCATAAAAGTATATTGCAGATACGATTGGAGCGAGTGCTGCAGCTAATATCGATAGAAGCCATACATCTCTTATTGATATAGCTAATGAATATTCTGGGGTGATAATGAGATGAAGAATCAGCAGGATTAATCCCAGAAATGCTAGGAAGCCAAATTTTAAACCAACTCTCTTCTCTCTAACTAGGGTTCTTGTGTAGTTTTGAATTGCAAATAGCAGTGAGAATACCGCTATTATAAACCAGATAGTTGCATTTACGGTCCTTCCTAGTCCCATCACAAATCCTATTGTTGATGGCACAACAACAAACGTGAATAGTCCATATGCACTTTTTAAAATTCTTCCTTTACCTCTCATGATAACGTGTGCAAATAATAATGTTATCAGGATTGGGGCAGATACTATTATTAGATCTAGAAGTCTCGTTTCGAGTTTCCAGACAGCCAATCCTAGCACTGATGCAGAAATTAACTGCTCCAGTGGTGATAGGAAAATCCTCTCTTTATCACTACCATATAGAATTACTATTCCTGCTGTAGATGCAAAAAAGTTGGCTGTCTGAATTATAAACATGGAGGCATTAAATAGATACCACGCGAATAGAGTTCCATAAAGCATGCTTATGTTATTTAGAAAATCAATAAACCCTGATCCAAATTTTGCGGGATATGCCCATAGAGCGCTGAGTAGTATAGCGCTTATTATTGCCGCTCTGAAATTCATTGGACGTTTCCATAGAATAATTCCAATCAACATTAGAGATAAGGCGACGAGCACTGTTGATCCAGGTCTTATTTTGTATAAGTACTCACATGCTAGCATTGATGAGATTAGTAGTGTCCATGGAAGCGCACTCCTGTCTATAAAGCTACTGAATCCGCCAAACACATTATCTTTAAAGTACTTCCATAGTAATCTTTCCACGTAGGATGCTGCCATTTTTTCTCTAGAACCAAACCTTTAGCAAGGAGTTCCAAAAGTTTTCAATTGTTATTCAAAAGCCAATTCATACAGCGAAAAGCGTTTCAAAGGTAGAATCTTATTTTATACTACATCCATACTCATTATAGTAAGCTATTGCTGATATGGGTTTTCTTTCTTTCGCGGGCGGTTTTTCGTCTGGGTATCCAACCGCTAACGCTCCAACTAGGGTCTTGTTCGGTGGAATCTTAAGAAGCTCCTTTACCTCTTTCCACTCATGCATACCAATCCAACAAGTTCCAAGACCGTATTTCAAGGCAGCAAGGGAGATGTTATGTAGAGCCATAGCAGTATCGGACATGTGATATACAGGACTTACACTTGGATCAGATACAGCGACTATTAGAATCGGAGCACTTGCAATCCAACTACTGCCTTTAATTTTTGCGATCGCTTCTATTTTTGCTTTGTCATCAACAATTATAAATTCCCACGGTTGCGCATTTTTGGCTGAGGGCGTCCATCTAGCCGCTTCTAAAAGCTTCAATATCAAGTTGCAGTCTACTTTATCCGGTCTATATTTCCTAATAGATCTTCTCTCGGTTATTGCTTGCAAGACGTCATAGCATGCCACTGGTTGCCACCGCAAGAATCGCATATACTATAATAATATTAGTCGACTTAATTAATAAACCTAGACAAGATCAATTTTGAGACATTAACGTCAATAATTAGAAAATATAAAAGACGATACTTTATTTCTCAGCAATAAGTTATCTATATTGATAAATATCTTTTAAACCTTAAAAAATGTATTAAGCAATTGAATAACTAGTATCTCGCGTGATAAAATTGTCATACATATTCAAAACCGCTGATTGGAAAACCGAAAAGCACGTTCCAGTCATTGAGATCCTAGAGAAAGCCGAAGCAAAAAAACTCATAACGGTTCGCGTATCCGTTGGTAAAGAAATTCCGCATCCAAATACTACTGAACATCATATAAGATGGATCAGACTATTATTCTGGCCCGAAGACTCCAATTTTCCATATGATCTAGGCTTTGTTGAGTTTAATGCCCATGGAGAATCCGTAAAGGGACCTAACACGAGTGGGGTTTATACGGAGCCGATTGCTGTGTTTTCATTTAGAACCGAAAAACCTGGAAAGCTTATTGCTTTTTCATACTGCAATATTCACGGCCTTTGGAGTTCAGAAACTGAGCTAAAATTCTGATCTAGAATATCAAACCTCTAATCTTTTTATTTCAACTAGAACATAATCCCTAGTAACCTCTAACGATGCATACGTAGATATACCAGT
This sequence comes from Candidatus Panguiarchaeum symbiosum, assembly GCA_024720975.1. GTDB lineage: Archaea > Asgardarchaeota > Njordarchaeia > Njordarchaeales > Panguiarchaeaceae > Panguiarchaeum > Panguiarchaeum symbiosum. The sequence continues at coordinate 24,627 of JANJXX010000010.1, read as the reverse complement.
TAGAATCCCTGATGCTTCTCCAGGATTAAGTACCAATGAGTCAAATTCATCGACTTTAAACTTATAGGATGTGTCCTCACTGTATCCATCCTGAAGAACTTGGTAATTCCTATTCTTGATTATACTTAGTTCGACGTTATGCGTGTGTCCGTAGAAAATATACCTATAATCACCACCTAGAGCCAGAGATTTCACCATTCTTCGTGTCAGTTCAACGCTTTTCCACCCATGTAAAACGAGTGCTCTCTCACCATTTATTTCAATCTCTTTGGGCTGACTCTCTATGAGTATTCTTGAACCCTTTACTAGTCTAGATATTGTATCTACATCTCCATCATTATTCCCAAACACCCCTTGAATATCTACATCTAGCCTCAGCAATCTCCTAATGATTATTGGTGAGATAAAATCTCCACAGTGTATAACAACTTCAGGCTTAAGCTTACCAATAACATCCTGCAATGCATCAAGGACTCTCACATTTTCATGCGTGTCGGAAATTACCAGCAGGCGCATTATTAAAGCACCAAGAAAAGCAATTACTCGTAAATCAAAACAGGATATAAAAGTACTAAAGTCAGAGCTTTTAACAATCATCATTAAGATCAGTTCTCAGCTGGCTCATCATTGGTGTGCCATATCCTTATTTTTACTGTTTTAAACTCTAAAGAGTGAATTTTTATTCAAGCATATTTTATATGCTGGAAATATTAACAAATAAAATTTTAAATGCACCACTTAACCTTAATATATATAGATACAAAACACCAATTAGGGGTCGTACATGCAAGATACTAATCGCAATAAATCTTTAATCATCGCATTTCCGAGCGACTTAAGTTTCCCAATTCACTACTACCCTGAAGACAACGAAACTGCAATCTTTGCACAGATATTAGCAGCCCTGCTTTTGAACCTTACGGTCCTAGATAACACTGAGAGAAATTCAAGTGATGCTATCCTAAACGAGCTTGTGAGACACTTGCAGAATCGAAAAGCTGGTCTGCACCCGGAAAGTGGAATAGCACTTATTCTGCCAAATGATTATAGAAATCATTTGAATAATCTGTACATTCTAAAGAGAGCTCTCGAAACTGCTGGTATTCCACTTCATATAGAGTTATGGGGGAATTTTAAAGAGGATAAAAATGTAGTTCTATTCGCAATGGATGCTAATCTAAAGGACAAAAATGAGATTAAGAAATTAGTATCAAGAATCAAAGATAAGCTCAATGAATGGACTTTATCAGTAGATACCTCTGACTACAAAACTTGGAGCGAGGCTTTTGGACTAGCTTAATAGTTACTAGGATTAAGGAATGATCATTCCCTAAGGTAGGCTAAGTAGTGCCAGCTTATACGTCTCTCGGCGGTCTCGCTACTAGATGAGAACACAAGAAGCCCATGTTTTAGGGGAACTGAATGGAGCAATCAGATGCCTAGCGTGGTAGCTAACGGGCTGGAGTAATCGCTAACTTCTCTAGGGCTACTATATTTTTTCCAGTATCGATAACTGCTAGCGTGAACTCTGGCTTGGCTAGAGCCTTTCTGTGCCAGCTTCCTGTATTTACAATTCTTAATTCGGTACTTACTCGTGATATGTGAGTGTGTCCACATATTAGCCATGCTTCGCTAGACATCTTCAGAGCTTTTCTCAGCCTTTTCTCTGTCCAGAGATCAAAAATTCTATTAAGTATGCGGGCAATGCTGCCATTTCTTGATGCGTAATCCCCATGTGTGATGTAGTATTTGACAGAATCATCGAGTATGAGAACCCCTGGCACGACTGTAACCTTTTTTCCGTTGATCATTAGCTCTAGTATTTTATCTATCTTTGGATCGTGAGAGCTCGTACTTGTTATATAGAAGATTTCCCTGATAGAAGGACATTGTATAACTTGGCTGAATATCTCTGCTAACTTGCGCTCTAAGTCGTTGGCTCTTATTCTCTTGTGTCCATACTCAATTAAATCTCCAGCTGCTACCAAGAGATCAAATTTCTCCTTCAAAATAAATTCTGTCAGACTTGTTGGGAGGCTTCCTCTCTCTATATGCGTATCAGAGAAAACAGCTACTTTGCTTCCTGAAAGCTTCCGTGTGTAGATTATAGGTTCAAAATATCCAGTCAACCACGGAAAATTCCATAGTAGATATACCACCAGAATTATCAGTATTGTTGATAAGATTGCGAGCATAATCATATTTGAGACCTCAACCGAGCTTTGGGAGCTTATTCTACTGGCCAGGCTTTTCTAATCTGCTTCTTAGTAAGAATCAGATCAGTAATCGGCAAACCTAATCTTCTACAAACTTCCTCTAGTATGAGGCGCCTATATTCAGCATCGAGCACCGCTTTGTCATGTGCCCTTTGGAGAGCCAGTGGATATCCACCTCCTAGTATAGACTGAAATGCCACAATCAAGTGTATATCATCTACTCGATCCCTCAATTGCTCTGGAAACTCTATTCTTAGGATATTTCCCTCTTTAACTTTGATATAGAAGGCCAAAATCTTAAGGCTTTTATCGCATATGGCTCTATTATAAGCTGCAAATAGTGGCGAACGACTAAACTGATCTAGGACCCGATTCATAAGAGCCACATCCGAAACTCTAGGGATATCAACACTTGGATTTAGCATGAGTATCCCTCCGTAGATGTTGCTTGCTCCTGTGTAGAAGATACCGACTGGAATAGCATCCTTTCTCATAACTGCATCTATAAATTCAACAACCCTATTGATCATCTCAGAGCGCGCATCCTCAGCGAAAGATAGTGTATAGCCTAAAGATAGACACTCATCAAGTAGGACAAATACTTTCTCTCCTTGAACTTCATCTAAGAGGCTATCAATGACTTCTTTCTCAAATTCCTTAGCACGTATTTGTGCGTCTACGTCCCTCGTAATGTCGGAAAGAAGCCTAGATACGTTGGCACACTTTCCAAATTTGGTCTTATACCTATAGTACCAGTAGCCAACATTTATAACAACAAAGTTTATGATCGCGTGCGGACCATATGTGAATCTGCCAGTGTCAATAGCAACTATTGTTACATCCTCATCTTCAAGAATCTTTAAAACTTCCTCAGTTTTTGCGAGAATGTCGGCAGGCAATCTTGGATAGTAGTTTTTAATGGGCTCAATTGGTATTAATACAGAATCACACGTCACTTGAAGATGACTCTGCGGAGGCTGTATTGACTCGTACACTGGAATGACCTTCGAGACTTTGTCCTCTCGCATTTGTATTAGGATTTCATCGAGACCTTCATTTACTGCTTTGATCAGATTCAAAATTTTGTTTTCATCTATCCAAGTAGACGTCTTCTGAGTTTTCTCCTGCTTCATACTGATATGACCTACTCCGCCTGTTGTGAGAGTCAAGACTTTATATATCTTCGCTCAAAGTATAATTCAGAAAATGGTTTTTAATGCTATAGTAGTCTTGAAGATTTTGAAATCTTTAAAGTTTAAGGTGCTAGGCATTCAAACCTAAGGCAACGATACACTCCTAACAGCTTCCATAAACCTACTAACTCTTTCTTTGTCAATGGGGTTTCTTATATCTCCATGCTCCTTAAAAAATGTCCCAACAATAGCACCATTTGCCAATTTGAGCAAATCAATGTTGCTAATCGCAAGTCCACTTCCAATGAGAACAGGTCCCTCCTCGAGCTTGCTGATCCTTTCGAGAACATTCTTACTAGGGGGAACTCCGGTCCTTCTTCCAGTGAGGACTACGCATGAGGCATTTCCTCTCCTGAATGCATCAATAACTACATCCTCTATGGGTCTGCGGGTTATTGGATAAGCATGCTTCACATTCACATCTGCGAGTATTCCTAATCTTGCATTCAACTTACTAATGTGTCTTAATAGAACAGGAGCAGCAGGCTGAATTATTCCAGAGTCTGTTATCATTGGTTCAGAGAATACATTAACTCTTATGAATTTTGCTCCTACTACGTATGCTATTGATGCAGCCTCAATCGCAGAATTTCTGAGCAGATTTAGACCCACAGGAATAGAGACCTCCCTTACAACTTCTCGCGATACCAAAGTAAAGGCGGCCAGCGTCTCTGGATCCCTAACACGGATTTTATAGGGAAAGTCACCAAAGTTCTCCACCAAGATCCCGTGAACTCCACCATCTTCCAGTGACCTCGCATCCCTTAGGGCTGACTCAATTATGTCATTCAAATCTCCGTTCCATAATGGAGCTCCAGGAAGGGGTTTGAGGTGCACTACACCAATTATTACCTTTCTTAAATCGCCGAATATTTCATTGAGTCTCAATACTTGCATTTATCCCGCGGACCTAAGGAAAGCTTTATGATTTATAGAACTGCCTCCTTTGTAGCTTTATCCGGTTTACCTATTGGAACTATCAGAATTTCGCCATTTTCTAGCGGTATCCATTCCTCTGTTGGGAGATCTTTCTTAATTTCTCTAGCAACGCCAATCCATTTGTCTGACGTGAACGGTTCGGAGCTTATTATGAGGTTGGCCTCATTCGGCCTCCTCAAGAGGATCCTACCAGCTTCACTAAGTCCTGTACGCTTTAGGTAGTAGAGCGAGTACTTACCAGCCTCAGCGTATCTCTCATCGCAGAAGCGGAACGCATAGAGGTACTTGTTACTTCCCATAATAAAGTTGAGTGCGTGAATTCTTCTGAACATATCGCTAGTTAGCATTCTCCTTAGTGCCGCCGGGACGCTCTTGGGTTCTTCCTCTCCTAATTCTTCTATTGTATGCAATAATATTCTAAAGAAAATTTCACTGTCTATTCCATAGCTTTCAAGCTTATAAACTCTTCCCCTGTATTCTAACACTTTATCCTTAACGCTAAGTCTGTATAAATCATCTCTGAAATCGACGGCTCCATTGTGAGCAAATACCCATTTAAAGCCAAAAAGCTCCGCCAGAAATGGATGCGAATTATCAACTCTAGGTCCTTGAAGGGAAATCGCTGGATATGATGACCTCCGAGCATGGATTATCATCGCAACACTTCGCGTATACGCTATGAAGCTACCTAATTCTTTAGATTCCCACAATGGCTTTTCGGTCTTTTTTACATCCCAGCCATTAGCTCCATACCATGCAAAGCCCGAGCCATCTCCGTGGCAATCTCCTCCTTCGCAGAGCTGGCGAAGTATTCTGACTAGTATCTCATAGGAGGGACCAATATATGTCTCTAGGTTACTGACTAACCCTAACATTTTGCACATTGACGACACTCCCTAAAGACTTATGATTAAAATCTAATCAAAAAGTCTTTTATTTTGCTGCTGTAAACTTAAGTCATTGTTTTCTTAGAGATATCTTATATATAAGTAATTGAAAAGCCGCGCTCTTAGAAAGAAATATATATCAGGCTTACTATTCACTTGATTTTAAGTTTATTTTTAAGGCTTTAACTGTCAAAAAAGAGCAATTATTGGTTGACCTTTTTAGACATTTGATATGAAATCAAAAAGTCATTCATGGGTGCGAAGATGCTTTTAAAGCCCAGCACTCTTGCTTTTGCTATTTTTAGTGCAATTCTCATCGATAGAGCTTTAATGCTCCTATTTCTACCCCGCGGAATAATTTTTTGGAGCAGCATTGGCATAGTTTTGGCACTTATGCTAGTTCCACTTCTAGCGCGATTAAAGAGAATACTGATAGTAATTTTAGCAATAGCTTCAATTGCTGAAATTCTTAACGGCATCTTACAAACAGCACTCTTTGTTATAATATACTCTCAATTATTGATTCTTCTCAGCGGCGTCACCGCAATACTACTTGGAATATCCGGTGTGATACTCGCTTTAGAACTCGAAGAGGTCACTAGGCGTAGTCCTCTGCAAGTTACTGATCCAGAGTTTGCCGTCGTTCTTGAGAATGTGCATAAACACTATTACACTGGAACAGTTAGTGTTCATGCGCTTAGGGGCATATCTTTAAGGATTAGAAATGGAGAGTTCGTTGCTATAATGGGTCCTTCGGGCTCTGGAAAATCTACTCTATTAAACATCATTGGAGCCCTAGATAGACCAACAAGTGGAAAAGTCTACATTGATGGCGTTGATGTATCTAAGCTAGATTCTGATGGACTAGCTGAGCTGAGAAACAGAAAAATTGGCTTCATCTTCCAGGCGTACAATCTAATAAATAGAACGACCGTTTTACGAAATATCGAAATGCCAGCACTGGTTGCAGGAGTACCGAAGAAAAAACGAGTTGAGAATGCAAGACGCCTTTTAGAAATAATGGGACTAGATGAAACAGCTCTAAAAAGGCGACCAGTTTACCTGAGTGGCGGTCAACAACAGAGGGTTGCTATAGCCCGAGCCTTAATGAATATGCCTGCTATAATTCTTGCCGATGAACCCACAGGAAACCTCGACTCTAAGACGGGTGCTGAGGTTATAGGATATTTAAGAAAGTTAAATAAGGAATTGGGTATTACTGTGATTGTAGTAACTCACGATAGATCAGTTGCTGAAAAAGCCGACCGGATACTCCATATAAGGGATGGAATGATTATCCGGGAGGAAATGCTAAATGTAGGTGAAAAAAGTGAGAGAGAGGCAGGTTAGTGCAGCAGCATTCCTAATACTCATAGTCTTTATGATTGTTGGAAATACAGCTTCAGCCCCTCAGGTTTCGGTGGAGTTCATGGTAAAGACCATCAAGTGGGGAACATATCAAACCGACGTTACCCCACAACCTGGCAGTAAAAATGTGCCCTTAACTATCATTGTGCAGCAAAGATCCAGCCTATATTTACGAGGAGTTATTGGATACTTGAACCTAACCGAATACTTTAAAGATTCAAAAGACAAGGACAATGTTGCCACAGCGGATGGGATCGCCATAGAGACGGATAACGAAGCTAGAGATATAATACCCTATGGTTCATTCTACATGACCTTTTATTTGGATATAAGCGATGCGGCATCTAAGGGAGAGTATCAACTAAACCTCAGGATAACGGGCTATGCTTACAACAATACAGGCTACTATGAAATAATCCCCACAGATTTAACGATCAAGGTAATAATTCCGAATAGAGCGCCAATAATCAAAGAAAGGGATCCTGATTCAAGCACAGTAACTGTTTACCTCAACGAAACAAGGACCTTCAAAATAAATGCATATGACCCTGATGGTGATAGCATCACATATAGGTGGCTCCTTGATGGTACCGAGGTTCTCGTCGGCTCTAATGAATATACATTCAATGCAAGCTTGCATGGAAGAGGAAGATATAATCTCAAGGCTGAAGTTTTGGATGGGACAGATAAGAATGAGACGTCATGGACAATCAATGTTCCTAACAGAGCTCCTGAAATAAGAGAATATACACCCAGCGACCGCCAAGTTTCAATATATGTTGGAGACAACAGAACATTCAGCGTTTATGCCGAAGATCCCGATGGAGATAATATTACATACACATGGTACTTAGATGGTAGAAAGATACTCTCCGGTTCTAATGCAACAAGCTATAACTACTCTGCCACTGAAGACGATGTCGGTTCACATACACTAACAGTGACAGCTATAGATACTTACGGTAGCTCATCAAGCATAACTTGGACAATAAATGTTGATGTAACAAGTATTACCGAGGTTAAGTCGATTCCTGAGTATGTATATTCTGGTAGGAAGTACAACGTGACAATACTAATCTGGAATAATGTTTGGCAGGGAACTGTTGAGGTAGACATCAGCTACCCTGAGTATATAGCTATGTTCAGCAATACTCATTGGACATTTCGCAACGTCAAACCCAATGATACAATCACAATAGAGCTGTGGTTATATGCTCCAGCCAAGGTGTTAACATCATTCGGAGAGGTTTCACTCATTGGACAAACCTTAACTTTAACTGTTGAAGTTAGCTTCGTTGATAAGTATGGGCGCTCTTACCGGGAGTCCCATACGGCTGAGTTCATAATTAGAGGAGAAATAAATCTTAGGTTATTTAGCAAGTATGTTAAGCCCGAAAAAATCACGCCAGGGGATACAGTCACAACATCAGTAACAGTGCTTAATGTAGGTGTTTCATCAGCCCAATACGCAAATGCCTCTATTCTCCCAGCAGATTTTATAGAACTTCTTGCAGAGAGTTTTGTTTATATTGGTGCCATCGAGCCTGGCTCACCAATTCCAGTATTGCTGAAGTTTAGGATAAAGGATGATGTCCCACCCGGAACATATGATATCGTCGCGAAGATCTGCTACTTTGATGATATTTATAATGAAAATTACCTGCTAGTAAACTTCACAATTCAAGTAACTCCTAAAGAGACTCCAAGTCCGGGACCGTCAGGGCCTACTATAGAGGAATATCTAACAGTGATATACATCGGAGCTATTATTGCCGCTTTCATAGCTTTATTCTTAATTTTAAGAAGGAGAAAACTTCAGACCATCACAGGAGGAGTGTAGTTTTATCTTTCATTTTTTCTTGGTTGGGACCTCTATGGAATTCGTAATATTAGCATTTGAGGCTCTAAAAGAGCGCAAGGTTAGGTCAATATTTACTATATTCATGGTTATTATAGGAGTTACTCTCATTGTGGGCGTTGAAAGCGTGAGTTTAGGGGCTAGAAAATTCATAGCTGGTGAATTTGAAAAATTTGGAACCAATATAATAATTGTTACAGCCTCTGGAGGCGAACCCATTCCTCAAGCATTCGTGGATGATATGAAATTACTGCCCCAAGTCAAGGCAGTGATTCCGGTAGTGAGTCGGCCAGCGACAATAACGGCTAGAGGCATTACAAAGGATTGTATGATCATTGGCATTGACTTTAACTATTTACCTATGCTTGTTCCGAAGCTGAAGCTTTTAAGTGGAGATTACCCATCAGAATATGACACTATGGGAATAGCCCTCGGCTATCAGGTAGCCTTTGAACCAGATGGATCAGCATTTGCCGAAGTGAACAGCCCAGTTCAAGTACAAGTTGTTATGTATGCGGGATCACGCATAGATACTATCCGTAAAAGCTTTATTGTCAGAGGCATCTTTGATTATTTTGGAAGTTTTGCCATACCTATAGATATATGCGCATGGATTCCACTTGAAAATGCTATGCGTATCTTTAATTCACGAGGATATGACACTGTTTATGTTTTAGTAACTAGCGAAACATACTTGAATGAAACCGTTAAATATATACAAAGCAAATATAACATACGCGCTACGACAGCAGAGGAAATAAAGAATACCATAGATAATGTATTAAAAGCAATTGACATGTACATAGGAGCGATATCTGTTGTAGCTTTATTAGTGGCTGGTATAGGCATAATAACGACTTTGTATACATCAATGCTAGAAAGAATACGTGAAATAGGCGTCCTGAAAGCTATAGGCTTCAAGGATAGACATGTGCTAATGCTATTCCTATACGAAGCCATACTTATAGGCGTATTTGGGAGCATCTTTGGTGTTTTCGGTGGAATAGGTCTATCTTATGCTATAATCGACGTTTTCTTCTCTAGAATAGGTTTTCCAGTAAAACCATTTTTCACAATCGAAGCCTTTTTAAAATCTATAGCAATGGCAATAGGGCTAAGCATAGCAGCTGGTCTATATCCAGCGTGGAGGGCATCTAAACTAGATCCTGTAGTAGCATTAAGACATGAGTAATAAGCAAAGGTTTAACCGCTCCTAGCAAGATTTGGAGAATATGTGAAAAAACAAATCTAATTTAAGACCCAGATTTCATGCTTGCTTATATTTTAGCTCGTATGTGATCCTGTCATAGTATATATTCCTATGCTCTGTTTCTATCTCTCCCCTCTGATTGTCAACAGGATCTGACCTTAGGTACTTCTTAGGCGGGTAGAAATTTCCCATCATATCAAGATTGAACACTGTTCTAAAGCTGTCAATATTTCCAAAATAAAATTCATATAGTATCTTATTGCGTGTTCTCCAATACCTACCGAACGATAGATCAGCAAACAACCAGCCGTATGGTTCAATGTAGAACTGTGCCCAGTCGTGTGGTGATGGTCCTTCTAAAGCAGGGTTTGCATACCAACCGCTTTGCCACCTTGCTGGAATTCCTGAGATTCTCATTAGTGTAATAAACAATATTGCATGGAACCCGCAGTCGCCTCTGAGGTTCTCTGCGACGTATTCTCCTATATTCTCGTATGTTGAGTATTCAGCCACATAGGTGTATGTCATATTCTCAGCAACCCATCGATATATTTTCTCTGCCTTTAAGTAGGGATTTTCAGTATCGCCAACGATCTCAGAGGCCAGTTGCTTATATCGCCTAGTGAAAATGACATGAGGGGGTTGCTCTGAGGTGTACCTTTGATAAAGTTCACTTTCTTCATCGAATGGCTTAACATCATTTGGGTTTATTCTCCTGTAGAAGGCTTTTATTGTGTATTCATACTCAACCCAAAACTCGGCTGATCCATCTTCTTTAGCCTTATCCTCGAAATATATGGTTCGCTGATAATATTGAGATGGCGCTATCTGATACTGGCTGTGGGAGGTTCCAAGTAGTTTGACGTCTCCTTGTTGCTCATTTTCTACCGGATATGGAAGCCAACAGCGAACAATTTCACCGGGTTCTAATGTGTTAGGAAGCACTCGGAGAGTCATTCGAACCCCAACTTTCCTTGGCTTTATAAAGCCTTCTTCATTGCCTTGAACAATTTCCTCTACATGCTTGATCAAGGTCTCCCGTGCGCTTCTGGCTCTTTTCTCTCTGAGCCGTTTGAGCTCTTTGCAGATCTCTTCATCACAAAGAAACAGTAAGTTGTCGATGAAAGCTCGGAAGAAATACCTCTTTCCATTAATCAATATATAATCCACATAGCCCCTAGAGATCCATTCCTCAAACTTCGTTATCGCATAATTTCCAAATTCCTCTCGAAGCTTTTTTATAGCCTCCTCTTCGGGCACATCAAAATCTTTTGGTATTCTTCTAATCCTTTCTAACTCATATTCTAATCGCGCTCTTAGGTCTTGATCGATATTTTTTGCTAGTAGCCAGCGAATCCGTTCCTCAGCAGCGGAGAAGTTCCCCATGGCTTCAAGTCTCAGGATATCTTCAGGAAGCTTGGCATATTTATAACAAATTTCAGCCATATGTGACACCGTAATTGCGATCAAGAAGATTCTGTTCTATATCCAAAAGTGCCTAGTAACTAATGTAAATAACTTCAAATTAATAATCCACAACAGGTTGGAAAGTTACTTTTGGGGATACTAGATGATTATGAAATATGCCAAGGATGGACTAGTTGTAGATGAAGTAAAAGAACTCGCAAAGATTGAGGAAACTTCATACAAAAAGATTCTAAGGAGGATTGCTGACGGCCGTATAGTTGTCGCTAGAAACGTAGCCAGAAAGGACCTGTCCAAAATAAAGCTTGTGGGGATAGGTTATGGTTTAAGAACTAAAGTTAATGCAAATATAGGTACCTCAATGCTTGTCAATGACCTCGATATGGAGAAGAGGAAGTTAGAGGTAGCTATTCAAAATGAGACTGATACTGTTATGGATCTGAGTACTGGTGGGGATATTGATGCGATAAGAAGGGAGCTGATAAGCCTTTCGACAGTTCCGTTTGGTACTGTTCCCATCTACCAAGCTTATATCGAGGCTGCTGAAAAGAAGAAATCTCCAATATTCATGACTGAAGACGATATTCTAAGCGTTATTGAGAAGCATTTGAAGGATGGAGTAGACTTCATGACAATACATGCTGGTATAAGATATGAGCATATAATGAAGCTTAAGTACATCCAAAGAATTGCCGGAATAGTTAGTAGAGGCGGAGCGATATTAGCTGCATGGATGTATTATAACAAAGCCGAAAATCCCCTATACAAGAATTACGACTACATCCTAGAGATGTTCCAAGAGTATGATGCCGTCATAAGTCTGGGTGATGCGTTAAGACCTGGCGCTATTGTTGACGCACACGACTATTTCCAGGTAGCAGAGCTTGTAACAATAGCTGAGCTTGTTCATAGGTCCAGAAAAGCCAATGTACAAACAATGGTCGAAGGACCAGGTCACGTTCCATTGAATGAAGTTATCATGGATATAAAACTCCAAAAGCGAATTACAAAAGGTGCACCTTACTACGTCCTCGGTCCTATAGTAACAGACATATCAACGCCCTATGATCACATTTCTGCTGCTATAGGCGCAGCATTAGCAGCAGCTGCTGGTGCAGATTTCCTATGCTATCTCACTCCAAGCGAACATTTGAGCTTACCAAATGAAGAACAGGTAAAACTTGGCGTTATTGCAACTAGAATTGCAGCTCATGCAGGGGACATTGTCAAATACGGTTGGAAAGCAAAGAAAAATGATCTTGAAGTAGCTATCGCTAGAGCACGCCAAGATTGGAATAAAATTATAGAATTAGCTATAGAACCCAAACTTGCCAAAGCAATACATGAACAATTTGGCCCACAACCTGATAAGGGTTGCACAATGTGTGGACCCCTATGCGTCTACATACTCCTAGAAGAACTACTGAAAGAATCAAAGGGAAGTGAGTGAGATGCCAGAGATCCTGAGCCTTTGGGTGAAAGCAAAGATCCTGCGTGGATCACATTGGCTCATATGCAGTAAGTGTCTCAAACATGTGAACCCGAACTTATACTCCAAACTAGCTGAAGGAAAAGTAGTACTAGAATTTTGCCCAGAAGAAAATGGCCAGCTAGTTTATGGCAAGATAGCATCAATGATAAGGTCAAATAAACCGAATAAAATTACCGTTGTGACAATTGAGGGCTCACCCCACTGTTTGACACTTCAGGCCGCTGTTAATGAAGCTATTTACATCGTTGGAGAAAAAGTAGAGAAGGAGCACTACGTCTTGGTTAATGGAGAAAACCTGGTTAAAATCTCTCCAGATGCGGTACGCATTTCGAGATATCTAAGTCTTGTCGATAAACTGATAAGTAAGAATCCTGAAATCCTTAAGGAGCTGGAAAAATACAGCCTAGAGTACCAACATGCTCGCAAGACAGAGACAGAAAAAGTTCTCTAATATGAGACCTACTAAAACTCATTTTGCATTTTTAGGGTTATTTGCAGGGGTTGCTGGATCATAAATCTAAGTAGAACTAATCTACGCAACTTCTAAATCACGAAACTCTATTTAAAGATAAGCTGACGATTCTATGCCAAACACATATACCAAGTAATATAAGCTATTTTCATTAGCTATCTTTGAAAAGCCTTAGGGGTTGCTTATGCCACTCTATGGCTGGAATGGAAAAATTCTCAGAATAAACCTCACGAAAAAAAGTGTTAAAATCCAAGAAGTAGATAGAGACGTATTAGCAAAATTTGTGGGTGGCAGAGGACTTGCTGCTTGGATTCTATGGAACGAGATAAAGCCCGGTACGGACCCTTTATCACCAGATAATAAGCTCGTATTCATGGCAGGGCCCTTGACTGGACTTCCATTACCGAGCTCCGGCAAGATCGTTGTTGCATCAAAATCTCCCCTAACCCATGGATATGGCGACGGAAATGTTGGAACTAAATTCTCAGTGAGCCTTCGCAAAGCAGGTTATGATGGAATAGTGATCGAGGGAAAAGCAAAGAAGCCTGTGTATATATTCATAGAAAATGAAAAAGTCGAGATAAAAAGTGCCGAGCACCTGTGGGGTCTTGATACTTTCGAAACCGAGGATAAATTAGAGAGTGAGACAGGCAAAGGTTTTGGCATTGTTGAAATAGGTCCAGCCGGGGAGAATCTAGTCAAGTATGCCGTTGTTATGTCCGAGAAGGGCAGAGCCGGCGGAAGACCCGGAATGGGCGCCGTTATGGGATCCAAGAACCTTAAGGCAATCGTCGCTCATGGAGATAGGGAAATCCCCTTGTTTGATAAGGAATCGCTTGTAAAGAAGGGAGCTGAGGGCTATTCAAAAATTAAGCAAAGCGATGCGTATGATTTCTGGATGAGACAAGGAACAACTGGTGTACTTCGGTGGTGCCAGGAAGCAAGTGTTCTTCCGACATACAACTTCAGGGAGGGCGTTTTCGATGAATACGAGGGAATTACTGGAGAGGTTCTAGAGAAACTCAAGCAATTTACCAAGGGTTGTCCAAATTGCAATATGATTTGTGGTCATAACGTGAGATTTAAGGTTGACGAGGGCGAATTCATAACAGAACTAGACTATGAGAATGTTGCAATGCTAGGCTCAAACATAGGAATTGGCGACCTTAACAAAGTATCTTACTTAAATCTCTTAGCTGATAAGTTTGGTGTTGATACGATAAGTGTTGGCAGTGCTATAGGTTTTGCCATGGAGTTGTCTGAGAGAGGAATAATCAAAGATAAGATCGAGTGGGGGGACTATAAGAAAGCAGCTGAACTTATTAAAGACATAACTTACAAGAAGACAAAGCTGGGCAAAATGTTAGCCGAAGGAATAGAATTCACGGCAAAGAAATTAGGCAAGGGGTCAGAAAGCTTTGCAATGCACGTAAAAGGCTTGCCAATAAGTGCATATGATTGTCATGCAGCCCCCGGAATGGCACTAGCGTATGGAACTTCGCCTATAGGTGCTCATCACAAGGATGCATGGATAATAATGCGCGAAATTAAACAATACGAGCGCCATGCATACAACAAGGAAAAAGTTGAGACATTAGTTTGGCTACAAAACCTAAGGGGAGGACTCTTCGAAACCTTAACAACATGCAGACTACCATGGATCGAGGTTGGCTATCCATATGAGGAGTACTATGATCTATTCTACTTTGCAACTGGCATGAAAATAAGCTATGAATTTATCCAGGAACTAACAAACAGAATATATTCACTGATTAGAGCCTTCTGGGTAAGAGAATACAAAGCTGAGGGCAAAAAGTGGCTAAGAGGCTACGACATCCCACCGGCGAGATGGTTTAAAGAACCACTTACAAAGGGCCCTGAAAAAGGTGCAAAACTTGACTACGACAACTACAACAAAATGCTGAGCTGGTACTATGAACTACGCGGTTGGAACGAAAACGGCATCCCTACCAAAGAAACCCTCGAGAAACTAGGTCTTCCAGAAGTGGCAGATGTTCTCTGGAAGTAGAAGCATTTTACATAATTTTTTAATACTTCACTACAAAACTCTGATGTCTTCCTTCATCTTCTTGACAATATAGAACGTCGTCGTTTCCGTAACGCATTCAGTTTTATGGAGATCCTCAATGAATTTGAAGTATGCACTTTCGTCCTTAAATGCTGCATAAAGACAGAAATCATACTGACCAGTAATGGCAAAAGCGAGCTGAACTTCCTCATGATCTTCAAAGAATTTAGATAACTCCGCAAACTTTCCGGGTTTAATTCGCCCCATTATGATGGCACTATAATTAAGATTAAGCTTTTTTGCATCAGCAATTGCAGTACACTTTTTTATTATCCCCATTTTGAATAATCTATTAAGTCTGTAAGCTACCGTTGTGACGGACTTTCCCAACTCTTTAGAAATTGTGACAAAGTTGGCTCTACAATCTTTCTGAAGGATACTAAGTATCTTAAAATCTAGTTCGTCTAACTTCTTCATATATCGTCCCTCAAATAATTGAAATAAATACATAATGGCTTATATAATTTCAACTAATTTTTCAATTTTTTAAAGGAGGTTGAAAAAGTGGAATTAGTGGGTTAAATAAAAAACTTACGAATTATCTCACAATTACTTTGCTCTTGAAAAATGGCGATATGACTTTGAGATAGTACCTTAGATAAGATTTTCGCCGCAGGCGAAACATCTGTTAGGATCCTAAGGTTGCCAAGCGCTGTGGTTAAAGCATAGAATTTGTGATAATTGAGACTTAACTTTATATTCATTAAAAAAACCGAAAACTTGTCTTTCATAGTAAGAATGAAGGCTATATCTGCTATAGCAGTACCTATGTTTTTTAAATGAAATTTGAACGCTTTACGTAGGTTGAAATCACTTTATGTTTGGGGGTCAATATTGACTAATTACTGGCTCTGTGTTACTAATGAGGAAAACTGGAATATTATCAAGGAGAAGCACATCTGGGGGCTTCCCGAGAAGAGTGGCAAGCGTTTTATTAGCGACATCAAGCCCGGTGACTTTCTTATATTTTACGTTGCTCCTAAAAAAGTTGGTGGAATTTTCAAGGTCATTTCCGAACCGTTTGAGAGCCGCGAAAAAATTTTTATCAGCCCCAGACTTAAAAAGGATGAGATCTTTCCGTATCGTGTTAAGATAGAGCCAGTGGTTGTTCCAAAGGAATTACTACCCTTTGAAGAAGTTGCCAAGAAGCTGAGTTTCCTAAGTGGGGTTAGGTATTGGTCTGTCAGACTAAGGAGAGCGATGATAAAGATTCCACCTGAGGACTTTGAAACACTGTTTAAGTTTATCAGTCCATAATTGTTAATAATAAAGTCCAACGTAGGAATAAAGAAAGACCATCATGCAAAAATTCAAGAACATAGAAAAATCACACGAATTCAACTATCTATGCTTTCTCAGAAATTTCTTCTCTCTTTTATTCACACAATTTCTTACTTAAAGGTTACAAGAAGTCCAAATTATTTTAAATGACGATAGCCTGATGCTACTGAAGTGTGATGAGAAACCCGACATCGGATATACCTCACTCAAACTCCAAACTCCACCTTTACTGCCCTAGCCACTGCCTCACCCATGTCCTTTGGAGTAATGGCACTTATCGACGATAGTAACGCATCAATTTTCCTTGCGAGTTCCCTGACGCGAGTTGGAGATAGTTTCTTATGCTCTATAACAGTTATGTATTTAGATCCGATGTATGCTGATAGACCTGGCCGTAATTCCAGAAAGTCAATATTCTTGGTTTTCTTTTCGAGGATACGAGCTACAAAGCTCGCACCCCTCAAGCTAAGTTCCTCTGACCACTCTAATACAACCTTGTAATTTCCCTTGGGAAATTTAACGACAACTTGCAATCCGCCATAATCAAAGATTAATACTCGCCTAATGGGTATCTCTGGCACGCATTAACACCGGCCGTCTACAGCATTCTATCTTATAAATTTACACTTTATAAAAATGCTTTTGCGGTATTATGAGATTGGGATTAAACTACTGATCCCCAGCATAATTTAGGTACTTAAGATCTTTGAGAGGGAGTCTGCCTGATATGTCTATGGATGAACTATCAGAAAGCGCTGAGAATTATCTGAAGACTATATATCGGTTGATGCCTGGCGGGAAAGGCTACGTAAAACCTAAGCTCTTAGCCGAGTTTATGGCATACGCCCCTAGTACTGTAACTATAACTCTTCAGCGACTTGCGAAGAAGGGGTATTTGGAGTACTTGAGATATCAAGGTGTTAGGCTAACTGAGAGAGGTATTATTAGGGTGGCAAGGATTCTTAGGGCCCACCGGATGTGCGAAGTTTTCTTCCACGATAAATTAGGGCATGATCTTATAGCAGCACATAATGAAGCTTGCAGGACGGAACACGTACTATCTGAGGATACTATTAACAGGTTGGAAGTATTCCTAGATTATCCTAAGTTCTGTCCTCATGGAAATCCTATACCTGATAGGAACCTACGCATTGCAGAGCCCGACGACATCCCGCTTCTGGAAGCTGGCTTAGGGAAATTTATCGTCTCAAGAATAGCATTTGAGGCACCGGAGGTATTGGCACTTGTGATACACACTAATATTAAACCTGGCGCTGACATAGAGATACTTAAAATCGACAAGATCAATAGGGTTTTAGTAGTCCAAGTAAAATCACAGAAGCAAGTAATTCCGATGAAGTTTGCATGCGTAGTTATGGTTAAAAGCTCCTAAGTTCTCTCATTTGGTTTGTAAATACTTTAATATTATTATGTTCGCTTTTGTACTATTGGTGAAATTCATGCCTGTATATCTAGTCATCGGCGGTTTCTTCGGGGACGAAGGCAAGGGTAGTGTTGTCGGATTTTTAGCACTGAAAGACAAGGTTGACATATGTGCTAGAGGGGGCGTAGGACCAAACGCCGGTCACACTGTAATCTACAATGGAAGGACTTACAGGCTAAGGCAGGTACCTTCTGGCTTTGTGTATGAAAAAAGCAGGCTGCTCATAGGTCCTGGGGTTTTGGTAAATCCCGAAGTACTCCTCAATGAAATTCGGATGTATGAGATCGATATAAAAAGAGTTGGTGTTGATAAAAATGCAGGGATAATAGAGGAAATACACATTCAGAGAGAGAAGGAGTCGGCCCACCTCAAGGGTGAAATTGGTAGTACGCTTACAGGATGCGGTCAGGCCAATGCTGATAGAGCGCTGAGAATTCTCAAATTAGCGAGAGATGTTGATACACTTCGCCAATTAATTACAAGTGTTCCCGATGAAATCTGGGAGGCTATAGATAGTAACAAGAGGGTACTCGTTGAGGGCACGCAAGGCACATTTCTCTCGTTGTACCATGGCTTCTACCCGTATGTAACATCTAAAGATACTACCGCGGGAACTCTCTGTGGAGATATTGGGATAGGACCCAAGGATGTTGATGAGGTAGTCTTGGTCTTCAAAGCTTTCGTCACACGGGTTGGGGCAGGTCCGCTTCCTGGAGAACTTCCCGCAGATGAAGTGAAAAGACGAGGATGGGAGGAATACGGGACTGTCACTGGACGATTACGGAGGGCTGCTCCTTTCAATTATGAGCTCGCTAAGAGAGCCATACGCCTTAACAGTGCAACCCAGATAGCCATCACAAAACTTGATGCTTTGTTTCCCAAAGATCGGGGGAAGAGATCTTGGGATGAGTTAAGTCCTGAGGCAAAGGAGCACATCCTGGAGCTTGAGAGAAATCTAGGTGTTCCTGTAACAATTATCAGAACTGGATTGGAGATTCACGAGGCTATTGATAGGCGAAAACCTTGAGCGGTGTTGGTGAGAGAGTACACCCAATTGAATACAGATATGGATGTGAAGAATTAAGGAGAATTCTGTCCGTTCAAAATCTCTATAAAACCATGGCATGGATAGAGTATCTAGTCGTTTGTGCTCAAGAAAAAAGGGGGCTCGTTCCAAAGGGTACCAGTGAGGCTCTTAGAAGGTCTTTGGATGAATTCTCTATTGATGCTGTTTTCGAGGAGGAAAGAATAACAAGACATGACATTATGGCTCTAATTAATGTGCTTGCGAGAAAAATGGGTGAACTGGGGGAGTGGCTTCATATAGGACTTACCTCCGAAGACTTGCGTGACACTGCCAAGATGGTAGTTATAAAGGATTCCATGAAGATCATAAAGAGGAAGCTACTCAACCTCCTAGAAAAGTTAGCAGATTTGGCCGAAAAGTATATGAACCTTCCTTGCGTTGCTAGAACACATGGTATTCATGCAAATGTCTATCTCTTTGGTCGAAAATTTGCAGTATTCGCTGAGGAATTTCTAAGACACTGGGAGAGGATACAAGATCTAGAGAAAAGATTATATGTCGGAAAGATTAGCGGCGCCGTTGGAATACACACAGGACTTGGAGAACTAGGCGAGGAAATAGAGGCTGAAGTCTTAAGTGAACTTGGTTTAAAGCCGGACAGAAGTGCGGTGCAAATAATATCGCGGGATATTCTAGCTGAACTTTTTCTACTATTTGCTAATATATCATCGAGTCTAGATAAGCTAGCTACTGAAATAAGAAACTTACAGAGGACGGAAATTGCAGAAGTTGAAGAAGAATTCATCGAAACCCAGATAGGATCAACAGCAATGCCCCACAAAAGAAATCCAATTGCAGCGGAGAATGTATCATCACTAGCCAAAATATTACGTAGTTTAACAATAGCAGCCCTGGAGAACATAATTACTTGGCATGAAAGAGATCTCACAAATAGTGGTGCCGAGAGGATATTAATCCCAGAGGCATTCTTAATCCTGGATGAGCAATTAGACAAGATGATTAGAATTTTATCAAGATTAAAGGTAGATACGGATAAAGTAAGAGAGAACCTCAACATGACAAAGGGTCTCATATTCTCAGAAATACTAGCAAACGCTCTAGCACTCAAAGGCTACGGCAGAGCGAGGGCTTACATGCTCGTAAGAGAACTGGCAATGAAGGCCCACGAAACGAAAGAAACATTCATTGATCTCGTCTTAAGTAACCACATCTTTAGACAACATTTCAAAGAAGAAGAGTTAAAGCAACTATTCGAGCCAGAGCCTCATCTTGCAGTTGCAAAAAAGATGATTAGAGAAACGATAAATAAAGTAAGAGCCATCAAAGCATTAGCAGCCATATAAACGGTTTTTAATGGGAGTAATTCGAAATATCAGAGAAATTACGAGAGTGTAGAAATATGATGGATGAAAGAAGAATACTTGTTACCGGATGCGGAGGTCCAGCTGCTATTAATTTCATCAGAGCCCTCCTAGAGGCTCCAGAAAAATTCCACATCATAGGAACTGATGCTGGGGAGTGGCTTATCCACCTGACTCCCATTGAGAAAATCTATAAAGTTCCAAAAGCAAAGTTGCCAGACTACATACCTGAGCTTAAGCGTATAATTCAACAAGAAAAAATAGACCTCCTACACCCACAACCAGACGTTGAGGTTGAGGTCATTGTCAAAAATCTAAATAAGCTTAGTGTTAAGACACTCTTGCCAAAGGAAAGTATAATTGACATTCTATGCGACAAATATCTCACATATAAATTCTTTAAGGAAAGGGGAATTCCAGTCCCAGAGACTAGAAAGTATGATCCAGAAGCTCTAAAAGAGATTGCAGAGGAATTTGGATGGCCCGTATGGATACGAGCAAGAAAGGGTGCAGGCGCGCGCCTGAGTTTACCAGTGAATAGTGTTGAGGAAGCAGAACATTGGGTCAGACTGTGGGTTCTACGAGGTGCAGTAACCACTGATGATATTATTGTACAGGAATATATACCTGGAAAAGATGCTGCATGGGACAGTTTATGGTATAATGGCAAACTCGTAGCCTCATTCTCCAGAGAGAGGCTTGAGTACATATATCCACATTTATCCCCATCTGGCTTAACGGGAACTCCGGCGGTAGCCAGAGTATTTATTGATGATAAACTTACAAAAGTCTGCATGGAGGCTATAAGGACTCTAGACCCAACAGCCTCTGGATTCTACTGCTTCGACATCAAATACAAAGACAACAAGCCATATATAACTGAGATAAATCCCAGACCACACACGACGCTTGGATTGTGGTGTTATGCTGGCATCAAGGCCTTAGGATACAATGCAAACTATAACTTGCCATATGTATACATAAAACTTGGACTTGAGGAAGCTGATGACGTAGAATTTGTAGGACCAGACATGTTTCCTGACGGAGTAACACTTATACGCCACATAGACAGTGGTGCAGTACTACTGCTCCCCGACGGCAAAAAGAGGAGAATACTGTGAGTCTATTAATTTTTGATCTTGATGGGACTTTAGTTAAGCTTCCCATAAATTATGACGAGCTCAGGAGGAGACTTTACAAAGAATTTGGCGACGAAAAAGTCTTCACATCAATTTATAGTTTTCTTCTCTCACTTACAGATGATGAAAGAGTAAAAGCATTCGAGATTATCGATGAATTCGAACTAGAATCTATACAAAACATGTACATAGATCCAAAATTAAATGAGAGCTTTAGAATCATAGAGGGTGTAACCAAAGCACTTGTCACATTGCAAGGTTTAAAACCGGCAAGTAAAGTTTTAGAGGTTCTAGGACTTAAGGATAAATTCTCAATAATTGTGACAAGAGAGTACTCATTAAACAGGACTGACCAACTGATGTACGTCTTAGAGCAGGCTGGAGTGGACAAAAATAAAGTGGTGTTTATAGGTGATACAGAGAACGATCATAAGGCTTCAGAAGCCGTAGGAATAAGATCAATAATACTGGGCTCAACCATCAGTAACCGCAAAATAGATAATCTCTTTACGGCCGTAAAGTTGGCACTTGAATTCTTATCCATGTGTCCTTCTTGACTCCTGAGATTAGGAAACCATCAAAAATAAAAGTTAAGAAGGCTTATATCGTAGCCGCAGACTTGCGAATATTCTCACACATTGGGACCGAGATTACTGCTTCTATGGCATTCCCAATGGACCAAGGTATAACCAACCACCAGAAGACATAACCCATACTATAGCTTAACCTATAAAGGTATGGGAAGAAAACAACATATAGTGTATATTGCATTGTGAAGCCTCGGGCAAATCCAATTATGAATCCGTCGATGTATTTAAGTGGACCGAACTTAGGAGCAAGTTCAAGCTTCTCCGCTGAAACATGTCTCTTCAGAAAGACAACTTTATCTGTAAGGACAGCTTCGCCTCTCAGGAGGATCCATACATCGGGGACTATTCCCTCGGCTATTGGGTATGCCCACCATACTGGATCGAACGAATAGAACCCCATTATTTGACTGGCTAGGTTATATACGAATAGCGTTAGGCTCACAGTTCCAGGCTTTCTGATTAACATTACGGCCAATATTAATAGCAGGATGTATGGAAAGTCTCCAACTGCAAAGTTGTAAGTCAGTGGTATTCTATTGAGAACAGGGAAAACCAAGAGCCTTCCTATAACATGTACCCATATTACCTGCATAGCTGATATTATCGCTATTATGATCAGATCCAGTGTTGAAAACAACCTAAAGAATCCCATGAATCCGGCTAGAATTATCAGACCAAATCCAGCGGCTGCCAAAGTAGCTACTATTATATAATTCATAACTGGAGGGCGGATGATGTTAATAATCTTTGGTGGAATCTCTAGCCACTCGGAAGTGCCATCGGGGTAGTACAGGGTGAACTTCACTTCTAATCCGATCATATATTTATCAATGCCTTCAGGTATCTCACTCGGGGGAACTAATTGCCAGTATAGGTCATAAGCCTCTCCAGCGAGTCTCCCTGGCAAAGTAATATAGATATACTTTCTTCCCTCTAAAGTTATCAAAGATGCTGAGACATTTACCTCCTCCGACTTGCCATCCAATGAAACTTTATAAGCTGAAACCCTAGGAACACCACCAGAAAGATATGGCTCAAAAGTGGCGTTGGCTCCCTCAGGATATATACATTCACCGGTCACGTCCAAGTATGCTTCCATACTTGTAATATTCTTGCTAAGAATCACGTAGAGCCTGACTGTAAAGTACCTTCTGCCGACGATAACTTCACCATCCTTATGCGGTCTGGGGGGTGGATTATAGGGCGCTGTTATACGATAATTTATAGGCACCTCTTCTTGGATACTCTGAGCATATAAGTTATACACGGTGAATGTCATAGCAAAGGCAAAGATCACCAAAAGTGCAAGAACAGCCTTTAAATCAGGTTTTCTTATAAGATCAGACGCGTCAAACTTTTTCACATGAATCACCAGGATAAGCTAACAGTAGGCAATTGCAAGGCTCTCGGGCCTTTGGATCAACTAGACTAAATCTAAAGACTTATCCTTCATAAAAAATAAATTTGAAAGCATTAACGATTTTATGCAATGAAAAATGCTGAAGTTGATTTACTTCCTAATTTTAAATCTAAGGAAGGCGATTGCAGCGACAACTAATATAGCACAGACAACTACTATTGCAACAATAGGCATTAGAGATGGTGGAGGAGGCGGTGGAGGAGACGGCGCTGGTGGAAGTATTATCGTCACTGTTTCTTCGGCCTCGCTTGTGAGATCGCTCCAGTCCATTACTACCACTCGTATAACGTATGTGCCATTGTCTGCTATCTCAAATAGGTAAGTGTATTCAGGTACGAGCAATGTTTCATTCTTATGAATCACTGTACCATTTATTGTGATTAGAATTCTCTTGAGTGCCATGTTATCACTAGCACTTACTGTTATCTTAGCGCGAATGGGATAAGTGTCATTGTAGGTATACTCAACACTTATGGTTACATTCGGATTCTCGGTATCGAAGATCCATCTTATCATATTTTCGATGAATACAGAATTATTCTCGAAGATCCAGTCAGATACAATGCTTGCACCACCAAGGGCTACAATAATACCCCCACCACTTAATCTTTTGGTCGCCACAGCAATCAAATTCGAACCATTAACCCCCGTAGGACCTTCGTCAGATACTCCATAACTCGTTGGATTTCCTCGCACAATAGCAGTAACATCAGGTGTTATGAGCATGTATGCTGAGGATGGAGCAGCAACATATTGAACACCAAGGCACATTGGATGTCTAGCTAAGTTGTACAGTATTGGGTAATAGGGCTTCCCTCCGATATTGTAGGTGTCATCCATTATTTCTGAGTCTACGAAGTATATTCCATAGTCTGCCGTAATGTTGTTAACATATGGTTGGAAGTATTTGTACCAAGTAGCAGCAATAATTATTTTACCACCATTGTTTAGATAATTCTTTACTAATGTAATCTCTTCACTGGAAAGTGGCGCTTGCGGATGCATCATTACTAGTAGGCTTGCATTTCCGAGTAAGTTTTTATCGAAGGGTCTTCTATTTACGTATACTCCACCATACTTCTCTAGTAGGGCTACGAATTTTGACAGATAGCTGGCAGTGAAGTAATAATCATGTGCTTCATCGTAAACAATAAGCACATTGCAGACGAGCAGATTCGCCTCTGCATATGCTGTT